>NZ_RFLY01000029.1 GCF_003697345.1 Solilutibacter pythonis | reverse complement strand
ACAACGCGACGTGCGCACCGGCGACCACGCCGGCCCGATCCAGCACCGCCGCGAGCGATGCCGCGGCGGCGTGCAGCTCGCCATAGGTGGATGCGCGATCGCCTTCCAGTACTGCGAGCGCGTCCGCTGGCTGTGACCACAGAAGCGTTGCCGCCGGAGCGGTCGCGATGGGCGGGGGCGATGGAAATTCCTGCGCCGCATGACGTAGAACCACCTCTTCGAAGCGGCATTCGGGTGCGGCGCACACTTGTTCGAGCAGCGCTTCGAAGTCTTCCAGCAGACGCTCGATCGTGGCCGCATCGAACAGCTCGGTGCTGTACTCCAGATGCAGGCCCAGATGGTCGTCTTCACGCCGCTCGGCAATACGCAGGCTGAGGTCGAAGCGCGCTCGCCGCTGTTCCAGTGTCAGAGGCGTGATGTTCACACCCGGCAACGCCAGCGCGCCGGCGTCGGGAACGTTCTGCAGCACGAACAGTATCTGACACAGTGGCGGCCGGGAGCCATCACGCGGAACTTCCAAACATTCCAACACGTGCTCGAACGGCACCTCGGCGTGTTCGAAGGCGCCTGTGATCGTCTCGCCCGCGTTGATGACGGCCTGACGGAACGTCAGCGCGGATGACACGCGATGCCGGATCGCCAGCGTGTTCATCAGGCATCCGATCAGGGGTTCGAGTTCAGCGCGACGACGGTTCGCGATCGAGCTCGCCATGCACAGGTCGTCGGTATTGCCGTAGCGCGCCAGCAGCCAGCCGAACGCGGTCTGCAGCATCGTATACAGCGTGGTCTCGCGTCCAGGAATCAGTTCGCCGGTGAGTGCGTAAAGACGTCGCGTCAGTGCGCCAGGCAACGTACGGCGCGCCTCCGCGCCAGTGTGGCGATACGCCTGGGCCGAAGGACGCGCGCGATCGAATGGCAATTCCAGCGTCGTCGGTACTCCGGACAGCGCCTGCGCCCACCAATCCGCCTGACGACGGAATCCCGCACTGCGCCGCCAGAGCCCTTCCCAGGCCGCATAGTCGGCGTACTGCACCGGCAGCGCTGTGAGCCGCCCCGCGTTGCCCCGCGCCAATGCCGTATAAATCTGCACCAGTTCCGACTGCAGCACGCCTTCGGACCAAGCATCGAACGCGATGTGATGGACGCACCACAGCAGCGCCCAACGCCGATCCGCCACGCGATAAAGCTCGATGCGCAGTGGCAACTCGTGATCGAGCGCGAAGGGTGTGGATTCCAGCGTCTCCAGCCGCTCGCGCAGTTGCGCTTCGATATCGCCGCTGTCCAGCGTCGACTCCGACAATGCGAGCGACGTGTGCGGCAGGACGATCTGCATCGGTACGCCATCGTTCTCGCGGTACACCGTGCGCAGAATCGCGTGCCGATCGACGATCATGTCGAGGGCGCGGCCCAATGCCGCAACGTCGAGCTCGCCTTCGAGCATCAGCCCCGAGGCAAGGTTGTAGAGCGCTTTCCCGGCGGTGCGCTCAACCAGGTACAGGCGCTTTTGTGCAAACGACAGTGGCATTGACGCGTCGTTGGCGACATGGGGCACGACCGGTAGCAGACTCATGTCGAAACCGCGCTCATCGAGGCGGATGAGAAACTGATCCTGCTTGTCGCGAGGCAATTGGATGGCGCGTTCGGCAATCGCGCGAAGTTCGGACTGTGAGGTCATGGGATACGGTTATTCCAGTTCGTCGAGCAGGTCGTTGAGGAAGCCCAGATCGTCGCCATCGATACGACGGGCGCCGGCATCGATGCATTCGGCCAACGCGGCGATGGTCGGCCGTGCGAACAACTCGGTGAGATCGAGGTGAATATTGAAGCGGGATTCGATGCGGGCCTTGCAACGAATCGCCGTCAGCGAGTTGCCGCCCAGGGCGAAGAAGTTGTCTTCCACGCCGACATTCGGCAGCCGCAGGAGCTCGCACCAGATCGCCGCGAGTTCGGTTTCGCACTCGCCCTGCGGCGGCCGTGACTGCGTGCATACACGTAGTCTGGCCGCCACCGGGAGACGGCGATGATCGAGCTTCCCGTTGACGGTAAGCGGCAACGACGACAGCGTTTGCCAGGCTTCGGGCAGCATGAACTCGGGCAGGCGGGCGGCCAGCCATTGACGTAGTTCCTCGGCGGCCGGCGCGGCGTCTTCGGATTCCGCAACGGTATAGGCGGCCAACCAAGTGTCGTCCTGTTCGCGCACGGCGATCACCGCCGCCTGGCGAAGCGCTGGATGCGTGCCGAGCACCGCCGCCACCTGCTCGGGATCGACGCGGAAGCCGCGCAGTTTGATCTGATGGTCGATGCGTCCGAAGAATTCGATTTCACCATCGCCCGCCACGCGCACGCGATCGCCGCTGCGGTACCAACACGTTCCGTCCGCATCGAAAAAGGCGTCACTGGTGAGTTGCGGTAGACCGTGGTATCCGCGGCCTACGCCGTTACCGCCGATGATCAGCTCTCCCGGCAAGCCCGCCGCAACCGTGCGTCCGCTACGCTGCACGCGTAGATGCGTGTTGCCGAGTGGCCGGCCGATCGCGATACGCCCATCGCTGCCGACACGGTAATGGGAGGCCACGACGGTGGTCTCCGTCGGCCCGTAAGTGTTGAGTAGTACCGGCTTATTCCCAAACCGCCGTTGCCATCGCATCAATGCCGCTGGCTGCATGGCTTCGCCGCCGAGGATGCATAGACGCCAGGACGGTGGCGGTGTGGCATCGCCGACGGTTTCGGCCAACGTGTGCCAGAACGCGGTCGGCAGACTGGCGATGCTGATGTTGTGACGCTGCACCGCCTTGCAGAAGCCGACCCCGTCAGCGAGGAACTCGTCGCCTGCGACCACCACCGTCGCGCCGTGCGCAAGCGTGACCCACACTTCCTCGATGGCGATGTCGAAGCCGGGAGAAGCCAGATGAAGCACGCGATCGCTTGGCCCGAGCCCGTAAGTCTTGCCGGCGGCGTCGGCATAAAAGGCCAGATTGTCGTGGCCGATCATCACGCCTTTGGGCGCACCGGAGGAGCCGGAGGTGTAGATCAGGTAGGCGAGGTCGCTTGTCCGCGTGCCGGCTGCACTTGGATCAGCGAGGCTCTGCGCGTCGGCCCGGCGCTCGATGGCGAGGGTCGGCACGGCCACGTCCAGTGTGAACCCGGGATGGTGCAGCAATGTCGTGGCGCCAGCGTCGGCAATGATGGCCTGCAAGTGCGACGGCGGGTGGGCAGGGTCCAACGGCACGAACGGTCGTCCGGCCAGCCATGCCGCCAGCTCGCCGACGATCAGTTGCCAACTGCGCGGCGCCAGCACGGCTACCGGCGCGCCATCCCGCGGCAAGGCCGCGGCGAATGCGCTGGCTTGTTCCCAAAGCGAGCGGTAATCCAGTTGCAGCGTGCCATCGTCGATAGCCAGCGCATCGGGATGCGTCGACACATGTTGGCGGATTCGCTCCGGCACCGTGTCGATCCGCACCGTATCCAATGGGGGCAGCGGCGTCTCGTCGCTCCATGCCAGTTCGGCGAGGGTGCTCCTCGGCGCTCGTACCACCGCTTCCAGCAGCCGCACATAGTGCTCGGCAAACTGGCGAACGCTGTGCTCGCGGAACAGATCGGTGGCGAATTCCCACAGGGCGACGCAGCCGCCGTCGCGATCGTTGATATCGAGCGAAAGGTCGAACTTCGCGGTCAGGTTTGGCGCCGCCAGCGCCTTCGCCTCGATCCCGGGCAACCGCAATCGCACCGCTTCGCCGCGTTGCGCCGAGAACATCACCTGAAACAACGGGTTGTGCGCGAGTCCCCGCGCCGGCCGCAGTGCGTCCACCAGTTGCTCGAAAGGCGTGTCCTGCCGCGCCAGCGCATCGGTAAAGGTTTGCGCAACGGCACCGACGAGTTCATCGAAACGCATCGCCGGGGTCGGCCGGTGACGCAGTAGCAATGTGTTGACGAAAAAGCCGACCATGTCCTGCAGCCCGGGATGATCGCGCCCTGCCGTGGGCGTCCCGACCACGACGTCCTCGTCTTCGCTGAGGTGATGCAGCAGTACGACGAACACCGCCTGTAGGAACACGTAACGACTGACCTGAAGCTGTGCCGCGAGTCTGTCGACATCGGCAATCAAGTCCGACGCCAGCGGATATTCCAACGTGCCGCCGGCGAAGGATTGCTGCGGCGGACGCGGCTTGTCGAGTGGAAGACCATGCACCGTTGGCAGGCCTTGCAACTGCGCACACCACCAGTCCAGGTCCGCCTTTGTACGCCCGTCACGTTCGCCCTCGCGCTGCCAGCTCGCGTAATCGCCGTATTGCAGCGACAGTGGCGACAAGGCTTGCCCCGGAGCGTCGTACGCTATCTGCATATCGCGTAGCAACACTGGCAGCGAGGCCGCGTCCGCCGCGATGTGATGCAGTACGAGTACGAGCACATGACGATCGGCTGCTCGGTGCAGCAGCGCGATACGCAGCGGCTGGTCGCGGCCGAGATCGATAGGCGCCGTGGCCAGATCGGCGATACGCGCCTGGAACATGACATCGTTCCAGGCGCTTGCATCTTCGCGAATCCAGGCTCGAGCTGCGTCATGCTCACCCACGACCTGATGGATCTCGCCTTCGTGCTCGACGAATCGAGTACGCAGAATGTCGTGGCGGGCCACGACAGCCTCGAAGGCTACGAACAAACGTTCGCTATCGAGATCGCCATCCAATTGGACGACCGCGGGAATCAGATAGTCGGCGGCGCCACGTGAAAGTTGCTCCAGCGCCCATAGCCGCGCTTGGCCGAACGACAGCGGCAGTGGGCCCTCGCGATCCAGCGGCACCGGCCCCTCGTTCACGACTCCCTTCTGATCCAATTGGTTCGCCAGTTCACGCACGGTCGGGCCTGAGAACAACCTCGCCAATGACGGCGCGGCGCCGAATTCCTCGCGCACGCGCGCAAGGAGTTTGACCGCCAGCAACGAATGTCCGCCGTGGGTGAAGAAGTTGTCGGTGACGCCCAAGGCTTCATTGCCGAGCAATTCGCACCACAACGGCAGCAAGCGCGCTTCCGTCGGCGTAGCGGGCGATTGGGTTTGCGCGACAGTCCGCTGCCATTCGGGCTCCGGCAACTTTGCGCGATCCAGCTTGCCGTTGACCGTCATCGGCAACCTACTCAGAACGGCATAGGCTTCCGGCAACATGAAAGCCGGTAGCGTGTGCGCCAGCCGCTGACGAGCCTGCTCGACAAGCGTTTCCGCATCCGCATCGCTGGCCAGCCATGCCACGAGACGCGGTTCGCCCGTCGGATCGCGACGCAGATCCACCGCCGCGGCGCTCACGCCTGGCACCGCTTGCAATTGCGCCGCCACATCGCCCGTTTCGATACGGAAGCCACGCAGTTTGATCTGGCCGTCGTTGCGCGACAGGTAACGCAGCTCGCCATCGCCGCCGACATATACGCGGTCGCCGGTTCGATAGGCGCGTTCTCCATCCGCATTGATCACGAAGCGCTCGGCGGTGAAGTCGGGGCGTCCCAAATATCCCAGTGCCAGTGCCGGGCCTGAGACATACAGCTCGCCGATTGCACCAGGCGGAACGACGCTACCGAGCGCGTCACGCACGCACAGACGCAGGTTCGGCAACGGCGCCCCGATGGGAGGAAGCGCGGGCCATCGCGCGGGATCGTTGGGAAGATTGTGCGCGGTAACTACATGCGTTTCGGTCGGTCCGTAGTGGTTGACCAAGCGGCAGTGCGGATGCGCCTTGAAAAAATCACGTAGCGCTGGACTAATCGACAGTGCCTCGCCCGCCACGGTGATGACCCGCAGCGAAGGCAGTGGCTCGCATACCAGCGATGGCAACAAGCCGAGAACCGCCACGGGCAGGAACAGGCGTTCGATTCCACTTGCGCGGATCAGATCCACGAGCGCTGGCAGATCGAGCCGCTGCGCTTCGTCCACCAGCACCAGGCGCGAGCCGGTAGTCAGCGCGGTGAAGATTTCCTGGAACGAAACGTCGAAATTGAGCGACGTGAACTGAAGGGTGGCGAGCCGTTCGCCCAGTCGCGGCTGCAAGACCGTCTGCGCGGTGAGCAACTGTGTCAGCGCCCGATGCGGCATGACGACACCCTTGGGGGTGCCAGTGGAACCGGACGTGTAGAGCACATAGGCCGGCGCCTCGACATTGTCGACATGCGGAGGCGGTGCGGAATGCTGCGCGGCACGCACGCTCGGCATGGACAAACAGGAAGCCTGAGTGCCTGCGAGCAACGCGGCTCCCGTGTCATCCAGCAGCACGCAACGCGGTGCGGCTTCAGCGACGATGAGCGCCAGACGATCGCGGGGGTAGGCCGGATCCAGCGGCAGATAGGCCGCCCCAAGACGCAGGCACGCCAGCATCGCGGTGATCGAGGCGACTCCGCGCGCCAGGCACAGACCGACGCAGTCGCCGCCACGTACGCCCTGCGCGTGCAGGAATCCAGCGCATTGCTCGGCACGTTCGAGGAGTTGCGCGTATCCGATGCGCTGTTCGCCGTGATCGAGCGCGATGGCATCCGGGTCGGCCGCGACCGCATCGGCGAACCGCGTCCACAGATCGGTGGAAGACGGCGGCGTTGACAGTGGCGTCAGCGACTCCGACTTTGCCAAAGACAGGTGCGAGATAGGCGTGTCTGGTCGCTCCACCAGATCGCTCAGCAGCGCCTTGAAGCTTTCGGCGAGGCTGAGGATCGTCTGCGGATGGAACAACGCCGTCGCGAATTCGACATTGCCGGACAACGCGCCATTGCGCCGGGTCAAATGCAGACTCAGGTCGAACTTGGCCGTCTGGCTATGACTGTCCATCGCGCTCACATGCACGTCCGGCAAGCCGAACTCGCTCCCCGTTTCATGCAGCGCGAACAGGATCTGAAACACCGGCGCGTGCACGCCCTGCCCCGCCAGGCCGAGTTGCTCCACCAGGCGCTCGAAGGGCAAGGACTGGTGGGCGAGATCGGCCAATTGCTGGTCTCGTGTGTCTTCCAGCAATTGCGGCAGGCTGCGATCGCGATCGATACGTTCGCGCAACACCAGCGTGTTGGCGAAGAAACCGACCAGCGATTCGAACTCGGGCCGGTCGCGGCCGGATACCGGCGTACCCAGCATGATCTCGTCGCTATCGGCATAACGCGCGAGCACTGCGGCAAATGCCGTCTTCAGCAACAGGAATGGCGTGACGCCGCACTGCGCCGCGAGTGCATCGAGTCGCGCCACCAGTGCGACCGGCAGTTCAAATGCGTGGTGATCTCCACGATGATCGGGCCGCTCCGTCCGCGGGTAATCCAACGGCAGCGCATGGACGGTCGGTGCGCCGTGTAGACGATCGCGCCAGTAGTCGAGCAGGGGCTGCTCCTGGCCAGTGCCGAGCAGACGCTGTTGCCAGTGCGCATAGTCGGCGTATTGCAAGGCTTGTCGCGGCAAGATAGGAGCGGCGCCCTGGCGCAGCGCGGCGTACGCCGCAGCCACCTCTTCCAACAACAGGCCCAACGAAGCCCCGTCGGCACAGATGTGGTGAAGGCAGGCCAGCAAGACATGTTCGTGGTCTTGCAATTGCAGCAACCGCATGCGCAGCGGAACGTCCCTCGCCAGGTCGAATGGCGTGCAGGCCATGGAATCGATACACGCCTGCAAGCGCTGCGCCCGCGTTTGTGGATCGAGTGCGCGCAAGTCCTGCTCGTGCCACGGCAGCAGCGGCGTCTCCTGTGGGACGAGGTAAGGCTCCCCATCCTCGGCCAGTATCCGGCTGTGCAGCACTTCGTGCCGCTCGAACACGCTGGCGAACGCCGCCTGTAGCGCGGCGCGATCCAGCGGGCCTTCGATCCGCCATGCGCCAGGCATGTTGTAGCTTGGCGAGGCAGGATCGAGTTGCTGTAGGAACCACAGCCGCTGTTGCGCCGGTGACAGCGGAAGACGACCGCCGCGAGCGATGGCGACCGGAGCGGGTTCGTCTGCGCCGATCGGCTCCAGCGCCGCCGCAAGTGCCCGGACGGTGGGTGCGGCGAACAGTGCGCGCAACGTCATCGGGCTACCCAGTCGGGTTCGAATCAGGCCCGCCAGCCGTGCGGCCGCCAACGAATGGCCGCCCGCGCGGAAGAAATCGTCATCGGGCCCGAAGTCCGGCCGCCCCAGTACTTCGCGGAACAGCAGCAACAACGCCTGCTGGTCGTCGGCGAGTGGTTCGTCGTTGGCCGAAGGCGTCTCCCAGTGGGGCCTGGGCAATGCGCCGCGGTCAAGCTTGCCATTGCGACTGAGTGGCAGGGAATCGAGCCGCACCAGCTGCGCAGGCACCAGATAGAACGGCAGTTGCCGTGCCAGTTCGGCGCGCAACCGTGACTCGTCCAACGCCTGCGTGCCGCCGCACCAGTATGCGATGAGACGATTCTCCCGTTGCGGATCGTGCATGCAGACCACGCACGCGTCGAGCACCCCGGGAATCGACCGTAAGCACGCTTCCACCTCGGCCGGTTCCACCCGGAAGCCCTGTACTTTGACCTGATCGTCGTGGCGACCCATGTAGATCAGCTCGCCATCCTGCCAGCGCACGCGATCACCGGTGCGATAGACGCGCTCGCCCTCGATCACGTCAAAGCCCGATGCGCCCTGCGCGGCATGGCCGACATAGCCCTCGCCGACGCCCGCTCCCGCCAGCACCAACTCGCCGACCACGCCCGCAGGAACGCGTGTGCTCCCCTGCCGTACCAGGCAGCGTGTATTGGCATAGGGGCGACCAATGGATACGGTTTCGGCGCATGTGAGATCGGCGCAACTGGCGGCGACGGTAGCTTCGGTCGGGCCGTAGCTGTTGAGCAGACGGACGCGTGATCCGACAGCCTCCCGCCATGCGCGCAGACGATCCGCTTGGACGGCTTCACCGCCGACCACGACCAACCGCAACGGGCTACCCGCTGGAATCGCGGTGCGCGGGTCGTCGCAGAGCACATGCCAGAACGCGGTGGGCAGCGAAACAACGCTGATGTCGTGTCGCTGAACGCAGGCAGCGAAACCGGCGGCACCGGCGACGGCTTCGTCGTCACGTAACACGAGCGTGGCGCCACCGGTCAGTGTGCAGAAAATCTCCTCCGCGCTGATGTCGAACGCCAACGTCGAGAGCTGCAGCACGCGGTCGGTGGAAGCAATGCCGTACAGGGCCGATGCAGCCTCGATGTAGCTGGCCAGGTTGCGCTGCGTGATGCGCACGCCCTTGGGACGGCCCGTCGAACCGGAGGTATAGATGACGTAGGCCGGATCATCGAGCCCCGACACGAGATCCGGCACGCTGCGATCGGATGCCATTGCATCCACGGACACCCAGGCGACACCTTCCAGCGGTGCCTGCGATACCAGCAGGCGAGCGTTGCTGTCTTCCACCATGAAGCCGATGCGTTCGGGTGTCTGTGCCGGATCGATAGGTAGATAGGCCGCGCCCAGCCAATGACAGGCCAGCATGGATTCGATCATTGCCCGCGAACGCGGCAGGCACAGCGCCACGGTGTCGCCCGCGCGCACGCCATGCGCGGCAAGCCCGGCGGCGTATCGGCCGGCTTGTTCGACCAGCTCGCGATAGCTGATTACAAGTGCCCCCTCCACCAAAGCGATGGCGTCCGGGGTCTTTTCGGCCCAGGCAAGAATCGACGACAACGCGGTACGCTCGCCGGTGACACGTACCTGCCCTTCCCAGTCCTCCAACTGCGCGCGTCGCTCCGCCTCCAACATGTCGAGCGAATGCAGTGGGGCATCCGGCGTCGCGCACATCTGGCTGAGCAACGTCCGCAGATGCGCAGCCATCGCCGCGATGCGCGCCGCGTCGAACAAGCGCGTGTTGTATTCGAATGACAGTTCGATGCCCTCATCGCCATCGGTCGCGTCGAGTGACAGCTCGAACTTGCTGCCCGCCTGCGGCAGCGGCCAGGGCCGCAGCGTCAGCCCCGGCAGGGACGGTTGCGCAGATTCGCGTCTCTGGTAGGACAGCATCAGTTGCACGAGCGGGGCGTGACTCAGGCTGCGCGCCGGGCTCAATGCTTCGATCAGCTTCTCGAACGGCACATCCTGATGCGCGAATGCGGCCAGGGTTGCCTCCCGCGTACGTTCCAGCCATTGGCGGACGGTCAGTCCCTCATCGACGCGATGACGCATCGCCAGTGTGTTGACGAAGAAGCCCACGAGCGGTACCAGTTCGATGCGATCGCGCCCCGCCACGGGGGTGGCGAACGCGACATCGGGGTCGAAGCCGTGGCGTTTGAGCAGCAATGCAAATGCGGCCTGCAATACCACGAACATGGTGGTACCGCTGGCCTGTGCCAGATTCGCCAGATTCGTGCGTATCTGCGCGTTCACTTGCACAGTGTGGCGGGCGCCGGCGTTATCGAGCTGTTCCGGACGCGGTCGATCCAAGGGCAAAGCATGCACGGGCGCCAGTCCTTCCAACTGTTCGCACCACCATGCCAAGTCCCGCTCGCCCGTGCCGGAAGCCCAGCGTTCGCGTTGCCAATGGGCATAATCGGCGTAGCGCAGTGGCAAAGGTGCCCACTCGGGTCGGGTTCCCGTCAGGTTCGCGGCGTAGCCCTGCGCGAATTCCTGGGTCAAAACGGCAAGCGAACGCGCGTCACCGGCGATGTGGTGGAGCAACATCAGCAGCACATGGTGCTGGGTATCGAGCCGAAACAGCCGCACGCGCAGCATCGGCTCGCGATCGATGGCGATGCCGCGGCCGCATTCCTGCGCGAGGTGTTCAGTCAGATGCGCATCGGGGTTATCCGTTTCGCTCAGGTCGACCAATGCGAACGGGGCCTCCCATTGGTGCAAACGCTGCGCGCGGACCTCGCCATCGTGTTCGCGGAAGACCGTGCGAAGCGCCTCATGGCGATGCATCAATGCGACGATCGTGCTTTGCACGGCTTGTACATCGAGCTCGCCACTCAGCTCGATGGCGCTGGGGATCAGGTACAGGGCCGCATCGGATTCGATCTGTTGCAGCAGCCACAAGCGTTCCTGCGCCGGCGACAGCGGGGCATCGTCGCGATCCTCGGCACGCGGAATTACGTCGATATCCGCATGATTTGCGGCCAACAGCGCAACCAACTCATCGCGACAGGCCTGAAGTTGCTGGCGCAACGCGTCGGTGAGGCTGCCATTGGGGGCCTGCACCTGTATGCGACCATCGACCAGACTCAGCTGCACGCCACGGCGACGCAACTCGATCAGCAGTTGCGATACGTTCATAGCGCGAAAGTCTCCATGGATTCGTCGCTCGAATCGGCCACGGCGGCAGGCGCGCTCAGGGCATCGATCAGGCTCGCCTGATCGACCAGACGCGGTTGCTCGAACAGCGACTTGAGGGGTACGGCCACGTCGAACGCCACACGGATCGCTTCGGCCAGACGCACGACCAACAACGAGTGACCGCCCTGGGTGAAGAAGTTGGCATCGCGTCCCGGCAGCTTGCCGCCAAGTAACGATTGCCACACTGCGGCAAGGCGGTGCTCGGTGGGCGATTCGAGTGGTGCAGCATCGGAGGATGCGTCTTGCTCCAGCTTCGGCAGCGCCTTTCGATCGAGCTTGCCGTTGACCGTGAGCGGCAACGCCGCCAGCAACACGATCTGCCGCGGCAGCATGTAGTCGGGCAGCTGGGTGCGCAATTGCTCACGCAGTTGCTCGGCATCCAGCGCAACACCGGCCTCCGCCACCGCATACCCCAACAAACACGCGCCCTCGCCCCGACCCTCCAACACCACCGCCGCATCCGCGACGCCCGCCAACGCGGCC
>NZ_RFLY01000028.1 GCF_003697345.1 Solilutibacter pythonis | reverse complement strand
GAGGCGCCTTGAACTTGGATAGCTGATCGGAGGCTTGGTCGAAGCTGCGTAGATGTTCAGGCGTCGCCTCGTAGTGCGAGACATCGTCCATGGGTAAGCCATCCTGGCCCAGCATGAGGGAAACTTTCTTACGGTGCTCGGTCATGTGGTTCACTCCCCTTGGTAGGTTCTCGTCCAGGCCAGCAACATGTCACGGTGAGATATTATTTTGCCCGGGCATCCAATGGGGTCTTCTATTATGTTTGTGGGGACGCGAGCTTTTATGTAGATATTGATGGTGCGGTCATTGATTTCTAAGTAAATTCGTGCATGATGTTTCATGTGAGTGGCCCAGTATTCATCAACACTTTCGCGTGGCACGTTATGCAGGATTTCATGCCCCGGGAAGACCGTCTCCAGGTCTATCTCCGTTTCGCGTTCGATGCCATCCAATGCCGTCCATTTGATGTCGACAGGCGAAGGGAATCCGCGAGTCTCGAATGCTTCCGTACTGCCAAACGAAGCGCTCCAGTTTTCCTTGGGGAGAGGTTTCCCAGAAGGCTCGTCGAGATATAAAGAGAGCTGGCGTCGATTGAAGATGATTCTGCACTTGAGTGTATTGAAGCAATATGCACCCAATGAATAACTATCGAACCGAAGCGGCCACGGCTCTTTCGGTTCTTTTCGCCTGAAAAGGTTGTCGATGATCTTCATGGTCTGGCTTCCTGAGTGGGGGTGTTTTCACAGAGACGGCCGGTCTGGCGCTGTCCCCGCACGGATCGATATTTGCCGTTCGCCACGGATGTTTGCGTTGGCTATTGCGGTTCTCTCCGTTTCGTTCATGGGTATCGTTCCGTGGCGTTTCCGCGTCGTTCACGGGGAGGTATTCAATTCCAGTTCGGGTATCTTCACCTTTGGCAGCAATCGTCGGGTGAAATATTTGCTCTCGAAGTATTTCACTTTTTCGCACAGTACCGGGTGCGGGAGTCCCTCGTAGAAAAAAACTTCCTTGTCGAAGCCGATGGCTTTCAGTTCCTGTGGCAGCATCAGTGCCCGGCGTTGTTCGGTTTCGTTGAAACTTACGCCGCCCTGGCGGCCATGCGTTCGCGAGCGGTTGCGTTGGCGCACGGTGGTGTAGCCCAGCATCTCGGAATAATCGTTGGCGTCCTTTTGTTCGCGTGGCGCATAGACGATTTGCAGGGCGTGATTGGTGATGAGGGTGCGGGATACGTCCTTGCCGTAGACCGCATCCAGTTGCGACATGCTCTGGATGATTGGCAGTAGCCGGAGGTTGTAGCCGGCCATGTAGCTTGCCGCGCTGGCGATGATGTCGATTTTTCCGATGGCGGTGAATTCGTCCATCAGCAGCAGGCATTGGTGTTTGAGTTCCGGGTTGTCCTGTGGCAACTCCCGGGTGTTGAGGTTGATGAGCTGGCTGAACAACAGGTTGAGGATGAGCCGGCTTTCGGCCAGTTTGTTGGGCTGGATGCCGATGTAGAGGGTCATCTTCTTCTTGCGCACTTTGGTGAGCAGGAAATCGTTGGCGCTGGTGGCGGCATCCAATATCGGGTTGATGAACGCATTCAAGGGTTCTTTGAAGGCGCCCATGATCGAGGCGAAAGTTTCATCGGCCTGCGACAGCAGGTTGGCGAACGCGGTTCTGGCTTCGCCGCTCAGGTAGTCGGTTTCCGATAGTTTCTTCAAATAAGTCTTGAACCGGCCGCGGCCATCGCCGGAAGACAGGCGATGGATGGCGCCAAGCGTGGGCGTGACCCACTTTTCCTGTGGATGTTTCTGTCTGATCTGGTGGTCCCGGCTTTCGAACAGGTAGAGCGAGAAGGCCATGAAGGCGTTGCGCGCCTGGCTGACCCAGAATCTCTGCCAATCCGCGCCGTCGGGGTAGAGCATGGCGGCGATGCTCATCAGCTCGGAGATGCGGAAATCGGGGTCGTCGGATACGTAGCTGAGCGGGTTCCAGCGGTGGGTGCGTCGGTCTTCGGCGAATGGGTTGAACAGGTATATCCCTTGTCCTTGGCTGGCCCGCCACCCGGAAGTCAGGCCAAAGTTCTCCTGTTTGATGTCCAGCACGACTACCGAGCCCTGGTAGTCCAGCAGATTGGGGATGACCACGCCCACGCCCTTGCCGCTGCGGGTGGGGGCGGCGAGGATGGCGAATTGCTGGCCGGAAAGCCGCAGCAGCTTGTCGCCCATCCTGCCCACCACGAGGCTGGTGGCGGTGGTTTTGAACATGCCATGCCTGGCCAAGTCACGCTTGGATGCGAAGCGGGCCTCGCCGTGCGGAGATTTTTCCTTCGGCCTGAGAAGGGGAACCAACAGGAAGAGATAGATCGATAGTGGCAGGCCGAAGCCGATGCCGGTGGCGAGCTTGATCTTGCCGGTATGGGGCGCGAGCTGTGGCAGATCGATTGCCCGATAGTAATGCCACCAGGTGGCGTACCAGGAGTAGGGTGAATCTACCTTCAGCAGTATGGACGCCAGTTGGCCGGCCAGGTACAGGCCAGCGGCCAAGGCCGGCGGCAACAAGCCGGCGGCGGCCACGATTTTGATCTTGGTGAGATTACCCATGCAGTTCCCTCCCCGGAAATGCTTGTCAACCGATTAAGAATGGTTCCGCCCCAAGGCTACATCAGTAAGCGCACACGTCCGTCCGGGAGCGTATGCGCACCCTTTGAGCCGTAGCGGTCGTGACGGATGGCGGGAAGCTTTCCGCACTTCACGCACGGGCTTGCGGATTCAGTTCGGTGTTCGTCGGGTCGGCAAAGTGCCGTTTCAGGCGGCCGCCCCCATGTGGCGGGGGCTGATGGCTGGGGGGTCAGCGCGCCAGTGCGCTTTTCGGCACGTCCAGCTCCACCGACAGCGCGAGATGGTCGGAAGCCGCCGCGGGCAGGGCGCGGCGCGCCAGGCTGGCGATGTTGCCGGTGGTGAGGATGTGGTCGATGGCGCGGTCGGGTTTCCACGCGGGGAAGGTGTGGACGTCGCAGTCCGGCGGTTGCAGCCGGGTGCGGTGGAACAGCACGTCCATTTCCGGCTGGTCGATGCGGCAATTGAAGTCGCCCATCAGCACGGCGTTTTCCGCTTTGCCGAGCACCTCGGCGATGAAGGCCAATTGCGACAGCCGCGACTGCACGCCAAGCGACAGGTGGGCGACCGCGATCAGCAGCCCGTTGTCGCCTTCGCCAAAGCGTCCGACCAGCAGTCCGCGGCCCTTCACCCGGCCCGGCAGCGCATGGCTGCCGATTTCCAGCGGTTCCATCTGGCTCAACAGGCCGTTGGCGCTGGAGGCCACGCCGCCGACGCTGCGGTTGGGTTGATGGGTCCAGTAGGAGAAACCGGCGCGGTTGGCCAGGTAGTGGGTCTGGTTGGTGAAGCCGGAGCGAAAGCTGCCGGGATCGGCTTCCTGTAGGCCGACGATGTCGTGGCGTCCGGCGAGTTCGGCGATGGCGTCCAACGCGCCGCGCTTGCCGCCGATCGGCAGTACGTGCGACCAACTGCGGGTGGCGTAATCGCTGTAGCGGCGGGTACTGCTGCCGGCCTGGATGTTGGCCGACAGCAGTTTCAGGCGAGTGAAGGCCATCGAGGGGATTACTGGGCGCCGGCGGCGCGTTCCTTGGCGATCAGGCCATTGGCGATCTGCAACTGCTCCTCGTGGCTGCGACCGAGCACGCGGTACTTGCCGTTGACCACCAGGGTGGGGGTGCCGGTGACGCCGCTGCGCTGGGCGAACTGATAGCCCTGGCCGAGGCGCGCGGTCATCGCGAAGCTGTTCATGGCTTCGCCAAGCAGTTGGGTGTCCACGCCCTGCTTGCCGAGGTAATCGAGGATGTCCTGGCTGGTGGCATTCGGCCGCAGCGCGCGCTTCAGGTGAATGGCGTCGAACATCGCCTGGTGCACCTTGTCCAACTGACCCGTGGTTTCCGCGGCGTAGTAGACGCGGGCGGCGGGGTCGTTGTCGCTGCTCGGCAGCGGTACGGCGTTGAAGCGGACATCGGCCGGCAATTTCTTCTTCCACGATTCCACCAGCGGGTTGAACGCCGCGCAGTGGCCGCAGGGATAGGCGAAGACTTCGACCACTTCGACCTTGCCGTCGAGCGGCTGCAACGGCTGGCCGTTCTCGACCAGTTCGTAGTCCTTGCCCGGGACCAGGTTGTCCTTGGCGGTGGTCTGCGCCGGGGGCGGTGCGGTCTCGCCGCCAGCCTCGGGCGGGGCCGTCCCGGCCGAGGCTGGCGTGGCGCTGGCCGGGGCGGAATCGTTCGTCGCCGGGGTTTCGGCCGGCTTGTTGCAGGCGGCCAGGATCAGCAGCAGCGGGAGGGTGAGCGTCAGTGGGCGCATCATCGGTCTTCTCTCCGTTTCGGGTGGGGCGCTCAGCGGCGCTGGGCTCGCAATTGTGCGACCAACTGTCCGGCGATGCGAATGGCATCCGCATGGCTGCGGCCAAGGACGCGGTACTTGCCGCCGACGATCAGCATCGGCGTGCCCTGCACCTTGGCGTTCTCGATGAATTTGCGCGCCCAGCGCATCTGCGAGGCGACCTCGGGCGAATTCATGGCGGCGAGGAACTGCTCGGCGGCGACGCCGTAATTGGCATAGAAGGCGGCCAGTTCCTCGGCGCTGGCGTTGGCCGGGAAGCTGCGCTCGTCGTGGATGGCGCGAAACAGGGCCAGATGGGCGCGCTCGGCGATCTTCAGCTGCTGCGCGGCGAAATAAGCGCGGGCGAAGGGATCGTTGGGGTTGAACGTGGCCGGGACGTAGACGAAATCGACATCCGCCGGCAGCGTGGCTTTCCATGTATCCACCAGTGGCTGGAAATTACGGCAATGGTGGCACCAGTAACCGAAGACCTCGGCCACCTCGATCTTCTGCTTGTGGTTGGCGAAGGTCTGGCCGTTGTCGATCAACTGGTAGTCGCGGCCCTCGACCGGCGCGCCCTCCTGGGCCGGGGCGGCCGTGGAGAACAGCAGGGCGAATGCGGCGAGAAAAGCGATGCTGGCGATACGGAGGGGGGACATCTATGGCTCCACGGTAGTGGGGGGCGGGGGATCTGCGGACAAAGAAACGCCAGCCCGAAGGCTGGCGCAAATCTCAAGGAGCATGGCTGTGACCGCCAGCCGAGGGGAAAGTTCCCGCCGCCGACTCATTGCGCCGTGGTTTCGGCCGCTGTCGGGGCGGTGGCGGTGGTGCTCTTCAGCATCGGGGTGCCGGGGGCGGCGATCGGGCCGGCGGCTTTGACCTTGGCGACCTGGGCGGCGGGCGCCTGGTCGGCCACGTCGTGCAGGCCCTGAATGTAGCTGGCCAGTGAGCGGATTTCCTCATCGCTCAGATGTTTGGCGACGGTGGCCATGATGTCGAAATGCGCGCGGTTCTTCACCGTGGTTTGGCCGCTACGGTATTCCTGTAGGCGGCGGGCGATGTACCAGTCCTGCTGGCCGCCGATGTGCGGGTAGTAGGCGCCCGAGTTGCCGGCGCCCGCTGGGCCGTGGCAGGCGAAACAGGCCGGGATGTCGCGGCTGGCATCGCCGACGCGGTAGATGCGCTGGCCGGGTTCGTAGAACTTCATGCCCTTGTTGGGGCTGTCGGCGTCTTCGATCACCGAGTCGTTGGCGGCGCCGGCGCCGGCGAGCTTGCCGCCGAAGTAAGCGCCCAGATCGCGCATGTCCTGCGCCGAGAGGGTGGCGGCAAAAGGCTGCATGATTTCGTTGACGCGCTGGCCGCTCTTGAAGAGCGCCAGTTGGGTGGCGAGGTAGCGCTCGCCCTGACCGGCGATACGTGGATACATCTGGGGGTTGGTGCCGTTGCCGTCCAGCCCGTGGCAGGCGGCGCAGACGCCGGCCTTGGCGGCGCCTGCCTGCGGGTCGCCCCAGTGGGTGGTGGCCAGCTCGGCGACTGCGTCCATGGCCGGGGCGGCGGCGGCCGCATCGATCGGCGCGGTCTCGGCGGGTGCCTGTTCCGGCAGCGGATTCACGGTGGTCTGGGCGACGGCCACCGCGGCGGCCAGGGCGGCCAGACCGGCGATGCCAATGAGGCGGGCGTTGCGCATTCGGAAACTCCGGAGAAAGACGCGGGCGACAAGCAGGTGTCGAAACCGTGGAATTATCGTCCCGGCCGCGGCGCATGGTCAAACGCCAAGGCGGGACACCCCGCTATCATCCTAGCCGATGAAAAACTTCTTCGCCCCCGCCCGTTACCTGCTTTCCGCCCATACGCCGCGTCAATTGCCGGCCGATACCGGCCGCGAGGCCGCGTTCGCCGGCCGTTCCAACGCCGGCAAATCCAGCGCATTGAACGCCATCTGCCAGCAGAATGCGCTGGCCCGTGTCTCCAAGACGCCCGGACGCACCCAGCAGTTGGTCTACTTCGAACTGCCGCCGTTCGCCGATGCGCATCTGGTCGACCTGCCCGGCTACGGCTATGCCAAGGTGCCGAAGGAGATGCAGGAGCATTGGCAGGCTTTCATCGCCCAATATTTCGAGACCCGCCAGGCGCTGGCCGGGCTGGTGGTGGTGATGGACATCCGCCACCCGCTGAAGGAGTACGACCGGCAGATGCTGGGCTACGCGGCGATGCGCGGGATTCCCGCCCACGCGCTGCTGACCAAGGCCGACAAACTCTCGCGCGGCGCCGCCGGCAACACCCTGCAACAGGTGCGGCGCGAACTGTCCGCCGCGTTCGGCGACTCGATCAGCGCGCAGGTGTTTTCCGGCGAATCCAAGCAGGGCGTGGACGAGGCCCGCGCGGTGCTGGCCGGCTGGCTGCGGCTCGACGCCGGAAACTGATCCCGGCCTTTATAGTGGCGGCTCCCTTTACGCGAGCCGCCCATGTCCGGCCCTTCCGACGCCAACGAGACCCCGATCACCCACCGCCGGCAGCTGGTCGAAGTGCTTGCCTCGGGCGAGAAACCGAAGGCCGACTGGCGCATCGGCACCGAGCACGAGAAGTTTGGCTTCCGCCTCGATGACCTGCGCCCGCCCGCGTTCGACGGCGAGCGCGGCATCGAGGTGCTGCTGAAGGGCTTGACCCGGTTCGGCTGGGCGCCCGGCGAGGAGCATGGCCGGCTCATCGCGCTGACCCGCGACGCCGCCTCGGTGACGCTGGAGCCGGCCGGGCAGCTCGAACTCTCCGGCGCGCCGCTCGCCACCATCCATGACACCTGTCGCGAGGTCGGCGGCCATCTGCGCGAAGTGCGCGAGGTGGCCGACGAACTCGGCCTCGGCTTCCTCGGCATGGGCTTCCAGCCCAAGTGGCGGCGCGAGCAGATGCCGTGGATGCCGAAGGGCCGTTACAGGATCATGCGCGACTACATGCCGAAGGTGGGCGGCCTAGGCCTCGACATGATGACCCGCACCTGCACCGTGCAGGTCAACCTCGATTACGCCAGCGAGGCCGACATGGTGAAGAAATTCCGCGTCTCGCTGGCGCTGCAACCGGTGGCGACCGCGCTGTTCGCCGATTCGCCCTTCACCGACGGCAAGCCCAATGGCTACCAGAGCTACCGCTCGCACATCTGGACCGATACCGACGCCGGGCGCACCGGCATGCTCGATTTCGTCTTCGAGGACGGCTTCGGCTACGAACGCTACGTCGATTATCTGCTCGATGTGCCGATGTATTTCAGCTACCGCCATGGCGAATACCTCGACCTGGCTGGCCGCTCGTTCCGCGCCTTCCTCGCCGGCGAGCTGGATGGCCTGCGCGGCGAACTACCGACGCTGCGCGACTGGAACGACCACATGACCACCGCCTTCCCGGAAGTGCGGCTGAAGAAATATCTGGAGATGCGCGGCGCCGATGGCGGCCCGTGGGGCCGGCTGTGCGCCTTGCCGGCATTCTGGGTCGGCCTCCTGTACGACGATGCCGCGCTCGATGCCGCCTGGGAACTGGTGCGTGATTTTTCGATGACAGAACGCTACGCGCTGCGCGAGGGCGTGCCGAAGCATGCGTTGAAACTGCCATTCCGTGGCGCGACGGTGCGCGAACTGGCGATCGAGGTGTTGAAGATTTCCAGCGCCGGGCTCAAGCGGCGCGGCGTGAAAAATGCCTGCGGTCAGGACGAATCGGCCTTCCTCGATCCACTGGTGGAAATGGCCGAGGCCGGCCAGACCGCCGCCGAGCGCAAGCTCGCGCTGTTCCACGGCGAATGGGGCGGGGATATCGATCGGGTGTTCCGCGAGTTCGCGTATTGAGCGTGGCGCGCGCGGCGCTTCGCGGTATCGCCGCTCGCGGGTCTTGATGCGCCAGGCCGCCTGGCGTCATCCGAAAATATTGGCGGTGGGCGGGCTTCCACGGAGAAACGGTTGCGCGAGAATATCCACATGACGATTTTCCGTTTTCTGCGCAATATTCTTGGCCGCCGGCCCCGGCATTTGCAGGTGGCCGCGCTGTGCCTGCGTGGCGCAGGCGAATCGCGCGAAGTCTTGCTGATCACCACGCGCGGCCGTGGCCGCTGGATATTGCCCAAGGGCTGGCCGATGAAAGACCGCGGACTGGCCGCGGCCGCGTTGCAGGAAGCGTGGGAGGAAGCCGGTGTGATCGGCGCCGTGGGCGAGACGGCGCTCGGCCGCTACCGTTACCTCAAGCCGGGGCGTGGCCGGGGAAAATCGTGGCTGGAGGTGTGGGTATTCCCGGTCGAAGTGCGCGAGTTGGCGGAGGATTATCCCGAGGCCGGCCAGCGCCAGCGCCGCTGGTGGCCACTGGCCGAGGCCGTGGGGATTGTCGAGGAACCGCAATTGGCCGCATTCCTGCGGCGGCTGTCGATGCGGGGCTGAGGGGTGTCGTGTAGCCCGTGTCGAGCGGTTTCCGGTATTCGGGAGCCTGTTCCCGCGTTTGTCTCGCATTAGGCTGGTTGAATGGTTTCCCGGTTGGTGAGTTGCTCGGTCAATCGCTTGGTCGTTATCGGCAGCCTATATACGCTTGACGGCTGTTTTCGTTTACTGTAAGTGTCTTCGACGGGAGGCAGGCGTGGCGGATCGATCCGCGCTTGGAAAAGACAATCAACCGAATTGGGGAGGGGACGGTGAAGCGATTCACGACGTTGGCCGCAGTAATGGCGCTTGGCTGGATGGGCGGCGGGGGAAGTGTGAGCCATGCCAGTGAACCTCTGGTTACTGACACACTAGAAGTGCCGGGTAGTGCATGCGATGGAATTACGGTGACCGGTAAATGGGGAAGAGATGCCTGCGTAGGTATGTTCTGGGGCTTTGGTGGTGGTTGGGGCTGGGGGGGCTGGGAAGACAGCGGTTGGGGCGGCGGGGGAGGCGGAGGTGGGCCAGGTGGTTTCGTGGCCGAAAATCCCGGCATGAACGATGCTGGAGACACGACCGACTGCAAAGGCAACCCCATCATCATGTCCACCGGCAACAAGATCGAGCCGGAGTTCGACTTCATCTCCTCGGGGGAAATGCCGCTCTCGCTGTCGCGCACCTACAACCACTACTGGGATGGCATCGGCCTGTTCGGCAAGCACTGGCTGAGCAACCATGATTACCGCCTGACCTTCGGTACCGACAAGGTCGGCGCCTGCTATCCCCGTCCCGGCGGCGGTTCCTGCACGCTGGGGAGCAATAGCGTGATCTACGCCTGGCGTCCGGATGGCCGCAAGATCAAATTTGTGAAAGCGGCCGATGGTGTTTTTTACGAAGACAAAGCCGCTCCCATCGCCCGGATCGTCCAGGCCGCCGATGGCGCGCTGATGCTGCATGGCGAGGACGATGCCCGGGAGTCCTATAGCCCCTATGGGTATGTCTTCTCCGTTCGCAACCGCGCCGGCATCGGCTGGACATACAGCTATTCGGGCAGCACGCCCGTGCGCGTCACGCATACCTCCGGCCGCTATATCGAGTTCGTCTGGAACGGCAATCAATTGACGGCGGTCCGCGATCCGGCGGGCAATCATTATGGTTTCTCCTACACGGCCAACGCCTTCGGTGCCGGCCTGCACCGCTTGGCGGCATCATTGCAGCCAGGAAGCCCGTTCACCACCATCGCCTATCACTACGAGCACTATGCGCGCCCCGGCGCACTGACCGGCAAATCCGTCAACGGACAGCGGTACTCCACCTTCGCCTACGACGGCGCGGGCAGAGCCATCCTCAGCGAACATAATGGCTACAAGAAGTACCAGTTCACCTACACGTCCGGTGCCAACGGCCAGCTCACCGTGGTGGAAACCAATCCACTGGGCAGGAAAACCACCCATCTCTACGAAAACGGCAAGCCCAAGACCACGCTCGGCGCGGCCAGCACCTATTGCCCCGCCAGCGATACCGAAAACGCCTACGATGCCAACGGCTATCTACAGACCCGCGTGGATGCCAACAAGCACGCGACGACATTCAGGCACAACGCCAAGGGCCAGCTTCTTGAGAAAATAGAAGGCTTCGATACGCCGCAGGCGCGCAAGACCACCTACGCGTGGGACGCGACGGAAAACCGGGTTGCCAGCATCACTATTGGCGGCGCGGCCACGGGCACCGAACTTCTACGAACCACTTACACCTATACGACCGATGGCCGCATTGAGAGTATTACCCGCACCAACCTGTCGGGCGCCGGGCTGAACAACGGCACGCAAACCACGCGCTACACTTACGCCAAGCATCCCAACGGAATGCTGGCCAGCGTCACCATCGATGGCCCACTGTCCGGGGCCGGCGACCAAGTGATTTCCCGTTACGATGCCGTCGGTAATCTTGTCTCGGTGGAGAACAGCCTGGGCCACCGGACCGTCTACACCCAGCACAACGGCCTGGGCCAACCGGGGCGGATAACCAACCCCAATGGAGGGATGACCGATTATCTTCGTGATGCCCGGGGCCGGGTCACGGAAATCAAGACCTATCTCAATGGCGTCGCGCAAACGACCCAGTACACCTACGATGGCAACGGGCGTCTGAGTGGGGTCAGAACGCCCGATGGAGAGATGACTCATTACCGCTATACATTACCGGATTGGGATCTGCTGACCAATGTTGTCCACTCCGCCTCCAATGCCACTTTGACATCCGGGGGAGTGCGGGAAGAACTGCGCTACTACTATTCCCTTGTTGGCGAAGTGACCGAGATGCGGAAGAACGCCATCGTACCCCGCCGGCCAAAGCCATGGTCATGGCCGTGTGGACCTAAAAAGAAAATAGATTGCGTCATTGACGATAATGACCAA
Organism: Solilutibacter pythonis; assembly: GCF_003697345.1. Classification (GTDB taxonomy): domain Bacteria; phylum Pseudomonadota; class Gammaproteobacteria; order Xanthomonadales; family Xanthomonadaceae; genus Solilutibacter; species Solilutibacter pythonis. Next base: position 1,876 of record NZ_RFLY01000028.1, on the reverse strand, counting down.
CCACCCGAAATACCCAAAATAGAATTCTCCAGCCAGGTATTGCTGGACGAACTGGGGCGCATCCGCGCGACACCCGGCAACAACGGGCAGAACTTCACCTATCAATACGATGCCAATGGCAACCGGGTCCGCTCCACGGATTCATTGGGGCAGGTAACGAACCTGACGTACGACGCACTGAACCGGGTCATCAGCTCCCGCGACCCGCTGGGTGGCATCACTCGTTTCGAATACGACGCCGGCGACCGCATCACCAAAGTCACCGACCCGCGCGGCCTTGCCACGACCTACGTCTATGACGGCTTCGGCCAACTATGGGCGCAATACAGCCCCGATAGCGGCACCACCGCCTACCAGCACAACGCCGAAGGCCAATTGGTGAAAATGACCCGGCACGATGGCAGCGGGCTGGATTATGCCTATGACGGCCTTGGGCGGCTGGTTTCCATCACGAGCGGCAACGAGCGCCGCGAATATGGCTATGACTGGTGCGGTAATGGCAAAGGCAAACTTTGCGGCTTATCAATGCTGACCGATGGCGTATCCCATGCCTGGACGAATTTCGGCTATGGTCCCTATGGACAAATGACCGTCCGCAGGGATGCCGTCTATGGCAACGATGAATGGACCGGCTACAGCTACGATGGCATGGGCCGCCTGGCGGGTATCCAATACCCCAGCGGGGTTTCCGTGGGCTATGGCTACCGTGAAGGTAAACTGGCGGTGGTGCAGGCAACCTTTGGTGGCACCACCCACAACGTGGCGATGGACATCAAATACCAAGCCTTCGGCCCCACGGCGGAAATGCGCTTCGGAAACGGCCTGGCCTTGAACCGCTCGTTCGATATGGATGGGCGCCTGACCAGCAGCGCCACCCGGGATGGCTATTCCAATCTCTTGAACCTGGGCTACGGGTTCGATACCAATAACCGGCTCACCCAGATCACCAGCGCAGCGGATGGCTTGAAAGGCCGAACCTATGGCTACGACGCCCTGTCACGCCTAACCTTGCAGCAATATGGCGGCGGCGGGCAGTCCAGCTACCTGTTCGATGCCAACAGCAACAAAACGCAGCAAGTTGGGCCGTGGAACGAATTTCTGACGGTCGAACCTGGAAGCAACCGGATTACCGCCATGGCGGGACACGCCTACGGTTACGATGGCCGCGGCAACCGCAGCAGCTACGGGGTGAATGGCTCGGCGGCCAGCTATGGCTACGATGCCTACAACCGCCTTTTGACATACCAACGCAATACAGAGGTGTCGTTTGATGAAGCCAATGGCCCGCGCGGACAGGCGGTGCGCCGCCCGGCCGGCACCTGGTATTACCGCACCAATGCAGCGGACCAGCGCGTGGGTAAAGAAGGGCCGGATGGCACGACACGCTTCATCTATTCCGGGCAAAACACATTGTTGGCGGAAAACGAGAACGGCCGTTGGAGTAGTTATGTCTGGATGGGTGCGGAGTTGATCGGGCTGGTACGCGACAACCAACTGTACTTCGTTCACAACGACCACCTGGGCCGCCCCGAGCTGGTCACTAATACGGCCAAGGCGGTGGTCTGGCGGGCGCAGAACTACGCCTACGACCGCACGGTGGTGCAGGACGACATGGGTGGACTCAACATCGGCTTCCCCGGCCAGTACTACGATAAGGAATCTGGGCTGTGGTACAACGGCTTCCGCTACTACGACAGCCGGTTGGGCACTTATACCCAGTCGGACCCGATTGGGTTGGCGGGGGGGATTAATACGTATGCCTATGTCGGTGGCAACCCAATTAGTTGGATTGATCCGTATGGACTCCAAGTCATGGTGTGTCGTGACCCTGCTTTTAATGGCAAGGTTCCTGCACACCACTATTGGGTCACCACGG
>NZ_RFLY01000027.1 GCF_003697345.1 Solilutibacter pythonis | reverse complement strand
CCCGTCATCAAACCCTTCGACCTGCCGAAAGCCGGCAGCAAGGTCACGGCGGATTTCGAGCTGCCCAACGCCATGGACGGAGATCATCTACGGCCGGTCTGGGTCGGCTTCAGATTCAGCATACCGAAAACCAAGGACTACGCGCCTGGAGAGCAAGCTGCCTCACGGAAAAGGATGGACTATTTACGTTCGGAACCCATTCCGATCCGTATCCGGCTTTGGCGTGTCGAAGGGGGAGAGCGCATTCCGGTCGTGCTGCACGAGATGCACCAAACCATCCGGCCCAGCAAAGCATGGTACGAACCCCAGTCTGATGACGTATTCATGGTTCGTCGCGGCGCCGGCATGGACACCAAGGAAATGATTGCAATCGGCAAATTCGACTACCACAACAGAGCTTACCAGCCTTGGGAGTTGGCCCGGATCGCACCTCCCACGCCTGGTCGTTACCATATCGAAATGGAAAGCCTGGAAGATCACCCGATTCTGGCGCAACTTCCAATCGAAATGGTCATCACGCATTACCACATATGGGGGATCAAGCCATGAGCCACCGCTTTGATGACTGGCATCCACGCAACCCGGCTAAAGAGCCGGTCTACACCGTCACTGTCTATCTGGCTGCCCCCGGCACTCCTATCAAACAAGGAGAGGAGGAAACCCGCTCCCGCGCCGGGCATATGTACTACATGATCAGTGATGGCCGAACGAAAGATGGATATGGCTTTTCCCCCATCGAGAGTGGAGCCAGTGGCCCCGGCCACGTGGTGCTCGACGAGTACCAGGACTATCAAAACCCCGCCTACAGCCGCACCTTCCAAATCACCGCTGAGCAATACCAAAAGCTCAAGGAATATGGCGATACGGGTGTGGACGGCAAAGAAACCTACTTCAACCTAGAATACGGCGGCCTGCGCAACAGTTGCATCGATTTCACCTGGGGCGCGCTCAACCATGCCGGGCTGCATACCACCCGGCAATCGCTCCTCAACCGCACCCCGAGACCAGTGACGGATTTCGAAGGCGACGTGAAGGTGCTGGACAACAAGGAACACCTCCAGCGCATTCCCGCCCCTTTCCCCGACAGCAAGCTCAACCAGGAAACCGAAAACCCGCTGCCGGAGCGCGACTGGCTGCAACGGCAGCTCACCGAGAACCTGCCCGACCCGTATCCGCCGGATTTCCGCGACCCGGCCCATCCCGGTCATCTGCCATTCGCCACCGCGTTGTCCGCCGTGCGGCGGATGGAACGGGCCAACGGCATCGCACCTGGCCCGCACAGTGAAAAACTGGCCGGCGCGCTGGCGGTGAAGGCCGCGCAGGAAGACATCGATTTGGGCAACGCCCAACTGAGCCTGGAGGGCAATGGCCAGCTCGGGCTGCTTGGGCACGACGGCAGACGCCATGCGCTGGACACCCAACAGGCCATGCGCGACACCATGGAAGCGCACACCGCCGCCTGGAACCAGACGCAGGCCGGGTCCACAAACCCTTCCGGCCAGGCGCTCGCCAACCCACTGCTGGCCCGGCTGCCGGTCAACGACCGTCTGCTTTTCGAGCGCATCCGGGACGACTCGCCCGCCGATATCGACGATGCCCGGGTCATGCAGGCGATGTATCAGGCCAAGCAGAACGGTATCCGCCAACCGGAGCAGCTCGACCAGATCGTGTTCTCCGGCGACAAGCTGCTGATCCTCGGCAACACGCCCGGCTACCGCGCCACGATCGACACGGCCGAGCAAGCACCAGGCATGCAGGAAACGCTTGGGCGGAACGATGCACTGAACCGGCAACTGGCCCAGCAGCAGGACGCCGAGGCGCAATCGCGGCAGCAAGCCCATGCGATGCGGATGGGCTGAGGGTCGCCACTTATAACCTTCCACTTCCAGAGCATTTTATGAGATTTAGCCAGCGGCCTTAAATCAAATCGGCCTCTCTTAGTATTGCCTGCGCAACGGTGTAGGCTGCCCCAGCCCCACCCCACATGGAGCCCGCCCATGCGCGCACTGGGATTATCGATATTGATGATGAGTATGGCCACCTGCTCGCCGGTCAGCGAATCGGTCCAGCCACCGGCACCGGACGCCACCCACTATGGCGACGGCTTCCCGGTCATCAAACCCTTCGACCTGCCGAAAGCCGGCAGCAAGGTCACGGCGGATTTCGAGCTGCCCAACGCCATGGACGGAGATCATCTACGGCCGGTCTGGGTCGGCTTCAGATTCAGCATACCGATAACGAAGGACTATGCGCCCGGAGAGCAGGCTGCCTCGTTAAAACGGACAGACTATTTGTATGAATCCCCCATCCCGATCCGTATCCGGCTCTGGCGTATCGAAGGGGGAGAGCGCACTCCAGTCGTGCTGCACGAGATGCAACAAACCATCCGGCCCAGCAAGGCATGGTACGAACCTCACCCCGACGAGGTGTTCACTAAGCACAACGGCGCTGGCATGGACACCAAGGAAATGATTGCAATCGGTAAATTCGATTACCACAATCGAGCTTACGATTCCTGGGAAGTGGCAAGCATCTTCCCGCCCACGCCCGGCCGTTACCATATCGAAATGGAGAGCCTGGAGGACCATCCCATCCTGGCGAATCTTCCCTTTGAAATGGTCGTCACGCACTATCACCTATGGGGGATCAAGCAATGAGTAACCGTCTTGAAAGTCAAGCGCCATGAAGCGATTCGTCCCAAGGCTTGTTGGTGCGAACCATGGCGTTGATCACGGTCAGCAGCTTGCGCATGCGGGCGACCAAGGCCACCTTTTGCTGCTTGCCAGCGGCCAGCAGGCGTTCGTAGAAAGTCTTGAGTGTCTGGCAGCCGTGAGCGTGGCCATGTACGGCACGCGGCGGACCTCGAAGCGGCCGCCCTGGATACGCCGACGCCCTTTGGTATTGCCCGAGTCGTTGGCCATCGGGGCAACGCCGACCAGGGCCGCGATCTCGCGCCGATTGAGCTTGCCCAGTTCCGGCAGTTCGGCAATGAGAGTGGCACTGGCAATGGGGCCGATACCGCTGGTCGAGCGCAGCAGCTTGTCCAGTTCGCCGTAGTGCGCTTTGACATGTCCGACCATTTGCGCCTCGACGTCGTCGAGCTGCTGGCGGATGGCGTCGATCATGGCCTGGATGCTATCGATGCCAACAACTGTCAATGAGGAAACAGACATGATCTTCAGATCCCTTGCTTGTGCATGCGCGCCCGGACAAACCGGGGCGCGTCACCGTTCGGGCTTCACGAAGACCGGCGCGGCGGCCGTGCGCCATCTACTCATAGACGGGCGCACAGTCCCAAGCCAAAACCAGGCTGCACGGGCCGGTCCGCTCGCCTCAACGACTCCCAAACTCTACCGCGGCGGTCTGGTATGAAACATACAAGCCAATACGCTCTTCGACACCAAACACGCGGCCGATGCCCCTCCACGCACACCATCGAACAACGTTTTCTCTGACCTTTTGACCCCTGCCCCCTGATCCCCTGCCCCCTGGCATATAACCGCTAATACCGGCGTCCCAGCGTCACCCGGTCGCGCTGTTCAAGGTCGCGCATGGTGTCGATGTCGCCGAAGCCGGCGGCGGCAAACAGCGCCCGCACCGCTTCGCCCTGGTGCCAGCCATGCTCCACCAGCAGCCACCCGCCGGCGGCGAGATGCGCCGGCGCTTCGCGGACGATGACGCGCAGATCGTCCAGCCCGTCCACGCCGGCCGCCAGCGCGGATGCCGGCTCGAAACGCAGGTCACCCTCGCCCAGATGCGGGTCTCCGGCCTCGATGTAGGGCGGATTGCTGACGATGAGATCGAAACGTTCGCCGATCAACGGCGCGAACCATGCGCCCCGGCGGAATTCGATGTTGAGGATGCGCTGGGTTCGCGCGTTTTCGACGGCCACCTCCAGCGCCCCGGCACTGGAATCGGTGGCGACGATCCGCGCGCGCGGACGCTCCACCGCCAACGCCAGCCCGATCGCCCCGCTGCCGGTGCCAAGATCGGCAATGCGCGCATCGGCCTCGGCGGCGATGCGCTCAAGCGCCAGTTCCACCAGGCATTCGGTCTCCGGGCGTGGAATCAACGTCGCGGGCGTGACGGCCAACTCGAGCGTCCAGAACCCTCGCCGGCCAGTGAGGTAAGCCACCGGCTCGCCGGCCGCCCGCCGTTGCGCCAATGCGGTGAAAGCCGCCGCCTGTGGCGCCGCCATGTCGTCCTCGCCATGCGCGAACAGCCAGCCACGCGATTTACCCAGCACATGCAGCAGCAGATGCTCGGCGTCCTCGCGGCCGATCCGCGCGGCGGCGGCTTGCAGACGGTCAGCGACCCGCATCCTCATCGCCGCCTGCCGCCAAGGTATGACACGCCGCGCCGGCACGGGCGCACTCGCCCGCCGGTTTCCGCTTCATCACCCGCACCACCCGCACCTTCGCGCCCCACTTCCCACCCGCCAGACGATTACCGGGCCGGAAGTATGGCCTCAAAAGCCCCGGAACGCCCCGCCCCCGATCCGGGTACGAACCGTGGCATGGCCGGCGGGGGGACCGACACCCTGCCGGAAATGACCCGAGTAACGCGCTCCACCTCGCCTGGACGCAGTGCGTCTGGCAATCATATCAATAGGTAAAGATAATTGAACGAATCACAACTATCGATTTGCAATATCAATTGATCGCTTCTAACCTGCCTGTCACTGGGTGGCGCGACCATCCACACCCCCAACCACCAAGGAGCGATTCATGTCCCTTATCAATACCGAAGTCCAGCCGTTCAAGGCCCAGGCTTTCAAGAACGGCGATTTCATCAGCGTCACCGAGGCCGACCTGAAGGGCAAATGGTCCGTGCTGATCTTCATGCCGGCCGCCTTCACCTTCAACTGCCCGACCGAGATCGAAGACGCCGCCGAGCATTACGGCGAATTCGAGAAGGCCGGCGCGCAGGTGTTCATCGTCACCACCGACACCCATTTCTCGCACAAGGTCTGGCACGAGACCTCCCCGGCGGTCGGCAAGGCCAAGTTCGCCCTGATCGGCGACCCCACCCACGCGCTGTCCAAGGCGTTCGACGTGCTCATCCCGGAAGAAGGTCTGGCGCTGCGCGGCACCTTCATCATCAACCCGGAAGGCGTGATCAAGACGATGGAAGTGCACGACAACAGCATCGCCCGTGACGTCACCGAAACCGTGCGCAAGTTGCAGGCCGCCCAGTACGTGGCCAACCACGATGGCGAAGTCTGCCCGGCCAAGTGGAAGGAGGGCCAGAAGACCCTGAAGCCTTCGCTCGACTTGGTCGGCAAGATCTGATTTCGTCCGCCGCGCGCGCGGCCCCCTTGCCAGGGCGCTTGCCCTGAAGGCATCTGGGCTGAAGCCCGGGCTTCTCCCCGCACCGCCTTGGGCAGCGCTTCGTTCGCGGCGCCGAAATCCACCAAGCCCCTCTCCCCTTCACCGGGGAGAGGGTTGGGAAGAAGGCAGGATGCGTCCACGCCCTGTCTTTTTTCCAGCCCTCTCTCGTCGCTTCCCGTGCCACCGGCGCGATGGCAACGCCTACCCGTTTTCCGGCTTTCGATAAGGAACCCCTCATGCTCGACACCGAACTGAAAACCCAACTCACCGCCTACCTGGAACGCCTGCAAGCGCCATTGACGCTGGTCGCCACGCTGGACCAGAGCGAGGCCAGCCACGAGATGCGCGCACTGCTTGGCGACATCGTCGAAGCCGGCGCCGGCCGCATCTCGCTGAAGGATGCCGGCGATGCCGACATCGAGCCAGGTAGCCGCATCCCCAGCTTCCGCATCACCCGCGAGGACGCCGACCTCGGCGTCAGCTTCGCCGGCCTGCCGCTCGGCCACGAATTCACCTCGCTGGTGCTGGCGCTGCTGCACGTCGGCGGCTACCCGCCGAAGCTGGACGATGACCTCGTCACCCAGATCAAGTCGCTCGAAGGCGCGGGCGGCGAGAGCGAATTCCGGTTCGAGACGTTCTTCTCGCAGTCCTGCCAGAGTTGCCCGGAGGTGGTGCAGGCGCTGAACACGATGGCCGCGCTCAATCCGCGCATTCGCCACAACGCGGTCGATGGCGCCGCCTTCGCCGACGAAATGCAGGCGCGCGGCGTGATGGCGGTGCCGACCGTGCTGCTCAATGGCCAGCCCTTCGGCGCGGGGCGCATGGGCATTGCCGAGATCATCGCCAAGCTCGACACCGGCGCGGCGGAAAAGGCCGCGCGGGCGATCGACGACAAAGCGCCGTTCGACGTGTTGGTGGTCGGCGGCGGTCCGGCCGGCGCGGCCGCGGCGATCTATTCCGCGCGCAAGGGTATCCGCACCGGCGTGCTGGCCGAGCGCTTCGGCGGCCAGGTGCTGGACACGCTGGCGATCGAGAACTTCGTCTCGGTCAGCCACACCGAAGGGCCCAAGCTGGCCGCGGCGCTGGAAAACCACGTTGGCGATTACGATGTGGACGTGATGAACCTGCAACGCGCCGAGAAGCTGGAGCCGGTCGAAGGCGGTTTCCGCATCACCACCGCCAGCGGCGCCAGCGTGCAGACCAAATCGCTGATTCTTTCCACCGGCGCGCGCTGGCGGCGGATGAACGTGCCCGGCGAAGAGCAGTACCTCGCCAAGGGTGTGGCGTTCTGTCCGCACTGCGATGGGCCTCTGTTCAAGGGCAAGCGGGTGGCGGTGATCGGCGGCGGCAATTCCGGCGTGGAGGCGGCGATCGACCTGGCCGGCATCGTCGGCCACGTCACGCTGATCGAGTTCGATGCCAAGTTGCGCGCCGACGAGGTGCTGCAAGCCAAGCTGAAGAGCCTGCCGAACGTGCGCATCATCACTTCGGCGCTGACCACCGAGGTGCTGGGCGATGGCGGCAAGGTCACGGGCCTGGCCTACCAGGATCGCGTCCACGGCGAAAAACACGCGCTGGCGCTTGAAGGCATCTTCGTCCAGATCGGCCTGCTGCCGAACACCGAATGGCTGAAGGACAGCGGCATCGAACTCAGTCCACGCGGCGAGATCGTGATCGACGAACGGGGCGCCACTTCGCTGCCCGGGGTGTTCGCCGCCGGCGACGCCACCACGGTGCCGTACAAGCAGATCATCATCGCGATGGGCGCGGGCGCCACCGCTTCGCTTTCCGCCTTCGATCACCTGATCCGCAGCTCGGCCCCAGCCGAGCAGACCAAGGCGGCCTGAGCGATGGCCGCCGCGGCGTTCGCCAGCCAAGGTATCGATCGCGCGGTCTTCCGCGTGGCCGATCCGGCACGCGCGGAAACCTTGCACCGCGCGGCATCGGGCGGCGAAATGGCGCGGCAACGCGGCGGCCTTGGCGCATTGCGCCCGCGCGATGGCGCTTGGGCAATCGGGCTGGCCGCCATCGATGGCCGGCCCGGGCAACACGGCGGTGCGGCGGCCAGCCCGGGGGGCCGCCACCGCGCCCATCTCCGGCCGCGCATCGAGCCGGCCAACGATCTGACGATCCACGCCCGCGCCACTCGTGCCGCCCACGGCATCGCGCACGCGGCGCTGTCTCCCGCAACCACGGCGCACAGGGCGGATGGCCCTTCGCCATACGACGGCATCGATGGCGACGCCCTCGAACCCAAGAGGGCTTCCACATGAACCTACGTGATCTCAAATATCTGGTGGCGCTGGCCGACCACCGCCATTTCGGCAAAGCGGCCGAGGCATGCTTCGTCAGCCAGCCCACGCTTTCCACCCAGATCAAGAAGCTGGAGGATGAACTGGGCGTCCTGCTGTTCGAGCGCGCGCCGCGCAAAGTGATGCTGACGCCGATCGGCCGCGAGGTGGTGGCGCGGGCGCATACGATCATGGCCGAGGTGGACTCGATGCGCGACCTCACCCGCCGCGGGCAGGACCCGGAATCCGGCACGCTGCGCCTCGGCGCCTTCCCCACCCTGGCGCCTTATTTCCTGCCGCACGCGGTACCGGCCTTGCAGGCGCGCTTCCCCCGCCTCGAACTGCTGCTGGTGGAGGAAAAGAGCGACTCGCTGATCACGCAACTGCGCGAGGGCCGGATCGATGCCGCTCTGCTGGCGCTACCGGTACACGACGACCAACTGCACGCCGAGACGCTGTTCGACGAACCCTTCGTGCTGGCCGTGTCGGAAAGCCACCCTTTCGCGCCGCACAATGCAGTGACGCTGGCCGACCTGGATCGCCATAGCCTGCTGCTGCTGGAAGACGGGCACTGTCTGCGCGATCAGGCGTTGAACGTCTGCCGCCTCTCCGGCGCCCAGGAAAAGAGCGGCTTCCGCGCCACCAGCCTGGAAACGCTGCGGCAGATGGTGGCGGCCGGCGCCGGCATCACCCTGCTGCCGACACTGGCGGTGCGCCCGCCGATCGCCCAGCCCGAACACCTCCGCCTGCTGCCGTTCTCCGACGAAGTGCCGACCCGCCGCATCGCGCTGGTCTGGCGCCGCAGCTCGACCATGGCCCCCTTGCTCGGAGACATCGCGATCACGCTGCGGCAACTGGCGTCAGAACTACTTCCCGGCTGAGTCGCCCGGGTGCGCGCTGCCTGTGCCGGCCGGCCGCGCCTTTCGCCGGCCCTGTCGCGGGGCCACGGCCGGGGTCAATCATCGTTCGCCTGGGTGGCGCCCGGTTTCCAACCCTTCGCCGGCTGCAACCGCGTCTTCAACCCGGCGACGAAGATGCCGGCCAGGGTCACGCCCAGCCCCGCCCATTGGCGCGGATTGGTGGGGTGATCGAGCAGGATCACGTCCAACAGGTAGGCGACCATCGGCTGGAACAGCAGCAACAGCCCGACCATGCCGACCGAAAGCACCGCGATCGAGCGCGAGATCAATATCCAACTCAGACAATGGCCGATGCCCGCCAGTGTCAGCAGGATGGCGAACGACCGCCACGAGGGAATGGCGAACGAAGCCCCCTCGGCCACACCCATCAAGCCCAGGAAAAAAGCGGAACCAAACGACGCCAGGCACAGCACCTGTTCCACCGGCGCGCGCTTGGCGCCCAGCGCGGCCTCGGCCTGGGAACGCTTGATGCCGATGTTGTAAGCGGCATAGGCGATGCCGGTGGCCAGTCCCAGCCACACGCCCCAGCGATATTCCTCGGGCAGCGTGGCCCAATCGCCCCCCAGCAGCAGCCACAGGCCGAAGAATGCCAGCCCCACACCGAAAACGAAACGCGGGGTCAGCCGTTCGCCGAAGAACATCACGCCGGCCAGCGCCATGAAGAACACCTGTGCGTTCGCCAGCAGGGTGGAAAGCCCGGGGCCGACGATCAGGATGCTGCGATGCCACATCCACAGATCGGCGGCGAAGGCCACCGAGGGCAGCGCGATCCACAGCCATGCCTTCCGCGAAAGCGGCTGCCAGCCATGCCGGAAGTGCACCAAGAGCGCCAGCAATATCCCGGACAGGAACATCCGCCAGAACGCCGAGACCGTCGGTGGCGTATCGGCGAAGCGCACCATCAACCCGTTGGTGCCGATGATCGCCGCGCCGACGAGCAACTGCGCGAAAGCCAGCCGGCGCGCAGCGGCGTCGGCGGCGGGCGGCGGACTCATGCGCGCAACCAGCCTTCGCCCGGGGCGTCGTCGTCGTCCCCGTCCCGATCATCGGCGGGCTCGATACCGGTCTCCATCGGCAGCGCGGCGACCAGCGCGCGCGCCGCCTCCAAACATTCATCCGGCACCCGCACCTCGATGAACGCGCCAGCCAGCAGTTCGCCCATCCCGCCGATCAGATGCTCGCCGAACACGAAGGCGGGGATGCCGGCATCCTCCAGCGCATGCTTGACCAGATGGGCATTGATCGGATGGATCGCGTGATAGACCGTGCGCATCGCCGCAGCCTGCATGGGGCCGGCCAGCATAGCGGTAAACTGGCGCGAGTTTTCGCCCATTCCGCCCCATGACCGACACCTCCGCCGCCGCGCCCGAACGCACCGACTTCATCCGCAACATCGTCCGCGAGGACTTGGCCCGCGGCAAGCACGGCCACGTCAAGACCCGCTTCCCGCCCGAACCCAACGGCTACCTGCACCTCGGCCACGTGCGCGCCATCCATACCGATTTCGGCATCGCCGAGGAATTCGGCGGCGTCTGCAACCTGCGCCTGGACGACACCAACCCGGCCAGGGAAGATCCCGAATACGTGCGGGCGATCCAGGAGGACGTGCGCTGGCTCGGCTTCGACTGGCACGAGCTGCGCCACGCCTCCGACTATTTCGGCGTCTACCACCTGGCCGCCGAGCAGCTCATCAAGGACGGTATGGCCTTCGTCTGCGACCTCTCCGCCGATGAAGTGCGCGCCACCCGCGGCACCTTGACCGAGCCAGGCACCCCCTCGCCCTACCGCGACCGCCCGGTGGAGGAAAACCTCGACCTGTTCCGCCGCATGCGCGCGGGCGAATTCGCCGATGGCGCGCGCACGCTGCGGGCGAAGATCGACATGGCCTCGCCCAACATGAACCTGCGCGATCCGGCGATCTACCGAATCAAACACGTCGAACACCAGAACACCGGCAACCAATGGCCGATCTACCCGATGTACGACTACGCCCACGCGCTCGGCGACGCCATCGAGGGCATCACCCATTCGCTGTGCACGCTGGAGTTCGAGGACCACCGTCCGCTCTACGACTGGTGCGTGGACAACGTGCGGCTGCACGAGCGGCCCGAACTGCTCGCCCCGCTGGCCGCGAAGGGCCTGCCGAACGAAGCCGCCAAGCCGCGCCAGATCGAGTTCTCCCGGCTCAACCTCGACTACACCGTGATGTCCAAGCGCAAGCTGATGGCCCTGGTGAACGAAGGTTTGGTGGATGGCTGGGACGACCCGCGGATGCCCACCTTGCAGGGCATCCGCCGCCGCGGCTACACGCCCGAGGCGCTCAAGCTGTTCGTCTCGCGGCTGGGCCTGTCCAAGCAGAATTCGCTGATCGACTACACGGTGCTGGAAAACACCCTGCGCGAAGACCTGGACGCACGCGCGCCGCGACGGATGGCGGTGCTCGACCCACTGAAATTCGTGCTGACCAACCTGCCCGAAAACCACCGCGAAACCCTTCGCTTCGGCAACCACCCCAAGGACGAATCGATGGGCAGCCGCGAAATCGGCTTTTCCGGCACGATCTGGATCGACCGCGAGGATTTCGCCGACATCCCGCCCAAGGGCTGGAAACGGCTGGTGCCGGGCGGCGAAGTGCGCCTGCGCGGCGCCGGCATCGTGCGTTGCGACGAAGTGGTGAAGGACGACACCGGCCGGGTCGTGGAACTGCGTGGCTGGCTGGACCCGGAATCGCGCCCCGGCATGGAAGGCGCCAACCGCAAGGTCAAAGGCACGATCCACTGGGTCGACGCCGCCACCGGCGTACCCGCCGAATTCCGCCTCTACGACCGCCTGTTCACCGTGCCGAATCCGGATGACGACAGCGAAGGCAAGACCTATCGCGATTACCTCAACCCGGCCTCCCGCACGGTGGTGAACGGCTTCGTCGAAGCCGCCGCCGCCGATGCCGCCCAGGAGCAATCCTTCCAGTTCGAGCGCACCGGCTATTTCATCGCCGACCGCCGCGATCACACGGCTTCACGCCCGGTTTTCAATCGCGCCGTCACCCTGCGCGATACCTGGACGCAGAAAGCCTAGCCCTCGCACTTCAGGAACCGTCATCCCCCACGGAGTTCCACCATGCGACGTTTCGCCATCCTCTTGATCCTGTTGTTTCAGCCCCTCCTCGCCGCCTGCGCCCCGCAACCGCCGGCCAGGGCCGAGCCACCCGCCGCCGCCCGGCAGAACCCGCTCGACCGCCCGCCGCCGCGCACCGTGCTGGGCGCGCCGGCCAAGCCCGACACCCATTGCAAGACCGATGCCGATTGCACCGTGAAGAACGTCGGCAACTGCTGTGGCTACTACCCGGCCTGCGTCAGCGTCACGGCCAAGGTCGATCCGGAGGCCGTCGCCGAACAATGCCGCAAGACCGGCAAGGCCGGCGCCTGCGGCTTCCCCGAGATCAGCGCCTGCACCTGCGCGCAGGGCCAGTGCAAGGCCGCCAGCAACCTCATTGGCGGCCCCTGATGCTGCCATTGCAACTGCATCTGACCTTGCCGGTCTGGGTTCACGATTTTTCCTTCGATAGCGCCTATCCTGGCGATGAAACGAAAGTGGCGCTGGCCATCGAACTGTCGCGCCGAAACGTCGAGGCCGGCAGCGGCGGCCCGTTCGGCGCCGCGGTGTTCGGCCCGGACGATCGATTGATCGCCATCGGCGTCAACCGCGTGCTGCCGCAGAGCTGCTCGGTGGCGCACGCCGAGACGATGGCCTTCATGCTGGCCCAGCAACGGTTGCAACGCGCCCGTCTCAACGAGAACGACGACGGCACCCGCCACGGCCCAATGACACTGGCCACTTCCTCGCAACCTTGTTGTCAATGCTACGGCGCGACGATTTGGGCCGGCATCGACCGCCTGTTGATCGGCGCACGCAGCGAGGATGTCGAAGCCCTGACCGAATTCGACGAAGGCCCGCTGCCCACCGACTGGATCGGCGAGCTGCGAACACGCGGCATGGAAGTCGCCCGCGACCTCCACCGCGATGCCGCGTGCGCGGTGCTGCGCGACTACGGCAATCGCGGCGAGGCGTATTGATGCGGGCACAGCGCGCGTGAGCGGATGGCTCTGCTGGTGCCGCGCCGGCTTCGAACCCGATCTCGCCGCCGAACTGGTCGAACGCGCCGCCCAAGCCGGTTTCGCCGGCCATGCCCGCACCGAACGCGGCAGTGGCCATGTGGTTTTCCATGCCGACGACCCCGCCGGCCTCGATGCCGCCCCGCCCTGGCGCGACCTCGTGTTCGCGCGGCAGAAACTGCGCATCCTGGCCGAATTGCGCGGCCTGCCCACCCGCGACCGCATCGCGCCGATGCTCGCCACCCTGCATGCGACGGCCGGCGAACACTTTGGTGGCCTGGTCGTCGAACACCCGGATTCCGACACCGGCAAACCCCTGGCCGGCCTCGCCCGCAGCTTCGGCAATGCCCTGCGCCCGGCCCTGCGCAAAGCCGGACTGTTGAGCGCGCAAGACGACGCCCGCCTGCCACGGCTGCACGTCGGCTTCGTCGCCGGCGATCATGCCTTTCTCGCCCGCGCCGATCCCGCCGACAGTTCGCCGTGGCCACTCGGCATTCCCCGCCTGCGAATGCACCCGGACGCCCCCTCGCGCAGCGCGCTGAAACTGGAGGAAGCCCTCTTCGTCCTGCTCGATGCCGGCCAGCGCGAACACCTGCTCCGCCCCGGCATGCGCGCGGCCGACCTCGGCGCCGCCCCCGGCGGCTGGACCTGGGTACTGACCCGCCACGGCCTGCACGTCACCGCCATCGACAACGGCCCACTGCGCCCGCACGTGCTCGATACCGGACAAGTGACGCATCTGCGCGCGGATGGCTTCGGCTGGCACCCCGCCGAACCGCTCGACTGGATGGTCTGCGACATGGTGGAACAACCGGCGCGTGTCGCCGCACGGATGGCCGAATGGTTCGCCCGCGGCTGGTGCCGGCAAGCGCTGTTCAACCTCAAACTGCCGATGAAAAAGCGCTGGCTGGAAACGCAACGGTGCCTGGAACTCTTCGAACGCCAAGCGCAAACCCCGTTGAACATCCGCGCCCGGCAGCTTTACCACGACCGCGAGGAAATTACTGTGTTCGCCACAAAGATACGGTAATGCAGAGTCGTGGCAAAACGCTATTCGGTCTATTTTTCATCGATATTGCACCCATCTGACCGCAACTGCTCGAAAGATCTCATTGCTATAAATATCAACACTACAAATCGGAATCGGCCTGAACGAATTGTCAGGCAGCAAGCCTACGGAATCATCTCTAGCGTAATCGCGGGCTCCGCACTAAGAATGGCCCACAAGTCCGCATCCAACCTCGAAAGCGCGGCGCTTGTGTCAGGCTTGCCGAAGAGACGCTTGATGAATGGAATCTCCACGACAGAAAAACAGTGCCAAGTGATTTCGCCATTGGTTGGATCATCCGCCACTGAATCCTCAGCATAACCGCAGCCGACCCATAACAAAAAAGGATCACGGGAAAGCATAAGGCAATAGCCCCAGTCCTCGGTAATGATCGGCTCGACGTTGTAACCACGCCACTCAAGCTTTTTCTTAAGCCAAGCAGCAAGCTGCCGCCCGCAACTGCCAGGATTGACCTCCCCATCCCTTCCCGGCTCAACCAGGAACAAACTTGAGGTGAACCAGTACCCGTCCATTCCGCCTAACACCTTAGTTGAATCAGGCTGCCACGCAGCAATAACAGGGTTAACACCTGAATTTGAAAGCCACACTCATAAATAAATCTGGCCAGGGCCGTGGCATTGCCGCCCGTGCCCACGTTGCCGTTGCCGCATACTTGGCAATCCGGCGGCATGCCTTCTTCCGGCCCGGGGTCGTCGGTATTGAGGGAGTAGCCCCCGCCCATTACCTTTTATATGGCGCATAAGAAATATTTTCCTTGAATTGTGCGAAAGGAAAAACAGCTAAGAGATTTTTGGAAAGTCAATTTACTCGCAAAATCACATTCCCAGAATGATCTCTATCTAAAAAATAATTGCTGTTATTATTTTTGATAGCATCAATAGCCGCCAACAAGTCGCCCTTCGTCTGTTGATGTGAAGTTTTATCGAAAACAATCCTCAACGCACTCAAAGAGTTCAAATTTAAGGAGTAAGCCAATAACATGCAAGCCCTATACCTGACCGGATATGATTTATCAATCAACGCTTCAATTCCGAGATCAACGGCCACTTGAGAGTATCTTGCATATCTAATTGAATTATATACACAAGATGCCCTTTGCCCCTTTTTTTTAGAATTCCTATATTTCTCCAAAAGAAGCGCAGGAAGCCCCTCCCCTAATGCCCGCAACTTTTTTATTGCATCATATTCATCGTCAAATCCAGACCCATCAAGCCTATCAAGCAACCAGTTGATATCATCACGCTTCATAAAATTAATTACAATATATTTGATTCAAATTTTCATCCAAACCATTAACCGCCCAGGTCGCATCAATATCCAGTTCAAAACTCTCACATCTCAAAACCCATGTGACAGGAAGAAAGCTCCAGTTCTTGAAGCGTGCATTCATCTTGGCTTCTTTATCACACGCCACCATTACTCAGCACCATGCGCTGCTTAAGTTAAACAAGATTTTTTACATATCCTTGTCCTCCCAATCAGCAATAACCCCATTAATCAGAAGAGCAACAGCAACTACCCCACTAGCAAACCAAAAATTTATCTTAAAAAGATAACTAATAACCACCCCGACAACAGCAACTATTAAAAGCCACACCCCGGAATAAAATAGCCATCTCATCTCTAGCACCCACAAGTTAACTGACCACCCCCACTACCTATGGCCAAATTAGCGCCTATTTCCAGGAGAGCGCACCGAAAATATCCAAAAGAGAATACCCCCTATCAAACCATGGGCCGACACCTGACAACCCTAAAGAGATGGAAGACCCACCTCCACTCCAAGAGAAAAGATGTAAAAAACTAGAGACACCAATGAAAATATCCAAAAAATATATATACAGTGTAATAATTTTTTCTCTCACATAGAAGCCACCCTTCTTCGTGACTTTTCAAGCCACTGCCGTGAGAAATATTCCAATGCAAACTGCAAATCCGTATGACTTCCATCATCCCACAAATAACGCCACCAAGGAGTTATATAGGTTATAGAGGCACTACCTAGCAAATCAGAGATCATCAGTTTCGAAATAAAAAATCCTTTTTTGTGGGCCAGCCTAAATCCTTCATCTCTTATCCTAAAAACGCGATCTCCTATGCTTATGTACTCCTCATCATCTTCAAAGAAGATAGCTCGCTTGGCGCCAGATATCACACATTCATTGTCAATCAACCAACCACTAGCATGAGAACTTTCCAGGGGACCCGCTAGTAATCCAGAATCAGGATTAAATGAGAACACGGGCTGTCGCAAGGTATTGGTTGGCGAAAATCTCCTCACTAATATTTCAGTTGCTGCATCCACAGCCACCTCCAATCTGACTAGCTCTTTGTACTGTTGCACCCGTACCTGCGCCAACAATTCCAACTGTCCATGGAACGCTTGTTCTTCCAGCGCCAGAAATAATTTGTGCTTCTGTCTTCCCTGCTGCGACAAGCCCTTTGTAAGTCACCGAGTGCCAGTTACGTAGCACATTCGCAAGTGGCCCTCTGTAGTAATCCTTCAGGGCATTTCTTGCCGCCACGGATGCCTCAGCAGACAGTCCCGCACTCGAGATGCGCTTTGATTGCACTACATAGCCGATACGTCCTGCTGGCACCGCAAGCCCATGCACAGCACCAACACCTTGACCTCCTGAGTAGGCACTCGAACAACGATCAACTGCGCCGTTCGTGCCCATTTGCTCTCGCACCCAACTAGTTCCACCAAACGTCAAGGAATCCCCCCAACCAGCGGCAAAATCCACAACACCCTGATTGATCGGATCACCCCATCGCCACAGCCCATAGGGATCGGTATACATCAGTGGGTTGCCATTGACATAAGCATAAACAGTTCGCCCTGACGTGGGTCGTCGTACCCAGCGGCGTTTTTCCTTGATGCGGCAAGGGCTTAGCTGTGCTGCGGCCATTGAGGCGGGTTCCCCGGTTCGCAAAATTTCCTTGAGGCGAC
>NZ_RFLY01000026.1 GCF_003697345.1 Solilutibacter pythonis | reverse complement strand
CCGGTGCGTCCCGGTGTGTCCCGGTGTGTCCCGGTGTGTCCCGGTGTGTCCCGGTGTGTCCCGGTGTGTCCCGGTGTGTCCCGGTGTGTCCCGGTGTGTCCCGGTGCGTTCCGGTGTGTTCCGGTGCGTCCCGGTGCGTTCCGACGCGGGCGGCCGGTATCGCGGCCGCGTGCGGGATGGCTGGCGTTCGGGGGAGCGGTCGCGGTTCGTCTTCGCGCGCGCTGGTTTATGGCCGTATTCGCGACGGAACGAATACGGCCCTCTTCACGGTTGGCCTTCGCGCGCGCTGGCTTAGCCCAGCGACATGGCCTTGACCTGCGCCTGCTGTTGTTCCTGCTGCTGGCGTTGCTGGTTGACTTCCAGCGTCTGCTGGATGCTCTCTTGCATCGGCAGCGCTTCGGCGGTCACGTTCAGCGCAATGCGTTGGTCGGGGCGTTCGCCGATCACGTTCAACTGGTCGCCCAGCATCATCACCGCGGTCACTTGCTCCATCTCGTGGATGCCGCTTCGCTTGGCTTCCAGCATCGCCTGCGCCACCGGCTCGTCGCCGATGTGCGCCGGGGTCAGCGCGCGCAGCAGGCTGAACATCCGCCGATCCCTGGGGGGCAGCACCTGCAAGCTGAACTCGTGGGCCTCGGTACGTTCGGCCGGCGGTTGCGTCGAGACGTAGTGCGATGAAGCCGCCGCCAGCCAGCGCTCTCCCGAGGTTTCCACCGGGACCGCGGTGGCCTCGGCCGCGGGCAGGCCGAAGCGCCTGCCTTCGTCCTCGGCGTAGTGGCGCTCGATGGCGTGAATCCGGCCGTCCTTGCCCATCTCCACCCGGGTGATGCCCTGCTTGCGCTCGGCGGATTCGGCGGTGAGGCGGGCCGCCAGCAGTTCGGTATGCGGGCCGGGGGCGATGCCTTGTTCGGCCTCCATGCGTTGCACGGCTTTCAGGGTGTGGGCGTAGACATCGTGGCCGGGGTGATCCGGTGTGCGGATGTCGCGGCCATGCCGCAGCGCCGGGGCGAAGCCGGGCGGAAGCGGGGCCAGCGAATGGCTCTCCTCGGGTGCTGGCCGGCGCTGCGCGGGGGATTGCCAGTCGCTGATCTCGGGCGTGGCCTTCAGTTCGCCGGTGGCCGCATCGCGTTCGATGTTGACGCGCGACCATTTGGGGTCGACGTCGAGTTTCTCGGTAGCTTGGTCGTACACCTCGTCCAAGACGCGCTGTGCCGTGGGTTTGGTTTGTTCTTCCCAGACGTTCTTGGAAGCCCAGTGGCTTTCCGCTTTTGCTGCTCGCTCAAGACGCTTCGTAACCAGTGGAAACGGCTCCCCCGTCTGAGACTTGGCCATGCCCTGCACCGATGCCTTGACCTCCAGCACTTCCCAGCGGTTGGTCTCGGGGTTGATGCCGAGCAGATCGTTGCCGTGGCCGGAATTGTTCTGGATCGGCACCAAGTCGCGGTAGCCCTTGCGCGCCAGGTCGTGCGCGGTGATGGCCTCGCCGATGTCGCCCACCTCGCGGCGGCCCAGGGCCGATAGCGGCCGCTGGCCGATATGCGCATCCAAGGCTTGGTGGAAGCTCACCTCGCCCTCGAACAGTTGGACGTCCCGGCGCGCCAGATAGCCCAGCTCGTTGGGGGTCAGCGCCCCGCTGCGCAGCAGCCCATCCACCTCGCCATGCTTGCGCAGGCCATCCACCAGTTCGTTCAGCTCGCCCTGGCTGCGCTTGACGCCGGCCAGGCCGCTGAAGAACAGATCGCCCGCGCGCCGCTCCAGCCCGCCACGGGCCTGGGCGCGGGCGGCATCGCGCGAAAGCTCGGTCAATGCCTGCGCCAGCTCGCCCGTGGCCCGCGCTTCGGCGGGGCCGTCAGGCGTTCGCGCCGGCGGCAGGTCATCGGCCTTGTCCACGGCCCGGGCCAGCTTGCCCAGTTTCGCCACTTTGCTGATAGGCACGATGCTGGCAATCAGCTCCACCCCCACCGCGCCCTGCGCCTGCCCCAGGTATTCCTGTTCCTTGCCCTCGGCCTGCGCCTGCTCCAGCCCGCGCGACCATTCGTTGAACGCGTTCACGGCCGCATTGCGGATGTCGTCCACCGGCTTGCCGGGGTCGCGCGCGACCTCGGCGGCGTACATGGCCGCCGCGCCGATCATCATGTAGCGGAAGTCGCTGTCGGTACCGAAGCGGTATGCCAGCCTGGCCAGATCCACCGTATCGCCCATTACCGAGAGCGCTTGCTGGCTGGCCCCCTTCATGGTGCCGTAGGCCGATTGCAGATCGCCGATACCCTGGGCGGCCAGTTGGCTGGCCGCGCGTTCCAGCCACGGGCTTTGCGGGCCTTTGCCCAGGCCCTCGGCCCAGCGCAGGCTGGTGGCCAAGGCGTCGCTGATCTGCTGGTTGTGCTCGCCCACCGCTTGCGTCCCTTGCCGCAGGGCGCGCGCGACCGGCTGCTCGATCCAATCCTCATAGGCACGCCGCAGCCCCGATTCGCCGACGTTGGCGCCGTCCAGGGCTTCGTCCAGGCGGGCGCGGGCGGCGGCCGGCACCCGCTCGCGCAGGGCTGCCAGCAACGGGCCCACCTGCTGCCGGCCGGCCTCGCTCTGGTAGGCCGGGTTGCGGGTCAGCGCCGCCACCAGGGCGTTGGCGTCGATCCCGTCGAGGTTTTGATGTCGCAGGATCAAGCGTTGCGCCTCGTAGGCGGTCAGGTCGACCTGGCCATCCGGCCCGGTGGCGGCGGCGAGTGCGGCCAGTTCAATGCTGCGACGGCGTTGCGGCGAATCGTTCATGGCAATGGCTCCGGTGGGGATCAGCGAAACAAGGGATAGTCCTGCCGCATGCGCGCCTCCAGCGCCACGGCCAGCGGGTGGGGGGCGGCGGCCGGCAGGTGCTGGATCACCGCCCAGGGGGCATCGACCAGCGGATGGCCGGCCTCGAAGGCCGGCAGGCCCAGCCGCTGGCGGATGGCCTGGACGGCCAGCAGCTCGGGGGGGAAGACGCGGTCGACAGCAGTTTCGAATTCATATGTATTTTTATCCGTCCCGGGTTTACTGCGGGTGATGTGGAAGGTGGCGGCCTCCCGCATCACGCGCTGGAATATCTCCGGGTCGTCGGTGCGCCAGTGTTCCAGCAACTGCCGGTAGGCCGTGACCAGCGGCGTGGCGGATTGGTAATGGCTCGGGATGCCGAAGGCATCGGCCAGGAAGTAGGCGTAGAAGGTGTCGTTGGTGCCTTCGCGGTAACGGCGGTGCTTTGGGTCGGGTATGTAATCCTGGTCGATCTCGACATTACGTATCAGGAAGTACGCGCCGGCCTCCGCCGCCGGCCATTGCGACAGCAGGCAGGGTCCCACAGCACGGTTGCTGTCCCAAAGCGGGATCGGATAGCTTGCTCCAGCTTTTGGATACATCACTGCGAAAGTACCCAGGGCACGGTAATACAGGCTGCCGAAGGCGATCGACCAGTTCAGGAAGCGCGAGAGATCATCGGCGCTCGAACGGAAGTAGGCATCGCAGGCGGCGATGCTGTAGTAATGCCCGATTCTTTTCAGGGGCATCACCAGCTTGCCCCGAACGATGCCCGGCTCGTCCAGATAGGCTTGCACCTTGGCGATCCCCTCTTCGGAGCAGTTACTTTCGTATCCCAGCCACTCGTCGCACGCCTTCGGCAATTTTTTCAGCGAGCGGTCGAACGGCCAGGGGACGGCGGGCAGGGGCGGGTTCATTTCGGGTTTCCTGTGTTCTGTAAACACGACCATACCGCTTCAATGCCAGTCATGGCAGTTCATTAATTTGGCTTGTGGGCGGTTGTGGAAGCGTTGCGGCGAATCGTTCATGGCAATGGCTCCGGTGGGGATCAGCGAAACAAGGGATAGTCCTGCCGCATGCGCGCCTCCAGCGCCACGGCCAGCGGGTGGGGGGCGGCGGCCGGCAGGTGCTGGATCACCGCCCAGGGGGCATCGACCAGCGGATGGCCGGCCTCGAAGACTGGCAGGCCCAACCGCCGGCGGATGGCCTGGACGGCCAGCAGCTCGGGGGGGAAGACGCGGTCGACAGCAGTTTCGAACTCATATTTGTTGCGGTCGGTTCCGTGCTTACTGCGGCTGATGTGGAAGGCGGCGGCCTCCCGCATCACGCGCTGGAATATCTCCGGGTCGTCGGTGCGCCAGTGTTCCAGCAACTGCCGGTAGGCCGTGACCAGCGGCGTGGCGGATTGGTAATGGCTCGGGATGCCGAAGGCATCGGCCAGGAAGTAGGCGTAGAAGGTGTCGTTGGTGCCTTCGCGGTAACGGCGGTGCTTTGGGTCGGGTATGTAATCCTGGTCGATCTCGACATTACGTATCAGGAAGTACGCGCCGGCTTCCGCCGCCGGCCATTGCGACAGCAGGCAAGGGCCTGCCGCTCGGTTGCTGTCCCAAAGTGGGCTTGGGAAGTGTGCATCCGGATTGGGCTTGCTTTCCGAGGAAGTCCCCAGAATGCGGTAATACAGGCTGCCGAAGGCGATCGACCAATTCAGGAAGCGCGAGAGATCATCGGCGCTCGAACGGAAGTAGGCATCGCAGGCGGCGATGCTGTAGTAATGCCAAACCCTATTAAGAGGCATCACCAGCTTGCGTTGAACGATGCCTGGCTCGTCCAGATAGGCTTGCACCTTGGCGATCCCCTCTTCGGGGCTGTGGCTTTCGTAGCCTAGCCACTCGCCGCATTCCTTCGGCAATTTTTTCAGCGAGCGGTCGAACGGCCAGGGGGCGGCGGGCAGGGGCGGGTTCATTTCGGGTTTCCTGTGCTCTGTAAACACGACCATACCGCTTCAATGCCAGTCATGGCAGTTCATTAATTTGGCTTGTGGGCGGTTGCGGAAGCGTTGCGGCGAATCGTTCATGGCGGGGCGGGCCAATGGGACGTCTCGGTTTCAGGCGTGCTGACAACGGTGTCATTACCGGGGCGGCGTGGGGGGAGTCGTGGCTCAGGAATGATTGGCCCATGCCCTTGGCCGGGGGAATATGCCCGCCCTCAAGTTTCGGCCGTTTCCATGCGTGGTTTCGGGCGCCGGGAAAATCGCGGAGGCGGCGGGCGGCCGTCGTTTCGACATCTTGGCCGAATGGCCCGCCCATGGGGCGGGCCTTCGTCGTCGCGGTGAGGGGCGGTGCGCTCAGGCCAGTGCTTGCGCGAGGTCGTCCCAGAGGTCGTCGAGGTGCTCGATGCCCACCGACAGCCGCAGCAGGCCGGGGGTGATGCCGTATTTCGTTTGCGTTTCCGCATCGACCACGCGGTGGGTCAGCCCGGCCGGGTGCTGGATCAACGTATCGACCGAGCCCAGGCTCACCGCCGGCGTCATCAGTTTCACCTTGCGCATCACCGTGGCCGCCGCTGCGTGCCCGCCATGCAGGTCGAAGGCGATCAGCGTGCCCGGCCCGCTCATTTGCGTATCGGCCAGGTGGGCGTTTTTCACGGTGCCGAGCGCGGGGTAATGGACGGTTTTCACCGCCGCGTGCGCCGCCAGCCTGTCGGCCAGGGCGCGGGCGTTTTCCTGTGCGCGCAGCACCCGCATCTCCAGGGTGGAAAGCCCGCGGTGGATGAGATAAGCGGCCAGCGGGTGCAGCAGCGCGCCGGTTGCCGCGCGCATGGTGCGCAGCGCCGACGCGTGCGCCTCCGAGGTGCAGACCACGCCGGCGATGACGTCGCCGTGGCCGCCGAGGAACTTGGTGGCGCTGTGCAGCACGTAGCTTGCGCCGAACGTCACCGGGCGTTGCAGCACCGGGGTGGCGAAGGTGGAATCGACCAGCACCGGCACTTCGCCCGCGGCCTCGACCACGGCGCGGATGTCGATCAGGTCGAGGGTGGGGTTGGCTGGGGTTTCGATGATGACAAGCGAAGTGTCGGCGCGTTTCTTCGCGGCGATCTCGCCGGCTTCCACGAATTCGGCCTCGATGCCCAGCAGGCCGCTTGCCAGCAGGTGATCGGAGGTGCCGTACAGCGGCCGCACCACCAGCACGTGGCGGCCATGCTGGGCGCGCGCGAGCAGCACGGCGGTCAGCGCCGCCATGCCGGAGCCGTAGGCGATGCAGGCTTCGGTGCCTTCCAGTTCGGCCAGGGCGCGCTCGGTACGGGCCACGGTGGGGTTGTGCAGGCGGGCGTAGATCGGGTTGGCGGCATCGGCGGCGCCGCCGACCAGGGCATCGAAGCTGGTTTCGCCAACCGCCAGATCCTGTACCGGATAGGTGGTGGAAAGGTCCAGCGGCGGGGCGTGGACGCAGAGCTCGGCGAAGTCTTCACGGCCGGCATGCACGGCGCGGGTGGCAAAGCGGTGTGGATGCGGCATTGCGATATTCCTTTCGGTGGTAAAGCTGGATCGTAGTCAATGCTTCGGCTCTGGCACTATCCATCGAAGATCATTTCGTTATCGGATGGATTTTTCATGCTCGACCGAATCGACATCGCCCTGCTGCGGTTGTTGCGGAAGAATGCGCGGTTGCCCAACAAGGACTTGGCGGAAAAGACCGCCATCGCGCCTTCCACCGCGCTGGAGCGGGTGCGCCGCCTGCACGAATCGAAGGCGATCCTGGGCTATCACGCCGAGATCGCGCCACGGGCGCTGGGCATCGGCATGCAGGCGATGGTGGCGGTGCGGCTGGCCCGTCACTCGCGCGAACTGGTGGACAGTTTCCAGGCGCACCTGGGCCGCCAGCGCGAGGTGATCGCTTATTACCACCTGGCGGGGGCCGACGATTTCCTGGTCCATGTCGGCGCGCGCGATGCCGACCACCTGCGCGAGCTGACGCTGGCCATCTTCACCGAGCGGCCCGAGGTGGCGCATATCCAGACCCAACTGATCTTCGATTTCCGCCGCAGCGTGGAATTGCCGGTGCTTTGGGCCGGGGATGCGGCGTGACCGTCGCGCGGTGGTGGCATGATGCCGGCCATCCCCGCGCGAGGATCGCCGTGAACCGCCCGTCCCGATTCGCTCCGCCGTTGTTTGCCGCCGCGCTGCTGGCCGCGTGCGCCGCGCCGCCGACGCTCACGCCGCCCGCGCCGCCGCCGGTGGCGCCGGAACCGCCGCCCGTGCTCGTTGCCACGCCACCGTCCGCGCCGCCGGCCACGGTCGCGCCGAGCGAAGCCGAACTGGCGCGGTTTGGCCAATGCGTGGCCGGCCTGCGTGCGCCGGCCATCGCCGCCGGAGTCGCGGCGGCGGCCTTCGACCGCCACCTGCCGGATGTGACGCCGGACATGTCGGTGCTGCCGCTACTGAACCGTCAGCCGGAGTTCGTCACGCCGCTGTGGGATTACCTGGCGATGCTGGTGGATGCGCGGCGCATCCGCGAAGGCCGCGAGCGGCTGGCGAGGCATGCCGATCTGCTGCGCCAGGTGGAGGCGCGCTACGGCGTGGACCCGGCCACGGTGGTGGCGGTCTGGGGCGTGGAAAGCGATTACGGGCAGAACTTCGGCCGCCGCCCGTTGCTGCAATCGCTGGCGACGCTGGCCTGCTTCGGCCGCCGTCAGCCTTTCTTCCGCAGCGAACTGTACGAGGTGCTGAAGATCGTCCAGCGCGGCGACGTGGCTGTGGACGACCTGCGCGGCTCCTGGGCCGGCGCCTTCGGCCATACCCAGTTCATGCCCTCCACCTACAACCGCATCGCGGTGGATTTCGATGGCGATGGTCGCCGCGATCTAGTGGGCAGCATTCCCGACGCGCTCGGTTCCACGGCCCATTACCTGGTGCGCTCGGGCTGGCGCGGCGGCCAGCCCTGGGGCCACGAGGTCAAATTGCCGGCTGGCTTCAACGTCGCGTTGGCCGGCCGCACCCAACGCAAGCCCTTGCGCGAATGGCGGGCGCTGGGCGTCGCCCGTATCGATGGCGTCGCGCTCGACCTGCCGCCCGATACCCGCGCCGCCGTGCTGGCGCCGGCCGGCGTGGCGGGGCCGGCTTTTCTGGTGTTCAAGAATTACGACGCCATTCACAGCTACAACGCGGCGGAAAGTTACGCGCTGGCGATCGCACTGCTGGCCGATGCCCTGCGCGGCGCGCCGGGGCTTGCCACGCCGTGGCCCACCGACGATCCCGGCTTGGGCCGCGACGAGCGCATGGCGCTGCAACGCCTGCTGGCCGCGCGCGGTCATGCCATCGGCCACGTCGATGGCGTGCTCGGCCGCGCCAGCCGCGAGGCCATCCGCCGCGAACAGGCGCGCCTGGGCTGGCCGCAGGACGGCCGCGCCGGACTCAAGCTGCTGAACGCGCTGCGTCAGTCGCGCTGATACCGCCAGGGATGCGGCCACCGCGCCCTGGCTCCGGCATCATGCGCGCATGAGTCCGCATGCCGCCGCGCCTTCTTCGCCCCCGCCCATCGTCGAACCCGCGCCGGGCGAGGGCGGGCTGGTGATCTACCGCGCCTCGCGGCTGGAGGCGCTGCTCGACCCTTTCCGCCGCCTGCTCGACGCCACCTGGCCGGACGACCCGCTACAAGCGCAGACGGTGATCGCCGCCCACCCCGGCATGAAGCAATGGCTGACCGGCGCATTGGCGAAGCGGATGGGACGGCAGGGCGTCATCGCCAATCTGGAGGTGATGCTGCCCTCGGCCTGGATCGACCGCCTGGCGCAATCGCGGCTGGGCGCGCATGCGGTGGCGTTGCCGCGTTGGCAGCGCCAGCACTTGCGCTGGAACCTGTACCAGTGGCTGGGCGACACGGCGGCCGTCCCGGGGCTGGACGATCCGCGCATCGCGCGTTTCCTCGATGCCGGGCTTGACGACGCCGAACGCTCGCGCCGCCGCTATCAACTGGCCGACCGCCTGGCGCGGCTGTATTCGCAATACCTGGTTTACCGCCCGGACTGGCTCGATGCCTGGGCGCGCGGCCAGCACCGCTATGCCACCGCGGCGAGCGCCGATGCGCAGTTGGCCGTCACCGAATCGCGCCTGCTGGCGCCGTTGTGGCGGCGGGCGGTGCGCGAGATCGGCAGCCACCGCGCCGAGGTGGTGGCCGAATTGATCGCGCGGCTCCAGCGCGAAGCCGGGCAGGGCGAGGCGCGCGTGTCGGTGCTGCACGTCTTCGGCCTCAGCCATCTGGCGCCGGCCGAGCTGGCGGTGCTGCGCGCCTATGCCGAGCAGGCGCTGGTCGCGCTCTATCTGCCCGATCCCTGCCGCGATTACTGGGGCGTGCTGGGGGAGGGCGCCGCCGCCGACTGGCGGCGGACCGAGGACAGCTTGATAGCGGCGGCCGAAGGCGGCGACTGGTGGCGGCCGGCGCGGCACGAACTGCTCGCGCGCTGGGGGCGGCTGGGCCAGCATTTCTTCGCCGCGCTGCTGGATGGCGACGTGCGCGAGGATATCCGCCACTGGCGCGACGACGCATCGCCGGCACCGGCAAACCGCCTCGAACGGGTGCAGGAAAGCATCCGCCAGTTGGACGAATCGCTGATCGTCCCGTGTGCCGGTCTCGATGAGGAAATGGCCGACCCCTCGCTGCGCATCCACCTGGCCCACACGCCGCAGCGCGAGCTGGAAATCCTCCGTGACGCCATGCTCGACGCGCGCGCCTCCGGTATCGAACCGGGCGAGATGCTGGTGATGGCGCCGGACATCCGCCGCTACCTGCCGCTGATTCCGGCGCTGTTCGGCCACCCTGGCGACCCGCGCGAGCCCTTGCCCTATCACACCGCCGACGCGCCGGTGGCCCAGGCCCACCCGCTGTTCGCCGCCTTCCTGCGGCTGCTTGCGTTGCCGGCCTCGCGGCTGGGGGCGGCCGAAGTGCTCGATCTGCTGTCGATGCCCGAACTCGCGCGCCGCTTCGGGTTGGATGCCGGCGCGTTGGACGCGCTGGCCGAACTGTTGGCGGAATCGCGGGTGGCATGGTCGCTGGACGCCGCCCATCGCGGCGGTTTCGGCGTGCCGGCGTTGGCCGAACACGGCTTCGCCTGGGCGCTGGACCGGATGATCGCCGGCTATCTCGCCAGCGACGAAAGCGGCGAAGCGGCCCAGGCCATGCATCTGCCCGACGGCACCGAACTATTGCCGTTGCCCGGCCTGCACGGCGAACACGCCGCGGCGCTGGGCGCGCTGGATGCGCTGCTGCGGCAGGTGCGGCGGCTGTTGACGCGCTCGACGCAGACCCTGCCGGCCAGCGAGTGGGCCGGCTATTTCGAAGAACTGGCCGAGGCCGTGCTGCGTATCGACCGCGAAGCGCGCCCCGCGCGCGATGCCTGGGACGCGCTGAAGCGGATCATCGCCAGCCTGCGCACCGAAACCGCCGCCGCCGGGGTCGATCCCGACCTGCATTTCGCCGTGGCTGCCGAACGCCTGCGATCCGCGCTGGCATCCGCGCCGGCGCGCCAGCCATTCCTGCTGGGCGGCGCCACATTCAGCGGCATGGTGCCGCAGCGGGCGATCCCTTTCCGCTTCATCGCCGTGCTTGGCCTGGACGACGGCGAATTCCCCCGTCATGTCGATGACGGCGGCCTGGATCTGATGGCGCGCCTGCGCCGCCAGGGCGACCGCGACCAGCGCTTCGACGACCGCTATCTGTTCCTGGAAACCCTGATGTCTGCGCGCCAGCGGCTGCATCTGTCCTACGTGGGTGAAGGCGTGCGCGATGGACAGCCGCGCAACCCGGCCGCGCCGCTGGCCGAGCTTGCCGCCGTGCTGGCGCGCGCCGATGCCGCCGCCGGCGAAGCGCTAGCCACGGCCGCGCCCTGGCGCGTGCGCCACCCGCTGCAACCGTTCGATGCGCGCTATGTCGATGGCCGCGACCCCCGCCTCTACACCTACCACGCCGGCCATGCCGCCTTGCGCGCGGCTACGCCCGCCATGCCCGCCGCCGTCCCGGCGCCCGAAGCCCCCATGCCGGATAGCCTCGCGCTCTCGGCGCTGAAGGATTACTGGCGCGACCCCGCCCGCCACCTGCTGCAACGGCGGCTGCGGCTCAGCCTGGAAGCCCTGGACGACGAACGCCTGCCGATGAACGAACCAATCGAGCCGCACCTGCCGCGCTTCGACAGCGTGGCGCGCCGGCTGCTGTTCGAAGGGGCGCTGGCCGATCCCGCCTGGCATCCCGAACACGCGCCGGACTGGCTGCGGCTGGATGGCCGCATGCCGGCGGCGGGCGCGGGCGAGGAAGCCTGGCGGCACGAGCGCGAACTCACCCGCCTGCTGGCCGACGCCCTGCGCGCGCAGGGCGCGGTGGGCGAATCGCTGGAACGCCAACGCCTGCCCATCGATCTTTCGCTCGATCTCGATGGTCGGCCGCTGCGCCTGCATGGGCAGGTCGATGGCTTGCTGGCCCACCCCCGTGGCGGGCTGCAACTGCTGCACCTCGCCCTGCCGAGGCAGGATGCGAACACCGGCCGCTGGCAGGACGCGGCGCTGGATTTCGGCAAACGCGCCGCCGCCTTCCTCGACTGGCTGGCGGCGCGGCTCACGCTGCCCGCCGACCTGCCGCTGCGCTATACCCTGAGCACGCGGAAACGCGATGCCTGGGCCGATGCGCTCGATACCGCCGATGAGCGCTATCGCACGGGCGACCTGCCGCGCGCCGCCCTCGAAGCGCGGCTTGGCCGGCTGATCGGCTGGTGGTGCGCGGCCGAGGCGCATCCGCTGCGTTACTTCCCTCGTACCAGTTGGGCCGCCTGGCGGGCGATGCAGGCCGAGGACGCCACCGAGGCCAGCATCGCCAGAGCCGCGCGGGCGGCCTGGCTCTCCGGCTGGCAGCGCACCGGCGAGCGCGATTACGCGCCCGGCTATGCCGCGTTGCTGGCCGGAGACGAAACATGGGCGGCAGGTTCGCCAGCCTTGCGTGAATTGATGGATTTCGCCCGCGAACTCGCCGCCGCGCTCGAACCGGGCCTCGAACCACACCGCCCACCCGCCGGGGAGGCTGGCCGATGAGCGCCGCCGCCCACGCGCCGGACTGGCGCGACCTCGACCTCGCCCCCGGCGGCCGCAGCCTGATCGAAGCCAGCGCCGGCACCGGCAAGACCTGGACCATCGCCGCGCTCTACCTGCGCCTGTTGCTGGAAAACGCGCTGACGCCGCGCCGCATCGTGGTCACTACCTTTACCGATGCCGCCGCCAGCGAACTGCGCGAACGCCTGCGCGCCAGGCTTGCCTGGGCCGAAGCCGAAGCGCTGGGTTTCGATGGCTCGGCCGCGTCGTCGGCGGAAGCCATCGACACCGGCTGGCTGCGTGGCCGCTGGCGCGCCGAACCGGCCCGCCGCGAGACCGACCTGAGACGCCTGCGCCTAGCCCTGGCGGAACTCGATCTCGCGCCGATTTCCACTCTGCATGGCTTGTGCGCGCGCATCCTGGCCGAGCACCCGTTCGCCGCCGGCGGCCGTTTCGTGCAGGGCGAACTGGTCGATGGCGCGGCCTGGCATGCCGAGATCGCCGCCGACCTGCGCCGCGTGCTTGCCCAGGGCGATCCCGCGGAGGTGAGCGTCTGGCTGCCCACGGAACTGCGCGCCTGCCTGCCGAAGCCGCCCAGCGCGCGGCAGATCGGCCAGTGCCTGGCGCCGGGCAGCGAAGTACCGGAGATCGAATTACCGCCCTGGCCGGCGGAGCAGCTCGTCACGGCCTTCCGCGAAGGCGCGGCCGGGCTGAAGGGCAACTACAAGGCGGTCATCCGGGGCTGGCGGCAACTCGCCGATTTCATCGAAAACCACGGCGAAACGACTCTCGGCAGCGCCGAGGCCGAAGCGCTCGCCAAGGTCGATTACGACAAGGCCGTCAGTGCCGTCGGGCGCGGCCTCGCGGCGACCGCGCGGGCGCTGGCGGGGGTCGATGAGACCGTCGCGTTCGCCGCCCGCTTCGCCGATGCCCGTCGCCAGCGGCTCTGGCAATCCATTCGCGGCTGGGCGATCCGGCAAAAGGCGCGGCAATCCGAACGCCACGACCAGCGCAGCTTCGACGACCTCCTCACCCAGGTGCGCGCCGCCTTGCGCGACGAAAGCGCCCAGGCCGCGCGGCCACTGGCCGATGCCCTGTTCGCCGCCTGGCCGGTGGCGATGGTGGACGAATTTCAGGATACCGACGGCGTGCAATACGGCATTCTCGATGCCATCTATCGCGATGCGGAAGGCATGCCGCGCGGCCGCCTGGTGATGATCGGCGACCCCAAGCAGGCGATCTATCGTTTCCGTGGCGGCGATATCCACAGCTACCAGCGCGCCGCCGCCAGCGCCGCCGAGCGCGACCACCTGCGGTTGGCGGTCAACCATCGTTCCTCCCGGGCGATGGTGGCCGCGCTCAACGCGTTCTTCGCCCACGCCGGCGAGGCGCTGGATGCCGGCGGCGACGCATCCTCCGGCATCGCCTACCGCGCGGTCGAGGCCAGCGCGCGCCGCGACGCCGCGCCCTACACCATCAATGGAACGCCCTTGGCGCAGCCGCTGCGCGTCCTCATCGACCCCGAGCCGCCGGAGGAAAGCGCCGAGCGCGTCGAGCGCGCGCTGTCGGCCGCCGCCAACGACATCGCGGCCATGCTGGCATCGGGCACCCACTTCATTGGAAAGGCGCCGCTGCGCCCGGCCGATATCGCCGTGCTCCTGCCCACCCACGCGCAGATACTGCGCATGAAGGCCCTGCTGGAAGCGCGCGGCGTGCCCAGCGTGGCGATGGCGAAATCCAGCGTGTTGGCCACCGGCATCGCGCGCGAACTGCAACTCGTCCTGTACGCCGTGCTGCACGCCGAGCGCCAGCCGCCGATCCGCGCCGCGCTGGCCACCCGCCTGGGCGGCATGACGCTTGCGGCCATCCGCGCGCTGGATGCCGATGCCGCCGCCTGGCAATCCATCAGCCTGCGTTTCCACGGTTGGCGCCGGCTATGGCAGACGCGCGGCGTGCAGGCGTTGGTGGATGCGTTGATCGGGCAGGCAGGCGCGCGCCTGTTGGCCGGGGAGGATGGCGAGCGCGCGCTGACCGATCTGCGTCATTTGGGCGAGGCGTTGCAGGCCGAAGCCGAGGCCGGGCTGGGGCCGCGCGAATTGCTGGACTGGATGGCGGCCGCGCGCGTCGGCGACACCGATGGCGAGGAAAGCGCCAGCGAGTCGCGCCAGTTGCGGATCGAATCGGAAGCGCCCCGAGTACGGCTGATGACCCTGCACGCCAGCAAGGGGCTGGAGTTCCCGGTGGTGTTCCTGCCGCTGATGTGGGCGCACGGCGAGCGCCGCGAGGACGGCCTCGTGGTGCTGCACGACCCCGCCACCGGTACGCGCCAGTTGCGCGCCGATGCTGCGGCGGCGGCGCAGGCCGCGCGCGAATTGCAGGACGAGCGCTTCCGCATGCTGTACGTCGCGCTGACCCGCGCCATCTACGCCTGCCACATCCATGCGCTGCCGCCTCAACGCGCGCTGGACGCGCGCAAGGGCGCCTCCAGCGTGAGCGATGCCGGCACCCGCCGCAGTGCGCTGGACGTGCTGCTCGCCCGCTTGCAACCCGCGCTCGATAGCGTCGAACTGGCCGCCGCGACGCCGCATGTCGATTGGCGACAAGGCTGGAATCTCGGCGAAATCGCGCATTACCGGCCAGCGTTGGCCGAAACCGCGCGTGGCGAGGCCCGCGCGATGCCGGAAACCGCGCGCGGTGCGCTGCCATCCCGGTATAGCTTCAGCACGCTCACTCGGGGCCTGCATGCCGGCGACGGCAGCCAGGAAGCCGCCGCCGGCGACGAGG
The DNA here is from genome assembly GCF_003697345.1 of Solilutibacter pythonis. Lineage (GTDB taxonomy): Bacteria > Pseudomonadota > Gammaproteobacteria > Xanthomonadales > Xanthomonadaceae > Solilutibacter > Solilutibacter pythonis. Next base: position 2,894 of record NZ_RFLY01000026.1, on the reverse strand, counting down.
CCGTCGTCTCTCCCGGCGAGACGACCCCGGGCGAGGAAACGGCCGAAAACGAACACCCGGAGCTGCTGGCGTTGCAGGGCGTGCGCGGTATCGGCATCGGCAACGCGATGCACGCGGTTTTCGAACATCGCGTGGTGGGCCAGCCGGTGACGGGGCAGGGCGCATTGCTGCGCCAGGCATTGCAGGCCGAGAGCCTGTGGCCCGACGATGCGCGCGGCGGCGAGCTGGCCGCGCGGCTCGGCCGGCGTATCGATGCCGTGTTGGCCGCGCCGCTGGCGGCCGATCTGCCCGCCTTGGGCGCCTTGCCCGCGAACGATCTGCTGGCGGAAATGGAATTCCATTTCGCTTTGGACGCCACCTCGATGAGCGTCTTGCGCGACGCCTGCGCCGCGCACGGCGAACCGCTGTTGGTACCGCCCAACGAGCGCCCGCTGGCCGGGCTCATGACCGGCAAGATCGATTTGCTGTTCCGTTATCAAGGCCGTTTCCACGTGCTCGATTACAAAGGCAACTTCCTCGGCGCGCGGGTCGGCGATTACGCCGGCGATGCGCTCGGCCGCGCCATGGATGCCGCCCATTACCGTTTCCAGGCGCTGCTCTACGTGCTGGCGCTCGATCGCCACCTACGCCAGCGCCTACCGGATTATTCGCGCGAACGCCATCTCGGCGAGGTCTGCTATTTGTTCGTGCGCGCCGCGGGGCTCGCACCGGGCGCGGGCGTGTGGCGGCATCGCTTCGGCGAGCGGCTGCTCGACGCGGCGCAGGTCGCTTTGCCCGGCCATGATGCGGAGGCGGCGGCATGAAGCCGGCGGGCAGTTTCTTCGGTTTCCAACCGCATCCATTGCCGATGGCGGGCGAGGACTGGCGGCCGCTCGAACACGCGGTCGCGGCTTGGGTGCTGGCGCATGGCGGCGATGCGCGCCTGGCGCGTCTGGCGGCGCGCACGAGCCTGGCCGAGGCGGCGGGCGACAGTGCGCTGCGCATCGATGACGCCGCGCTCCGCGAGGCGTTGCCGCCGATGCCGTTGGTCGGCGATGCGGCATCCACTGGCACGCCCTTCGTGCTCGATGGCGAATTGTTCTATCTGCGTCGCAACTTCGCCCACGAGAACGCGCTGGCGGCGCTGCTCGCCGCGCGTCTGGATGGCGCCGAAAGCCTCGCCACACTCGACGTCGACACACTGTTCCCCGATCCCGCCGATCCGCGTATCGCCGACCAGCGCGAGGCGGTGCGAAAAGCCCTCGGCCAGCGCCTGTTCGTGCTGACCGGCGGCCCGGGCACCGGCAAGACCACCACCGTGCTTCGTCTGTTGATGGCGCTGGTGCGCGTATCCGCCACCCCGCCGCGCATTCGCCTGGCCGCGCCGACCGGCAAGGCCGCGCAGCGCCTGGGCGAATCGCTGCGCGCGGCCTCGGCGGCGGATTTCCCCGCCGATTGGCACGACGCCCTGGCGGAGGTGCAGGCCGCGGAAACGGGCACCGTGCATCGCCTGCTTGGCAGCCGCGGCGCGCGCGGCGGCTGGTCGCACGATGCCGACCACCCGCTGCCCGCCGAGATCGTGGTGATCGACGAAGCCTCGATGCTCGACCTCGCCCTGTTGCGCGGCGTGCTGGCGGCGTTGCGGCCGCACACGCACCTGATCCTGGTTGGCGATGCCGATCAACTCGACTCGGTGGGCACCGGCTCGGTGTTGCAGGACATCGTGACCGTGCTGGGCGAGGGCGCATCCTTGCAGCGCCTGCGTCACAGCTTCCGCGCCGACCGCGCCTTGTTGCCGCTGAACGAAGCGGTGCGCGCCGGCGACGCCGGCGCCTTCCGCGCGGCGCTTGCCGATGCCATGCCGCAGGCCCGGCGGCAGGCGTTGCGCAACGGCGCGGCGCGGCGCGCCGCCTTGCACGACTGGACCGATGCGCTGCTGGCGGAATTGCGCGAAAACGGCATCGACCAACCGCACGCGCCGGATGACCACGGCCGCGTGGCCGCGCATTTGCGCACGTTGCGCCAGCGCCAGTTGTTGTGCGCGCTGCGCGAAGGGCCGTTCGGGGCGAGCGGCGTCAATGCCGAGATCGAGGCGCGTCTGGCCGGCGCGCTTCAGACCCACGCCGGGGCGGGTATTGGCGAAGGCGAGCGTTGGTATCCGGGGCGGCGGATCATGATCACCCGCAACGATGCCGCCAGCGGCCTGTGGAATGGCGACATCGGTCTCTGCCTGCGCGACGGCGCGGGGCATCTGCGGGCCTGGTTCGAGGCGGATGGCGGCGTGCGCGGTTTCGACATCGGCGCGCTGCCCCCGCACGAGCCGGCTTTCGCGCTGACCGTGCACAAGGCGCAGGGCTCCGAATACGACGAGGTGGCGCTGCTGTTGCCGCCCGGCACCGGGCATCCGCTGCTGTCGCGGCAATGGTTCTACACGGCGATCTCGCGCGCCCGGCGCACGCTCGGCATCTGGGGCGAGGATGACGCCATCGCCCAGGCGATCGAAACCCCGGCGCGGCGGATCAGCGGCTTGGCGCGCCGCATCGCCGCCCACCGGAGCCCGGCCTTGGCCTGAAAGCGCAGGACGGCGCGCTCCACCGCCGGCCCGAAAGTGCCCAAAGTATCCAGCGGCTGAGAATCGACGCCATGGACCCCGGCATCCAGAGCGATGTTCTCAGGGTATTCACCGCCGAACCGCTATCGCCACGCCGAAGGGAGACTTCGCCTATCCGGGTTTCGGCATCTCCGCCTTTTGTTTCTCGTTCGCACATCCACGCCACGCCGCAAGCCCTGAACTCCGCGAAGATTACCGCCGTAGCGCAATCGTTCGGTATTCCTTTTTGTTTCCATGGCGCGGCGCCTTTTCGTCGATGCGCGCGCATAGCCGGTCCGTGCCACAGGCCGCCAGGTCGGCTCGC
>NZ_RFLY01000025.1 GCF_003697345.1 Solilutibacter pythonis | reverse complement strand
TAAGTTTCCCTACGTTATCCCCCACAAATAGGCAGATTCCGACGTATTCCTCACCCGTCCGCCACTCGCCACCCAGGGAGCAAGCTCCCTTGTGCTGCCGTTCGACTTGCATGTGTTAGGCCTGCCGCCAGCGTTCACTCTGAGCCAGGATCAAACTCTTCACTTAAATTTTCGACCAGCCAAAGCCAGTCAATGCTTTGAGTGCAGACTTCATCCCAGACCCAATCACTCGCTGCATATCGCTATGCTTGAATTGACTTAGGTTCTGTTCGAACGTCTACCAAATGGACAAACTTCCATCCGTCAGACGCCCGCACAAGTTACCTGCGTACACTTTCAAAGATCCCGACCCAGCCCTCAGCGGCTGAACCCTTCTATCGACTCCCGACCAAACCGCGCCAGAGAGCAGATCAATATACAGCAGATTTCGTTCTCGTCAATACCTCGATTCGAACTTTTTTCTGCCGCCTCACCTTTGCGTTTCCGCCGAGGTGAGCCAGACATCATAGCGTGTTTTTTCAATCCGTCAACAACCTTGGATGAAGCGACTGCTTTGATGCCCCCGTCGCGGCACAAGTGCGTGCGGCGGGGGGCGAATTATGCACACCTCCGACGAGGATGCAAAGCTTTTTTGCGCCGCTCATGCGGGATGCATGCAGAATGGCGCACATCACCACACATCCATGAATGCCCCCATGCGCAAGACATCTCTGCACACCTGCCTGCTCTCATTGACGATGCTGCCGCTTCTCGGTTGCGCCAGCGACCACGGGCGGTGGGTCGAACTGGCCGGCAGGAAGTATCAGGTGGAAGTCGTCGCCGACGAGGCCAGCCGCGCGCGCGGCCTGATGTTCCGTGACGCGATGCCGGAAGCGCACGGGATGTTGTTCATCCACGAGCGCCAGGAGCCGCAGGCCTACTGGATGAAGAACACCCGGATTCCACTCGACATCCTTTACTTCGACGATGCGCTCAGGCTGGTATCGCAGCAGCGCAACGTGCCGCCCTGCACGCTTGGCGATCGCTGCCCCGCCTATCCGAGCGACGCACCCGCGCGCTACGTGCTGGAGTTGAACGCTGGCCAGGCGACGGAAATGCAACTGGAAGACGGTACCGAGCTGAAGTTCGGGCCGGGCATTCCGGCGGCCAAGTAGCCGCGCTTCCGGCGCAAGCGCCGGTCGTCTTTATTCTGTGGGGCTTCCCGCTCCGCGGTGCGGCCCCGGGTTCAGGCTTCCTGCATGTCGAAATCGACCTTGGTCACGCCGCAATCGGGGCACGTCCAGGTCTCTGGCACGTCCGCCCAACGCGTCCCCGGCGCAATGCCGTCCTCGGGTAGACCCGTGGCTTCGTCATAGATGAAGCCGCAGACCACGCACATCCAGGTGCGGAACGGGACGGAATCGGCATTGCTTTCGGACATGACGCTCGCTGCGGGATGCGGGAAGATGGCGCATTCTCACATTTGGCGGGTTGCTCGCGCATGACTTCGATCAGCTTTCCCGCGCGCGGGCTGTACCTCGTCACGCCCGATACCGACGACAGCGACGCGTTGTTCGTGCGGGTGGCGGACGTGTTGCCGTTCGCCGCATGCCTGCAATATCGCAACAAACGCGCCGATGCCGCGCGGCGGTTACGCGAGGCTTCACGGCTGCGGGCGATGTGCAGGGATGCGGGGATCTGCTTCCTCGTCAACGACGATACGACGCTGGCCCTGGCGGTGAATGCCGACGGCGTGCATCTGGGCGAGGACGATGGCGACATCGCCACCGCGCGCGCGCTGCTTGGCACGGATCGCGTCATCGGCGCGAGTTGCTACGACGATATCGAGCGCGCCCGGATGGCGGTACGCGCCAGCGCCGACTACGTTGCCTTCGGCGCGCTGTTTCCCTCATCGACCAAGCCCCATGCCCGGCGCGCCGCGCCCGCGTTATTCGCCAGCGCCAGCGCGCTCGCCGTGCCGAAAGTGGCGATTGGCGGCATCACGCCGGACAATGCGCATCTGGCGGTCGGCATCGGCGCCGACTTGATCGCGGTGATCGGTGGGGTCTTCGATGCGCCAGACCCCGCCGCCGCGGCACGGGCCTACGCGGCCGCCTTCACTAATTTCGCAATGAAAAGAGACGCTGCAATGAATCACGAACGTTCGCACCAACTGTTCTCCCGCGCACTGGAATCGATGCCCGGCGGCGTCAACTCGCCCGTGCGCGCGTTCAAGTCGGTGGGCGGCGAGCCATTCTTCACCACGCGCGCGGAAGGCCCGCATTTGTTCGATGCCGACGGCAATCGCTACATCGACTATGTCGGCTCGTGGGGGCCGATGATCGTCGGCCACAACCATCCGAAAGTACTGGAGGCGGTGATCGAAACGGCCAGGAACGGGCTGTCCTTCGGTACGCCCAATCCGCTGGAAGTGACGATGGCCGAGCGCATCGCCGGACTGGTGCCAAGCTGCGAAATGATCCGGATGGTGAATTCCGGCACCGAGGCCACGCTCTCGGTGATCCGTCTGGCCCGTGGCGCGACCGGGCGGGCACGCATCGTCAAGTTCGAAGGCTGCTACCACGGCCATGGCGACAGCTTCCTGGTCAAGGCCGGCAGCGGTGCGCTGACCTTCGGCGTACCGACCTCGCCGGGCGTTCCCAAGGCGCTGGCCGATCTCACCCTGACGCTGCCCTACAACGACTTTGAAGCGGCCACGGCGCTGTTCGACGAATGCGGCGGCGACATTGCCGGCCTCATCATCGAGCCGGTGGTCGGCAACGCCAACTGCCTGCCGCCGCGCGAAGGCTATCTGCAACACCTGCGCGAACTATGCACACGGCACGGCGCGCTGCTGATCTTCGACGAAGTGATGACCGGCTTCCGCGTGGCGCTGGGCGGGGCACAAGCGCGCTATGGCGTCACGCCCGACCTCAGCACCTTCGGCAAGGTGATCGGCGGCGGCATGCCGGTTGGCGCCTACGGAGGCCGCCGCGAGTTGATGCAGCAGATCGCGCCGGCCGGACCGATCTACCAGGCCGGCACGCTGTCGGGCAACCCGGTGGCGATGGCGGCGGGCCTGGCGATGCTCGAACTCATCAGCGCGCCGGGTTTTCACGATGCGCTGGAAGCGAAAACCCACGCGCTTTGCGATGGCCTGGAAGACGCCGCGAAGGAAAGCGGCGTGCCCTTCTCCACCCAGCGCGTCGGCGGCATGTTCGGGCTGTTCTTCAACGCCGACAAGGTCGATACCTTTGCCGGCGCAACGGCCAGCGACGCCGCCGCTTTCAATCGCTTCTTCCATGCGATGCTGGCGCGCGGCGTCTATCTGGCGCCATCGGCGTTCGAGGCCGGCTTCGTTTCCTCGGCGCACGACGAGACGGTGATCGCCGAGACGGTCACGGCCGCTCGCGCGGCGTTCGCTTCGCTCTGACCTTCTCGCGCGGGAATCGCGGATGACCGACCACACCCCACTGGACGAACACGGCAACCCGAAAGGGTTCTTCGAGCGGACGCATTACCCCGCCAGCACCGAGGGGCGGCGCTACCGGCTGTTCCGCCTGTTCTTCCACCACGATACCCGCGAAGAACGCAACTTCGACCTGGCGCTCATCATCACCATTCTCGCCAGCGTGCTGGTGGTGATGCTCGACAGCGTGCCCGGCATCAAGGCGCGCTGGCACGATCAGCTCTACATCGCCGAATGGTTCTTCACCCTGCTCTTCACCGCCGAGTATCTGGTGCGGATGTGGGTGGTGCGTCGGCCCGCGCGCTACGCCGGCAGTTTCTTCGGCGTGATCGATCTGCTGGCGATCCTGCCGACTTTCCTGTCGTTGTTGTTCCCGGCCAGCGCGTCCTTGGCGGTGGTGCGCATCCTGCGCCTGCTGCGAATCTTCCGCATCCTCAAGCTGGTGGAATACTCCAGCGAAGCCGGCCTGCTGATCCAGTCGCTGCTGCGCAGCCGGCGCAAGATTTTCCTCTTTATCTGCACCATCCTCACCATCACCGTGGTGTTCGGCTCGCTGATGTACGTGATCGAAGGCCCGGCGCACGGTTTTCACAGCATCCCGACCGGCATGTACTGGGCGGTGGTGACGATGGCGACGGTGGGTTACGGCGACATCTCTCCGGGTACGCCGCTCGGGCGCTTCTTCACCTCGGCACTGGTCATCATCGGCTACAGCATCATCGCGGTACCGACCGGCATCTACACCGCCGAGCTTGCCAGGAGCCTGCGCGAGAAAAGCCGGACCAATGTCCGCTGCAAGGAATGCGGCCTGCCCGACCACGAATCCGACGCCTGGCATTGCCGCAAGTGCGGACGGGCATTACCACACCGCGACACCGACGAAGACGGCGCGGCGTAATCCGGCACGCGCCGGCACGACCGCAATCACGGCCCGCACGGCTCGACACCCGCGTCATTCAACCAGCCCCTGAGCGGACCATCGCCGTTGCGACGGGATGCCCGGTTGGTTTGCGATGAGTGTTGCAAATCATTATCATTCATATTTGTGTACGAAATGTGTATTTCCGCCGGTCATCGTCATGTCCGCCACCCTTTCCGCGTGGATGGCGGTCGTTGGCTGGCCCCGCCTGAAAACCCGAGGGAATCATCAATGAAGCAAGAACATCACGGCCTGCGGCTGGCACCACTGTCCGCCGCGCTGATTTTCGCGATATCCATGCCAGCGCTGGCCGCCGCCCCTGCCCCCGCCAACGACGATGCCGGCACCGGACAAGCCCGTGTGCTGGATACCGTGCGCGTGATCGCCAACCCGGAAGATCCGCAGACCTCGACGGGTTCAGCCTACGAACTGAATCTCCAGCAACTGGAAAAATTCAATTCCGCCAATGCCAACGACATCCTGCGCACCGTGCCGGGCGTCTATACCCGCGAGGAATCCGGCATGGGCCACTTCCCGCGCATCAGCATCCGCGCCTCCAGCAGCGGTCGCAGCGATCGCATCACCGTGCTCGAGGACGGCCTGCCGGCGGCGATGGCGCCCTATGCCAACACCTCGGCGTATTTCTTCCCGAACATCGGCCGCATGCACACGGTGGAAGTGCTCAAGGGCGCGGAAATCCTGCTGCACGGCCCGCAGACCACCTCGGGCGTGGTGAACCTGATCAGCACGCCGATCCCCGAGAGCGCCGCCGGCATGGTCAATGCCGAGGTCGGCTCGTTCGGCACCCGCAAGATCCACGCGAATTACGGCCAGACCAGCGGGCAGTGGGGCTGGCTGCTGGAGACCTATCAGGCCAAGAGCGATGGATTCCACCAGATCGATCGCCACAAGGGCGGCGCCGGTTACGACATCAACGAATACGTCGGCAAGTTGCGCTGGAACAGCGCGTCCGATGCCGCTTATCCGCAGCACGTCGAACTGAAGCTCAACTACGACCGCGAAGTCCTCGGAGTGAGCTACCTGGGCCTGAGCGATGCCGACTTCCGCGCCAATCCCAACCGCCGTTATGGCCTGAGCGCACTGGAGCGGATGGATCGCGGCCGCAAATCGGCCACGCTGCGCCACCAAATCGAACTGGGCGAGCGCACCACGCTGACCAGCGCCGCCTACTGGTTCGATACCTACCGCTATTACAACCGGCTGAACCAGATCAACGGCGTCGGCCTTGGTGGCGTCACCGCCATCATCAACGAAGGGCGGCCGAACGCTGGGCTGTTCCAGGGCATTCTGGACGGCACCGCCGACACCACCCACGCCAACGGCGTGCGCTACGGCCATACCCACCAGGCTTTCACCGCCAAAGGCGTGCAAAGCGAATTGCGCCATGTATTTGGCGATACCGTGCAGCACGAGCTGATCGTCGGCGCGCGCCGGGAGCAAGACACCACCCGCAACGTGGCGAAAGGCATCAGCAACAGCTTCTACCAGCAAGTCAATGGCAGCCTGGTGTATCAATCCACCTCGCCCACGCAGCCGCAGGAAGGCGATGCCAAGGCATGGTCGTTCTGGGCCGCCGACCGCATCCGGTTCGGCCAGTGGTATCTGATGCCGATCCTGCGCCACGAAAGCATCAGCACCCGCGCCAACCTGGCCAGGAACGCCAGCCCCGCGCAGATCGCCGCCCGCCGCAGCAACCAGATCAGCAAGACCACGCTGGGCCTGGGGGCGAACTATGCCCTCAACGATGAATGGACGCTGCTGGGCGGCATCCACCAGGGTTTCGCGCCCCCCGGCAACAATTCCGCGCGCGGAGCCAAGGGCGAGGAAAGCCTGAATTACGAGGGCGGCGTGCGCTTCCGGAAGAACGGCTGGGGTGTGGACGCGATCGGTTTCTACACCGATTACCGCAACTCGATGCAGACCTGCCTGGTTGCCAACCCCTGCCCGGGCGGCGCCGTCACCGGCACCCAACAGACCGGCCGCAAGAAGGTGTACGGGCTGGAAACCGGCGTGTTCGGCACGTTAGTGGAAACCGATGCGCTGCGGGTGCCCCTGCGCGTGGCCTACACCTTGACCGATGGCCGCTATACCGGCGATTCGGATACCAAAACGGTGCTGAAAAACGACGTGATCGAATACACGCCGAAGAACGTGGCCACCGTGCAGCTCGGCCTGGAGACCCACGTTGGCTGGAACAGCTATCTGGCGCTGAACTACCAGAGCGGCGCCTGGACTTCCAGCAAGGCCGGGCGCGCGGGGGTGGACAACCGCTTCCTGCGCACCGACAGCCTGTTCACCGTCAATTTCACCACCGGCTACGCCCTCAACGAAAGCACCGAGGTCTATGCGCGGGTGAACAATGTGTTCAACCAGCAACGCATCACCCATCGCGGCGCGGACGGCGCGCGCGGCAATGCCCCACGCGAATATACGCTGGGAATCCGGGTCAGGTTCTGATCCGCGGGTGAGACGAACGAGAACGGGGCCGATGCCGTCGGCCCCGTTTTTCGTTAGAACGGGTTGGTGACGGCGGCTTCGTCGCGACGGCCATCAACCCGGTATCGAAGCCAGCGCCGCGCGCAGCCGTTGCAGGCCCTCGGCGACATCGGCATCGGGGATGTTGAGCGCGGGCACGAAACGCAGCACGTCCGGCCCGGCCTGGAGCAGCAGCACGCCTTCGCGGGCGGCCGCATCGAGGATATCGCCGGCCTTGCCGGCATGCGCGGGTTTCAGCACCGCGCCCAGCATCAGGCCGCGCCCGCGCACCACGGAGAACAGGCCGAATTCATCGTTGAGCGCCGCCAGCCCCTCGCGCAACGCGCGCGACTGACGCCCGACGTTGACGCGGATGGCCTCGCTGTCGATGCGCCCGAGCGCCGCGAGCGCCACCGCCGCGGCCAGCGGATTGCCGCCGAAAGTAGTGCCGTGACTGCCGAATGGCAGGGCGTCGGCGGCGCGCTCGCCCACCAGCATCGCCCCCACCGGGAAACCGGCGCCAAGCGCCTTGGCCAGCGTCACCACGTCCGGCGCCACGCCATCGTGGCGATGCGCGAACAGTGGCCCGGTACGCCCCATGCCGCACTGGATTTCATCCAGCATCAGCAAGGCCCCGTGCCGGTCGCAGAGCGCCCGCACCCCCTGTAGATACCCTTCGGCGGCGGGCATCACCCCGCCCTCGCCCTGCACCGGCTCCAGCAGCACGGCGCAGACATCACCGCCCGCCATCGCCGCTTCGAGTTGGGCAGGGTCGTTGAAATCGACGTGCCGGAACCCGCCGGGCAATGGCTCGAAGCCCTGTTGGTACTTCGGCTGCGCGGTGGCGGTGACGGTCGCCAAAGTGCGGCCGTGGAAGCTGCCATGCGCGGTCACGATCACCCGCCGTTCCGGCCCGCGCCCGGTGGCGGCGGCATGCCTGCGGGCCAGTTTGATCGCGGCCTCGTTGGCCTCGGCGCCGGAGTTGCAGAAGAACACGCGCCTGGCGAAGCCCGAGGCGCTCACCAGCGCCTCGGCCAGCCTCAATGGCGGCTCGCTGTGGAAGACGTTGCTGACGTGCCAGAGCCTGCCGGCCTGTGCGGTCAACGCCTCGATCAGGCCCGGGTCGGCGTGGCCGAGCGCGCAGACGGCAATCCCACTGGCGAAATCGACGTATTCGCAGCCATCGGTATCCCACAGCCGCGATCCCTGCCCGTGCGAGAGCACCATCGCGCGCTGCCGATAGACCGGCAGGTAGCGCGCGGCGGCGATCTCCAACAGCCGTTCGGTTTCGGTCATCACCATTCGCCCGTGTTCGGCATGGAGGCCCACGGCTCGCACGGCGGCAGGCGTTCGCCCTTCTGCAACAGTTCGATGGAGATGCGGTCGGGCGTGCGCACGAAGGCCATCCAGCCATCGCGCGGCGGCCGGTTGATGGTGACGCCCAGCGATTGCAGATGGGCGCAGGTGGCATAGATGTCGTCCACCTCGAAGGCGAGATGGCCGAAATTGCGCGCGCCGCCGTAATCTTCGTCGCTGCCCCAGTTGTGGGTCAGTTCGATCTCGGCCTCCGGGTTTTCGGGCGCGCCGAAATAGACCAAGCTGAACCTGCCCGCCTCGTTGTCGATCCGGCGGGTTTCGATCAGCCCCAAGCCTTCGGTCAGGAACTTGGCGGTGGTGTCCAGGTCGTGGACGCGGAGCATGGCGTGCAGGTATTTCATCGGGGTCTCGGGGGTGAGAGGGCGGTGACGCGGCGTCAGGCGTCGAGGAACAGGTCGGGGAGCAGAGGCTGCGCCGGATCGACGGCGTAGCGGGCGAAGTCATCGACGCCGGCCTCGCGCAGCACCTCCTCGTCGATGAAGAAGCGGCCGTTGGCCGAACCGGCGTCGCGCACGAGGATTTCGCGCGCGGCGTCGGCGACGATTTCCGGCTTGCGACAGCGCGAGACCTCGATGCCCGGAATCATGTTGAGCGCATCGGTGGCGATGATGGTCTTCGGCCACAGCGCGCTGATGCCGATGCCCTGGCCCGTGAATTCGGCCGCCAGCCCCATCGTCACGAAACTCATGCCCATCTTCGCCAGCGTGTAGGCGGTGTGCGGCGCCCACCACTTGGGGTCGAGCGAGGGCGGCGGCGCGAGTGTCAGGATGTGCGGGTTGGCCGATTCCCGCAGCGCCGGCAAGGCCGCCTGCGCGCACAGGAAACTGCCGCGCGAATTCACCTGGGTCATCAAGTCGTAGCGCTTCATCGGCGTGTCGAGCGCCCCGGCCAGCCAGATCGCGCTGGCGTTGTTGACGAGGATGTCGAGGCCGCCGAAGGTATCGATGGTGGCGGCGAGCGCGGCCTTCACTTCGTCCTCGTCGCGGATGTCACATTTCAGCGCCAGCGCCTGGCCACCGGCGGCGCGGACTTCCTCGGCCACCGAGTGGATGGTGCCGGGCAGGCGGGGATTGGCGACGCCGGACTTGGCGACGATGGCGACGTTGGCGCCCTCGGCGGCGGCGCGCAGCGCAATGGCGCGGCCAATGCCGCGCGAGGCGCCGGTGATGAAAAGGGTCTTGCCGGAAAGCGTGTTCACGATGCGCATCCATTGGGCCTGGCGAAAGTATAGGGCGGGCAGTCGCCGCGTCCGCGCCGTGCCCGGGCATGAACACGGTGCCCATGCACCGTGGAAGCGACATGAGCGGCTTCTATAATCCGTTCATGTCCACTGAATGGCTTGACCAGCTCGTCGCCTGGATCGGCGAGAATCCCGCGGCCGCTGGCGCCATCGCCTTCCTCATCGCTTTCTGCGATGCGCTGGCGGTGGTGGGCATCCTGGTGCCGGCCTTTCCCTTGCTCTTCGCGGTCGGCACGCTGATCGGCCTCGGCCATGCCGATGGCGCGCTGATGGTGGGCTGCGCGGCGCTCGGCGCTTTTCTCGGCGACGGCCTCAGTTACTGGATCGGCCACCGCTGGGGCCCACAGATGCGCGGCCTGTGGTTGTTCAAGCGCTATCCGCAACTGCTCGACCGCAGCGAGCGGATGTTCCATCGACACGGCGCCACCAGCATTCTGATCGCCCGTTACGTGGGCGCGGTGCGGCCGTTCGTGCCGGCGATCGCCGGGATGCTGCGGATGCCCTTCCACCGCTATGCGCTGGCCAGCGCGATAGCCTCCCTGAGCTGGGCCGCGCTGTTCCTCGCCCCCGGATGGATCTTCGGCAAATCCTACGACGCGCTGGCGGCGGTGGCCGACAAGCTGGCGCTGGTGCTGGTGGCGATGGCGGCGGTGCTGGCGCTAGCCTGGGCCACGGTCATCTACACCTCGCGCTGGTTCACCGGCCATGCCGACGACCTGCTGCGCCGCGCCCTGCGCTGGTCGCGCGCGCATCCCCGGCTGGGCCGGCTGACCGGGCACCTGATCGACCCGAACCGCCCGGAGTCGCCCTCGCTGCTGCTGTTGATCGCCGGGTTGATCGGCCTGCTCTGGGCGGTGCTGGCCGGGATCGCCGCGCTGCTGGCCAGCGGCGGGCCGCTTGGCATCGACCACCGCGTGTACGAAGCGATGTTCGCCCTGCGCAACCCGCTCGCCGACAACCTGATGGCCGCATTCGCCCGGCTCGGCGACGTCGAAGTATTGGCCCCGGCGGTGCTGGCCGGCCTGGCCTGGCTGCTGTGGCGGCGGCGCTGGATGGCCGCGCTGCACTGGTTTCTGGCCTTGTTGTTCGGTTGGCTGGCGAGCCTGGCGATCAAGCACGGCGTGAACATGCCACGGCCGCCGACCGCCCCGGCCGGGTTCGGCTTTCCCTCCCTGAGCGTGGTGATGGCGACGATCACCTTCGGCTTCTTCGCGGTGCTGATCGCCCGCGAATGGCCGGGCCGCCGCCGCATCTGGCCTTATCTGGCCGGCACCGTGCTGGTCAGCGCGATCGCCTTCGCCCGGCTCTATCTCGGCGCGCACTGGCTGAGCGACGTGGTCAGCGCGATGCTGTTCGGCATGCTGTGGGTGATGGCGCTCGGAATCGCCTATCGCCGCCATGTCGCCCGCTCGTTCTGGATGCGGCCGCTGGCGATGATCTTCTACTGCGTGTTCGCCGTCGCGGCGCTCTGGCACGCGCCGCGCGGCACCCGCGAATTGCTGGCCGAATTCTCGCCGCCGCCGCCGCATCAGACGCTGACGGTGGATCGCTGGTGGCGCGATGGCTGGCGCATGCTGCCGACCACCCTCAATGCCCGTGGCGACGCCATCCGCTGGCCGCTCGACGTGCAGATCGCCGGCCCGCTGGTGCCGGTGCAGACCGCGCTGGAAGTGGCCGGCTGGCGAGTCAAGCCACAGGCCAATTGGCTGGATACACTCGGCCTGCTGGATGCCAACACCCCGGCCGCTTCGCAACCGGTGCTGCCGGCGGCGCTGGAAGGCTTGCCGGAAACGCTTCTTATGGTGCGCGAGGGCGGAAGCCCCGACCAGCGCCAGGTGCTGCGCGTATGGCCGGCGCCGGCGAACCTGGACGATGGCACGCCGCTATGGATCGGCACCGTGCAAGCAATGCGGTTCCGCCGCGTGCTTGGCGTCGCCAACCTGTGGCTGCCGGTGGACGACCACGGCGCGGCCCATGCGCGCTTCCGCCAGGACGTCGCCGGACTGGATCGTCAGCGCCAGGAAATCAGCGATGCCGGCTTGCCGGTGCTGCGCCTGCGCACGACACGCAAGGAATGACGCGTCCTCAACCCGCCCGCAACCGCGCCACGAAGCGCCTCGGAGCGCCATCGAAGCCACCGTTGGACATGAACACCACGTGATCGCCAGGCCGCACGCGGCGGCCGAGCGCGGCCAGTAGGGCATCGGCGTCGGCGACGGCGACGGCATCGCCGGGCACGGCGGCAATCACCTTCGCGGCATCCCACGGTAATTCGGGCCGGGCCAGGAACACCACTTGATCGGCCCCGGCCAGCGAAGGCGCCAGCGCTTCCGCGTGCGCCCCCAGCCGCATCGAATTGCTGCGCGGCTCCATCGCCACCACGATCCGGGCATCGCCCACGCGCGCGCGGAGGCCATCGAGCGTGGCGGCGATCGCGGTCGGGTGATGGGCGAAATCGTCGTAGACGGTGACGCCGCCGACTTCGCCCACCACTTCCATCCGCCGCTTGACGCTCCTGAAGCGCGCAAGCGCCGGCGACACCGCGGCCGCATCCACGCCCACCGCCGCGCACGCCGCCAGCGCGGCCAGGCCGTTCAGCACGTTGTGACGGCCGAGCAGCGGCCATTCGACGCGGGCGATCTTTTCGCCATGGCGCGATACCTCGAAGGCGCTGCCGTCTTCCTTCACCAGCGTCGCCGACCAGTCGTGGCCTTCGCCGATACCGAAGGTCTCGACCGGCGTCCAGCAGCCCATCGCCAGCACGCGCTTGAGGTTGTCGTCCTCGCCGTTGACGATCAACCGGCCACGCCCCGGCACGGTGCGCAGCAGGTGATGGAACTGGCGCTCGATCGCGGCGAGGTCGGGGAAGATGTCGGCGTGGTCGTATTCCAGGTTGTTGAGAATGGCGACCGTGGGCCGGTAGTGGACGAACTTGCTGCGTTTGTCGAAGAAGGCGGTGTCGTATTCGTCGGCCTCGACCACGAACTCACGGCCCGCGCCGATGCGCGCGGATACGCCGAAATCCTCGGCCACGCCGCCAATCAGGAAACCCGGCGCGCGGCCCGCGGCTTCCAGCAAATAGGTGACGATGGTGGTGGTGGTGGTCTTGCCGTGGGTGCCGGCCACCGCGATCGTCTCGCGGCCCGGCAGCACGTGATCGCGCAGCCACTCGGCGCCGCTGGTATAGGCGCGACCGGCATCGAGCACCGCCTCCACCGCCGGATTACCGCGCGAGAGGGCGTTGCCGATCACCACGGTGTCGCAATCGGGCGATATCCGCGCCGCCGCGTAGCCTTGCTGGAGGGTGATGCCGAGCCGTTCCAATTGCGTGGACATCGGCGGATAGACCGCCTGGTCGCTGCCTTCGACTTCATGCCCGAGTTCGCGCGCCAGCGCGGCGACGCCGCCCATGAAGGTGCCCGCAATGCCGAGAATGTGGATTTTCACGTCCGCTCCGGTACCAATTTCACTCATCGCCATGTAGAACGCCGGGCAAGCCCGGCGTTACCGACGCTCCAGCGGGCGAGCCATTCAACCGACGCCCTTGCCCTCGCCGACCGCCGCGACGATGCGGGCGAACACCTCGTCGAGCGAGCCGACGCCATCGATCACCGTCAACTGGCCCTTCCGCCGATAGAAATCGATCACCGGCGCGGTCTGGTCATCGTAGATCTTGAGCCGGGTGCGCACCGATTCCGG
Organism: Solilutibacter pythonis; assembly: GCF_003697345.1. GTDB lineage: Bacteria > Pseudomonadota > Gammaproteobacteria > Xanthomonadales > Xanthomonadaceae > Solilutibacter > Solilutibacter pythonis. Next base: position 10,734 of record NZ_RFLY01000025.1, on the reverse strand, counting down.
GGTATCGTCGGCGCGGCCCTCGGCCTGGGCGCGGCCGGCGATGCGCTCAACCAGGAGATCGGTCGGCACATCCAGCTGCACGGCGGCATCGAACGCTTGGCCGATCTTCTCCAGCAACCCGCCCAGCGCGTCGGCCTGGGCCAAGTTGCGCGGATAACCGTCGAGGATGAAGCCGTTGGCGGTATCGGCGCGGCTGAAACGGTCTTCCAGCATGCCCAGCAGGATGGCGTCGCTGACCAGTTCTCCGCGCGCCATCACTTCCTTGGCCTCCAGTCCCAGCGGGCTGCCCGCCGCTACCTCGGCGCGCAGCAGATCGCCGGTGGAGATGTGCGGCACCCGCAAATATTCCTTGAGGCGCGCGGCCTGGGTGCCTTTGCCGGAGCCGGGGGGGCCAAGAAGAACCAGTCGCATCGTGTCACTCCATACAAGTGTTCATGGGCGGCGCTACACTCGTGGCAGCGCGATAGCCGTCAGCTTAACGCATCCCATCCCCCACCCCCTTGTACTCATGTCGAAGAACATCCGGCCCGAAGGCACGCTCCTCTATGCCCAATCCGGCGGCGTCACCGCCGTCATCAACGTCACCGCCGCGGCGGTGATCACGGAGGCGCGCAGCCGTGGCGTCAGGGTGATGGCCGGACGCCACGGCATCCTCGGGGTGTTGAATGACGACCTGATCGACACCACTGCCTTGAGCAAATCCGAAGTACGGACGATGGCGCACACCCCGGGCGGCGCCTTCGGCAGTTGCCGGGTCAAGCTGAAATCGCTGGAGGAAGACCGGGCGAAGTACGAGCGGCTGCTCGATACCTTCCGCAAACACGACGTGCGCTGGTTCCTCTACAACGGCGGCAACGATTCCGCCGACACCGCGCTGAAGGTCTCGCAACTGGCGGCCGAGTTCGACTACCCGCTGACCTGCATCGGCGTGCCGAAGACCGTCGACAACGACCTCGCCGTCACCGACTGCTGCCCGGGCTTCGGCTCGGCGGCGAAGTACACCGCGATATCGGTGCGCGAGTGCGCGCTGGACGTGGCGGCGATGGCCTCCACCTCCACCAAGGTCTTCGTCTACGAGGCGATGGGCCGCCACGCCGGCTGGCTGGCCGCCGCCGCCGGGCTGGCCGGCCGTGGCGAGGACGAGGCGCCGCACCTGATCCTGTTCCCCGAACGGGTGTTCGACGAAGCCGATTTCCTCGCTCGCGTGGACGCCGTGGTCTCGCGCGTGGGTTACTGCGTGGTGGTGGCGAGCGAGGGCATCCGCGATGCCAGCGGAAAATTCATCGCCGATGCCGGCGGCGGCCGGGACGCCTTCGGCCATACCCAACTGGGCGGGGTGGCCTCGCACCTGGCCGCGCGCGTGCACGACCGGCTGGGCCACAAGGTGCACTGGGCATTGCCGGATTACCTGCAACGCTCGGCCCGCCACCTCGCCTCGGAAACCGATTTCGAGCACGCCCGGGCGGTGGGGCGCAAGGCGGTGCAGTTCGCGCTGAAAGGCATGAACGCGACCATGCCGGTGATCAAGCGCATCAGCGACCAGCCTTACCGCTGGCGGATCGAAGCCGCCGCGCTGGCCGACATCGCCAACCGGGAAAAGACCCTGCCGGCCGATTTCATCCGCGCCGACGGCCATGGCATCAGCGAGGCCGCCCGCCGCTACCTGCAACCGTTGATCCGGGGCGAGGCGTATCCGCCCTACGGGCGTGACGGCCTGCCGAAATACCTCCCTCCCCAGGCCACGCCATGAGTTTGGACGCATCCATCGAGTTCATTCGAACCCCGGGTTTCATCGGGAGGCATGGGTCATCCACGGCCATCCGCAGATAAAGCCCCCCATAACGCAACCCACAGGAACCTCGAAACCGCCCCAAATATTTCCCCGAAACACGAAATCAACCACCTGTCTCCAGATATTGAAATAGGCTTCCAGCAACACCCCAATGATTACGCTCATCTTCGTACTGACTTTCTGCATCCGCCTGATATCCCTCAAGATATCCACCCTCAACGAGAAAAATTTACTGGCCGCTGGCGCCCGGCAATACGGCAAGAAAAACTCCACCCTGCTGGCCGCGGTCCATATCGTCTATTACTTTTCGGCGCTGGCGGAATCCCACATCCGCGGCATCACGTTTGACGGCATCTCGGCATTGGGCACGGCGATCGTCGCCTTCTCGCTGTTGGTGCTGTTTCACGTCATTCGCGCGCTCGGTGACGTGTGGACGGTCAAGATCTATATCCACCCGCAACACCCGATCAACCGTTCATGGCTGTTCCGCCACGTCCGTCACCCCAATTATTTCCTGAACATCATTCCCGAACTGATCGGCATCGGGCTGCTGTGCCATGCCTGGACCACGATGATGATCGGGCTGCCCGTATATTTCGCCGTGCTGGCGGTACGCATCCACCAGGAACAGCGGGCCATGCGTCATTTGTGGTGAATCATCCCGGCCCTTAGCCCATGCGCATCTTGCAACTCAAGGTCAAACCGAATGCCCGCACACAATCATTGGCGCAGGGCGAGGATGGCGTATGGCTGGCGCAACTGAAATCGCCGCCCATCGATGGCAAGGCCAATGCCGAATTGATCGCGCTGATCGCCGGACATTTCGGCTGTTACAAGAAGGATGTCACCATCAAGGCCGGTGCGGGCGGGCGGCTCAAACGGGTGACGATCCCCGACTGACGCCCGCCGGCTCAGCAGCCCTTGCCCTCGATCCGCAAGTCGAGGGCGAACTTCGGCAGCCCCCCGGGCTGGCCGGCCTTCATCCGATCCCCCAGGTAGACACGGCTACGGCCCTGCGCATCCAGCTTGGGCGGAGCGACGTTGCCGGGGTGGCGCCAGACGCGCAACACCGCCTGCTGGCCCGGGCAGGCCGCATTGGGCACGCGCGCCACGTCGTTGAGCTTCCAGCCGGCCGCCGCCGTGGGTCTGGCCTCGGCGGCATCGACGATCAATGCGCGCGGCTGGCAACGCTCGCCGCTCTTGACGATATCGACATCGTAGGGTTGGGCGGCATCGCCGGTGAATTTGCCCTGCACGCGGGTGCAGGCTTCGGGGATGGTGCGTATCGAATGCAGGACGCCAACGGCTTGCGGCTTGCCCAGCGGGCGGCGGATTTCCGGCTGTTCGTCGGCGGCCTGCGCGGCGAAGGTGCAAGCCAGCAGGGCGAAGGCGAAACGGGCGTGGCGCATCGGGCATTCCTGTCTGGTCACGGTCGCGGCGAGCGTGTCACGCGCGGGCTGAACGGAGGCTTCGCACGGGCCGGCCTTCGGTTTTATTGCGTCACGGCAAATTCCTGACCGCCAGCTATGCCATAGTCGCCCGGTCGTTTGTTCACCACGCATCCCGGGAGGGTTTCATGCTGGAGCAGTACGGTCTCATCCTGGCGCTGGTTTGCGCCATCGTCGCCATCGGGTACGGCCTGTGGGCCGCCGGGTGGATCAACCGGCAACCCGCCGGCAACGAGCGCATGCGGGAAATCGCCGGCGCCATCCAAGAGGGCGCGCGCGCCTATCTCAACCGCCAGTACATGACCATCGCGATTGCCGGCGTGGTGCTGTTCGTGCTGGTTGGCGTCTTCCTCAGCTGGTACACCGCGATCGGCTTCCTGCTGGGCGCGGTGCTCTCGGGCGCGGCCGGCTACATCGGCATGAACGTCTCGGTGCGCGCCAACGTGCGCACCGCCGAGGCCGCGCGCCAGGGCATGGGCGCGGCGATGAACGTGGCCTTCAAGGGCGGCGCGATCACCGGCATGCTGGTGGTGGGGCTGGGCCTGCTGGGCGTGGCCGGCTACTGGTTCGTGCTGGGCAGATTGGGCGTCGGGCAGGACGACGCGCTGCACGCGCTGGTCGGGCTGGCCTTCGGTTCCAGCCTGATCTCGATCTTCGCGCGGCTGGGCGGCGGCATCTTCACCAAGGGCGCGGACGTCGGCGCCGACCTGGTGGGCAAGGTCGAGGCCGGCATTCCCGAGGACGACCCGAGGAACCCCGCGGTGATCGCCGACAACGTGGGCGACAACGTGGGCGATTGCGCCGGCATGGCGGCGGACCTGTTCGAAACCTACGCGGTCACGGTCATCGCCACGATGCTGCTGGGCGGGCTGATGATGAGCGAGGTGGGCCCGCACGGCATCCTCTATCCGCTGGTGCTGGGCGGGGCGTCGATCATCGCGTCGATCATCGGCGCGTTCTTCGTCAAGGTCTCCGGCGACAAGCCCAACATCATGGGCGCGCTCTACCGCGGGGTGATCGTCTCGGCGGTGCTGGCGGCGGTCGCCTTCCTCCCGATTACCCGGGCGCTGATGGCCGGCAACAACCACGGTTGGCTGAATCTCTACTGGTGCGCGCTGATCGGCCTGGCGCTGACCGGCGTGATCGTCTGGATCACCGAGTACTACACCGGCACGCAGTTCAAGCCGGTACGCCATGTGGCCGCCGCGTCCACCACCGGCCACGGCACCAACATCATCGCGGGCCTGGGAGTGTCGATGAAATCGACCGCGCTGCCGGTGGTCGCGGTGTGCCTGTCGATCTGGGCGGCCCATGCACTGGGGGGCCTGTACGGCATCGCCATCGCCGCGACGGCGATGTTGTCGATGGCCGGCATGATCGTCGCGCTCGACGCTTACGGCCCGATCACCGACAACGCCGGCGGCATCGCCGAGATGGCCGAGCTGCCTTCGGAAATCCGCGACATCACCGACCCGCTCGACGCGGTGGGCAACACCACCAAGGCGGTGACGAAGGGTTATGCGATCGGCTCGGCCGCGCTGGCCGCGCTGGTGTTGTTCGCCGACTACACCCACAACCTCCACGCCGCCCACCCGGGCGCGCGGTTCGCCTTCGACCTCAGCGACCACAAGGTGATCATCGGCCTGCTGATCGGCGGGCTGATCCCCTACCTGTTCGGCGCGATGGCGATGGAAGCGGTGGGCCGCGCCGCCGGCAGCGTGGTGGAGGAAGTACGCCGCCAGTTCCGCGAGATCAAGGGCATCATGACCGGCGAAGGCAAGCCGCAGTACGACAAGGCGGTGGACATGCTCACCCGCTCCGCGATCAAGGAGATGATCCTGCCCTCGCTGCTGCCGGTGGCGGTACCGGTGGTGGTGGGCCTCATGCTTGGCCCAGAGGCGCTGGGCGGCCTGCTGATCGGCACCATCGTGACGGGCATCTTCGTGGCGATCTCGATGACCACCGGCGGCGGCGCCTGGGACAACGCCAAGAAGTACATCGAGGATGGCAACTTCGGCGGCAAGGGGTCCGAGGCGCACAAGGCGGCGGTGACGGGCGACACCGTTGGCGACCCGTACAAGGACACCGCCGGCCCGGCGATCAACCCGCTGATCAAGATCATCAACATCGTCGCCCTGCTGCTGGTACCTCTGTTGCCGGTGGCGACGGCGAGCGACGCCACCCGCGCCCCCGATGCCCATGCCACGCACGCGGCGCTGAGCGACGATGGCTACGGCCACCCGACCGAAGCCGCCGATGCCGCGCCGGCCACCGGCATGACCACCGGCGACTCGCGTTCGGCGCGCATCTACTTCGCGCTCGGTTCCTCGCAACTGCCGGTGGAAACCGGCGCGGCCATCGCCGGGATCATCGAGGCGATGAAGGCCGACCCGGCGCTGGAAGCGGTGGTGGCCGGCTTCCACGATGCCAGCGGCAATGCCGAGGTGAACGCCGAGATCGCCAAACAGCGCGCCTTCAACGTGCGCGACGCGCTGGCGGCGGCCGGCATCGACAGGGACCGGGTCGAAACCGACAAACCAACGCTCACCACCGGCACTGGCGATGCGGCCGAAGCGCGCCGGGTCGAAGTGACGCTGCACTGAAGCGGTACCACGCTGAATATCCACGGTTTGGGGCCGGCAGCGATGCCGGCTCTTTTTTGCCCGGACGCCGGGACCCGGGCCGGATTCACTTCAGTTGGTCATGTCATCGCCACGGTCGTTTCACGCTTGGCTGGTTAGCCTGAACGTTCTCTGTTTCAGCCATGAAGGTGACTCATGCCCCACGCCCCCTGGCAGGCTTCCCTGCAAAACTCGCTCGGCAATTACCTGCCGCATCTGCTGGGTGGCATCGCCATCCTGCTGGTCGGCTGGCTGGTGGCGCTGGCGCTCTCGGCCGGCACCCGCAAGGGACTGGGCGCGCTCGCCCTGAACCGCCGCCTCAACGCCGCCACGCCACAGGCCGACGACTTCGATTACGAAAAGCTGGCCGGCCGGCTGGTGTTCTGGTTCGTGCTGCTCCTGGCGGTGCTCGGCATGTTCAGCGTATTCAATGTCGAGGGCGTGTCCGGGCCGCTGTCGGTGCTGGCGGCCACCATCATGGCCTACCTGCCACGCATTCTGCTGGCCCTGGGGCTGGCGCTCTTTGCATGGATCGTCGCCACCGTGGTGCGCGGGCTGGTCAACCGCGGCCTTGACGCCACCCGCCTCGACGAGAAACTGTCGCAGGACGCCGCGATGCCGCCGGTCTCCGCCACCATGGGCAACGTCGCCTATTGGCTGGTGCTGCTGCTGTTCCTGCCGGCGATCGTCGGCGTACTGGAGATCGACGGACTGCTCGGCCCGCTGACGGTGATGACCGGCGACATCATGTCGATGCTGCCCAACATCTTCGTCGCCATCGTGATCGCGGTGGTCGGCTGGGTGGTGGCGAAGGTGGTGCGCGGGCTGGTGGGCAATCTGCTGGCATCGACCGGCATCGACCGCTTCTCCGCGCAGAACGAAGGCACCCGCGACCTGCGCCTGTCGCAGTTGGGCGGCACCCTCGCCTTCATCCTGGTGTTCGTGCCGGCGCTGATCGCCGCGCTGGATGCGTTGAAGATCAGCGCGATCTCCGGCCCGCTGACCCACATGCTGGACATCATGGTCTCGGCAATCCCCGGCATCATCGCCGCGACCGCCATCCTGCTGCTGGCCTGGTTCATCGGCCGCTTCGCCGCCGGGCTGGTGGCGCGGCTTCTGTCCAGCCTCGGTCTCGACCGCGTACCGGAGCGCCTGGGCCTGGGCCATGCCTTCGGCAGTTCGCCCGCCGTGACCGCCCCGGCGCAGCCAATCGTCAATGACGAACCGGCCCCGCCCGCGCGCGGCCCGGCCTCGCTGTCGGATTTCGCCGGCAAACTGGCGCTGTTCTTCATCATGCTCTTCGCCACCGTGGAAGCGGCGGATCTGCTCGGCTTCACAGGCGTGCGCGACCTGGTGGCGACCTTCATCGCCTTCGGCGCCGACATCCTGCTCGGCCTGGTGATCTTCGTGGTTGGCTACTGGCTGGCCAACCTGGCCGCCGAGGCCATCCAGCGCGCCAATCCGGGCAATGCCGTCGGCCTTTCGCGGATCGCCCGCATCGCCATCCTCGGCCTGGTGATCGCCATGGGTCTGCGCGCGATGGGCATCGCCGACGACATCGTCAACCTCGCCTTCACACTGGTGCTCGGCGCGGTGGCGGTAGCGGTCGCCATCGCCTTCGGCATCGGCGGACGCGAAGCCGCCGGCAAGCTCGCCAACCGCTGGGCCGGACAATACCTGGACAAGAGCGACGAGCCACGGCACTGATGTCATCAGCGCACTCGAACGGCGGCCTCCGGGCCGCCGTTTTTCATGGCGGCCTTAGAAATCGAACCCCAAGGCCAAGCGGACTTGGCGCCCCGGCTCGAATACCCGGTAAACCCCTTCGCCCAACCCGATCACGTCGCTCTGGTTACGGCTGTCCAGCACGTTGTCGATATCCAGGGACAGCGACACTCCACGCCCCATGCGCGGCTGCCAACGCAAACGCGTGTCCCAACGCGCGCTGCCGGCGACCCTGGCGGTGTCGTAGCGCGCCACCAGCCGGCCTGTCGCGGGGTCGGTGACATAGCCCACCCCACTACCGTAACGGAAAGGCCGGGCACGGGCAGCCTGCCATGAGACGAGGTGGTTCATCGACAGACCGGCGCGCGCCCATTCCGCTTGCCATTCCAGCGCGGCTTTCCGAGGGGCGTTGAAATCGGTGGCGGGCAAATCCCGCGCATTGATGATCTTGCCCTTGTACCAAGCGCGGTCACGGTCGAGGTTGCGTGTCAGGTCCAACTGGGTATAACCGAGTTCCAATGCGGTATCGCTGCGACTCTTCTGCCATGCCAAAGCGAACGAGAGCCGGTGCGAACCGCCCCGCCATGCGTTCAGCGGCTCACGATGGGAAAGCCGTAGTGAGACATTGCGCGACATGCCGGAACTGTCGTTGACGAACTTGCGGATACTGCTACGCGGATAGCCCGCCCGGGGATATTTCGGCTCGCTGCGTATTTCGTCGCGATGTCTGCGATCGACATACTGAAGTTGCCATTGCAGCTCACCCCGGCTCGCCCGCCAACCCAACGTCCATTCATCGCTATAAGGCGTGCGCAGATCCTCCAGCCCTTCGTAGTCTGGCGTCTCCACCCATGTGCCGCCGAAATCCTCGGTATTGGGCCGGCAGCCGTAGTAACAATGCTTGAGGCCCGCGTTCTGCGCCCGGTACAACGACCAGGTGAGCATCGAACGGCCGTAATAACGGTTGACGCCCGCGCTCAGGACATGAAGGCCGGCATCGTCCAGACGCCAATCCGCCGCCAGGCGCGGCGCGGTGTTGAGCCGGCCGACGAAATCGTCGCGCTCCAGCCGCAAGCCCGGCCTGAAACCCAGCCGCCCCCACTGGATGGTGTCCTCGGCATAAAGATATCCGTTGCGATAACCGACACCGGCCTGTCCGGCAAAGAAGGCATCCACCCGCAACATCGGATCGCCCTGGCCATAGTCCTGATAACTGTTGTTGAAAAAGGTGCGTGCGCGCCGGGTACGCGCACGGGTATCGCCCAACCCGGCACCGATGTTGACCTGATGTTGGCTGCGCCCGACCCGCCATACATCGAACGCCAACGCGACATCGAGCGTGACACGCTTCTGGTAGCTGCTCAAACCACCGATACCGCCACTGGTATGACTGGAGACGTTGTTGAAGTCGCGGTAATCGGTATAGCTCACCAGATAATCGCGCCCGCTGTCGCGTTCATCGCTCAGCGCCTGCCATCCAAGCCGTGCCGAAAACTGCCCATGCGCGGCGCTTCCCAGCCATTCGAGCTGGCTACCCAGGGCATCGTGGTAGCGGAGGTAATCGGAATGGGCCACGCCATTTTGAAACATCCGTTCACGATAATTCGAGCGGAACAATGACCAGTGCAGTGTGTTTTCCGGCGAAGTGTGCCACGTCAACTTGGCGTTGAGATTGTCCGAGCGCCGCGTCTGGTCTTTCCAGGCATCATCGCGGCGGCGGCGCTGCAAACGCTCATTCTCATCCACATCGAAATAGATGCCTCCAACATCGATCATCGGAATGGTGGAATCTCGTCGGGAAACTCCCGCCACCATGCCGATATTGGCGCCAAGGCCGGTCTCGAACCAACCGCCGTACTCCAGTTTGCGGTAATCCGGCTGGTAACGGGCCGGATGCGCGAAGTTATTATTGCGGCTATCGAGCATGAGTCCCCGATCAACATGCGTCCTGTTCCAGCCGGAATCGGTCATGCGGAAGAACACATGGCCACCCTGCCCACCACGCCAACTCCGGCTTGCCGCATCGACAATGCCACCGGAAAAACCGCCATACCGGGCGGAAATATTGGAATCGAGCACTTCGATTCGCTCTACCAATCGGCTGTCGACATAAGCGCCCTGCTCGTCACCGGCGTTATAGGCGATCACCGTGCCGTTTCCGGGATCAATGGGATCTATATCGCTATTGATCGCCATCCCATCAAGGCGGAACAGATTCTGGTAGCTGCGCGTCCCATGCAGGGAAATGTCACCCGGACTGATCTCGCCCTGCCGCATCGCGTTACGGCCGATTCGTGAGAATTGCACCGTTGGATGGCCGCGGAGTTGATCGACAAGATTGTTGTCGCCACCTGGACGACGCTCGATTTCGCTCGCATCCACCGCGTAATGGCCACCGAAACGGGCATCCTCCGAAAATTCCGGGCCAGACTCCACATTGAGCGGGTCAGTCATCAAGAGTGCCCGGCTGGCCTTCTTGATAGTAAGAACGTCCGCACCGGTACGCACAGCTACCAGGCCGGTGCCACGCAGCAATCGTTCGATGGCTTCACCGGCGTCATAACGGCCTCGTAGCGCACTGGAATGCAATGCCCCATGATCACGGCTGTCGATAACCACCTGGAGGCCGCTGATTCGGCCGAAGCGACGCAGCGCCTCGGGCAGGGGCTGCGCCGGAATGTCGTATTGGCGCGTTGCCAACGGCCCCGCCAACGATTGCGCCACCACCGGCTGGTGGAAAGAAAACACCGCCAGCGGCAGGCAAAGCGAAAATGCAATGGAAAAGGAGGTGTAGAGATAATGTTGCTTCGCAGCCATGAAAAATTCCTTGAAATAACGAACGTGATACCCCCGCCCCGCCATGCGACGCGCGAGCTGGCTGGGAACACGCGTTCCGTGGCTACAACGACTAAGACGTATATCACTCCCCCTTCCCCAACCCCCGTTCGAGGATGCGTGGCCGACACTCAGGCCACCGTTTCACCTCCCAATACGGTTCCCCCCACCAGCGCGCCCGTCACGATCCGCCCCACCTGCGGCATGAACGCCGCCGTCAGGCCCGCCGACAGAAAGCCGCTCCCGAACTGGCCTCCTTGAAGCCATTCCATTACGCCCCCCGTCACCGCCTGCGCCGCTATCTGGGCGACGT
>NZ_RFLY01000024.1 GCF_003697345.1 Solilutibacter pythonis | reverse complement strand
TAAGTTTCCCTACGTTATCCCCCACAAATAGGCAGATTCCGACGTATTCCTCACCCGTCCGCCACTCGCCACCCAGGGAGCAAGCTCCCTTGTGCTGCCGTTCGACTTGCATGTGTTAGGCCTGCCGTCAGCGTTCACTCTGAGCCAGGATCAAACTCTTCACTTAAATTTTCGACCAGCCAAAGCCAATCAATGCTTTGCCCAACCCAACCCAACCGCTATTCGGTGCCGTGCGGACTTGAATTGGTTTTCTGCCAGTAGGCGATGGGAGGCATGGGCCAGGACTGTTTTTCTTTCCGTCCCACTTGTATATCGAGGCGTGGGAGGATTTCCGGTCGCACCCGCAGTAGCAACGGGGCTTCGATTTCGCGAGGCCAGCCCGAAAGTTCCAGCTGGTAATGCCATTCGTTCGTGTGTATTTGTGCGGTTTGCCGGGTATCCACATTGGGAAATCCGAAGCCCTTCAGTTCTCCGCTCAGGATGAGTGGCGTGGGCAGGGCTGGATCGACCTGGATGCGCAGGTCGGCGGCATCGAGAGTCAGGCGGTAATATCCGGCTTCGGTTTCGGGGGCGGCATGCACGTCGGTATGAAAGGGGCGTGCGAACAGCAGGCCGGTGGCCACGCCGATCACAAGCACGGTGGGAGCGGCGATGCGGAGCCATGGCGGCCACGCGCTGACTGTCGTGCTTGCTGTGTTGCGCATCATGTGGCCGGTCACCAGTAAACCCGCGGCCCAGCTTAGAACGGCGGCCCAGAGCACATCGGAAAGAAAGTGCGCGCCCGCGGCCATGCGCGCAATGCCGATGGCGCTGCCGAGCAGGAACGAGAACAATACGATGCCGCCCCCGAGTAGGGGGCGAGCCTGCGCCAGGGCGAAGCCGGCGCTTCCCACCGTAAAGCCGACCGAGCAATGCCCGCAGGGAAACGATTTGCCGACGCCCGGGGTGCCCAGTTGCAGTGGCGGGCGGTAATCGCTGTTGCCGCCCAGCGCCTCGACGTGGCGCGGGCGTGGGCGGCCGGTGAAATCCTTGCCGATGCCGTTGACCAGCAGGCCGGGGCCTAGTGCGACACTGCATAGCAGGATCAGCGCCATCTGACGAAGGCCGGTATGGGGGCGAAGGCGGGGGATGAGAAAGGTGCTTGCGGCGAAGCCCAGCGCCAGCCATGACAGCCCCGAGCCGAGCCGGTAAAGGAAGACGAACAGCGGGTGTTGCGCCAGTGGCCACGGGGTGCGCGCCGATGTCGGGTCGTGGAAAACCCGGGCGGCGGCGAGGTCGAGATCGCTGATCCAGAACGGCAGAGTGGCGATGATGGCGAGTATCAGCAGCCCCAGCCAGGCGCTGCGCAGGCGGTATGCCGGGGTATCGGTCGTGAGTGGGGTCATGGCTGTCCTTCGCGTAGGCCGGAGACCAGAACCAGGCGTAGCCGGCGCAGGCCGCGTGGATCGCCGGTTTCGCCCAGTTCGAGGAGTTCCTGGTAATGGAGGCTGAGTTCACTGGGTAAAGGCGTATCGGCGGGGGCCACCCAGATCGCTCGTGCCGGGAGTCCTTGGCGTGCGGTATCGAGTTCGTACTGGTGCGAGATCCGTCCGTCCAGATCGAGTGCGGCGACCGGCCAGGGCGCTGGTCGCAGGTAGTAGCCGAGTTGCGAGAGGAGATGTCGATCGGCGGCTAGTACCGGTGGGCTGCCTTCGCGTTCGAATATCGGTTGCAGTGTCTGGCCGAGCTCCCGCCAGCCATCGACTCGGCTATGCAAGTCGCGCTTGGGGATGTCGATGCCCGTCCAACCAGCGATGTCGCGGTAATGCATCACCGCCAAGCCGAGCAGCAGGTTGAGTGCCAGGCTGGCTGCCAGCCAGCGTCGCCGCTCCGGCCTGGCAAGCCATTGGCCGAGCAGTACGCTGGCGGCGACATAGGTCGCGGCCGCCCAGTTGGGGTTGGCGTTGGCGAAGAACGCCAGCAGGGTCATCGCCAGCAGATAGTGGAGGATGAAAGGGCGAAGGAAGCGGGTGGCGTCGTCGCCATCGCGCAGCCGGGGCAGTAGCAAAGGAAAGGCGAGCAGGCCAAAGATCAGCCACTGCGCGGCGAGGAACTCGGCGAGGTGCTGGGGATGCAGCCAGCCCGATTCGGAGGTTCGCGCAAGCTCCGCGGTGTGGCGCACGGTCTCGAAACCGGATTGCAGGTTCCACCACAGATTGGGGGCGAGGCAGGCCAGCAGCAGTGCCAACGCCAGCCAGGGCCCGGCCTTACGCCAATGATGGCGATGCGCCGGCCCCGCCAGCACCCAGAACAGGCCGGGCAGGAACATCAGCATCGAATACTTGGCGAGCGCACCGAGGCCGAGCGCGAGGCCGAGCGCCAGCCAGGGGCCGATGCCGGCCTTGCCGCGCAGTGCGCCGTGGAGGGCCAGCAGTGCGCCGGCCCAGGCCAGCAGCAGGAAGGCGTCGGGCGAGACGACCCAGCCCGACAGTGCTTGACCCGGCATCGTCATGAATAGCGCGGCGCTGGCGAGGCCGGCGCGTTGGCCGCCGAGTCGCGCGGCCAGAAGGCCAACGAGCACGCCGGTCACCGGCCAGGCCAGCAGCGCGGGCAGTCGCACGGCCCATTCGGCATTGCCGAGCAATGCGGTGCTCGCGGCGATCAGCCAGGCTACCAGCGGCGGCTTGGAGTAATAGCCGAAGGCCGGGTGCCGTGCCCATTGCCAGTATTGGGCCTCGTCGACGAACAGGCTGTAATCGTGGCTCAGCAGCCAACCGAGGCGATAGGCGAACACCACGGTGGCCATCGCCAACAGGGGGCGCCACAGGCGGTAGTGCGGAGTGGCGGCGGCGGCGGGCGGATCAAGAACCAGACTGGGCACGGAGCGCTCCGGAGGAGACGACCCAGCCTAGGCGGGCAATATGCCAGAAATGTTGCAGCCGGCCGGTGGCGATTCCGGTCAGGGTGGGAACAGCGGCAGGGTCTGGCCGAGGGCGGTTTCGTGCGCGGGTTTCGCGCGGCAGCCCCAGCCGGCGGCGCCGGCGCGCGGTGATACCTCGCCCTGCTGGCGTTTGCGTGATTCGCGGTGGGCGGATTCGGCCAGCGCCTTGTATTGGCGCTCGCGCAGGTGCATCAGTTCGTCGCCGGCCCGGGGGCGGTGGAGGCGCTCGTCCTCGGTTTCGGGCTTGGGAATGGTGGAGAAGGGGATGCGCATCGGCGCGGCATCGTGCTCCAGCGCGGTCTTCATCGTGCCGAAGAACAGTGCGTTGTGGCCGAACTTGCGGTTGATGCGGTCGAGTGCTTCGCTCACCTGGCGGGCGCGGTGACGCTCGGGCAGCAGTTCGCGGCTTTCCTGCGCGGCTTTGGCGATCTGGGTCAGCGTCACCGCCACCGACAGCGGCGGGTGGCGCCGTTCCTGCCAGCGTCCGGTTTCGCGCGCCGTTTGTAACGGGACGAGGAGGCCAGTCAGCAGGTGCAGCAGCGTGGAGGTGTCGGATAGCGATTCGAAGCCGGTTTCGCGGCTGTAGCGTTGCTCCAGCCCGACGAAGCGGACGTGCAGTTGCATGCCGCGCGCGACGTAGCCCTCGCGTCGTAGCTTCATGGCCACCTTCGCCAGCAGCTTGAACAGGACCGAGCGCATCGCTTCGAAATTGCGCAGTGCCGGGTCGAGTACGTGCGAGTGGCCAATCGAGTTTTTCACCGTCCTGCGCTCGGGCAGTTCGAAGCCGTGCAGTTGCATCCAGAAGCGTTCGCCTTCCACGCCGCCCCAGATCGCGCGTAGCCGCTCCTTGGGGGCGGCGCATAGCTGTTCGACACTTTCGATGCCGCCGGCCAGCAGCCGGGTGTGCATCGATGGGCCGATACCGCAGAACTCGCGCAGCGACAGCGCGTGCAGCGCGCCGGGCAAGTCGGCTTGCTCCAGTACGACGAGGCCGTCGGGCTTCTGCATGTCGGAGGCGGTCTTGGCGAGGAATTTGTTGGGGGCGATGCCGATCGAGCAGCGGATGGCCGCGAACTCTTCGCCAATTCGGCGCTTGACGGCTTTGGCGATGGCGATGGCGTTGTCGCGCCGGCGCTCGCGGCCGATCAGCCAGCATGGCACCTCGTCGATGGATTCGGCCTTGCCGTGCGGAATGCACTCGGCGATGGCGTCCATCAGCCGGTGGTGCATTTCGACATAGCGTCCCGGTCGCGCCGGCACCACCGCGATGCCGGGGCATTTCTCCATTGCCTCCCACACGGGGGTGCCGGTTTTGATGCCATAAGCCTTGGCTTCGTAGCTGGCGGCGATGCAGCAGGTGGTGGCGGCCATGACCGGGGCCACCACCACGGGACGGCCGCGCAGGGACGGGACGTCCTCCTGTTCCACCGAGGCGAAGTAGGAATTGAAATCGATGAACAGGCAGCGCAGGGTCATCATCGGGTCCCGCAGGGGCGGACAGTATCGGCCGGGCCGGTCTCGGCGGGCCTTGCGAACTTCACGATTCGACTAAATCCGGGGGGAGGTCGTCGGTGCCGGCGATTCGACGTCGCGGACCGAAGGCCGGGTTTCGCATTGGGCATCATGCAGGTCGCACCGGGGCTGGGACATGCAAGCGAGCCAGTGCGAAGGTGGGGTTACCGTTTCCGTGCTTCCCGCAGGGCGTCGCGCTGGAAATCGCGAATCATCCGCGTGCCGCTCAGCCGGTCATGCCACGTCAGCCCGTCGCGATCCAGCCATGCCCACCAGAATCCCAGGCCGGCGCAGGAAAAAGACAGCACGCCGGCGAGGTAGCGCCGCCACAGCCGGCCGAATGGGGCGGTGTCGCCGGCTGGCGTGACCACGTACAGTCGCCATGGCTTCATGCCGATGGTCTGGCCGCCGCGGCGCCAACTGGCGGTGGCGTACAGGCCGGTGATGGCGAGCAGGGCGATGAATTCGAGCATCCCGGCCAGGGTGTCGCTGCGGATTTCCACGCCGCCGTGCAGACCCAGCGATAGGGCGGCGATCACGAACCAGATGCCCAGCATCGGGAAGAAATCGTAGAGCAGGGCGAGGAAACGCCAGCCGATCAACGGACGATGGGCGGGAGGGGGCGATGGAACCATCGCGCAAGGATACCGGCTGGGCCGGCGCTTGGAGCCAGCGCGCGGTGGCCCTAGAGTGAGGCGATGTCCCGGATGACTCCCGCCGAACGCCGCCAGTTGATGTGCCGGCAGCCCGCCCTGCCGGTCGCCGACGAACGCTTGATCGAGCAGTTCCTCGATGCCACCTGGGCCGAACTGGGCCTGGCCCGCGCCAGCCTGGACAGTTACCGCCGTGACCTTGCCGGCTTCGCCCGCTGGCGCCATCATGCCGAGGGCGCCTTGCTGAAAAGCGATGCCGCCGATGTGTTCGCCTACCTGCGCTGGCGCGGCGAGCACGGCTACAACGCCCGCTCCAACGCCCGTCTGCTCTCGGCCTTGCGCGCCCTGTACGGCTGGATGCGCCGCCAAGGCCTGCGCGAGGATGATCCATCGGCATTATTGGCGCCGCCGCGACAGCCGCGCGGCCTGCCCAAGGCGCTCGGCGAAAGCCAGATCGAAGCGTTGTTGGCGGCGCCGGATACGACCACCCCGGCCGGCCTGCGCGAACGCGCCATGCTGGAGCTGATGTACGCCGCCGGCCTGCGCGTCAGTGAGCTGTGCGACCTGCCGGCGACCGGGGTCAACCTGCGCCAGGGCGTGCTGCGGGTCAGTGGCAAGGGCGGCAAGGAGCGGTTGGTCCCGATTGGCGAGGAAGCGCAGCATTGGTTGCGGCGTTACCTGGACGAGGCTCGGGGTGCGCTGGTCATCGGCAAGGCGGGCAGCGCGCCGCTGTTCGTCAACACCAGTGGCGGCCCGGTCAGTCGCCAGCAATGCTGGCGGCGGATCAAGACGCACGCCGTGGTGGCCGGCATCCCGCAGGAGAAGATCAGCCCGCATGTGCTGCGCCACAGCTTCGCCACTCACTTGCTGAATCACGGCGCCGACCTGCGCGCCCTGCAATTGCTGCTTGGGCACAGCTCGCTCTCGACCACCCAGATCTACACGCTGGTGGCGAAGGAAAAGCTCAAGCGGCTGCACGCCCTGCATCATCCGCGTGCCTGAGCCGATGCGCCCTTCCATCGACGGCGCGGGGCGCGTGCGAGAATGGCCGGCCGTTGACTTGAACCGAACCCGCCCCATGCCCCAAGGACACCTCATGAAGAAAGCCGCCCTCGTCGCCACCCTCGGCAGCCTGAGCATGCTGGCCTGCGCGCAGAACGACGCCCCGGCGACGCCGAAGCAGGCAGCCGCCGCGCCCGCCGCCGCCGCCGCGCCCGCGCCCAAGGCGGGCAGTGCCGACGCCCGTGCGATCGAGGCGGTGCGCAAACTCAATCCCCAGGTGCGGGTCGAGCACGTAGCCGCCGCGCCGTTGCCGGGCTTCCGCGAGCTGGTGGTCGGTGGCCAGACCCTCTACGTAAGCGACGATGGCCAATACCTGTTGCAGGGCAGCCTCTACGACCTGCGGCAGCAGAAGGACCTCAGCGATGCCACTCTGGCCAACCTGCGCAAGCGCCTGCTGGCCGAGGTGCCGAAGTCCGAACGTATCGTCTTCGCGCCGGCCAATCCCCGCTACACCGTCAGCGTGTTCACCGACGTCGAATGCGGCTATTGTCGCAAGCTGCACAACGACATCGCCGAATACAACAAGCTCGGCATCGCGGTGGAATACCTGGCCTTTCCGCGCATGGGCCCGGCCAGCGAGGATTTCCGCATCATGGAAGCGGTCTGGTGCTCGAACGACCGCAACAAGGCGCTGACCGATTCCAAGAACGGCAAGAAGCCCCAGGCCACGCGGTGCAACAACCCGGTCATGGCGCACTGGAATCTGGGCCGGCGCGTCGGCTTGCAGGGCACGCCGATGATCATCGCCGAGAATGGCGTCGCCGCGCCCGGTTACTTGTCTCCGGCCCAACTCAAGCAGTGGCTGGATACGGTGCTGGCGGGGCAATAGTCCACCTTCGCTCGGTGGCCCCGGCGGCCTGCCATCCGGCAGCCGGCGGGGATACCGCCTACAATATGCGCCCCGTAAACCCACGGTTTTCCGCGCATGATCGTGCTCGAAGGGCAGCCCGCCCTGTCGCCGTTCCGCCGCGAGCGGCTTGAAGCCCGCCTTCGCGACCTCCACCCCGCCGTCCGCCTCGTCGATACCCGCTTCACCTACTGGGTGGAGCCGGAGGCTGGGCAATCGCCCGACCTCGACCGGCTAGGGCGCATCCTACAAGCCGGCGCCGTGATCGCGCCGCGCGCGGAAGGCGCGGTCTCGAAGTTCGTTTCGCCCCGGCTCGGCACCATTTCGCCCTGGGCCAGCAAGGCCGGCGAATTGCTGCGCGGGGCCGGCCTGCCGGTCCGGCGCGTCGAGCGCGGGCTCAGGCTGGATATCGAAGGCTGGCCGGCCGATGCCGCCACCGCGCGCGGCTTGGCGCGCCTGTTGCACGACCCGATGACGCAGTCGCTGCTGGACGATGTCGCCGATGCGCGCGGGCTGTTCGCCACGCCCGAACGCGGCGAGTTGGAAGTGATCCCGCGCGCGGCGCTGGCCGAGGCCAACCGCCGGCTTGGCCTGGCGCTGGCCGATGACGAAATCGAATACCTCGAAACACGCTACGGCGAGCTGGGCCGCGACCCGCACGATATCGAATTGATGATGTTCGCGCAGGCCAATTCCGAGCACTGCCGGCACAAGATATTCAATGCCGATTGGACGGTCGATGGCGTGGAGCAGGCGCGTTCGCTGTTCCGCATGATCAAGAACACCCATGCGAAGACGCCCGAACACACGCTCTCGGCCTACAGCGACAACGCCGCGGTGGTGGCGGGCTATCCTGGCCGCCGCCTGCGTGCCGAGGGCGACGCGCGCGCGTATACGTTGCAGCCGCAGCGCGATTCCGCATTCGCTATCAAGGTGGAAACCCATAATCATCCGACCGCGATCTCGCCGTTTCCTGGCGCGTCCACCGGCGCCGGCGGCGAAATCCGCGACGAGGGCGCGACCGGCCGTGGCGGCAAGCCCAAGGCCGGGCTTGCCGGTTTCTCGGTCTCGCACCTGCGTATCCCGACGTTGCCGCGACCGTGGGAAGCGCCGCGTCCGCTCAACCCGCGCATGGCTTCGGCTTTCGAGATCATGATCGAAGGGCCGATCGGCGCCGCCGCGTTCAACAACGAATTCGGCCGGCCCAATCTCGCCGGCTACTTCCGCAGCTTCGAGATCGCCGAGGGCGATGCGCTGGTGCGCGCCTACGACAAGCCGATCATGCTGGCCGGCGGCCTCGGCGCCATCGACCCGCCGCTGGTGGAGAAGTGCCGGCTGGCCCCGGGCGACGCGGTGATCGTGCTGGGGGGCCCCGCCATGCTGATCGGTCTGGGCGGCGGCGCGGCAAGCTCGGTGGCTTCCGGCGACAGCGCGGAACATCTGGATTTCGCCAGCGTGCAGCGCGACAACCCGGAAATGGAGCGGCGCGCGCAGGAAGTGATCGACGCCTGCGTGGCGTTGGCCGAGAAAAACCCGATCCGCTCGATTCACGATGTCGGCGCGGGTGGTTTGTCGAACGCGATCCCCGAATTGCTGCACGATTCAGGCGTTGGCGGCGTGATTGACCTGGCCCGCGTGCCGAGCGACGACCCTTCGCTTTCGCCGATGCAGCTCTGGTGCAACGAATCGCAGGAGCGCTACGTGCTCGGCATCGCCGCCGAGCGCATCGACGAGTTCGCCGCGTTGTGCGAGCGTGAGCGCTGCCCGTTCGCGGTGGTCGGTTTCGCCACCGAAGAGGAGCAACTCGTCGTTGGTTACGGCGCGAGTGTCGAGTGCCGAGTGTCGAGTGCCGAGTCCCGGCACCCCATCGACCTGCCGATGGACCTGCTGTTCGGCAAGCCGCCCAAGATGCATCGCGACACCCGCCACCCCGCGGCGACGTGCTGGCCGGAGCTGGATACCGACGCCGTGGATCTGCACGAGGCCGGCCTGCGCGTGCTGTCGCATCCGACCGTCGCCGCCAAGTCCTTCCTGGTGACGATCGGCGACCGCAGCGTCGGCGGCTTGACCGCGCGCGACCAGATGGTGGGCCCGTGGCAATTGCCGGTCGCCGATTGCGCGATCACCTTGGCCGGCTACGAAGGGTTCACCGGCGAAGCGATGGCGGTCGGCGAACGCACGCCGCTGGCGTTGATCGACGCCGCCGCCGCCGCGCGGATGGCGGTGGGCGAGGCCATCACCAACCTGTGCGCCGCGCCGGTGGAGTCGCTTGATCGCATCAAGCTTTCCGCCAACTGGATGGCCGCCACCGGCCATGAGGGGGAGGATGTCAAGCTCTTCGACGCGGTGGAGGCGGTGGGCATGGAACTGTGCCCGGCGCTCGATCTCGCCATCCCGGTCGGCAAGGATTCGCTGTCGATGCAGGCGCAGTGGCAGGTGCGGGGGCCGGGGAGCAGCGAAAGCCAGAGCGAAAGCGGGTGCCAAGGCGAGAGCGGCGAGAGCGAAGGCCAGAGCTTCAAGTCGGTGTCGCCAGTGTCGTTGATCGTGACCGCCTTCGCGCCGGTGGCGGACGTGCGCCAGCAGCTCACCCCGCTGCTCGCGCGCGAGGAAGACACCGAGTTGTGGTTGATCGGTCTTGGCGCCGGCAAGCGCCGCATGGGGGGCTCGATCCTCGCCCAGTGCTACCAGTCCTTCGCCGGTGAAGCGCCGGACATCGACGATCCGCAACGTTTGCGCGGCTTCTTCGAACTGATCCGCGACGCGCGCGAGGCCGGTCTGCTGTTGGCCTACCATGACCGTTCCGATGGCGGCGTCTTCGCCACATTGGCGGAAATGGCGTTCGCCTCGCACCTCGGTCTCGACATCACGCTCGATGGCTGGGCCGACAACCACGACGACGACATCTTCGAAGTGTTGTTCACCGAGGAATTGGGCGCGGTGGTGCAGATCCGCGGCGAAGATCGTGCCGAGTTCGCCGACCTGATCGCCGAGCACGGCCTGATCGAATGCGCCCAGCGCATCGCCCGCCCGCATACCGCCGAGGACATGCGCGTGCTCTGCGATGGCGAGGTGTTGGCCGAATGGCATTGGCGTGATCTGTTCGATGCCTGGTGGGCGGTCAGCCATGCCATGCAGCGCCTGCGCGACAACCCCGAAAGCGCCGACCAGGAGCGCGAATCGGCGCGCGATTTCGAGGCCATCGGCTTGAACCCGAAGCTTGCGTTCGACCCCGGCGAGGACATCGCCGCCCCCTTCGTCGCCACCGGCGCGAGGCCGCGGGTGGCGATCCTGCGCGAACAGGGCGTCAACGGCCAGATCGAGATGGCGGCCGCTTTCATGCGTGCCGGTTTCGACGCGTTCGACGTCCACATGAGCGACCTGATCGAAGGCCACGCCAAGCTGGATACGTTCGTCGGGCTGGCCGCCTGCGGCGGCTTCAGCTACGGTGACGTACTCGGCGCCGGCCGTGGCTGGGCCACTTCGATCCTGGAGCGCCCGGCGCTGCGCGAGCGATTCGCCGCCTTCTTCTCGCGCGAAAACACTTTTTCGTTGGGCGTCTGCAACGGTTGCCAGATGCTCTCGCAGCTCAAGGCGATCATTCCCGGCGCGGCGCATTGGCCGGAACTCCTGCGCAACGCCAGCGAGCAGTACGAAGCGCGGCTGGCGCAGGTGGCGGTGGGCGAGTCGGCTTCTATCTTCCTGCGCGGCATGGGCGGCTCCCGCCTCCCGGTGGTGGTGGCGCATGGCGAGGGCCGCATGCGCTTCGCCAATGCCATCGACCAGAGCTCGGTGGCGGTGGCGGCGCGTTACGTCGATGGCGAGGGGCGCATCGCCACGCGCTATCCGGCCAACCCGAACGGCTCGCCCGAGGGCATCGCCGGCGTCGCCAGCGACGATGGCCGGGTGACGATCCTGATGCCGCATCCCGAGCGCACGCTCACCGCCGCCCACTTCAGCTGGCATCCGGCGGAATGGAATGACGCCTCGCCCTGGGCGCGGATGTTCCAGAACGCGCGGGTGTGGGTGGGGTGAGGCGCCGCGCGTGCGCATCCACGCGTTGGTGACGCGGATGGGCGGACCACGCGCGTTTGCGCCATCGCGACGGCGGCTCGGCTAAAGTGCCGCATCGTTTCCCGATCCCGAGCGAATGACCGCATCCGCGTTGCCCATCGTCCTGTTGCCCATCGGCACCGACGATGCCGCGCTGGACGCCTGCCTCGCCGCGCTCGATCGCGGCACCCCGGCGGGAACCCGGGTCTGGCTGCTCGATGACGCCCAGGCCGGGCCGCGCGGCCTGGCCATCATCGAGCACTGGCTGGAAAGTACGCGCCTGGAGGCCGAGTACACCCGCCGCCAGCAGCCGGTTGGCGAGGCGCGTCATCTGGCCGAGGGGATACACGCCTGCGGCGATCTCGACATCGCCGTACTGGCGCCCGACGCGCGCCCCGCGCCGGGCTGGCTGTCGCAATTGGCCGCCTGCCTCGCGCGCGATGCCACCATCGCCACCGCCACGCCGTGGAGCAATGCCGGCGAATGCGTGGCCTGGCCGAATATCGGCGAGGTGCGCCCGGCGCCGGCCGAGCCAGGCCGGATCGCGCATGCCGCCGCGCGCATGCCGGCCCTGCACCACGAGTTGCCGACCGCCGGTACCCACGCGGTGCTGCTGCGCGGCGCGCCGCGTGTGCGCATCGGCAAGCTCGATGGCGAGAGCTTCGAAAGCTGGGCGGCGGCGCTGACCGATTATTCGCTGCGGCTCGCGGCGATGGGCTGGCGCAACGTACTGTGCGAGACCGTTTTCGTCGCCCGCGACCACGAGCCGCTTTATGGCGATGACGATCTCGACGTGATCGCCGCGCGCTGGCCGGACTATCGGCCACGGCTGGCGCGCTTCCTGATGCAGGACCCGTTGCGGACGGCCCGCGCCGAGCTGGCCGCGTGCTACGCCGAAGCCGCCAGCGCTTCGCCGCAAGACGATCTGTTCGCGTGAGCGCGCGCGCGATCGTGGCCGTGGTGGTCGGTTACCAGAGCGCATCCACCATCGACGCGTGCCTGGCGCGCCTGCGCGCGGCCGACGGCGTGGCCGAAATCCGTGTCATCGATAACGGCTCCAGCGACGGCACGATGGAGATCGTGCAGCGCCACGCGCTGGCCGACTCGCGCGTGCGCTTTATCGCCAATCCCGACAACCCGGGCTTCGCCGTCGCCTGCAACCAGGGCGCGGCGGATTCGCGCGCGCCGTGGCTGGCGTTCGTCAATCCCGACCTGATGGTGGAGGCCGACACGCTGGCGCGTTTGCGCGCGGCGTCGGCGGCGCTTGGCGATGCGCTGCTCGGCGCCGAACTGCGCGGCGAGGATGGCGCATGCGATCCCGCCGCGCGCCGCCGCGATCCCGATTTCGCCGCCATGTTGCGTTCCAGCGCCGCGCGCGACCTCTCGGTGCCGCGTGATGTATCGAAGCCGGTGCAGGAAGTCGATGCGGTTTCCGGCGCGTTGATGCTGCTGCCACGCGCATTGTTCGAGCGCATCGGCGGCTTCGACCAAGACTATCGCCTGCATGCCGAAGACCTCGACCTGTGCCGGCGCGCGCGGATGGCCGGTGGCCGCGTGGCCATCGCCAACGACGTCGAGGTGTTGCACGTGCGCGGCGTGTCCTCGCGCGGCAACCCCGGGTTCGTGGAATGGCACAAGCATCGCGGGCTGTGGCGTTATTTCCACAAGTTCGACGCCGGCCGGCATGGTCTGCTTATGCAAACGGCGGTGTGGGCGATGATCTGGGGGCGGTTTCCGCTGGTGCTGCTGCGCCGATTGAGCGCCATGTAACGGACTGGGCGCGGGGAACACCCGCACTCGCATCCATCGCGGGGATGCGCCCACAGCTTGCTGCTCGTTTAAGAGGAATTGTCGAATGCTTGAGCCCCGTCACTATGCCGACTGCGGGCGAGCCATCGACGTGCCGGAATGGAAATACTGCCCGGCCTGCGGCCAGCCGACCCCTGCGCGTCGCATCGATTGGCATTTCCTCGGCCACGAGTTGGAGCTCAGCGTGTTGAATGAAGGATCGTGGCATCCTTCACACGCTCAATGGGCTGACGCTGAGGCCGGACATTTCATCCGCGATTACATCGAGGGAAAACGCGCGCGGCACGTCAGGCCGTTGCTGTTGATCCATGACGGCGGCCTTGTGCGTGGTGTTGAGCAAGCGCTTTCTGGATGGCGACGTGATGGGCTCCGAGGTATCGTCGGCATACGCGATGCAGGGCGCGACGCTGGAGCCCGCATGCGCGATGAGGGCTGGGATCGATACGACCATCGTGGCCAATGCCTTTGCCGCCGCCAAGACATGGATGGATCAGCACTTTGCGCTGTTCACCCTGATGTCGCTGCCGGTTGAGGCATTGGGATTCAAATGGGCTTTCCGTCGATTCAGGGAAATCAATTACCCGGAGTGGCTGGTGATCGTATCGTTTCTCACAACGCAAACCTTCGTGCTGTGGTCGCTGTCGGCGCCATTGCAGCGCATGTGGCCGGGAATCCGGCAGTGGTCATTTCTGGTGGCCGTTGGATACAACCTGTTTTCGCTGGTGCGGTGTTTCCGGGACTACCCGCGTTGGAAGAGCTTGTTGCGTGGCCTGCTTGGGTTCGCATACTTCAACTTGGCGATTGCACTTGTCACGGTTGCGGCGATCATCGTGTTGATGGTGATGGCCATGCGTTGAACGCCATTGGCGGTCTCAGCGCCAACGATTGATGTCGTCACGCAATTCGCGTGCCGCATCCGCGGCGGCCTCGGCGAAATCTTCGCCGGAAGAGGCGTACAGAATCCCGCGCGAGGAGTTGATCACCAGGCCCGTGCCATCGGCGGTCTTGCCGTTTTTTACCACCGCCGCGACATCGCCGCCCTGCGCGCCGACGCCGGGAATCAAGAGCGGCATGTCGCCGACGATGCCGCGAATCACCTTCAACTCCTCCGGAAAGGTTGCCCCGACCACCAGCGCGCAGTTGCCGGCGCCGTTCCACTTCTCCGCGATGGTTCGGGCCACATGCTGGTACAGCGGTGCACCATCGATCATGAGTTCTTGAAAGTCGCGCGCGCCGGGGTTGCTGGTGTGGCAGAGGAAGATCGCGCCGCGACCGTCGCGTTGCAGGAAAGGCTCGGCCGAATCGAACCCCATGTAGGGGTTGAGCGTGACCGCGTCGGCGCCGAAGCGATCGAACGCTTCCACCGCGTATTGCGCCGCCGTGCTGCCGATGTCGCCGCGCTTGCCGTCGAGGATCACCGGGATGTCGGGATGGATGGCGTTGAGGTGTGCGATCAGCCGTTGCAGCGCGGATTCGCCACCGTCGTGCGCGGCGAAATAGGCGATTTGAGGCTTGAAGGCGCAGGCGAATCCGGCGGTGGCGTCGGCGATGTCGCGGCAGAAGGCGAACAGGGCGTCCTCATCGTTGGCGAAGCGTTCCGGCAGGCGCGCCGGGTCGGGGTCGAGACCGACGCAAAGCAGGCTGTCGGCGGTGTGCCAGCGTGCGCGCAGGCGGTCGATGAAGGACATGACGGGCTCCCGGATCAGAGCCGCACATTCTGCCAGCCCATGCGGCCGTGGCGCTAAGCTTGTGCGCATGATCATCCAATCGTTGCTCGATACCGACCTGTACAAGTTCTCGATGATGCAGGCGGTGTTGCACCGCTATCCCGGCGCACAGGCCGAATACCGCTTCAAATGCCGCACGCCGGGAGTCGATCTGGCCCGTCATCTCGACGAGATTTCCAGCCAAATCGACCACCTCTGCACGCTGCGCTTCAGTACCGATGAGCTCGATTACCTGCGCGGCCTGCGCTACGTCAAGCCGGATTTCGTCGATTTTCTGGAATTGTTCCGGTTGCAGCGCCGCCACGTTCGGCTTGAGCCTTCGCGCACGGTGGCCGGCGAGATCGAGCTGACCATCGATGGGCCGTGGCTGCACACCATCCTGTTCGAGGTGCCGATCCTCGCCATCGTCAGCGAGGTCTGGATGCGCCATGCCGGGCCAGCCGATTTCGCCGAGGGCGAACGCCGCCTGCGCGACAAGCTGGCGCTGCTCAAGCGGTCCGGCTACGACGATTGCACCCTCACCGATTTCGGTACTCGCCGGCGCTATTCGCGCGCCTGGCACGAGCGGCTGGCGCCGTTGGCGGCGGACATTCTCGGCCCCCGGTTCGTCGGCACCAGCAACGTGATGCTGGCGCTGCGCCACGGCCTGACCCCGCACGGCACGATGGCGCACGAATGGTTGCAGGCGCATCAGGCGCTGGGACCGCGGCTGGTGGATTCGCAGAAGGCGGCGTTCGAGGCCTGGGCGCAGGAATATCGCGGCGATCTGGGCATCGCGCTGTCGGACGTCGTGGGGCTGGATGCCTTCCTGCGAGATTTCGATCTTTACTTCTGCAAGCTGTTCGACGGTATGCGCCACGATTCCGGCGACCCGGTGGTCTGGGGCGAGCGGGTCATCGCCCACCTTGAGCGCTTTCGCGTCGACCCCAGGACCAAGACGCTGGTGTTCAGCGATGGCCTCGACATCCCGGCGGTGCTGCGTCTGTACGATCACTTCAAGGGCCGGGTGAGGCCGGCTTTCGGCGTCGGCACCCATCTCACCAACGACCTTGGCCCCAAGCCATTGTCCATCGTGCTGAAGATGATCCGCTGCAACGGCCAGCCGGTGGCCAAGATCAGCGACACGCCGGGCAAGGGCATGAGTGACGACGAAGGGTATCTGCGTTATCTGCGCCAGGTGTTCGGGCTGCCGCCGTCGCGGGCCGGCTAAGCCTCAGGCCAGCGCATAACGCAGCACGAACAGCGCCGCCACCAGCCACACCGCCGGGTGTACCTCGCGCCAACGGCCGGTACCGGCCTTCAACACCGCGTAGGCGATGAAACCGAAGGCCAGACCGTTGGCGATGGAATAAGTGAATGGCATGGCCAGCGCGCACAGCGCCGCCGGCACCGATTCGGTGATGTCGTTCCACTCCACGTCCACCAGCTCGCGCAGCATCAGCCCGGCGACGAACAGCAGCGCCGGGGCCACCGCGTAGCTCGGCACCATCATCGCCAGCGGCGACAACAGCAGGGCGGCAAGAAATAGCAGCGCCACCACCAGCGCGGTCAGGCCGGTGCGGCCGCCGGCCTGCACGCCGCTGGCGCTTTCGGCATAGGCGGTGGTGCTGCTGGTGCCGAGCAGCGAGCCGGCGATGATCGCGCCGCTGTCGGCCAGGAGCGCGCGGCCGAAACGGCGCTTGCCGTCAGCCAGCTTCATCAGCCCGGCGCGGCTGGCCACGCCGTAGAGCACGCCGGTGGCATCGAAGACCTCCACCAGCACGAAGACCAGCACCACCTGCAAGAGCACGGCCAGCGGCGCGCCGCCATCGTGGTGCAGCAGGCCGGGCAGGTCGAGTCGCAGCAGGGTGGGCGAGAGGCTGGGCGGCAGCGAGACGATGCCCTGGTACTTGATTTCGCCCAAGAGCCAAGCCGCCGCCGTCACCGCCAGGATGCCGATCAGGATCGCGCCGCGCACCTTGCGCGCCTCCAGTATCGCGATCAGCAGAAAGCCGCCCAGCGCCAGCAGGGGCGGGGCGTGATTCAGGTGGCCGAGCGTCACCAGCGTGTCGGCGTTGTCCACGATCACCTGCGATTTCTGCAAGGCGATGATGGCGAGGAACAACCCGATGCCGGCGACGATCGCCGAACGCAGCGAGGCCGGGATGCCCGCCACCAGCCATGCGCGCACGCCGGTCAAGGACAGTGCCAGGAACATCAACCCGGAGATGAACACCGCCGCCAGCGCCTGCTGCCACGGCAGGCCCGAGGTGCCGACCACGCTGAAGGCGAAGAAGGCGTTCAACCCCATGCCCGGCGCCATGCCGACCGGGAAATTGGCGGCGAACGCCATGATCAGCGAGCCGATGGCGGCGGCGAGGCAGGTCGCCACGAATACCGCGCCGGCATCCATGCCGGTGGTGGAGAGGATGTCCGGGTTGACGAACACGATGTAGGACATCGTGAGGAAGGTGGTCAGCCCGGCCAGAATCTCGGTGCGGGCATCGCTGCCGTGCTGGCGCAGCTTGAACAGGCGTTCGGCGAGGGACATGGCGGGGTCAGCTGACGATGATCGGTTTGCCGGGCGTCACGATCGCGGCGCGTTCGAACCGTGTCGCCGCCGCTTCGCGCATCGCATCGGGCATGCCGCGCGCCAGGCCGCCCGCGCGATCGAGGCCGGCGCTGTCGTCCTGGTGCGGTAAGGTCATGGCGGGGCGCTTATTTCAGAGCCTTGAAGCGCAGCCGCTTGGGCGCGGCGTCATCACCCATGCGGCGCTTCTTGTCTTCCTCGTACTCGCGATAATTGCCCTGGAAGAATTCCACGTGGCTGTCGCCCTCGAAGGCGAGGATGTGCGTGGCGATGCGGTCGAGGAACCAGCGGTCGTGGGAAATCACGAAGGTGTTGCCGGGGAATTCCAGCAGGGCGTCTTCCAGCGCGCGTAGGGTTTCGATGTCGAGGTCGTTGGAGGGTTCGTCCAGCAGCAGCACGTTGCCGCCCTGCAACAGCGTCTTGGCCATGTGCAGGCGGCCGCGCTCGCCGCCGGACAGCGTACCGACCAGTTTTTGCTGGTCCTGGCCCTTGAAGTTGAAGCGGCCGATGTAGGCGCGCGACTGGATTTCCACGCCGTTGATGTTGAGGATGTCCAGGCCGCCGGAGATTTCCTGGAAGACGTTGTGGTTGCCTTCCAGCTTCTCGCGGCTCTGATCCACGTAGGACAACTGCACCGTCGGGCCGATCGCGATCTCGCCCGAATCCGGCTTTTCCTGCCCGGTGATCATCTTGAACAGTGTCGATTTACCCGCGCCGTTGGGGCCGATGATGCCGACGATCGCGCCCGGTGGCACGATCATCGAGAGGTTGTCGATGAGCAGGCGGTCGCCGAATTTCTTCGAGACGTTCTTGAACTCGATCACCGAATTGCCCAGGCGCTCGCCCGGCGGGATGAAGATTTCGTTGGTCTCGTTGCGCTTCTGGTAGTCCTGCGATTGCAGCTCTTCCAGGCGGGCGAGACGCGCCTTGCCCTTGGAGCGGCCACCCTTGGCGTTCTGCCGCGACCATTCCAGTTCTTTCTGGATCGCTTTCTGGCGGGCCTTTTCCTGGCTTTCCTCCTGCTTCAGGCGCTCGTCCTTCTGCACCAGCCATTCGGTGTAGTTGCCCTTCCACGGAATGCCACGGCCGCGATCGAGTTCGAGAATCCACTCCGCCGCGTTGTCGAGGAAGTAGCGGTCGTGGGTCACGGCGACCACCGTGCCGGTGTAACGGGCGAGGAATTGTTCCAGCCATTCGACCGATTCGGCGTCGAGGTGGTTGGTCGGTTCGTCCAGCAGCAGCATGTCGGGCTTCTGCAACAGCAGGCGGCACAGCGCCACGCGGCGTTTTTCGCCGCCGGAGAGCTTGCCGATCCTGGCGTCCCACGGCGGCAGGCGCAGGGCGTCGGCGGCCACTTCCAACTGGTTTTCCAACGTGTGGGCGTCGCCGGCGGCGAGGATCGCCTCCAGCCGCTCCTGTTCCTTCGCCAGGGCGTCGAAGTCGGCGCCCTCTTCGGCATAGGCGGCATACACTTTGTCCAGCGCGGCCTGGGCCTGTAGCACTTCGCCGACGCCTTCCTCGACCGCTTCGCGCACGGTCTGCTCCGGGTCGAGCTGCGGCTCCTGCGGCAGGTAGCCCACCTTGATGCCGGACTGCGGGCGGGCCTCGCCTTCGAAATCGGTATCCACGCCCGCCATGATCTTGAGCACGGTCGATTTGCCCGCGCCGTTCAGGCCGAGCAGGCCGATCTTGGCGCCGGGGAAAAAGGACAGCGAGATGTCCTTGATGATCTGCCGCTTCGGCGGCACCACCTTGGACACCCGGTTCATGGTGTAGATGTATTGCGAGGACATGGAGTAGCTTCCGATCGATGGGATGGCGCGCGCCGGGCCGGTGTGTCGGCGCCTGGGCGCCGGAGTCGAGCCGGCAATTATAAGCGATGCCGCCTGGATGGCCCGGTCGTCGGGGGCGGTATCGTCATTTCCTCGGTGCGTATTCGCCATGGCGCTTTGGCGCGGAAGGCGCGTGTGGTGTGGCGCGGCCTGTGCTGTTCGAAGTGGACGGCATGACGCGCGATGCTGGCGGTACCGCCAACCGGCCGAGGGGGCGCGGCCGCCCAGGTCAATGTGGCTGGCGTGATAAATCCATCGCGGCCCATGAACAGTTTTATGGGCCGATGCGGCGACTTGCATGGCAATCGGTTCGATGTGGCGCACGACCCGGGGCGTGCAGTCGCATTTCAGCTTGATGCACCCGGTGTCCTCAACCCCGTGGATGGCGGGAGAAACCATTCATCGACCAATTCGACCAGCGTTGCCGCGAGGGTTTCATCGCAAAGAGGAAACCAAGGTCGTCGTCCGCTTCGCTAGAAGCGGATACAGCGCATCAGGACATTGACCGCCCGCGCGCCGGTCGGTGCCGTACCAGTTACGGGTAACTGCTCAGAATTGAGTGGTCAAGTCTATCCAGCCTTGGGGCAGTACGTGTATCAGCTGGGCTTCCAGCCACTTGTCGAAACCACTCAAAATGGCAATGCCGACCAGCAGCACCATTAGTCCGAATATTTTCTTCACGCGATGCATATGACTGAGCACCCATCCGCGTGCCTTGCCAATTCCCTGGCGTGAGGCATACGCCACGGCTACCAGGACCGAAGCCGCACCGAAGCCGAACATGCCCAGGATGAGCGTTCCCCGTGTTGCGCCTCCCTCCGTCGCTACTACGGCCAATGCGCTGGCCAACATGGGGCCTGAACAAGGGCTCCATACCATGCCCAATAAACCGCCCGTGGCGAATGCGCCGTGCAGTGACCCGCCATCCAGCCGCATGGTGGCTCCATGGGCGCCATTGGCCAGCGGGGTAATGAGGCGAGTAAACCATTCATTCATGACGGGTACCAGCATCACCAGACCGAAACTGATCAACAGCCATGCGCCCGCCGTGCGGATCAGATCCTGGTCGATACCCAACGCGTCGCCCGCCATGCCAACCAGCAGCCCGAGCATGGCGAACATGCTTACCATGCCGGCGCCCATGGCCATGGGCGCCCAGCGGTTGGCCTGCAAGGTTCCTCCCAGTACCAAGGGCAATAGGGGAAAGACGCAGGGGTTAAGTGTCGTCAAACTGCCCGCCAACCAAGCCAGCCCGAGTTCGGTGAATGTGATCATTGTTGTCCTCCGGCCTGGCCAGGGCGAATACCGGGCCTGAGCGGTTCGAAAATATATTCACACCCGATCATGGCGCGCGTTGTCGGTGGCGCGAGGGTAAGCGCTTCATTCGGCATGGCGTGCGTGTGTTGCGACAGCGGCAAGCATCCTCGAGGTCAAGGCCAAACCGGCTCTGATGGCGGCTGGCGAGCGGCCCGATTTCTGCGGTTACCTCCGCCCCCCGAATGAGGGGCGTGAACCATGGCGGATACCCTCGGCGCTGAAATGCCATGACCCCGAGTGCCAAGCCTGCGAGTTTTGCGCCACCCGAGACGATAAACACGAGAGATGGCGGAATATCTGGTGATTTGGCTCTCGTATCGGGCTCTTCGAGATTATGTTCGTTGCGGTTGGGTTGGGGCGTGCTATGAGTCCCCCGAGGGAAGTATTTGAAAATAATCATTCAAGTGCGGCCTTCGCTCGTCGCAGTGGCTGGGGATGTTGAATTGAATCGACAGTTTGCGTGGGGTTTCATGACGCGCCCCGGGTGGGCCATGTGTACGGAGGTGCGCGTCTCACATTGCCTTGACGAGTTCGGCCTTGATGTCGTCCGCTCGGGTTTTTCCATTCACTCGCGTGATCTCCTGTGTGCCCTTGAATACTACGATGATCGATTGAGAGCGCACTTTCATGTTTTTTCTGAGATCTTTTTCCTGGTCGTAGTCGGCTACCAGTACTGTCATGTTTTGCAGTTGAGGATCGGTTTTTAGGCCGTTGAGTGATTTGGCCTGGCGGATGCAGGTAGGGCACCAGTTGGCATGGAAGTGCACGGCCACGGGCTTGCCTTGTTGCTGGATTTCGGCAAAGGCGTCCGGGCTGAAAGGCTTGATTTCGAGAGCGGATGCCCATGTGCTGATTGCCATGAGGGACGCCGCGATGACGATTTTGAAAGTTCTTGAGATGTCCGAGAAGGTCATGGATTTCTCCGTAGTCATGTTCAGGATATGTTTGAATGGGGTGTCTATCTATTGCTCGCGAGTGTTGCCTTGCACTGATTCCGGTAGTGCCAGACCACGCCGAGGAACACCAGGTCCTTGAGAAGGAAGAAATTGGTGACGGGCATGCCGTCGACCACTTTCCAGGCCCCCGGCATGGTCAGCAGGAAGCTGAGAGTCACCAGGAAGGTGGCGATGGCTCCCCAACTGCTCCAATAACCGATACGAGGTCGCCAGAGCCCGACCACCAGCCCGACGGCGATCACTAACTCGACCGTCCCGATTAGATTGGATACCCCTTGCTCCGAAAAGAGGCCATGGAGCCAGTTCATCAGGGGATGGCTCGCCACCATGGGGCGAATGGCTGCCGCCTCGGTTGGAGTGAACTTGAACACACCGATCCAGAGTAGGGTCAGCACCACGCCGCCCAGGGCGACTAGAAAGCCTTTGTCATATCGTTGCATACGGGTGCCGTGCTTAATGAATCAAGGGAATGGCCGGGAAATCGATCTCGGTGGCTGCCAGATGGTTGCCGTAGTTGGTCAGGGTATTGATCGCCACCTGGCCCAATACCTCGAGCACCAGCTCGTCATCCAACCCGGCGCCATGGGTGTTGGCAAGCTGTTCGTCGCTGATGACGCCCCGCTGGTCGACCAGTGCGACCGCTAGTTGCAGCAAAGCATGATCGAGGGGATCCGATGCATTCCCCTGGCGGGTTGCCTGAATGGCTTCTAGCGTGTAGTCCGCTTTGCCGGCCAGCAAGGTGTGAGCGGACAGGCAGTATTGGCAGTTGTTGGCCTGGCCGATGGCCAATGCCGGCAGCTTGCGTTGACGGGCGGTCAGCCGTCCTTTGCCAAGGGCGCTGGTGGAGGCTAGAAAGCCGTCGAACGGCGCCGGTGGGTGGGCCAGGGTCGCGTAGAGGTTGGGCGCCATGCCGAGATTGCGCTGCATGGCGGCAAATCCGGGGGCGACGACGGCAGCGGGGCTGAATACGGGTTCAATGCGGCTCATGGCCGTACTCCTGCTATCTATGTCATGAAGGAACGAGAGCAGTTTGCCGTGATTGATGGTATAGATCGTCGCCCAGAGTCTTTAAATGGCCACCATTCGTCTCAAATATGGACCCTCTCTCGATTCTCCTGGCGCATATCCCTCCTCGCGCCCAGCTCTTCTTTGCCGGCAACCTGTGCCAGTACTCCCATAGTCGCGATTATCCGGCGGGTGGCTATCTGCATGTACTACGCAGCGGTGAACTGACTCTTCATCAAGAGGGAGCCGAGTCGCGCTTGCTGGCCGAGCCGACGCTGATTCTTTTTCCGGGAGGGCACCCTCACAGGATGGAACCATCTCAATTGGGTGGCTGTGATCTGGTGTGTGCCGTCGTCTCGTTCGGAGCGGGGGCGACCTCTCCGCTGCAACTGGCATTGCCTGATGCGCTGGTGCTTCCGCTGCGCGAGATACCTTGTTTGGCATCGCTGCTGACCCTGCTCTTTGATGAGGCGTTCACCGCCCGTTATGCTCAAGAGCCGGTGCTGACCCGGTTGTTGGAGGTCTTATTGATCCTGTTGTTGCGCCATATGGTGGAGCATAGGCTCTGCCAGGAGGGGATTCTGGCCGGTTTGTCCGATCCGCGGCTGGCCCGTGCGATCGCGGCCATGCATCTACGTTCGGAAGAGGGCTGGACGGTTGCGACATTGGCGCGGGAGGCGGGGATGTCCCGCGCCCGTTTTGCCGCCTATTTTCAAGCGCAGACGGGGCTTTCGCCCTTGGGGTATCTAACCGAGTGGCGGCTGTCGCGAGCTTGCCAGCGGCTGCTGGCGGGGGAGTCGATTTCGCAGGTGGCATTGGGGGCGGGATACAGTGGAAGTACCACCTTCAGCCGGGCCTTCGAGCGAAGGCTGGGAGTGAGCCCGGGGCGTTGGCTCAAGGGGCGGCAACTTGAGGCCGATGATCGGGTGATGAAGCGGGCGCCATGAATGCGATTCATGCTGAAACAGCGCTGGCGGCTTGCGCGCATGCAATTGCCGGGCGCAATGGTTCCGGGGCCGTCCTGGCGGAGAGAAGATCGGTGGTGGCGGTGAGTCGAACTGCCTCAGCATGGTCTCGATTTGTGCCGCTTTGGCCCGGTGCGCACATCCGCCGCTGGGCGGTTTACCAGTGGCGTTGGTACGTGGCCGTCAACGTGATACCGGCTGCCGGCAGGCGGCTGGTGTTGTCATCGCTGCGCATCAGCTGGCTGAACAGTGGATAGTAATAACGGTTGAACAGGTTCTCGATACCCACGCTGAGCGTGTCCTTCTCATTGATCTGGTAACGGCTGATCAGGTCGACGGTGGTATAGCTGTTGATGTCGCGCCGCCCGAAACCGCTCCGGCCGTTGAGGCGGTAGTCGCGGCTGCCGTAATAGGCGACTTGCAGGCGATTGCTCCACTGGTGGACGGGCCGGTACTGGATATGGGCGGTGAGTTTCAAAGGCGGGATGCGGTAGCCCGTCATGCTCTGGAATTTACTGCCGCCCCGGAGCTGCTCGCGTCCGCTGATCCAGGTGAAAGTGCCGCCGCCGCCCCAAATGTCGCTGTCGCTCAGATAATCCGCCGAAGCCTCGATGCCGGAGATATGTTCTTTTGCGCGAGTCAGGACCAGCCCGTTTTCGAAAACCTGCACGTTCCCCAGCTCCGAGGTCGTGCGGAACAGGGCAAGATTTGCCCGCGTGTTGCCGAACGAGCCGCGCCAGCCGATTTCATGGTTGTTGGTCTTGACCGCTTCCAGGTTGGACGAGTGGATGTCGAAACCGGGACGTGCGTTGCGAATCTGCACGCCGATGTCGGGCAATTGAAAACCCTGGTTGAACGAGGCGTAGAACTCCTGGCCTGCCACCGGCGAGTAAGCCACACCAATGTTGAACAACCAGACACGGTAACTCACCGTGCCGCCATTGACTGAGACCGGGTTGCCGACCTTCGATTGCGACAGGGGCACAAAACCGTCGAAGCTGGCGCGGGCGCGTTCATGGCGCAGCCCGCCCTCCATCGACCATCGCTCGTTGAACCTGTGTCGAAGTTGTCCGAAAAGGCCGCCGCTGCGGGTCGTCAGGGGCGGCATATAGATCAACGAGCCGGTTTTGTTGAAAACCAAGCCGCCGCTGCGGTCGTAGGCCGCGGGGTCGAATATGTCTAGTGGCATGTCGCTGCGCTCCTGGTTGTAGTCCGCACCCCACAGCAATTGGGTCGCCTTGGCTGGGCCAAGCGGCGTGCTGATGGACAGACGCCCGCCCCAGACCTCGCTGTTCTGGCTGACCTGATCCACATTGCCGCCGCGGGTGGATACGGCGCGCGCGTCGAATGGCGGAAAACGGGTGAAGTAGTCGCGGTAATAGGCTTGGGTGGACAGGGTGCCGCCAAGCAAGTCGAGATTCTGGTAACTCAAATTGACCAGGGTATTGCGCAGCGCGTTCTGGTTTTCAAGTTGCAGCTCGCGAATCGCGCGCGCCGTGGCGGAGCCGGCCGGCAGCCACGCCACGGATGGGTCCGGGGCGTAGCCGGTGTGCTGTTTGGCCTGATATTGGCTGACGCCCAATTCGATGTGCTGCAGGTCGTTGATGCGCCAGCGCAGCTTGCCGCTTGCGCTGTAAGCGTTGGAATCAAAAAGATCGCCTTGGCTGGGCTCGGGGGCAAGGCGTTGTCCGTGGGCGTCGTAGCTGCCGCCGATGCGCTGCGCTCCCAGGTGGAGTGCATAGTCGAGCGGGCCTGAGCTGCCGGAGAAGTGCTGCTGGAGGTTTGCGTTCAGCCCGTCCTCGTCCAGCCGTGTCAGCGGGCTACCGAGTGTGATGGTGGTATCCGCGCCCGAGGGGCCACCCGGGGGACGGGTGGTGATCGAGATGATGCCGCCGCTGGCGTTGGCGCCGTAGATCGCGCTGCTGCCACGCAGGACTTCGATACGTTCGATGTTGCTGGGGTCGATCGCGGCCAGGTTGCGTGCCGTATCCCGGTTGGTGTTCAGCGGGATGCCATCCACCAATATCAGCGCGCCGCGTCCGCGAAGTGTCTGGCCGAAATCCGTGATCGTGCGGCTGGAGTCGGCCATGCCGGGGGGCGCATGGTCGCGAGGTTGCTGGAGCCGGCTCTCAGCGCTTCGATCTCCTCGCGTTCAAGCACCGTGACTTGCCGCGTCGGGCTTACCAGGTTGTTCTTGAGCCGACCGCCCTGGACGACGACGGTACTCAGTACGGTCTTTGTAGTCTTGGGCATGCCGTGGTCATGAGCGCGGGAGGAAGGGTTCGTACCGGCGGTGGATCGGGCGCCTTCGGTGTCTTGGCTGGCGGCATTGGCCGTCGTCGCTATCGGTAAACTCGTCGCGGCCGCGGTGATGATGAGCATGATGGGGCCGAGTCGATGGCTGCCCGCCAGAGAATTGGTCATGAGGAGGTCTGCTACCTTGGCGATATGAGGGGCGTATGGACTTCGTTGTATCTAATGAGATTTGTTCTCATCTGTAACTCGCCTAAAATTTGATCCGTTGGCTCGATGCTTACCGTCTCGCTGACGGCCAGTACAGCCGGCCAATTACGGCGGATACCGGCTTGCCATCACCATTTCGCCGTGGATAGTCCGATGGCGGGCTGGGAAGACGACATCACCCGTGTCGTCGTGCCACGTCGAGCTTGGTCGTATCGGGTGGCCGTCATCGACCCGCGTACCCGGCGGGTGTTCGGTTACAACTCGACCGGAGACATGCCCGGTGATTGGGCCAGGCAAGCCAGGTTCGTGGGGTTCGCGCCAGGCATGAACAGGAAGCGCCATGTCGGGAATAAAGCGGCGGTGAAAAGTTGCTTTGCCATGTTCAAGGACGTGGCGGTCACAGGGGTGAAGCCAGGGCCGTCGTCCACGTCGCATTGCCCGTTGCGTTCATGGCTTGCATGGTTCCGTACACAGGTATTCAACGCTTGATTGGCTGTTGCGCAACGAGCACGTCAGAAAATGCGCGGGGCGCTTGTTCCCTTGCCGTTCGGCGGCTGCGCCCGTGGGACTGCTTCCTTCATCCCCTGTCCCCCTTCCCTTTTTGCTGTGAATCACATTCTCATGACCGGCCCGCGCGGGGTTTCGGCTTGCTGTTGCTGCCGGTTCAACGCCTCGGCTATCTCCCGCTCGCGCGCGGCCTGCTGCTCCAGGTTGTATGCCCGGCCTT
>NZ_RFLY01000023.1 GCF_003697345.1 Solilutibacter pythonis | reverse complement strand
GTTGCAGCCACCGGGACACACCGGGACACACCGGGACACACCGGGACACACCGGGACACACCGGGACACACCGGGACACACCGGGACACACCGGGACACACCGGGACACACCGGGACACACCGGGACACACCGGGACACACCGGGACACACCGGGACACACCGGGACACACCGGGACGCATCGGGACGCACTGGAATGCGTCGGAACGTGCGGGCGGCGTGGGCGGCGTGGGCGGCGTGGGCGGCGTGGGCGACGTGGGCGACGTGGGCGACGTGGGCGACGTGGGCGACGTGGGCGACGTGGGCGACGTGGGCGACGTGGGCGACGTGGGCGACGTGGGCGACGTGGGCGACGTGGGCGGCGTGGGCGACGTGGGCGGCGTGGGCGACGTGGGCGACGTGGGCGACGTGGGCGACGTGGGCGACGTGGGCGATGATCGATTCGGCATTGCCCATGCGCCTTGGCAGAACACCGGAATAAACGGCGATACCCGTCATCGATGGCCGGCCGTGGCCGGCACGCGTCGGCCCAATGCCCATGACGCCAGCCCATGACAGTGCATGGCGGCTGAATTACACTTGCCGGCATGCATTCCGCATTCAGGGGCCAGCGTTCGATCTCGTACCTCGCGCTCCTGGCGGCGTCGCTGCTTGCGCTGCTACCGACTTTCGGCCGTCTCCACCAGGCATCCGTCATCTCGTCTAACCGGGTCGCGCTGTGCACGGCATCGGGGTTCGAATATGCCGATATCCGCACGGAAAACGGCAAGCCCTCCCCGGCCGGCCAGAGCGGCGAGCGGCATGGCGACTGCGAATATTGCCCGCTGGCGGCATCGCTGAATCTCCCCGCCGCCATATCCGGGTGGACCGGCGACGAATTCCCCGCCACCGCCGTCCTTCCTTTCCCCAAGCCTCACGCGAGGCTTTTCAAGCATCCCTCCGGGCTGGGGTCGCGCGGCCCGCCGTCGAACGCCTGACGCGGTAGCCACGACTGTCGTTGCGCGCCGGCCCACGGGCTTGCGCGCGTCTCCCGGAGTTCCCCATGCAAAGCCCTTCTTTTCCGGCGCCCGCCACGGTGCGCCCCGCGCCCGCGCGCGCGTATCGGCCATTCCGCCGCGCCGCGTTATCGATATTGCTGCTTCCTCTCCTGGCGGCCTGCGCGCCGTCCGACCGCCAAGCCGGGGCGGAACAACCACCCGCGCCAACCGAAATCATGCAGTGGGGCGTTCCCGCCCCGCCCGGCGCGGCCCTGCCCGATCTAGTCAAAGCCCCGGATGGCACGATGCTGCTGAGCTGGGTGGAGCAACCCGCGCCGAAGCGTTACCGGCTGCGCCTGACCCGCGCCGAGACGGCGCCGGCGGTGCCGGCCTGGCAAGAACCGCTCACCATCGGCGAAGGGGACGATTGGTTCGTCAACTGGGCCGACACGCCCCATGTGTTCGGTCTGGCCGACGGCTCGCTGTGGGCGCACTGGCTACGGAGCACCGGGCCCGAGCGCATGGATTACGGCATTGAACTGGTGCGCTCGCGGGACGCCGGCCGCACCTGGACGCCTCCGTTGATGATCCACCCGGTTCACGGCCCCGGCGACCATGGCTTCGTGACGTTCTGGCCCCAGGCCCGGGATCGGCTGGGCATCGCCTGGCTCGACAGCCGGCAGAAAGCCACCAGCGCCACGCACAAGAAGCCGGATGGCGCGAGCGACCCGCACGCCCACCACTCGCCGGGAACGATGATGCTGCGGGCGGCGAGCTACGACGGCGACCTCGTCCGCCAGGGGGAATGGCCGCTCGACAAATCGACCTGCGACTGCTGCCCCACCGCGTCCGCCATGACGGATGCCGGCGTCGTCGTGGTCTACCGTGGCAGAACCGCCGACGAAATCCGCGATACGCGCATCGTGCGCTTCGATGGCGAACGCTGGAGCGCTCCTCGCGACGTCCACGCCGATGGCTGGAAGATGCCCGGCTGCCCGGTCAACGGCCCGGTGGTGGTGGCGCGCGGCAAGACCGTCTGGGTCGCCTGGTTCACGATGGCCGACGGCGTGCCGGAAGTGCGCGCGGCGCGTTCCGACGATGCGGGCGAGCACTTCGGGCCGGCGATGACGCTGGCGAAGGGCGAGCACGTCCTCGGCCGGCTGAGTCTGGCGCTCGCGCCCGACATGCTCCTGCTCGCCTCCTACGAAACCCATCCCGACGGGGCTCAGGCGCTCTTGCTGGGGCGTTACGCGCTGGACTGGCGTCCGCGCGACCGGGTGGAAGTGACGACGCTCGCCTCCAGCGGACGGGGCAGCGGCATCCCGCGCGTGCAATGGTCGGGAAGCGCCGCCTGGCTGGTGTGGACCGACGCCCGCGACGGCAAGCCATTCATCGCCGGCGCATCGGTGCGCTGAACCCGCCCATCCCCGACTTTTCCCCCGCCCTCCCGGCCCCGCGCCGGGCGCGCGAATACCCGATCCACACTTCTTTTCATCAGGAAACCCGATCCATGTCCATCCAGTCCCCGTATTCCCGCCTGGGAGCACGCCCCCTCCTTGGCCTGGCCGTTCTTGCCGCCCTCCAGGCCCATGCCGCCGAACAAGCGCGCACGCCGGACCCGGCCAGGGCCAGCGCCAGGGCGCTCGATACCGTCACCGTCTTCGGCAAGCGCTCGTCGCTGGAGGCCAGGGCCGGCAGCGGGACGCGGCTCGACCTGTCGGTCATGCGCACCCCCGCCTCGGTCAGCGTGATCGATCACGCCACGCTCGACAAACGCGGCGTCCGCAATACGCAGGAGGCGCTGAACGGCGTTGCCGGCGTCACCTCCGCCGCGACGCCCGGCACGGGCAACGCGGTTTCCTATCGCGGCTTCAGCGGCAACCAGATCACCCAGCTCTTCAACGGCATCGACGTGAAATACGCCACCATCGCGGCCCGGCCGGTGGATGCCTGGCAATACGCGCGGGTGGAGGCGATCGGCGGCCCGTCCTCCTTCCTTTACGGGGCCGGCGCGGTGGGCGGCAGCATCAACTACATCACCGCGCTGGCCCGGCTGGACCGGCCCGAAACCCGGATGCAGATGCGCATCGGCAACTTCACCGACGCCACGTTCGCATTCGGCCTCAACCGGGTGTTCGGTAAGCACGCCGGGAACGCGCTACGCCTGGACACCAGCCTGCGCAAGGGCGGAAGCGCCATCGAACGGGCCAACCGGAACGCACTGACCACCTCGGCCTCCTGGCTGACCCGGCTCACCCCCGATCTCAGCCACACGCTGGCCGTGGAATACCAGCGTGAACGCAACGACCGGCCCTACTGGGGAACGCCGGCATTCCAGAGCCAGACCGGACGCCTGCTGACGCTCGCGGAAACCCGCCGACGCAATTACAACGTGCAGGATGGCTACTACGGGCAGAAAGTCCTGTGGGCGCGCTCCCTGACGGAGTGGACGCTCGATGAGCGCAATACCGTCCGCAACACCGTCTACCACTACGACGCCCTGCGCGATTACCGCAATGTCGAAAGCTACAAGCTGGTCGACGACAACACCGCCATACAGCGCTCGGGCACGCTGCTCCAGCGCCACGACCAGCAAGTCTTCGGCAACCGCCTGGAATGGGCGCATGCCGGAACGCTCGGGAGCCTGGATTCCCGCTGGAACTTCGGGCTGGAATGGAGTTTCAACCGCCAGACCACATTCCCGCTTTCGGTGCGCGGGGTCTTCGACATCATTCCCCTGGAATCCCGCGCCCCGGGCTATTTTCTGGACGTGCCCGGCACCTCCCTGACCTACACGCCCAGCCGGACCAATCGCCTGCACACCGGCGCGCTGTACGTCGAGAACCTGACCGACCTGACCCCGACACTGAGCCTCCTGACCGGGTTGCGGCACGAGCGCATCGCGCTGGAT
Source organism: Solilutibacter pythonis (assembly GCF_003697345.1). Lineage (GTDB taxonomy): Bacteria > Pseudomonadota > Gammaproteobacteria > Xanthomonadales > Xanthomonadaceae > Solilutibacter > Solilutibacter pythonis. The sequence continues at coordinate 24,407 of NZ_RFLY01000023.1, read as the reverse complement.
ATCGTCAACCACCGCGCCGTCAGCGCGGCCAATCCCATGCGTTTCCAGCGCACCTATCGGCCAACCACCGGGCGTGCGGCGCTCAACTGGGCGATCACCCCCGATGCGAGTATCTACGTCCAGTACAGCACCGCGGCCGACCCGCCCGCGGGCGCGCTCAGCACCGCGAGCTTCGCCGCCTTGCGCGACTTCGACCTGAGCACGGGCCAGCAGCAGGAAATCGGCTCGAAATGGCGATCCGCCAATGGCCGGCACCACCTCACCCTCGCCGGCTACCGGATCGTCCGCCGCAACCTGGCGGTGGCCGACCCCGCCAATCCCGGAGAGACCCTGCCGGTCGGGCAACAGTCCTCCCGGGGCGTGGAATTGACCTTCGGCTGGCGTCCCGTCCCCGGGCTGAAGGTGGATGGCAATCTCGCCTGGAGCCGCGCGACGCTGGACGACTTCCACGAACGCGAGGGCACCCGCTCCGTCTCGCGCGCGGGCGCCACGCCACGCAACACCCCAAGCCGTGTCGGCAACCTGTGGGTGGAATACGCATTCGCCCCGCGCTGGTCGGTCAGCGTCAACGCGCGCGGCGTCAGTTCGCGCTACGCCAACAACGCCAACACCCTCTCGACCGCCGGTTACGGGCTGTGGGGCGCGCAGATCGCCTTCGAGCCCGCCCCCGGCACGCAAGTCCGCCTGCAAGGACGTAACCTGGGCGACAAAAGCCATGTGATCTACGCATTTGGAGATGGCATGGTGTATCTGGGCAACCCGCGCAACTGGGAATTGACCGTCAACCACCGCTTCTGAAACCCGCCGCAAAAACCACTCATCGAGGATAAGGAACCATGTACAGACAACTACCGACGCTCCGTTCAACGCTCATGGTCGCGCTGCTGGGCGTGACAACGCTCGCCGGCTGCAAACAACCGCCCCCGAACAACGACGCGGCCCAGGCCGGGAAGGAAGCGCCCGCCGCCGCCCCGGGCCACCTGCACGCCGATCAGGCATGGACGCGCGCCATCCCCGAGGGCGCCAACGTCGCCGGCGGGTTCATGACATTGCGTAACGAAAGCGCCAGCGACGATCGCCTCGTCCAGGTGTCCAGCCCACTCTCGGACGAAGTCCAAATCCACGAGACCAGCATGAGCGACGGCATGATGCGCATGCGTCAACTACCCGAGGGCATCGCCCTGCCGGCCGGGCAAGTGGTCGAACTCAAGCCCGGTGGCCTGCACCTCATGTTCATGAGCCCCAAGCATGCGCTGAGCGCCGGCCAGGAAATCGAGGCCACGCTGCGCTTCGAGCACGCCCCGCCACAGGTGGTCAAGTTCGCCGTGCAAGCCGTGGCGGAGATGCCACCCGGCAAGCCCTGAGCGATGCATCGGACGGAAGGCGCGCACGGTGTCGACAATGCCGCCGCCGGTTGGAACACGGCCCCGCCACAGCGCGGGGCCGCCGCATTTCATCGGGACATCCCGCGCGGGGCCGGCGCGGCGGCGCATTGCCTGACGCCGCATACGATGGGGCGAGCGCCAGCGGCGGACGCCCTTCCCCAGCCATCGCCGGACTGGAAACTCAGCGTTTGCCGCCGAGGATCGAGCCGCCCATCTTCAATACGTCGGACAGGCCGAACTGGCCATCGCCATCCTGATCCAGCACCGCGCCGAGCAAGCCGCCGCCGATGCCGCCCTGCTGGCGCACCGCCCGCGTTTCGCGGCCAAGCACCTCGTCCAACGCGCCGGCCGAGGGCGCCGCCGCCTGCGCCTGGCCGCCGCCGAACATCCGCTTCGCCAGATACGCCATGACGATGGGCGCGAGGATCTTCAGCAACATCTGCGCCTTGTCGCCGCCGATGCCGGTGGCCTGCCCCAGCCCCTGCGCCGCCTGCGATTCGCGCGCGCCGAAAATATGGCCGAGGATGCCGGCGCCATCGGCCTGACGGCCACCGCCGCCGCCCAACACCGCGCCCAGCAGATCGCCGATGCCGCCACCGCCAGCATGATCGCGCCCCAGCGCGCCCAGCAAAGCCTCGGCCCCCTGGGGCTGGCTGGCCTGCTTGCCCAGCGCCCCCATCAACAATGGCAGCGCCGCCGCCGCCGCACCGGCCATCTGCTGCGGCGCAAGCCCCAGCCGCTGTGCCATCTGTTGCATCGGCGCGCCGGAAAGCTGGCTCAAAAGGTCATCGGTCAACGTGGTCATGCGCATTCCCCTCGGTGATGGAATTCATGTGATTCGGAAGCCGCAGCTTATCGCGCGGCCCAGCGGCGGGAAGTGAACGTGGAGATGGCTTCCCACCGCGCGCCGTGTGAAACTGAACCTTCTTTCAATGCGCAAGCAGGAGCCCGCATGTCCCCCATCCGACAATGTCTCGTCACCGCCGTACTCGCGGCACTGGCCACCGGCGCCGTCCAGGCGCAAAACGTGACGCCGATCCAGAGCGGCCGGAGCATCACCGGCCAACTCGATGAGCGCAGCCCGAAGGAAGCCGACAACACCGCCTACGCGCTGTACGGCTATCGCGGCACGCCGGGGGAGCGCATTCTGGTCGAACTGAAATCCAGCGATTTCGATGCCTATCTCACCATCGGCGGCAGCGGAACCGCCCAAGGCTGCGAAGACTGCCGCCGCAACGACGATGGCGGCACGGGCACCGACAGCCGCCTGCGCTACACCCTGCCCGCCAGCGGACAGGTGCAGATCCGCGCCGGCATGGTCGACCCCTCGCAATCGGGCCGCTACAGCCTGCACCTCAGCACGCTGCCCCCCGCTGCCCCGGCACGCCCGCAGGCACTCGCCATCGGGCGGGAAACCTCGGGCCGGCTGGGCGAGCAGGCCCCGCTCGACGACAACGACCGCCCCTACGACCTGTGGACGCTGCAAGGCCAGCCCCAGCAGTCATTGGTGCTGCGAATGGACGCGGAAAACATGGACTCGATGTTGCGCTTCGGCCGGATGATCGACGGCCAGTTCGTCCAGGAATCCGAGGATGACGATGGCGGACGCGGCCTCAACGCCCGCCTGCGCGTCACCCTGGACGACGCCGGACACGGCGCGGTGCAGGCCACCTCGCCGGACGCCACCGCCAGCGGGACCTACCGCATCAGCGCCACCGTCCCGCCGCGCCCGCAGCCGATCCGCGTTACCGATCTCAACATCGGCGATTCCTTGCAGGGCAAGCTGGAAGAAGGCGACAGCTTCACCGAGGACAAGGAAATCCTCTACGACATCTATCGCATCAAGGGCCGGCCCGGCCAGCGCGTGATGGTGCAGGTGGGCTCCGATGAGTTCGACACCCTGCTGCGCTGGGGCGTGCTGGACGGCGGCCGGTTCATTCAGGACGCCGAGGACGACGACAGCGGCGGCGGCACCAACTCGCGCATGACCGTCACCCTGGACGCCGACGGCCAGGGCCGGCTCATGATCACCTCGGCCGGCGAAGGAAACGGCCGCTACACGCTTTCGGCAGTGAACGCGCCGCGCGGGCGCTGACTGCCGGCGCCACGCCGGATGTCCGGGCCGCCGCCCGCCTGCTGCATCTCCTCGACCGCCTGCGCCGCGCACGCACGGCGGTCATCGGCGACGCCCTGTCCGCCGGGCTCGGCATCAGCCTGCGCACGCGCTACCGCGACATCGCCAGCCTGCGCGCCCAGGGCGCGGAAATCGAGGGCGATCCCGGCATCGGCTACCGGCTGCGCGCGGGGTTTCTGCCGCCGCCGCTGATGTTCGACCGCGACGAACTGGAAGCCCTGGTACTGGGCGCGCGCTGGGTGCGATCGCAACGGGCCGACATGGCGCTTGCCGATGCCGCCGGCCGCGCATTGGCGCGCGTCTCCTCGGTATTGCCCGAGCACCTGCGGCTGGACGTCGACACCAGCGGGTTGTTCGTACCGGCCTGGCGGGAGAACGAAACGCCGGAAACCTGGCTGCCGGCGCTGCGCCACGCCATCCGCGAGGAACGCAAGCTGCGCATGCGCTACATCGATGCGGCCGGCGCGGCGAGCAGGCGCATCGTCTGGCCGTTCGCCATGGCCTTCTTCGACCCGGTGACACGCATGTTCGCCACCTGGTGCGAACTGCGCGGCGATTTCCGTCACTTCCGTGCCGACCGGGTGGAGGCGCTGCACGATACCGGCGAACGTTACCCGCAACGCCGCCATGCGCTGATCCGCCGCTGGCGCCGGCATTCCGGCATCCAGGACGCTCACGCTGCTGACGGAAACTGACACCCCCGAGGACTACGCTGCTCACGCCACCACGGCATTCCACACGTACCGGGAGTTTGCAATGAATACCCAAGCCCTCACCTTCTATACCCACCCCATGTCGCGCGGCCGCACCGTCCGCTGGATGCTGGAAGAATGCGGCGCGGATTACGACACCGTGCCGCTCGACTACGGCACCACGATGAAAGCCCCGGGATATCTCGCCATCAATCCGATGGGCAAGGTGCCGGCGTTGACCGATGGCGATGCGGTGCTGACCGAAGTCGCCGCGATCTTGCTCCATCTGGCCGAGCGCTTCCCCGAGCGCCACCTGGCGCCGCCGCCCGGCACTCCCGAACGCACCAGCTACTACCGCTGGATCGCTTTCGTCAGCGGCCCGCTGGAAACGTTGATGAGCGCGAAATCCACCGGCCACCTGGGCGAACCGACGAGCATGGGCTACGGCACCGAGGACGACGTGCTGAACACGCTCGACGACCTGGTCGGCGAGCGCGACTTCATCGCCGGCGATCGCTTCACCGCCGCGGACCTGCTGCTCGCCGCCTACCTGGCCTTCTACATGCAGTTCAAGATGATCGAGCCGCGCCCGAACTTCGTCCGCTATACCGAACTGCATCGGAGCCGGCCGGCATCGGTGCGGGCCGATGCCATCGACGAACGACTGCTCGCCAAGCAGGCACGGCCCGGCTAAACCGGCGGCGATCACGCCATGCCGGGCGTCCCCCCCATGTCCGGCGCGGTGGCGCCTCTTTCCACCCCGGGCGGCACGTCGCGCAGATGCACGTCCATCTGCGGGAAGGCGATTTCGATGCCATGCGCGGCGAATGTCGCGGCAATCGTCCCATGCAGTTCGCTGGTGGTATCGAGACGATCACCCATGTTGGCCACGAACACGCGCAGCTCGAAATCCAGGCTGCTGGCCCCAAAGGCCAGAAACCAGGTGCGCGGCGGCGGTTCGCTCATGACCCGCGGGTGTTCGCGTCCGGCCTTCAGCAGCAACTCGTGCACCTTCTCCACCGGGCTGCCATAGGCCACGCCAACCGGAATGGTCAGGCGGGTCACGTTGTCGCTCAACGTCCAGTTCGTCACCTGGCCGGTGATGAAGGTCTTGTTGGGGATGATGAGTTCCTTGTTTTCGAAATCCTGCACAGTGGTGGCGCGGGTGCGGATACGGGTGACGGTGCCGGTAATCCCGTCGATGGTGATGACGTCGCCGACCCGGAACGGACGCTCGGTGAGCAAAATCAGGCCGGAAACGAAATTGGCGAAGATTTCCTGCAAGCCGAAGCCCAGGCCCACCGTCAATGCCGCCGCCATCCACTGCAATTGCGACCAGCGCAGGCCAAACAGGCTGAACGCGGACAGCGTGCCCACGATCACCACCCCATAGCGCAACAGGGTGGTGATGGTGTAGCGCATCGACGCGCCGATGTGCTGCTGGCGCGAAAGCACCATTTCGGTCAGGCCGGGCAGGTTCCGGGCCAGACTCAAGGTCAAGACCAGCACGAACAGGCCCGCCAACACGTCGAGCAGCGTCACGGCATTCTGCACGCTGCCGCCATCGGCGCTCTTGCTGGTGTAGTACCAGAGGTTGACGCCTTCGAAGCGGAACAGCGCCGGCAGCAAATCCGACCATGCCCACAGCAGACCGATGATGATCAGCACCATGCGCAGCAGGTTCACCATGCGGCGCGATTGCGCGCTGACATCCACCAGTTCGATTGCCGAGCCGGATTCGTCATGCCTTTCGCCGGACTCCACATCGACCACCTCGTCGCCGCGGTCGAGTTGCTTTATCGCCAATGCGCGTTCGCCCAGCAGGAGCCAGCGCAACAACAGGCTGTGGATGACCTGCACCAGCAGCAGCACGGTCAGACTGGCCAGAATGGCATTCAGCAGCAGACTGCTCGAATACACGAACCCCACCCCCGCCAGCACCGCCACCGCCACGAAACACAGTGGCAACGACGCGTTCAGCATCAACCGCAGGCGACGATCACGGCCGCGCCACAGTTCGGCGCGGCGCAGCAGACGCCAACTCAGCCCGCCCAACCCCAGCGAGAGCAGGATGATGGCCAGCCGCGCGTGGACCACCACCGCCTGGTCGACTTGCCGGAATAACGCCCATAGCCCGACGAAGGCCATCGGCAGCAAAATAGCCGCGCCGATCCGCCATGCGGCGCGTAGATTGCGCAGACGCGCCCGCGACCAGTTCATGTGCGCATCGGCCAGGCCGTTGGGCATGATCAGCGCCCGCATTAGGCCCAGCACCCAGCCCATGCCGGCCAGCACCAGCAAAGCCTGTCCCAGCGCCTCGATATCGGGAACCACGCCCGCCCCCAGGCTTTGCAGCATGTAGCCCAGCAGCCAGAACGTCACCGGCAACGGTAAGGCCATCAGGATCGTGAGCCCGAAAGCCTTGACGGTCAGCAGGAAATTATCGCGATAGACATTGCGCACCTGCGACGCGATCGCGTCCATCTGCTCGGGAATGCGCCGGCGCAACCAAAGCAGGCCGGCGAATACCAGCACGATCAGCCCATAAGTGATCGGACTCTTGACGACATCGCGCCCAAGCAAGCGGGCGATGGTGCCGATATGGAAATTGCGCAGGCCATCGGCCAGTTCACGCGGCAACTCGGCGATCCATTGCGCATCGATCGCCCCATGACTCGGCACCCATAGCAGTTCGCGTTCCATCAAGGCGCGCAGCTCGCCGCCGCGCCGCTCCAGGTCGGCCAGTAATTCATCGACGCGCCGCAGCGCCTGGATGCGGCGGTCGAGGATCGGATCGAGCTGTTCGATCAACTGGTTGCCGCGCGCCTGCAACGCGGCGAGCTCCGCCGATACGCCTGCATCCCCGCCATGCATGACGACTTCGACGTTTTGCCGGCGCTGCTCGCCCAGCGAATAGCGCGTCAACTTCAATTCGCTGAGCTTTGCCTGCACGTCCTTGCGGCGCAACGCCAGGGTGTGGGTCGAGGGCGTATTGAGCCGCTGCTGCCACAACCAGTGGCCGAACATCGCGCCCCCGCCCAGATTCAGCCGCGCCTGGGTATCGCGAAGCAAACCGCCCACCCGCTGGCTGGCCTGCTCGTATTCGCCAAGCATCCCGCGATCCTTGGCCAGGGCTCGGGTGTCATCGAGAATGCTGCGCGCCATGTGCGCATTGGATGCGGCTATCTCCGCCGCCGGGCCGCCGGCGCCGCGCAACGAGGCCGCGCGCGCATCCAGCTCGTCGAGTTGCTGGCGCAGACGCTTCTCGCTCAGTTGCGCGATCCGCTGGTTGAGCCAGGCGATGCGCGGTTCGTGCAGGGACAACGCCCGACGCGTCTGCTGGATGCCGGCTTCAAGCTGACGCAGGCGATTGCCGGCGGTCTGGTCCTCGGTTTCACGCAGTTCGATTTCGGCCAACAGCAAGCGATGTTCGGCATTGCGCCTCAGGCGGCGGCTTTCGTAGAGCGCGGGCGGCTCGCCGTCCTCCATCACCGGATCGCCCTCGATCTCACCGGCGCGCTGACGCAAATCGGCCAGCACATCCAGCATTTGCCCCGGCCGTGAAAGCTCGGCGGCGACTTCGTCGCTGTCGGTATCGATGCGCTCGCGGAACCGCGTCACCGCGGCACGCTCCTGGGCCAGCAGACGCTCCAACGCATCGATGTTCACATCATCGAGCAGGCGCGCGCGCCAGGCATTCAAATCGGCGCCGATCTCGGTGGCGGTCAACGCCGGGCGCCGCGATTCATTCAGCGCTTCCGCCTGTTGGCGCAGCCGGGCGCTCTGCGCTTTGAGATCGGCCAGTTGCTTGTCCGCAATGGCCACCGCCTCCAGGTTGGCCTTGACGGCGGTTTTCTGCGCTTCGTTCAGACCGACGACATCAAAGTCGCCGCGCGCCGCGCCGGTCATCGAATCCATGGCGGCCTTCGGGTCGCTGACATCGACCTGCGCCGAGGCCGGCGACATCGACGAGGAGACCAGCAGAAGAGCGGCGGCGATCAGCGGGGAAATTCGCATCGACTCGGGGGCACTTGGAGACAGCGGCCATTCTGACCGAGCATGCCGGCGGATGCAGCCCGCATCCGGCTTCCCACGCGAGAGCTTGGCCGCGCCTTCACCGCCAAGCGGAACGGGCGGCCTCGTGGCCGCCCGTTCGCACGCGATTCAGCCGCGCTCACTCATCGATATCCTCCGGCCCCGGGCAGTTGCCGGGCATGTCGGCCTCGGGCGAAGGCGAGTGGAAGGGGTTGTCCTTCTTCATCCGCGCCAGTTTTTCCAGTGCGGCCTCGATGCCCGCGCCATAGGCCGGATCGGCCTTGCGGCAGTTCTCCACATGGCGTTGCTTGATGAAATCCGGCGCATCGCCCAGCGCGCGCGCGGTGTTGTCGAACAGACGCTGCTTCTGACCCTCGTCGAACAGCCGGAACAGTGCGCCGGGCTGGCTGAAGTAATCGGCATCGTCCTCGCGATAGTTCCAGAAATCGGCATCACCCCGGATCTTCAGCGGCGGGTCGCGGTATTCCGGCTGTTCCTGCCACTGGCCATAGCTGTTCGGCTCGTAGTGCGGCAGGTCGCCGTAGTTGCCGTCGGTACGCCCCAGGCCATCGCGATGATTGCTGTGCACCGGGCAGCGCGCGGCATTGACCGGAATCTGGTGGTGGTTGACGCCCAGGCGGTAGCGCTGCGCATCGGAATAGGCGAACAGACGCGCCTGCAACATCTTGTCCGGCGAAGGCCCGATGCCCGGCACCAGGTTGCTGGGGGCGAAGGCGCTCTGCTCCACGTCCATGTACCAGTTCCGCGGATTGCGATTCAGCTCGAACTCGCCGACCTCGATCAGCGGATAGTCCTTCTTCGGCCAGATTTTGGTCAGGTCGAAGGGATGGATGCGGTAGGTCTCGGCATCCAGCTCCGGCATCACCTGGACGTAGAGCTTCCATTTCGGGAATTCGCCGCGCTCGATGGCCTCGAACAGGTCGCGTCCGCTGCTCTCGCGATCCATGCCGACCACCGCGCCGGCCTGCGCATCGGTCAGATGCTCCAGCCCCTGCTGGCAGACGAAGTGGAACTTGATCCAGAAGCGCTCGTCGTCGGCATTGGTGAAGCTGTAGGTATGCGAGCCGAAGCCGTGCATGTGGCGGAAGCCACGCGGAATGCCGCGGTCGCTCATCACCACCGTGATCTGTAGCAGCGCTTCCGGCAGCAGGGTCCAGAAATCCCAGTTGTTGCGCGCCGAGCGCAGATTGGTGTGCGGGTCGCGCTTGACCGCCTTGTTGAGGTCGCCGAACTTGCGCGGATCGCGCAGGAAGAACACCGGGGTGTTGTTGCCCACCAGGTCCCAGTTGCCTTCCTCGGTGTAGAACTTCAGCGCGAAACCGCGGATGTCGCGCTCGGCGTCGGCCGCGCCGCGCTCGCCGGCCACGGTGGTGAAGCGGGCGAACATCTCGGTCTTCTTGCCGACCTCGCTGAAAATCTTGGCCTTGGTGTAGCAGGTGATGTCGTTGGTCACGGTGAAGGTGCCGAACGCACCGCTGCCCTTGGCGTGCATACGCCGCTCGGGAATGATCTCGCGGTTGAACACGGCGAGTTTCTCCAGCAACCACACGTCCTGCATCAACAGCGGGCCGCGCGGGCCGGCGGTCATCGAATTCTGGTTGTCGACCACCGGCGCGCCGAAGGCGGTGGTCATGTGGCTGACCGGGCATTTGCCGTGTTTCTGTTCCGGCGTGGTACTCAATTCCTTCTGCAACTTGGCGCGTTCTTGCGTCACTTGCTTGTTGTCACTCATGGCTGGCTCCGCTTGGCTTGGGAAGTGTCGGCAAGGATGATGGCAATCAATAGATATTTGAAATCGATTATTGCAACATGATCGATAGATAGAACAAATCAATCTACCGCCGACCTTCACCATAGTGCCGGAGTCCTCCTACAGCTTCTGTGACCGTGGGTCTCAAACCAGCAGTTTCAGCCGGTAAAGCGCTTCATGCGCCTGTTTCGGCGTGAGTTCGTCCGGCTCGATCCCGGCCAAGGCTTCCAGTACCGCGCTGGGCGGCGCGAACAGACCGATCTGCTGGGGCGCATCCAGTATTTGCGCGGTCAATGGCGCGGGCTTCGGCGTGTCCTGCCGCTCCAGTTCGGCCAAACGCGCGCGCGCCTCACGCACCACGGCCTTGGGCAGACCGGCCAGCGAGGCCACCTGCAACCCGAAGCTGCGATTGGCCGGGCCATCCTTCACCGCGTGCATGAAGACCAGGCGCTCATCGTGCTCCACCGCGTCCAGATGCACGTTGTGGATGCCGCTGCCGGGCTCGGCCAGCGTGGTCAGTTCGAAGTAATGCGTGGCGAACAGGGTGTAACTGCGGTTGGCGTCGGCCAGATGGCGGGCGCAGGCCCCGGCCAGCGCCAGGCCATCGTAGGTGGAGGTGCCACGCCCGATTTCGTCCATCAGCACCAGCGACTCGGAGGTGGCGTGATGAAGGATGTAGCTGGTTTCCGACATCTCGACCATGAAGGTGGACTGGCCTTTGGCCAGGTCGTCGCCGGCGCCGATGCGGGTCAGGATGCGATCGATCGGGCCGATTTCCGCGCGCGCCGCCGGCACGAAACTGCCGATGTGGGCCAGCAGCACGATCAGCGCGTTCTGCCGCATGTAGGTGGATTTACCGCCCATGTTGGGGCCGGTGATGATCAGCATCCGAGTGGCTTCGTCCAGCCGCAGATCGTTGGGGGTGAACGGTTCGCCGCGCACGGCTTCCACCACCGGATGGCGACCGCCTTCGATCCGCAACACCGGGTCGGCCAGGAGCTTCGGGCGCGACCAGTCCAGCGCTTCGGCGCGTTCGGCGAAACCGGCCAGCACGTCCAGCTCGGCCAGCGCCGCGGCGCACTCGCGCAGGGGTTGCAGGTCTTGGTTGAGCGCGTCCAGCAGTTGTTCGTAGAGCAGCTTCTCGCGCGCCAGCGCGCGTTCGCGCGCGGACAGCACCTTGTCCTCGAAGCCCTTGAGTTCCTCGGTGATGTAGCGCTCGGCGTTGGCCAGGGTCTGCCGGCGGGTGTAGTGCACCGGCACCTTGCCCGCGTGCACCTTGCCCATCTCGATGTAATAGCCGTGGACGCGGTTGTAGCCCACCTTCAGCGTGGCGATGCCGGTCGCCTCGCGCTCGCGCGCTTCGAGGCCGATCAGAAACTGGTCGGCATTGGTGGAAAGCTGGCGCAGTTCGTCCAGTTCGGCGTCGAAACCCTCGGCGATCACCCCGCCGTCGCGGGCCACCAGCGGCGGCTGCGGCACCACCGCGCGATGCAGGAAATCGGCGGTGGCGGCGTGCTCGCCCATGCTTTCGGCCAGCTGGAGCAGGCGCGGCGAATCCAACGGCGCGAGCTGCGCGCGCAACACGGGCAATTTCAGCAGCGCATCGCGCAGCGTCGAGAGATCGCGCGGGCGAGCGCTGCGCAAGGCGACGCGGGTGAGGATGCGCTCGACATCGCCAAAGCCGCGGAAGGCTTCGCGCAGGTCATCGAAGGCGCGAGCATCGACCAACGTCTGTACCGCATGCAGGCGCGGCTCGACGACCTCGCGCGCGCGCAGCGGACGGTGCAGCCAGCGCCGCAACAGCCGCCCGCCCATCGGGGTGATGGTGGAATCGAGCACGCCGAGCAGCGTGTTGCGGGTATCGCCATCGATGCGCGTATCCAGCTCCAGGTGCCGGCGCGTCGCCGCGTTCATGGCGATGGCGCCATCGCCGGACTCCAGCGCGATGGCGGTGAGGTGCGGCAGCCGCTGTTTCTGGGTTTCCTCGACGTAACCGAGCAATGCGCCGGCGGCGGCGATGGCGAGCGGCGCGTCCTCGATGCCGAAGCCGGTCAGGTCGTGCAGCTTGAAGAAGGCCAGCAACTGGCGCCGGGCGGCATCCGCATCGAACAGCCAGGGCGCGCGCCGGCGCAGACCCGCGCGCGTGGTGATCGCCAATGGCCAGCCCTCTTCGTCGGGCAGCAGCAGTTCCGCCGGCTCCAGCCGGGCCAATTCGGCTTCCAACTGGTCGTCGTTGGCGACCCGCGCCACCTGGAAGCGCCCACCCGCCAGATCGGCCCAGGCCAGGCCATAGCCGCTCCTGTCGCGCGCCACCGCCATCAGCAGGGTGTCGCGGCGGTCCTGCAACAGCGCTTCGTCGGTCACGGTGCCGGGCGTGACGACCCGCACCACCTTGCGCTCGACCAGCCCCTTGGAGGTGGCCGGGTCGCCGATCTGCTCGCAGATCGCCACCGATTCGCCCAGCGCCACCAGCCGCGCCAGATAGCCTTCGTAGGCATGGTGCGGCACGCCGGCCATCGGGATCGGCTGGCCGGCGGACTGGCCGCGCTGGGTAAGGGTGAGATCGAGCAGGCGCGCGGCCTTGCGCGCGTCGTCGTAGAACAGTTCGTAGAAATCGCCCATGCGGAAGAAGAGCAGCACGTCCGGGTATTCCGCCTTGGCGGCGAAGAACTGCTTCATCAAAGGCGTATGTTCCACGGCATGTTTACCGGGCTTTTGTTTGTCTTTCGAATCAGTGCGTTGCAAGTTTCAAGTTCCGATGAGTGGCCGTCCGTGCCGATTCGTTGCGGCCGCTGGCGAGGCTTCGCGTCGCGCGGGCGTTGCAAGGCCATGGTACGGGGCATCCCCCGCCACGACGCAAGCGGACAGGCGAAGGACGGTGGCCCGGGGGTTGCAACGGAAGCGCCAGGCAAGCCGCGCGGCCTCAAGTTTAAGACGGCGCATGCGCCCCTGGCGCAGGAAATGCGGCGAGGCGGCGCGGGCGCATCCTCTTCGGAGGACGCGCGAGGGCCGCGGCCGGGTACTCGATGTAGCCCGGCTCGCTTTCAGCGGCAAAGGAGACAGGTAGACGACGCGCGCCGGCCACGAGGCGGCGCATTCGAGCCCGGCAGACGCCAGGAGCTGAGCACGGAGACGCCACGCGTGGGCCGGCAAACACCGGCGACACCTTCGCCCGCGCCCGAATGGGGCATCTTCGGGCCGCCAGCGGCCAGCGCACCGCCCGTTCAAGCCCACCCGGCGCGACGCGCCGGGTGGGCGCGGAACTCAATACCGCCAGGTCAGGGCCAGGCGCGCGGTGCGGCCCGGGGCCGGCATCACGCCCAGCGCCAGCGGGTCGAGGTAATAGCGATCCGTGGCGTTGTCCAGGTTGGCTTCCACCGACAGTTGCTCGTTGAAACGCCAGCTGGCGAACAAGTCCACCAGGGTATTGGCGCGATACAACTGCTGGATGGCCGACAGCCCGACATTCCATTTCTTGTCCAGCTTGCTGATTGGCCCGGCGTTGTGGATCACCCGCGTCCCGAAGATCAGGCGTTCGGCGAAAAGGCGCGACCCAAGCGTCAGGTTCACCGTGTAGCGCGGCGGGTTCTGGGTATTGGTGTACGACCCCACGAAGCCGCCATCGACGCAATCGGGCGTCCGTTTCAATTCGTCGATGTCGCGGGCCTGGCCATACTGGCGGCGCTCGGCGGCGATGTCCGGCGCACAGGTCTTGGCCCCGAAGTAGTAATGCCCCGACAGATCGGCGAACACCCGGCCGCCGTCGTAGCTGGACTGCCACTCCAGGCCGGAAACCTTGAAGCGATCGACGTTGCGGATCAGCCCGGCCGACAACGTGCGGTAATCGCGGGTGATGAGGTTGTCGATGCGCGTGTCGAAGTACGCCAGTTTCAACGCCAGACGGTCGCCCGCCGCGAACAGGTCGCGGCGGACCGTGCTCGCGCCCAGTTCCCAGCCGCGCGCGCGTTCCGGCTTCAGTTCGCCCACCGGCTTGGCGGCGGTGAACAGGCCCAGCGTGGTTTCGAACAGGCTCGGCAGCTTGGTGCCCCCGGCGTACTTCAGGTAGGCCACGCTGTCTTCGGTGAAGCGATAGGCTAGGCTGGCGGCCGGCGAGAAGGCGCTGTCCTGGCGACGGATCGGCTGCGACCATGTCCAGCTCACAGGTACTTTCAGGTCTTCGGCCGGGCGCGCCTTGTAGAAATCCCAGCCGGCGATGTCGGCCACGGTGCCCTTCTTGTAGGGCGAAGCCAGCAGCGATTGCCGGGTGAAGTCGCCATTGGCATCCGGGTACCAGTTGAGCAGCGCGACGCGTTTGGCGCGCCACGGCGGCAACGCCGGATCGCCACTGAGCAGTTCGGTGTAACGGTACTGACCCCGCACCTCGTAGGCATCGGGCTTGGCCAGACGGTTGCGATCACGCACGTCCACGCGGTTCCAGCGCCCGCCCAGCATGGCTTCCCAGTGTTCGTCCGGCGCCCATTTCATCGATGCCACCACGCTGTATTCCTTGCGCCGGGCGTTGCGCAGGAAGCGGTTGTTGACCAGGTCGTCGTGCATGACGGGCGCCGAGCGCCCCGGCCGGATGTCCTCGTCGCTGAAGGCCAGGCCGTAGTCGAAGGTGAACAGGCCGACGCCTGTCCGCACGCGCGAGGTGTTGCTGGCATCCAGGCCAAAGCGCTTCTGCCGCAGTGGATTGCGGTAGGCGTCCTTGTAGCCGGGGTCGCCGCTGAACCTAGGGGCGTCGTACCACTCGGTGCGACGGTTGAAGTACCACGGGGTGATGCCGGTCAGGCCGTTGTACATCACGCTGTCGGCATCGGTGCGCCAGGCATTGACGCGAAGATCGACCAGCGCGCTGTCGGGGTTGAAGCGGTAGCGCAAGCTGTAACTGTCCATGTCCACCCGCCCCGGTTCCCACTGCGGCACGTGGTCGCGCTTCACCCGGATGATCTGCGAGGCCATGATCTCGCCGGCCCTGCCAGCATAGCGACGGTAGCCGGCTTCGAGCGTCTGCGCCTCGTCGATACGCCAGGTGCCCTTGAGCAAGCCGGACACCGAGCGGGAAGAGGTATTGAACACCTCCGTGCGTGGCGGGTTCAGCGGCGCCAGCGTGCGCCGACGTTGCGGGAAGTCATCGTAGCCATGCGTACCGGAAAAATAATTACCGTTGTCACGGTAGGCGTAGGCGGCCAGCAGTTCGAAACGATCCTGGCGAACGGCGGCGGCGACGTTGAAGAACTGGCTGCCGGTGGCGGCGCGGCCGGTACGCGGCACGGCGCTGAAGGACGGCAGGTTGTTGGCGCTGGCATTGGCCAGGCCCGCGCGGACGCGCACGCCGGCATCGCTCCCTTCGCGCAATATGTCCTCGGCCTTCAACGTCTCCATTTGCACCACGCCGCCGATGCCGCCGGAGGCGTTGGCTTGCAGGCTCGGCCCCTTGGTGATGGTCAGGCGGGAGATCAGATCCGGGTCCAGGTAGGTACGCTGCGACTGCCCGGCATAGCCGCGATAGGTATCCATGCTGGACTGGCCACCATCGATGATCACCGGCACCCGGCTCTGGCCCTGAATACCCCGGATGTTGACGTCGAAACCGTTCCCCACCCGCGGATCGCCAGCGGTGACGCCGGCCACGCCCTTGACGATGTCGCCGGTGGAAGTGCCACGGAAGCGTTCCAGCGCGGGGCGGCCGATGCTGGTGGTGGAGCCGACGCCAAGGTAGCTGTCGAGCAGGCGCGCCTCGTCGCCGGGGGCGTCGTCGCCGGCGCGGTCGCCGGCCACGCTGAGGGTGTCGGTGACGATCACGCCGGACTCAGCCGGCACCGGCTCGCCGGCTTCGAGCGTCACCGCCTCGGCGCTGACCCAACGCGCCACCAGACCACTGCCCTGCAACAGGCGCGACAGGGCCTCGCCAGCCGGGAAGGTGCCGCTGAGCGACCGCGAAGTCATGCCGCTGGTCAGCGCGGCCGGATAGACCAGTTGCACGCCGGACTGGCGCATGTAGACGCGTAACGCCTTGTCCAGCGGCTGGGCGGGAATGTCGTAATGCTGTAGCGCGGCGCGCACGGGCGCGACGGCGGCCAGCGCCGATACGAACGACCCGGCGCTGGCCAATCCAGCGGTCAGCAGGGCGATGCACAAACGGGACGGGCGCGGCGAACGGCCCGGACGATGGGACTCAAGCATGGAGGAACCTGTCAGATAGGCGGAGCCGCGGTCGCGGCATCATCCGCGACCAGCGCGGACACGGCGACGTACGTGGCGGCGGCGGGTACGTTCACAGTTAGGACGAATGACGAGTCGGCAACCCCAAGGCCAATCGCCGCGACGCCCTCAACGCGGCGCGGCGCGCACGATGGCCACGCCCAGCGGCAGCCGCGTGACCTGCAACCCCGCACTGGCCGCCAGGGTGTCCAGCGCCTGTTCGGGACGGTCGATACGCAACGCGGCGCTGACCGTCGGCAGCCGCGACAGATCGCCATGCACCAGGATCGGCCCGGAGCGATAACGGCCCAGCCGACGCAGGGCATCGGCCACGCTGGCCCGCTCCAGCAGCAACTCGCCCTGGCGCCAGGCGCCCACGCTGTCCACCGCGACATCGCCAAGGCGGGTCACGCCGGCAGCGCCGCCGTAGGCGGCCCGTTGCCCGGCGCGGAGGTAGGTCCACCCGCCGCCGGCCGGATAGGCCACGCGTATCCGGCCCTGCCCGACCCGCGCCTCCACGGCTTCGTCCGTGCGGGCCACGGTAAACGCGGTGGAAACGTCTTCGACCACCCCGTTGCCGGCCGCCACGCTGAAGCGACGCCCGGCATCGGGCTTCACCTCGAACCAGACACGGCCGCGCAGAAGCTCGACGCGGCGGGCCTGGCCGTCGAAATGCACGGCGATCGCGCTGCCGGCATCGAGCACGGCGCGGCTGCCGTCGGGCAATTGCACGGCCCGCACCATCGGGCCGCTGCGATGGTCGGCCTGCAAGCGCAGCCAGGCATCGGGCCAGACCAGCAGCACCGCCAGCGCGGCGGCCGCGGCCATCGCCCAACGCATTCGCCGCACGGGGGCGGCCGATGGGCGCGGCCCCAGGCTTCGCCACAACGCGCGCTCGTGCTCGTAGGCGAGGCGATGCCCCGGCCGCGCCAGCCATTGTTCGAACACACGTATGCCCGCCTCGTCGACCCGGCCGGAGGACAGCCAGACGATCCACGCCCGGGCCTGTTCGGCCAGGGAGGCATTGGTGGTGAAGGCGGGATGCGGCGGGCTCATCGGCTGGCGGCCGGGGCGGACATGGCCCACTGAACCGCATGCCCGGCCGGAAAATCAAGACGGCCCGACGACGACGAACCCCAAGCGCACGGCATCATCAGCCGCCACGCGCCCAGGCCAGACGCCGCAACGCACGGCGCACATGGTTCTCCACCGTCGTCACCGACACTCCGAAGCGACTGGCGATCTCGGCCTGGGTCAGTCCTTGCAAGCGGTTGAGACGAAAGATGCTACGGGTCGGCTCGGGCAGATGCTCGGCGGCTTCTAGCACGCGCTGTAACTCATCCCGGGCCATGACCTGCGCCTCGGTGGAGATCGCCTCGTCCGGCCCCCACAGGTAATGCTCCGCCAACAGGCGACTGTAGCGGGTGGACTCGCGCCCGTGGTCGGTCGCGAGATTGGCCGCCAGACGGTAGAGATAGGCGCGCGGGTTGTCGATGGCCTGGGCGCCGTCCACCGCGCGCGCTCTGAGCCAGACCGCCTGAATCACGTCCTCGGCCCCGCCGCCGCCGAGAATGCGCTGCACGCGACGCAACAATGCCGGACGTTCACGGATCAGCAGTTCGGTCAGAAGAGCGGCATTGGAAGACATCGTGAAGCTGGAAACAGATCGGGCAACGCTTAATGCTACCCAATTGTTGAGAACAAGTCGCATTGACTGGAAAAATCCCGCCGTGGCGCGCGCGCCATGAGCGCCTCATCCCCCAGCCATCTCCCGAGTTTTCCACCTGGCTTTCCATCCGGCCTTCCACGCAATCCGCGCCGGACGCCGGCCCGGCCCAACCCAACGGACACTGGCTTCGGGCCTGCTCCATTCCGCGCCGGGCGCCGGGCGCCGGGAACGGTGACGGCCAGGAATCAGATCACGCTGGTAAGGTCGTAGAGCGGCACCAGGATCGACATCACCACCACGCCGATCAGCACGAACATCACCACCGTCACCACCGGCACCAGCGCCGCCATCGCGCGGTCGAGCACGCGCTTGATGTCGTGCTCCAGGGTGTCGGCGGCTTTCAGCAGCAGCGCGTCCAGCTCGCCGGCCTCCTCGCCCACCCTCATCATCTGCAACGGCAGGCGCGGGAAATGCGGCTCGGACGCCAGCGCATCGGACAGGCGCGCACCGCCGCGCACGGCTTCGGTCGCCTGCCGGATGGCGTTGGTCAGCACTTGGTTGGACAACACGCCCTGCCCTATGCGCAGGGCATTCATCATCGGCACGCCGGATTCCAGCAAGGTGCCGAGCGTGCGCAACCAACGCTCGGCCTCGATCTTCCCCAGGAGCGGCCCCAGCCCCTTGCGCCGCAACAACCAGGCGTCCAGCACGGGCTTGGAAGCCGGCTGCTTCAACCACAGGTTGAGCACGAACAGCGCCGCCATCGACAGGCCGAGCAACAGCCACCACCAGCGCCGCACGAACATGCCGAGGCCGAGCACCGCTTTGGAGAACCACGGCAACTCGGCCTGCAAATTGGCGTACATCTCGGCGAACTGCGGCACCACGTAGCCCAGCAGAAACACCATCGACATCAGCACGGTCGCCATGAGGATGGCCGGGTAGATCGCCGCGTTCACCAGCCCCCGGCGAAAGCCGGTGCTGCGCTCCAGATACTCATTGAGCCGGCGCAATGCCTGCGGCAAAGCGCCGCCCGCCTCGCCGGCCTTGACCATGCCCTGAAGCAGCGGGGGAAACGCCCGCGGATGCCGCGACATGGCATCGCTTAGCGTGCTGCCGCCGCGCACGTCGTCGCGCAGTTCCGCCACCAGCGCGGTCATCGCCTCGCTGCCGGCGGACTCCTGAAGGATGACGAGCGCGCGGTCGATCGGCTGGCCGGCGGCGAGCAAGGTGGCGAGCTGGTCGGTGAAGCGCACCAGCAGGTCGTTGCCGATCTGCGAGCGACGCCGCCACAATGGCGCGCGCGCGCCACGCAGAGCGCTACCGGCCGGCTGCACGTCCAGCGGAATCCATTGCCGCGCCTGCAATTGCGCGGCCGCGGCGGTGACGTCGGCGGCCTCCAGCACGCCCTCGCGCGGCTGGCCCTTGTCGTCGAGCGCGTTGAAGCGGAAAGCCCCCATGTCAACCCAGCTGCGTCACGCGCAGCACCTCGTCCAGCGTGGTCAGGCCGGCCAGGGCCTTTTCGATGCCGTCCTCGGCCATGCTGCGGAACCCTTGCTCGCGGGCGATGGCTTCAAGCTGGCCGAGTGTGGCGTCCTGCATCACCGCGTGGCGCAGTGCATCGCTCATCAACACCAGTTCGACGATGGCGACCCGGCCCAGATAACCGCTCGCGCTCACCGCCGAGGGCGCCGGCCGCCACAGGTGGATGTCGCCCTCGGGCTGGAACCGGCGCAGGCCGAAGCGTTCGATCTCCTCCTCGCTGGCGAGATAACGCTCGGCATGACCCGGCTCCAGCTTGCGCACCAGCCGCTGCGCCAGCAATGCGTTGACGGTGGAGGTGACGAGATAGTTCTCGATGCCCATGTCGCGCAGACGGGTGAGGCCGCCGGCCGCCGAATTGGTATGCAGGGTGGAAAGCACCAGGTGGCCGGTCAACGCCGACTGGATGGCGGTGCGCGCGGTCTCGATGTCGCGCATCTCGCCGACCAGGATGATGTCCGGGTCCTGGCGCACGATGCTGCGCAGCGCGCCGGCGAAATCCAGCCCGATCTGCGGCTTGACCTGAATCTGGTTGACCCCGTCCATGCGGTATTCCACCGGGTCTTCCACGGTGATGATCTTGACCCCCGGCCGGTTCAGCCGCGCCAGCGCGGCATACAGCGTGGTGGTCTTGCCTGAGCCGGTCGGGCCGGTCACGAGCACGATGCCATGCGGTGTGGACAACGCCTGGCCCAGCAAGGCGCGCTGGGCCTCGGTATAGCCCAGATCGGCCAGGTCGAGGGTGACGTTCTCGCGGTCAAGCAAGCGCAGCACCAGCGATTCCCCATGCGTGGTCGGCACCGTGGACACGCGCAGATCCAGCTCGCGGCCCTGCACCCGCAACTGGATGCGGCCATCCTGCGGCAGGCGGCGCTCGGCGATGTTGAGTCGGGCCAGTATCTTGAAGCGGCTCATCACCGCCGGGGCCATCGCCAGCGGCGGCGCATCGGCCTCCTGTAGCACGCCGTCGATGCGGTAACGCAGCTTCATCTCGCGCTCGAACGGCTCCAGGTGGATGTCCGACGCACGCAGCTCCACCGCCCGTTGCAATATCTGATTGACGATGCGGATGACCGGCGCTTCCGAGGCCAGATCCTTCAGATGCTCGACGTCGTCGAGATCGGCGCCAGGCTCGGTGGTTTCATCGTCGTTGGCCGGCTGCGCCTCCGGGTACCAGCGCGCCAGGAGCGCGGTGAGACCCGAGCGCGGCGCCACCTTCAGCATCAACGGCATTTCCAGCGCCAGCGCCAGCGCGTCCAGCGAGGAGGCATGCCAGGGATCGGCGGCCCAGACCTCCATCGCGCCATCGCGCTCGCCCACCGGCACCAGCTGGAACTGGCGCAGGAAGCGCGGCGACACCTGCGCCACCTCGGCCAACGCCTCCGGCAGCGCTTCCGGCGCCTCGGCCGGATCGACCAGCGGCAAGCCCATCGCCTCGGCGGCGGCGCGCGCGTGATCCTGCTCGGACAACACGCCCAGCCGCTCCAGCAACGGCAGCAACGGCACGGCTTCCGGCGTGTTGCGCAGGGCCTCGGCACGGCGCAGATCTTCGGGCTTCAACCGCCCGCGCGTCAGCAATTCTTCGATGATGCGGGTTTCGTGGCTCACGCGATGGCTGTGGGATGGACTCGCCGCATCTTATCCACTGTGGCGGCGCGGCGTACACTCGCGGCGATGTCCGCAGACCCGACTCCCCCACCCGCCTGGCACGGCGACGTGCGCAGAGCGCGCGACGAGCAGGCCACGCTCGCCACGCGCGTCCGGCTGCGCGACGACTTTCCCCGCCCGCTCCGCACCCTGGCCGGCTTCGATGTCGGTTTCGAGGACAGCGGCGCCATCACCCGCGCCGCGGCGGTGCTGCTCGACGCCGCCACGCTCGCGCCGCTCGCCACCCGCGTCGCCCGCCTGCCGACGACGATGCCCTACATTCCCGGCCTGCTCTCCTTCCGCGAACTGCCGGCCCTGATCACCGCGCTGCGCGCGCTACCCGCCACGCCCGATCTCTGCTTCATCGACGGCCACGGCATCGCCCATCCGCGCCGGCTCGGCATCGCCGCCCATTTCGGCATCGTCAGCGGGCTGCCAAGCCTCGGGGTGGCGAAAAAGAAACTGGTCGGCAAACACGCCGAACTGCACGAGATGCGCGGGGCCTTCACGCCTTTGCGCGATACCTCGAAGGGCCTGCCCGGCGAGCAGATCGGCTGGGCGCTGCGGAGCAAGCCCGGCTGCCTGCCGCTGTTCGTTTCACCTGGACACCGAGTATCGATGGCCTCGGCGCCGGAACTGGTGATGCAGTTCGTCACCCGCTACCGCCTGCCGGAACCCACTCGTCTGGCCGACCGGCTGGCTTCACGGCGCGGCGCCATGCCCGCCTGCGATTCGGCCGCACTTGCCGATGCCGGCCTGCCAATGACGCCACTTGCCACCGAAGAATGAGGATGTGCCCATCGCTGTCGTACCGGCGATACCGACACCCGACCGGGGCGCGGCACTGTCGGCATCCCCATCGAAGCGCAAGTTTTAGATGTAGCTGCAAAGCTGCCCTTGCTTGCCCACATGCGGCAACACGTATTCGAGCTGCACCAGTCGATCCAGATGCATGCGTAGCTGCGGTCACTTAAGCCCAACACACCATGCACGTTGCGCGGGTAAACAGCTAGGCGTGTCGCAGCAGACAGTGACCGCCTATGAGAGCGGCAAGCGCCGTGTGCCGATCTCGCACCTGCCGCGCTTGGCAACGCTGCTCGGTACCTCCATTGAGGCATTAATTGGCCAGCCCACGCCTGCGAACAAACGTGGGCCAAGCCCGAGGATTCAGCGGCAGCTCGAACAGGTCAGCCGCTTACCCCATGCTAAGCAGAAGATGGTCAGCGAAGTCTGGATAGACTGCTGGCGCAGACAAGCCAAGCGAAGCATCAACACCATACTGAACGCTGCACCCAATAGAGCCCCCCAGCTCCAACGCTACCAGCAGAAGTTGCAGCGCCAGAATTAACCCCTGCCATACCACCTGAGGCGACTTCAACACACGCCACGGCACCGCACTTTTCGCAATATACATCAGCGGTTGTTGTTTGAAGCCCATATGGATCAGAAAAAGCTAAAGGCATACCTCCAACATAGCCATAAGTGTCAATTCCACCGACAAGCCCAATCGGATCACTCTGCACGTAACGGCCTGTTCCTAGTTCGTAATCCCGGAAGTAGTTGTAGTGCAGCCCCGTGTGTCGGTCGTAGCGTTGGCCAGGGAAGTGTAGGTCGAATTCGCATGTGCCTTGGCGAGGTCAACGCGGATGGCTTCTATCTTTTTGTTGACCTTCTCCGTTCTGCACTCGGAAGGCGGTGTCCTCTCCAAAAGCGAGCCGTATAGCCGATTGTTCGTGAAATGAGCCGAAGCCCCAATGTTGTTGGCGACCAAGGCTGCAGAACATGCGTAGTTATCTCCACCACTGCACGCAGCCTGATAGTAAACGCCCCAATTCCCAACATTTGCGTGCCCTTTCTCTGCAGCGGCCACCCAACAACCTCTTTTATTCAGTAACTATTAAAATTAGCTCTTGCCGCCCTCCCCA
The DNA here is from genome assembly GCF_003697345.1 of Solilutibacter pythonis. Lineage (GTDB taxonomy): Bacteria > Pseudomonadota > Gammaproteobacteria > Xanthomonadales > Xanthomonadaceae > Solilutibacter > Solilutibacter pythonis. The sequence goes on along the minus strand of NZ_RFLY01000023.1, from coordinate 1,403 downwards.
ACAGAATAAACAAGATCGGCCCAAGAAAAATTCGCACGACATCAACCATTAAGGCTTGCACTTTATGGCCTTCTTTCCGTAATACAGAAGCAAGACCAAAGAATCCCGCAAACCGCCCTTTTGCAGCAGCCCTCAGGTAGTACTTCTTAGCTAGAGCGGGCTTGCTCTCTGCTACTTCGTAGTACTCAGCAAAAGCAAGATCAACTTCCGGGCTATGACGAACTCCACTTGCCTCTCGAATGTATTTGAACGCTTCAGGATAACTACCTACCCCTTGCTTCATCAAAGCCCTAGCAAGGTACAAAAATGGAATTAAACCCAAACCTCCAATCAAATACGAAGCTGCCCTGTAATTCTCTACTGCTTTCGCAAGATCGACTTGAACACCCTCCCCACCAAACTCAAAAATCAACCCTTTTAATAGGTAGGCTGCCGCATCATCCGGCGAGCCCTCCACTTGGAGCACTTCCTCTAATGCTGCAAGTGCAATAGAAGCCTTCCAGTCATGAAAGGCATCCTGCGCTCGCCGCATTGCTTCCGAATTATTCCTCATGGCTTGGGGGGTAACTTAGATTGAATATTATTCACCCCTTGCTGCGATTGCTGTCGTATCTGCCGCATAGTCTGAACGTGTTGCAACCATTGCCTAGGACGGCCTGCATTACCTGGAATGCAAACACCAATGGCAATACATGTATTTAACACAGCCTCCTTGGCTTCGGGACTTCTGCAAACATTCGCGGCAACTCCCGCAGCCTCAGGCAATGCAAGAACAACGCCAGCACCAGCATATGAACCAAAAACTGCCGTTGTAGCCCCAGCAGTGGCACTACCCCAGTACACATAGTTCATTTGCAATGCCAACGAATCCGGAAGACGCTGACCAGAGCCTGGGCGTTTATTTAGATTCCGCGAATACGGCAACCACTGCAAACCCTCTGGATCGACAAATAAAATTGGATTTCCCCCGACATAGGCATACGTATTGATACCCCCACTCAACCCAATCGGGTCGCTCTGCACGTACCGCCCTGTCTGTGGTTCGTAATCCCGGAAGTAGTTGTAGTGCAGCCCCGTGTGTCGGTCGTAGCGTTGGCCAGGGAAGCGTAGGTCGAACTCGTAGCGTTCGCCGTCGCCGTCCGGGTCTTCTTCCGGTGCGTCCGCGCCGAACGCTTCCCCCGTCAGCGGCCATCTCCATGTCGCCACGTTGCGCTTGGCATCGATGATCACTCTCGGTGTGCCCAGGTGGTCCGGTTCGATGTAGCCGATATTCGCCGCCGCGCCGCTACCGTCGATCACGGCAATCGGGTAATTCTCCAGCCAGATCACCTGCTGTTTCGCCTGGCCTTGGCCATCGTATTCCCCCAGCCATTGGCCCGCTTCGTCGTACAGGTAGCGCTGGG
>NZ_RFLY01000022.1 GCF_003697345.1 Solilutibacter pythonis | reverse complement strand
AAACGAAGCCATCGGCCGCACCTACTTCCTGAGCGACCACCAGAACAGCACGCGAGCGTTGACCAACGCCGCGGGCCAAGTGGTGAACCGCTACGACTACGACCCGTACGGCAACGCGCGTCAGAGCAAAACAGGCTTCAGCAACCCGTACCAATACACGGGCCGTGAACGCGACCAGACGGGCCTGATGTACTACCGCGCCCGCTACTACCGTCCTGACATGGGGCGATTCATTGCGGAAGACCCGATCGGGCTGGCGGGGGGATTGAATACGTATGGGTATGTCAAAGGTGATCCAGTTAGCTTCATTGATCCTTTAGGTTTACAAGCCTATACGCCAGGTTTGACCCCTCCACCCAATATTCCTGGCCAACCGCCTGGCACCTTCTTAGGCCCACCTAACGGTTCGGATAGAACTACTTGCAGATATGTGTCTGATGGCAAGAATGGCGGTCCTAGAACAGCACCAAAGGCATATTGGAAAACGAAGACTCCGAGCACGCGCTGGCAGCGCTACAATCTGCGAGGAAATCCTATTACCCCTGGCCAAGCACATCCGAACAACCGTCCGACGGTATCTCCTTGGTCACGTGCTGCTTGGTTTATATTCTTGATGACTTACTCTTCCCCGCTAAATGAGTCTGAAGATCAAACGCTCGAAATTATGCGAGAAGAAGGGGGGTCGTGATCGTGATTGGCCATGGAGAAAACCAAGTGCTTAATGAAATTTCGCTCGAAGAATCCATGAGGAAGTGCCTAATTTATTTCAAAAGCGCAGTTCAATTAATGTTAATGTCTCCCGAAGACATTTTCGAAGAGTTTGGGGCGTATGCTGGGGCTGCTTGGGAATTAAGGCAGGAGCTTCTTTTAGGAAAGCCACTTGTTGTGTGGGGTCAGCTTCCAAATTGCGAACGCAAGCTAATTGAAGATATCGTTAATAAAGTAGAGGAGATGCCTGTCAAAGCTTTTGGGGGATTGGGTATAGAGGATTTGCGCAACTCCTCTTGGCTACCTGTCCGAAATGCTGCAGGTAAGCTTTTGGCGGAAGGCATTAACACTTCAGTGTGACTTGAGTGATTGCCAAGCCCCACACTGCGAGGTTTTTTCTTTAGCCGTCTTGCTCCCATCACCTTGCACCGTGCTTGAGCACCAGCCCTTCCAGCAGGTATCGGCTACATTGAACCGGACCACCTGGGCACGCGAGAGTGATCATCGATGCGAAGCGCAACGTGGCGACATGGAGATGGCCGCTGACGGGGGAAGCGTTCGGCGCGGACGCACCGGAAGAAGACCCGGACGGCGACGGCGAACGCTACGAGTTCGACCTACGCTTTCCTGGCCAACGCTACGACCGACACACGGGGCTGCACTACAACTACTTCCGGGATTACGAACCACAGACAGGGCGGTACGTGCAGAGCGACCCGATTGGGCTTAAGGGGGGGTGAATACGTACACCTATGTCGGGGGAAATCCGGTCAATGCGGTGGATTCCCTCGGCCTTCAGGCCTGTTTGCTGACGACGGTCGGTCCTGGTGGAGTCCGGGATCATTCTGCGGTGTATACGACGCGAGGAGACGTCGGCGGGCCGGTGCTTTACGATCCCGCCGGGTCATATGGTGCTGTGAACGGCGGCGGTAGTAGCGGCCTTGTGACGGGCGATGCTGCAAACATCGCCAAGTTCAAGGCCTTTCATAAAGGCCAAAAGGTGGAGTCCACCTGCAAGGACACTTCTCAAAAGGAAGAACAGAGCATCATCAATGCGGCCATGAATCTTCCTTCGGCGGTGCCATTCCAATGTGCAGTGATGTCTTCGACAGCGCTAAGCGGATAGCCTTCATTCCCGCATGTAGAGGCGGGAACGTTCTTCCCCGGTAATCTGCTGCGGCAATTCAGGAGAGGGCTGTGACTGCGTTGGTTTGCCTCTTTGGCTTCATAGGTCTTGCTTCCATCGGTTTGCTTCCATTCCGATCCTGGCAAGTGTTGAAAGGCGTTAGGAACGTGGCGGCACAACTGCCTGGAAAGCTACTGGTTGTGATTGCAGTACTGGTAGTGGCAGCGGCTCTATGGAGCGACTTGTAAATCACAATCCGAATTTTTAGGTGCCTTACGCAGACCTATTGCGGTCCTGGTGTTGCGAGCGGATGGACTTACCTTGCGATGCTAGGTGTTGTTTATTTGGCTTTTGAAGCCGCTGTTTTCCTGCTGCAAAGGGCTGGTCGAGTCAAGGCAATTAGGCCAGCCGTGTAAATCAAACGCAGCGCACCATCAAAGCCCCGCCTTGACCGGCGGGTTTTTTGTTTAGCCGCTGCTTTGCGCGAGCATGGGGTCGAGCACTTTGGCGATGACGCGCTGCTCGGACTACAGCCGAAGCGCCTGCCGCACACGTTGCTGGCGGTCGCTGATATCGACGCGATCCTGCACGAGGCCGAGCCGGCGACGCCGGCCGGCCTGCGCGATCGGGCGATGTTGGAACTGCTATATGCCACCGGCTTGCGGCGGATGGAGCTGCCGGCGGTCACCGTGGAATCTGCCCGAACAAAGGCGCGTGCCATCCTTGCAGAGGCAGACCAGCACCGCGCCCCGCTCGTTGTCATCGAGGCAGCCAAGCCCAAGCTGCAGACGCTGGGTGAGTTCATCCACGACAACTATGCTCCGTGGGCCAACGTGAACCAAAAGGCCGGCCAGGCAACCGTGAACGCCATCGATGCCGTGTTCGGTGACCTGTACGACTGAGAGCTAGGCAAGCTGTCCGCGTTCGACATTGAGCGCGTGAAGTCCAAGCGGCTGAAGGAAGGCCTGAAGCCCTCCACGGTCAACTGCGACTTGGCCCGCAATCCGTGGGGCGCTGTCCCGCGTGGTGGACTGGGGAATGCTGTCCGAGCATCCCATGCGCACCGTGAAACAAGCCAAGGGCGCCGACGATAGCCGTGTGCGCTACCTGACGGCCTCCGAGGAAAAGCGGCTCAGGAAGGCGCTGGTAGAGCGTGAGCGCACACGCAGGGCAAGCAGGGAGCGCCACAACGCATGGCACGCGCAGAGGGGCGCTGAGAGCCACCGGCAGTGGCCGCGGGACAGCTACACCGATCACCTGATGCCGATGACGTTGCTGGCCCTCAATACCGGCATGCGACGTGGCGAACTGCTGGGGCTGGAATGGGCCAGCGTGAACCTGCCCGGCAAGCTGCTGACCATCACCGCAAGCAACGCGAAGTCACGCAAGGCGCGGCACCTGCCGTTAAACACCAAGGCGCTGGACGTGCTGACCCGCTGGAAGGTGCAGGCAGGAAAGGGCACGCGGCTTGTGTTCCCATCCCCCAAGACGGGCGGGCGAATGGACAACATCAATAGCAGTTGGGAGGAACTGTGCGCGTCGGCCGAGCTGGCCGATTTCCGCTTCCACGACTTGCGCCACTCGTTCGCATTGCGCCTGGTCATGACCGGCGTGGACTTGAACACCGTGCGCGAGCTGTTGGGGCGCAGCGATATCCGCATGGCGCTGTGCTATGCGCACCTCGCGCCGGACAAGCTGGCCGAGGCCGTCGCCGAGCTGGGTTAGTTGAATGTTCATCTGCATTTCTGTACGTTATCCCGTACATATTTGGACGCCTGCCATGAACACCATCACTTACACCGCCGCGCGTGCTTCGCTGGCCGACACCATGGATCGCGTGGTCAACGATCACGAACCGGTCATCATCACCCGTAGCCGGGAGCAATCCGTGGTCATGATGTCGCTGGACGACTACAAGGCCATGGAGGAAACAGCCTATCTGCTGCGCAGCCCCAAGAACGCGCAGCGCTTACTGCGTTCGATTGCGCAGCTTGAATCCGGCAACGGCCAGGCGCGGGAGCTGGCCGAGTGATCCTGCAATTCTCGGATGACGCTTGGGAGGATTACCTCTACTGGCAGCGGGCTGACCGGAAGCTGCTGAAGCGCATCAACGAGTTGATCAAGGCTATCCAGCGCGATCCGTTCCAAGGCATCGGAAAGCCCGAGCCGTTGCGCCACGCGCTCGCAGGCTACTGGTCCAGACGCATCAACGACGAGCATCGAATCGTCTACAAGATCGAAGGCGACGTACTGATGATCGCACAGGCTCGATACCACTACTGACGGCATAAACCCCACTATTTGCGGGGTTTTTCTTTGTCACCTGAAGCAGTCAATCGCGCCACTTTTTCGTTAATTTTTTCCATCGCACTTTGCATGTCAACTAACTTTGTGTGCAAGCCATCAACTTCCTCGCGACTGTATTTGCTGGAATGCCTCCAAGGGCGAATTCCAAATCTATTTTCTTGCCCATTTGCCATGACAAGGCAGAGCCGCGAGGGTCGGCTACGTCGAACCGGACCACCTGGGCACACCGAGCCCAGCTAAAAATTGGGCGGCCACTTGGTCGATGGGGGCCAACAAATCAATGTCAGTCTTTTGTTGCTAGAACGCTTTGGAATGCGAGTGCTGTCGATCGACAGACAGTACAAAATCAACGTTTGTTGAATTCAATGGTGCCGGGGTTGAGATGAGTATGACAAGAACCGGTTTTCTTGTGTTGGTTGGTCTTCTTATTTCTGCGTGCGCTAACCCCGATGGGGATTCTGTCGGGAGGCTTCTCGACAAGGAAAATGTTGAGTGTGTTCCGCCTGCCCGCTTGGAGATACAACCTTGGGGGAGAGGCGGCTCGTCAAAGAGCTGCAAGATTATAAGTGGCCCCTTTGTCGCTGCTGAAAATGGCTACATACATCTGCGGGGACAGTACGAAGCTGGTCAAGAGATTGGTCTTTGGCGGTGGTATGACAGGGAGGGAAATGTGGTTAAGGTAATAGATTATTCAAAATCAGCTCCCACTCCATGACCGAAGCCCCGCCCGGTCAGTATTGCGACAAGGGATCAGGGCTGTGGTACAACGGCTTCCGTTACTGTGACAACCGCCTGGGTACTTATGCCGAGTCGAAGCCGATTGGATTGGTGGGAGTGTCAATACGTATGTCTATGTCGGGGGGAATCCAGTGATGTTCGCCGATCCCTTGAGGTTGCAGGATCGTTTGGGAGGGTTCAAACCACCAGGTAGGGCGCAACGTATACGGGTGGGTACGGTGAAGGATATTTTGTATCGATATGCCAGTGAGATGCAGGCTAAGAATTGGATTGGCGCTGATAAGTTTTACCACTGCATGGCTATGTGCGAAGAAGCTGGTTTTTGTGAGGAATAAGCTGCGATTGCGATTGCGATTGCGATTGCGATTGCGATTGCGATTGCGGGTGCGGGTGCGGGTGCGGTGGGTGAATTGCGAGAGTTCAATCAGCAATACCGGCATGAGGATAAGAAGGAATAATGTGATGCTGATAGGGTAGCCAACAACATTGGGCTCAATGCAGGACGGACAGGTCGGGTTTGCTCTATAGCCTGTGGAGGATGTAAGCCGCCAGGGATGCCTTGTCCATGATTTCGACGAATAAAATGAAGATAATTCATTCTGTTTTGTTGATTGCTGCATTGTTGGCGGCTGTAGTGGGTTTTCTAAAACGACGACGAGTCAATATTCGAATTACAAAGAGGCTATGGGGGATGGGGCTTTTCAGAGAAGCTGGTTGCCTAGTGATTTGCCCGAGAGCGCTTTTAATATTATAGGGACGCATAACATGGATGCGAACGATATGTGGGTTAATCTTCAATATAAAAAACCTGATGTTGATAATTTTATTCGGCGGTGTGCTGAAATCTCGGATCTTTCACTGCCGCTTTCCAGGCGGACTAAAAAATGGTGTGGTGGTGGCCGGGAATGCTGATGGATAGAAAGAGCAATGAGTTGCCAAATGCCATGCGGGGATATCATTGTTCTAAAATTCCCCATGCTGAAACCTTGGTTGATGCAGGCTTAATTTTAGAGCTGGAGAAAGCGGCGGCCTGATATTGGGTTGGCCCTTGGAACTTACTATTGGTGTCGCCATCTCGTACTTCTGCTCCCCTCCCGCCAGCGCCGTACCCCCGAACCTGTAAAGTCCGTTAACCATGAAGGCGGGCATGAAGAAACGCGGTTTCACCGCCAAGCAGATCATCGGGTTCCGCAGGCAACCGGGGTCGGGGCGTGCGATTAAGTCAAAAGTGCATGACAGGCTCTAAACTCCCCGCCATGCAAACGCCCTCCGACGGCATCACCCAGTGGCTCGACGAAGCGCGCGGCGGCGACCGCGCGGCGCTCGATCGGGTGCTTCAGGCGCTCTACCACGAGTTGCACGCGATGGCGAAGCGACAACTGGGCGGCGAGCGCGACGAGACGCTCGATGCCACCGCGCTGGTGCACGAGGCGTATCTGAAATTGATCGGCCAGGAGGACGCCCAGTTCGCCGACCGCGCCGCGTTCTTCTCCTACGCCGCCTCGGCGATGCGCAGCGTGGTGGTCGATCACGCGCGCGCCCGGGTGGCGTTGAAGCGTGGTGGCGGCGATACCGTGCAGCGCGTCGCCGACCTGCCCGACAACGTCAATGACGGCATCCGCCTCGACGAAGACCTGCTCTCGCTCGATAGCGCGCTCACCCAATTGAACGAACTCGACCCGCAACTGGCGCGGGTGGTCGAGCTGCGTTACTTCGCCGGTTTGTCGGAGCCGCAGATCGCCGAACTGCTTCAGCGCGGCGAGCGCAGCGTGCGCCGCGATTGGCAGAAAGCGCGGATGTTCCTGCTGCGCCAGTTGCAAGGCGAGTGATGGATCCCGCGCGCTGGCTGCGGCTTTCGATCGAGCTGGACGCCTTGCTCGACCTCGAAACCGACGCGCGCGCCGTGCGGCTGGCGGTGATCGCGCGCGAGGATCCCGCCTTCGCCCGCGACCTTGGCGAATTGCTGGCGCAGGAAGCCACCGAGGACAGCTTTCTCGACACGCCGCTGATCACCGCGCCGCCCGGCCCGCGCGAAGGCGAGCAGGTCGGGCCGTACCGGTTGGAAAAATTGCTGGGCGAAGGCGGCATGGGCCAGGTGTGGCTAGCCGAACGCGCGGATGGTCTGTACGAACGCCGGGTCGCGTTGAAGCTGCTGCGCCCGGGCTTGGCCGATCCCAACCTGCGCCTGCGCTTCACCCGCGAGCGGCAGATCCTCGCCCGCCTCGCCCATCCGCACATCGCTCGCCTGCTCGATGCCGGCATCAGCGCCGGCGGCCAGCCGTATCTGGCGCTGGAGCATGTCGAAGGCGAAGGCATTCTCGAATACTGCCGCCGGCGCGGGCTTGGCCTGCGCCAGCGTCTGCAACTGTTCCGTCAGGTCTGCGCGGCGGTCACGCACGCGCATGCCAACCTCGTGGTGCATCGCGATCTCAAACCTTCGAACATCCTGGTCACGGCGCAGGGCGAGGTGCGCTTACTCGATTTCGGCATCGCCAAGCTGCTCGACGGCAACGAGGCCGACCCGCCTGAAGCCACCCGTACCGGCGTGCGCAGCTTCACCCTGCATTACGCCGCGCCCGAGCAGATCCGCGGCGAGCCGGTCACCACCCAGACCGACGTCTATTCGCTCGGCGTCATCCTCTACCAACTCTTGACCGGCGAACGCCCATACCGGCTGAAGCGCGAATCCAACGCGCAGTGGGAGGAAGCGATCCTCGCCGCCGACCCGCAGCGGCCGTCGCAGTCGGTGCGCGCCGGTACGGACGAAACATTGCCGGGCATCGACCGTCGGCGCTGGTCGCGGATGCTGGCCGGCGATCTCGATAACATCGTGCTGAAAGCGCTCTCGAAGGGGCCGGCGCAACGCTACCCTTCGGCCGAGGCGATGTCGCTGGATGTGCAGCGGCATCTCGATGGCATGCCGGTGCTGGCGCGGCCGCAAAGCCTGGCGTACCGCGCGCGCAAGTTCATCCGCCGTCACCGCTGGCCGATTTTCGTCACCAGCACGGTGCTGATCAGCCTGCTTGGGCTACTGGGGCTGACCTGGTACCAACGCCAGCAGGCGGTGCGCGAAACCGCACGCGCCCAGGCGTTGCAGGATTTCGTCATCGGCCTGTTCGAAAACGCAGGCGTGGCGACCACCGGCAAGCCGGTCGATGTCGAGACGCTGGTCGATGCCGGCGAATTGCGCGGCGAGCGTGAACTGGCGCGGCAGCCGCGCGCGCATGCCGAATTGCTGGGAGTGATCGCGCGCATCCGCATCGCGTTGGGCCAGTACGAAGAAGCGCGGGCGCTGCTGCAACGCCAGCAACGCCTGCTGACGCTGCTGCCGGGCAAGCCGCCGGCGCTGCACCTGGATGCCGCCACCCAGCGCGGCCGCCTGCGACGCTTGCAGGGCGACGCGGCCGGCTGCGTCGCCATCCTGCAACCGCTCCTGGTCAATGCGCGCGCGGTGCAGACGCAACTGCCGGCGCTGGTGGCCGATTACTACTCGCAGCTGGCCCGCTGCCAGCGCGGCATCGGCGAGCGCGAACCGGCGCGTCGGCTGTTCGAGCAATCGCTCTCGCTCCGTCGCGGCGTGCTTGGCGACGACAGCGGCGTGGTCGAGAATCTCACCGACCTGGCCGCGCTGTCGGTCGATGCCGGCGATACCGTCCAGGCCCTGAGCGGTTTCCAGGGCGCGCTGGCCCAGTTGCACAAGGTGGCCGGGCCACGGCATCCACTGGCTATCGACATCCTGCGCTCGATCGGCACCACCCAGCAGCAGATGGGGCAGGCAAGCGCGGCGATCCGCTCCTGGAAGGAAGCCCTGGCGCTCTCCGACGATTTGCTCGGCCCCGCGCACCCGGCCACGCTGGCGTTGCGCCGCCAGTACGCCGTGCTGCTGGTCGGCGAGGGCCGGCTGAAGCAAGGCCAGCGCGAACTGCTGGCCAACCACCCGCGTGTGCTGCAACGCTACGGCACAGCCGGCCACGAGGCGGCGCAGTCCTGGGATGCGTTGGGCCAGGCCGCGCACGCGCTGGGTGAACTCGACCGCGCGCACGACGAATTCCTGCGCGCCGCCCGTCTGCAACGCGACCTCAAGGCCAATGCCGCGCTGGCCGATACCTTGCAGCGCGATGCCGCGGTGTTGATCGAGGCCGGGCGCGCGCAGGCGGCGTTGAAGGTGCTCGACGACATCGCCGGCCTGCGTGGCGACGGCCCGACTCGCGGCTTGCGCCTGCTGCGGGCCGAGGCGCACGCGCAACTGGGCGCGCGCGGCGCCGCGCTGGCGGTGCTGGAATCCGCCGGCGACGACGCCGAGGCCCGTATCGTCCGCGCCATCCTGCGGCTCGACGATGCGTCGACCGCCGCGAGTGCCGAGGCGGAATTGCAGGCGATTGCGAACAAGCAAGTGGGCGATGCCCGTTTGTTGCGGCAACACCTGCTGGCGCAGATGGGCTTGGCCGAAGCCGCCTGCCGGCGCGATGCCGCCGCCGGCCACGAAGCCTACCAACGGTTGCAGGCGACCCTTGCCAGCCTGCGCCCGGAAGGCGGCGTCCTCAACCGCCGCGTGCGGGCCGCCGGCCGGGCATGCGCGGCCCGTGCCAGGGAAGAAGCGACGGCTGGCGAAGCGCGCGCGGCCGCCCGCCCGCCCGCGTCATGAAGCGTCATAGCAATGGCGGCTGCAAGGGAGCGATTTCGCCCTCGCCGCGCATCACCTTCTTGAATTCCTTGCGGCTCACCGAGACGTAACGCTCGTTGCCGCCAATCTCCACCTGCGGCCCGTCGGCCAGCGCGCGCCCGGCCTCGTCCACCCGCACCGTCATCGTCGCCTTGCTGCCGGAATGGCAGATGGTCTTGATCTCCTGCAACTCGTCGGCCCATGCCAGGAGTGCTGCGCTGCCCTCGAACAACTCGCCCCGGAAATCGGTGCGCAGCCCATAACAGAGCACCGGGATGCCGAGCGCATCCACCACCTCGGACAATTGCCAGACCTGCGCCTTGGAGAGGAATTGCGCCTCGTCCACCAGCACGCAATTCAAACGACCGTGCGCGGCGATGTCGGCCTCGATCAAGCGTTGCAGGTCGTGCTCGTGCTCGAAACGCAGGGCGTCCGATTCCAGCCCGATGCGCGAAGCCACCTTGCCGCCGGCGCGGTCGTCCAGCCGCGGCGCCAGAATCGCCACGCGCATCCCGCGCTCCCGATAGTTGTGCGCCGATTGCAGCAGCGTGGTGGTCTTTCCGGCGTTCATCGCCGAGTAGTAGAAATAGAGCTTGGCCACTGGAAGGATGTTCGATCGGCTGATCCCGGCTGGGTATTTTTGCAATTTTCCGAAATTCGGAACAGCCGGCTCCGCAAACGAAAAGCGCATCGCCAGCGGCCGCGTTCCAACCCGGTGGGGCGGACCCGGTTCGGATGCCGGCGGCGTATCCGGCCGGCCAACCGTGGCCGTGATACCGGCGATAAATCACCGAGTGGCGAGCAGCCTCGCCAACCGCCGCCGTGCTCGTTCCCGGCTTGCCCACGGCCTGTCAATCTCGACACCGCTGGCGAGCGACACCACAATGGCCCGCCGTCTTGCGAGCGCCCATGCACGGCCTCAACCCCCCGCAGCGGCAAGCCGTCCTGCATACCGAAGGCCCGTTGCTGGTGCTGGCCGGCGCCGGCAGCGGCAAGACGCGGGTGATCGTGGAGAAGATCGCGTACCTGATCGGCAGCCAGCGTTATCCGGCGCGGCGCATCGCCGCGATCACCTTCACCAACAAGTCGGCCAAGGAGATGCGCGAGCGCGTCGGCAAGCGCCTGAAAGGCGATGCGACGGACGGGCTGACCATCTGCACCTTCCACGCCCTGGGCTTGAGGATCGTGCAGATCGAATGCGCCAGGCTCGGCCTGAAACGCGGCTTTTCGGTGTTCGATGCCGATGACGCGCTGGGGTTGGTGAAGGACCTGATGCCCGGTGCCAAGCCCGATGCCGTGCAGGCTTCGCTTGGCTTGATTTCCCGGGCGAAGAACGCCGGACTCTCGCCCGATGAAGCGCTGACCGCCGCGCGCTCCACCCGCGAACTGGAGGCTGCGCAGCTCTACGCCCGCTACCAGTCGCGGCTGGAGAGTTTCAACGCGGTGGATTTCGACGACCTGATCCGCCTTCCGGTGCAACTGCTCGAAGCCGACGCCGACGCCCGCGATGCCTGGCGTGAGCGCATCGGCTATCTGCTGGTGGACGAATGCCAGGACACCAACGATGCGCAATACCGGCTGCTGAAGGCGCTGGCCGGCGAGGCGGGGCAGTTCACCTGCGTGGGCGACGACGACCAATCCATCTACGCCTGGCGCGGGGCCAATCCCGAAAACCTGATGCAGATGGGCCAGGACTACCCCGCGCTCGGCATCGTCAAGCTGGAACAGAACTACCGCTGCTCCAACCGCGTCCTGCGCACCGCCAACCATCTCATCGCCCACAATCCCCACGCGCACCTGAAGACGCTGTGGAGCGACTCCGCCGATGGCGAGCGCATCCGCGTCTGGGAGTGCCGCGACAGCGAACACGAGGCCGAGAAGATCGCCGCCGAGATCGATTTCATCGCCAAATCGCGCGCCGCGCCGTGGAGCGATTTCTGCCTCCTGTTCCGCGGCAACCACCAATCGCGAGTGCTGGAGAAGGCGCTGCAACTCCTTCGCATCCCTTATCACCTGTCCGGCGGCACCGCGTTTCTCGAACGCGCCGAGGTGAAGGATGCGCTTTCGTGGCTGCGTCTGCTGGTCAACCCGGAGGACGACGCGGCCTTCTTGCGCGCGGTGCAAAACCCCAAGCGCGAGGTCGGCCAAACCACGTTGGCGAAACTCTCCGAACTGGCGCGCGAAGCGCATCTGCCGCTCTCGCGCGCAGCCGAATCGGTGGGCTTGCTCAAGCAGTTGCCGCCGCGCGCGGCCAATGCGCTGCATGGCTTCACCGATGTCGTTCATGCCCTGCGCCGCCAAGCGCGGGAACACAGCGCCGCCGATCTGGTGCGCGATCTGGCCGTGCGTTCCGGCCTCGATGCCGCGCTGAAGGCGCAATGCAAGACCGAGCAGCTCTACCAGATCCGTCGCGGCAACCTGGAGGAACTGGCGCAGTGGTTCGAAGGCGCGAAAGGTTCAGGCGTCGGCGATCTGGCCGCGCAACTGGCCCTGGTATCGCGCAGCGACAAGGACGATGCCGGCAATCAAGTCCGGCTGATGAGCCTGCACGCCTCGAAGGGGCTGGAGTTTCGCTACGTCTTCATCGTCGGCATGGAGGACGGCAACCTGCCGCACGAAGCCAGCCTGGACGAAGGCCGGCTGGAAGAGGAGCGCCGCCTGCTCTATGTCGGCATCACCCGCGCCAAGGAGCAGCTCTGGCTCTCGCATTCGCTGCGCGCGACGCGCTGGGGCAGCGTGGTGAAACTTTCACCATCGCGTTTCTTCGAGGAACTGCCGGCCGGCGAATTGCAGCGTGACGGCGCCGACCCGGTGGCCGATGCCGTGCGCAAACAAGCGCGCGGGCGCGCCGAGCTTGCTGGCATCGCCGCCCTGTTCGACAAGTGAGGCGGGCGCTTGCCGGGCGGAGCCGCTAGACTTCGGCGCCTTTCCCGCCCAGGCCCGATCATGTCCCCGATCCTCAAGACCAGCGTGCTTGCCGCCGCATTGATGTTGGCCGCCTGCAAGCAGACCGCGCCGGAAACGACAAAGCCGGTCGCCGGCGACGAAGCGAAAGCCGTCAACCCCGCCCGGCCCGCCCCCGCCAGCGCCGACGACAACCTGAACGCCGTGGTCTGGATGCAGCGTTCGGCCGAATACGCCGCCGTCACCGAAACCCTCTACCGCGCCGCCGCCGCTCGACTGGATGCCGCGTTGAAATCCGACGAGGACGCGCTGGCGCCCGAGGAGCGCGGCAACGCCAGCCGGGGACTGCCGCCGGCGATCATCATGGACGTGGACGAAACCGTGCTCGACAACTCGCCCTACCAGGCGCGGCTGGTGGTCGGTGGAGGCGAGTTCGACGACCTCGGCTGGGACCAGTGGGTGGCGGAAAAGAAAGCCCGGCCGGTGCCGGGCGTGGTCGCTTTCGCCCAGGCCGCCGCAGCCAAGGGCATCACCGTGCTCTACGTCTCCAACCGCGCGACCCACCTGAAGGCCGCGACCCTCGCCAATCTCAAGGCGGAAGGCTTGCCGGTGAAGAACGACGAAGTCTTCCTCGGCCTCGGCACCTTCGTGCCGGATTGCGAGCAGATCGGCAGTGAAAAGCGCTGCCGCCGCAAACTGGCCGGGCAGAAGTACCGCGTGCTGATGCAGTTCGGCGACCAGTTGGGCGATTTCGTGCAGATTCTCACCAACACGCCGGAAGGGCGCGCCGAGTTGTCGGCCAGGCATGCCGACTGGTGGGGCCGGCGTTGGTTCATGCTGCCCAACCCGAGCTACGGCAGTTGGGAACCGGCCCTGTTCAACAACGAATGGAAGCAGCCGCGGGAAGCCCGCCGCGCCGCCAAACGTAGCGCGCTTCTTCAGGGAAAGTGAATAAAATCAATTTGTTATATTGTATTTATTCAAGCATTGCATAAAGTTGTAGTGGCGGTTAATCTGCTTTCGCCACAACACGTCCTCCGGCGTTGCCGGATTTGCAGAGGAGACTTCGGTCTCCTTTTTTTTGCCCGATCCATGACTTCTGTCCTTGCCGAGCACCTCCCGGCGCGGCCAAGATGGACCTTCCCTGGGGCTTTCAGACCGCTTTCACCATGCAGACGCGATTCCGCCGCGGCTGGCAGGACGCCGCGCTCATGATCCTGGCCGGCATCCTGGCGGCCTGCTCGCCATCCCCCACGCCGGCCGCCGGCGACCTGCGCGCGCCCGTGCAAGCGGGCGCGGCGACGCCCGACGCGGCGGTCGGCGAACTGATCGAGCACCTGCGCTACAACGATCTGGCGGCGATCCCGAGGATCGGCCTGCCGCCGGCGCTGCATGACGAGGTGGCGGCCGCCTGGCGGCGGGGCGAGAGCCGCTGGCCGCTGACCGAATTGCCGCTGGACGACAACCTGCCCAAGCTGCTTGCCGCGCTGACCCGGCCCCAGGCCGAACGCCAGCTCCATGCCGTCTTCCGCGGCCAGATCTCCGGGCAGACTCCCGCCTTGCAGGAGGCCGCGCGCGGTTTGGGCGTGTTCGGCAAGGAATACCTGGGGCGCGAGGGCCGCTACAACACCCGGCAGCGCCAGCATTACACCCAGTTGATCGACGCGCTGGCGAGCTGGGCGAGCCAGGCGCCGCTGGGCGAGCCCGAGCGCGGCCGCCAGGGCGTCGCCCTGCTGGTGAAGGGAGCCGAGCGCAGCGGTATCACCGGCGACGCGGACTTCAGCCGGCTCGGCATGGAAGCCAGCCTGAAGGCGCTGGTGCCGCTCTACATCGCCAGCAAGCAGTTCCTCGGCCTGTACGGGCTGGGCGTGGATGCCACGCTGGCCGGCGTGGAGGTGGAGACGGTCGAGACCGAGGGCGACCGCGCCGAGGTGCGGGTGCGCTACGAACTGGCCGGCCGCGAGGTGCGCACGGTGATGGACGCGGTGCGGATCGACGGCCGCTGGTACCTGACCGATTACGTGGAGGCCGCGCGCGCCTCGCTGGCGCCGGCGGCGGCCCTTTCGGAAGCGGTCACTCCGACTGGGCGATAATGCCGCCGATGTCGAACCAGACCCCTTTGCCGTTTCCCGAGCCGGACAAGCCCGCCGACGCCACCGCGCGGAAGGCCGATGCGCCATGCCGGGAGGATGCCGATACCGCCCCCGCCGCCACGCCGGCTCCGCCCGCGCCGGATGCGTCACCACCCGCCACGCTCGATCGCCCGGCCGAAGTCGCATCGCCGTCCGCGCCGGTCGCCCCGCCGTCCGCGCCCGCGCCGGATGCGTCACCACCCACCACGCTCGATCACCCGGCCGAAGTCGCATCGCCGTCCGCGCCCGCTGCCGCGCCGGCCGCCCCGCCGGCCCCGCCCGCGTCGGATGCGTCATCGCTCGCCGCGCCGCGCCAGGCCGGTTTCGACATCGCCGCCGAGGCCCCGGCCGCCGCGCCGTTGCCGCCGGACAACCTGCGCCCGGGCCGGCCGCGCACGCCGCTGATCGTCTCGCGGCCGCTCTGGGCCAAATGGCTCGGCAAACTGCTGGAACCGTGGATCAGCCTGAAGATCGAACCCGACAATCCCGGCCAGCATGCCGACGACCGGCCGATCTGTTACGTGCTGGAGGATTACGGTCTCAGCAACGCACTGATCCTCGACCGCGCCTGCCAGGAAGCCGGTCTGCCTTCGCCGCTCACCCCATTGCCCGGCGACCCGCTGGGCCGCAAGCGCGCCTACGTCGCGCTCTCGCGCCGCCACGCCAATGCGCTGGGCCTGGCCCCCGGCGCCGAGCAAAAGACCCATTCCGGCTCGCTGGCCCGCCTGTTGCGGGCGCACCGCGTCGATCCCACGCTCGATGTGCAACTGGTGCCGGTGTCGATCTTCGTCGGCCGGGCGCCGGACAAGGCCAGCGGCTGGTTCTCGGTGCTGTTCTCGGAGAACTGGACCCTGGTCGGCCGCTTTCGCCGCCTGCTGGCCATTCTGCTGAACGGCCGGGGGACGTTGGTGCGTTTCTCGCCGCCGGTGGCGCTGCGCGGGATCGTCGACGAAGGGTTGCCGCCCGAGCGCACGGTGCGCAAGCTCTCGCGCGTACTGCGCACCCACTTCCGCCGCATCCGCTCGGCGGTGATCGGGCCGGATCTTTCCACCCGCCGCTTGCTGATCGACCGCGTGCTGGCCGCCGAGCCGGTCAAGCAGGCGATCGCCGACCAGGCCCGCCGCGACGGTGGCAAGCCTCAGGAGGCATGGAAGAAAGCCCACGCCTACGCCTGGGAAATCGCCGCCGACTATTCGCACCCGGTGGTGCGCTCGCTCAGCTTCATCCTGAAGCCGGTCTGGAACCGGATCTATCGCGGCGTGCTGGTGCACCATCTCGACAAGCTGAAGGAAGCCGCGCCGGGCCACGAAGTGGTCTACGTGCCCAGCCACCGCAGCCACATGGACTACCTGTTGCTGTCGTACATGCTGTACGCGCGCGGCATCGTGCCGCCGCACATCTTCGCCGGCATCAACCTCAACCTGCCGGTGATCGGCACCATCCTGCGCAAGGGCGGGGCGTTCTTCGCCCGCCGTAGTTTCCGCGGCAACATGCTCTACACCGCCGTGTTCCGCGAATACATGGCGCTGCTGGTTTCCGGCGGTTATTCCATCGAATACTTCATCGAAGGCGGGCGCTCGCGCACCGGCCGGCTGTTGCAGCCCAAGGGCGGCACCCTGGCGATGACCGTGCGCGCCTACCTGCGCCAGCCGAGCCGCCCGGTGCTGTTCCAGCCGATCTACATCGGCTACGAGAAGCTGATGGAAGGCAACAGCTATCTCGACGAGCTGTCGGGCAAGCCAAAGAAAAAGGAATCGATCTGGCGGCTGCTCACCGGCATCCCCAAGGTGCTCGGCAGCAATTACGGCCAGGTGGTGGTGAACTTCGGCGAACCCATCGAGCTTTCCGCCACGCTCGCGCGACAGGCGGGCGCGTGGGATGGCCGGCCGGTGAGCGAGGACGAAAAGCCGGAATGGCTCTCGGACACGGTCAACGCGCTGGCCCAGCACATCCAGGTCAACATCAACCGCGCCGCCGACGTCAATCCGATCAACCTGCTGGCGCTGGCGCTCCTGTCCACGCCGAAGAACGCGATGGGCGAGGCCGACCTGCTGGCGCAGATCGCGCTGTCGAAGACGCTGCTGGCCGAGGTGCCGTATTCCGGTCGCGTCACCGTCACCCCGCACACGCCCGAGCAGATCGTCGCCCACGGCGAGGAGATCAGCGTGCTCACCCGGATCAAGCATCCGCTCGGCGACGTGCTCGATGTCGACGACGACAAGGCGGTGCTGCTGACCTACTTCCGCAACAACGTGCTGCACTTGTTCACCGCCTCGGCGTGGATCGCGGTCTGCTTCCTGCACAACCGGCGGATGTCGCTCGCCACGCTGATGCGCCTGGGCGAGAACGTCTACCCCTTCCTGGAGGCCGAACTGTTCCTGCCGTGGACGGCGGCGGAGTTCGCCGAGCGCATCCGCCTCACCAGCGAAGTGTTCGTGCGCGAGGGGCTGCTGGAGCGCGTCAACGACGACGAGGGCGGCATCCTCGCCCGCAATGCCGGGCAGAGCGACGAGGTGTTCCGTTTGCGTGGCCTGGGTCATCCGTTGCAGCAGGCGTTCGAGCGCTATTACATCGCCATCTCGGTGTTGGCCAAGAACGGCC
Source organism: Solilutibacter pythonis (assembly GCF_003697345.1). Classification (GTDB taxonomy): domain Bacteria; phylum Pseudomonadota; class Gammaproteobacteria; order Xanthomonadales; family Xanthomonadaceae; genus Solilutibacter; species Solilutibacter pythonis. The sequence continues at coordinate 29,911 of NZ_RFLY01000022.1, read as the reverse complement.
CCGGCACACTCACCGCGGCCGAGCTTGAAAGCCTGTGCCAGCTGGCGGCGCAGCGGCTGTCGCTGCTGTACGCGCAGACCGCACCGGAGTTCTTCGATAAATCGCTGTTCCGTGTGTTCATCCAGAAGCTGCGCGAGATGCGCCTGGTCTGGGCCGACGGCAATGCCCGTCTGGTCTACGACGAGCGCCTCAACCAGTGGGCGCGCGATGCCAAGGTGATCCTGGGCCGCGAATTGCGCCACAGCATCGAGAAGGTGAGCCCGGAGGCGGCGAAAGGCGAGGGCGTGGCGGAAACCGCCGGCTGAGGTACCGCGCGCCGCGAGGGCGTGAGGTGGCTATAACCGGTCCACTGGTATTGGCGTCTGGTTTCAATGCCCGCGCCCGCGGGCGTGGGAATTGAAACGGCTTGGCCGACAAGGCGGATGCCGCGATCGAGACCACCCCTCCCAGGTGCATGAATTGAAACAAGCAAGAACGGGGTGACATGCGTTCCACCGCAGTTGCCTGGTCACGCCTTCACGGGCATGGGAATTGAAACGTGTCCCACCATGCGCGCCTCGGACCGTGGTCTGGCGCCACGCCCTCTCGGGCGTGTGAATTGAAACCATCTGCGCTTCGCCCAGGGTTCGCTGCACCTCGTCACGTCCTTGCGGGCGCGGGCATTGAAACAAACGAACGCCGATGGATATCCGAGTATTCACGCAGTCACGCCCTCGCGGGCGTGGGAATTGAAACGACGAAGGTGATGACGCACAAGAAACGCCGGCGGTGGTCACGCCCTCGCGGGCGTGGTGGGAATTGAAACAGCACGACCTCTTCCAGCTCCGGCGGCACGATCAGGCCACGCCCTCGCGAGGGCGTGACCGACACTGCCAGTCAAGCAATTAATGCCGTGGCACGTGTCAATTTCCGCGCCCGCGAGGGCGTGATATGTGGTGGGCAAGGCGGCCATCCTGCGCCGCTTGTTTCAATTCCCACGCCGCGGGGGCGCGACTTCCCCCGTGGTTCTTGGGCCAACACCGACTTCTGTTTCAATTCCCACGCCCGCGAGGGCGTGACATCCGATCTGCGTGATGTCTGGCGAGTTGGAGCAGCTTCAATTCCCACGCCCGTCCGGCGGGTAGCGTGTCAGGCCGGCTGGTCCGGGATCAGAGCGCTTTCCAGCCGGGCGATCCAGTCCTTCAGTTGCAGCTTGCGCTTCTTCATCCGCTTGAGCACCAGTTCGTCGGCGTGGATGTTGGCCTGCAACCGGATGATCGCCGAGTCGAGGGCGCGGTGTTCCTGGCGCAACTTGGCCAGGCGGTGGGTGACTTCGGTAGGCGCGCGCTCGTGCATGGCGCGAGCTTAGCGCGGCCCGGCGGCAGCGGCCAGACGAGGCGCGCGGGGTAAAATGCCCGGCTCATGAACGCCATTCCGCTCACCTTGCTCGAAGCCGCCGCGCCCGCCGCGCCCGCCGTGGCCGGCGCCGCGCCCGCGAAGCAGGCCAAGCGCGAGGCCGACAAGCTGGCCAAGCGCCTGCGTCACCAGGTGGGCCGCGCCATCGCCGATTTCGGCATGATCGAGGACGGCGACAAGGTGATGGTCTGCCTCTCCGGCGGCAAGGACAGCTACACGATGCTGGACGTGCTGCTGCAACTGCGGAAGAAGGCGCCGGTCTCGTTCTCCATCACCGCCGTCAACCTCGACCAGAAGCAGCCGGGCTTTCCCGCGCACGTGCTGCCGGATTACCTCAAATCGATCGGCGTCGATTACCGCATCCTCGAACAGGACACCTATTCGGTCGTTTCGCGGGTCATCCCCGAGGGCAAGACGATGTGTTCGCTGTGCTCGCGGCTCAGGCGCGGCGCGCTCTACACCTATGCCGAGGAAAACGGTTTTACCCGGATCGCCCTCGGCCACCACCGCGACGATCTGGTCAACACTTTCTTCCTCAACCTGTTCTTCCACGCCAAGCTCAGCGGTATGCCGCCCAAGCTGCTCTCGGATGACGGCAGGCATGTGGTGATCCGCCCGCTGGCCTACGTGCGCGAGGCCGACATCGAGCGTTACGCGACGCTGAAGGATTTCCCGATCATCCCCTGCAACCTGTGCGGTAGCCAGGAAAACCTGCAACGCGCGCAGGTCAAGAAGATGCTGCAACAGTGGGAGAAGGAAAGCCCCGGCCGCGTCGAGACGATGGCGCGCGCGCTTGGCGACATCCGGCCCTCGCAGTTGTCCGATCCGACGCTGTTCGATTTCCTCGCCCTCGGCCGGCGCGGCGACGCGGCCGTGGCGGACGCGCATGCGTGGCTGGCGGGTAGCGAGACAGTGGCCGGCGACAGCGCATCATGACCTTGCGGAGGGAAGGTGGCCGGCGCGACACGCCGTGAACACGCCCAGGCGGGCCCGGCCGCGGCATCCATGCTATGAACCGTCGCGCCAGCCGCCTTTCCTCCGCGATTCGACCCTTTCCCGTCTCTTCAGATTCAAACGGAAACCCGCATGTTCTTTCGCAACCTCACCCTGTTCCGTTTCCCCACCGCGCTCAACCTCGATGCGTTGGAAAGCCACCTGCCCGAAGCCGCGCTGAAGCCGGTCGGGCCGATGGAGCTGTCCTCGCGCGGATTCGTCTCGCCGTTCGGCCGCCACGAGGGCGAGGAAGTCGCGCTGATGCACCGCATCGAGGACGCGATCTGGCTCACCGTCGGTGGCGAGGATAGACTGCTGCCGGGCGCGGTGGTCAACGACCTGCTGCAAAAGAAGATCGCCGAGTTCGAGGAGAAGAACGCGCGCCGGCCCGGCGGCAAGATGCGCCGGCAGATGAAGGACGACCTCGTCACCGAACTGCTGCCGCGCGCCTTCGTGCGCCCGAGTCGCACCGATGCGCTGATCGACCTGAGCGATGGCGTGCTGGTGGTCGACAGCGCCTCGCGTAAGACCGCCGAGGCCGTGGTTTCGCAAATCCGCGAGGCGCTGGGCAGCTTTCCGGCGCTGCCGGTCAATGCCGAGATCGCGCCGCGCGCGGTGATGACCGGCTGGATCGCCGGCGACGCCTTGCCCGAGGGACTCTCGCTCGGCGATGAATGCGAACTGCGCGATCCCGCCGATACCGGCGCGGTGGTGAAGATCCAGCGCATGGAACTGGCTGGCGAGGAAATCGAGACCCATCTACAGGCCGGCAAGCAGGTGACGCGGCTGGCGCTGAATCTGGACGACCACATCGGCTTCGTGCTGGGCGAAGATCTGGTGATCCGTAAGTTCAAGCTGCTCGATGGCGCGGTGGATCAACTGGAAAATACCGACAACGACGACCTTCGCGCCGAGCTCGATGCCCGCTTCGTGTTGATGGCGGGCGAGTTCAAGCGCCTGTTCGCGGTGCTGGCGCCGGCGTTGAAGATCAGCAAGGCCGAGTGACCGGCGCGGCCGCCCGCCACGCGGCAGTGGCGCGACGGTAGCCGCGCATGCTGCGCCTGTTCGTCCGCAAGCGGCGGGTCGTCGAGCGCCAGAATGTCGTGATGACGCTGGCGGACGGCCGCGAAATCGCGGTGGCGCTGCATCGCCACCCGCGCGCGCGGCGCATCAAGCTCTCGGTCGACGAACGCGGTGTACGCCTGACCCTGCCGCCACGCGCCAGTGAAGGCGCGGGCCTGGAATTCCTGCACGCGCAACGGGACTGGCTGGCCCGGCAACTGGCGGCGCTGGCGCAAGCGACCGCCTTCGATTTCCGCATCGGCGAAGCCGCCCGTCTCCCGTTGCGTGACGGGCAGGCGGCATTGCGTTGGCAACCGGCGCGGCTGACCCGGATCGTGCCGGAGCACGACGGCTTGCGCTTCGACGTGCGCGGTCTGGAGACGCTCGCGGGCGCGATGCCGACGCCTGCCGTCCGCCGCGCGCTGCGCGATTTCTTCGAGGCCGAGGCGCGCGCCGACATCGCCCGTTGGCTGCCGGAATATGCCGCCGGTCTGCCGCGGCCGCCCGCCCGCATCGTGCTGAAGCGCCCGTCTTCGCAATGGGGTTCGTTGAGCGTGGCCGGGGCGATGACGCTCGACCTGTCGCTGGTGATCGCCAGGCCCCAGGCGTTCGAATACGTGCTGGTGCATGAACTCTGCCACCTGCTTCACCACGATCATTCGCGCGCGTTCTGGCGCGAGGTGGCGTCGCGTTGCCCGGACTGGCGCGTGGCGCGCGATTACCTGCGCGCCGAAGGCCCGCGCCTGAAGGCGACGATGCGCACGCTGACGGGATGAAATCCAGCCGGGGATGATCCCGGCTGCGGGCTGCGGGCTGCGGGCTGCGGGTGACGGGCATCGGGCATCGGGCATCGGGCGTTGGGCGTTGGGCGTTGGGCGACGGCAACGGGCGATGGGCGATGGGTGACGGGTGACGGGCGACGGGCGATGGGCGATGGGCGTCGGCGCCAGGCCGCGCCACCGCGGGACGGCCACGATTTGGCGCGGGCCGCCCGTGTTATGGCGCGCCAGGGCGCCGGTGGTCCGGCATGGGTCTTCGGGCAGGTGGGGAGGGGGCGTATTCGTGCGTCCGCATATCTCCGGATCCGTGCATGCCGATGCGCGGGAAGAAGTGCATCGGCGCCAGACACGACGCACGGGCGAGCGGGCGCTTGGTGATTGAGGATCGCGGCAACGGCCAAGTCACACCCGGATAAGACGCGCGGGCGTGTGGGTGGCAGCCGGTCAGGCTATCGGTGATGTAGCCGACCAGATACGGCGCGCGGGTGCCGGGCCGGGTGGTCAATCGTGCCGCGCGGCCAGGAAGGCGCGCAGCGAGGCCGGCTTGACCGGCTTGGTCAGCACCACCACGCCGCGCATCCTGGCGGCCTCCTTCACTTCCGCGCTGCCGTCGCCGGTCAGGAGCGCGGCGGGCAGGCGGCGGCCGGCGGCCTCGCGCAGGGCGTCGATCAGTTGCAGGCCGTCCAGGCGGTCGTGCAGATGGAAATCCACCACCAGCACCTGTGGCGAAAAAACCGCCAGCGTCGCCAGCGCGCCTTCCACGTCGGAGGCGGTCCGCACTTCCACCTGCCAGCGTGAGAGCAGGGCGCGCATGCCGTCGAGGATGTCGGGATCGTTGTCGATCGAGAGTACGCGCAGGCCGGCCACGCCGCTGTCGGCGCGAATCGGGTTGGGGGCTTCGCCGGCCGCTACGGTGCCGTGGGCATGCGGTACCGAGATCGAGAATACGCTGCCGCGGCCGATCCGCGAATGCACCTGCAAGCGGTGATCCAGGGTGCGGGCGATGCGCTGGCAGATCGACAGGCCCAGGCCCAGCCCGCGTTCGCCCTGTCCGGGTTGGGCGAAGCGGCGGAATTCCTCGAATATCTGCCCGAGGTGATGCGCGTGGATGCCGGCGCCGGTGTCCCAGACTTGCAGTTCCACCGTCTTGCCGCGCCGTCGGGCGGCCAGCAATACGCCGCCGTTGCGGGTGTAGCGCATGGCGTTGGCGATGAAGTTCTGTAGCGCGCGGCGCAGCAGTCGGTGGTCGCTGCGCACCGCAAGCCCGGAGCTGGCATGCACGCGCAGGCCGAGTCCGCGCTTCTGCGCGATGGGGGCGTATTGCGCGGCCAGTTCGCGCAGCAGCTCGCCGGCATCGAGGGATTGGATGTCCGGTTTGAGTTCGTTGGCGTCCAGCCGGGAGATGTCGAGCAGGCCGTCGAGCAGGTCCTCGGCCGCGCGCAGCGAGGCATCGACGCGCTCGCCCAGCCGGCGTTGTTCGGCGGCGTCGTGGCTTTCGCGCAGCGCGCTGGTGAACAGCCGGGCCGCGTTCAGCGGTTGCAGCAGGTCGTGGCTGACCGCGGCCAGGAAGCGGGTCTTGGATTGCTGGGCGGATTCGGCCTCGCGGGTGCGCAGTTCGACCCGCTGCTCCAGCGTCTCGTTGGCTTCGCGCAGTGCTTGCTCGACCTGCTTGTAGGCGGTGATGTCGCTGAAGGTGGTGACGTAGCCGCCGCCGGGCAGCGGGCGGCCGCGCATTTCGATCACCTGGCCGCTGGCGCGCACGCGCTCGAATACGTGCGGGGTGCCGGCATTGAGATGGGTGATGCGCCGTTCGATGAAGGTATCGGCATCGCCTTCGCCCATCTCGCCGTGCTCGGCGTTCCAGCGGATCAGGTCGGCGATCGGGCGGCCGACGTAGAGTATCGAATCGGGGTAGCCGAACATTTCCTGGTACTGCCGGTTCCATGTGACCAGGCGCAGGTCGGCGTCGACCACGCTCACCGCCTGCGAGATGTTCTCGAGCGTGGTGGTCAGCATTTCGCGGTTGAAGCGCATGTCCTGCCCGGCCTGGTCGAGCAGGTTGACCACTTCGCCCAGCTCCATGCCGGAGCCGCGCAGCGCGCTGGTCAGTGTCAGGCGGGCGGAGTCGGCGCCGATGGCCGAGGCCAGCAGGCGCTCGGTGAACTGCATCAGGGCGCGGTCGGCGATGGCGTCGGGCTGCCACGGGCGGCGTTGGGCGTCGCGGTACTCGGCGAACGCGCGGCGCGCGGTGTGCTCGCCGACGATCCGTTCGGCCAGGGCCAACAGGTCGTTGCCGCGCAGGTTGCCGGCCCAGCCGCCGGCGGTCCGGGGTTCGCGCTGGCCGTAGGGGTCGAGGAAGGCGGTCGCCATGAGGTGTTCGCGCAGGCGCGGCCGCCAGCGCATCGACACCAGCAGGAACGCCAGGCCGTTGCCGAGCAGCGACCAGAACATGCCGTGGGTCAGCGCGTCCCAGCCGTGCATGCCGAACAGGGCTTCGGGCCGCAGCCAGCCGAGGCCGAACGGGCCTTCGGCCAGCCAGTCCCGCCAATCCAGCCAGCCCGCATGCACCAGCGAGGGTAGGAACAGGGTGTAGGTCCACAGCACGGCGCCGGTCAGGGTGCCGGCCAGCGCGCCGTCGCGGCTGGCGCCGCGCCAGTACAGCCCGCCGATCAGCGCCGGCGCGAATTGCGCCACCGCGGCGAACGTCAGCAGGCCGTATTCGGCCAGATTGCCGTGGCCGCGCACCGCGCGGTGGTAGGCGAAGGCGAACAGCGCCAGGGCGAGAATGGTGGCGCGGCGCACCCACAGCACCTGCCGGTCGATGGCGGTGCGCGCGGCGCTGCTGCCGCGCAGGCGCAACAGCACCGGCATCACCAGATCGTTGCTGACCATGGTCGCCAGCGCGATGCTGGCCATGATCACCATGCCGGTGGCGGCGGAAAAACCGCCGAGATAGGCCGCCAGCGTCAGCCAGTCCTGGCCGAAGTACATCGGTATGGCCAGCACGTAGCTGTCGGGCGAGACTTCGCCGCCGCCAAACAGCGCGCGGCCGGTCAGCGCCGGCGGCACCACCAATAGGGAGAAGAGCGCGAGGTAGGCGCCGAACAGCCAGCGCGCGGGGCGCAGGTGGCGCACGTCCTCGCACTCCACCACCGCGACGTGGAATTGCCGCGGCAGGCAGACGATGGCGAGAAAGGCCAGCACGGTCTGCGCCAGGATGCTGCCCGGCAGCGGTTGCGCCGCGACTTCGCGCGTGGCGGCGAGTATCCGCGCCGGCAGCGCGTCCTCGCCCGGCAGGTGCCAGAGCGCGAACAGGCCGATCGCGATGAAGGCCACCAGCTTCAGCAGCGACTCCATCGCCACCGCCAGCATCATGCCGCGGTGGTGCTCGGTGGCGTCGGTGCGGCGGGTGCCGAACAGGATGGCGAACAACGCCAGGGACAGCGCCACGTACAACGCCGGATCGGCCAGCACTTCGCCATCCTTCTCCGGCAGGCCGGTCAGCACGCCCACGCTCATCGCCACCGCTTTGTACTGGAGGCTGACGTAGGGCACCGCCGCCACCAGCGCCAGCAACGTCACCAGCGCGGCCAGGCCCGGCACACGGCCGTAGCGGGAGGAAAGAAAGTCGGCGATCGAGACGATGCGCTGTTCGTCGCTGGTCAGGATCAGCCGTTCGAGAATGCGCCAGCCGAAGATGAGCAGGAGGATGGGCCCGAGGTAGATCGGCAGGAAGCCCAGGCCGGTGCGCGCGGCGGTGCCGACCGCGCCGTAGAACGTCCACGACGAGCAGTACACCGCCAGCGCCAGCGCGTAGACCAGCGGCCGCAGGCGCGCGAAACGCGCCGGCGTCGAGTTGCGCTCGCCCCAGCTCGCCACCGCGAACAGCAAGCCGACGTAGGCGGCTGAAATCAGCAGCAGTGTCCAGCTTGAAATCATCCGTGGCCGGTATGGCGAAGGGGGAAGCGAGTGTAGCGCCGCGCCGGCATCGCCCAAAGTCGAAGGCCGAATGGTGGGGCGGCGATGCCAGAATGGGGCGATCCACCGCGAGTGATGACGATGGAACCCGTCCCCGGTCTCGACCTCTCACTGCCACCGTTCGACCTCCTGGACGAGGTCGGTCGCGCCCGTCTGGCGGCCAGCGTCGATCTGGCCTTCCACCGCGCCGGCGATCTGCTGATCGAGGGCGGCAGGCCCTCGCCGTGCGTGGTGGTGGTGATGAAGGGCCGCCTCTACGCCTTCGACACCGATGCCGCCGGCCACGAGCAGCGCTTCGGCGATTACGGCGCCGGCGACGTGTTCGGCGCCTGGGCGGTGATGGCCGGCCGCGCCCGCCACGGTTATCGCGCGGAAAGCGATTGCCTGCTGTTCGAAATTCCGGCTCGGGTGTTTCGCCAATTGGTGGAGGACTACCCGACCTTCCGCGCTTATTTCAACGAGGGCCTGTCCGCCAAGGGGCGGTTGGCGAACCGCAATCGCGGCCACGATTCCGAGCTGGCCGAGCTGATGGTCACGCGAGTCGGCGATGCCCATCCCGCGCCGGCCGAGCGCATCGTCGCGGCCGCCAGCATCCGCCAGGCTACCGCGCGGCTCAGGGAACGGCGCGTGGATTGCCTGCTGGTCGATGACGCCGCCTTCGATGCGCCCGGCATCGTCACCCGCACCGACTTGCTGGAGGCGGTGGCGTTGAAAGACGCCGCGCTCGATTCGCCGGTCGGCGCGCTGGCCAAGCGCCCGCTGATCTGCGTGCGCACCGGGGACGTGCTGTTCCAGGCGCTGATCGTCATGGCCGAGCGCCACATCGAGCGCGTGGCGGTGCGCGATGGCGAGGATTTCACCGGCACCCTCGGCATGGCCGAAGTGCTCTCGCATTACGCCAGCCATTCGCATCTCATCAGCTTGCGGCTGGCGCGCGCGGAAACGTTGGAAGAGATATCCGAAGCGGCGCGCGGCATGACCCGGCTGGTGCGCACGCTGCACGCGCAGGGCGCTCGTGTCGCTTACCTGATGGAACTGGTCAGCGCGCTCAACAGCCGGGTCATGCAGCGCATCTTCGAAATCGTGGTGCCGCGCCGGCATCACCCGCACCTATGCCTGCTGGCGCTGGGCAGCGAAGGCCGGCGCGAGCAATTGCTGAAGACCGACCAGGACAACGCGCTGGTGATCGAGGACGGCTACCTCTGGGACGGCCTGGATGCGGCGATGCGGGATTTCAGCGCGGCGCTGGGCGAAGTCGGCTATCCGCCCTGTCCCGGCGGGGTGATGGTGAACAACCCGCATTGGCGCCTGCGCCAGCATGACTGGCGGCGGCGCATCGACGACTGGCGCCTGCTGCACGCGCCCGAGGCCGCGCTTGAGCTCGCCATCGCGCTCGATTCGCGGGCCATCGCCGGCCAGCGCGCGTTGTACGCGCCGGTCGATGAAGCCCTGATGGCGCTTGGCGGCGATGAGCGCCTGCTGCATTCGCTCGCCGCCGCCGTGGTGCAATTCGAGACTCCGCTGAGTCTGCTCGGCCAGCTCAAAGGCGACGAACGCGGCACCGACATCAAGAAGGGCGGCATCTTCCCGGTGGTGCACGGCTTGCGCTGCCTGTCGCTGAAGCACGGCATCGGCGAGCGCAACAGCTTCGCGCGTTGCGCCGCACTGGTCGAAGCCGGGCGGCTGCCGGAGGAGATGGGGCGCGATCTGCCGCAGGCGTTGGCGGTGTTCCAACGCCTACGCCTGGACGCGCAACTGGACGCGCTCGATACCGGCAAAGCGACGGACGACTTCCTGCATGCCGAGCGCCTGCGCCGGCTCGACCGCGAATTGCTGCGCGACGCGCTGCGGGTGGTCAAGCGCTTCCGGCAACTGGTCAGGGCCGAGTTCCACCTCACCGAATGAGCGCGCCCGGCCCCCTGCAACGATGGTGGACGCGCCGCCGGCACGGCGAGGGCGAATGGGGCGCGCTGTTCGCGCCGCCGCCGCGCGAGGAATGGGTCAGCCTCGACCTGGAAACCACCGGCATGGACACGGCCAGCGATCACATCCTGAGCCTGGCCGCGGTGCCGGTCCGCGATGGCCGGGCGATGCTTTCGGAACGCTTCACCCGCCGCATCCGCCCCGACCGTGGCTTCGATATCGAATCGATCCGCCACCACCACATCACCCCGGAGGAAGCCGCCGCCGGCCTTCCGGTGACGCGGGCGGTGCGCGAATTCCTGCACTGGCTGGGGCCGCGCGCGCTGCTCGGCTATTACCTCGCCTTCGACCTGCGGATGCTGGCCCCGCACGTGCGCGCGATCACCGGCTTCGCTCTGCCCAACGCGCGGCATGATTTGGCCGACGAAGTGTTGGCGGCGCAGCGCCGCTGTCGTCCCGATGCGCCGCCCAACCTTGATTTCCGCTTCATCGCCGATACCCTCGGGGTGCCGGTGCTTGGCCGCCACAGTGCGCTGGGCGATGCGCTCACCGTGGCGGCATGCTGGCTGGCGTTGCGCGCCAAGGGCTGGCAGCCGCCCGTGGGTTGAGGCTCAGGGCGAGGCAAGCCAGCGTTCGGCCAGCGCCGCCGCGTCGATGCGCAGATCGGGAATGGCGGTGGATTCCCACAGGGTGCCGAGCCGCGGGCTGCCGATGGCGTGGAGACGCGGATGCGCGCGCCCCGCCGCATCGATCAGCGCGCCATCCTCATCGGTATCGAAGCCAAGCCCGTGCGGGCCGGGCCGGGCGAGACCGCTGGCGAGCAAGCCGCCCAGCAACGCGTCGTCGAAGCCCTCGGCGCGAGTCTCGATGCCGCTGGCGTTGACCAGCCAGGCCGTCGAAAGCCTTTGCCGCCCACCACCACGGAGGCGGAGATCGAGCGCCAGGCCGTCATCGCGCGTCGCCACGTCGGCGATGCGCGCCGCCCACACCCGCAACCGGCCATCGTCGATACGCGCTTGCAGGCGCGCCGCCACCACTGGCGCGATGCGGTGGCGATGCACGTCCCAATGGCGCGCCGCATGGCGCAGGAAGCGCCGCTGCCCCGCCGCGTCCAGCGACCGCCACAGCGGGCGCACGTGGTGGCGCAGCGCGTCCATCAGCGCCTGCCAGCCGATGCCCTGGCGCGCGGCTTCACGCGCGGCGGCGCGCAATGCGCCAAGGCGCTGGCGGAGCGACAACGCCTCCAATGCGTGGATGTCGATATCGAGCGTCTGCCTGCGCGGCGGGTGCGGCAAGGGCAACAGACCGTGGCGTGACACCACGCTTATCCGCCCGCGATGGCCGCGCGCATCCAGCGACAGCACCACGTCGACCATGCTGAGCCCGCTGCCGAGGATGGCGAGGTCGTCCTCCGCGCCGATGCGAGCGATCGCGGCTTCGTCCCAGGCCGCCAGCACCCGCGCCGGCTCGGCCGGGAACGGCAACATGCGCGGATGGTTGCCGGTGGCCAGCGCGACGCGGCCGGCGGCAAGGCGGCCGCCGTCGTCGAGCAGAATGTGGAAGCGACCGCTCTCCGGTTGGATGGCCGTGGCCGATGCGGCGAGGTGCGTCAGCTCGGCAGCGCTGGCCGCGCGCGCTTCGGCCAGACGCTGGCCGAGATAGGCGGCGTAATCGCGGCGCGGCATGAAGGCGGCCGCATCGGCCTTGCCGTCGCGCGTGGTCAGATAGTCGGTGAAATCGTCCGGCCGCGCGGCGAATGCGCTCATGTTGCCGGCCGGCACGTTCAGCAGATGCGCCGCATCGCCGGTGGCATAGGCCACGCCCTGTCCCGGCGTGCCCGGCTCGATCAGCGCGACGCGCTGGCCGGCGGCCGCGCGCGGCAGCAGCGCCAGCGCCAGCAGCACGCCGGTGGCGCCGCCGCCGATGATGGCGAAATCGAAATCGTGAAAAGTGTCCATGCCGCGCCGCATACGGTGAAGCCCGCATCCTAGCGCAGCGCCGATACGCGGGCTTGTGCGCGGGCTTGGGGCGCTGGCGGGCAATGTGATGCCATGCCACCGTCTTGAACTGGCCGTGTTTCCACCCTCGGCCCGGTTGGGTAGGCCGGCCGTGCTGAAGACAGGCCGCCACGCGACGGCCCGTGCGTGATCCACACCACCGGGCGGGTGGGGCGAGCGGATTTGACCTTGTTCGAGACCCGTGGCCTGATCCCGATGTCCCCCCATCCGCGCACCGGGTGCCCGCATGACGAGAAGCCCTCCCGCACGCCCGATATCGCCAGGCCGCCCCCGGGCTATGCCCGGCCTGCTCGCCTTGGCCTTGGCCGGCCTGTTCGGCGCCGCCTGCGCCGCTGAACCCGCCACCCCGCCGGCCGACAAGAAAACCGAGAGGAAGATCGACATGTCCACGCTGAAGGAACCCTTGGTCATCGGCCCCACGGTGGGTGACTACACTTATACCAACGCGCCAAAACTGGCCCGGCTCGGGCCGCATCGTTTCATGATCCCGGCCAACTACTTCACCGACCAGATCGGCCCGGATTTCCAGGGCAGCGTGAGTATGGAGCTCGTCTGGCCGAAACTGGAGCCACTCCCCCCCGGCCGGCGGCGCGAGATGAGTATGAACGAGTTCAACCGGCAGATTCGCGCGGGTTTCACCTATATCGACAGGCGGCCATTGCAGGAGGCGATGGACAGCGACGGCAGAAGTTTCTCGGACGACCCGATCCGACAGCAGAATCCCATGTCAAACATTTCCCACCGCACCCGTGGCGAGGACGTGCGGGGCCTGGAGCATTGGTACGTGAGCGAAGCGGACAAGGCGCGCTATCTCAAGCTGATCGAAGGGCAGCGCGACCGTTATGGTTGGCCCGATGGCCCTTGGGATATCGAAGACTGGTTCGTGCGCCGGGATGCGCAAGGGCATAACTTGACCTTCATCCGTTGCTCCCACCGGGAGATGCCGGATGGCTTGATCATCCAGGGCGATACGGTGATCGAGGACGACAACCCGCGCGTTGCCCAGTGCTCGCACAGCTTCGCGATACCGGAGTATGGTTTGTCCGTGGAAGTGGACTATCCACGGGTACTGATGCGTGACTGGGCACGGATCGAAGCACGCTACCGTGAACTGATGGCAAAGTTCCACATCGGCATTGATACGCAAGGGGAGCAATGATGAGTGGCCTGACCCGGCAAGACCTGAACATTCTTGAGCATTACGCCAAGGAAACGAAGAATCGCGAGCTTTACTGGAATTATCTTGCGCATCTGCCTGGCAACGATGGCTACGGCCTGTTGGCGTTGGGCGTGGTGCGCAACGACAACATGCCCGGCAAGGTCGCCAACGCTTATGCCCAGCAACACGGTGGCCGCACACTGACCGAACGCGAGTGGGAAGCCTTCGGCCAGCAACTGATCCAGGAGGATTACAAACGCCGTCAAATACAGTTCGAAAAGAACGACAATCCGCAAAGCGCACTCAACCTGCCGGTCTGGGACGTACAACGCGCCCACGACATCACCTTCGACCTTTACCGCCTCGACCCCAACGCCTGGACCCCGCGCCAACTACTCGAAGCCGCCCGTCGCCAGGACGGCGAGCGAGCCGCCGAGCGCATCTGGTCGAACATGCTGGACAACTCGGCATTGGGTCTGCACCGGGCCAATAGCACGCTGAGTGACATCCGCCGCTACCTGCCATGGGGCGAGGGCACACGCTATCTCGGCCATCTGGGCCTGGCCTCGGCGTTGGCCGCCAATGCCCGCGACGACGTCGACCCCGACACCATCGGCGCGAATAATTTCTACTATCGCTACGACGCCCGGGACGACACCTGGTCGGTGGTTTCGAACAATGGCGCGGGTGCGGCGCCGCTGTTCCAGGAGGTCAGCGATGCCAAGCAATTGGAGGCGTTGAACGACATCCGCCAACTCCGCCTCGAACGCCAGCAGAAGTCGAGTCAGTTCCACGCCGACGACCCGCACCGCCAGTTGTTGCCCAGCCCCAAGACCTTGGCGCAGGGCGAGCCGCCGCCGGACGCCCAGCCGCCGGATGCTCGGCAAGCTACCCAGCAAGCCGAATCCGCCCCCGCCCATCCGCCGCTGCCGCCCGGCTTCGCCCCGGCGCTGTGGCATGGCCCGGACATCCGCCAACCCGACCACCCCGGCCACGACGCCTACACCCACACCCTGAAAGCCGTGCGACGCATGGAGGCCGAACAAGGCATCGCCCCCGGCCCGCATACCGAATGGCTGGCCGCCCGCCTCGCCGCGGAAGCCGCCGAGCGCAGGCAGGGCATCACCCGGGTGGAGATGGACAAGGACGGCCGGATTCACGCCATCGAGCGCCACTACGCCGAGGACGAAGGCAGGCGCTTTGGCCTGCCCGCGGCCGAGGCCACATCGATCCCGGTGGAAACCTCGGGGGCGCGCTGGCTGGCGGCGAAGTCGGCACACTACGTCTCGACACAACCGCCGGCCGAACGTACCGAAACCCACGAATTCAGCTTGCGGATGCTGCCCCCCGACGATCGGGCGATGTTCAGCGCACTGCGCGGCCAAACGCCCGCCCACGTTGGCGACGCAGTGGTCGCGCAGGCGTTGCTGGAAGCCAAGCGAAGCGGCATCCACGATGCCGAGCGCGTGGCCGGTGTGACGATGCTGGGCGACCAATTACACGTGATCGGCACGACGCCGGGCCAACGCATCTGGCTGAACGTGACCGCCGAAGCGCCGCCGCTGCAAGAGAGCATCCAACAGACGCTGCAAGCCAACCAGCAACGCGAGGAGCAACTGGCGGCGCAGAACCAGCAGCAGGTGCAGCAACAGACGCAGGCCAGGGCGCTGTCGCTGGGTTGAGCCATCCAAGGCCCGAGGCGCTCGATGCCGTATCAGGGTCGAGTCGCGCGGCAACTGGCAACTGGCCCGCCGACCGGCGCGCGTCATCCGCCGCGCCGGCGGCCGTGTGCGCCGGCCGACATCACCAAGCCCATGCCCGCCAGCAGCGTCACCGCCGAGGTGCCGCCGTAGGAAATCAGCGGCATCGGCACGCCGACCACCGGCAGCAGGCCGGAGATCATGCCGCCGTTGACCGCCACGTAGACGAACAGCGAGAGGCCGAGGGTGCCGGCGACGATCCGCGAATAACCATCGCGCGCTTCGGCCGCGATCCACAGACAGCGCCCGATCGCGAACAGGTACAGGCCGATCACGATCGCCACCCCGATCCAACCGAATTCCTCGCTCAGCACCGAGAAGGCGAAGTCGGTGGTGTATTCGGGCAGGTAGTTGAGCTGTGATTGGCTGCTTTCGCCCCAGCCCTTGCCGAACCAGCCGCCGGAGCCGATGGCGATCTGCGATTGGATGATGTTCCAGCCCTCGCCGAGCGGGTCGGTGCCGGGGTCGCGGAACGCCTGGATGCGGCCGACCTGATACGGCCGCAGGAACGGTTCGAACCACTGGATCGGGGCGAACATCGCCAGCGCGTAGCCGATCACCGCGCCGGCGCCCGCCACCGCGAACCAGCCCCAGGCCAGGCCGCCCAGGTACAGCCCGAACACGCCGCTGGCCGCCACCAGCACCGCGGTGCCCAGGTCGCGCTGGAGCAGGATCAGGCCGACCGGCAGGGCGATGATCGCGGCGGCGGCCAGCATCGTGCCGAGCCGTGGCGGCAGCACCGAGCGGTCGAGATGCCAGGCCAGCATCATCGGCAGGCACAACTTGAACAATTCCGATGGCTGGAAATAGAACACGCCGAGATTGAGCCAGTGGCCGCCGTAGCGGCCGGTGCCGACGAACAGCACCGCCACCAGGGGCAGCAGCGAGGCCGCGTAGACGTAGGGCGAGGCCGCGCGCAGCGTCTGCGGCCGAATCCGCGAGATCGCCCACATCACGCCGATGCCGACGCAAAAGCGCACGCCTTGCGACAGCACCAGCCGAGCGCTGTCGCCGCCGGCGCTGGAGAGCACCGCGAGGCTGGCCGCCATCAGCCCGCACAAGGCGGCCAACAGCGGCAGATCGACGCTGCGCAGTACGCGCAGCACGCCATCGCCAAGCCAGCGCAGCAGGGGATTCATGGCGAAGCCGTCCCGGGGGGCGTGGCTCCGCCGGTGGCGGGCGGGGGCGCGGTGTTCATGGTGTCGGCACCGCCGGCCGGTTCCGGCGTCACGCCTTCCGGCAGTTTGCCGCGAATCCAGGCGTCGAGAATCTTGCGCGCGATCGGCGCCGCGGTGGACGCGCCGTAGCCGCCGCCCTCCACCGCCACCGCCACCGCGATGGTGGGCGCACGCGCCGGAGCGAAGGCGATGAACAGCGCGCGGTGGCGCAGGTGCATCGGCAGGTTCTTGGGGTTGGTCGCGGCGTGGCCGCGCCGGCTCACCACCTGGGCGGTGCCGGTCTTGCTGGCGATCTCGTAGTCCAGCCCGTAGCGGATGTTGGTGGCGGTGCCGGGGCCGTGCACGGTCAGGATCATGCCCTCGCGGACCGCCTCCAGGTGGGCCGGGTTCGGGCTGATCCGCACCGGCGCGCCTTCGTCCACCTTCATCCACGGCCCGTCGAAACCGTGCCGGGTTTCCTTGGCCAGGTGCGGCCGCCGCAGCCAGCCGCCGTTGCCGAGCGCGGCGGTGGCCTGCGCCAGTTGCAGCGGGGTCGCCTTCCAGAAGCCTTGGCCGATGCTGGTGATGACGGTATCGCCGGGGTACCAGCGGCCTTGTTTAGGCGCGTTCTTCGCCTTCCATGCCGGCGAGGGCAGGATGCCGCCGATCTCGCCGGACAGGTCCACCCCGGTGGGCTTGCCGAAGCCGTAGAGCGCCATGTAGTGATCGACCTTGTCGATCCCCATGTCCAGCGCCAGCTTGTAGTAGTAGGTGTTGACCGAGGCGTAGATCGATTTGTAGACGTCGGTCCAGCCGTGGCCGCCGCGATGCGAATCGGCGTAGCCGCGGCGCTGGCCGCCGACATAGAACATGCCGGTGGAAAGCGTCTTGTCGCCGGGCCGGCGCGCGCCGCTGTCGAGCCCGGCCAGCGCCATCATCGGCTTGATGGTGGAGCCGGGGGCGACGCCGCCCAGCACCGCGCGGTTGAATTGCGGTCGCGAGGGGTTTTCGTTCAACGCCTTGTAGTCGGTGTGCGAGATGCCGTTGACGAACAGGTTGGGGTCGTAGCTGGGCAGGCTGACCATCGCCAGGATTTCGCCGTTGCGCGGATCGACCGCCACCGCCGTGCCCTCCAGCTCGCCGAAGGCGGCCACCATCGCCCGTTGCAGGTCGACGTCGATCGACAGTCGAAGGTCGGTGCCGGGCGTGGCCGGTACCACGCCGAGCGTGCGCATCGCCCGGCCGTCGGAACTGGTCTCGATGCGCTCGTGGCCGATCGCGCCGCGCAGCCGTTCCTCGTAATAGCGCTCCAGCCCGGTCTTGCCGGTGTGGCTGAAGGCGGCGACACGTTCCGGCAGCCGCTCGCGGTCCCGGGCGTCGATCCGCCCGACGTAGCCGACGACGTGTGCGAACAGGTCGCCATACGGATACACGCGGCCGAAGTACGGCACCAGCTCGACGCCGGGAAAACGCCAGCGGTCCACCGCGAAGCGGGCGATCTCCTCCTCGGACAGACGCAGCTTGAGCGTGACCGGGCGATGCCGGCGGGTGGTCTTCCGCGCCTCGGCGAACGCTTCCAGCTCTTCCGGGGTAAGCGCGACGATGCGCTGGATGCCGGCGAGCATCGCATCGAGGTCGCCGGCTTCGTCGGGCATCACGTCCAGGCGGAAGGCGGGGATGTTGTCGGCCAGGATGCGGCCCTTGCGGTCGTAGATGATGCCGCGCCCCGGCACGATCGGCCGCGGCTTGATCCGGTTGGCCTCGGATTGCGCCGCCCACGCCTCGTGCTGCGCCACCTGCAAGCGGAAATACCACAGCAGCAGCCCGGCCAGCGCCAGCGCCACCAGCCCGAAGCCGAACAGCGCGCGGCGGCGGAACTGCTCCACTTCGAGCGCGCGGTTCTTCACCAGCCGGCGGCCCTCGTCCCACATCGGTCAATCCCGCCGGCGCCGGTGCCGCAGCGTGTCCAGCACCAGGAACAGCGGCCCCCACAGCAACGCGCCGGTCAAGGGCGACAGCCAGTAGCCGGCCGGCCATTGCGGCACCCCGGTCAGCGCATGGGTGACGGCGGCGACGATGCGGTCGTTGACCAGCAAGGCGCCGATCACCAGCGCCTGCTGCCAGATCGGGAAGAAGCGCAGGCGGGAGCGGAAGCGGTCGAGGATGAAGGCCAGGATCACCAGCCGCAGCGCCTGTTCGCCGAGCAGCGCGCCGTGGGCGAGATCGGCCGCCAGCCCGGCGAGGAAGGCGAAGCCGAGCCCGGCGCGTTCCGGCGCCTCCAGCACCCAATAGGCGACGACCAGCGCCAGCCAGTACGGCCTGAGGCCGGCCAGCTCGGGCGGCAGCGGCACCAGCGCCAGCAGGATCGCGGCCAGCGCCGAAGCGAGCATCGGCACGCGGGGCGAACGCTCGCGGCTCATCGGGCGGGCCTCGTGGGCGGGGCGTCGGCGGGGCGGGCGTCGGCGGCGGCATTGCGCGCGGGCATGGCGGTGGTCGGTGCGCCGGCGACGGGCGATGACGGCGCGTCCGTGCCCGTGGCCGCATCGGCGGCGCCGGCCGTGACCCGCCGCCCGGTGGCGATCGGCACGCTGTTGGCCGCCGGGGGCGGGTCGAGGCGGCCGCGCACCTCCCGCAGCAGCAGTACTTCGCGGCCCCGGTCGAGCGCGGCGGCGGGCTTGAGGTCGCCCACCAGAAAGGCGCGGCTGTCGTCCGGGCGCAGCTTCTCGATGCTGCCCACCGGAAAGCCCGGCGGGAAACGCCCGCCGATGCCGGAGGTCTGCACCACGTCGCCGACGCGGACGTCGGCGGTGCGCGGGATGTGGCCGAGCGAGATGTGATCGCCATGACCGTAGGCCACCAGGCGTACCCCGTTGCGCGCCACTTCCACCGGCACCGCGTGATCGGGGTCGGTCAGCAGCAGTACGGTGGCCGTTCCCGGCTGCACCTCGATCACCTGGCCGAGTAGGCCGCCGGCGTCGATCACCGCCTGGCCCGGGCGCACGCCTTGGCGGCTGCCGGCATCGAGCACCAGCCGTTGCCGGGTCGGATCGAGGTCGATGTTGAGGATCGGCGCGAGCTGCACGTCCATCCGGCCCTGCTGCACCACGCCGAGCATCGCGCGCAGGCGGGCGTTCTCGGCCGCGGCCGATTCCAGCCGCGCCATCCGGGCGCCGGAGATCAGCAGGGCGTTGCGCAGTACGGTGTTGTCGCGGGTCAACTGGGCGCGGGTGACGGCGTCATCGCGCATGGTCTGGCCGAGCTTGGCCGGCAGGCCCGCCACCTGCCACAGCGGCTGCGCCAGCAGGTTGGCGTGGTGGCGGATGCGGGTCAGCCAGTCGCCGCGGTGGTCGGCGAACACCAGCGCCACCGATGCCGCCAGATAGGCCAGCAGGCGCAGGCTGCCGGCGATGTCCCGCGGACGGGGGGCGGAGTAGCCGGCATGGGACGACACGGTCGATAAGGTCTGCGGAGGCGGTGGCGGGGGTGCCGGCATCGGTGCGGATCACCCGCCGCGCGCCGGGTGCGGCGCTCAGTTGTGGGAGAAGAATTCGTTGCCGTGCTTGTCCAATAGGTCGAGCGCCTTGCCGCCGCCACGGGCGACGCAGGTCAGCGGGTCGTCGGCGACCATCACGTGCAGGCCGGTTTCCTCGCTGAGCAGGCGGTCGAAGTCGCGCAGCAGCGCGCCGCCGCCGGTCAGCACGATGCCGCGCTCGGCCACGTCCGCGCACAACTCGGGCGGTGTCTGCTCCAGCGCCTGCTTGACCCCGGCGACGATGGTGGAAAGCGGCTCGCGCAGCGCTTCCAACACCTCGTTGGAATTGATCTTGATCACCTTGGGCACGCCCTCGGCCAGGTTGCGCCCGGAGACTTCCATCTCGCGTACTTCCTGCTGCGGGAAGGCGCAGCCGATTTCCAGCTTGATCCGCTCGGCGGTGGCCTCGCCGATCAGCATGCCGTGGTGGCGGCGCACGTAGTTGATGATGGATTCGTCGAAGCGGTCGCCGCCCACCCGCACCGACTGTGAATAGACGATGCCGTTCAACGCGATCACCGCCACCTCGGTGGTGCCGCCGCCGATGTCGATGACCATCGAGCCGGTCGCTTCGGTCACGGGCATGCCGGCGCCGATCGCCGCGGCCATCGGCTCCTCGATCAGCGAGACGTCGCGCGCGCCGGCTTCCTGCGCCGATTCGCGAATCGCGCGCTGTTCCACCTGGGTGGAACCCGACGGCACGCAGATCAGCACGCGCGGGCTGGGCTTCAGGAAGCGGCTCTTGTGCACCTTCTTGATGAAGTACTTGAGCATTTCCTCGGTGTAGGTGAAGTCGGCGATCACGCCGTCCTTCATCGGCCGGATGGTGTTGATGTTGCCCGGGGTGCGGCCCAGCATCTGCTTGGCTTCGGCGCCGACCGCCGCCACCGAGCGCGCCGCGCCGGAGATGCGGTCCTGGCGCACGGCCACGACCGAAGGCTCGTTCAGCACGATGCCCTGCCCGCGGACGTAGATCAGGGTGTTGGCCGTGCCCAGGTCGATGGACAGGTCGTTGGAAAACATGCCGCGCAGCTTCTTGAACATTCGGGTCGGGGGCTCGTGTCGGGAGGGTCGGGACAGACGCGCCAGTCTAGCGAAATCCTTGCCCAGCGGCGTTCCGTATTCGTTACGCGTCGGCCCGTTCCTGGCCCCGGCCGCGCGCTCCGGCTACCCTATGCGGGTTCTTTCCATGAGCATCGCCGATGTCCGCCCTGATCTGTGGCTCCCTGGCCTACGACACCATCATGGTCTTCCCCGACCAGTTCAAGAACCACATCCTGCCGGACAAGGTACACATCCTGAACGTTTCGTTCCTGGTGCCGCGCATGCGCCGGGAGTTTGGCGGATGCGCCGGCAACATCGCCTACAACCTGCACCTCCTGGGCGGCCGGCCGTTGCCGATGGCGACCGTCGGGCAGGACTTCGCGCCCTACCGCGCCCACTTCGAGGCGCTGGGCATCCCGCTGACCTACGTGAAGGAACTGGCGGACAGCTATACCCCGCAGGCGTTCATCACCACCGATCACGACAACAACCAGATCACCGCCTTCCATCCCGGCGCGATGATGCACAGCGCCGAGAACCATGTGCACGATACCGAGGGGGTGACGCTCGGCATCGTCGCGCCGGACGGGCGCGAGGGCATGTTGCAGAACGCGCGCGAGTTCCACGAGGCGGGCATTCCCTTCATCTTCGACCCCGGCCAGGCGATGCCGCTGTTCAATGGCGAGGAGTTCCGCGAGTTCGTGCGGTTGGCCGATTACGTCATCACCAACGATTACGAATCCAGCGTGTTGCAGGAGCGCACCGGCTGGAGCGAGCGCGAGATCGCCCGCCAGGTCCGGGCCTTCATCGTCACCCGGGGGCCAAAGGGCTGCGACATCTTCCACGATGGCATCAGCGTCAACGTGCCGCCGGCGCAGGAGACGGCGGTGGTCGATCCGACCGGCTGCGGCGACGCCTTCCGCGCCGGTCTCCTCTTTGGCCTGGAGCGCGGGCTGGACTGGCCGAGCATCGGCCGCGTCGGCAACCTGATGGGCGCGTTGAAGGTGAGCCACCACGGCACCCAGAACCAGCGCTTCGGTTTCGACGAGTTCAACACCGAGTTCACCCGGCAGTTCGGCTATTCGCTGTAACCCCTCGCGCGGTGCCGTGAAGGAAGAAAGCGCCGGCATTGACCGGCGCTTTTCGTCAGGGCCGCCGCTGGCCTTTCAATTCCACCCGGGCATCCGCGCCGGGTCGAGGCCGCCGGTTTCGAAGGTGGCGCTGCGCCTGCCGCCGGGTTTGACCGGGAATTCGATCGTCACCTGCCTGGCGGATTTGAACAGGCGCCAGAGCGTGCGGTGGTCGGTGACGAACATGGCGATGGCCTCGTCGGTCCGCGGGCGCGTGCCGCGCAGTGTGCGTGGCCGGCCATCGACCGTCAGCTTCAGCGCGCAGCCGCGGTAGCAGTCGAAATCGCCGCGCGTCAGCACGAGGTAGCTTGAGCGGCCCCATTCGGGGTGGTCGCGGAAGATCAGCTTGACCGGCGAGCGGCCATTGTCGATCTCGATGCGCTCGCGGGCGTCGATCGCGGCGGTGAGCTGGCGGCCTTGGCCGGCGGAGTTGTCCTGGTAATCCCAGAGCGCCTTCAGCCGGCGCTCGGCGCGCGCGGCCTTGGCCTTGCCTTCGATCTCGGCGAAGCGGGCCGCCGCCTCGGTGGCGGCCCGGGTGCCGGCGTGGTCGCGTTTGAGAAGATCGGCCTGAGCGTAGGCCAGCTCCCATCGTTCCGCGCCGATGGCTTCGTCCAGCGTCTTTTTCGCCGGGGCGGCGGCGGTTTCGCGGGCCTCGGCCAGGCGCGCGGCGGCCACGGCTGGGTCTTCGCCCTGGCCGCAGGCGGCCAGCGCCAGCGCCAGGGCGACGAGCGCGAGTGGCGCGCGGCGGCTCATTGACCCGCGCCGGCTTCCGCCTTGGCGATGACTTCCTCCACCGACGCGGTGGTGATCGGGTGGTAGGCGGGCCGGGCCTTGGCGAACACGTCCTTGGCGAATTTCAGGCCGTCGGGGGTCTTCACCAGCGTGTTGTAGATCGGCATCACCAGCTTGCGGCGGCCGACGCGTTCAAGGAACTTCGCCATCTCCGGGCGTGCCTCGGCGTAGCCGCTGCGCGCGGTGAGCGGATACCAGCGCATGGCCACTTCGCCATTGGCGGTGCCGGTGAAGTGGTAGGCGGCGTCGAGCTGCTTGAGCTTCTCGGCCGGCAGCGTTTCGGGCATGCCTTCGAGGAAGTGCACCCATTCCTGGGTGGACCATTCGCCGGTCAGCTGGGGCGCGGGCAGGGTGCCGGCGCTGTTGAAGGCGATGCGCGCGGTGTCGACCACGCCGAACGGCTTGGCGTTCACCCGCGGGGCGGATTCGGGGATGCCGGGCTGATAGATCCACTGTTCGACCTGTTCCATCGTCGCCTTGCCCGGGTGTTTGTCGAGCAGGTGGGTCTTGAGGTAGTCGAGGAATTGCTGGGTGGTGATCGACTGGAAGGCGAAGTGGTCGAAATAGCCCTTCAGGAACGGGTCGAACACCTCGCGGCCGTAGACCTGCTCCAGCCATTGCAGCATCCACGCGCCCTTGGTGTAGACGGTGACGGAGGAGGCGCCGTCGGGGTCGGACAAGTCGCCGGGCTTGAGCGCCATCACCTGCAATTTGGAATCGAGCGTGCGGTATTCCTTCTTCAGCTCGTCGCGGTCGATGACGTGTTCCATGTCGGCCATGTCCTGGCCGTACATCGCCTCGGTGATGCGGCCCTGCACGTAGGTGGTGAAGCCTTCGTTCAGCCAGGCATCGCGGTCGGTGGCGAACGTGACGAGATTGCCCGACCAACTGTGCGCCAGTTCGTGGGCGATCAGCGAGACCAGCGATTTGTCGCCGACGATCACCGTGGGCGTGGCGAAGGTCAGTCGCGGGTTTTCCATGCCGCCGTAGGGGAAGGAGGGCGGCAGCACCAGCATGTCGTAGCGGTCCCAGCGGTAGGGGCCGTAGAGTTTCTCGGTGACATCGATCATCTTCTCGGTGTCTTCGAATTCCTGGGTGGCCTTGTCCACCATGGCCGGTTCCGCCCAGACGCCGCTGCGCGCCGAAATCGGCTTGAACACCAGGTCGCCGGCGGCGATGGCGAGCAGGTAGGAGGGGATCGGCTGCGGCATCTTGAAGGTGTAATCACCGTCGCGCGCGGCCTTGGGGTCGTTGTCGGCGCTCATCAGCACCATCACGTCCTTCGGGCTGGCGACGCGGGCGGAATAGGTGAAGCGCACCTGTGGCGTGTCTTGCAGCGGCACCCACGAGCGGGCGTGGATCTGCTGCGACTGGCTGAACATGAAGGGCGTCTTCTTGCCCTCGGTCATCGCCGGGGTCAGCCATTGCAGGCCGGAGGCGGCGGGCGAGGTGCGGTAGGTCACGCGCACCTTGGCCGGGCGCTCCGGCGTCTCGATGGTCAGCCGGGTGCCGAGCACCTTGTCGGCCTCGGGCGCCAGCGCGAATTTCAACGGCTGCCACTGGCCGCCGGTGGTTTCGCCCTCGGCTTTTTCGATGGTCAGCTCGCGTGTGTCGAGCAGCACGCGGGTGGCGGTCTTGTCCAGCCATTCCAGAGTGTAGGTGGCGGTGCCGGCCAATTGTTTCTTGTCGAAATCGATGGCGAGATCGAGCGCGAGATCCCGGGTGCGTACTTTGTCCGGCTCGGCGTAGGAGTGCTCATCGACGATCTTGACCACGGCGGCGGCTGGCGCGGCCTTGGCCGGGGCGGCGGGTGTGTCGGGTGCGGCGGGCGCGGTGGCTTCCTCCTTCTTGCAGCCCGCGGCGAGCAGGGCGGTGGCGATCGAGAGCATCAGCACGGAATGGCGCATCGGAGGACCTTGCGGATCGGGAAAGCGGCGAGTGTAACGCGCGCGGTCACGGTGGCCGTGGCGAGTCAGACGAACCAGACGGGCCAGACGAACCAGACGGGCCAGACGGGCCAGACGGGCCAGACGGGCCAGACGGGCCAGACGGGCCAGACGGGCCAGACGGGCCAGACGGGCCAGACGGGCCAGACGGGCCAGACGGGCCAGACGGGCCAGACGAACCAGACGAACCAGACGAACCAGACGAACCAGACAGGTCAAACGGACCGATGATTGACGCCCGCGCCAAGCGGAACACCGGGCCAAACGTCGGCCGGAAGATGCCGCGGAATTCGCGCGCGACGCCGTGCGCGCCGGCCCGGTGCCGGGGGCTACACCTTGTAGCCGGTGTGGATGGCGACGATCCCGGCGCTCAGGTTGCGATAGCCGACGTGGGCGAAGCCGGCCGCCTGCATCATCGCCTTCAATGCTTCCTGCGGCGGATGCTTGCGGATCGATTCGGCCAGGTACCGGTAGCTGGCGGCATCCTTGGCGAAGAGTTGGCCGAGCCGGGGCAGCACTTTGAAGGAGTGGAAATCGTAGATCGGCTTGAACCAGTCGGCGGTGACTTCGGAGAACTCCAGCACCCGCGCCTGCCCGCCCACCTTCAGCACCCGGTGCATCTCGGCCAGCGCCGCGGCCTTGTCGGTGACGTTGCGCAGACCGAAGGCGATCGTCACCAAGTCGAAGCTGGCATCGGGAAAGGGCAGTTTCTCGGCATTGCACTGCACGTATTCGAAGCCACGCACGTGGCCGCGGTCGGTCAGGCGGTCGCGGCCGACTTTCAGCATCGATACGTTGATGTCGCCCAGGACCAGTTCACCCCGCTCGCCCACGCGGCCTTTCAGCAGCGCGGCGATGTCGCCGGTGCCGCCGGCCAGGTCCAGCACGCGGTCGCCCGGCTTGACCTGGGCGGTGGCGACGAAATAACGCTTCCAGACCCGGTGGATGCCGAGCGACATCAGGTCGTTCATCAAGTCGTAGTTGGCGGCCACCGAGGTGAACACCTCGCCGACGAGCTTCTGTTTCTGCCCGGTGGGAACGTCGCGGAAACCGAAGTGGGTGGTGGGCTGGTCGTGTTCGCTCATGCGGGGATTATCGCACCGGGGCGAAACCGGCGTGTGTCCCGTCAGCGGCCGGGATCTTTGGCCGCCAGTTCCGCGACCAGCTCCCGCACCAGGCGGCGTTGCGTGGCGGGCAGGCTGAGGAAGGTGTCGAACATGGCCGAATCGGCTGGCGAAAGGGCCTGCCAGTCGAGTTTCGGCTCGGCGACGCGGAGCGCGCCGCCGTATTGCAGGACGTGCGGTTCCATGCCGACGATCGCCGCCAGCACGCGAATCTTGTCCTGTTTGGGCAGATAGCGGCCGGACAGCCAGCCGGAGATCGCCTGCGCGGTGACTGGCGCGCCTTCGTAGCGCGAGTTGAAGCGCTTCTCCAGCAACGACGCGCTGGGCTCGATGCCGGCGTCTTTCAACGCGGCGCGCAGCCTTTCCGCGAATTCGGCTTTCTCCCTATCCATGGGAAAGAGACGGTAGGCACGCGGTGCTTTCACTTCGAAAGTCGGGCTTTCATCTTCATGAAAGATTTGCTTTGATTGACGCCGGTAGCACTTTCGTCCGGTTCCATGTCCCCATCTTTTCCCAACGTGCGCGGCGGCGCCGCTGGCCTGCCTGGCGGCGGCGCCGATCGCGTGGGTGGGCGGGAAACGGCCGGGAAGAGGCCGGCACGATGCCTGTGCTGAACTGGCTCGGCAAGCGCGCGGTGAAGAAACACCACGAGACGGTGCCGTTCCACCTGCTGGAGCCGCTCGCCGAATACTCCTGCCCGCCCGGGGACGGCGGCGAAACCGGCAACCTCATCGTACAAGGCGACAATCTGGCTGTGCTGAAGGCGTTGCAGCCGCACTACGCCGGCCGGGTGAAATGCGTCTACATCGACCCGCCCTACAACACCGGCCACACCGGCTGGGCCTATAACGACAACGTCGATGGTCCGGAAATCCGCCGCTGGCTCGCGCAGGTGGCGGGTCAGGCGAGCGACGTGATGGATCGCCACGACCGCTGGCTGTGCATGATGTATCCCCGGCTGGCGCTGCTACGCGAGCTGCTGCGCGATGACGGGGTGATCTTCGTCTCGATCGACGACCACGAACTGGCCCATCTGAAACTTCTGATGGATGAAATCTTTGGCCGCCACAACTACGTCGAGACGTTCAGTTGGATCAAGACCGGCTGCCCGGCGAACCTCTCGCGAAAGACCCGGAAAAAAGCGGAATATGTCCTGTGCTACCAGCGCGGCGGATTCCACGGGCGCTTCAGGGGCCGGCCGCGCATGAGCCGCAGCGACAACCCGCTGCTGAAGAACCAGAATCGGCTGAAGACACTGGTCTTTCCCGCTGGCCGGGTGTCGACCGGCATCCCCGGGCGGGGCATGATGCCGGCGGGCGAATACGGCACCGCCGTCAACCGCGTCACGCTGCTCGAAGCGGCCGAATACCAAGACGGCGTGTTCGTCTCCCCGGTCAGGATGCGCGGCTGTTTCGTCTGGACGCAGAAGAACCTGGCAGCCGAGCTCGAACGCGGCACCGAGGTGCGCATCAGGACCGCGAGGATGATTCCTTCCTACGAGAAGCGCGCGTACGCGCCGGAAACGCCTTCCAACCTCATTGGCGCGGGCGAGAACGTGGCGTCGAACGAATCGGCGACCGGCGAGCTGCTGCGGCTGGGCGTGGATTTCCGCTATTCGAAGCCGGAATCGTTGATCCGCTACCTGTTCAACATGGTCGCCGGCAAGGATGACCTCATCCTCGACGCCTTTGCCGGCGCCGGCACCACCGCGCACGCGGTCTTGAGGCAGAATGCCGTGGATGGCGGCAATCGCCGCTTTATCCTGGTCGAAATGGGCGCGGACATCGCCCGCCATGTCACCGCCGAACGGGTCAGGCGCGTGGCGCGGGGCCACGCCGATGCCGGCGGCGGGATGCCGGGGTTGGGGGGCGGCTTCCAGTTCTGCGGCTTGAGCCGCGCGCCGCTGTTCGTTGCCGATGGCCGTATCCACGGCGCGGCGCGCTTCGCCGACCTCGCCGGGTTCGTCTGGTTCCGCGAGACCGGCACCGGCTTCCATGGCCGGGCGGACTCGGCGCTGCTCGGCGTACACCGGGGGCGGGCCATCCACTTGCTTCACGGTGATGGCTTCCGGGCCTGTTCATTGCTGCATGGCGATGTGCTGACCCCCACCGTGCTGAAGGCACTGCCGCCGCACGACGGCCCGCGCGTGATCTACGCCGCCGCCTGCCGGGTCGACGCCCCACGGCTGCGGCGCGACGGTATCGTGTTCAAGCCGACACCCCACGCACTGAAACCCGGGCCATGAGCGCGCGACCGCACGGGTCGCGTTTGACAGCGTGGAGGTGCTTGCATGTCCGTCACCCGTCACCCGTCACCCGTCACCCGTCACCCGTCACCCGTCACCCGTCACCCGTCACCCGTCACCCGTCACCCGTCACCCGTCACCCGTCACCTGCCGCCCGCCGCCCGCCGCCCGCCGGGCGGGCCGTGTGCCGTGGCGGGGAAGTGCGGGGCACGGAGCTGGCCGGAAACGAAGCGGGGCGTGGAGGCGCTACGGTGAGCGCGGGCCAACGGCGTCGTCCCCCGTTGTTTCGTCGCGCTGGCGCCGGAAGCCGCCCCTGGCGTGATGCGCCGCAATGCTTGCCGGGTTCGTCATCGCCACCGGGCCGGGTGGGGCGAGCGGATTTGACCTTGTTCGGGACCCGTGGCCTGATCCCGATGTCCCCCCATCCCCGCACTGGGTACCCGCATGACGAGAAGCCCTCCCGCACGCCCGATATCGCCAGGCCGCCCCCGGGCCATGCCCGGCCTGCTCGCCTTGGCGCTGGCCTTGGCCGGCCTGCTTGGTGCCGCCTGCGCCGCCGAACCCGCCCCGCCGGCCGAAAAGAAAATCGAGAGGAAGATCGACATGTCCACGCTGAAGGAACCCTTGGTCATCGGCCCCACGGTGGGTGACTACACTTATACCAACGCGCCAAAACTGGCCCGGCTCGGGCCGCATCGTTTCATGATCCCGGCCAATTACTTCACCGACCAGATCGGCCCGGATTTCCAGGGTGGAATGTTGATGGAACTGGTCTGGCCGAAACTGGAAGCCGCGCCCCCGGGCCGCATCCGGGAGATGAACCGGAGCGAGCAGAATCATCTGATCCAGGCTAACTTCGATTACATCGACAGACGGCCGTTGCAGGAGGCGATGGACAGCATGATCAAGCGGTCCGGGGATGACCCGATCCAGCGGCAGGACCCGACCGACAATATTTCCCATCGTACTCGTGGCGAGGACGTGCTGGGCCTGGAGCGCTGGTACGTGAGCGAAGCGGACAAGGCGCGCTATCTCAAGTTGATCGAAGGGCAGCGTGATCGTTATGCCTGGCCGGTCGATCCTTTGAGTATCGAGGATTGGTTCGTGCGCCGGGATACGCAGGGACATGTCCTCACCTTCATCCGATGCCCGCCTCGAGCAAGGCCGGATGGCTTGATCATCCAGGGAGCGCGGTTGGTCAAGGACGGTAATCCGCGTGTCCCGCAATGCTCCCACACCTTTTCCATGCCGGAGTATGGAGCTGCGGTGGATATGCACTATCCCCGCGTGCTGATGCGCGACTGGGCGCGGATCGAAGCACGCTACCGCGAACTGATGGCAAAGTTCCATATCGGCATTGATACGAAAGGGGAGCAATGATGAGTGGTCTGACCCAGAAAGATCTGAACATCCTCGAGCACTATGCGAAGGAGGGAAACCGCGAGCTTTACTGGAATTATCTTGCGCATCTGCCTGGCAACGATGGCTACGGCCTGTTGGCGTTGGGCGTGGTGCGCAACGACAACATGCCCGGCAAGGTCGCCAATACCTATGCTCAACAACACGGTGGCCGCGCGCTCACCGAACGCGAGTGGGAGCACTTCGGCCAGCAGTTGATCCGGGAGGATTACGAAAGGCGTTGGATTCAGTTTGAAAGGAACCATGACCCACAAGCCGCCCTGAACCTGCCGGTCAAGGATGTCCAGGAAGCCCACGACGACACCTTCGACGACCACGAGCTTTCCCGCAACGCCTGGACCCCGCGCCAACTACTCGAAGCCGCCCGTCGCCAGGACGGGGAACAAGCCGCCGAGCGCATCTGGTCGAACATGCTGGACAACTCGGCATTGGGCCTGCACCGGGCCAATAGCACG
>NZ_RFLY01000021.1 GCF_003697345.1 Solilutibacter pythonis | reverse complement strand
AAACGAAGCCATCGGCCGCACCTACTTCCTGAGCGACCACCAGAACAGCACGCGAGCGTTGACCAACGCCGCGGGCCAAGTGGTGAACCGCTACGACTACGACCCGTACGGCAACGCGCGTCAGAGCGCGCAGGGCTTCAGCAACCCGTACCAATACACGGGCCGTGAACGCGACCAGACGGGGCTGATGTACTACCGCGCCCGTTACTACCGCCCTGACATGGGGCGATTCATTGCGGAAGACCCGATCGGGCTGGCGGGGGGATTGAATACGTACGCCTATGTCGGAGGGAATCCGGTCAATGCCATTGATCCATTGGGTCTCGAGGAGTTTTCTTGTATCGCGAGCAGGCCCAATGAAGGTAATTATATTAATGGTACAAAACAATGCGGCTATAGCTGCACCTCAAAAAGTACGGGGTGCTCGGTAAATTTTCTTGGTCCTGGATACACAGGTGGATTCGGTTCTCAAATGTGTCGTGGGGCTATAGTTCAGCAAGGTGTATCCCCTAGTGGTAAAATGTACGAAACAGCGGAAGGTTATGGGTATTTTAATATGCAAACCTCTCCATGGAAGCCGTCAGGTCTTTGGGATAGTCTATTAAATTCAGGTTTTTTGAATGCTTTGGAAAAAGCTGTAAAGGGAGCTGCCCAAAATGGTGACGGGCAGTGTAAGGAGAGTTGTAAATGAATATTTCGGTAGCGCTTATTTTTAATTCTTTGCTTTCTTTCGGTATCATCTTGGTTCTTGCGTTGGCATCTTTTCAGAAAATTGTGTTCTCGGCGGATGGATACGTTGTTGTTAGGTGCTCGGCTGTTATCTCTGCATTGATCCTCATCACATCGATATCGGCGCTGCTTTCGGGCAAAAGCCGATTTGCATCAATCTACTGCTTAATTATTTTTTCCTTATCCATCTATCCGCTCTATCGAGTTGCAGATTGGTTATTCTTACCAGCCTAGACTGGATTCGCCTTTTACTTAGAAATAAGTGGTTTTTATTTTATCTGTCTTTAGTCGTTGGAGCGCGAAGCAGCTCAGCCAAACAGCTTGAACTTGTCGAAGCAACAGGTGATCTGGCTGGAGAATTACCCGATTGCCGTGATTGACGGCAGCGGCGCGGCAGCGAATATCGGCTACATCGAACCGGACCACCTGGGCACACCGAGAGTGATCATCGATGCGAAGCGCAACGTGGCGACATGGAGATGGCCGCTGACGGGGGAAGCGTTCGGCGCGGACGCACCGGAAGAAGACCCGGACGGCGACGGCGAACGCTACGAGTTCGACCTATGCTTCCCTGGCCAACGCTACGACCGACACACGGGGCTGCACTACAACTACTTCCGGGATTACGAACCACAGACAGGGCGGTACGTGCAGAGCGACCCGATTGGGCTTAAGGGGGGGGTGAATACGTATGCTTATGTTGAAGGTGATCCGCTTATGTGGTTCGATTCCAAGGGGCTGTGCCGCTGTATGCCACTCAAAGCAAATGGACATTACCAAGGGACTGGGAATCACGCAGAAGTGAATGTTTGGGGAGGAATCAGAACCAAGCACACCGTGACTTGCACATATGCTTGCTCGAATGGGAAAGGAAACATTTCGTACATTCGTGCCACACATATCGAAATGCGTTGGGGAGACAAGTCGCTGGACGATGGTAGAGAGGGTGTCTGCTTGGGAACGACGTTTGGGAAGCCGGAGTTCAATTACAGCTTGAATCGGGCACTCTATGCACCCGAGTCCGCATATCCTTTTGATCCACGGGAGGGACCATACAAAGCGCCAGCTTTGGAGCGGTGGGCGAAGCAATACTGCGAGATATGCAAATGAATCGTTTAATTATAGTCTATTTTTTATTTATTCTCTCGGCGTGCGGCAACGGAACGGTTGATGTAACGATTAATGATCCTGAGTCTCGGGAGATGTACCTGTATTATTTGGAGAGGAGCGGCATGAAATACGAGGTCAAAGAACAAAAGTTCTTCATTAATGAAAGCCCCAAAGATATATCAGAAAAAATGCGGCCTTACTATGAGTGGGAAAAGAAAAAGCTTCGCTCGCAGGGCGTGGTAGTCGAATGACGTGCAGAGCGACCCGATTGGGTTGAGTGGAGGCCTATCGACCTACACATGCGTTGAATCCAACCCCACAATTTTTACGGATTCCCTCGGTTTAGGAAAAGATCAAGTTTGTGTCGGTGCATATGCAGTTGGTTGAGCGGTTTACAGAGGTGCTACTGGAGCATATGGAGGTGGAATGCTGGGAGGGGTTGGTGGTGGTTTGGTATGTAGTCCAACCGGACCGGGGGCTGCGGCTTGTTAGGAGGATCTATTGGCAATCTGGCAGGACAGCTTATGTGTCTAGAAGAGAAATCGTGTCCGCCGTGCAGTACCATTAGCGGTCGAATTGTTCCGGTAGGAACCATTGGATTCCGCTCCTTAGACACCCCCACTAGACCACAACATGAACATGGCATTACAGGTTCACATCACAATCTTTTGCGAGAGAACAAAGCGCCGAGAAATTCTCCCAGATATTTTAAGTATTTTTGGCAACCGATTGGAGCGGTAGCGCCGAGTGCACTTCCCGTAGGCGCAATTCCAGCAGAACCTTTTGTTGATTAATTGGTATGAAATATTTAGACGGAAGAGATATGAGGGTCGGAGATCGTGTCCGCTTGGGAGACGATGAAGGGGGGGTGTAGTTTGCTCGATTGATAGTGGTGAATACACCGCTGAACACCCCCAAGAACAATGGGGTTATCTGGAGAAAGGTGTAATGATCGACTTGCCAAAGTATGGATTAATTCATTTCATTGAGCCCGATGAGGATCTTGAGTTAATTGAAAGGTCGGTAGTTGACCCTTAGAAAAAAGCCTACACAAGTGGGATTTTATTTAAGCATTGTAGCGGATGTTAATAGGGACAAATAGGGCTTGATGCAGCTAAGGGCAACAGGTTTCCCCTTGGATACGTCACCCCCATAATGCCGCAATGCCCGATGCCGCCACCGCCGCCATCCCCGCGCCCGATCCCGACCAGCTCGCCACGCCGCTGGTCTGGTGTGATGGGGCGGGCTTGATCATCGGTTGCAATCCGGCGTTCGCGCGCTGGCTGGGTGTCGGCCGGCGGCGCTTGCTGGGCCAGCCCTTGGCTTCGCTGGAGGCGCAGGGCGAGCGTTTGTCGGCGCTCTTGAGGGGCGATCCGGCCGATGCCCCGCCGCGTTTGCGCCGCTTGGCGATGGCGGTACCCGGTGTCACCGAAGCGCGTTTCGCCGATCTCTGGCTCGCCGCGTGGCCCGGAGGCTGGTGGGTCGAGGCGCATCCGGTGGACGAGTTCGCCGGCAACGAGGCCGGCAGCTTGTTGCCGGCGGCGGTCGCGGCGGCCCTTAAAGGGCTGGCTCACGAGTTGCGCAACCCGTTGGCGGGGATCAAGGGGGCCGCGCAGTTGCTCGCGCGCAAACGGGCGGATGCGGTTTCGGCCGAATTGACTGCGTTGATCCAGTCGGAAGTCGACCGGCTGGCGGCGTTGCTGGACCGGCTGATGTCGCCACGGCCGGCGCATCCGCATACGCCGCTCAACCTGCATCTGGTGCTCGACCGCGTGCTGAGGCTGGCCGAGAGCGATGCCGGCTGGGCGGTGCGGCTGGTGCGCGATTACGATCCCAGCCTGCCGGAAATGACCGGCGACGGCGACCGTCTCACCCAGGCCGTGTGGAACCTGGTGCGCAACGCCATCGAGGCTGGCGCGGCCAGCGTCGCCATCCGCACCCGCGCCGAACACGGCGTGCGCATCGCCGATCAAGTCCACGCGCTGGCGTTGCGGCTGGACATCGTCGATGACGGCCGCGGCATCCCCGACGAACTGGCCGAGCAGGTATTCCTGCCGCTGGTCAGCGGCCGTGCCGAAGGCAGCGGGCTGGGTCTGGCGTTGGCGCAGCAAGTGGCGCGCGAGCACCGCGGCGCCTTGAGCTTCCGCTCGCGGCCGGGGCATACCGTGTTCACCCTGCTGCTGCCGTTGCCGGACGAGGAGAACATCGATGGCTGAGTGCATCTGGGTGGTGGATGACGATCATGGCGTGCGCTTCGTGTTGGCCACCGCGCTGCGCGAGGCCGGCTACGAAGTGCGCGCGTTCGCCTCCGCCGCCGAGGCCGAGGCCGTCCTGCCGCAACGACGCGCGCCGATGCTGCTGTTCACCGACGTGCGCATGCCCGGCGACAGCGGCCTGGTGTTGCTGGAACGGCTGAAGGCCGCGCGTCCCGATTTGCCGGTGATCGTGATGAGCGCCTATACCGATGTCGCTTCCACCGCCGGCGCGTTCCGTGGCGGGGCCTACGAATTCCTTTCCAAACCGTTCGATCTCGATGCCGCGGTGGCGCTGGCCGCGCGCGCGCTGGACGAGCAGCGCGGCGAGACGGCCTCCAAGACGGCCAACGACGATGGCGAAAAAACCGCCGCCACCGATGGTGCGTTGATCGGCCACGCGCCGGCGATGCGTGCCTTGTTCCGCGCCATCGGCCGGGTCGCGCAAGCCCCGCTCAACGTACTCATCACCGGCGAGACCGGCACCGGCAAGGAACTGGTGGCGCGCGCGCTGCATGCGGAATCACCGCGCGCGGGCGCGCCCTTCGTTGCGCTCAATACCGCGGCGATTCCGGCCGAATTGCTGGAATCGGAATTGTTCGGCCACGAAGCCGGCGCCTTCACCGGCGCGGCGAAACGCCACGTCGGCCGTTTCGAGCAGGCCGATGGCGGCACCTTGTTTCTCGACGAGATCGGCGACATGCCGGCCGGGTTGCAGACGCGCTTGCTGCGCGTGCTGGCCGAGGGCGAATTCTTTCGCGTTGGTGGCCGCGAGCTGATCCGGGTGGATGTTCGCATCGTCGCCGCCACCCATCAGCCGCTGGAGAAAGGGGTCGAGGAAGGCCGCTTCCGCGCCGACCTGCTGCATCGCCTCGACGTGGTGCGTCTCGACCTGCCGCCGCTGCGCGAGCGCCGCGAGGACATCGCGCCGCTGGCCGAGAATTTCCTCGCCGCCGCCTCGCGTAAGCTGGGATTCAAGCCGAAATCGTTCGCCAAGGCGGCATTGCAGCGACTTGTCCGGCACGATTGGCCGGGCAATGTTCGCGAGCTGGAAAACCTGTGCTGGCGGCTGGTGGCGATGGCGCCGGGCGAGCGTATCGGCGTGGCCGATCTCGGTGAGCTGAGCATGGCCGGTCGTGTCGATGGCGCGGGATGGGAGCGGGCGCTGGCCGGTTGGGTTGCGATGGAGCTCGATGCCGGCCGTGAAAATCTGCACGCCGAAGCGCGCGCGCGCTTCGACCGCGTACTGCTGGAAACCGCGCTTGCCGCCAGCGACGGCCACCGGGGGCGGGCGGCGGAACGGCTGGGGCTGGGCCGAAACACCCTGACCCGCAAACTGGGCGCGTCGCGCGGCCGGCGGAAATAAAGGGATTTCGAATAGAACATGTCAATGCCGCCTGAACACTTCTTGGACTAGGCTGGAGCCCCCTGTCGAGGATATCTCCCATGAATCGCATCGTCCTTCGCCTTGTTCCACTGGCTGCCGTGCTGTCGCTGGCCGCCTGCGCGAGCAATCCCCCGTCCGCCGGCCAAACGGCTTCCGCGCATCTGCAATCGAAATCCGGCAGCCAGGTCGGCGGCGTCCTCAAAGTGGCGGCGATGGGCGATGGCGTTCATGTCGGCGGCAGCGTCAGCGGCCTCAAGCCCAATGCCGTGCATGCTTTCCACATTCACGAGAAGGGTGATTGCAGCGCCGCCGACGCCGCCAGCGCCGGGGGGCATTTCAATCCGACCCATCAGCCGCATGGCAGTATCGAGCACGGCGGCATGCACCATCTGGGCGACCAGGCCAACTTGCAGACCGACAGCAACGGTATCGCCCGTGTCGATGCCCGTTTCGCCGGCGTCAGCCTGGGTACCGGCGCGGCCAACGACGTGCTTGGCAAGGCCATCGTCGTCCACGCCGATCCCGACGATTACCACTCGCAGCCGGCCGGCAATGCCGGCAAGCGCATCGCCTGCGGCGTGATTCGCTGAGGCGTCCGCCTCAGGCCAGCTCGCGCAGCCAGTCGCGCGGGCGCAGATAGTCGGCCAGGCGCGCTTCGGCGCTGCCTGGCGCCGGCTGGTAGCCGTATTCCCAGCGCACCAGCGGCGGCAGGCTCATCAGGATGGATTCGGTGCGCCCGCCCGATTGCAGGCCGAAATGCGTGCCACGGTCGAACACCAGGTTGAATTCGACGTAGCGGCCGCGCCGATACAGTTGGAACTGGCGTTCGCGCTCGCCAAAAGGCGTGTCGCGGCGGCGCTCGACGATGGGCGGATAGGCGTCGAGGAAACCGTCGCCGACCGCGCGCAGGTAGGCGAAATCGGCTTCGGCATCGTCGTGCAGATCGTCGAAGAACAGCCCACCGACGCCGCGCGTCTCGCCGCGATGCTTGAGGAAGAAATAATCGTCGCACGCGCGCTTGTGCGCGGCGTAGCGCGCCTCGCCGCCAAACGGTTCGCACAGCGCGCGGGCGACACGGTGCCAGTGCAGCACGTCCTCGTCGTGCGGATAGTACGGGGTGAGGTCGAAGCCGCCGCCGAACCACCAGGCCACGGTCTCGCCATCCTTGACGGCGCGGAAGTGGCGCACATTGGCGTGGGTGGTGGGAATGTGCGGATTGCGCGGGTGGAACACCAGCGACACGCCGGTCGCGCGCCAGGCCGCGCCAATCAGTTCCGGCCGCGCGGCGGTGGCCGAGGGCGGCAACTGGCGGCCGGAGACATCGGAGAAGCCGATGCCGCATTGCTCGAACACCGCGCCCTCGCGCAGGATGCGTGTACGGCCGGCGCCTGCCAGTAGTACCTCGCCGGGGTCGCGCGTCCAGGCGTCCTCGGTGAAGCGCGCCCGGCCATCGGCCTGTTCAATCGCGGCGCAGATGCGCTCTTGCAGGTCGATGAGATAAGCGCGGACGGCGTCGAAGTCGGGAGGGGGCATGGCGTTGTCTGAAGTGAGGTTCGGTGACGCGACGGGGGCTGGCGCGGTCTGGGCGAAGCACTGATTTGCATTTCACCCCTGAACTGTGCATAAACTCCCAGCGGGCGAGGGCTTGCAAGGGGTCGGCTGGGATGGGTTGGCGACTGCGACGGGGCGGGACGCCGCTACCGGTCTGGGGGCTGGGGGCGCTGCTGGTGGGCGGCGCGCTGGCGGCGCTGGCGGGACTGGCCGACCCCGGCGGCGGCCCGCCCGCCCCGGTGATCGGGCCGGACGTGGCCTCGGACACGGTGGCGGCGACGGCCGCGGCGTTCCGGGTGGACGCGTCGGGCGCGGCCACTTATTCGGTGGCGCTCTACGCGGTGCCGGGCACGGCGGGGGTCTCGCCGCGCCTGTCACTGGCCTATTCGAGCCAGGGCGGCGCGGGCCCCCTGGGCAAGGGCTGGTCGATCGCCGGGCTGTCCGCCATCAGCCGTTGTCGGATGACCCGCGAGGCGGGCGATTTCATCGTCGATGGTCAGCCGGTCGACGGCCGCCCGGCGCCAGTGAACTTCAGCGCCACCGACCGCTACTGCCTGGACGGCCAGCGGCTGATCCCGGCCCAGGCCAATGGCGCGGCCTGCCCGGCGATCGGCGGGATGGCGGTGCGGAACCTGCGCACCGAGATCGAGTCGTTCCAGCGGGTCTGCGCCTACACCCCGGACGGCGGCAGCGGCGTGGCCTTTTTCACCGTGGACCGCCAGGACGGCTCGCGCGGCTGGTACGGCGACCGCGACCAGGCCGGCGCGGCCAACCGCCCGGATGGCTACTTCAACAGCACCGCGCCGGGCAAGGAAGCATTCGCCCTGTCGTGGGCGCAGACCCGGTTCGAGGACTCGACCGGCAACTACATCGATTTCCACTACCTGAAGAACCCCGCCGGCGCCGGCCTGGGCGAGCACCTGATCCACGAGGTGCGCTACACCGGCAAGCGGGTGTTGGCCGGCCAGGGCGGGGCCGCCCAGGCGCCCTACGCCAAGCTGCGCTTCAACTACAGCGCCCGGCCCGCCGAGCAATGGGGCCAGGGCTATGCCTCGGGCGGGCTCTTGGCGCAGACCCGGCGGCTGGACAGCATCGTCTCGTGCGCCAGCGGCGGCGCGGGCGATTGCGCCCTGGACGCGCAGGCGCGCTTCTACCCGCTGAGCTACGGCCCCAGCGATTCGGGCAGCCCGCTGGAGAATCTGAAGCAATTGCAGGAATGCCGCGACAGCACCCGCGCGGTCTGCCTGCCGGCGACCCGCTTCACCTGGAGCACCGCCCGGTACGGGCTGTCCACCTACGAAGGCCTGCCCGATCTGCCCACCGGCAGCGGCCGCAAGTTCGAAGGGTTCAAGATGGGCGACGTGGACGGCGACGGCATTCAGGACATCGTCTACCTGAAGGACGGCAGCCGGGGCGATACCTGCCCGACCGAGCACATCATCGTTCTGTACGGCACGCTCGGCGCGGGCGGCACGCTGTCCTACCAGGATAGTTCGCCGATCTGCACGCCGGCCGAGCTGATGTCCGCGCGCGGCCATGGTAGCTGGAAGCTGCTCGACTACGACGGCGACGGCCGCGACGACCTGCTGGTGTCGGATGTCCAAGGCCAGCCGTGGCGGGTCTACCGCTCGCAGGGCCGCGCCGGGAACGCCAACTTCATCCCGACCAACGTGATCGCGGGGCTGACCCCGGCGATTCCCTCCTACGACGGTCCCAGCGACCAACTACAACTGGCCGACCTCAACGGCGACGGCCTGAGCGACGTGGTCTATCCCCGCGATGGCGGGTTGAAGGCGCGGCTGATGGAGCGCGGCCCGCAAGGCTTCGGCTGGGGCGCGGAACGCATGGTGGACGTGGGCCGGCTCAGCGCGCTGAACGACCCGGTCTGCCTCGATCCCAATACCCAGTGCTTCGGGGGGATGATCAGCACCCCGGTGACGCAGACCGGCTTCGTGCAGAAGGCGGATTTCAATGGCGACAGCGCCTCGGATTTGATGATGGGCACGCGGATCGACGTGCGCCGCTATCGCCAGGGGATGCCCGGCTGCAACGTGTTACCGCTTTCCCCCGGCCGCGCCCCCCGGCCGCTTGGCGGCTCGGCGGGTACCGGCGTGACCTGGCTGGGCTATCTGAGCGAAGCCGCGCGCGCGGCGGCGTCGGGCGCACGCAGCCCGCAAGCCCTGGACAGGGACTGCGTGGAGCGTTTCATCATCGACACGCTGCACGCGATGGTGGTGAGCGACATCCAGCCGGACAAGATCACGCTGGCGCCGTATGCGGACCTCCGCGTCACCGGTGGCCTCACCCAGATCGAGTACGTGGACTTCAACGGCGATGGCCTGACCGACCTGGCCTACCGGCAGGCCGGCGCCTGGCATGCCCGGCTCAACACCGGCGCCGGCCTGCTGCCGGCCACCCCCCTGCCCGCGCAGGGCAACCTCGACAAGCTGCGCTTCGCCGACCTCAACGGCGATGGCCGGACGGACCTCCTGCATACCGTCGGCGGCACCCGCTATCACGTCAGCCCGGCGCTGCCGGCCGGCGGGTTCGGGACCCCGTATGCCCTGCAAGCGGGCGAGGTGGTGGGCGAGAACGACCTGCCGATCTTCGCCGACGTCGATGGCGACGGGCATCTGGACTACCTGCGCCTGAGCCTGGGCGGAAGCCGGGGCATCCCGGTGGCGCTCTACCGGGCCAGCGCACGGCACGCCCCGCGCGACGTGATCACCCGCTTCACCAACGGCTTCGGCGCCGAGACCGACCTGCACTACGCATCGCTGACCCAGCAGGCGGTGTACCGCCGCGCCAGCCACAGCCGCAACACCCTGGACTGGGGCCGAGGCTCGGCCGTACACGACCTGTTTGTGCCGAGCTACGTGGTGGCGCGGGCATCGAGCAGCGCGCCACAGGCCGGCGCGCCCGAGGCCAAGGCCACCGTGCACTACCGCTACGCCAACGCCCGGATGCAGGCGGGCGGGCGCGGCTTCCTGGGCTTCGAGGAGATCGTCACGATCGACCCCAACCCCAGCGGCGGCTACGTCACCACCCAGACCCGCTACGCCCAGTCCTTCCCCTTCGTGGGCGTGCCATTGAGCACCGTCAAGCGGGCGGTGAGCGGCGGAACGTATGCCGTGCCGGATTGCCTGAACGGACGCATCGACCAGCGCTGCTTCCTCGCCGCGGGGACGCCGTTCGCGGCACCGGCGGGCGAGTGGTTCTCGTCCAACGACCAAGGCTGGGAAGCCGATGGCGAGATGGCCGGGCCGGCCGTGCAGCCCTTCGCGGCGGGCATCCAGGCGCCGCTGCACGTACGCACGCTCAGCAGCCACGAACGCCTGCGCGACCCCTTCACCGGCGAGATCACCCGCGCGGTGCTGACCGCCTTCACCTATGGCGCCCACGGCCATACGCTGAGCACCCAGGTGGACACGATGACCGGCGAGGGCGTGCTGCAACAACGGGTGAGCACGCACAACACCTACGCCGACGACCCGGGCCGTTGGCGCCTGGGTCGCTTGACACAATCGACAGTGCGCCAGCAACGCTACATGCCGGATCGGCCAGCGATCGTGCGCACCAGCCGCTTCGCCTACGACATGGGCGCCGCCGCCACCGGCCAGTTGCTGGAGGAACGCGCAATGGCCGGCGCGGGGGCGGACCAGGAACTCGTCAAGCGCTACACCCTCGATGCCTACGGCAACCGCCTGCGCAGCAGCACCTGTAGCACCGACATCACCGCCTGCGATGGCGTCGGGGTGGCCTTCCAGCCCGACAACCCCCAATCGATCCACCGCACCGGCCGGGTGGCCTACGACGCCCAGGGCCGCTACCCGGTGACGACCTACGAGTCGTTCTGGAGCGGCGCCGGCACGGTGGAGAAGCCGACCCAACAGGTGGTCTCACGCAACCTCTTCGGCGAGGTGACCCACGCCTACGACGCCCACGGGCGGGACAGCCTGGCGGTGCCGGGCACGTTCGGGCGGACGTATTACACCTGGCAGGAGACCGTGCCGGGCAGCGCCCCGGGCGACCCGGCCGGAGGCGTCTCCAGCACCACCCGCTACCGCTGGTGCGGCCCGGGCGGGGTGGACTGCCCGGCCGGCGCCCGGTTCCGCGAGCAGGTGCGCGGCGATGGCGCCCCCGGGCAATGGACCTATTTCGATCGGCTGGGCCGGCCGGTGCTGAAGGCGACCGAGAGCTTCAACGCCGGCGTGCCCGGTCAGGACGTGAGCGCGGTCTGCACCACCTACGCGGCGAACGGCCAGCCGGTGGGCGTCTCGCATCCGTTCTTCCTGCCCGGGGTGGCCGGCGGCGACGGCCCCAACGGCCTGGCCGGGGTCTGCACGGCCCCGGCCCGGCAGTGGACCACCACCACCTACGACCTGCTGGGCCGGGTGGTGCGGGTGGAGACCCCGGACGTGGGGGCGACCACCACCACGACCACGCGCTACCAGGGCCGGGTCACGTTCGGCACCGACCCGCGCGGGAACCTCACCCGGCAGACCCGCAATGCGATGGGCGAACTGGTCGAGACCGAGGACGCCAACGGCCTGACCACCCGCTACACCTACCACGCCGACGGCGCGCCCTACGGCGTGACGCGCAACGCCGGCCGCGGCGAGATCCAGAACACCTTTCACTACGACACGGCCGGGCGGAAGACCCGTCAGGAAGACCCCGACAGCGGCGTCACCACGTTCGCCTACAACGCGCTGGGTGAGCTGATTGCCCAGCAGGACGCGGAAGGCTACCGCGGCGAACGCTGGTACGACGCCCGGGGCCGGGTCTGGCGCG
Source organism: Solilutibacter pythonis (assembly GCF_003697345.1). GTDB lineage: Bacteria > Pseudomonadota > Gammaproteobacteria > Xanthomonadales > Xanthomonadaceae > Solilutibacter > Solilutibacter pythonis. The sequence continues at coordinate 41,042 of NZ_RFLY01000021.1, read as the reverse complement.
CCCGCAGCCTGCGCCCGGATGGGGCGGTGGAGACACAGGCGGCCTACGGCTTCGATACCGGCGCCCACGCGCTGGGCCAGCCGGTCAGCGAGACGATCAGCGGCGGCTACGCCGCCTGGGCGGGACAGACCGGGCTGGGCGTGGCCTTCGAACGGCACTACCAATACGACCCACTGGGCCGCCCGCAAGCTAGCCGCACGCGGATCGACGGCGCCGACTACCCGGCCCAGACCCGGTACGACCGCTTCGGCCGGCCGTGGAAGGTGCAGGACGCGAGCGGCCGCTGGGCCAAGACCCAGTACGGCCTGCGCGGGCACCCGGCGGCGGTGTGCGAGAGCGGGGAAGCGGACACGGCGGCGGCCTGCCCGGCCGACGGCAGTACCTACACCCGGACGCTGTCGACCGATGCCCGGGGCCAGGTACTGCACGAACGCCGGGGCAACCAGACCCGCCTGGAGGTCAAGCGAAGCTACTGGGCGGAGACCGGCCGGCTCTCGACACTGTGCGCGGGCGAGTCGGACTGCCAACTGGTATCGGAACACTACGGCTGGGACGGTCTGGGCAACCTGACCACACAGCGCAAGGAGCGCCGGTATACCGAGACGTTCGAGTACGACCGGCTGAACCGCCTGGTGCGCGGCACGCGAGTGATGGCGAACGGCGTTCAGGTGAACCAGGAGACGCAGCGCTACGAATACGACCAGTTGGGCAACCTGTGCCGGAAAGTGGGAGGCGGCGAAGCGTTGACCTACCAGTACGGCGGCCCGGCTGGCTGCGGGCTGGGCGGTGCCAACAGCGGCGCCGGGGGCGTGGGCGCGGGGGGCAGTCCTGGGGGCGGTGTCACCTTACCGCCGGGGGAGGAGGATCCCTTGAGGCCCTGGATTCCGGGCAGGCCCAGACCTGGCCCGCCCGACCCCGATGAGCCGGGGTGGCGGGACTTTCTTCTGGACCCGAACAAACCACCGCCGCCCTTGCCGCCCGACTTCGTGCCGCCGTCCCCCCCGGTCGTCACCCGCCCGGCGATCGCGCCGAGCAACGCCCGCGGCGCGCACCAGGTGAGCGTGGTCAACGGCGTCACCTACCAGTACGACCGGCGCGGCAACCAGACCGACAAGACCACCGGCCGCGCCGAGGACAGCCGGCGCGTGCGGTACAACGCCGCCAACCAAGCCTACGAAGCGCGCACCGGCAACGGCCAGACCACGCGGTTCTGGTACGGCAGCGACGGCCAGCGCTACAAACGCGAGGACGGCGCCCGCCGCACGCTGTACCTGGGCAACGTGGAGATCGTGACCGAGGGCGGGCGGGTGACGCTGAAGCGGATCGTGGCCGGGGTGGCCTTGCAGTTGATCGTGGGCCAGCAGGCCAGCACGTACTACCAGTTCCACGACCGGCTGGGCAGCCTGATCCGGCTGACCGACGCGGCCGGCACGGTGCTCGGCCAGATGGACTTCCAAGGCTTTGGCGGCCGCCGTCACCCGGACACGCTGCGCGACGACCGGGCGCCGAACACGCGCCTGAGCACGCGCGGCTACACCGGCCACGAGATGATCGACGGGGCGCTGGGCCTGATCCACATGAACGCGAGGATGTTCGACCCGCAACTGGGGCGATTCCTGCAAGTGGACCCGGTGGTGCAAGCGCCCGAGAACGCGCAGAGCTGGAACGCGTACACGTACGTATTCAACAACCCGTATGCCTACACCGACCCGACGGGGATGATCGGGGTGAAGGAGCGGCAGTGGCTGGCGGTCATATTCACGGTAGTGGCGGCGATATTTTTCCCGGCGGCAGCGCCAACAATAGCCAAGTTCGGATATGCGGTGGCGGCAGGTGCAATAGCGGGTGGAATCGCCACGGGCTCATGGCAGGGGGCGGCCTACGGTGCATTTTCGGCAGCCTTGTTCTATGGGATCGGGTCGTACTTCGAATATGCCCGTTGGGCGCAAGCGACGGAGACGAGTAATGCGTTCGGTAGTGGGCTCAGTTGGGGCGGCTATGGAGCCAAGACGCTGGCACATGGTGTGGCGGGCGGTGTGATGTCCCAACTGCAAGGAGGTAAGTTTGGGGATGGCTTTGCCAGTGCGGGCGTCGTGCAAGCCTTTTCGCCTGCGATTGATCGGATACCTGGGAATGGTGCGAGCGGATCGGCGGCACGGGTGGCGGCAGCGGCGCTGGTGGGCGGCACGGCGTCGGCGGCTTCGGGCGGGAAGTTCGCCAATGGGGCCGCCACAGCGGCGTTCTCAAGGGCGTTTAATGATGAAGTGCATACAAGAAATAAAAATACAGTAACGGAAATTCCAGGGCCAGGGTCCATTTTCAGAACAAGAAAGATGGCGGTTGAAAGTGCAGATAATTATTTGACGGATATTAGTGGGGGGAGGCTTAAGGAGTTTTTGTTTGGGTCTGGCTATGTTGCAAGTGTTTTTGAAGTTGAGGGCGGGTATTCATATGTAGCTGTGCCAACTCTCACAGGGACGCCTCCGGTATCTTTAAGGGGGTTGGGTGGGGCTGGGGTTGTATTTAAAAGTAGTCATTATGCCTCTAGGCTGCAGGCGGCAGGGTTGGATGTGGTGAGGACGGAGATGGTTGTTGCCAGGGAGGTGGCTAGAATATCTAGGGACATGCAGGCTGGAGCAAATGTTGTTGGTAGGATTAGGGTGAATGGGGTTGCTGTTGAATACAGAATGAAAGTTCTTAATAATGGAACGGTTAATGTTGGGACAATTTTTCCAGTGAGGTAGGATAATGAGGGATCTCAATATTAATGAGGCTCGTCTTATTCGAGAGGTTGCGAATAAGCTTCCTGATACAGAGCGCCGCATCCTGCTTGATGACCTGTGTAATGCCAGGGTTTGCCTGAGTGAAGAGGAGGCGGGAAGAGTGTTGTTTTCAATAGATGGCTATGTCAGGCCACCTTACTTGGGGCAACATGCGTATCCTGTAGAAATGGTAGGGAAGAATAATTTAGGGCAAAGCTTCTCGATTATTCTTTATGCAGACTGTAATGGGCGGCTTTATGAGTTGGAGGTGATTGATTGGGAGGGTGGGGTGTTGGATTGGGGTGCAATTTCTTATTATTGAAAGTATCCTGAATTCTAATTTGGCGGCGGCGGCGGCGGGGATCGCGACGCAAAGCTGGTCTGGGGCGGCGAAGGGGGCGTTCACGGCGGCACTGACGTTCGGGATAGGGTATGGCGTGGCCAGTGATATCGCCCAGATAGCGGCGCAGGCGGTGACGGGGGGCGTAATGGAATGGCTTCAAGGAGGCCAGTTCGGGAGCGGTTTTCTGTCGGCGGGCCTGACGGCGGCGTTCATGCCGCAGGTGGGGCGGATTGGTAATGACATGGGGCGGATCGTGACGGGCGCGCTGGTGGGGGGAACGATCTCGGAAGTGACGGGAGGCAAGTTCGCGAACGGAGCGGCCAGTGGGGCGATTCAGGCTGCAATGATGGGGGGCGATCAGGTGAAGGCGGGGATTCCGACTCAGTTTTTAGTGCACCTGAAGGTAGGAACGCTGCCGGTTCTTATACTGAGGAAATGCCGGCTGGTGTCAGGTTGTTACATGATCGATATCCTGAGCTTCAAGTAAAAATGGATATGGTTATGGCGAAATCAATCAATGAGCCTGTTGGTTTCTTAGGGTTTCTACGAGAAAATGGATTCCTGGCCATGGTTAATTATTCTGAAGGAAAGATGATTTTTTATGACCTTCCTCCTGCTAAATTTATTTGGTCGCGTGGAAAGTTTTCCGATCTTCAAATGCCATCCTTGAATATCCCTGAAGGTTACCGTGTTGTGCTTTCATTTCATACTCATCCATATAGGTATGGCACTGGACAGTTATGGAACCAAAGTTCAGTTAAGGGCCCGTCTGGCGCAGATCAGAAATTTGCACGAGCTAATCCAAAGGTTTTTAATGTCATAAAAACACTTCCTGGTGATGTAATTTATTATGGCCCAAGTGCATTTGGAAGATGAGCATGAAGAATGGTTTGGTTGCTATGCTTTTTGGATTTTATTGTTCGCTGTTTTTTTGCTATGCGGGATTTCAATTTTATGAAATCATTATTCCGTCAAGGGGTTCCTATTGTGATGATATGGCAATGTACGGCTATTCTTGTGTGCCTTATATTGCGCAGTACGGGTTTTTCTTTGTTTTTTCGGCAATTGGAATAATTGCATCTTTTGGCTTGTTTCGTTGGTCTGCGGTAATGGGGGCACTTGTTTCATTCATGTGTTTTATTTGTTTATTTTTGTATATGCTGCATTCTTTGGTTTATAATGATCCGTCTGCGGTTATATATGCGGCACTCAGTGTCCCGTGGTTTGTCTTTATGTGTTATTGGTTGCTGCGGGCGCGTGCGGTAAAAAAATCTGGTCAAAAGAAACTCTGATTGATAGGGGCTCTGGTCGGCCGTGTACTACAAGCGCGAGGACGGCGTCCGGCGCATGTGGAGGAGGGTGGGTTATAACTATCAAAAATCTCTTATGAAATTTAAGCAAAGGCATTTGCGAGTAAGTTTCAAGGCTTGTTCAATGCATATTGAGATCAAAGCCCATGATTTCTATGAAACCATATCTAATTCTATGCGTAATTATTTTTATTCATGGCTGTGTTGGTGTTGCTGATGGCGGGTATCGGCTTGAAGAGGAGATGGTTGACAAAAAGGCAATGCCGTTAATGGTTGTGTTATCGAGGAGCGGGTTGCAGAAGATGAAATTTTGATTAGTTACCATCATGTAGATAGCAGATTTTCAGAGCTTTTTACTTCGGCTCCATACGGGGAATGAAATTATTTTTTGTGTTTAGGTGCGGTGATGGGATGGAAGCAAGAACAGGGAATTTAAGGATAAAAATGGGTGGTGTCCCAATCCTAAGCTTGGGGCGTATTACAGTTGCTGGTAAATGAGATTACTAGATGTATAACGTCAGTTGCCCCCTTGCCGCCCGACTTCGTGCCGCCGTCCCCCCCGGTGGTCACTCGCCCGGCGATCGCGCCGAGGGCAGCCGGCGCGTGCGGTACAACGCCGCCAACCAAGCCTACGAAGCGCGCACCGGCAACGGCCAGACCACGCGGTTCTGGTACGGCAGCGACGGCCAGCGCTACAAACGCGAGGACGGCGCCCGCCGCACGCTGTACCTGGGCAACGTGGAGATCGTGACCGAGGGCGGACGGGTGACGCTGAAGCGGATCGTGGCCGGGGTGGCCTTGCAGTTGATCGTGGGCCAGCAGGCCAGCACGTACTACCAGTTCCACGACCGGCTGGGCAGCCTGATCCGGCTGACCGACGCGGCCGGCACGGTGCTCGGCCAGATGGACTTCCAAGGCTTTGGCGGCCGCCGTCACCCGGACACGCTGCGCGACGACCGGGCGCCGAACACGCGCCTGAGCACGCGCGGCTACACCGGCCACGAGATGATCGACGGGGCGCTGGGCCTGATCCACATGAACGCGAGGATGTTCGACCCGCAACTGGGGCGATTCCTGCAAGTGGACCCGGTGGTGCAAGCGCCCGAGAACGCGCAGAGCTGGAACGCGTACACGTACGTATTCAACAACCCGTATGCCTATACCGACCCGACGGGGATGATCGGGGTGAAGGAGCGGCAGTGGCTGGCGGTGATCGTGGGGGTGGTGGCGGCGGTGTTCGGTCAGTACTACCTGGCGCAACAGATGTATGCGGCGGCGTTTTTGGTGACGGTGGCGGGGGGCGCGGCGGCGGCGGGGATCGCGACGCAAAGCTGGTCTGGGGCGGCGAAGGGGGCGTTCACGGCGGCGCTGACGTTCGGGATAGGGTATGGCGTGGCCAGCGACGTCGCCCAGATAGCGGCGCAGGCGGTGACGGGGGGCGTAATGGAATGGCTTCAAGGAGGCCAGTTCGGGAGCGGCTTTCTGTCGGCGGGCCTGACGGCGGCGTTCATGCCGCAGGTGGGGCGGATTGGTAACGACATGGGGCGGATCGTGACGGGCGCGCTGGTGGGGGGAACGATCTCGGAAGTGACGGGAGGCAAGTTTGCGAACGGAGCGGCCAGTGGGGCGATTCAGGCTGCAATGATGAGGGGCGATCACGCTCAGCGTGATATGGATCAGGATGCGGCACAAAGTGATGGGGAATGGATTTATCCGAACGGAGGATCGACAAACATTAATGACTACGACACGGTGATGACAAATGGCATCAAGGGAGATCGCGATGCCTTCGTAGCAGCATTGAATTCAAGCCCAACACCTGCTGCTGGTTATTTCAATCCATCAGGCGGCTTTGTTGCTGATATATGGCAATCGTTCCGTCAGAAGTTCTTTGGCAGATACGGGGATCCGCTGGCAGCGAGATTCGCTAAAGGATTATCTGATGTCGATCATTCGATGACGATCATTGCTCACAGCCAGGGCACATTGACGGTAACCAATGCGGCGCGTTACTACGGTCTGCCGCGAGGTTCAAGTTTCGTGCTGCGAAGCCCAGCGTTGAGTTACTCCAGTGCGCGTTCTGCTGTGAACATCAATGGTGGTTCAATGCAATACGTCCAGTCGTGGGGCGATGTGGCGAACATCTATGCCCCTACAATAAATCCGCTCAAATGGCTGTCTGGGTTCCGTGACCTGATGTGCGGTATGTGTGCGCACTCGGCCAATGGTTTGCCGTAGAGAGTATGCCATGAAAAGCAATATATTTTGGTTAATGTGCATAACGATTTTTGTGGGGTGCAGTATGTCCAATGGCGGCGGTATCTTTAATAAAGAGTCCTTTGTTGATGTAAAAAAGGATGAGCGAGGCAATGTTATCTTGCTAGATACGCCGAGGATGTGGCGCGATTGGCAAGCCGACGTGGATAGAGCTGTTGCTAATGAAGTTGCAGGAAGCCGTCCCAGAGGTGGGATGGTTTCATGGAATGCACAGTGGTTACGTGTTATTGATGCAAATAAAGGGCGTGAAAATGCCTCGAAATACATCACCTATATAATTGATTCACGACGTAAAGCCGGTTTGCCCGACCTGGAGGATTGTCGGTAATGGTTATAGTGCTCAATGGTGGAGAATAAAATAACGGAATATCAAATTACTCTTCCTTTTGGAAGGTAAATTATGAGAAATGTTTTCCTGATCCACATGAACGCGAGGATGTTCGACCCGCAACTGGGGCGATTCCTGCAAGTGGACCCGGTGGTGCAAGCACCCGAGAACGCGCAGAGCTGGAACGCGTACACGTACGTGTTCAACAACCCGTATGCCTATACCGACCCGACGGGGATGATCGGGGTGAAGGAGAGGCAGTGGCTGGCGGTGATCGTGGGGGTGGTGGCGGCGGTGTTCGGTCAGTACTACCTGGCGCAACAGATGTATGCGGCGGCGTTTTTGGTGACGGTGGCGGGGGGCGCGGCGGCGGCGGGGATCGCGACGCAAAGCTGGTCTGGGGCGGCGAAGGGGGCGTTCACGGCGGCGCTGACGTTCGGGATAGGGTATGGCGTGGCCAGCGACGTCGCCCAGATAGCGGCACAGGCGGTGACGGGGGGCGTAATGGAATGGCTTCAAGGAGGCCAGTTCGGGAGCGGCTTTCTGTCGGCGGGCCTGACGGCTATCCCCCGGGTGACCCGGCCGGGGGCTCATCCAGCACCACCCGTTACCGCTGGTGCGGCTCGTGGGGGGAGGGGGGGATTGCCTAGCCGGTGTCCGGTTCCGCGGACAGGAGGGGGCGGGTGAGCCGGACTGCCGATTGGTGGATGCGAGGCGGGCCAGTCCAGCCGCTCAGCTCCGGCAGCTCCGGGTGATGTCGAGTTGCGCGCGCTGTGCGTCGCTCGCCACGTCGCCGAAGCCAAGTAGGCTATCGAAGAAGTTGTCGTGCGAATAGGTGCCGCCGGTCTTGCCGGCAAGGCAATCCAGGTCGAGGCCGATACCCTTGGCGTAGCCGGGCGAGACCCAAAGGATCATCGGTACGCGGGTCTGCTGCGAGGGTGCGAAGGCGTAGGGGGCGCCGTGCAGGTAAAGGCCTTTTTCGCCGGTCGATTCGCCGTGGTCGGAGAGGTAGAGCAGGGTGGGATCGATGGCGGTGTCGGCTTGCAGTGCGTCGATCATCCGCGCCAGTACGTGGTCGGTGTAGAGGATGCTGTTGTCGTAGGTGTTGACGATGGACTGGCGCGCGCAGCGCTGCAACTGGGTGCTGCGGCATTCGGGCTGGAAGCGGGCGAATGCCTGCGGATAGCGGGCGTAGTAGGCGGGGCCGTGGCTGCCCAGGGTGTGCAGCACGATCACCGTGTCTTGCCCGATGTCGGTGAGGCGTTTTTGCAGTTTGTCCACCAGCAGTTCGTCGTGGCAGCCTTCCTTGACGCACCAGCGCGAATCGGTGCTGGACATCACCGGGGTTTCCTTGACCCGCGTCGCCACTTTCTTGCTGCCGGTGTTGTTGTCGATCCATTCCACCTGCCAGCCGGCGCGCGCCAGAAGGTCGAGCGCGTTGTCGCGGGTGTTGGCGACCTTCTGCCGGTAATTGCCACGGACGAGGTCGGAGAACATGCAGGGCAGCGAAGTCGCGGTATTGGTGCCGCAACTGGCGATGTTGCCGAAGAACAGCACGGGCAGCTTGGCGAGTTCAGGGGTGGTATCGCGGGCGTAGCCATCGAGGGCGAAGCTTTCGCTGCGCGCCGATTCCCCGACCACCACGACCAGCACGCGCGGTTTGCGTCCGGCTTCCGCGCCGTGCACGCGCCTGGCATCCGGCCCGATCTGGGTATGCGGGCGATTGCCTTCCACCGCGTGCTGGAGGTAGCCGGCGCTGGCGCTCAGGGTGGAGAAGGGTAGGGTCAGATAGCGCACCGGCGGGTGGTTCCGCACGAATGGGATCACCTGCTGGCCAAAGCCGGCGATGGCGATGGCGATGGGCGCGATGACGCCGGCCAACGGCTTCCAACGCGCGAGCAGTTCGCGGCCGAACGGCTTCCAGGCGATCTTCGTCCAGAACACCAACAAGGCCGGCAGCACGCCGGTGGCGAAGATCCGTGCCAGCACCCAGGGCGACATCATCTCGCCGGCCTCGCGGCGGTCGGTCTCGAACACGCTGGCGATGGCATGGCGGTCGGCGACCGCGCCGAAATCCACCGTCAGCACATTGGCCGAAGCCGCGGCGACCAGCAGGAAGGCCAGCCAGGGCTTCAAAGCGCCCTTGAACGAGAAGGGCAGGATCATCATCAGCGCGAAGGCGAACACCAGCGCGGCCATCACCGCGCGGAACAGCCAGGTTGAAAGGGGGCTGTCGAACGGCGCGGCGTAGATCAGCCCCCACAGGCGCTGGTTGCTGAAGAGGGTCATCCACAGGGCCGCCAGGGCCATTACGGCGTTGGCGGAAAGCGTGGGGCGAAAGCGGCGGAGATCGGGCATGGCGTAAGGAGCGATGGCGCCACGCGATCACCCGCGCGACGGAGGTTGAAGAGAGGAGGTGGCAACTTCCGGGCTAGTCTTTCAAGGTCCGTTCGAACAATTCGAAGATGCGGCGGTACTGATCCTGCCAGCTGGCGGGGTGCTTGAAGGCATGGCGCTCCAGTGGGTAGCTGGCCACTTCCCATTTGTCCTTGCCCAGTTCGATGAGCCGCTGCGCCAGCATCACCGAATCCTTGTAGAACACGTTGTCGTCGATCATGCCGTGGCTGATCAGCAGGTGGTCTTGCAGCGCGTCGGCGAATTCGATGGGCGAGGAGCGCTTGTATGCCTCGGGGTCCAGCTCCGGCGTGTTGAGAATATTGCTGGTGTAGGCGTGGTTGTACTGCGACCAGTCGGCGACCGGGCGCAGCGCGGCGCCGGCCTTGAAGGTGCCGGGCGACTTGAACAGCGCCATGAAGCTCATGAAGCCGCCATAGCTGCCGCCGTAGATGCCGACGCGGTCGCGGTCGCCCTGCTTGTTGGCCACGAGCCAGTCGATGCCGTCGAGGTAGTCCTCCAGCTCGGGCTTGCCCATCCAGCGGTAGATCGCGGTGCGCCAGTCGCGGCCGTAGCCGGCGGAAGCGCGGTAATCGAGATCGAGCACGATGTAGCCCTGCCGCACCAGCAGGTGGTGGAACATCTGTTCGCGGAAATAGTTGGGATAGCCGGCCTCGACGTTTTGCAGATAGCCGGCGCCATGCACGAACATCACCACCGGATAGCGCTTGCCGGGCCGCATCGTCTCCGGGCCGTAGAACTTGCCCCAGATATCGCCGGCGCCGTGCTTGGACGGCACCCGCACGAATTCGGGCTGGACGAAGTCGATCGCCCGGTATTCGGCGCTGCGGGTGTCGGTCAGCTTCCTAAGCCCCGCGCCATCGCTGCCGATCACCGCGAGCTGCGGCGGGGTGTAGCTGGACGACCAGCGCAGCAGCAGCTTCGCGCCATCGGGCGAAAGCGCGAAATTCTCGACGCTGTCGAGCGCCGTCACCTCGCGCACGTCGCCGCCGCCGGCCGGCACCCGGCAGACTTCGTAATCGCCGGGCCACTTGCGGTTGCAGCGGAAGTAGAAGGCGCCGCCATCGCGCGTGACTTCCACCGCGGAGGCTTCCCAGCGGCCCTGGGTGAGCTGGCGGCGGGTCTGGCCATCCAGCGTGTAGAGGTGCGAGTAGCCGCTTTCCTCGCTGAGGTACCAGAGCGTGCGATGGTCGGGCATCCAGCCGAATTCGTTGAAGGCCCAGCCGACCCAGGCCGGATCGGTGAGCCGGTGGCGCGGTTGCAGCCGGCCCGCTGCCAGATCGACGGTGGCGATCCAGCGATCCTTGTTGTCCACCGCGCGCACCAGCACGGCGACGTTGCGCGAATCCGCGCTCCAGCGGATCGCCGGATCGCTGCCGCGATCGTCGCTGGCGATGCGCACCGGGCGCTGGCCCTTCAGCGCTTCCTTGCCGGCGGCCTTGCGCAGGCCGGCCAGCGGGTCGCGGTCGATGCCTGGCAGGGTGTCGAACGTCAACTCGCGCACGCTGCCGGCGGCCATGTCGGCCAGCCACAGCCGTTGCGGCGGCGGGGCGTCGCGGCCAACGCGGGTACGGACTTCCTCGAATTCCTCGTAGCCGGATTCGGTCACGTACTTCGGCATCTTGCCGGCCTGTCCCGCGTCCGCGTTTTTCCCGGTGGTGATGACCAGAAGCCAGCGGCCGTCGGGGGAGAGCGCGCTGTCGGCGATCTCGACCTCCTTGCCCAGGTAGACCGGGGCCGGCGCGCGGGTCGGGTCTTCGGCGCGCCAGGCTTCGTCCTGTTTGCGTGCGGCGTCGCGGCGGTCGCGCTCGGCCTTCAGCGTGTCGATCAGGCGAAGCTGGCGCTCGCGCAGGTCGTCGGGCTTGGGCGCGGTGCCCGGGCGGTCGATGGCTTGTGGCGAGGCGGCCTGCATCACCAGTCGGCCGTCCCAGCGGTACCAGTCGTTGCCCTGGCGCCAGACCAGCGCGCCGTCGTGCGACCACTGCGGGCGCGATTCGCGCGCATGGCCGCGGGTGAGCTGGGTCAGCGCGCCGGTGCGCAGATCGCGCACGAAGACATCGCCATGGCGGATGAAGGCGCTGCGGCGGCCATCGCCGGTATAGACCGGGGTGGCGCCATCGAGCCGCGCGCGCGCGGGGCCGTCCAGGCGGGCGGCGGCGGCGCTGCCATCGACCGGCACGCCGTAGGTATCGCGGATGTTCTCGCCCCGGCGCTTGAGGTTGAAGTCGATGGCGGCGCCGTCCCAGCGCCACCAGGCGTCTTCCACGCCCGGCCCGATCCAGTCCGGGTCGGCCATGATCCGCTTCAACGTCAATGGCGGCGATGCGTGCGCCGGGGCGGCACACGCGAGGGCGAACAGGGCGAACGGCAGCAATCGGCGCATGGCGGGAATCGGTGGGGGGTAGCCGGCTAGGCTAGACCATTCGCGCCGGGGCGGGCAGGGCGCGGCCCCGGCGTGGCTTTCGTCATCACGGGCTTTCGCGCACAATCCGCGCTTGTTTCGACCGGCATTCCGCATGCTCGCCCACGTCTACAAAAGCACGAAGCGCGCCGATACCTACGTCTTCCTCGCCGCCCGCGACGATTTCGACCGGCTGCCGGAACCGCTGCGCGGCGAACTGGGCCCGCTGCGGTTCGTGCTGGAGGTGGCGTTGACGCCAGAACGCCGGCTGGCCCGGGAGAACCCGGTGGAGGTGAGGGAGAACCTGGCCGCGCGCGGTTTCCACTTGCAGTTCCCGCCCTCGCAGGCCGGCGATCCGATGCGTGAGGATTGGGGTACCGATGCCTGAATCGCGCATTCGCGGCCCGCGCTGGCTGGCCGTCCCGGCGGCGCTGTGCCTGCTGGCGATGGCGTGGGCGGGATGGGCCGCGCCGGCGCTGGCCGTGCCGGGTTGGCTGCTGGCCGTGCTGGCCGGCATGAAGGCCCCGCGCGCCGCGTGCCGCGCGCCGATCCTACGCCTGCTGGGCCTTGGGCTTGTCGCGTCGGCCGTGCTGTTGCTCTGGCCGCTGCTGTGGCTGGCCTCGGGCGGCGGTGTGTGGGCGGCGTTGGCGGCTTCGGCTGGCTTCGGTTTCCTGCTGCTGGCGTGCTGGCGTGGCTGGCCCTTGTGGCGGCATGCGCTGGCCGGCGACCTGCACGATCTGCGCGACTGGCCACGGCTGATCGAGATCGAACCGGCCGCCTGGCGCGGCCTTGGCCTGGCGCTGGCCGTGGCCGTGGCCTTCGCGCTGCCGCTGGCGTTGGCCGTGCCCGGCCTCCTGCCAGGCCCGGCGCGTTGGCTGGCCGCCGGCTTCGCCGCGCTGCTGGCGTCATTGCCGGCGATCTTCGCCATGCGTCGCGGCCCGGCCATCGTGGTGGCGGCAGCGCCGCGCGCGGCGCGCAACGCCGAGCCGGTGGAGGTCGAAGCGCTGGAAACCCTGTGGGACGAACCAACGGCCGAAGCCGCCTCGCCCCCCGCCGCCGTCCCGGATGATGCGGCCAAGGCCGTTGCCCCCCCCGCCGTCCCGCCTGAGCCGGCCGAGCTGTACGCCGCCGCGCGACATGGCCGGGTCGAGCACGCCCTGGCTCTGCTCGAAGCCGGCGCCGATGCGTTGGCGCCTCCGCCCGCCGACGAGCGCGACCAGCGCACGCTGGCGCAGCTGGCCGCCGTGCTGCCCGACCTGCGCCTGCTGCGCGCGCTGATCCAGCGCGGCGTGCCGCTGACCGCCGCGCCCGGCCAGCCCACGCCCCTGCTCGCCGCCACCCGCGACAGCTGGCATGGCCGCCCGGAGGCGGTGATGACCCTGCTGGCCAACGGCGCCGATGTTCGCGCCCGCGACGGTGATGGCCGCACGCCGCTGCACCACGCCGCGCGCAGCACCGACCCCTCGGTGGCGGCGCTGCTGCTCGATGCCGCGGCCGAGATCGACGCCCTTGACGACCAGCGCCAATCACCCCTGGCGCTGGCCTGCCAGGCCGGCAACTGGCGGATGGCGAAGTTCCTGGTCGAACGCGGCGCGCACGCGCACCCGGCCGGCGGCCAGCCGGTGCTGCTGGCCGCCGCCGCGCCCGAGGAGGACGATCCCGCCGGCGTCGAATTCCTGCTGCGGCAACGCGCCGCCCCCGATGCCCGTGGCGAGGATGGCCGTACCGCGCTGCATCAGGCCGCCGCCGCCGGCCATCTCGGTATCCTCCAGACCCTGCTCGATGCCGGCGCCGATCCCGCCCTGCGCGACGACGACGGCCACGACGCCTGGTTGCTCGCCGCCGGCACCGGCCGGCAGCCGCTACTGGAAGCCCTGCTGGAAGCCGGCGCCGACGTGCAGGCGGTCGACGCCCGCGGACGCGACGCCCTGATGCTGGCCCTGGTCCATGGACATGCCGGGCCGGCGCTGGCCAATTGGTTGCGCGAGCGCGGCATCGATACCCATCGGCTGGATGCCACCGGCTATTCCGCGCTGGAACAGGCCGTGGCCGAAGGCCACTGGGCGCTGGCGGCGGCGATCGATCCCGATTACCCGCTGCCCGTTACCGTCAGAGAGGGTGATGATGAAGCCGCGCGGCCGCCGCCGCGCCTGCTGGGCGATGCCCTGGCCGCCGGCGACGAAACCGCCGTGCGCCAACTGGCGCCGCTGCTCTCGCAGGCAGAACTCGACCGCGCCTTGCTCGATACCGCTGCCGCCAACCCGGCCTGGGTTGGCTTGCTGCGCCAACTCGGCGCCACCCTGGATGCCCGCGATGCCCAGGGCGATGGCGTCGCGTTCTTGCTGTTCGACCGCATCGCCGAGCCGGCCGCGCGCCACGCGCTGGAGACACTGCTGGCGGCAGGCGCGCAGCCCGGTGGCCGTGGCGGGCTGGCCCGGTTGCTGACCGCCGCCCTGGCCGCCCGCCTGACAGCGGCGGCTGGCGAGGCGCTGGCGCTCGATCTGCTCGCCCGCGGCATCGATCCATTCGCGCCGGCCGCCGGCGGGCAGTCTCCGCTGGCCTTGGCGATCCGGCTGGGTTGGCCACGGTTGGCGGGCGGCCTGCTCGCCCGTGGCGCCGATCCCAACCAGACCGACGCCCGTGGCCTCGCGCCGCTGCACCTGGCCGCCGCGCTCGGCCAGGCCGACACCGTCCGCCTGTTGCTGCGCCACGGCGCCCAGCCGGCCCTGCGCGCCGGCGACGGACAGACCGCGCTGGGCGTGGCGCTTGCCAGCGGGCAACGGGAATTGGTGGGTTGGCTGGATTGGCGCGTCTGGCCGCATCCCGGCCGCCCGCTGCGCGAGGAAGACCTGCCGGCCGCCGCCACGATCGGCGATCTGGAGGGCGTCAAGCGCCTCCTCGCCCTCGGCTTCGCCTGCGATGCCCGCGATGCGCAAGGCTGCGGCGCACTGCTGCGCGCGGCCGGCGGCGGCCACCAGCCGGTGGTCGAGCATTTGCTGGCCGCTGGCGCCGCCCCCGATCTGGCCGCCGCCACCGGCGCCACCCCGCTCTCGGCGGCCATCAGCCGCGACCACGGCGAAGTGGTCGATATCCTGCTGGCCGCCGGCGCCGATGTCGACGCCCGCCTGTCCGGCGGCGCCAGCATGCTGATGCTGGCCGCCGCGCTGGGCCAGCCGCAGATCGTCCAGCGTCTGCTGGCCGCCGGCGCGCGGGTCGAGGCGGGCGACCAGGAAGGCTTGCTGCCGATGCACTGCGCCGCGCTCCACGCCTTTGGCGCCGCCGACCGGGCGCGGGTCGTCGCCCTGTTCGACACCCTGCTGCTGGCCGGCGCCGACGCCGATGCCGCGACCCCGCTCGGGGTAACGCCGCTGCTGCTGCTGCTCGGCGCCCGCGCCGAACCGGGCGCGGCCTGCCACGAGACCGTGCTGGCGGCGGCCTTCGAGCGCTTGCGCGATGCCGGCGTTTCGCTGGCGGCGCGCGACACGCGCGGTTTCGGCCCATTGCATCTGGCCGCCCTGCACGGCCTGCCGGACATGGTGCGCCGCCTGTTGCTGGCCGGGGCCGACCCCGAGCAGCGCGACCAGCTCAACCGCGGCCCGCGCGAGATCGCCCTGATGCGTGGCTTCCTCGACATCGCCGCCGAATTCCCCCAGCCCGCCGCGCCGGGGCCGGGCATGTCGATGGCGCGCTTCTTACGCGATCGGCGCGGCGACTGACTGACAGGGCGCCGCCGTGGCGTGCATACTCCGTCGACATCCACGCAAGGAGGGGAACCATGCGGATTCGATACACGCTCTTGTCGC
Organism: Solilutibacter pythonis; assembly: GCF_003697345.1. Lineage (GTDB taxonomy): Bacteria > Pseudomonadota > Gammaproteobacteria > Xanthomonadales > Xanthomonadaceae > Solilutibacter > Solilutibacter pythonis. The sequence goes on along the minus strand of NZ_RFLY01000021.1, from coordinate 25,403 downwards.
TGACCTTGGCCGCCGCCGCGCTGGCCGCGCAGGCGGCTCAACCGGCCCTGGCGCAGAGTCGCACCGCCTCGGCCTGGGCACTGGACATCACCACCACCGAATCGGTGATGACGATGCGGGTCGATGGCGTGATCGAATTCGATACCCTCGGCAAAGTCACTTCGCACCAACTGAAGATCGCCGGGCTGCCCGAAGCCATCGCGAAGATGGCCAACGAGGCCATGGCCGAGGTCGAGTTCGAACCGGTGATCCGCGACGGCAAGCCGGTCAACGCCCGCACTTTCGCGCGCATGACTTTCGTCGCCCGCCAACAGCGCGGCGGCGGTTACGAAGTCAGGTTGGAGCGTATGCGTTTCTTCGATGGCCGCTACGACGGCATGGGCGCGCCGAAGGGGGGCGAAGCGAGGGTGGCGAGGCCCATGCGGCCAATCGCCAAGCAGCGTCGGCAGATCCAGTATCCGGCGGGATTGATGCGGGCGGGCGTCAGCGGCGCGGTCATGACCGAACTCAAGCTGCGCCCCGATGGCACGGTTGAGGATGTTTTCATTACCCAGTCCGCCCTGTTCAACGTGCGCGGCCGTGACCGCGTGCTGGACAAGGCGCGTGAAGTGCTTGAGAAGGAGGTGATGGCGGCTGTCCGGACCTGGCGCTTCGAACTGGCGCCGCCCGAGCCGGGCCAACCTTTCGATGGTGTCGGCCAGTTGCCGGTGTTCTTCGTCATGAGCGGCGCCAGGATCGACCAGGAAGGACGCTGGCGGCACGAGTCCCGCAGCCCGCGCCGGCTCGCGCCTTGGGCGCTGGAGGGCGATGCCGACCGAATCGCCGGCATTTCCGACGTCGGCGATAGCGAGGATGGGCGTCTGGCGATGGGCGGCGGCGACATCCGCGCCAAATCCCTGCCCATCGCCCCCTGAGCGTCGCGTTCCCCGCGCCATGCGCAAAGAAAACGCCCTGGTTTCCCAGGGCGTTTTCTTATCGTATCGATCGTGGGCGCTCGTCGATCCCGCCACGCGGGCGGTAGGCCCGCCCGCTCAGCGCTTCATCGAAGCGAAGAACTCGTCGTTCGACTTGGTCTGCTTCATCTTGTCGAGCAGAAATTCCATCGCCGCGATCTCGTCCATCGGGTGAATGAGCTTGCGCAGAATCCATATCTTTTGCAGCAGATCCGACTCGATCAAGAGATCCTCGCGGCGGGTGCCGCTGAGGTTGACGCCGATGGCCGGATACACGCGCTTCTCGGTGATGCGGCGGTCGAGGTGGATCTCGCTGTTACCGGTACCCTTGAATTCCTCGTAGATCACCTTGTCCATCGCGCTGCCGGTATCGACCAGCGCGGTGGCGATGATGGTGAGCGAGCCGCCTTCCTCGACGTTGCGCGCCGCGCCGAAGAAACGCTTCGGCCGGTGCAGGGCGTTGGCGTCGACGCCGCCGGTCAACACCTTGCCCGAGCTGGGCAGCACGTTGTTGTAGGCGCGCGCCAGGCGAGTGACCGAATCGAGCAGGATGACGACGTCCTTCTTGTGCTCGACCAGCCGCTTGGCGCGCTCGATCACCATTTCCGCGACCTGCACGTGGCGCGCGGCCGGCTCGTCGAAGGTCGACGAAATCACCTCGCCGCGCACGGTGCGCTGCATTTCGGTCACTTCTTCCGGACGCTCGTCGATCAGCAGGACGATGAGATGCACTTCCGGGTGATTGGTGGTGATCGCGGTGGCGATCTGCTGCATCATCATCGTCTTGCCGGCCTTGGGCGGGCTGACGATCAGCGAGCGCTGGCCCTTGCCCTGCGGGGCCATCAGGTCGAGGATGCGGCCGGTGATGTCCTCGCTGGAACCATCGCCGCGCTCCAGCCGGAAGCGCTTGCGCGGGAACAGCGGCGTCAGGTTCTCGAACAGGGTCTTGTTCTTGCTGGCCTCGATCGGCTCGCCGTTGATGGTGTCGACGATGTTCAGCGCGAAGTAGCGCTCGCCGTCCTTCGGCCAGCGGATGCGGCCGGCGATGTGGTCGCCGGTGCGCAGGTTGAAGCGGCGAATTTGGCTGGGGCTTATGTAGACATCGTCCGGGCCGGCCAGGTAGCTGGCCTCGGCCGCGCGTAGGAAGCCGAAACCGTCGGGCAGGATTTCCAACACGCCATCGGCGGCCACGCCTTCGCCGTGGCGGGTCAGAATCTTGAGGATGCTGAAGATGATGTCCTGCTTGCGCGCGCGCGCGACGCCATCGGTGATCTGCAATTGCTCGGCGATGTCGAGCAGTTTCGGCGCGGGCATCCGCTTCAGATCGGACAGCGAGTAGGTGGCGAAGCCTTCCGGCACCTGCGGATGCGGGCGCGGCACGAAAGGCTCCTGCATGCCCCCGTCCTCGGGCAGGCCGTGGTCGCGGTAGCGCTGTCGGCGGTTCTTGAAGCGCTCGCGGCGGTTGTTGTGGCGGAACTCGCGCGCCTGGCCATCGCCATTCTGTGGCTGCCCGCCCTGGCCCTGGGGCGCGAGCTTTCCGGCGTCGCCGGCGTCCTGGCCGGAGGGCGCCGGCGCGTCGTTGGCGACGGGTGCGGCAGCCGGCGCGGGTGCGGGCGTTGGTGCGCTGTCGGCGGTCGGCGGCTTCTCGGCCGGGGCGCTCTCGATCAGGCTGGGTTGCAGGGCGGTATCGGCCACGGGACGGGCCTTGGGCGGGCGGCCGCGGCGCTTTGGCGCGGGAGCCTCGGGGGTCTGGGTATCGTCGGACAAGCGGGAAATCCTCGCGGTCGAGCGCCCGGCATGGACATCGGGCGTCGGAAAGTCATGAAATCGGAGAACGTCGGCGGAAGTGAGCTGCGGGTCGCAGGTTGCGCCAGACGTGGGTGAAATTACACCCGCGCCGAGGCCGATGCAAGTGCCATCGGGATTCCGGCGCGACACATTCAGGCGGGAGGGCGTGGCCGGGCCGGTGTTTCACCCCGCGCCATTGCGCGCGGCGGCGCATTGCGGCGGCGGGGGCCGCGCGGGAGCTTTGGCGTGGGAGGGCGCGCCGGGCGGAAAGCCAAGGCGGTTGCTTTCCGGCGTCGAGCGCGGAAAGGAGAAGCCGGCGCTCGATGCCCCGGCCGGGACTTGCTTACAACGCCTTGTCGATCAGCGCCGCCAACTGCGGCTTGCCGACCGCGCCCACCTGGGTGGCCTGGATCTGGCCGCCCTTGAACACCAGCAGCATGGGGATCGAGCGCACGTGGTATTTCAGCGCGGTGGCCTGGTTCTGGTCGATGTCGATCTTCACGATTTTGGCCTTGCCGGCGTATTCGTCGGCCAGTTGATCCAGCGCGGGGGCGATCATCCGGCAAGGGCCGCACCACGGGGCCCAGAAGTCGACCAGCACCGGCACGTCGGCCTCCAGTACGTGTTGGGCGAAATCGGAATCGGTGGCGTGGATGACGTTGTCGCTCATGGCGGCTCCAAGGAAAATAGGCGGAAAGGCGGCGCGGCTTGTTAGACTGGGGCGCTTCCGTGGCGGTTTCAAGCCGTCCGTCGACCCGCCCGCGCGGCACTTCCGCAAGTCTGCGGCGCGGCCATCTTTCATGCAAGCGCCGCGTGCGCCCACGGCATTCTCATATTCATGTCCGACAAACCCCTGACCGACGTTTCCTTCTCCTCCTTCGATCTTCACCCGGGCCTGCTGGCCGGGCTGGAGGCCGCGGGCTTCACCCGCTGCACGCCGATCCAGGCGATGACCCTGCCCGTGGCGCTGCCCGGGCGCGACGTGGCCGGGCAGGCCCAGACCGGCACCGGCAAGACGCTGGCCTTTTTGATCGCCGCGATCAACCGCCTGCTGACCCGCCCGGCGCTGGCCGAGAAGAAGCCCGAGGACCCGCGTTGCCTGATCCTCGCGCCGACCCGCGAGCTGGCCATCCAGATCCACAAGGATGCGATGAAGTTCGCCTCCAACCTCGGCCTGAAGATCGCGTTGGTCTACGGCGGCGTCGATTACGACAGGCAGCGCGCCCAGTTGCAGGCCGGCGCCGACATCATCATCGCCACGCCCGGCCGCCTGATCGATTACGTCAAGCAGCACAAGGTGGTCAGCCTGCACGCCTGCGAAGTGTGCATCCTGGACGAGGCCGACCGCATGTTCGACCTCGGCTTCATCAAGGACATCCGCTTCCTGCTGCGGCGCATGCCGATCCGCACCGAGCGCCAGACCCTGCTGTTCTCGGCGACCCTCTCGCACCGCGTGCTGGAGCTGGCCTACGAGCACATGAACGAGCCGGAGAAACTCGTCGTCGAGGCCGAGACCGTCACCGCCGCGCGCGTGCGGCAGAAGCTCTACTACCCGGCCGACGAGGAAAAACTGCCGCTTCTCATCGGCCTGCTCTCGCGCAGCGAGGGCGCACGCACGATGGTCTTTGTCAACACCAAGGCGTTCGTGGAACGGGTGGCGCGCGCGCTGGAGAAGGCCGGCTACCGGGTCGGCGTGCTGTCTGGCGACGTGCCGCAGAAGAAGCGCGAATCGTTGCTGAAGAAGTTCCAGGCCGGTCAGTTGGAAATCCTGGTCGCCACCGATGTGGCCGCGCGCGGGTTGCACATCGATGGCGTCAGCCACGTCTACAACTACGACCTGCCGTTCGATGCCGAGGACTACGTGCACCGCATCGGCCGCACCGCGCGCCTCGGCGCCGAGGGCGACGCGATCAGCTTCGCCTGCGAGCGCTACGCAATGTCGTTGCCGGACATCGAGGCTTACATCGAACAGAAGATCCCTTCCGAGCCGGTGACGGCGGAGTTGCTGAGCGCATTGCCGCGCCCGGCGCGCGTGGAAGGCGATGGCGAGGCGGGCGAATCGATCGGCGAAATCTTCAAGGAAGCCCGCGAGGCGCGCGCCGCCGACGAAGCCAAGCGCGGCGGCGGTGGCCGTTCCGGCCCGCGCGGCGGCGGGCGTCGTGGCGAAGGCGAGCGCCGTGGTCCGCGCCGCGAAGGCGCCGCGCCGCAGGGCGAGCGTAAGCCGCGCGCGCCGAGGCCGCCCCAGGCCGATACCGAAGTCGCCGCACCCGCCGCTGCCGCGTCCGCCATCGCCGGAATGGGCGAGGGCGCGGAAAAGGCGCCGAGAAAACGCCGTCGCCGGCGTCGCGGCAAGCCGGTGGACGGCGCGGTGGCCAGCCAGGACAACAATGCCAACGTGCAGGCGGTGGCCGAGGCCAAGCGCGTGCTGGAGGTGTCGGCCACCCCGGTCGAGGCCAAATCCTCGTTGCTGTCGCGGATCGGTCGCGGTTTGAAATCGCTGGTGACGCGCGGGCCGTCCAAGCAGCACTGAGGCGGTGCCGTCGCGGCACCGGCTACTTCGTGGCCGGGGGCGTGCGCAACGAACCCTCGCGCCGAGCAGCCCGGGCGGGAGGCGCTACAGCCCCATCGCGACGTTCATTGCCCGCGCCAAGGTGAGCATGGCGCGTGCCGCCAGCAGCGGCGGTAGTAGCATCGCCGCGACGGCCAGCAGCGCGCCGTATAGCCCCATCGCGGCGTTCGTTGCCCGCGCCAAGGCGAGCATGGCTTGTGCCGCCAGCAGCGGCGGCGGCATCGCCACGACGGCCAGCAGCGCGCCGTACAGCTCGGGCGGGGGCGCTACAGCCCCATCGCGACGTTCATTGCCCGCGCCAAGGCGAGCATGGCTTGTGCCGCCAGCAGCGGCGGCGGCATCGCCACGACGGCCAGCAGCGCGCCGTACAGCTCGGGCGGGGGCGCTACAGCCCCATCGCGGCGTTCATTGCCCGCGCCAAGGCGAGCATGGCTTGTGCCGCCAGCAGCGGCGGTAGCAGCATCGCCGCGACGACCAGCAGCCAGCCCCAGGCCGGGGTTTTCCGCGCCGCGCCATCGCGCCATCGCACCCGGGTGTCGGCAAGGCGGTCGTGCAGGGCCAGGTGTTCCGGCCCTTGCGCGGCGAGCAGGTGGCCGATGTTGAGGCTGAGCCAGGACAGGCCGCCGGCGAGGTGGCGCTTCAACGCCTGCACGGGGCCGAGCCGCCGGCCATGGGCGTCGGTCACGCGCAGGCCGACGAGCCGTTTGCCCGGCGTCGCCTGGGCCGAGCCGGATTCGCCGAACGGCCAGTAGAGCAGGGCCAGGCCGAGCAATAGCAGCAGCGGCGGCGCAAGCGCGTGGTGCAGGGCGGCGGCCACCTCGGCGATGGCGGGGCGCAGCGGGCCGTTGGCGGCCAGCATCGCCAGCGGGATGTTCGGCGGGTCGCCGCCGTGCTCGAACATCGTGAGCATTGTCCGGCCCATGGTCGCGCCAAGCGCCCGCCATGCGGCGACCAGCGCCGGCCAGCGGGCGCCGGGCAATGCGGCGGACGCCATCGCGGCCAGTGCCGCCAGCAGGAGTGCATCGACCAGCCAGGCCACCGTGCGCGGCCACAGGCCGGCGGCGGGCGCGTCAGCGGGCGGAGTCGGTGGGCGCATCGGGCGGCGTGGCCGGTTTCGGTGCGACCGCCGCGGCGGCCAGAATGCCGGCTTCGTACAGCAGGTACATCGGGATCATCATCAGGATCATCGACACGCCGTCGCCGGGGGTGATGATCATGGCGATGACGGCGATGGCGATCAGCGCGTAGCCGCGCGCCGTGCGCAGTTGCGTCGGCGTCACCCAGCCCAGCAGCACCAGGATGGTGATCGCCACCGGCACCTCGAAGCTGAAGCCCGAGGCCAGGGCGATCACCGCGACGAAATCGAGGTAGCGGGCGATGTCCGGCATCATCGTCACGCTTTCGGGCCGGGCCATGGCGAGGAACTTGAACATCGCCGGCAGCAGCACGAAATAGGCGAAGGCGCAGCCGGCGTAGAACAGCAGCATGGAGGAGGCCAGGAGCGGCGCCGCCAGCCGTTTTTCGTGGCGATAGAGTCCCGGCGCGACGAAGGCCCAGCCCTGGTAGAGCAGTACCGGCGCGGCCAGCAGCAGGGCCAGGTAGAGCGCCAGCCGCAGCGGGGTGGAGAACGGCGTGAGGGGATCGGTGGCGATCATCTGGCTGCCCGCCGGTAGGGCGGCCACCATCGGTTCGGCCAGCAGGGTGTAAAGCTCGCCGCTGAATACCGCCAGCGCGGCGAACAGCACGATCACCGTGACCGCCACCTTGACCAGCCGCGCGCGTAGCTCGACCAGGTGCGAGAGCCAGCCGGCGGTGGCGCTGGCGTCGTTCATCGGGCGGGATCGTCGCGGCGGGCGGCGTCGGCAGCCAGGGCGGAAGGCGGCGCGGCCGGCTCGCTGACCGGGGCCGCGGCAGCCGGGGCGGCGGCTTCGCGCGCGATCTGTTCGATGTTCGATGCGCTCTGACGCAGTTCGTTTTCCGCTTCGGCCAGCGCCTTGCGGGTGGCTTCCAGGTTGTGGCGCAGTTCCTCGTCGGCCAGTTCGCGTTCGAATTCGCTCTTCACCGAATGCCAGTGCGCGCGGGCGCGGCGTACCCACAGCCCGGCGAAGCGCGCCGCCTTCGGCAAGCGTTCGGGGCCGAGCACCAGGAGGGCGATCACCGCCAGGATGACGAGTTCGGGAAAGCTGATTTCAAACATGGCCGCGGTTCACGCCCGGACGCGCCGGTTCAGGCGTCGCGCGGCGGCGTGCTGTCCTCGCGGCGCGGCGCGGTCTTCGTCTCGTTGTCGCGACCGTCACCAAGCTGCTTCGGGTCTTCCGGCTCGGCCATGCCTTTTTTGAAGCCCTTGACCGCGCCGCCGAGGTCTTCGCCGATGTTGCGCAGGCGCTTGGCGCCGAAGACCAGCAGGACGATGACCAGCAGGATGAGTAGTTCGCGCCAACCAAGCATGGCAGGGAGTCCGGGCGGAAACGGGAGAGCGAAGGATAACGCAGGTGACCGATGGGATCGGCGCGCCGGTCTCAGCCGCCGTCGGTGAGCGGCGTGGTCTTGACCTGGCTGTTCTGCGCGGGCTGTGGCGGCTGGGCCGGTGGCGGGTTGGCGGCAGGCGCGCTGGCCGGGGCCGTGGGCGTGGCCGGCTGTGCCACCGGTGCGTGGACCGGCCTTTCTTCCGGCTCGTGGCGGCGGGCGCGGGCGGTGGCGGTGGCTTCCTCCAGGGCGTCGCGCATCGCCACCACGGCGGGATCGGCGGCGCGCGGCGCGCGGTTTTCGAAGATCATGCGCGGTGTCGCGCCTTCGCCGTAGACGAGCTGGTTGGCGGCGTTGTCGATCCTCAGCACGGCGCCATCCAGCGCCACCCCGGCAAACAGCCCGCGCGAGCGCGACCACGACCATATCTCGGCCTTGAACTGGCCGTCGGTGGCGGCGGCGGCGTTGCGCCCGACCGGGCCGGCGGCCACGGCGGCGTCGGCGCCGAGGGTGAATTTGCCGTTGACGATGTTTTCCACTCCGCGATCGTTGCGGATCACCAGCACCACGTCGGACGACTGCACGCCGGCCTGGAAGCCGATGCTGCCGCCGACGAGCTTGACGAACACCGGGTTCGACCAACTGCCGTCGGCGGTCTTCACCGACATCAGCCCCAGGCCGCGGCGGCCGCCGAGCACCAACCCGGCCTTGATGGTGTCGGGCACGATGACGATGCCGCGCGCCTCGTCGAACAGCTTGTCGGGGATGGCCGATTCGGGGATCGCCAGGCTTTCGTTCAACACCCGCACCGCGTCCTTGGCGCGCGCGTCCTCGGCCTCGCCGGCGAAGGCGGACGGGGTGGCGAGTGTGGTGGCGAGGGCAAGGGCGGCAAGGCGGCGCATGGCGATATCCGTAGCGGGGAACTGTCGCAGGATAGTCGCAGCCGAATGCGCGATGTCGGCCCGCAGATGAACATCGGCCCGACGCGCGGGGACCGACGGTATCCTTGTCGTCCTATGCCAGCGCCCTCGCCAGTTGCCGCCATGCGCGGTCTCGTCCTCGCCAACCTCGGCACGCCCGCCGCGCCCAGCACCGATGCGGTACGCGCCTACCTGCGCGAATTCCTCACCGACCGGCGCGTGGTGCAGATTCCGCCGCTGCTGTGGAAGCCGCTGCTGGATTTCGTCATCCTGCCGCGGCGCAGCCCGGTGGTGGCGGAGAAGTACGCCGAGATATGGATGGACGAAGGCTCGCCGCTGTTGGCCCATACCACCCGTCTTGCCGCGGCGGTGGCGGCGCGGATGCCGGGCTGGAAGGTGCTGCCGGCGATGCGCTACGGCCAGCCGGCGTTGGGCGCGGCAATCGAGAAACTGCATGGCGAGGGCATCCGCGACATCACCGTGTTGCCGCTGTATCCGCAGTATTCGACCACCACCACCGCCTCGGTCGAGGACGTGGTCGACGCCGCGCGCGCGCGCCTGCCCGGCGCCCGCATCGAAACCGTCCGCGATTATCACGACGATCCCGGCTGGGTGGCCGCCGTCGCCGGTTCGATCCGCGCGCACTGGGCCGCGTATGGCCGCGGCGAGAAACTGCTGCTGTCCTTCCACGGCATTCCCGAGCGGCTGGTGAAGGGCGGCGACCCGTATGCCGCGCAGTGCGAGGCCGGCACGCGGGCGATCGCCGCCGCGCTCGGCCTCGGCCGCGAGGAGATCGTGCTGACCTACCAGTCGCGCTTCGGCCGTGAGCGCTGGTTGCAGCCGTACACACTGGCCACGGTGGAGCGGCTCGGCCGCGAGGGCGTGCGCCGGCTCGACGTCGTCTGCCCCGGTTTCTCGGTTGATTGCCTGGAAACGTTGGAGGAAATCGCGATGCAGAACGCCGATGCCTTCCGCGCGGCGGGCGGCGGGGAGTTCCGCTACGTCGCCTGCCTCAACGACAGCTCCGCGCATGCCGAGGCGCTGGCGGAAATCGTCCGGGCTGGAGGAATTCCGGGTCGTTCGGTTTCCGACACCTCCGAAAATCACGCTTGACGGTGGCGTCGGGCGGGCCGAGGATCGAAACGGGCCAATCGTCGTACCCAGCGTGGATATACAGTCTCTGATCCTGGAATATGCGCCCGTGGCCGGCATGGTGGCCGGCTTGCCGCTCGGGTACAAACTGGCATCGATCTTGCTCAAAAGACAGTTCGCGAGCGCCGATACCCCCGGCAACCGGAAAGGCGCGTTTGCCGCGGTGGTGGCCTTATCGCTGCCGGTGTTGACGGTTTCCTACTATTCGGGGCTGATCTCAGCCATATACGTCTATATATTCTCGATTCCGCTCGTCATGAGCGGCGTGAGTGAAAACGTGGTTGGCGCATTCGTCAACGTTTGGTTGTTTTCCGTTTCCGCCTTCTTCAGCATGGCGGGGACGATCGTTTCGTTTCTCGTCGGGGTGGGGATCGCCAGCGCCCTGTCGAAGAAAAGGCCCTGACCCCTCCCTCGCGGGGCCGTCCCGCGGCGTGGGCAATGCGGAATCAAAGCACGTGGCTGTGCCAAAATCGGCTGAGGTCGAGAGTTGAATCCTATTTCCATGCGTCTTCAAGAAACATCCATCGATATCCCGCTCGGGCGCGTCGCCGGTCTGCGTGGCGGGGCGGCCGGCCGGCCGCGCGTGCTCGCCCTGCACGGCTGGTTGGACAATGCCGCGAGCTTCGCGCCGCTGGCCGAATATCTCGATGACGTCGAACTCGTCGCCATCGATTTGCCCGGCCACGGCCGCAGCGTGCATCTGCCGGCGGGCGCGAACTACACTTTCGAACTGGCCGTCCACCACGTATTGGATGTGGCCGATGCGCTGGGCTGGTCGCGCTTCGGTCTGCTTGGGCATTCGATGGGGGCGGGGATCGCCAGCCTGGTCGCCGCATCGGTGCCGGAGCGCATCGAGAAGCTGGTCTGCATCGAGGCGCTGGGCGGGCTGTCCGACCACGCCGAACACACCGCTGAGCGCCTGCGCGAGTCGGTGCGGGCCAGCCGCATGCTGCGCGAAAAGCCGCTGCGCGTGTTCGAGCGTGTCGAGGAGGCGATCCAGGCGCGGATGCGGGCCAATCAAATGAGCGCGCCGGTGGCGCGTTTGATCGTCGAGCGCGGTATCCGCGAATGCGAGGGGGGCTTTGTCTGGTCGAGCGACCAGCGGTTGATGGTGCCGACGTTCATCCGCCCGGTGGACGAACAGATCGAGGTGCTGGTGGCCGGAATCGAATGCCCGGCCCGGGTGGTGTTCGCCGACCCCGCCCAGCCCTACCTGCCCGACGACGTGCGCCGCCGCTATGCGGCCTGTCTGCCGAGGGGCGAAATGTTCGTCATGCCCGGCACCCACCACCTGCATATGGAAACGCCGGCGGCCGTGGCGGCGGTGGCGGCGGAATTTTTGGCGGGGCGTTGAGGCGGCCCGGGCCGCTCACCCCATCACAAGGCCGCGTTGCTGCTGCTGTTGTTGTTGATTCTGCTGCTCGGCCAGTTGTTGGCTGGCCTGCGCCCGCTCCGATTGCGCAATCTGCGCCAGGCTCTCGTCCATCGGTTGATCCAGCGCGGCCAGGGTGGGCAATGTCGCCATGCGCCGTGTCGGGTTGCCGGGCTCGCCCTCCATCGCGATCAGGTTCGTCCCATCCCTGCTCAACAGAATGTGGTCGATCTGCTTCAGGCCGTTGGCGGTGGCCGCGGTGGCCAATGCGGCGGCGGCCTGGAGGGTGCGGCCGTCCGGCGCGCGTTGGTGCTTCTCGTCAATCTCCAACATGCCCGCCAGCGCGCCCAGGTACATGGCGTGGCGCGGGTGGCCGGGGTCGTCCAGGCGCGGCGGCGGCGGTGCGGCCTGCGGGGTGTCGAGCGAGGAAAGCGGCACCCCCAATTCCCGCCGGACGTTTTCTTCCAGTTGCTGCATCTTTTCCCCGCCCCAATCCATGACCCGGCCCGGAGTGGAGCGGATGCCGTCGATCAGCAGTTCCAGGCTCTCGCGCTGCCGCAAGTGGTAGCGCATGGCCTCGCGCTTGAACAGCTCGGGGAAACCGGCATCCCATTCCTGCGGCGGCTTGGGCAGACGCGCGGGATCGCCCGGCAGGCGGTGCTCCATGGCGTTCTCGAACTCGCGCTTGAGGTCCATGCCGTTGCCCAGCATGGCGCGCGTTTGATAAAGGTCGTGGCGGAAAGCCTGGAACATGCCGCGGTTCTGTTCGAAGCGCGCGGCGTTTTCCTGCGACAGTAATGGCGCGCCGGACACCGGGTTCTGCCGGTAGAACTGCTGAATGTCGTGCGGGGCGAGGCCCACCTGCTTGGCGTCATGGAGGAATCCGGCCACGCCCTGGATGCGCGGGTCCTCGCCGTCGGCCAGCAGATCCTGCACGTCCTTGCGGATGGCATAGCCGCGCACCTCGCCGTAATGGTGGCTGAGGGCGCTGACCATGTCGGTGGCGCGCACGTGGTTGATGACGTTGGCCTGCGGGTCGGCGGGCACGCGCAGCGCCAGACTGTTGGCGCCGAAGGCGTTGAAGGTCTCGCCGTACAGGCCGTAGCGATAGGCCATGACCTGGGTGTGGGTGCCGCCCATGGAGTGGCCGGTGGTGGTGACGGTGGCGGGCTGGCCATCCGGGCCGGCCAATCGTTTGGACCATTCCAGCGCCTCGCGGGTCAGGGCATCGGCGGATGCTATCTGCGGGTTGACCCGGCGGAGGACCATCTGGGCATTGGTGAAACCCCAGTCCTGGGCGAATTTGAGTGAGGTGTCGAGTTCGGAGCCGCGGTGGGCGACGACGACGGTATTGCTTTCAACGTCGTGATACAGCGTGCCCTGATAGCCGTTGAGATGGCTGGCGGTGGCGAGGATTCGGTAATCACGGCCCTCGATGTCAATTTCTTTTTGTGGGTCGGCTACCCGATCTGTATAGCTATCGTAAGCCAGTGCAGCATAGTCGTGGCTGGTCAGTGGGCGGCTCATGGCATCACCTTGCGGGCAGTGAAGTTGATCTGGAATTGACCGTCACCCGGCTGGTATTTGCCGGGCTTCAGCATGGAATAAAAGCCGAAAGAAGGGGGAGGGGAATTGAAAAATTCCTTGTTGGCGAAGGTCACACCTTCTTGTCCTGACAGTAGTAGTTTGTTCACGATTGAAGTGACGAAAATAGCAGGTTCGGAAATCAGCTTTGCACGTACAGCAGTCAGATACCACCGGCAAGTCCCCAAGCCGTAATAGTCCTCGTCCAGCAGGGCATCCAGATAGACCTCGGTACGGTACTCGGTGTCCGAAACCTTGTGCCATTCCACCGGCATGTCTTTGCTTGGTCTGTTCTTGATGCCGCTCAGTGGTGCGATGGTGTAGTCGGTGGGAATGCAGGCATCGTCATGATCGGGAATATCGTACTGCGCGGTGCCGATGACTTTCTCGAAAGGTCTTGGTGCGCCGACGACGCGCATGGTGATTTCGTATTTTTCCTGCGGTTGCGGGTTGATGCGGATATCGGGCATCGGCACGCGTTCGTGGCGTTGGCAGGCGGCGATGGTCAGGGCGACGACGACGAGTGGCAGGAGGGGGATTGGGCGCATGACATATTCGGCCGTGTAAATGCCTGCAATCTGGCCCGCGCGCGGCCGGCCGGTCATGAATACGAAAATGCCGCCGGCCGCGGCCGGGTCATTCGATGTCTTCCGGGGGCGCTTCCACGCTGTTCGGGTCCACCGCCAGTTTGCCGGCGATCAGTACGGCCTGGGTGCGGTTGTTGGCGCCGAGTTTCCTGAGGATGGCGGTCATGTGGGCTTTGATGGTGGCTTCGGAGACGCCCAGTTCCCAGGCGATCTGTTTATTCAACAGCCCGGTGGAAAGCATTTGCAGTACGCGGAATTGTTGCGGCGTGAGTTCGCTGATGCGGCGCGCGATTTCGCGCTCGTCGTCGTTGGCGGCGCGGGGTTCGTGCAGCGCGGCATCGGGCGCCCAGCGTTCGCCATCGAGCATCTGCAACAGGGCCTGGCCGATCACGGTGGAATCGGCGGATTTGGGGATGAAGCCCATCGCGCCATGGTCGAGGGCGCGGCGCATCACGGCGGGTTCCTCGCGGGCGGACACCATCACCACCGGTAATTGCGGGTGCTGCGCGCGCAGGTGCACCAGCGCGGACAGGCCCTGTACGCCCGGCATGTTGAGGTCGAGCAGCAGCAGGTCGGCATCCGGCGCGGCTTCGACCATGGCGTACAGACCATCGGCGTCCTCGGCCTCGCGGATTTCGTTTTCGGGCAGGATGCGGCTGATCGCGCCGCGCAGGGCTTCCCGGAACAGGGGGTGATCGTCGGCGATCAGAATCATGGACATGCCTCGATCATGCCTGAAAATTCGGCGCTGATCGGCGGGCGGGCCGGAGGGCCCGCCCACGCGGGGTCAGTTCCGTCCGGCGTGCATGCGTTCGCGGACCAGTGCGTCGACCACGGCGGGGTCGGCCAGGGTGCTGGTGTCGCCCAGTTGGTCGGGTTGATCCTCGGCGATCTTGCGCAGGATGCGGCGCATGATTTTTCCGCTGCGGGTCTTCGGCAGGCTGGGCGCCCATTGCAGGTGGTCGAGGCTGGCGATCGGGCCGATTTCCTTGCGTACCTGGGCGTTCAGTTCTTTTTTCAACGCTTCGCTCGGCTCCTCGCCTTCGTTCAGCGTCACGTAGGCATAGACGCCTTGGCCCTTGATGTCGTGGGGGAAGGCGACCACGGCGGCTTCGGCCACTTTGGGGTGGGCGACCAGGGCGCTTTCCAGCTCCGCGGTGCCGATGCGGTGGCCGCTGACGTTGATGACGTCATCGACGCGGCCGGTGATCCAGTAATAGCCGTCCTCGTCGCGGCGGCAGCCGTCGGAGGTGAAGTAGAGGCCGGGATAGGTCTTGAAATAGGTATCGATGAAGCGCTGGTGGTCGCCGTAGACGGTGCGCATCTGGCCCGGCCAGGAATCCTTGATGACCAGGTTGCCGTCCACCGCGCCTTCGAGGAATTGGCCGTTGGCGTCGACCAGCGCCGGTTGCACGCCGGGTAGGGGCAGGGTGGCGGAGCCGGGTTTGAGGTCGGTGGCGCCGGGGAGCGGGGAGATCAGCACGCCGCCGGTTTCGGTCTGCCACCAGGTATCGACGATCGGGCAGCGTTCCTCGCCCACCACCTGGTGGTACCAGCGCCAGGCTTCGGGGTTGATCGGTTCGCCAACGCTGCCGAGCAGGCGCAGGCTGGCGCGCGAGGTGCGCCTGACGGCATGGTCGCCTTCGCGCATCAATGCTCGGATCGCGGTGGGCGCGGTGTAGAAGATCGTCACCTGGTGCTTGTCCACCACTTCCCAGAAGCGCGAGGCGTTGGGCCAGCTCGGTACGCCTTCGAACATCACGCTGGTGGCGCCGTTGGCCAGCGGGCCGTAAACGATGTAGCTGTGGCCGGTGATCCAGCCCACGTCCGCGGTGCACCAGTAGATGTCGTCGGGCTTGAGGTCGAAGACCATCTCGTGGGTGTAGCTGGCGTAGACCAGATAGCCGCCGGTGGTGTGCAGCACGCCCTTGGGTTTACCGGTGGAGCCGGAGGTGTAGAGGATGAACAGCGGGTCTTCGGCGTTCATGCGCTCGGGTTCGCATTTGATCGGCTGGTTCTTGAGCGCGTGGTGCCACCAGATGTCGCGGCGGGTGTCGAAATCGACCGCGCCATCGGTGTGGCGGAACACGATGACTTTCTCCACCGATTCGGTGCCGGGCAGTTTGAGCGCGGCGTCGACGTTCGCTTTCAGTGGTACCGTGCGACCGCCGCGGCGGCCCTCGTCGGCGGTGATCACCACCTTGCTCTGGCTGTCGGCGATGCGGTCGGCGATGGAGTGCGGCGCGAAGCCGCCGAACACGATGGTATGCACCGCGCCGATGCGCGCGCAGGCCAGCATCGCCACGGCGGCCTCGGGAATCATCGGCAGGTAGAGGGTGACGCGATCGCCCTTCTTCACGCCCAGGCCGCGCAGTGCGTTGGCCAGTTGGCAGACTTGCAGGTAGAGGTCGCGGTAGCTGATTTTCCGCGCCGGGGTGGTCGGGTCGTCCGGTTCGAACAGGATGGCGGTTTTCTCGCCATGTTCGCGCAGGTGGCGGTCGAGGCAGTTGACGCTGACGTTGAGTTCGCCGTCCTCGTACCAGCGGATGCGGAAGTCTTCGAGCGCGTAGCTGACGTTGCGGATGATGGTCGGCTTCTTCATCCATTCGATGCGTTCGCCGATGCGGCCCCAGAACGCGTCGGGGTTGTCCACCGACTCGGCGTATTCGCGCACGTAGTCGCGGTGCCGCATGTTGGCGTTGGCGGCGAAATTGGCGGGTGCGTGGATGCTGTCGGCGGGTCGGCTCATGACATGGGATTCCGGTCGGTTGGCTCCGGGGGAGTCTGCCTCCATGCGTGTGGCGTTGGCGTTAGACGATGGTCGATGCTGCATTGCAGCTTCGACCAATGGGGAATAGGCGGGTTGTATCAATGCGTGGAGTCTCGGCGGCGTTCAATGTTCCGTGGACAGGGGAACATCGAGGAAACCACATGAAGACAATGAACCAAAAGCATTTGCTCGGATTGGCCGTCACCATCGCGTTGGCCGCGCCGGGCATGGCGCTGGCGCAGACGCGGAGCGACAGGGAAAAGGCGCTGGAGGCGCGCATCGCCCAGTTGGAGAAGATCGTCGCCGAGCTTGCCGCGCAACAGCAGCGGAGCGCGCCTCAGGCTGGCCTGGCCGGGCAGCGGGTCGCCGAGACGCCGGCGGCGCGGGAAACCCCGCCGGCCACTCAGTCCGGCGCCGTCGTGCCGGCCACTCAGCCCGGCACGCGTTTCACCTATGGCGGCTTCATCAAGTTCGATGCCATGGTCACGGATACCAGCGGGGGCAGGATCGCCGATGGCGGCGCCGGGCGAATGTTCCATCTGCCCGCCGCGATCCCGGTCGGCGGCACCGGCGGCGATGCCTATACCGATTTCGGCGCGCAGTTCTCGCGCGTCTGGCTCAGCGCCGATCACCTCACCGAGGACGGCGACAAGATCAAGGCCCACGTCGAGCTGGATTTCTACGGCGGCGGCAGCGACAAGCTGGGCAACGAAATCTCGACCAACACCCATGGGGCGACGCTGCGCCACGCCTACGTGAGCTGGAACGAATGGTTGGCCGGCCAGACCTGGTCGAACTTCATGGATGCCGCCGCGTTCCCCGAATCGGTGGACTTCGCCGGCGTCACCGATGGCCTCATCTTCGCGCGCCAGGCGCAGTTGCGTTACACCCGGGGTGGCTGGTCGTTTTCGCTGGAGAACCCGCAAACCACGGTGTTGTCTTACCGCGCGGGGGATGGCCGCTATAACAGCGGAGACACCCTGTCGCCGGACGTGACCGCGCGCTGGCAGACCAAGGGCGACTGGGGACATTTTTCGTTCGCCACGATGTTGCGCGAATACAGGGTGCCGGCCGATACCGCGCGCGGGTTGTCGGTCCATGCGTCGGGTAAGTTCAACCTGGGCGAGCGCGACGACATCCGTTATTCGCTCAACGCCGGCAGGGGCATCGGCCGCTATCTCGCCTTCGGCACCGCGCCGGACGTGATGACCGATGCGCTCGGCAATCTCAAGCCGCTGACCGGCGTTGGCGGCTATGTCTCCTGGCGTCACGCCTTCAACGCCCGCTGGCGCGGCAACCTGATGTATTCGGCCGCGCGTTTCGACAACGACACCGACCTGACCGGGTTCGGCATCACCCGTGATACGCAATCGGTACATGCCAACCTGATCTGGTCGCCGCTCCCGAAACTCGACCTCGGCGCCGAGATCGGCTGGGGCGAGCGCACCCTGGAGAACGGCCAATCCGGTGACATCAAGCGCGTCCAGACCAGCGTGAAGTACAGCTTCTGATCCGCGGGCGCCGGCCGTGTCCGGCGCCCTTCTTCCACCGCTCCCCGGAGAGTCCGCATGTCCGCACCGCTCGACCCGATGATGGCCCGCATCGAGGCCAATCCCAAGTACCAGGCGTTGCGGCGGAAACGCAATGCGCTGGGCTGGACGCTCACCGTGCTGATGCTGCTGGCCTATTACGGCTTCATCGGCCTGATCGCTTTCGACAGGGAGTTGCTGGGGCGGCGGATCGGCGAGGGCGTCACCACGTTGGGCATTCCGGTGGCGATGGGGGTGATCGTGCTGACCGTGGCGCTGACCGCGATCTACGTGTTCCGCGCCAACCGCGAGTTCGACCGGCTGAATGCCGAGTTGTTGCAGGAGTCGCGCCAATGAGCCGCTTCGCCCGCACCCTACCGTTGGCCGCGTTGCTGTTCGTCAGCGCGGGCGCGCTGGCGGCGCCGGACGTCGGCGAGACCGTCAAGCAGCAGACCAACTGGATCGCGATCAGCATGTTCGCGGCGTTCGTGGTCGGTACGCTGTGGATCACCAAATGGGCGGCCAGCCGCACCAGATCGGCGGCGGATTTCTACACCGCCGGCGGCGGCATCACCGGCTTCCAGAACGGCCTCGCCATCGCGGGCGATTACATGTCGGCGGCGTCGTTTCTCGGCATCACCGCGGCGGTGATGGGCGATGGCTTCGACGGCCTGATCTACGCCACCGGCTTCCTGGTCGGCTGGCCGATCCTCACCTTCCTCCTAGCCGAGCGCCTGCGCAACCTGGGCAAGTTCACGTTCGCCGATGTCGCCGGTTATCGCTTCAGGCAAGGCCCGATCCGCACGTTCGCCGCCAGCGGCACGCTGGTGGTGGTGGCGTTCTACCTGATTGCGCAGATGGTCGGCGCGGGTTCGTTGATCAAGCTGCTGTTCGGCCTGGATTACTGGATGGCGGTGGTGATCGTCGGCGCGCTGATGATGGTCTACGTGCTGTTCGGTGGCATGACCGCCACCACCTGGGTGCAGATCATCAAGGCGGTGCTGCTGCTCTCGGGCGTCACCTTCATGGCGATCATGATCATGGCGAAGTACGGTTTCAGCTTCGAATCGCTCTTCGCCGACGCGGTCAAGGTGAAGACCGACATCGCCGGCGCCAAGGGCGAGGCCGATCCTGGCGCGGCCGGGCAGGCGATCATGGGGCCGGGCGGTTTCATCAAGGACCCGATCTCGGCGATCAGCTTCGGCATGGCGCTGATGTTCGGCACCGCCGGCCTGCCGCACATCCTGATGCGCTTCTTCACCGTGCCCGACGCCAAGGAGGCGCGCAAGTCGGTGCTGTGGGCGACGACCTGGATCGGCTACTTCTACCTACTGATCTTCATCATCGGCTTCGGCGCGATCACGCTGGTGCTGACCAATCCCGAGTTCGCCGATACCGCCAAGGGCGTGATCCACGGCGGCGACGGGGCCAAGAACATGGCCGCGGTGCTGGTGGCCAAGGCGGTCGGCGGCGACGTGTTTCTGGGCTTCATCTCGGCGGTGGCCTTCGCCACCATCCTGGCGGTGGTCGCCGGCCTCACGCTCTCCGGCGCCTCGGCGGTGAGCCATGATCTTTACGCCACCGTGTTCAAACACGGCAATGCCGCGCCGGGTTCGGAGCTGAAGGTCTCGCGCATCACCACATTGGCGCTGGGCGTGCTGGCGGTGCTGCTGGGCATCGCCTTCGAGAAGCAGAACATCGCCTTCATGGTGTCGCTGGCGTTTGCGGTGGCGGCCTCGGCCAACTTCCCGGTGCTGCTGCTGTCGGTGTTGTGGAAGGGTACGACCACGCGCGGGGCGGTGGTTGGCGGCTTTCTCGGCCTGATCTCGGCGGTGGTGTTGACCGTGCTCTCGCCTTCGGTGTGGGAAGCCACACTCGGCAATGCCAAGGGGTCGGCACTGTTTCCCTACACCTCGCCGGCGCTGTTTTCGATGACGCTCGCCTTCCTCGGCATCTGGTTCTTCTCGATCACCGACCGCAGCGCGCGCGCGGCGCAGGATCGCGCGGCCTACAAGGCCCAGCAGATTCGTTCGGAGACCGGGCTGGGCGCTTCGAAGGCTTCGGCGCACTGAGGTTGAGGTTTCCTCTGGTTGGGGTGGCGCCGGCCCTTCCTCTGGCCGGCGCTTTTTTTTGGGTGAGGATGTTTCCTGGCTGGCGGCGGCCGTCTGCCGGATGCCGGCATGGCGATGGTTGCCAACAGGGTATCGATGACCGGCCGATGCTTTCGACCGCAGACCGCAGACCGCAGACCGCAGACCGCAGACCGCAGACCGCAGACCGCAGACCGCAGACCGCAGACCGCAGACCGCAGACCGCAGACCGCAGACCGCCAACCGCCAACCGCCAACCGCCAACCGCCAACCGCCAACCGCCAACCGCCAACCGCCAACCGCCAATGCCGGCGAGCGCAACGCCCGTCTCAGCGCGGTGGCACGGCCAGTTCGCGGGCGGAGAGGAAGCCGTCGCGGTCGATGTCCTGCCGGCGAAAAGCGGCTTCCAACGACTGGCGATGCCCGGCGCGGGTGACGGGCTTGCCGCGCCCGCCCGGCAGTTCATCGCTGCTCAGCACGCCGTCGCGGTTCCTGTCCATGGCGTCGAAGGCGTAGCGCATCCAGTCGAGGTATTCGGCCAGCGAAACCCGGCCATCGCCATCCGCGTCCATGCGTTGGAGGTAATCGGCGGCGGCCTGTGGCGGCCGCGCCTGTGCGGCGGGCAGGGCCAGGAGGAGCGACAGTGGCGGCAGCAGCCAGCCCGCGTGTTGCCGCGCCGGGGGCTTCATGCGGTTTGCAGCGAGTACCCGCGCAGCCGCGCCGCGAAGGCTTGCAGCGAGGCGATGCCGCTGGCCTCGGCCTCGCGACACCAATCCTGTAGCCGCTGCAACGATTCGCCGGCATTGACCGAGCGCGCTTCCAGCACCGCGGCCAGCCGCCGGCGGTGTTCGATCAGCGCCTGCACCCGTGGCGAGCGCGCGACCCATGCCTGCATCTGCGCGCGTGATTCCGGCGACAGCCAGCGGCCATCGTCGGCCAGTCCCTTGCGCAGCCGGCGCGGTAGTTTGCCGATGCCGCCGTTTTCCTCGCGTAGCGCCGGCTTCAGCACGCGGCGGTGGAAATCGGTCATCGCCTGGAAGCGGTGCGCCAGCAGCGCCTTCATCGTCTCCATGTCCGGCATCGGGATGTTCGGGCGCACGTCGAGCGAGGGCGCGACCCGCAGCACCTTCGCCAGGCCGAGCGCCTCGAACCCCTTGATCGCCGCCCAGCCGATGTCGAATTCCCAGCGGCGCAGCGCGAACTTGGCCGAGGAGGGGAAGGCGTGGTGGTTGTTGTGCAGTTCCTCGCCGCCGACCCATACGCCCCAGGGCGAAATATTGGTGGCGGTGTCCGAGGTCTCGAAATTGCGATAACCCCACCAATGGCCCAGGCCGTTGATGACGCCGGCGGCCCAGAACGGGATCCACGCCATCTGCAACGCCCACGCCGCCACGCCCTTGAAGCCGAACAGCACGAACAGCGCGACCAGCAGCAGAACCGGGCCGGCATTCGCCCACGGCGTGTAGAGCCGGCGCTCGATCCAGTCGTCCGGGCAGCCCTTGCCGTACTGGTCGATGCTGGCGCGGTCCAGGCGCGCCTCGCGGTAAAGCTCGACGCCGCGCCAGAACACCGTGCCGATGCCCTTGAACATCGGGCTGTGCGGGTCTTCCTCGGTCTCGCATTTGGCATGGTGTTTGCGATGGATCGCCGCCCATTCGCGCGCGATCATCGAAGTGGTCAGCCACGACCAGAAGCGGAAGAAATGGGCGATGGCCGGGTGGAAATCCACCCCGCGGTGCGCCAGGGAACGGTGTAGATAGAGCGTGACCGAAAAGATCGTCAGCTGGGTGGCGATCAGAAAATACAGGCCAAGGCCGAGCCAGCCGATCTGGGTCAGGCCGCCGGCCAGGAAGTCGAGCGGGGAAGTGGGCATCGAGAGGGGGATCGCGTGTTGCGGAAGGTGTCCGGCCATCATGGGGCCGGTGGCCGCAAACCGCACCCGACGCCGCCGTATGGCATTCAGCGCCGGACGGGTTTGCCCGGGGCGGCTTCGTCCCCATCTCCTTATCCATTCCACCGGCCGCGACCCCGATGCCAGAACTGCCCGAAGTCGAAACCACCCGCCGTGGCCTGGCGCCGCATCTCGTCGGGCGGCGTGTGGCCGGGCTGGTGCTGCGCCGTGACTCGCTGCGCTGGCCGATTCCACCGGAGGTTTCGCCCGGACTGGTCGGCCAGCGGATCGCGGCGATCCGCCGCCGCGCCAAATACCTGCTGCTCGATACCGCCGCCGGCAGCGCGCTCTGGCACCTGGGCATGTCCGGTAGCCTGCGCGTGCTGGCGGGCGACGTGCCGGTTCGCGCGCACGATCACGTCGATGTCGCGCTGGACGACGGCCGCGTGCTGCGCTTCAACGACCCGCGCCGCTTCGGCTGCCTGCTTTGGCAGCCGCCCGGCGAAACCCACGCGTTGCTGCGCGACCTCGGCCCGGAACCACTCGCCGGCGATTTCGATGGCGATTATCTCTTCGCGCTTTCGCGTGGCCGCAAAGCATCGATCAAGACCTTCCTGATGGACCAATCGGTGGTGGTCGGCGTCGGCAACATTTATGCCGCCGAGGCCCTGTTCGAAGCCGGCATCGCCCCGCAGCGCGAGGCCGGCAAGGTTTCGCGCGAGCGTTACCAGCGTCTGGCCGGCGCGATCCGACGCATCCTCGCCCACGCCATCGAACGCGGCGGCACCACGCTGCGCGATTTCATCAGCCCCGATGGCCTGCCCGGCTACTTCGAGCAGGAACTGCTGGTCTACGGCCGTGGCGGCGAACCGTGCAAGCACTGCGGAACCAAGCTGAAAGAAACGAGGATCGGCCAGCGCGCCAGCGTCTGGTGTTCGCGTTGCCAGCGCTGAGGCGTCAGCGGCGAAGCGACGCACGCATGCCGCATTCGACCCGCGGTGGCGCAAGTAATAAAGTCATGGCCCACCCCAAGTGGGTTGACATCGCGGCGTCATGGGGCTAGAAGTGGCGGCGGCAAAGGGTGTTTGCCAAAAGCAAAAGCGGCTGCGGGGCCGGCCTTCGCAAGGGCCGGGAGCCTAGCTTGAGGGTGATAGGGCAAGGAGGCGATGAAGTGACAATAAGCACGAACCAGTAATGACGATGCCGGCGTTTGGCGGGTGGGGCATTCCCGTGTGTTGCCGTCGGGGCAGGGTATCTTTCAGTGATAAAAATAACTCTGAGGATATTTTTGTTTAATCTTGGCTGTGGTGGTTAATTCGATGCTTTTAGTTCCAGGTGGAGGTGAAATAACTTGGACTTCTATAAATGTAACGAGAATGATGTTTGCATTGTTTGATTACCATTGGGTATGGGCATGGTCGGGGCGAGAGCTGGGCTTGGCTGGAGTGCGATGATTTTAAGAAATATGTTTCTAGTAAATAAGAAGATTTACTTTATAAAAAAGACGATTTTTGTATGGAATATTAAAGCTGTTTGAGCGCTTGCATGGGGTCTCGGTTTAATTTCTGATTCATATATAAAGTGAATTTGCGGGGGTGGTCTGATAAATTTAATTCCAGATTTTCTGGTGAGTGGGTCGGCGTTTCTTTGGCTGAAACCTCAGGATTTGCGGTCAAATATTAGAGTTATTGGGGCGTGTGATTGGCTCTATAGTCAGTGTTGGGCTGTTCGACGAGGTTGCTTGAATGGCAAGGGAGTGGTTTTAAATGCTCTGCGCCATGTTTTTATGAGTGCTGCGGGGCGTTGGAGCGGTTGATGCGGGAAAACTCTTCGGGGGAAATATGTTTAAGTGCATGGGGCGGGTTTATCTTGGGCGGGCATGGAAATTAATTTCATTTTTATCCATGGCCTTGTTGGTGAGTATGTTATTTGTTTCCGTCGCTTTGGGGGTTGATAGCGAGGACTACCCCGCCGGGCTGGATTATTGTTTCAGCTCGAAGTGTTATTCCACGCTTGTGGAAGCTGAGGCTGCGATGCGTGCTTCGGTGGTTGGAGGGAGCTATTTGCAGCTTAGGAGGGTTTCACGGGACTCTTACGGCCTATCACAAGGCTTCGTGTCCTATCAATATAGGTCTGGAAACCAAGCGCCTATTCATTATTACCCTAAAGGATTCTCGGCTGGTGGGGCGGGTAGCTCTTTGGGGTGCAAGGCGGTGGGGGGGGTGGAGTATGGCGGTTATTGTGCGGATGAAGTAGAAGGGGCATATAAGTTTCTTGATTTATTGAAACGATCAAATCCGCAGTGCCCACATTTTAACGAGAGATTTGAAGGGGAGTTGACACAGCCATTTGATTATATCCGGCAACCCGGAGGGTCTTACTCTTCCGTTGGTCATATGATTCAAAGTGGAGGAAATAGAGGTCTTTTCTATAATTATACGTGTCCAGCATGGGGGGATGGAAAGATTTCTAGTGGAAGAATCGACATATCTTCACTGCAGGGATTCCAGTGTCCGGAGGGGTTTGTTCCTGATGTGGTGAATGGGAGAAAGAATTTTCCTTTGATCTGTGTGCCGATAACGGTTGCGTCAATTCAGGTCCGTTTCAAACAGATGGCGTCCTGCCCTGTCAATCCCAATCCCTGTCACCCGGATAATGGAGATAAATCACGAGCGGAGCCCGATTTTGAATTTGCGGGCCGTTATTTTTTTCGCTATTACCATTCGCTACGCCAAGTTCGTTCCGATGATTATTTTGCAATAGGCTGGGCGCATAGCTTTTCAAGGCGCTTGGATTTTACAAATAAAATTCTTGTATCCGATGAGGGTTATTATTATAAGCTTTCTTCTTTCGGTAAGGATTGGATTTCTGATAATTCCAGTGGCGCAGTTGTTTCCCCATTGCGGGATGGCACTTTTATTTTGCGGGAGGGTAATGGGGATGTCACCAGTTTTGATGCGCAAGGATTTCCTTTTCTAATTAGGAATTTGGGGCGGCCAGATAGGGATGTCATGTTGACATATGAAGATTATCTGGGTGTTTCCAGTGCAAAGCGTCTTGTTGCCGTCACTGATCGGCGGGGTCGGATATTGCATTTCCGTTATGAAGGCTCCCGTCTAAAAGCAATGGTGCTTCCGGATGGCCGTCGCATATCCTATCAATATGATAATGATTTCAACTTGATTGGTGTCGACTACGGTAACGGTCACATCAAGCGCTACCACTATGGCGAGACGGAACTGGCGCCTAATGGCGACAAAGGACTGCTGACGGGCATCACCAGCGAGAACGGTCGTCGCTACGCCAGTTTCAGCTATGACCGCTATGGTAGGGTTAAATCCAGTGTGCTGCATGGGCCTTCCGGGCCGGTGGAAACCACCCATGTGCGATATAAAGCGGCCAACCGTGCCGAAGTCGATACTGCTTCAGGACAGACCCGTAGTTATGTTTATAGCAATGACGCTTATCGTAAGCCCTTAAGTGTCCAAGACGCGTCCGGGACAGTGACCAGTACCTACGATGGGCGTGGTCGATTACTCACAAGAACGGAAGCGAATGGGGTGCAGACCCGATATACCTATGCTTTCGGCCGTCTCACTGAAGTCATCGAAGCGGCGAACGACACTACCGGCGATAAGCGCACCACACAAACGGACTGGCACGCCACGCTGAACGTACCCGTGGCGCGCCGAGTGCTGGATGCCGCCGGTCAGTGGGTTTCCCAAGAAACCT
>NZ_RFLY01000020.1 GCF_003697345.1 Solilutibacter pythonis | reverse complement strand
GGCCGCGTTGGCGGGCGTCGCGGATGCGGCGGTGGTGTTGGAGGGTCGGGGCGAGGGCGCGTGTTTGTTGGGGTATGCGGTGGCGGAGGCCGGTGTTGCGCTGGATGCCGAGCAACTGCGTGAGCAACTGCGCACCCAACTGCCCGACTACATGCTGCCGCGGCAGATCGTGTTGCTGGCGGCGTTGCCGCTCACGGTCAACGGCAAGCTCGATCGAAAGGCGCTGCCGAAGCCCGAACAGCACACCGACGCAGGCCGTAAGCCGCGGTGCGCGCTGGAATGGCAACTGATGGATGCCTGGCGGCAGGTGCTGGGCAGAAGCGACTTCGGTATCGACGACGACTTCTTCGAGTTGGGCGGCCACTCGCTGCTCGCGACTTCGCTGCTGAGTCGGCTGCGTCGCTTGCAAGGGCAAGACTTGCCACTCGCCATGCTGTTCCAGCATTCCACGATCGCGCGCATGAGCGAGTTCCTACGCCATCGCGCGGGTTCGGCCAATACGCTGGTGCGTCTGCGCATGGGCATCGGGCCAGTCTCCCTGTTCTGTCTGCATCCCGGCGGTGGGCACACGCAGGCCTATGGCCCAGCGCTGGAACGCCTCAATATCGGCGCGTTGGGCGTGAACTCGCGCATGCTGATCGACAACGACTGGCGCCCGGAATCCCGCGAGGCACTGCTCGACGACTACCTCGCCCTGATCCGTGCCGAACAACCAAACGGACCGTATCTGTTGCTGGGCTGGTCGCTGGGCGGCACCTTGGCCTACGCACTGGCCGAGCGGCTGGAGCAAGCCGGCGAACGCGTCGCGCTGCTCGGGTTGATCGATTGCTTCGGCTGGCGTGAGAAGGAACGTGTCGAGCATCCGGCGCTGCATGGACTCGTCTGGTTGCCCGAATACTTCGCCTATCTCGAACCGCCGCAACGCGAAGACCTATACGCCCAGCCCGAACGGCTCGCCGTGCTCGATGCCGAGTTGGTGCAGGCAGGCGATGAAGCCACGCGGCAGGCCGTGCTCGCCGCACATTACGTTGCACTGGCGGGTGAGGCGGCTGTGGATGCAGAACGGCATCTGCTGCAACTGCGGCTGTTCCGCGCTTGGGATGAGGTGATGACGGGCTACCAGCCACGCACACTGACCGCTCCGGTGGTGCATTGGCAAGCCACCGACACCATCGCGCTGTTTGGCGGCACCCAGGACGCCTGGGAGGCGCATGCCACGGTCACGCGCTACCCGGTGTCGGGCGATCACTATTCGATCATGCAATCGCCCGCGCTCGCCGAGGGCGTCGCATCCGCCATCGCGCAGGCTCTACCCTTGGGGAGCACCGCATGTCGCTGATCCGCCTGTTGTACGCAAGGCACCGCTTCTTTATCGCCACTGCAATGTTGTTGAGCATTGCCAGCGCGGCGCTCGGCATCGCCGTCATGGCCATGATCAACGAACGTCTATTGGCGGCGCCGGCACTCGATCTGGCGGATCTGGGCCGCTTTGGCGGTTTGTTGCTGGCGACGTTCGTGGTGGGAAGCCTGGCACAGATCGTAATGTCCACGCTGGGCCACAAGGTGGTCTACCGGCTGCGCCAGACCATGGTCAAGCGTGTGCTGGACACCGGTATCGAGCGGCTGGAAGACCTCGGACTTCCGCGCATCCTGGCCACGCTCAGCGGTGACATCAACAAGATCACCCTGGCATTCGCCAGCCTGCCCTCGGTGGTTTATGGCCTGACGTTGACGCTAGGCGGTTTCGGCTACCTGGCCTGGTTGTCGCCGCGTCTGTTCGTCGCCACGGCGGCGTTGCTGATGCTCGCGGTCGCGGGCGGCGGTCTGTTAATGGCACGGACCCGGCGCGAAGCGGAACTGGCGCGCGAATTGGAGGATGAGCTGTACCGCCACTATCAGGCCGTCGTCGAAGGCCGTAAAGAGCTGGCTCTCAATCGCGACCGTGCCCGACACGTGTACGAGCAGGAGTTTGAAATCGATGCGCGCCGCAGCCGTGACCGTGAAATCCTCACGGACGTGTTCAACGGCCTCAACCAGAACTGGGTAAACACGATGCTGCTGACGACGATCGGCGTCGCCCTGTTCCTGGCGGATTACTTGAACTGGGCGTCCGCTGGCATCGTTTCCACGTTCGCATTCACCCTGATGTTCCTGCGAGCGCCGTTGACTGGGCTCGTTGGCGCCATCCCGAGCCTGATTTCCGGCAGCGTGGCGCTGGCCAAGGTCGAAAGTCTGCAACTGGCCGAATACCACGAAGATTTCGATCGGTTGCCCGAATTGCTGCCGCGGCAGTGGACGCAACTGCGCCTGGAGGGCGTCGAATATCGCTATCGCGGGGCCTCTGCCGACGAGCCGGGCTTTGCCGTCGGGCCGATCGATTTGCAAGTGCGCCGTGGCGAGCTGTTGTTCGTCGTGGGTGGCAATGGCAGTGGCAAGACGACCTTGATGCGCTTGTTGTCGGGACTGTATCGACCGCAACAGGGGCGGGTGTGCATCGACGAGATCGAGATCGATGACACGCGGCGGCCAGCTTTGCGCACCATGTTCGCCAGTGTTTTTTCCGACTTTTACCTGTTTCGCAGCGTGCTTGGACACGATGGAAAACATGCGGACGAAGAGCTGGGTGATACGTTGCTGACGACCTTGCAACTGGAGCACAAGGTATCGATCGATCGAGGCAAGCTGTCGGACGTCCGGCTTTCACAGGGACAGCGCAAGCGTCTGGCGCTTCTGTTGGCATGGGCCGAGCAGCGGCCAATCCTGCTGCTCGACGAGTGGGCTGCCGATCAGGATCCCGCTTTCCGCGACTTCTTCTACCACCACCTGCTTCCCGAACTGCGTAGCAGCGGCAAGACCATCGTCGCGGTAAGCCACGACGATCGTTATTTCCATCTCGCCGACCGCGTGTTGAAGCTCGACAGCGGGCGCTTGGTCGATTGGCGGGAACCGGGAGTGCAACTTCCCGCCACGCTTCCGCAAGAACTCACGGCCTGAGTTCCCGCCTTGTCCATTGCTTTGTCCGCAGCGAAGCCTTTTCTGCCGCGTGTTCTCGCCTTCCTTCTGGTCGTGCTGAGCGCCATCGCGTCACTGGCGAGCCTGCGCCCACCCGCGCCACGCGATGATGGCCCAAGTACGTTCTCGGCAGTGCGGGCCAAAACGTATTTGCCAGAGATTGCACGAGCGCCACATCCCATCGGCAGTGTCGAGAACGCGCGCGTGCGTGGTTATCTCGTGGAGATGCTTCGGACGCTGGGGCTACAACCGCATGTGCAGAGCGAGTTCGTCGTCCGACCCGATCCCTGGGGGGCCACGGCAGGCATCGTGCATAACGTAGTCGTGCGTTTGCCGGGCCGGGTTCCTGGCAAGGCCGTGCTGCTCATGGCGCATTACGACTCGGTGACTACAGGTCCCGGCGCCGCAGACAATGGCGCCTCGGTTGCCGCCGTGCTGGAAGTGTTGCGGATCATCAAGGGCCACAGCACATTGAAGAACGATATTGTCGTGGTGCTGACCGATGGCGAGGAAGTGGGTTTGCTGGGGGCGTACGCTTTCGTGGCCAAACACGCCTGGGCACGCGAAGTTGGCGTGGCCCTGAACTTCGAGTTTCGCGGCAATCGTGGGCCCGCCATGCTGTTCGAGACGGGGGATGGCAATGATCGCGTCGTCAGTGCTTACGCCACCGCCGTACCCGATCCGAAAGGCAGTTCGTTGCTATATGAGCTCTATCGGCTCATGCCGAACGACACCGACTTCACTCTCTTCAAGCAGGCAGGGGTACCGGGGCTGAATATCGCTGTGGCTGAGGGGCACACGAGTTATCACACAACCTTGGACCGCTTCGACCTGCTGGACGAGAACAGTCTGCAACACCTGGGCGAGACCATGCTTGGGTTGACACAGCACTTCGGCAACGCCGATCTCGATGGTCTACAGGGAGACGATCGAACCTTCTTCGATGTCCCGGTAATCGGCATGGTGTCGTACGCCTTATCTTGGAACCCGGTACTGTGCGCGTTGACCGCGCTTCTGTTCGTTGTGGTCTTTGTCCTCGTGGTTCGGCGGGGTGCCGTGCGTATTTCCAGAGCTACATGGGCTGCGTTGGCCTTCGTGGGTGTACTGGTCGCAGGCGCTGCTATGGCGCAACTCGGATGGTGGAGCGTACTGCAACTTCATCCTGGACATGCGACGCTGCTGCAAGGCGACACCTACAATAGCCATTGGTATCTGCTGACTTTCCTGATCATTGCCACGGCTGTCCTCGTGGGTGCCGTGCAGTCGCTCTCGCGCTGGATAACCCGCTTGGAGTTTCTGTTCGGCGTACTGGCGGTCTGGGTAGTCCTGATGGTCGCGAGTGCGATATGGCTACCGGGCGCCAGCTATACGCTGGTGTGGCCGCTCGTCTCGATGCTGCTCGTATTGCTGCTGAGAATGACGCGCGGTGGCGAGTTGGATACACACCTGTCGATGGCCTTGGCCGCGATTCCAGGCGTCGTATTGTGGATACCGCTGACGTGGTTGCTCTTCGTGGCTCTGACGCCTGCGCGGTCATTCTCGGCGGTGGTTTCCTTCGTGCTGCTCCTGGGCCTGCTTACCCCACTGGTACCGACCATCGCGGCGCGCAAGGTAGGGCACCGGACTACCGTCGTATTGATCATCCTCTCGTTGACGGGTGGTTCGCTGAGTTCCACCCACAGCCCCTCGAATCCGATCCAGAACAGCCTTATCTACGGCCAATATCGCGATAAAGCTTACTGGCTCTCCATGGACCCCGAACTTGACCACTGGACACGCCAGTTCATGGGTATCCAGCGCCAGTGGCGCGCCGTGCCGGAAATTTTCGGACCCGATTCCGCAATGTTCTGGACGGCTTCAGCCCCCGCGCAATTGCCGCCTCCCACCATCAAGGTCATCAACGAGCGGTTGGCTGCCAACCGTCGATCGATCCAATTGCGGATCGCGTCGCGTCGACGAGCTCCGCGACTGATGCTCGCCGTCGAAGGTGCCGCGGTGCTGAGCTCGTCGCTCGGAGGCTACCCCCTTACCGACTCGCGCAAGGACGATTGGACGCTGGATGCCTATGCCACCCGCGAGGACGGCTTGTCCGTCACTCTGGAGATAGAAGGCACCAAGCCCGTGCGCCTGCGCCTGTCGGATGTCTCCTACGCGTTGCCCGCTTCAGCTCCCGCTCGCCCGGAAGACCTGATCCCAAAACCCTTCATGCTGAACGGAAATTCCATCGCAACGAGCGATCTCTGGCACTAGTCCGACGCTTCCCAGGATTCCGATGCCGCTCGGCAAAAGGTACCGGTCGAGCCTGACCCTCAAGTACGAATGGTTGTCACTTGCTAAAGCCATGAGGGAAGGACCACCGACCCCACCGATCCGCGCCGGCAGATCAACGTCGGCACGCAGCGCACGCGCGGTGTCGAACTGGGATTGGCGGCCTCGTTGCTGGAGCGGCGGCTTGATCCGTATGCGGGCTACGCATATTTGAATGCGGAAATTACCCGTTCGAACAACGTGGTGGCGTACGGTAGCCAGCGCATCCCGTTGCAGGGCAAGGTGCCGGCACTGACGCCGCGCGACAGTGCGTCCTTGTTCGCCGAGTACGATCTCGGTGGTGGTTGGCGCGTGGGCGGTCTGGCTCAGCACGTCGGCCTGCGATATGCCGCTCCGACCAACGCATCGGTATTGCCGGCCTACACCCGCTTCGATGCGCACGTGCGCTACGCCAACGGCCCGTGGAAGGTACGCTTCCGCGTTGAAAACCTGTTCGACAAGCGTTATTACGCATCCGCTCACGGCGGTGTGGATGGCTTCAATACGCCAGGCGCGCCACGGACCTATGGCGTGAGCGTGGATTACCAGTTCTAAATTGGCCTGAGCCAAACCCCTTGGCGGTGCGCGCGTACCGTCGGGGGGCGTGGTTTGCGTCGTTTGTTGATTTTGCCGTAGCCAATATTGCCGGACGTGGGGTCGGGGGCCGCATTGGATGCGCGGCACGCCGTTCCGGGGCGAAGGGGCGGCCCATGCGTTGCCTTGGTCGTTGCCGTCCTGGGCGCAGGTTCTAAACTGTCGCCATGAGTGAGCAAACGGATGTCGTCGTCGTCGGTGCCGGGGCCATCGGCCTCTCTTCGGCGTTGGCCCTGGCCAGGGCCGGGCGCAGTGTGACGGTGATCGATGCCGGGCGCGTCGGGGGCGGGGCTTCGCACGGCAACTGCGGGACGCTGACACCCAGCCACGCGCCGCCGCTGGCCGCGCCGGGCACGGTGATGAGGGCGCTGGGCTGGATGCTGACCCCGGACGCGCCGTTGTACGTGCATCCGCGGTTCGACGCGCACCTCTGGCGCTGGCTGCTGCGTTTTTCCCTGCGTTGCAACGAAGTCGATTGGCGTCGCAGCGCGCGCGCGAAGCACGCGTTGCTGGTCGATTCCCGCCATCGCGTCCAGACGTGGATCGAGGCGCACGGACTGGCTTGCGAATTCGTCGAAAGCGGCGAGGATTACGTGTTCCGCGATGAGCGCGCGTTGCGTCACGAAGAGCGTGAATTTCAGTTGCTGCGCGAGCTGGGCGTCGAGGTGCAACTCATCGATGGCGCGGCCTACGAGCGCGAGGAGCCGGCGATGAAGCCGGGCGTGGCCGGGGCGATCCGTTTCGCCGGCGATGCCATGTTCCGCCCCGATGCGTATGTGCGAGAGCTGGCGCGCGCCGCGCGTGGTTGCGGTGTCGACATCATCGAGCATTGCGCCTTGCAAGCCATGCGCGAGGAGCAGGCCGGCGTGGTGCTGGCGACCTCGCGGGGTGAGCGCCGGGCGGGCCAGCTCGTCCTCGCGGCCGGCGCATGGTCGCCGCTGCTGGCCGGTATCGTCGGTGCGCGCTGGCTGCGTGGGATCATCCAGCCCGGGAAGGGTTACTCGATCACTTACGATGCGCCGGCGCTGGCGCCGAAGCGGCCGCTGGTGCTGCGCGAACGTCTGGTTTGCGTCACCGCCTGGGGCAGTGGCTACCGGCTGGGCAGCACGATGGAGTTCTCCGGCTACGACGACAGCCTCAATCCGCGCCGCCTCGCCGCGCTGGAACGTGGCGCCGCCGAATACTTGCGGCAACCGCTCGGCCCGGTGGCGCGCGAGCGCTGGTTCGGCTGGCGGCCGATGTCGCTGGACGATGTGCCATTGATCGGTCGCATCCCCGGCCGCCGTTCCAGTTGGCTGGTGACCGGCCACGGCATGATGGGCATGGGCATGAGCGCCGGCAGCGGCCAGTTGCTGGCCGACCTGTTGACGGGCGCCGAGCCGGCCATCGATCCCACCCCTTTTTCACCGGAGCGCTTCGTATGAGTGATGTTGGAAACGAGTTCGATCTCATCGTGATCGGCGGTGGCAGCGGGGGGCTGGCCGGTGCCTTTCGCGCCGCCGGGCACGGGGCCAGGGTGGCCTTGCTGGAGCCGGGCCCGCTGGGAGGCACCTGCGTCAATCTGGGGTGCGTGCCGAAGAAAGCGATGTGGTTGGCGGCGGACGTCGCCCACAAGATCGGGCAGGCGCGGCAGCTCGGCTTCGATCTGCCGGCCTCCGCGCCGCTGGATTGGCGCGAATTGATCCTGCATCGCGCTCGCTACATCGAGAACATCCATGCCGCCTACCGTGCCCGGTTGGCGCGGGAGGGCGTGGCGCTTCTGCCGTATCGGGGCGAACTGACCGGTATGCCTGGCGAGGTGCGCTGCGGCGACCTGCGCTGGCGCGCCCGTCATCTGTTGGTCGCCACCGGCGGGCATCCGTTGAAGCCGGAGATTCCCGGGGCCGAGCTGGGCGGCGTCTCCGATGATTTCTTCGCCCTGACCGAGGCGCCCGCGCGGGTGGCGCTGATCGGCGGTGGTTACATCGCGGTGGAACTGGCGGGCGTGTTGCAGGCGCTGGGCAGCCAGGTCGAGGTGTTCGTGCGGCAATCGTCCTTGTTGACCAGTTTCGATGCCGAGGTGGCCGCGCGGCTGGCCGAGGACATGGCCCAGGCGGGCGTGCGCTGGCACTTCGATACCGAGGTATCGGCGTTGCGGCGCGAGGCGGATGGCCGCACCGCGCTGGTGGTCGGCGAGGGCGCGCACGGCGGCTTCGATCGGGTGCTGTTTGCCACCGGGCGCGGGCCGAACAGCCGTGGCATCGGCCTGGAGGCGGCGAGCGTGCGCTGCAACGCGCGTGGTCAGATCGAAATCGACGCCTTCCAGAACACCTGCGTTCCCGGTGTCTACGCGACCGGCGACGTCACTGCGCAGCCGGCGCTGACGCCCTACGCCATCGCCGCCTCGCGCCGGCTGATGGATCGCCTGTTCGGCAGCCAGCCGGAGGCGCGCGCATGTTTCGACGAAGTGCCGACGGTGGTGTTCTCGCACCCGCCAATCGCCAAGCTTGGCCTGAGCGAGGCCGAAGCGCGCGAACGCCATGGCGGAGACCTGCGTATCCTGCGCGCCGATTTCCGCCCGATGCTCAGCGCACTGGCCGACTGCCCGACGCAGAGCCTGTTCAAGCTGATTTGCGCCGGGCCGGAGGACAGGGTGGTCGGCTTGCACCTGATCGGCGAAGGTTGCGACGAAATCCTGCAAGGCTTCGCGGTGGCGATGCGGATGGGCATGAAGCTGTCCGACTTGCGCGATACGCTGGCGATCCACCCGACCAGCGCCGAGGAAGTGGTGTTGATCTGATTGCCGAAAAAGACCGCGCGGCGGCGACCCGGCGACGTGGTCGCGCGCGTCCCCACTGGGTGAAGGGGGCGTGGTGCGCGATACTTGCGGTGTCTTCCAATGGAATTCCCGCCATGCAAGCCAACGTCGGTTCCGTCGATCGCATCATCCGCATCGTTATCGGTCTGGTGGTGTTGAGCCTGTTGTTTGTCCTGCCAGCGCCGCAGAAGTATTTCGGACTGATCGGGATCGTACCGATACTCACCGCGATCATCCATTTCTGCCCGCTCTATCACTTGTTCGGCATCGATACCTGCAAGGCGCGCTAGCCGGCTCAGGCGTGCAGGATCGGCGGTAGCGGGCAGTGCAGGATCGCGCAGACCGTGCGCAGCAGTTCCGACTCGGCCACCGTCACCCGGCCGTCGTGGCTGATGGTGGCGGTGATCGCCTCCAGCAAGGCTTGCTTGGCCAGCGGGTCCAGGCTGTCGAGCGGCGTCCACACCATATCGAGTGCCTGCACGCCTCCGCGTCGCGCTTGCCACGGCAGCGCCTGATGGGGGTACAGCAGGGCGATGCCGGCGTTGTAGGCGCGGCGTGCGTGCTCGGCATCGCCGTGGCCGAGCTGGGCCAGCACGGTAAGCAGGGTGGACGCCTCGGTCTTGACCGTGGACAGCTTACGCAGACCGAAGCCTGCGTGTCGCGCCGGTGACAGGGCATCACCCACTTGCACTTGCAGCATCCGCGCCAGGCAGTATTCGAACAGGGACACTTGGCCATCGACGTGCGAGACCGCCTGGCAGGTTTCGATGAAGGCATCGAGCGCCGGCCGCGGCCGTCGACGCAGGGCGGGGAAGGCCAGGGCCGCCAGCGGCAGGCGCAGCATCGGGTGTAGCGTTGCCAGTCGGCCACGCGCGAGCGCAGTGGCGGATTCGGCCACGGCATCGTCAAGGCGGGCGGCGATCTCCCGGCGTTGCGCCTCGGCGATGCCGGCATCGTCCGAAAGCAGTAGGCCGAGCAGCAAGGGCATCGCGCCCGCCTGTTCGCCGGCCAGTTGTCGTAGTGCGTCGGGCAACGTGGTGGCGATGCGTTCGGCGGCGAGATAGTCGTCGCTGGCTGGTTGCGCGACTTGCTCCACCACCTGTGTCGGATCGACGGCGAGCTCGCGCGCCGGCGAGGGCAGTGGTGGTGGGCCGTCACCGGCCAGACCGAGCAGGCGATCCTCGGCCAGGCCATCCGGTGGCGCGGACAGCCATTTCGCGCGCAGCTCGTCCAGTTGGCGCGCATCGAAACCGGGTTCCAACGCGCGGATGCGTTCCAGGAGCGGCGGATGGGTGGCGAACAGGCCGCTGAAGCCGACGCCATCGCCAAACAGCATGTGGCTGACCTCCTCGGCGTCGTCGCGGTGGCTGAGCCGGGCGCCTTCGCCGACGCCGGCGATTTTCTTCAGCGCCCCGGCCAGGCCCGAAGACTGGCGGGTGAATTGCACCGCCGAGGCATCGGCCAGCATCTCGCGCGAACGGCTCACCCCGGCCTTGATCATCCGCCCGAAGAACAGCCCGGCGTAGCCGATCAGCATCAGCCCAAGCGCGGCGACCAGTACCGCGCCCGCACCCTTGCCGCGCACGCGGCCACCCTCCAGGATCTTGCGGCCGGCCAGGCCGATCATCAGGATGCCGAACAGCACGCCGATCAGACGGATGTTGAGCCGCATGTCGCCGTTGAGGATGTGGCTGAACTCATGCGCGATCACCCCCTGCAATTCGTCGCGGCTCAGCCGGGCGAGCGCGCCGCGGGTGACGGCCACGGCGGCGTCGCTGGGCGAATAGCCGGCGGCGAAGGCGTTGATTGCGTCCTCCTGCTCCAGTACGAACAGCCGGGGCACCGGCACTCCGGAGGCAATCGCGATTTCCTCCACCACGTTGCGCAAGCGGCGTAGGTGGAAATCGGTGGTGTTGGCGGGCACTTCCACGCCGCCCAACTGCCGGGCGATGGCTTCGCCGCCATCGGACAGCGAGGCGATGCGGAACATCGAACCGGCGGCGATCACCGTCAACGTGACGAGGCTGGCGGCGGCGATCAACGCCGGATCGGAACTGAAGGCGATGGCGATGGCGACATCCACCGCCGCCACGATGCAGATCACCGCCAGCGCGAACAGCGCCAGCAGACGCGTGGAGCGACGCTTCGCCTCGGCCTGACGCTCGAAAAAGTTCATCGTTGCGAACCGCCGCCGGACGACCGCCTCAGAATTGCACCTTCGGCGCTTCGCGCACCTGCTCGCGTTTTTCCTCGGCGATTTCCAGCAGCGTTGCCGGGGTGAAGCCGAGGCTGCCGGCGATCAGGCCGGCCGGAAACATCTCGCGGCGGTTGTTGTAGGCCATCACCGCGTCGTTGTACGCCTGCCGGGCGAACGCGATCTTGTTCTCGGTGCTGGTCAGCTCCTCGGTGAGCTGCATCATGTTCTGGTTGGCTTTGAGGTCGGGGTAGGCCTCGGCCACCGCCAGCAGACGGCCCAGGCCGGTGTTCAACTGGTTCTGCGCGGCGGCCAGTTGCGCCATGGCCTGCGGGTCGCCCGGATTGGCCTTGGCCGCGGCCAGCCCCGATTGCGCGGCGGCGCGCGCGGCCACCACGGCCTCCAGCGTCTCGCGTTCGTGGCCCATGTAGGCTTTGGCGGTTTCCACCAGGTTGGGGATCAGGTCGAAGCGGCGCTGCAATTGCACGTCGATCTGAGCGAAGGCGTTGCGGAAAGCATTGCGGGCGGCGACGAGGCCGTTATAGACGCCCATCGCCCACAGAAAGCCGCCGACGATCAATATCAGCAGCACGATGGCGAACACGATCATGCGGAATCTCCCCACGCGCGGAATGCGCGTCCAGTGCGCGAAGCATAGCGAATGCGGGCGGCGGCGAGATGAAGCCGCACACTAGAATGGCCCGTATGGACACGCCGACCCACACTCTGCATCGCGGCACGTTGCCGCTTCTTATCAGCGCGCCGCACGATGGCAGCCGCGTCCCCGCC
Source organism: Solilutibacter pythonis (assembly GCF_003697345.1). Taxonomy (GTDB): domain Bacteria; phylum Pseudomonadota; class Gammaproteobacteria; order Xanthomonadales; family Xanthomonadaceae; genus Solilutibacter; species Solilutibacter pythonis. The sequence goes on along the minus strand of NZ_RFLY01000020.1, from coordinate 43,790 downwards.
GGGATCGCCGCGCGGCTCACGCCCGCGGCGCGGCGCGTGCCGGATACCGATTGGCATATCGCACGGCTTTACCGCTTCGCCCGCGAAATGGGTGCGTCGATAATCGTGCCGAAGCATTCGCGTTACGTCATCGATCTGAACCGTGGCGAGGACGACGTTTCGCTCTATCCCGGCCAGAACACCACCGGCCTTTGCCCATTGCTGCGCTTTTCCGGCGAGCCGGTCTATCTGCCTGGCCGCGAGCCTGACGAGGATGAGGTGCGGGCGCGTGTCGAAACTTTCTGGCGGCCCTATCACCACGCCCTGCGCGGGGAGCTGGAACGCCTGCATGCCGAGCATGGCCGGGTATTGCTGTGGGAGGCGCATTCGATCAGGGGCGAATTGCCATTTCTGTTCGAGGGCCGGTTGCCCGACCTCAACCTCGGTACCGCCTCGGGCAACAGTTGCCTGCCCGAAACGCAGGCACGGATCGAAACCGTGCTAGCCGGGCAGGGCGATTACGGCTTCATTTCCAATGGCCGTTTCAAGGGCGGCCACATCACCCGCCATTATGGCCGCCCGGATGGCGGCATCGAAGCCGTGCAACTGGAAATCAGCCAGCGCTGCTATATGGACGAGGACAGCTTCGAGTGGAACGAGGCAAAAGCCGAGTGCCTGCGGCCGTTGTTGAAGCGGCTGATCCAGGCGGCGTTGGCCTAGCGGCAAGGGTAGGGTTCATACCGCCGCGTCGTTCTTGGTGTCGGTTTCGCGCTTGGTGGTGAAGATCGCAGTGACCATGATGCCGAGCAGGGCGCCGGAAATCACCGCGGAAATGGTGTGCATGTCCAATGCCACCCGCGCGTGCATGGTGAGCAGCATGATGGGGAGCGTCAGTATCGCCAGCATCCAGCCATAGCGGCGGCAGACGAAGTAGAAGCCGCTGGAGGCCATCGACGAATGGCCCGAGGGCATGTTGTGCCGGCTGTTGGGGGAGCTGGGTCGCTGGCCCAGCCGGGTGTCGCGGATCGTCAGGCCGTTCAAAAGGCGCTTGGCGCCGTGGGTGGCGAGCGTGGTGGCGATGGCCACCTTGGCGAGTTGGACGATGCCTGCCACATCGCGATAGGCCAGGGGCAGGCCGATTTGCAACGCGGTGTTGATGAAGCGCCCGTAGTTTTCGGTGACGTAAGCGGCCTGGGGGGCGATGGAGCTGCCCTTTTGAAGCTCGTAACAGGCCAGGTCGCTGGGATATAGCGTGCTTGTCAGGAGTGCAAGGATGCTGAGCAGCCATAGCATCCGTATGCTGGATGAACGTTTCGTGGGCAGGAAGTCGTCGTTTGGCGGGAGGTTTTTGTCGGAGGCGGGGGTCATGTGGGGGCGGGGTCAGGGGGCGAATATGTCGAATGTGGGGTTGTAGATGTCGCTGCGGGCATCGAAGGCGCCGAGCACGCTGTGAAAGATATCGTCCTGAGTACGGCCAGAGTTTTTCGCTTTTGTGACAGCCGAGGCTTGGGTCTTGCTGAAGCCCGGAGATGTCCAGACCAGGAAGGGGATCGCGCGTTGCTCATCGGGGGCTAGCGTGTTCGGTGTTCCGTGCAGGTAGAAGCCGCGCTCCCCCAGGGATTCGCCGTGATCGGACATGTAGATCATGGTCGAAACGCTATCGGGGACCGCTCGCAGCAGTTGGATCGTCTCGGCCAGGAAATGGTCGGTGTAGAGGATGGTGTTGTCGTAGGCATTGACGAGCGTGTCCGGCGGGCACTTGCTTACGTTTACCGAACGGCATACGGGTGTGAAACGCTCGAATTCCCGCGGGTACTTCCCGGCATATTGCGGGCCATGGCTGCCGGCCTGGTGCAATACCACGAAGATGCGCGAGGCGTCCGATGCCTGGAGTTTTTCCTTCAGCCCATACAGCAGCGCTTCGTCGTAGCGCAGGCGTGCGCAGTCGGTGCCGGTGCAGGTCTTGCGTATGTCCTCGGCGCGTTGATAGAGACCGACCTTGAGTGGCGGCTCGCCCCAGTTGTTGCTGCGCCAGATCACCTCCACGCCGTGGCGTTGCAGGTAGTTGGGCAGGATTTCCTGGGTGACGCGCGCCGGCGCCTTGCTGCCGAGATGCGACAGCATGCAGCGCAGCGATGCGGTGGTGTAGGTGCTGCATGAAACCGTATTGCCGAGCGCCACGACGCCGGCCTTGGCCAACTGCGGGTTGGTGTCTTTGGCATAGCCGTAAAGCGAGAAGTTTTTCGCGCGTGCGGATTCGCCGATCACCAGCACGACGATGGTCTTGCGCCCGGGCTGTGGCGCTTCTTCGAAATGCAGGGGCGGCAATGGCGCCTGGGGCCGGTTGGCGGAGGCCGAATCCTGGAAATGGCGGATCGTATTGGCGATGTAGGACCAGGGCAGCATCAACCCGCCGAGGTGCTTGGCGTGCTTGTCGAACCACAGCCAGGTGGACGAGCTGGCATAGATCATCGCGCAACCGAGTACCGCGCTCGCAAGCAGCAGCCCCAACCGTTTGAGGCGGGTGGAGCCGCGGATGGCGGCCTTGGCCACCACGAGCGCGGGCAATACGCCCAGCGCCAGCAGATAACCGATGATCCCGGGGCTGAAAAGCTCCCCGGCCTCGCGGCGGTCGGTGTTGAACACGTTGCCCATCATCGCCTTGTCGATGAGCACGCCGTAGGTGGTCATGAAATACAGCGCGAGAGCGTTTCCAAGCAGGATCAGGATGCAGGCGGTCTTGGTGAGCCGGATCGAAAGCAGGGAGAGCAGGGTCAGGAAGACCGCCATCAGCGCGACCTGGAGGCCGCTCAGCGTCAGCAGGTTCAGAAGGCCGGGAAGCGATCCGGGCTCGCTGTTGGCGATGGCGTAGCGGTACAGCGGCCACTGGAAGACCAGCAGGTTGAACAATGTGAATGCGGCGAGAAAGGCCGCATAACCAAGGTTCAGGTCGAACTTGCGGAAAACGGTGGATAGGGTTCGGCGCATGCCTTGAGGGAGTCGGTAAGGGCGCCGGGTGCGACCACGAGCGGGGCGTTATTGTTGCACGGCAGCATGGCGAAGATCGCCGGATGGCCGGGCCGATCGTGAACCGTATTGGGAACCGGGTCCGTTGGAGGCGCTCGCCTGGATGTCGGGCATCCGCTCGCGCGAGGCCGGGTTGATCGCATTTCCCCCTCATGGAGGTCGATCGGATACCGGTGTCGAGCGCGCGCGATTGCTCAGCCGCCAGCGGTCAGCGCCGCCGCATAAGAAGGCTACGCAGGAAGCGGATGCGGCATGCCTGCGGCATCGCGGCGGTGGCGGGCGGATCGCCCACGGAAATATTGGCATTCAAGCCGACACGGGTGGTAAAAAGACGGGAGGCTTCGATCAGCCTCCCGTGCGATTTCCCGGTGGGGTTCACCAGTTGTATTCGATGCCGAGACCCAGCGTGGTTCCGGTGTATTGGGTGAACGGCATCTTGTACCAGGTGCGGCCAAGCGTCGCGTTCAGCGCCAAGTTCTCGCTGACCGGTTGCACGCGGCGCAAGGTGGCCGATTTCGTCGACCCGGCCAGGAATTCCGTTGCCCAGTCGTACGCGAACGCGCGATTGCCCTTGCCCAGCCACAACTCGGTCCTGCCCTTGCTGGAAGCCCCATCCTTGATGGTCAGGCGGGCGGTGTGCCCGTTCTTGGAGCCGGTGATGTCCGTCTTGTAACGGGTGAAGCGATACATCAGCGAGCCGCGAGGGAAGTAGTAGGTGGCGCCGGCATTCCACGAGGTCACGCCGACATTGCCGAAGTATCGGGTATCGCGGGCGCCGAAGCTGAGCGAAGTGTTCGGGATGAAGTTGAGATCGACGTTGCCGTACAGGTCGCGCTTGGCGAACACCGGCTTGTCCGAGGCGACGGAGCCGCCGAAGCGGGTCGTGACGACGTCATTCCACTTGGTGTAGACCGTGATGCCGGCCTTGCTGGCCTTGGCGTCGGTGCCTTGCGGGAAACTGCGATCCCCCCCGGCAATGTTGAAAACGAAGGTGTTCTTTTCCTTCTTCAGGACATAGTCGGCGGACAGGACGGAACGTTCGCCCAGCGCCTCTAGGTCGGTGTATTCGACATTGAGGGAGAAAGTCTGTTCCGCAGCGATGCTGTGGGTGGTCGCGAGCGCCAGAATCGTAGCGGAAAGCGCCAGGGCGGGAGTTCGTTTGGTCATCGTGCTTCCTTCGTTCAGTCTATTGATGGGGCTACAGGTTGGAGGTGGAGAGTTCCTGCCGCAGGCTGTAGCGCGCCGTTGGCAGGTTTTTGGTGATGTTGATTCCCGGCCCGAACTGCGAATCGGCAGCGATCGTCCGCCCGGGAAAGACGATGCAGCCGACACCGAGCTTCGCGCGCTTGCCGATGCAAGCGCCAAGCTTCATGGTCCCGGAATCGACGCGTTCGCCCAGGGCATTCATCACTTCGATGTTCCGGTCGTCGAGTCGGTAGTTGGAGGTGCGGACCAGGGCGCCGAGAAAGACGGCTTCCCTGATGATGGAATCGGCGACGTAGGAATAGGGGCCGAGGCTCGCCTCGTCCTCGATGATGGCGTTCTTGACTTCCGCGCCATTACCGATGAGTACCTTGTCACCGATGAAGGTCGCGCCACGGATGACCGTATTGGTGCCGATGATGCAGCCCTCACCGATGATCACCGGGCCGCGGATGACGGCGTTTTCGCAGACTTTCGTTCCATGTCCGATGGCGATCGGCCCCTGGCTCGCGTCCAGGGTGGCGGTTGGATGTACCTCTGCGTGGATCCGGTTCGGGCCATCTCCCAGGTGCGTGGAAACTTCGCCGGTGCGCGTTTTTAATTCAACGCTCCACATGGGGATACCTCGTCGGTTTGTCGCGGGCGGGCTCGCGTCCCGTGAAAAGGCCCTTGATGCCGTGGCTGATCCAGATCGCGTACGCCAGTAGCACGTAACAGATAGCCAGCGGTGCGAGGAACACCAGCCGTTTCCGTTGATGGAATACGGCACAAAACATCCCGATGGCCATCACGACGAGAACCCAGGTGAGTGGAAATAGCGAATGGAAAATCCCGATGGGGCCTTCGTTCGAGAATGAGTCGGCCCAGTTGATGGCGTAGACGGCGACGCCCAGCATGACGAGGCCGAGCATGGGCAGGATGGAAAACAGGCCGAATCGGGTGATGAGCAGGCGCGGATACAGGCGCATGCAGACGGCATAACCGACGATCCAGCGGCGCCAGCGCTTCCACTCTTCGGTAACGGTATTGCACTCCTGCGGGTAAACGATGCAGCGGTTGGCTTGCCGGACCTTGTGGCCGGCCGCGACCAGTTGCCAGGTCAGATCGAGGTCTTCGACCTTGGTGCGGTCGGAGAACGGATATTTGCGGAGGACTTCGGTCTTGAACATCCCGCAGGCGCCGCTGATGATGAACGGCGCGCCGCCCAGCATCTGTTGGAAGGTGCGCTTGATGATGATCATCGGCAGCTTGACCGACGCGCGGATATGCGGCAACAGGCCGGCGCCGTTTCTCAGGTTGGAAGATGGAATTCCGCCGGCCGCGTCCGCGCCCGCCTCGATCTCGGCCAGCAGGAAGCCGATGGATTTGTCCGGTGGCACATAGGTGTCGGCGTCGGTCAGGAAGACCTGGTCGGTCGTGACGTATTGGAGACCTTTCATCAGCGCCCCGCCCTTGCCGGTATTGGTTTGGCTGACAACGACCAGGCGCTCGCCGTATTCCTGCTGGAGACGGGCGAGCTCGGCGGCCGTGCCGTCGGTGGAACCGTCGTTCACGCAGATCACCCGGTTGAAGTACGGGTTGCGCATGAGGTAGGTCAGCGAATCGGCGATGCATGCCTCCTCGTTGAAACACGGGATGATGGCGTCCACCGAGCGGAAGTTGGCCGATGCCTTGCGCCGCAGCGTGACCAGCAGCAGATAGCCCAGGGCGATGGCGGCCATCATGAAGAAAGCGATTGTTTTCATGTGTATGGGCGGTGTTGCCGTTTTAGAAAATGAATTTGTGTGCGATGAAGCCCTCGCATTGATTCAGGCCGACCTGCGTCGCGCGGAACTTGCATGCGGCCGTGATGGCTTCGTGATCCATGTAGATGCGTTCACCCTGGCTGACGTGTGCGGCCAGAGCGGTTTTTTTGAGCTGTATCTGCGCGGGGCTGAGCGCCTCGAAGAAGGTCGGCACGAAATTGGGATAGGCCGATGGCGTTTCGTAAACGAGGATCTGGGGCACCTTGCGGCAGGCCACGTCGGAGGCGTGGAAAACGGCGCGGTGATCCTGGTGCCGGTCTTCGCGGAACATCGTATAGACGCGATCGGGCTTGATGGAGGCGACCGTGTTTTCGATGCAGCGTATGAGTTCGAACAGCGGAACGCTGTCCAGCCGCGCATCGGGAAAATCGTGCTGAACGATATTTTCCATCGGCACACCCAACGTATTGAGAGCCGTGGCGGTTTCTTGCACGCGGTCGTGGCCGAAGGCGGCCGTGCCACCGCGAGTCGCGACGAGGCAATAAGGCTCGATGTCGCGCTCGATGAATTTCGCGATGGTGCCGCCACAGCCGAGTTCTATATCATCGGGATGCGCGCCGATGAACAAGGCTTTCTGGATTTTGCGTGTCATCGTGGGGAGCCATGCGTGGCGCATGCTTGAAATTTTGGGGAAAGGTAGTTCATAACCAGTACAGGCCATAGGAACCAGTTCACATATCGAGCCTCGAAGCGCTGGAGTGTTTCGATCTGTGGAAGGGCGCACATAGCTACGGTGCGTATATTCGCAGTAATTCCGCAAGGGTGAATCCATTTTTCATGTGGACTAAGAATTGGGCGGCCTGGTGATACACCAGGAATTCAAGCGATCTCAATGCGGTGTGAATGCCGGATGCGGCAGTCATCGATGGGTACGGCCGAGTGCCGGGCTAGGGCGCCTGGCGGGCATGTCGGATTGAAGGTGGATTCGCCCGCTTCGGTGTGCACCGGATGACCGGCCAGACGGATGACGGCATGTGCCGGATGACGAGCCGCACTGCCGGTAGCGGCGATTCGATCCTGCCCCGTGGCTGGTTGTTCGCCGGGCGGGGCCGGGTAGCGGCGCCGGCGCTCGGGGCTTGCCCTCGCGCGGCGGCGGGCGCTCAGACTTCCAGCGTCGCCAGGTCGCCCTTTTGCTCCAGCCAGTTCTTGCGGTCGCTGGCGCGTTTCTTCGCCAGCAGCATGTCCATCAGGCCGCGGGTGAGCGCCTCGTCGTCGTTGGTCAGTTGCACCAGACGACGGGTATCGGGATGGATGGTGGATTCGCGCAACTGCTGCGGGTTCATCTCGCCCAGGCCCTTGAAGCGGGTGATCGAAACCGCGCCCTTCATCTTCTCGCGTTCGATGCGCTCCAGCAGCAGGCGCTTTTCTTCCTCGTCCAGCGCGTAGAACACCTGCTTGCCCACGTCCACGCGGAACAAGGGCGGCATCGCCACGAACACATGACCGGCCTCGACCAGTGCCGGGAAGTGGCGCAGGAACAGCGCCGAGAGCAGGGTGGCGATGTGCAGGCCGTCGGAATCGGCATCGGCCAGGACCACGATCTTGCCGTAGCGTAGGCCGCCGATGTCCTCCTTGCCGGGATCGCAGCCGATGGCGACGGCGAGATCGTGCACTTCGTTGGAGGCCAGTACCTGGCCGCTACCGACCTCCCAGGTGTTGAGAATCTTGCCGCGCAGCGGCAGGATCGCCTGGAAATCCTTGTCGCGCGCCTGCTTGGCGCTGCCGCCGGCGGAATCGCCCTCGACCAGGAACAACTCGGTGCGTGAGAGGTCCTGGCTGATGCAGTCGGCCAGCTTGCCGGGCAGGGCGGGGCCTTGCGTGACCTTCTTCCGCACCACCTGTTTTTCGGTCTTGAGCCGGGCCGAGGCACGCTCGATGGCGAGTGCGGCGATTTTCTCGCCCAGTTCGGTATGGGTGTTGAGCCATAGCGAGAAAGCATCGTGCGAGGCGTTCTCGATGAAGCCCGCCGCCTGCCGAGAGGACAGCCGCTCCTTGGTCTGGCCTGAGAACTGCGGCTCCTGCATCTTCAGGCTGAGGACGAAGGCGACCCGGTCCCAGACATCCTCCGGCGCCAGCTTGACGCCTCGCGGCAGCAGGTTGCGGAACTCGCAGAACTCGCGCAGCGCCGCGGTCAGGCCGGAGCGCAGGCCGTTGACATGGGTGCCGTGCTGCGCGGTCGGGATCAGGTTGACGTAGCTTTCCTGCACCAGCTCGCCCTCGGCGATCCAGGCGGCCGCCCAGTCCACCATCTCGGTGTCCTTCTTCATCTGGCCGACGAACAGCTCCGGCGGCAGCGCCTCGGTCTGGGCCAGTTCGCCCTTCAGGTAATCGCGCAGGCCGTCCTCGTACAGCCACTCGCAGCGCTCGCCGCTGGCCTCGTCGAACAGGTTTACGGCCAGGCCGGGACAGAGCACGGCCTTGGCGCGCAGCAGGTGTTTCAGGGCGCGCAGGTTGAATTTCGGCGTGTCGAAGTATTTGGCGTCGGGCAGGAAGCGCACGCGCGTGCCGGTGTTCTTTTTGCCGACCGCGCCGACGATCTCCAGTGCCGAGGCGCGCTCGCCGTCGGCGAACGCCATGTGGTACTCGCTGCCCTCGCGCTTGATCCACACATCGACCCGCTGCGACAGCGCGTTGACCACGCTAACGCCCACGCCGTGCAGGCCGCCGGAAAAGGTGTAGTTGCGATTGCTGAATTTGCCGCCGGCATGCAGCCGGGTGAGGATCAGCTCGACGCCTGGGATGCCTTCCTCGGGGTGGATGTCCACTGGCATGCCGCGCCCGTCGTCGGAGACCTCGCAACCGCCGTCGGCGCGCAGGGTGACTTCGATGCGCCGGGCGTGGCCGGCCAGCGCTTCGTCCACCGCGTTGTCGACGACTTCCTGCGCCAGGTGGTTCGGGCGGCTGGTGTCGGTGTACATGCCCGGGCGGCGTTTGACCGGGTCCAGGCCGGAAAGGACTTCGATGTCGGCGGCGTTGTAGCGGGTGTTCATTCGTGACCGGGCGGCGCGTGAAGGCGGCAAGGATAGGCGATGCGAGGGGCGGGCGGACAGTCCGGTTGCGCGCTTCGTGGCGGATTCAGCCGGCGCGCGTTAGGCTCCGCGCGTTGATCCGCGAGGAGATTGTGTGATGAGGATTCGCAATACCGTGTTGTGGCTGGCCGCCGCTGGCGCATTCGCCCTGTTCGCGGGCAATGCCTTGGCGCAGCAGAAGCAGGGCGACGAGCCGAAGCAGGGCAGCGAGCAGCCCCCGGCTGACCAGAAGGCGGAGGAAAAGAAACGCGCCGAGGCCGAGGCGGCCAAGCAGCGCCGCGCCGAGCGGCGTGCCGCCCGCACCGGTGACGAACGCGAGAAGGAAGAGGACGAGCCGCTCAACTGAGCGCCTCGCCGCCGCACTCACTACACTCGCTGAGTTACGGCCACGAACGCATCGTGCTCGAGTTGAAAAGGCCGCGTCCGGCGCGATGCCGGAGCTGGCCCTGGCGGGGCGGGTTGCCTCGAACGCCGCCTGGTTTCCCAGGGCGATTCGCACGGCTTTGAGCTGCCCGGAGCGGCTGTCCGCTCTCGCGCGGCGTTCCGTCGGCGGTTCCGTATCCGGTAGAATGCCGATTTCCAGCGCGACGCGAACGCCATGATCTCCTCCGCCGCCACGCCCCTGATCTTCGTCACCGGGGGCGTCGTGTCCTCGCTCGGCAAGGGCATCACCGCCGCCTCGCTCGCCGCCATTCTCGAGGCGCGCGGGCTGAAGGTGACGATGATGAAGCTCGACCCCTACATCAATGTCGATCCCGGCACCATGTCGCCGTTCCAGCACGGCGAGGTCTACGTGACCGATGATGGCGCCGAGACCGATCTCGATCTCGGCCATTACGAGCGCTTCGTCAACACCCGCCTGTCGGGCAGGAATTCGATCACCACCGGCAAAATCTACGATGCGGTGATCCGCAAGGAGCGCCGTGGCGATTACCTCGGCGGCACGGTGCAGGTGATTCCGCATATCACCGACGAGATCAAGGCCCGCATCGACGATGCCACCGCCGGTTTCGACGTGGCGCTGGTGGAAATCGGCGGTACCGTCGGCGACATCGAATCGCTGCCCTTTCTGGAGGCGATCCGCCAGATACGCACCGAGCGCGGGCCGTGCGCCGCGATGTTCATGCACCTGACGCTGGTGCCCTACATCGCCGCGGCCGGCGAGCTGAAGACCAAGCCGACCCAGCATTCGGTCAAGGAGCTGCGCTCGATCGGCATCCAGCCGGACGTCTTGATCTGCCGCAGCGAGCAGCCGCTGCCGGAAGGCGAGCGGCGCAAGATCGCGTTGTTCACCAACGTGCCCGAGCGCGCGGTGATCACCGCCGTCGATCTCGACAACATCTACAAGATTCCGTTCTGGCTGCACGAACAGCAGCTCGACCAGATCGTGATCGACCAGCTCCGCCTGGAGAGCAAGGCGTCGAAACGGGCCGACCTGTCCGAATGGCAGGCGGTGGTCGATGCCACCGACCATCCGCTGGATGAAGTCACCATCGCCGTGGTCGGCAAGTACATCGACCATCAGGATGCGTACAAATCGGTGGCCGAGGCGCTCCGGCACGGTGGCATCCGCCAGCGCACGAAGGTCAAGCTGAAGTGGCTGGAATCGCAGGACGTGGAGCGCGAAGGCGCGGCGAACGCGCTGGCCGAGGTCGATGGCATTCTTGTTCCCGGCGGCTTCGGCGACCGCGGTTTCGAGGGCAAGGTGCAGACCGCGCGCTACGCCCGCGAACAGGGCATTCCATATTTCGGCATCTGCTACGGCATGCAGGCGGCGATCGTCGATGCCGCGCGCCACAAGGCGGGACTGGCGGGCGCCAACAGCACGGAGAACGACAAGGCATCGCCGCATCCGGTGATCGGTTTGATCACCGAGTGGCGCACCTCTACGGGCGACGTCGAGCGCCGTAGCGAGGCCAGCGATCTCGGGGGCACCATGCGTCTTGGCCTGCAAGAGCAGCGGTTGAAGGCCGGCACGCTGGCGCACCGGATGTACGGGACGGACGTGGTGGGCGAGCGCCATCGCCACCGTTACGAATTCAACAACCATTACCGCGCCCGGCTGGAGGAGATTGGTCTGGTGTTCTCGGCCAAATCGATGGACGACACCCTGGTCGAGATGATCGAGTGGCCGGATCATCCGTGGTTCCTGGCCTGCCAGGCCCACCCCGAATTCCTGTCGACGCCGCGCGGTGGCCATCCGTTGTTCGTCGGATTCATCCGCGCCGCGCGCGAGCACAGGCACGGCGGCATCGCGCATGACCAGGTGGAGGCGGCGGCATGAAACTCTGCGGTTTCGACGTCGGTCTCGACCGGCCGTTCTTCCTGATCGCGGGTCCCTGCGTGATCGAATCGATGCAGTTGCAGCTCGACACCGCCGGCGAATTGAAGGAAATCACCGACGCGCTCGGCATCCCCTTCATCTTCAAGTCCAGCTTCGACAAGGCCAATCGCACCTCGATTTCGAGTTTTCGCGGCCCCGGCATGGAAGAAGGGCTGAAGGTGCTGTCCGAGGTGAAGCGCCAGCTCGGCGTGCCGGTGCTGACCGATGTCCACGAATACACGCCGATGGACGAAGTGGCCGCGGTGGTGGACGTGTTGCAGACCCCGGCCTTCCTCGTGCGTCAGACCGATTTCATCACCCGTGTGTGCAACGCCTGCAGGCCGGTCAACATCAAGAAGGGCCAGTTCCTCTCGCCGTGGGACATGAAACCGGTGGTGGAGAAGGCCAGATCGACCGGCAACAGCGCGCTCATGGTCTGCGAGCGCGGCGCCAGCTTCGGCTACAACAATCTGGTCTCCGACATGCGTTCGCTGGCGGTGATGCGCGAGACCGGCTGCCCGGTGGTGTTCGACGCCACCCACTCGGTGCAGTTGCCCGGCGGGCAGGGCAGCGCCAGCGGTGGGCAGCGCGAGTTCGTGCCGGTGCTGGCGCGCGCGGCGATGGCGGTGGGCGTCAGCGGCGTCTTCATGGAAACCCATCCCGACCCGGCAAAGGCGCTGTCGGATGGCCCGAATGCCTGGCCGCTCGGCAAGATGCGGGCATTGCTTGAAACCCTGAAGGAGCTGGATGCGATCACCAAGCGCAACGGCTTCCTGGAATCCCAACCCTGACTGACGGAAACCTCCCGAAACGACATGACCACGATCAGCCGAATCCACGCCCGCGAAATTCTCGATAGCCGCGGCAATCCCACCCTGGAAGCCGAGGTCACGCTCGCCGATGGCGGCTTTGGCCGTGCGGCGGTGCCCTCGGGCGCTTCGACCGGCACCAAGGAAGCGGTGGAACTGCGCGATGGCGACAAGACGCGCTATCTCGGCAAGGGTGTGCGCAAGGCCGTCGAAAACGTCAACGGCACCATCGCCGAAGCCCTGGCGGGCATGGACGCGGCCGACCAGCCGGGCATCGATGCGCGGCTGATCGATCTCGACGGCACCGAGAACAAGGGCCGCCTCGGCGCCAACGCGCTGCTCGGCGTCTCGATGGCGGTGGCGCATGCCGAGGCCGCTTCGCGCAAGGAACCGCTGTGGCGATACCTCGCCCATGGCCGCGCGCCGGTACTGCCCGTTCCCATGATGAACATCATCAATGGCGGCGCGCACGCGGACAACAACGTCGACTTGCAGGAGTTCATGATCCTGCCGGTCGGTTTCGACAGGTTTTCCGAGGCGCTGCGCGCCGGCACGGAAATCTTCCATGCGCTGAAGGCGGTGCTGAAGGCGCGCGGTCTGTCCACCTCGGTGGGTGACGAAGGCGGTTTCGCCCCCGACCTGCGCAGTAACGCCGAGGCGCTCGACACCATCATGGAAGCCATCGGCAAGGCCGGCTACAAGGCCGGCGACGACGTCCTGCTCGGTCTCGACGTCGCCTCCAGCGAATTTCACGACAACGGCAAGTACAACCTGACCGGCGAGGGCAAGCGCCTGAGCTCCGAGCAGTTCGCCGATTTCCTCGCCGGCTGGTGCGACCAGTACCCCATCGTCACCATCGAGGACGGCATGGGCGAACACGATTGGGAGGGCTGGAAGCTGCTGACCTCGAAGATCGGCCAGCGCGTGCAACTGGTCGGCGACGATCTCTTCGTCACCAACCCGCGCATCTTCCGGCAGGGCATCGACGCGCAAGTCGCCAATGCCATTCTGATCAAGGTCAACCAGATCGGCACCCTGACCGAAACGCTGGAAGCCATCGCCATGGCCGACGCGGCGAAGTACGCGGCGATCGTCTCGCACCGCTCGGGCGAAACCGAGGACACCACCATCGCCGACATCGCCGTCGCCACCACCGCGACCCAGATCAAGACCGGCTCGCTTTGCCGCAGCGACCGCGTGGCCAAGTACAACCAGTTGCTGCGGATTGAGGAACGGCTCGGCGCGGCGGCGAAGTACGCCGGGCGCGACGCTTTCGTTTCGATCGGGCGCTGAGCCGCGCCCATGTCACGGCGTTGGTACGCATTGGCGGTCGTGCTGCTGCTGGGCCTGCTGGCCTGGTTGCAGTACCGCCTGTGGTTCGGCGCCGGTGGCGAGGGCCAGGTCGATGCCTTGGCTGCCCAGGTGGCGGCGCAGAAAGCCAGAAACATCGAGCTGAAACAGCGCAACGACGCCCTGGCCGCCGAGGTGCGGGATCTCAAGGATCCATCTTCGGGCGGCGCCGCCACCGAGGAGCGCGCGCGCGACGAATTCGGCCTGATCAAGCCCGGCGAGACCTTCTACCGGGTGGTCGATGACGCGCCGCTCCCGGTCCCACGGCCGCTGCCGGAGCCAGAGGGAGAATGAGTGCCGCCTGGTGCGTGATTCCCGCCGCCGGGCGTGGCCTGCGCTTTGGCGGCGAACTGCCGAAGCAGCATCTGGAAGTGGCCGGCAAATCGGTGCTGGCGCACACGCTGGATGCGCTGCTTTCGCACCCGCGCATCACCGGCGCGATGATCGCGCTGGCGCCGGGCGATACCCGTTGGCCGCCCGGTTTCGATTCCATGCACGGTAAGCCGGTGCGGGTCTGCGCCGGAGGCGTCAGTCGCGCGGCTTCGGTGGCCAATGCGTTGGCGGCGCTGCCCGCCGAGGTGGTAGCCGACGCCCCCGTGCTGGTGCACGACGCCGCCCGGCCGAATCTGGCCTTCAGCGATCTCGATGCGCTGTTCGCCGCGCTCGATGCGCACCCGGCCGGCGCCATCCTCGCCGCGCCGGTGCGCGATACCCTGAAGCGTGCCGATGCCGCTGGCGACATCCTCTCGACCGAGCCGCGCGAATCGCTGTGGCGCGCCTTCACGCCCCAGGCGTTCCCGCGTGCGGAACTTTCGCGAGCGTTGGCCGCCGCCGCCGCCGCGGGCATCGAGGCCACCGACGAGTCGATGGCGATGACCCGGGCCGGCGTCCGCGTGCGCTTGGTGGAAGGCCGCGAGGACAACTTCAAGATCACCACCCCCGCCGATCTGGCGCACTTCGCCTACCTGGTATCGCAGCGATGACAGATTCCGCCGCACCCGTGCCCTTCCGCATCGGCCAGGGCTTCGATGTCCATGCCTTCGGCCCCGGCGACCACGTCATGCTGGGGGGCGTCCGTGTACCGCACAGCCAGGGGGTCGAGGCCCACAGCGATGGCGATGTGGTCATCCACGCCCTCTGCGACGCCATGCTCGGCGCATTGGCGCTGGGCGACATCGGGCAGCACTTCCCGCCCACCGACATGCGCTGGAAGGGGGCGGCCAGCCTCGATTTTCTGCGTCATTGCGCTACGCTGCTGCGCGAGCGCGGCTGGCGCGTCGGCAACTGCGATCTCACCGTGATCTGCGAGCGGCCCAAGGTCGGCCCGCATGCCGGGGCGATGCGCGAATGCCTGGCCGCCGGACTCGGCATCGGCGTGGAGGCGGTCAGCGTCAAGGCCACCACCAGCGAAAAGCTCGGCTTCACCGGCCGTGGCGAGGGTATCGCCGCGCAGGCGGTCTGCCTGCTGGTGAGGGCATGAGCGACGCGGCGTCCGGCCTCGCGCGCGCCCATGGCGAGCCATCGTTACGGGCACGGATGCGCGCCGCGCCGGAGGATTTCTTCGTCGAGGAACTCGATGCCTTCGAGCCCAGCGGTAGCGGCGAGCACTTGCTGCTGACGGTCGAGAAGCGCGGGATGAACACCGCGTTCGCCGCGCAGCGCATCGCGCGCTGGGCCGGCGTGGCCGATTCCGCCATCGGATATGCCGGCTTGAAGGACCGCCATGCCGTGACGCGGCAGCGCTTCTCGGTCTGGCTGCCGAAGAAGGTCGCGCCCGACACCGCCGCGCTCGATGGCGACGACTTCAAGATGTTGTCCGCCCATTGGCATGCCCGCAAACTGCCGCGCGGTGCGTTGGCCGGCAACCGGTTCGTGCTGACGCTGCGCGATGTCCGGGGCGAGCACGCGGCGATCGAGGCGCGGCTCGGCGTCATCGGCCAACGCGGCGTGCCCAACTATTTCGGCGAACAGCGTTTTGGCCGCGATGGCGGCAACATCGCCCAGGCGCGGGCGATGTTCGCCGGACGCCGGATGAAGCGTGAGCAGCGTTCGATCCTGCTTTCGGCGGCGCGTTCGGAAATCTTCAATGCCGTGCTGGCCGAGCGGGTCGGGCGCGGCGATTGGGATCGTGGCATCGACGGTGACGTGTTCATGCTCGATGGCAGCCATAGCGTGTTTGGCCCATTGCCGCTCGATGAAGAGATCGAATCGCGGCTGGCCCGTTTCGACATCCATCCCACCGGTGCGATGTGGGGCCGTGGCGCGACGCGCGTGACAGGCGCGGCGGCGGCGCTCGAATCGAACATCGCCGAGTCCCTGCGCGAGCTCTGCGAAGGGTTGGAGGCCGCTGGGTTGAAACAGGAACGCCGCAGCCTGCGCCTGCCGGTGCGAGGGTTGAGTTGGCGCTGGCGGGCGGGGGATACGCTGGAGCTTTCCTTCACCTTGCCGCCGGGCGCGTATGCCACGGTGGTGCTGCGCGAGCTGGGCGAAATCGGCGGCGGATGATCGGCGTGGCCGTTGCCGGCTGTCCCCTGGCTCAAGGCTTGTGTTTCAGCAATACCACCACCGCCCCCGTACCGCCCTGCGCGAGTGGGGCGGAATGAAAGGCGAGCACGTCGGCGCGTTGGCGCAACAGGCGGTCGACCAGATTCTTCAGCACAGGTATGCCTTCGGCGGAGTAGCGGCCCTTGCCGTGGATGATCCGCACGCAGCCGATACGTTCCACCCGGGCGTGGCGCAGGAATTCGCGCAGCCAGTTTTCCGCGGTCCTGGCGTCGAGGCCGTGCAGGTCGAGTTCGTCGCCGGCCGAGAATTCGCCGCGCGCCAGCCGCTTCAACGTACGTGACGGCACTTCGTCGCGGCGATAGGACAGGCTGTCGCCGGCGCCCAGCAATTGCTCGTCGAGTGCGAGGCGGAATTCGCTGCGGGCTTCGCGCTCGTCACGCTCGGCCATCGCCGCGCGCGGCGTCGGGCGCGGTCTCGGTGGCGGGGCGTGATGGCCTCCCAATTCGCGCACCGGGCCGATGGCGGCGCGGAACAGCGCGGCGTCGTCTTCGTCTTCGGGCGGGGGATTTTCCGGCATGCGGCGCATCGTGACACTTTAGCCGCAGGATGGCTCCGGTATCATGACCGCTCCGCAACGAGGAACCGCATGCGCATTCTGGTGAGCAACGACGACGGCGTGGATGCGCCGGGCATCCGCATTCTGGCCGCAGAACTGCGCGCGGCCGGGCACGAGGTCACGGTGGTCGCCCCCGACCGCGACCGCAGCGGCGCCAGCAATTCGCTCACGCTCGACCTACCGATCCGCGTCGTGCGGCTGGACGAAGACACCTGGCGCGTGCACGGCACGCCCACCGATTGCGTGCATTTGGCCTTGACCGGCATCTTCAGTGGCCGCGCCGAGCCGGACATGGTGGTTTCCGGCATCAACAATGCGGCCAATCTGGGTGATGACGTGATCTATTCCGGTACCGTTTCGGCGGCGATGGAAGGGCGCTTCCTCGGCCTGCCGGCGGTGGCGGTCTCCCTGGTCAGCCGCGATCACGACCCGAAGCATTTCGAGACCGCCGCCTGCGCGGCGGTGCGGATCGTCGGCCGTCTTGCCAGCGATCCGCTGCCGGCGGACACCATTCTCAACGTCAATGTGCCGGATATCGCATGGGAAGCGGTCAGCGGCTTCGAGGCGACGCGGTTGGGAAACCGCCACCGTGCCGAAAGCTGCATCGTCGCGCCGGACCCGCGTGGGCGCTCGTTCTACTGGATCGGCCCGGCCGGTCCCGAGCAGGACGCCGGCCCCGGCACCGATTTCGACGCCATCCGTCGTGGCGCGATCTCGGTCACGCCGATCAAGGTCGATCTCACCCGTTACCAGGCGCTGGAGCAAGTGGCCAGCTGGGTGCAGGGTTTCGGCCTGACATGATTTCGCGGATGCGCCTGCATGGGGATGCGCTGGGCGTCGGCATGACCGGCCAGCGCGTGCGCGACCGGCTGATCGAGCGCCTGCGCGAGCAGGGCGTGGCCAACGAGCGGGTGCTGGCGGCGGTGCGCACACTGCCGCGCCATCTGTTCGTCGATGAAGCCTTGGCCGCCCGCGCCTACGAGGATACGGCCTTGCCGATCGGCCACGGCCAGACCATCTCGCAGCCGTGGGTGGTGGCGAAGATGACCGAGGCGGTGCTGGAAACGCAACCGAAGACCGTGCTGGAAATCGGCACCGGCTCCGGTTATCAAGCGGCGATGCTGGCCGTGCTCGGGCTCCAGGTATTCACCGTGGAGCGTATCGGCGACCTGCTGCGCACCGCGCGCAAGCGGTTTCGCAAGCTAGGCATCGAGGTGCGCAGCCGTCACGACGATGGCCGCATCGGCTGGGCCGAGCATGCGCCCTTCGACGCCATCGTAGTCACCGCCGGCGCGGCGGCGCTGGAACCCGCGCTGCTCGAACAACTCGCGCCGGGCGGCACTCTGGTGGCGCCGGTCAACGGTCAACTGCTGCGCCTGCGCAAGTCGGCGGCGGGCGAAATCGAGCAACTGAACCTGGCGCCGGTGAGTTTCGTGCCGTTGCTCGCGGGCATCATCGAATGAACATGAACGAAGACGATATTTCCCTGTCCGCGACCGATTGCCAATCGGCCTCGCTCGGCGAACAGATCGAGCGGGTGATCGAGCAGTTGCCCGAAGACCATCTCAGCCTGGGCAAGCTGCTTGAGATATTCGGGGACGAAGGTCTGCTGATCCTGACGATCCTGCTGACGTTGGTATTCCTGATTCCGGTATCGATTCCCGGCGTGAGCACGGTATTCGGCGCGGGGATACTGATGATCGGCGTGAGCCGGTTGATTGGCAGGCCGCTCTGGTTGCCCGCTTCGCTCAAGACGCGGGCGCTGCCCGCGGAGAAACTCCGCCCCGGGTTGCGCGCCGGCTTGCGCTGGGTGCAGCGCATGGAGCGCATCAGCAAGCCGCATCGTCTCCCCCGCTTGGTCAATGGCCGCGGCATGGCGTTCATCAACAATCTCGCTTTTATCCTGGGCGCCTTGCTGTTGATGGCGCCATTCGGGTTCGTTCCTTTCAGCAACACGCTGCCGGCCGTGGCGTTGCTGCTGCTCGCGGTGGGCTTCATCCAGCGCGATGGCGGTTCCGTACTGCTTGGGCACCTGGCCAACCTTGGCACGGTGATCTACTTCGCTATCCTGATCGGCGGCGGCACCGCCGCGCTCCACCAACTCTGGCAGCACCTTGCCGGATGAGGCACTACCGTTCGAGCAATATGAAAAGGAGCACGAATTGCCCATGAAGCTTTTCCCGTCCCTTGTTTCCGCTCCTCGTCTGGAGGTGTTCGGGTTGTCGGTGGTCTTGCTGGGCCTGTCGGCTTGCAGCAGTTCCGTGGTGCGCACCGAGGGGGCCGCGTCGCGCCCGGCCGTCAAGCCGCAACCACGGATATCGCAGCCGAAATACGGGGCGAGCTACGTGGTGCAGCGCGGCGATACCGTTTATCGCATCGCCACCGGCAATGGCATCACGCCGCTGGATCTGGCGCTGTGGAACAACATTCCGCCGCCGTACACCATTTATCCCGGTCAGCGCCTGCGCCTGTATCCCGGTGGCCTGGCCCCGGCCGCCGGCTCCCGGTCCCCGGTGGCGGCCCGGCCGGGCACGCCGCCGCCGCGCCCGGTGACGCCAGTGCCGCCCGCCAGCCAGTTGAGCTGGCAATGGCCGGTGTCGGGGGGGCAGATCGTTTCCACTTATCTGGCCAACGATCCGACTCGCCAGGGCATCGACATCGCCGGCAATGGCGGCGAAGCGGTGCGCGCGGCCAATGCCGGCGTGGTGGTGTATTCCGGCTCTGGTCTGGTGGGCTATGGCGAACTCATCATCGTCAAGCACAACGACCAGTGGCTTTCGGCCTACGGCCATAACCGTAAGCGTCTGGTCAGCGAAGGGGCGGTGGTCAAGGCCGGCCAGCAGATCGGCGAACTCGGCGGTACCGGCGCGCCGCGCAACATGCTGCATTTCGAGATCCGCCTGAACGGCAAGCCGGTGGACCCGCAGGCGTACCTGCCGAAGCGCTGATGCCTGGGCGGAGTGTCCGGTGTGACGTGCTTCAGGGCGCGAGCAGGAAACCCGCCACGACCCGCCGCCCTTCGCCGGCCAGCACGTTGAAGGTGCGCGCGGCGGCGGCATTCGACATGGATTCGATGCCGACGCCCCGTTGCAGGCAGGCGGCCATCACCTCCGCCGGCGGGAAGTCCTGACGCTCGCCGGTGCCGAGGATCACCACTTCCGGGGCCAGTGCGAGCAGGTCGTTGATCGCCGCGGCATCGAGATCGGCCAGCCGGCGCGGCGGCCAGTTTTCGACCAAGTGGTTGGGCGCAACGATGAAGCTGGCTTCCAGCCGGCGCTCGTTCACCAGCGCCGAACGGCCATCGGCGCCGCGCAGGAAATATTCGAAATCCGGTTTTTCCTCGACCAGATGCACGGCGATACCCGGTTCGGTTCGCTCAGGCGCGCGGCAGCACGATCCGGCGTTTGTCCTTCGAAGGGCGGTACAGCACCGCCGTATGGCCGATCCGCTGTACCAGGGCCGCCCCGACCTTGCTCGCCAGTTTGGCGATCATGCCGTCGCGCGCCTCGCGGTCTTCCGCGCCGACCTTCACCTTGACCAGCTCGTGGTCTTCCAGCAGTTGCGCCAATTCGGCCACCAGCCCTTCGCCGAGCCCCTTGCCGCCCACTTGCAACAGCGGCTTGAGGCCGTGCGCTTCGCCGCGCAGATAACGGGTCTGGGATGGGGTGAGTTCGATGCTCATGTGATACGCGGGCGGATGGGTGATGCGGAGAGGCAGGGTATCATGCGGGCCATTCATACCGGCTCGTTCCATGGCACGCAGCAAATCCAGCCAGCGCTGGCTCAAGGAGCATTTCTCCGACCCCTACGTCAAGAAGGCGCAGGCGGCCGGGTTGCGTTCGCGGGCGGCGTTCAAGCTGGAGGAACTGGTCGAGCGCGACCGCCTGCTCAAGCCCGGCATGGTGGTGGTCGATCTCGGCGCCGCGCCGGGCGGCTGGTCGCAATGGGTGCGGCAGCAGTTGGGCGGCGGTGGACGGGTCATCGCATCGGACATTCTCGACATGCCTTCGCTGGCGGGCGTCGAGTTCCTTCATGGCGATTTCAGGGAGGATACGGTCTTATCCCGGTTGCAGGCCATGCTGGGTGGAGATGAAGTCGATCTTGTGTTGTCGGACATGGCCCCCAATATGACTGGGGTGGATGCGGTCGACCAGGCGCGCGCGATGCACCTGTCGGAATTGGCGATGGCCTTTGCCGACGGCCATTTGCGTACCGGCGGCACCTTCCTCATCAAATTGTTCCAGGGTGTGGGTTTCGACGATTACGTACGCGACTTGCGCCGCCGTTATGCCAAAGTGGCGATCCGCAAGCCCGCGGCTTCGCGCCGCCGTTCCAACGAGGTTTACGCGCTGGCCCAGGGCAAGCTGGCCGAGATGAAATAGACGCCCGGAGATTCCATGAAAGACTTGATGAAGAACATGCTGCTCTGGGTCGTGGTTGCCATCGTGCTGATGATGGTGTTCCAGAGCTTCAGTCCGCGCACGGGCGTCGCCGGCGCCGGCGGCAACGTGGCTTATTCGGAATTCATCCAGGCGGTGCGCGACGACCAGGTGCGCAAGGTCGATATCGCCGACGATGGCCGCAGCATCACTTTCGAGCGCAAGAACAACAGTACCGGGACCACCGTCGCGCCGCGCGACGACAAGATGATGGACGACCTGATCAACCACAAGGTCGAGATCCGTCAGGAAGCGCCGTCTTCCGGCCGCGGCATTCTGCTCACCCTGCTGCTCAACCTGTTGCCGATCGCGCTGATCATCGGCTTCTGGTTCTTCATGATGCGGCAGATGCAGCAGGGCGGCGGCAAGGGGGCGATGTCGTTCGGCAAGTCGCGCGCCAAGCTGCTGACCGAGGATCAGACCAAGGTGACTTTCGCCGACGTCGCCGGCTGCGACGAGGCCAAGGAGGAAGTCTCCGAGCTGGTCGAGTTCCTGCGCGATCCGTCCAAGTTCCAGAAGCTGGGTGGCAAGATCCCGCGCGGCGTGCTGATGGTCGGCCCGCCCGGCACCGGCAAGACGCTGCTCGCCAAGGCGATCGCCGGCGAGGCCAAGGTGCCGTTCTTCTCGATTTCCGGCTCGGATTTCGTCGAGATGTTCGTCGGCGTCGGCGCCAGCCGCGTGCGGGACATGTTCGAGCAGGCCAAGAAGCAGGCGCCGTGCATCATCTTCATCGACGAGATCGACGCGGTCGGCCGCCACCGTGGCGCGGGCCTCGGCGGTGGGCACGACGAGCGCGAGCAGACCCTCAACCAACTGCTGGTCGAGATGGATGGCTTCGAGGGCGGTGAGGGCGTGATCGTGATCGCCGCGACCAACCGCCCGGACGTGCTCGATCCGGCGTTGCTGCGTCCCGGCCGCTTCGACCGCCAGGTGGTGGTCGGCCTGCCCGACGTGAAGGGCCGCGCGCAGATACTGAAGGTACACATGCGCAAGGTGCCGCTGGCCGACGACGTGGAGCCGATGATCGTGGCGCGCGGCACGCCGGGCTTCTCCGGCGCCGATCTGGCGAATCTGGTCAACGAGGCCGCGCTGTTCGCCGCCCGCGAGAACGCCAAGGCGGTGCGGATGGATCACTTCGACCGCGCCCGCGATAAGATTCTGATGGGCGCCGAGCGCCGTTCGATGGCGATGAGCGAGGAAGAAAAGACACTCACCGCCTATCACGAGGCCGGGCATGCCATCGTCGGCCGGATGGTGCCCGAGCACGACCCGGTCTACAAAGTGACGATCATCCCGCGTGGTCGCGCGCTGGGCGTCACCATGTATCTGCCGGAGGGCGACAAGTATTCGCTCAACAAGGTGGCGATCGAGTCGCAGTTGTGCTCGTTGTACGGTGGCCGCGTGGCCGAGGAACTGATCTTCGGTGCCGAGAAGGTCACGACCGGCGCCTCCAACGACATCGAGCGGGCGACCAAGATGGCGCGCAACATGGTGACGAAGTGGGGGCTTTCCGACGAACTCGGCCCGGTGGCTTATCACGAGGACGAGGAGGAAGTGTTCCTTGGCCGCTCGGTCACGCAGGCCAAGCATGTCTCGGACGAGACGGCGCGCAAGATCGACGTGGTGGTGCGTGGCATCCTTGATCGCGCCTATACGCGCAGCACGCAGATACTCACCGATCACATCGACAAGCTGCACGCGATGGCCCAGTTGCTGCTGAAGTACGAGACCATCGACAGCCCGCAGATCGACGCCATCATGGATGGGCGCGAGCCGCCACCGCCGGCCGGCTGGTCGCCGGGTGGCCCGGCCACCGAGGAACCCAAGACGATCAACCTGGGGGGCGTGGAAGCGCCCAGCACCTGAAACGACAGAGCCGGGCATGCCCGGCTCTTTTCTTGTGTGTGGCTCCGTGCGGTGGAGACGGAATTGCCGATGCGTCCGCTTTCGGCGTGGGTATTTCGCTGATTCCGCCATTGGTCATATCGGTTACATTGCGTTCACGCCGAAGCACTGGATCGCCATGTTCGACATTACGCCGCAGCTCGATTGCGCCGGCCGCGCCCTCAAGTTCGATCGCCCGCGCGTCATGGGCATCGTCAACGTCACGCCGGATTCGTTTTCCGATGGCGGCGCGTACGATTCCACCGATGCCGCCATCGCCCATGCGCTGGAGCTGGTGGAGGCGGGCGCGGACGTTCTCGATATCGGTGGCGAATCGACCCGGCCCGGTGCGGAAGAGGTCGGCGTCGAAGTGGAGTTGCGTCGGGTGATTCCGGTAATCGAGACGCTGGCGGGGCGGACGGACGTGCCAATCAGCATCGATACTTCCAAGCCGGAAGTG
The DNA here is from genome assembly GCF_003697345.1 of Solilutibacter pythonis. Classification (GTDB taxonomy): domain Bacteria; phylum Pseudomonadota; class Gammaproteobacteria; order Xanthomonadales; family Xanthomonadaceae; genus Solilutibacter; species Solilutibacter pythonis. The sequence goes on along the minus strand of NZ_RFLY01000020.1, from coordinate 20,361 downwards.
ATGAGGGCGGCGGTGCTGGCGGGCGCGGGCATGATCAACGACGTGTACGCCCTGCGTCGCGAGGGCGCGTTGGCGGCGGTGGCCGAACTCGGCGTGCCGGTGGTGTTGATGCACATGTCGGGCGAGCCGCGCGGCATGCAGGTCGATCCGCATTACGACGATGTGGTGGCCGAGGTGCACCGTTTCCTCGCCGAACGCGTTTTCGCCTGCGAGATGGCCGGCATCGATCGGGGGCGGGTGGTTGTCGATCCCGGCTTCGGCTTCGGCAAGACCTCGGCGCACAACTTGCAGTTGCTCGCGCGGCTCGACCGCTTCGCCGAGTTGGGCGTGCCGTTGTTGGCCGGTCTTTCGCGCAAGCGGACCATTGGCGAGCTGACCGGCCGCGATGTCCCGGCCGAGCGCCTGCACGGTTCGGTGGCGGCGCATCTCGTCGCCGTCCAGCGCGGGGCGAACATCGTGCGCGTCCACGATGTTGCCGCCACCGTCGATGCGTTGAAAGTGTGGGATGCCGTTGCCGCGGTGCCGCTGCCGCGCGTGGAGAAACCATCGCCGGCCATCGCATGGCCGGATGATCCGTAGCGCCCGTTTCCGTCAGCCATCGCCGGGACTTCGTGTTGCCGGCCGGGAGGGGGGATATCGCGCCCGGCCCGAGGGTCGTTACACTCCGTCGATTCACACAGGGAACGCCGCATGACCGCCAGCCCGCAATTGCTCATCACCTTCGGTCTTTATCTCGTGGCGATGGTCGTCATCGGCTTCATCGCCTGGTGGCGCACGCGCAATTTCGACGACTACATTCTTGGCGGTCGTTCGCTCGGCGGCTATGTCACGGCGATGGCGGCGGGCGCTTCCGACATGAGCGGCTGGTTGCTGATGGGCCTGCCCGGCGCGATCTTCCTCACCGGCCTGTCGGAGGCATGGATCGCGGTCGGGCTGGTGATCGGCGCGTGGCTCAACTGGCGCTTCGTCGCGGGCCCGTTGCGGGTCTATACCGAAAAGAGCAATGACGCGCTGACCTTGCCCGATTACTTCACCACCCGCTTCGATGGGGGCGGGAAGTTGCTGCGGGTGGTCTCGGCGCTGGTGATCCTGGTGTTCTTCGCGCTATACGCCGCCAGTGGCATCGTGGCGGGCGCGCGGTTGTTCGAAAGCGTGTTCGGCATTCCCTATGCGCAGGCGTTGTGGCTGGGGGCTGCGGCCACCATTGCCTATACGCTGGTCGGCGGTTTTCTGGCGGTGAGTTGGACTGACACCGTGCAGGCGACCTTGATGATTTTCGCCCTGATCCTGACGCCGGTGATCGTGATGGTCGCCGTCGGCGGGCCGGAGGCCAGCATCGCCCTGGTCGGGCAAAACGATCCGCGCAAGCTGTCGTGGATGGGGGCGGGCGGGCTGGTCGCGGTGGTCTCGGCGCTGGCCTGGGGGCTGGGATATTTCGGTCAACCGCACATCCTGGCCCGCTTCATGGCGGCGGAGAGCCTGAAGACCATTCCCCAGGCGCGCCGCATCGGCATGACCTGGATGGTTCTGTGTCTGGCCGGAGCGGTTCTGGTGGGGTTTTTCGGCATCAGTTGGTTCGAGGCGCACCCGGAGCGCGCGGCGGGGGTCAACGCCAACCCGGAGCGGGTATTCATCGCATTGGCGGAATTGCTGTTCAATCCATGGGTCGCCGGCGTGCTGTTGTCGGCGATCCTGGCGGCGGTGATGAGCACGCTTTCGGCGCAGTTGCTGGTCTGCGCCAGCGCCTTGACCGAGGATTTCTATCATGGCTTCGTGCGGCCCGGCGCGGGGCAACGGGAGCTGGTCTGGTTCGGCCGCGCGATGGTGGCGCTGGTGGCGCTGATCGCCATCTTCATCGCCCGCGACCCGGATAGCCGTGTGCTTGGGCTGGTGAGTTACGCCTGGGCCGGATTCGGCGCGGCATTCGGGCCGGTGGTGCTGTTGTCGCTGTTCTGGCGGCGGATGAACGGCTGGGGGGCGCTGGCCGGAATCGTGGCCGGTGCGGCCACGGTGATCCTGTGGAAACAGTACGCCGGCAGTGCGCTGTACGAAATACTGCCGGGCTTCGCCGCCGGGGCGCTGTCGGTGATCGTGGTCAGCTTGCTGACGCCGCCGCCGTCGCGCGAGGTGGAGGCCGCCCACGACGAAGTGCGGGCCGAATTGGCGCGCACGGGGTACTGATGCCGGCGGATCGCCGCCCGCCCGCGGTCGCGGTGATGGGGCCGACGGCGTCGGGTAAGACCGCGTTCGCATTGGCGCTGGCGGAAGCCTTCGATGGCGAGATCGTCAGCGTCGATTCGGCGCTGGTCTATCGCCGTCTCGACATTGGCGCGGCCAAGCCCAACGCCGCCGAACAAGCGCGCGCGCGACATCATCTGATCGATCTGCGCGAGCCGTGGCAACCGTATTCCGCCGCCGAATTCGCCGCCGACGCCCGTTTGGCGCTCGATGGCATCGTCGCGCGCGGAAAACTGCCGATCCTCGCTGGCGGCACGGGCCTGTATTTCCACGCCCTGTTGCAGGGACTGGCGCCGATGCCGGAGGCCGATCCGGCCATCCGCGCCGAGCTGGCCGCGCGCGCCGGGCGCGAGGGGTGGCCGGCGCTGCACGCCGAACTGTCCCGGGTGGATGCCGAGGCCGCCACGCGTATCCATCCCACCGATCCGCAGCGCATCCAGCGTGCGCTGGAAGTCTGGCGCCTGAGCGGCAAGCCGATCTCGCAATGGCAACGCGAAGGCGCCGATACGGCTCGGCCGCCGGTGAAAGTGTTGAAGCTGGCGCTCGCGCCGGCCGGGCGCGAGGTGCTGCATCGGCGCATCGAACACCGTTTCGACACCATGCTCGAAGCCGGTTTCCTCGATGAAGTGCGCAGCCTGCGCGCTTTGCCGGCGCTGGGGGGACATCCGTCGCCGCTCGACCTGCCGGCGATCCGCGCGGTCGGTTATCGCCAAGCCTGGGAGCATCTCGATGGTCGCTACGACGTGAAAGATTTTCGCGACCGCGCGATCTTCGCCACCCGTCAGCTGGCGAAGCGCCAGCTCACCTGGCTGCGCGCCCGCCACGACGCGCGCTGGTTCGACCCGGAACGCGATGCCCGACGGCTGCGCGAGGCCGTGGCGCGGTTCGTCTGAAAATTTCCTCCACGCCCGCCGATGCCGAGCAGGAACAGCGTCATGACGCTAAACTCGTGCGTTCAATCGGGGTGCTGGCGCAGTCCGCATCACCAGAACAACAACAAACAAACGCAATACGGGGAATGAAGTGTCCAAAGCCCAATCCTTGCAGGATCCCTTTCTCAACGCTCTGCGCCGCGAGCGCGTGCCGGTCTCGGTCTATCTGGTCAACGGCATCAAGTTGCAGGGCACCATCGAGTCTTTCGACCAGTTCGTGGTGCTGCTGCGCAATACCGTGAGCCAGATGGTCTACAAGCACGCTATTTCCACCGTGGTGCCGGCGCGTAACGTGCGGGTGGGACCGGGCGGTGGTCACGTACAGTCGGCGCTGGCCGACGATCACGCGGGCGAGGATTGATGTCGCGACGCCTTGTCGTTCGCGCGGGCGCCTGAGCGGTGGAATTGTTCGACCGCTCGAAGAAGGGCGAAAACGCGTTGCTGATCCAGCCGCATCGAGGCAGCGCGCCGGAAGCCGAGGTGACGGAGGAGTTTGCCGAACTGGCGCGCTCGGCCGGCGCGCGCGTGCTGCATGTGGCGATAGCGCGCATCGATCGCCCGAACCCCGCCACCCTGATCGGCAGCGGCAAGCTGGAGGAAGTGAAGGCGCTTGCCGATGCGCTGGGCGCCGATCTGATCCTGGTCAATCACCAGTTGAGCCCGGGGCAGGAGCGCAATCTGGAAAAGGCGCTGGAGCGGCGGGTGGTGGATCGCACGGGGTTGATCCTCGACATCTTCGCCCAGCGCGCGCAGTCGCATGACGGCAAATTGCAGGTGGAACTGGCGCAGCTCAAGCACCTCGCCACCCGTCTGGTGCGTGGCTGGACCCATCTCGAACGCCAGCGCGGCGGCGCCATCGGCTTGCGCGGCCCCGGCGAGACCCAGTTGGAAACGGACCGCCGATTGCTGCAAAAGCGCGTCGAGCAGTTGCAGAAGCGGCTGGAGAAGGTCGAGGTGCAGCGCGGGCAGATGCGCCGCGCCCGGGTGCGCAGCGCGTTGCCGCGCGTGGCCCTGGTCGGTTACACCAATGCCGGCAAGTCCACCTTGTTCAATGCCCTGACCGGTGCCGGGGCCTATGCCGCCGACCAGTTGTTCGCCACCCTCGACCCGACCGTGCGCCGGATCGACCTGCCGGGCGGCCACGCGCTCCTGGCCGATACCGTCGGCTTCGTGCGCGATCTCCCGCACGAACTGGTCGCGGCCTTCCGCTCCACATTGTCCGAGGCGCGCGAGGCCGATCTGCTGCTGCACGTGATCGATGCCGCCGACCCGCTTCGAGAGGAGCGCATCCGACAAGTCGATACGGTGCTGGAGGAAATCGGCGCCGGCGATCTGCCGCAGGTGCTGGTCTACAACAAGATCGATCGCCTGGAAGGGGCGGCGCCGCGTTTCGAGCGAGGGCAGGACACCCGCCCGCGCGCCTGGTTGTCCGCCCGTGACGCGTCGGGGCTGGACGAACTGCGCGAAGGCTTGGCGCAATTGTTCGGCATGCGTCGGGTCGTCGCCCGTCTGCATCTGCCCAGCGATGCCGCGCGCTTGCGGTCGCAGTTGCACGCGCTGGGGGCGATCCGCGCCGAGTCGCATGACGAGGCTGGCTGGGCGCTCGACATCGACTTGCCGGAGAGCGATGCCCGGCGTCTGTTGGCCGAGCCGCAAGCCGCCCCCCTGCGCGCGCTCTTGCCTGCGGACGAGAGCGACCCCACCTAGACCAAGCGCGCCGCATCGATGCCGGCACGTCCGGGCGATGCCCGCTAGAATCCCCGATCCACCCGCGTCGCGCCCGACGCGATACCCATGGAGCAGGCATGGCCTGGAACAAGCCCGGCAACGGCAATTCCGACAACCCGACCCCCCCACCACGTTCGTCCGGCGGCGGTGGCCGCAATCCGCTCGATGGGCTGCTTCAGCAATTGCGCGGGCTGTTCGATGGCGGCAATCCGCTGCGTTGGGCGCTGGTGGCGCTGGCGCTGTGGCTGGTCTTTTCCAGCTTCGTGCTGGTGGCCGAGCAGCAGCGCGGCGTGGTGCTGCGTTTCGGCCAGTTCAACCGCCTCATGCAGCCGGGGCCCAACTTCAAACTGCCGTGGCCGTTCGAGCAAGTCACCAAGGTCAACGCCACCAAGATCCAGACTTTCGACGTCACGGTGCCGGTGCTCACCAGCGACGAGAACATCGTCAACGTGCAGATCAACGTGCAATACCGGGTTGGTGATCCGCGCCAGTACCTGTTCGGCACCCGCAACGCCGACGATGTGCTGAAGCAGGCCGCGCTCAGCACCGTGCGCGAGCAGGTCGGGCGCGCCCCGCTGGACACCGTGCTGGGCGCGCGCGCCGCGCTTGGCGTGGCGGCCCGGGAGCAGTTGCAGAAGTCGCTCAACGCCTATCGCACCGGGCTGACCGTCACCGAGCTGAACTTGCAGAACGCCCGCCCGCCGGACGAGGTCAAGCCGGCTTTCGATGATGTCAACAGCGCCCAGCAGGACAAGGACCGCGTGATTAGCATCGCGCGCTCCTACGCCGCCCAGGTGGTGCCGGAAGCGCGCGGCCAGGCCGCCAGCATCCGTACCGCGGGCGAGGGCTACAAAGCCGCGAAGGTCGCCCGCGCCACGGGTGACGCAGCCCGCTTCAGCCTGCTGGTGAACGAATACAAATCGGCGCCGGAAGTCACCCGCAAGCGTCTGTGGTTGGAAACCGTGCAGGAAGTGCTGGCCGAGAACCGCAAGGTGGTCGGCGGCGACGGCCGCCAGTTGATCTACGTGCCGATGCCCGGGCAGGGCGATGCCAGCGCCGCTGCCGCGCCGGCATCGGCGCCGGTGGTGGTGCCGGCCGAACCCGCCGTGCCCGCCGCATCCGCCCATTCTCCGCGCCCCGAGCGCACCCCGCGCGGCAACTGAGGAGGCCCAGGTATGAATACTTTCGTCTCTCGTGTCCTGCCGCTGGTCGTCGTCGCCCTGCTGTTGGCGATGGGCTCGTTCTACGTCGTGCGCGAGGGCCAGACCGCCATCGTGCTCAACCTCGGCCGGGTCGTTCGCGCCGATATCGGGCCGGGGCTGCACTTCAAGGTGCCGCTGATCGAGTCCGCGAGCATCTTCGACCGTCGCTTGCAGGTGCTCGATGCCGATTCCGAGCGTTATCTCGATTCCGAGCGCAAGGACCTGAGCGTCGATTTCTTCGCGCTCGGCATGATCGAGAACGCCAGCGCCTTCTATCGCGCCACCGATGGCGGCGACGAGGCAGTGGCCGCGCAGCGTCTGGCGCCGATCATCAAGGATGCCCTGCGCAACGAAATCAACTCGCGCACCTTGCAGCAGGTGGTCTCCGGCAATCGCGCCGAGGTGGTCAAGCAGCAGCTCGACACCATCAACGAGGGCGCGAAGAACATCGGCGTGCGCATCATCGACCTGCGCCTGAAGCAGATCGAGCTGCCGACCGATAGCGACGTGATTGGCGATGTCTACAACCGCATGCGCGCCCAGCGCCAGCAAGTCGCCAGCAAGTTGCGCGCCGAGGGCGAAGAGCAGGCCCGGGAGATCCGCGCCCGGGCCGACCGCGACCAGACGGTGATCCTGTCCGAGGCCGAGCGCGACGCCCAGAAGCTGAGAGGCGAGGGCGACGCCGAAGCCGCCCGCCTGTACGCGCAGGCGGCCAACAAGGATCCCGGCTTCTACGCCTTCCAGCGCAGCCTGGATGCCTACCGCGCTTCGTTCAAGGACGGCAAGGCGGTGATCGTGCTGGAACGCAACGATCCCTTCCTGCAATACCTGCGCAGCGACCGTTGAGCCGGCGGCGGTTCCGGCGCCGGCGGCCTCCGGGCGCGGCCGGCGCCGTGCGATAATCCTCCGCTTGATTTTCGAAGGGCCGCGTTGGCGGCTGAATCGCCACGATGTCGTCCGAAATCCCAGAATCCATGCGGTTGATCCGCAACTTCTCCATCATCGCCCACGTCGACCACGGCAAGTCGACGCTGGCCGACCGCATCATCCAGCTCTGCGGCGGCCTCCAGGACCGCGAGATGGAAGCGCAGGTGCTCGATTCCAACCCGATCGAGCGTGAGCGCGGCATCACCATCAAGGCGCAGTCGGTCTCGCTGCCGTACAAGGCCAGGGACGGGCAGGTCTACCAGCTCAACTTCATCGATACCCCCGGCCATGTCGATTTCAGTTACGAAGTCAGCCGCTCGCTGGCCGCCTGCGAGGGTGCATTGCTGGTGGTGGACGCGGCGCAGGGCGTCGAGGCGCAATCGGTCGCCAACTGCTACACGGCGGTGGAGCAGGGGCTGGAAGTGATCCCGGTCATCAACAAGATCGATCTACCGACCGCCGACATTCAACGCGCCAAGGACGAGATCGAGGCGGTCATCGGTATCGATGCCGACGACGCGGTGCCGGTCAGCGCCAAGACCGGCCTCAACGTGTCGGACGTGCTGGAGGCGATCGTCAACCGCATCCCGCCGCCGCGCCCGCGCGATACCGACCGCTTGCAGGCGTTGATCATCGACTCCTGGTTCGACAATTACCTGGGCGTGGTCTCGCTGGTGCGCATCATGCAGGGCGAACTGAAGCCCGGCGACAAGATGCTGGTGATGTCCACCGGCCGTACCCACCAGGTCGACAACGTGGGCGTGTTCACCCCCAAGCGCAAGGTGCTGAAGCGGCTCAGGGCCGGTGAGGTGGGCTGGATCACCGCCTCGATCAAGGATGTGCACGGCGCCCCGGTGGGCGACACCCTGACTCATGCCGGCCATCCGGCGCCGGCGCCGCTGCCCGGCTTCCAGGAAATGCAGCCGCGCGTGTTCGCCGGGCTGTTCCCGGTCGATGCGGAGGACTATCCCGACCTGCGTGAGGCGCTGGACAAGCTGCGCCTGAACGATGCCGCGCTCAGGTTCGAGCCGGAAAGCTCGGAGGCGATGGGCTTTGGTTTTCGCTGCGGCTTCCTCGGCATGCTGCACATGGAAATCGTGCAGGAGCGGCTGGAGCGCGAATACGACCTCAACCTCATCACCACCGCGCCGACCGTGGTCTACGAAGTGCTGAAGACCGACGGCGAGGTGATGCCGCTGGACAACCCGGCCAAGCTGCCGCCGGTGAACATGGTGGAGGAAATCCGCGAGCCGATCATTCGCGCCAACATCCTCACCCCGCCGGATTACGTCGGCAACGTCATCAAGCTGTGCGAGGAGAAGCGCGGCACCCAGATCGGCATGACCTACATGGGCAGCCAGGTGCAGATCAGCTATGAGCTGCCAATGGCCGAAGTGGTGCTGGACTTCTTCGACAGGCTGAAATCGGTGAGCCGCGGTTATGCCTCGCTCGATTACCATTTCCTGCGTTTCGACGCCGGCCCCTTCGTGCGCGTGGATACGCTGATCAACGGCGACAAAGTGGACGCGCTGTCGATCATCTGCCACCGCCAGCATGCCGACCGTCGTGGCCGCGAGCTGACCGAGAAGATGAAGGAATTGATTCCGCGTCAGATGTTCGACGTCGCCATTCAAGCCGCCATCGGCAGCCAGATCATCGCCCGCACCACCGTCAAGGCGCTGCGCAAGAACGTGCTGGCGAAGTGTTACGGCGGCGACGCCACCCGCAAGAAGAAACTCTTGGAGAAACAGAAGGAAGGCAAGAAGCGGATGAAGCAGGTTGGCCGCGTCGAGATTCCGCAGGAAGCCTTCCTCGCCGTCTTGCAGGTGGATAAATGAGGCCAAGGGCCGGGCGGTGGGAAGAGGCGCATCTTGCCGCTGTTCCGTTCCCGTTTTTTTGCGGGCTGTCCCGGTGCTCGATACAAACGTTTCCGTTCTTTCCCGGCCTCTGGCCTCTGACCCCTGGATCCTGACATGCGCTGGTTCGAAATCACTCTGGTCACGTTCACCCTGGTCACGGCCGTGTTCTGGGCGCTGGACAAGTTTGTGCTCAGGAAGCGTCGCGCCGAGGCCGGTCTGCTGGCCGAGGAGCATGTCCCCTGGTACATCGACTATTCCAATGCGTTCTTCCCGGTACTGCTGGCGATCCTGATCCTGCGCAGCTTCATCGCCGAGCCGTTCCGCATCCCCACCGGCTCGATGATCCCGACGCTCAAGATCGGCGATTTCATCCTGGTCAACAAGTTCGCCTATGGCCTGCGCCTGCCGGTGACCAACAGCAAGATCGTATCGATCGGCGAGCCCGAGCGCGGCGACGTGGCGGTGTTCCGCTATCCCGGCATGGGTAAGGACGACCCGGATGCGGGTATCGATTTCGTCAAGCGGGTGATCGGTATGCCGGGCGACCATGTCGTCTACCAGCGCGGCGTGCTCACCATCAACGGCAAGCCGCTGGCCTACAAGGCGCGCGGGCCGGTGGAGATCCGCAGCGGCGATGACGGCATCGCGCTGCCGGGCATGTTGATCGAGGAAACCGTGGGCAAGCGCCCCCACCTAGTGCAGAACTACCTCCAGAGCCTGGAGCAGGGCGGCATGGGCGATGGCGAGTTCCAGGTACCGCCCGGCCATTACCTGGTGATGGGCGACAATCGCGACAACAGCCTGGATGGTCGCTTCTGGGGCATGCTTCCGGAAAAAAACCTGCGTGGCAAGGCATTCCTGGTCTGGATGAACTGGAACAAAGGCGTGGACTTCTCCCGTATCGGCGAGCGTATTCCGTGAGCTCGATGGGTAATCAGTCTCGTCAAACCGCGCCCGAGGCTCTAAGCTTCGCCGAATTCAATCGCGAGGGGATGGGGTAATGAACAAGCGCGAACGTGGAATCACGCTGACCGGCTTTCTGATGGCGCTGGCGGTCGCCGGGTTCTTCCTGTTCATCGGCATGAAGTTGTTCCCGATGTACCAGGAGTTCTGGAGCGTCAAGAAAGCGCTGAAGAGCGTCGCCGAGGATGGCAGCGTGTCCACCGATCCGGCCAGCATCCGCAACTCGCTGGGCCGGCATTTCGATGTGGGCTACGTGGAAGACGTGAAGCCGAGGGACATCAAGGTCGAGCGTTCGCGCAGCGGCGGCGCGCAGATCAGCATCGATTACGAGGTGCGCAAGCCGCTCTTCTACAACCTGGATATCGTTGGCAAGTTCAGCGCCAGCGAGGAAAAGCGCGCCGGTGCCGAATAAGCGCATCGGCCACGGCTTCGCCCACCCCGCGCTGCTGGCGCAGGCGTTGCGCCACCGCAGCGCCGGCCAGCCGCACAACGAACGGCTGGAATTCCTTGGCGATGCCATCGTCAACCTGCTCGCCGCCGAGGCGCTGTACGCGGCTTGGCCGAAAGCCGACGAAGGCGCGCTGACCCGCGCGCGCGCCGAACTGGTGCGCGAATCGGCGCTGGCCGGGATCGCCCGCAGGCTCGATCTTGGCGCGCATCTCAGCCTGGGGCCCGGCGAGATGAAGTCCGGTGGCCACCGCCGCGATTCGATCCTGGCCGATGCGGTCGAGGCCATCGTTGGCGCGGTTTATCTCGACGCCGGGCTGGAGGCGGCCCGCCGCGTCGCCATGCCCTGGTTCCAGCCATTGATCGACGCGCTGCCGTCGCCCAATAAGGTCGGCAAGGACGCCAAGACGCGCTTGCAGGAATGGTTGCAGGCGCGCGCCAAGCAACTGCCGATGTATGCCTTGCTCGAAGAGCGCGGCGAGGAGCATGCGCGGCACTTCCTGGTGGCCTGCCGGCTGTCCGATCCGGCGTTGGAAACCCCCGGCGAGGGCGGTTCGCGCCGCGCCGCCGAGCAGGCCGCCGCCGCGAGCATGCTGGCGCGGCTGGAAAACGACTGAACGGCTGGCGCCCGCAACCGGCCTACAATTCCCGCATGAGCGAACAACCCTACCGCGCCGGCCACGTTGCCGTCATCGGCCGGCCCAATGTCGGCAAATCCACCCTGATCAACGGCCTGGTCGGCACCAAGGTCAGCATCACCTCCGACCGCCCGCAGACCACCCGTCACCGCATGCTCGGCATCGCCAGCTTCGATGGCGGCCAGATCGCGCTGGTGGACACGCCCGGCATCCACGGCGCGCAGAACAAGGCGATGAGCCGGGTACTCAATCGCGCCGCGCGCGGGGCGCTGGAAGGTGTGGATGCCGCCTTGCTGGTGGTCGAGGCGGGGCGCTGGGATGCTGAGGATCAGATGGCGCTGGATGCGCTCGCGCAGGCGAAAGTGCCGGTGGTATTGGTAATCAACAAGACCGACCGCTTGCGCGACAAGGCCGAGTTGCTGCCGTTCCTGGCCGAAGTGGGCGCTGGCCGCGATTTCGTCGCCGTGCATCCGCTTTCCGCGCTCAAGCGCAAGGGGCTGGAAGACCTGGTGCGAACGCTCTTGCCGCTGCTACCCGCGCAAGCCGCGCTGTACGACGAGGACGACGTCACCGACCGCAGCATGCGATTCCTCGCCGCCGAGTTCGTGCGCGAGCAGTTGATGCGCCAGCTCGGCGCCGAATTGCCTTACGCGGCGGCGGTGGAAATCGAGCGCTTCGAGGAGGATGGGGCGTTGTTCCGCATCGGCGCGGTGATCTGGGTCGAGCGCGAGAGCCAGAAGGCCATCGTCATCGGCAAGGGTGGCGCCCGCCTGCGCGGCATCGGCACCAAAGCGCGAGAACAGATGGAAAAGCTCTTCGGGCGCAAGGTGTTTCTGGAAACCTGGGTGCGCGTGCGCCAGGGCTGGTCCAACGACGAGGCCGCCCTGCGCGTGCTCGGCTACGGCGAATAGACGGGCGGGGCGGGCGGCGGCGCAATGCGCATTTCCAGCCAAGCCGCCTTCGTGCTGCACGCGCGGGCCTGGCGCGAGACCAGCCTGCTGGTCGAGGCGCTATGTGCAGAACATGGGCGCATCGGCCTGGTGGCGCGTGGCGTATCCACGCCCAGGCGGCATGCGCTGCGGGCGGCGTTGCAACCGTTGCAATGCGTGCGGCTGGAGGCCGTGCAGCGTGGCGAACTGGCCACCTTGCAGGTAGCGGAAGCCATCGACGGCGCGCCCCGGCCATCCGGAGATGCCGCGCTGGCCGCGTTCTATCTCAACGAACTCACCCTGCGGCTGACGCCGCGCCTCGACCCCTTGCCGGAGCTGCACGCCGCTTACGCACGCACCCGCCGCGATCTTGGCGGCGCCGCCGCTTCGCTGCCGTGGAGCCTGCGCCGCTACGAGCGCGACCTGCTCGATGCGATCGGTTTCGGCTTCGACTGGGCGCATGACGGCGATGGCGAGCCGATCGACCCGGCCGCGCGCTATCGCCTCGATCCCGAGCACGGCCCGCGCCGCCTGCTGCGCGATCGCGGCAGCGAGGATCGCCGCGATACCGCCACGGGCGCGGCGCTGCTGGCCCTGGCCGCCGATCACCGTCCCGGCGACGACGATCTCGCCAGCCTGCGCCGGCCGATGCGCGCCCTGCTGGCGCGGCATCTCGGCGCGCGCGGACTGAAATCGTGGGAAATGGCGGCGCAGTTGCGGCGGCTGCATGCCGGCGGCGGCGCGGGGCGCGAGTAAAGCGGCTGGATCAACCCTAGGGCAATTCGCGCAGCACTTCCCAGGCGCGGCCCTCGCGGCGTACTTCGTGGCGGCGCTTCGCGCCGGCCTTGCCCGAGCGCCATTCCACCTCGACCGTACCGGAGCCGGAGCCATCGGTACGGTAATCGCGCACTTCGATGCGGGCTTCGGCGCTGGCGCAGTCGGCGGACGCGGGGTGGGCGATGCCGCTCACTTCCAGACCATCGCGCTTCAGGCAGGCGCGTTGGATGTCCGCACTGTCGGCAATGCGCGCGAACATCAGCTCGGCCAGCGCGGTCGGCACTTCGGCCCGATAAACCTGATCGAGCGCGCGCGCCGCCGCCATCGCCGGGGGCGCGGGGCGCGTATTGGCGGCGGCTGGTGCGGGTGCGTCATGGCGAGGCGCCTGGTAGCGCCACCATAGGCCCATCGCGATCACCAGACCGATCCCGAACAGGAGGGCGATACGCAGGCGCCCGGGCGAGAACAATCGCGGGCCGGCCTCGCGCTGGCCGGTGGCGGGGACATACTGGCTGGGCGCGAAGCTGCCGCGCGCTTCCGGCCGCGTACTGTCGATCAGGCCGGCCTCGCGTAGCAGTTGCCGCGCCTTGGGCTGGTCATCGGAGCGGATCACCCAGACCGTGGCCTGCTCAGCGCTGGCTGGCGGGGCGCGGTAGCTGAAACCACGCCGGTAGCCGCCCTTGTAGGAGCGGCCGTTACGGATGCGGGTGGCGATGCCGTGCTCGTTCAACAGGCGCGCCACGCCTTCGACGTTTTCCAGCCTCGGGCTGGAGAACACCTGGCGCACTCAGGCGTCCTTCCCGTCGAGAACGCGGATCATGCCTTCCTGCGAGGTGCTGGCCACCAGCCGGCCCTGGGTGTCGAAGATCTGGCCGCGCGCCAGCCCCAGCGAATTCTGCGCGCTCGGGCTGTCGATCGAATACAGCAGCCATTCGTCGGCGCGAAAGGGGCGATGGAACCACAGCGCGTGGTCGAGCGAGGCCATCTGCACTTCCGGGTGGTAGTAGCTGATGCCGTGCGGAAAGTTGGCGGTGCCAAGCAGGTGGAAATCGCTGGCATAGGCGAGCAGGGCGCGATGCAGCGCCGGCGCGTCGCCGACTTTCTCGGCCAGGCGGAACCAGACCTGTTGGAACGGCGGGCGCTTGGGCGGCTTGAGTTCGTCGCGCGGGTAAACGTGGCGGAACTCGAACGGGCCGGCGCGGTCGAGCCAGCGCTGGATCTTGATCGGCAGTGTTTCCAGCATCGATGGCGGCACCACCGGATCGGGTTCGACGTCCTCGGGGCGCGGCACTTCGGGCATCGACAATTGGTGCGTGGCGCCTTCTTCGTGGATATGGAAGGAGGCCGCGCAGAAGAAGATCGCCTTGCCATGTTGGATCGCGGTGACGCGGCGCACCGAGAAACTGCCGCCGTCGCGGGTGCGGTCCACTTCGTAGACGATCGGCGCGTTGATGTCGCCGGCGCGCAGGAAATAGGCATGCAGCGAATGCGCCTCGCGCGGGGATTCCATCGTCGCCTGCGCCGCCGACAGCGCCTGGCCCAGCACTTGGCCGCCGAATACGTATTTGGTGCCGATGTCGCGGCTCTGGCCGCGGAACAGGTGGTCTTCGAGGCGTTCGAGCGTGAGCAGCTCGAGCAGTTCGGATACGGGCGGGGACATGGCGGGACGAGGGCTGGCGGGGCGGCAGTATAGCGGCGGCGGGTTTTTCGCCGCCCGTGCGGCTTGGCGCGTGGCGTCCCCGCTGCCGCGGGAGAAGGCGGCGGCAATCGCCCGCCCACCGCGAAGGCCGGGCTTCCGGCCTTGATCCGCCGGGCGATGGCACGACACGGCGCGGCCACCGTGGGGCGAGGCGTATTCGACCACCGGCCGTGGCGGGCCGCGCGCCGGCAGGCGCCGATCGCCATGGCGGATGCGTGTTCGCCTTCGAGCAATAGCGCGTCCGTCGCGCGGCGAAGGGGGCCGGCGCTTGAGCGTCATGCGCCGGCCCGGCCCGAAGCGCGCCTTGGATGGGCTTCACCGTTCGTCGGGCGGGAGCGCGGCTTGGCCGATTCGCACGAGTGGACTGCCGGCCAGCACCCGCGCCCACGGGAAGCGCGGGCCGGGGTCGCGCTTGCGGCATACCCGCCGCGAGGGATCGTCGCTGGCCTCGACCGTTTCGGTGTCCAGTTCGTCGTGGCCGGCGATGCGCGCGAGCGCGGGCAGGCGTGCATGCAGCGCGCGCAGCAGCGCGATCAGAGCCGCGATCTGCGCTTCAGCATACGGTTCGTCCATCGCCTGATTTCGTGAATCCAGCCAGTCCGGCCAGCGCCCGCGGTTCACCAGTTCGATGCCGAGGCTGTGCGCGTTCATCCCACGTACGTGGTGGGCGATGCGGGTTTCCGCCACCCAGCGCTCGATCCGGCCATCGCGGTCGATGTAGTAGTGGCCGCTGTTGCCGCTGCGCGAATGCGGGTAAAGGACCCGCTCGCCGTATTCGCGCGCAGTGGCGAGATCGGGCAGCTCGGTGCAATGGATGACCACCAGGTCGATGTCGTGAAGCGCGCGCGCGCCGAGATGGCCGGCATAGGGCAGGGGGCGGTCGAGGATGTCGATGGCCGGTTCTCGCATGCCGCGATGCTAGCAGGCCGTTCCTGGGGTGGCGGCAGTTAACATGTCGGCATGACAGGTCACTGCATTCTTTCCCACGGCTTCGAAAGCGGGCCCGACGCCACTAAAGTCACCGCGCTCGCCGAAGCCGCCGAGGCGCTTGGCTGGAGCCACGAACGCCCCGATTACACCGATCTCGACGCCCAGCGCGAAGTCAGCCAACTGGGCAACGTGCCAGCGCGCATCGAACGGCTGCTGGCGCTGGCGGAAAACGCCGCCCGGCGTGGCCCGCTGGTGCTGGCCGGCTCCAGCCTGGGCGCGTACATCTCGAGCCTGGTCTCGTTGCGGGTACCGGTGGCCGGCCTTTTCCTGCTGGCCCCGCCGATCCGCATGGGCAGCGCCCACCCGCTCGATGCCGCGCCGGTGCCGACCTCGATCGTCCACGGTTGGCGCGACGAACTGATCCCCGCCGACGAAGTGGTGATGTGGGCGCAGGCGCGTCGCGACCGGCTGCTCTTGGTGGACGATTCGCATCGGCTCAGTGAGCACGTCGAATCCGGCAAGCTGGCGTTCGCCGCATTGCTGGCCGGGCTTTGAACACGGATGCGACGCCGATGAAATTCTTCGCCAGCTGTGGCAAGGGCTTGGAATACCTGCTGGCCGACGAGTTGGCCGCGCTGGGCTGTGCCCGCGCCACCGCCACCAACGCGGGCGTGAACGTGGAAGGCGAATTGCCCGATGCCCTGCGCGCGGTGCTGTGGTCGCGCTTCGCCAGCCGCGTGCTGTGGCCGCTGGCCGAATTCGACTGCCCGGACGAAGCAGCGCTCTATGCCGGCGCCCGCGCCATCGACTGGCCCCGGCATCTCGATCCCGACATGACCCTGGCGGTGGACGCGCACGTCTCCGGCGATGGCATCACCCATGCCCGCTTTGCCGCGCAACGTTTGAAGGATGCGGTGGTGGACGTCCTGCGCGAGGCCAGTGGCCAGCGCCCCTCGGTCGATGCCGAATCGCCCGACCTGCGTCTCAACCTGGTCGTGAAGAAGGGCCGCGCCATCGTCTCGGTCGACCTCTCGGGCGGGCCGATGCACCGGCGTGGCTGGCGCGCGGAGCAGGGCGAGGCGCCGCTGAAGGAGAACGTCGCCGCCGCGGTGCTGGCGCGCGGCGGCTGGCCGTGCCGCTATCGCGAAGGCGGCGCCTTGCTCGACCCGATGTGCGGCAGCGGCACGCTGGTGATCGAGGCCGCGCTGATCGCCGCCGACGTCGCCCCCGGTCTGCAACGCCACGGCCTGCGCCTGCCCAGCGCCTGGAAGGGCTTCGACCGCGAGGGCTGGCATGCGCTGACGATGGCGGCCGAGGCGCGCGCCAGGGCCGGCCTTGCCGCCTTGCGTCCGGCATTCTTCGGCCACGACCTCGACCCGCGCGCGGTCCGCGCCGCGCGCCGCAATGCGGAAGCCGCCGGGGTCGCCCACGCGCTGCGGTTCGAACAAGGCGACATCGCCGCGCTGACCGCGCCCGCGGCGGAAGGCCCGGGGCTGGTCGTCTGCAACCCGCCCTACGACGCCCGCCTCGCCGCCGATGCCGCACTCTACCGCGCGCTTGGCGATGCGTTGAGGCGCGCCACGCCCGCATGGTCGGCCAGCCTCCTCTGCGGCGACGCGGAGCTTGCCCGCGCCACCGGCCTGTTCGCGCGCAAGGTCTATCGCGTCTTCAACGGTCCCATCGAATGCGCGCTGATCGCGGTGGACGAAATCGCCCCGCCCAGGAGCGAACAGGCCGCGCCGCGCCCGCTTTCCGACGAAGCGCGGATGGTCGCCAACCGCATCGAGAAGAATCTGCGCAAGCTCAAGAACTGGCGCAAGCGCGAGGGCATCGAGTGCTTCCGCGCCTACGATGCCGACATCCCCGAATACGCCGCCGCCATCGATGTCTATGCCGATGCCGACACTGGCGAGCGTTGGCTGCATGCGCAGGAATACGCCGCGCCGGCCTCGATTCCCGAGGCGCTGGCGAAGAAGCGACTGGGCGATTTGCTGGCCGCCGTGCGCCATGTCTTCGAGGTGCCCAAGACGCGCGTCGCGCTCAAGACCCGGGCCACCGGCAAGGGCGGCGGCAAATACGGCCGCTTCGCCGACACCGAGGCGTTCATCGTGGTGCGCGAGGGTGCGGCGCGCCTACGCGTCAATCTGTTCGATTACCTCGATACCGGCCTGTTCCTCGACCACCGTCCGCTGCGCGCGCGGCTGGCGCGGGAATCGGCAGGCAAGCGCTTCCTCAACCTGTTCTGCTACACCGGCGCGGCCAGCGTGCGGTCGGCGGTCGGTGGCGCGGCGGAGACCACCAGCGTCGATCTTTCCGCCACTTATCTGCAATGGTTCGCCGACAACCTGCGCGAGAACGGCCAGGGCGGGGCGCGCCATCGCATCGTCCAGGCCGACGTGATGGAGTGGCTGGCATCCGAGCATGGCCGCTTCGACGTGATCTTCTGCGACCCGCCGACCTTCTCCAACTCCAAGCGCGCCGAGGATTTCGACGTCCAGCGCGACCACGCGCGGCTGATCCGCGCCGCCATCGCCAGGCTGGCCCCGGGCGGCGTGCTGTATTTCTCCAACAACTTCCGCCGTTTTCGGCTCGATCAGGACGCGCTGGCCGACGTCGGCGCGATCGAGGACATCAGCGCCTCGACCATCCCGGCGGATTTCGAGCGCAACCCGCGCATCCACCGCGCCTGGCGGATCACCGCGCGCACCTGAGCCGGATCGAAACGGCAGATTGCCGGGTCTGTGCGAAGGGGGCGATTTCCCCCGCATTCTGCTTGCTCGTTCAGTCAGAGTCACCAATTGGCGAAGGGGGCCTGATTTGGGGGCTCAGTTTGAATATTGACATGCTTGAGTGGTCAGGGGTGAAGGTGCATACTCGACGCATGACCAAGCCAAAGCGCCCCTAGGACATTAATCAGCTTGCGAAGCTGATCGTCGATATGGCTACATCTGGCCATGGCGATGCCAAGGGCTCGGTCGAAGTGGGGGCTGAAGGTGTTGTGGCTAGGGTAAGGTACTAACCAGAGTACAACGCCACGAAATTGCCAGCAAAGCTCACAAGGCTCGCTGGGGCAAACAAGGTGGAAATGGATTTTGATAGCTGGCTTGCTACGTTTCTCGTGCGTAGCAAATCAGGTGTGATACAAGTTCGCATCGTTTCTCGTACCAGGGGAGTGGTATGCAAAATTCTGTTTTGAGGCGTGTTGTTCGCTTTGGCCAGCTCGCGGGCGTTGCGGCATTGATAGGTATTTCGACTGATGTCAGCTCCCAATCAACTGGTCCGACCATCTGGAATGACTTGCCCAATAGCGCTGTCCCGGATGCGGATTATTGCGTCGTCAGTACCGGTCAGTGCTATACCTCGAGGGCGGCCGCCGAGACGGCGATGCGCGCTGGAACGACGATTGGTCCGTATCTCCGGGAGAAATTTACAAGCTTTGTAAGTAGTGGTGTCATGGATATCGTCTATGGTGCCGATGATCGTGCCCCAGAGCATATCTACGGACCGGGTTACCAGAATGGCTGGAAAGCAGATGCAAGTGTGTGCCCACAGTCGGATATTCCAAATCTAACCGGTGCGACGGTGGGGGGGTATTGTAACTCAGAGCAGTCGGCGGTTGATGCCATATATAACTGGCTTTTATATTCGTATCCAGAGTGTGTGCATACAGAGATTGGATATTCAGGCAGTTATGTCAATCCCATGTATATGGTCGATGCGACAACGGCAAGCGCTGGACGTATGTTGCACTACAACTCTTCCCCGAGGCGAAAATTTACATATATGGTTCAGTGCCCTGGATGGGCTGAACCAGATCAGCGGGTTATCAATTTGAGCAAATTCTCGGAATTCGTATGTCCGGCAGGATTTCGTCCCATCAGTGATTATCTTGCGGGGAAAAACCCAAATGGCGCATCTGGTGGAGTCGTTTGGCCCAATCTTTGCACGACCGGAGAAACACATAGTATCAGGACAGTGATTCGACCATCCAGTTGTCTGAAAATCGGGCACCCGTGTAGCCCATCAACTGGGGATAAGTCGCGTCAAGAAGTTGATTTTGAGTTCGCTGGCCGTCAATTCAGTCGCTTCTATCATTCTCGACCGCAATGGCGGAAAGACGATGCGCTGGGGGTGGGTTGGACACACTCATTTAGTGACATGACGAGTTTGGGCGGTACCCGCTTCTATATTGACGAGAACGGAGGGTATTGGCCCTTATTGAATGGCGGCAATGGCCAGCTTTACGTGCCGGGGACAGGGGCTACGCTGCTTCAAAACAACTGGGAAAGCGATATGTTCTTCCCCAATGGCGATGTGTATCACTTCGATGACTATGGGAATGTCACATCGATCAAGAACGCCAGGGATCCGCGTCGGAATATCACGCTGACCTATTCTGGATTGGGGGCGGACCTGCGATTGACAGCCATGACGGATATCAGTGGACGATCGGTGCAGCTCAGCTATATGAGCGGCCGGCTGTCCAGCATTTTGCTACCCACGGGTCAAACAATCACCTATGGCTATGACGTGCGCGCGAATTTGACATCCGTTGATTACGGCAACGGTCAAGTCAAGCAATACGTGTATGGAGAATCTGGCTTGGCACCTAATGGCGATGCTGGCCTCCTGACCGGGATCATTTCCGAAGACGGCAAGCGTTACGGCACCTTTGGTTATGACGAATACGGCCGAGTGATTTCCAGTGTGCTACATGGCGAGAATGGCCCCACCGAGAGCACGGATCTTCGCTTTCCAGATGCCACGCACACCGTGGTCAAGACGATGACAGGTGAGTTGCAAACCTACGCCTTTACAAGCGATCAATATCGCAGGCCACTTTCGATCGCAAGCAATGCGAGGAGCGAATCCAGCACCTATGATAGCCATGGTAGAAAGTTGAGTCACACCGATGGCCGGGGTGTGCAGACCACTTATGCCTATAACGCATCGGGTCAACTCTCTCAACAAATCGAAGCGGCGAACGACACTACCGGCGATAAGCGCACCACACAAACGGACTGGCACGCCACGCTGAACGTACCCGTGGCGCGCCGAGTGCTGGATGCCGCCGGTCAGTGGGTTTCCCAAG
>NZ_RFLY01000001.1 GCF_003697345.1 Solilutibacter pythonis | reverse complement strand
AGGAGGGGAAGAAGATGAAAGGAATAACGTACACGAAAGCAAGGCGTCGGGTGCGGCCGTGGATATGGGCATTGTGGCTATGCTGTCTGCCGGTGGTCGCCTGGTCGCAGGTGGTGGAGTATATCCATACCGATGCGTTGGGCAGCCCGGTGGCGGTGACGAACGCATCGGGCCAGGTGATTGAACGAACCGGTTATGCCCCCTACGGAGAGAAGCTGGGCAAGGCCAACGACGACCGTCCGGGGTATACGGGCCACGTGATGGACAGCGCCACCGGGCTGACGTACATGCAGCAGCGCTATTACGATCCGATGCTCGGACGCTTTCTTAGTGTTGATCCGGTGACGGCGTTGACTAATGGTGACATGCGGCATTTCAATCGCTATGTCTATGCTTACAATAATCCGTATCGGTTCACTGATCCAGATGGGCGATGCCCTTGGTGTGCGGGTGCTGGGATTGGTGTTGGACTTGAACTTGCCCGTCAGATAGTTACGGGTGAGATCAAGGACACAAGCCTTAAAGGTATTGCTGGAAATGTTGGTAAGGCACTTGTTGCCGGTGCTGCTGGTGCAACAGGTGCAGGGATTGCTGCTGGAGTTGCGAAGCTGACAACTAGCATGGCTGTTAGAGCCACCGTGAACGGGGTGGCAGGTGCCGCCATTGGTGCTGCATCTACGGGCGCCAATAATGCTATACAAGGGAATGAAATAACAAGTGGCATGGGAACCACTGCGATCGTGGGGGGCGCTGCTGGTGCAGCTGGTTCGCTTGTGGGTGATGCAATTGATGTAGCCAGGTCCGCAGTTAATACCAAGGCAGTGGACTCTATCCCGTTGGCGGATAGAAATTTGTTGGAGCACATAAGGGAGACGACTACAGGTGGCACGACAAATTCAAGTGCGGTAGGGGCTGCGGCTGCTGCAAGCAATGTGATGTCCAATTCGGGGGGAATGGTTGAATCATGCGGGGTAAGGAAAGAATGTTAGGGTTGCGCAAAAAGATGTGGCTGCTGATTGTCATTAACGTCTTCCCTGATGCCATAGCCATTGGTATTGTCGGTGTTGTCATGGAAATTATATATCGCGTGCTCTCTTGTCTTGGGTTATTAGAAGGTGGTCTGGAGCTTCTTCCGCTATCGGGGTGCTTGGGGGTAGCATTTGTAATATTTCTATTGCGGTTTCCAGCAGCGATCAAGATCATTAGGTCCCATTCGAAGAGGGAATAAAGGGGTCTCTGCAAAAATAAATTTCAAATAACTTAAGGCTGAAGTGAGTGTAATTCATGCTGGAATTTATATAAATATTTTTCAATGTTTCCAGGGAAACATAGATAGACATGTAAAACAGGGGTAAGAGTCGATTTTCATGATGATCAGTAGTACACAAGGCCCGCTATTGTTTATGGTGATTTCTATTGTCTTATTGCGTGGCGATAGGCCGCGGGAACAGCGATCGGGTAGGCTACGCAGGCCACGTGATGGACAGCGCCACCGGGCTGACGTACATGCAGCAGCGCTATTACGATCCGATGCTCGGACGCTTCCTTAGTGTTGATCCGGTGACGGCTTAAAGCACGCCGGGAATGAACTTCAATCGGTATTGGTATGCCAATAAAAATCCGTATCGGTTCATTGATCCGAAAATGATGGATAATCCCATCTACTTCCCAGCGAGCTGCCGCAATACATAATGCAGAAGGCCGCCGTGCTTGAAGTATTCGACTTCCTTCGGCGTCAGCAGCAGCACCTCGGTTTCGAATTCAATCCTCTCGCCATCGGGTTTCAGCGCGGTGACTATCGCGGTTTTCGAAGCGCCATTTCTCAGGCCGGTGATGCCGACGATCTCGTCGCCCTTCAATCCCAGCTTGCCGGCGTTCTGATCCTCCTTGAAGCGCAGCGGCAGCACGCCCATCCCGACCAGGTTACTGCGGTGGATGCGTTCGAAACTTTCGGCGATCACCGCTTTAATACCCAACAGGTTGGTGCCCTTGGCCGCCCAGTCGCGGCTGGAGCCGGTGCCATATTCCTTGCCGGCCATCACCACCAGTGGCACACCGTCGGCCTTGTATTTCATGGCCGCGTCGTAGATCGCCATTTCCTCGGCCTGACCATTCCCGCCGTAATGGAGGGTATAGCCGCCTTCCTTTCCGTTCAGCATCAGGTTCTTGATGCGAATGTTGGCGAAGGTGCCGCGCACCATCACGTCGTCGTTGCCGCGACGGGAGCCATAGCTATTGAAGTCGGCCGGTTGCACGCCACGTTCGATGAGGAAACGGCCAGCCGGCGAATCCTGCTTGATGTTGCCGGCGGGACTGATGTGGTCGGTGGTGATGGAATCACCGAACAAGCCCATGATGCGCGCACCGGTGATGTCCTCAATTCGGCCCGCCTGCATGGTCATGCCATCGAAGTAGGGTGGGTTCTTGATGTAGGTGGAATCATCGTTCCAGGCAAAGGACTGACCTTCGGGCACTTCGATCGCATTCCAGCGCACATCGCCCTTGAACACCTCGGCATAGTTCTGGTCGAACATTTCAGGGCCGAGGGTGCGGGCGATGAGGTCGCCGATGTCTTTGTTCGATGGCCAAATGTCGCGCAGGTATACCGCATTGCCCTCGCGATCGTGGCCGATGGGATCGCGGACGAGATCGATGTCCACGGTACCGGCGATGGCATAGGCCACCACCAATGGCGGGCTGGCGAGATAGTTCATCTTCACCTCGGCATGGATGCGGCCCTCGAAATTGCGGTTGCCGGACAACACCGCCGCCACCGCCAGGTCGTTCTCGGCGATCCCCTGGCTGACAGCCCCGGGCAACGGCCCGGAATTTCCGATGCAGGTGGTGCAACCGTAGCCGACGACATAGAAACCGAGCTTCTCCAGATCATCGAGCAGACCGGCTTTCTCCAGGTAATCGGTGACCACTAGCGAGCCGGGGCCGAGCGAGGTCTTGACCCAAGGCGCCGACTTCAGCCCCTTCGCGGCGGCGTTACGGGCCAGCAGACCCGCACCGATCATCACCGCCGGGTTGGAGGTGTTGGTGCAGGAAGTGATCGCGGCGATCACCACCGAGCCATCGCTCAGGTGATGCTCGCCATCGTCGAGCTGGATCTTCGACACCGGTTTGGCCGCCAGTCGATCCGCCTGCTCCTGGTCGCCGCCCTCGCTGTCGAATTTGTTGACGGCGCAGCCGACCGCCTTGCGGTTGGCGGTGAAGCCGCCCACGTTATCGCGGTAGTTCTGCTGCATTTCGGCCAGTAGCACACGGTCTTGCGGGCGCTTGGGCCCGGCGAGCGAAGGTTGCACGCAGGCCATGTCCAGCGCCAGCACGGTGCTGTATTCGGCTTCGGCGGAATCAGCGTCATGCCACAGCCCTTGCGCCTTCGCGTATGCCTCGACCAGGGCGATCTGCGCTTCATCGCGGCCAGACAGGCGCAGGTAGTTCAGCGACTCGGCATCGATCGGGAAGATGCCGCAGGTGGCACCGTACTCGGGCGCCATGTTGGCGATGGTGGCGCGATCGGCCAACGGCAGGTGCTTGAGGCCGGAGCCGAAGAACTCGACGAACTTGCCCACCACGCCCAGTTTGCGCAGCATCTCGGTGACGGTCAGCACCAGATCGGTGGCGGTGGCGCCTTCCGGCAGTTGGCCGGTCAACTTGAAGCCGACCACTTGCGGGATCAGCATCGAGGAAGGTTGGCCGAGCATTGCCGCTTCGGCTTCGATCCCCCCCACGCCCCAGCCCAGCACGCCGATGCCGTTGATCATGGTGGTATGGCTATCGGTGCCGAACACGGTATCGGGGAAGGCGTAGGTCATGCCTTCGATCTCGCGCTCCATCACCACGCGCGCCAGATACTCCAGATTGACCTGGTGGACGATGCCGGTATTCGGCGGCACCACCTTGAAGTTGTCGAACGCCTTCTGGCCCCAGCGCAGAAAGCTGTAACGCTCCTTGTTGCGCTGGAATTCGATCTTGCCGTTCAAGTCGAGCGCATCGTGGCGGCCAAACACATCCACCTGCACCGAGTGATCGATCACCAATTCGGAAGGGATCAGCGGATTGATCTGTTCCGGTCGGCCGCCCAGTTTCCGTACCGCATCGCGCATGGCCGCCAGATCCACCACGCAAGGCACCCCGGTGAAGTCCTGCAACACCACCCGCGCCGGCATGAAGGCGATCTCGGTGGCCGGTTCGGCCCGGGCATTCCATTTGGCCACCGCTTCGATGTGTTCCAAGCCAACCGTCTGGCCGCCATCCTCATGGCGCAGCAGATTCTCCAGCAGGATTTTCATCGAGTAGGGCAGGCGGGTGATGTCGAAATGCCTGCCCAGCCTGGGCAAGCTGAAATAGTGGAAGCGCTTGCCATCGATGCTCAGCTGGTCTCGGCTGGCGAAGGAATCTTGCATGGTGGTCTCCTGGGGCTGGGCCGCTTGGGCTTGGCTTGTCGCACCATTATCGGCATTGCGCGTTACGCCCCGGTGTTCGGCCCGATTCATCATCCACGCTTGAGTATGCGCACTCAGGTATGTATGATTCACGCATACCAAAGAGGAGCGCGAGCGTGGAAGCAACCGTCGCCGAACGCGGGCAGATCACCCTTCCCAAAGCTGTCCGCGATGCGCTGGGCCTGACCAAGGGCAGCGTGCTCAAGGTCGAGCTGGAAGGAGGGCGCATCATCTTGCGCAAGAACGTGGAGGATGCCGTTTCCCGCGTCCGTGGCCGTTTCAAGCTGGACGGCTTCACCGATACCAACGAAGCCATGCGCGCCCTCCGTGGCCGCGCGCCGGGCGAGCCGCTGGAATGATCGCCATCGACTCCTCCATCCTCATCGACCTGCTGGCCGATGGCCCAGATGCCGATGCCGCCGAGCTATGCCTTCGCCGCTCGCTCGCCACGGGCCCGGTGGTGATCTCGGATGTGGCGCTGGCCGAGGTATGCAGCGCGCTGCATGGCGGCGACGAGGCATTGGCCGTACTGGAGGAAATCGGCATCCGTTTCGACGCGCTTGAAGCCAAATCCGCCTTGCGCGCGGGCGAGATGCAGCGCCGTTACCGCCAACGCGGCGGCCAGCGACTGCGCGCCGTCCCCGACTTCCTCATTGGCGCGCATGCACTGTTGCAATGCGATGGCCTGATCACCCGCGACAGCGCTTTTTACCGCGACTACTTCAAAGGGCTGAAAGTCATCAGCCCAAAGCCCACCCCCTGACATATCGCCAGCATCCCAAGGAGAACCCCATGCTTGCCAGCTACCGTCAACATGCCGCCGAACGCGAAGCACTCGGCATCCCGCCGCTGCCATTGACCGCGCAACAGACCGCTGAGGTCATCGAACTGATCAAGAGTCCACCGGCGGACGAGGGCGAGTTTCTCGTCGATCTCCTCGCCAACCGTGTGCCGGCCGGCGTCGACGATGCCGCCAAGGTCAAGGCCAGCTACCTTGCCGCGGTTGCCTTCGGTAAGGAATCCACTCCGCTGATTTCCAGGAAGCGCGCGGTGGAACTGCTGGGCACCATGCTGGGGGGCTACAACATCCACCCGCTGGTCGAGCTGCTCGACGACGCCGAACTGGGTGAAACCGCTGCCAACGCCCTCAAGCACACCCTGCTGATGTTCGATGCCTTCCATGACGTCAAGGCCAAGGCCGACGCCGGCAACGCCCATGCCAAGGGAGTACTGCAAAGCTGGGCCGACGCCGAATGGTTCACAAGCCGCCCGGAAGTACCGGCCTCGATGACCATCACCGTATTCAAGGTGCCGGGTGAAACCAATACCGATGACCTTTCGCCGGCGCCCGACGCCACCACCCGTCCCGACATCCCAATGCACGCGCTGGCGATGCTGAAGAACAAGCGCGAAAACTCACCGTTCTCGCCTGAGGAAGACGGCAAGCGCGGCCCGATCCAACTGATCCAGGATTTGAAGCGGAAAGGCCATCTCGTCGCCTATGTCGGCGATGTGGTCGGTACCGGCTCCAGCCGCAAGTCGGCCACCAACTCGGTGCTGTGGTGGACCGGCGAAAACATCCCGTTCATTCCCAACAAGCGTTTTGGCGGCGTCTGCCTCGGCTCCAAAATCGCGCCGATCTTCTACAACACCATGGAAGACGCCGGTGCATTGCCACTTGAAATCGACGTGGCCGACATGAACATGGGCGACGTGGTGGAACTGAAGATCGACCACGCCAGTGGCCGGGTCACGGCATTCAAGGATGGCCAGCAGATCGCGGAATCCACACTGAAATCCGACGTGCTGCTCGACGAGGTACGCGCCGGCGGCCGCATCCCGCTCATCATCGGTCGTGGACTGACCGCCAAAGCGCGCGAAGTGCTTGGCCTCGAACCTTCGACCCTGTTTCGCCTGCCACAGGATCCGGCCGATACCGGCAAGGGCTACACGCTGGCGCAGAAGATGGTCGGCCGTGCCTGCGGCCTGCCGGAAGGGAAGGGCATCCGCCCCGGCACCTATTGCGAGCCGAAAATGACCTCGGTGGGTTCGCAAGACACCACCGGTCCGATGACCCGTGACGAACTGAAGGATCTGGCCTGCCTCGGCTTCTCCGCCGACTTGGTGATGCAATCGTTCTGCCACACCGCGGCCTATCCGAAACCCGTCGATGTCAAGACGCACCATACGCTGCCGGAATTCATCTCGACCCGTGGCGGCGTTTCGCTGCGGCCGGGCGACGGCATCATCCATAGCTGGCTCAACCGCATGCTGCTGCCGGATACGGTTGGCACCGGTGGCGACAGCCACACCCGCTTCCCGGTCGGCATCTCGTTCCCCGCCGGCTCCGGCCTGGTGGCCTTCGCCGCCGCCACCGGCGTGATGCCGCTGGACATGCCGGAATCGGTACTGGTGCGCTTCAAGGGCCAACTTCAGCCGGGCGTGACCCTGCGCGACCTGGTCCACGCCATCCCGCTCTACGCCATCAAGCAAGGTTTGTTGACGGTGGAGAAGCAGGGCAAGAAGAACATCTTCTCTGGCCGCATCCTGGAAATCGAAGGATTGCCGCAACTGAAGGTGGAGCAGGCGTTCGAACTGGCCGATGCTTCCGCCGAACGCTCCGCCGCCGGTTGCACGGTCAAGTTGGACAAGGCGCCGATCGTCGAATACCTCACCAGCAACATCACGCTGCTGAAGTGGATGATCGCCGAAGGCTATGCCGATGCCCGCTCCTTGCAGCGCCGCATCGACAAGATGGAGCAGTGGCTGGCCGCCCCGAACCTGCTTGAAGCCGACGCCGACGCCGAATACGCCGCGGTCATCGAGATCGATCTCGATCAGATCGTCGAACCGATCGTCTGCTGCCCGAACGACCCGGACGACGCCAAAACACTCGGCGATGTCGCCGGCGCCAAGATCGACGAAGTGTTCATCGGCTCGTGCATGACCAACATCGGCCACTTCCGTGCCGCCGCCAAATTGCTGGAAGGCAAGCGCGACATCCCGACCCGCCTGTGGGTCGCCCCTCCGACCAAGATGGATGCCGCCGAATTGACCAAGGAAGGCCACTACGGCACTTTCGGCAGCGCCGGTGCGCGCATGGAAATGCCGGGCTGTTCGCTGTGCATGGGCAATCAGGCGCAAGTACGCGAAGGCGCGACGGTGATGTCCACCAGCACCCGAAATTTCCCCAACCGCCTCGGTAAAAACACCAACGTCTATCTGGGATCGGCGGAACTCGCCGCGATCTGCTCGCGTCTGGGCCGCATCCCAACCCGCGAGGAATACCTCGCCGACATCGGCGTAATCAACGAAAAAGGCGAGGAAATCTACCGCTACATGAACTTCGACCAGATCCCGGAATACCGGGAAGTCGCAATGGCATCAAGGCCGCTTGATCCAACAGCGGGCTTGCCGTGACAACCAGCGCATCAAGTTCGGCACTTTTCGCCGAGCTTGATGCGTAGTGATGCAAAAGCCCCTGAAATCAGGGGCTTACAGATTCTTTTTTCGAAGATACCAACGGCTCATCAACCGGCGATCTCTAGGCGGCGTTCCACGCGTTCTAATCTTTCGGCAAGACGATCTATCCTTACGCTTTGTTCAGCATGTGCTTCGTCTTGCTGTCCTTCGGTCGTAGACAGTCTTGCCAGGGTAATTTCGATCCGTCCCAGCCTTGTTGTATGTTCGTCGATTTTCCGCTCGATTCGATCTTGGCTGGCTTGGAATCGTTTCAGGTGTTCCAGCAGCAGGTTTTCAACGTTGTTGCTCATATCTGGGGCTCCTTGGTTGACTGGAGTGTAGCACTTGGGGTGCAGGGGCTTGCCCCTGCGGATGCGCTCTTGATCCGGCCTGGCGCGTATCGGTTGCTTGCACTTGGTTACAGCGTCATGACCTCAGCCCCCGACACCACACTCACGATGACCGCTTTTGCGATCGTGCTGGCCCGAGGTCGCCATAGGCTTGGACGTGTCGCCACATCATGCGATCCAGTACGTGAGGTGGTAGGCGCTCGCCATGGGGATTGATGATGTGATGTCCTGCCATCCGCCATCCCGACCAGGGTCCATGGAGGCTCGTGCGGTTGTGGATCACGCGGTCGTAGTGAGCGGCAGCGCAGGGATGAGGGCATGCTTGGCCCTCAGGCCAACAGGGTGGACGGAGTCGATGCATGTCGGCACATTGCCGCTAACCGGGTGAGGATTTCGCGCACTTTGCGCACCAGCCTATCCAACTTCGCATAATTTTTATTATGTAATAAATTCATTAGACCCACCCATGCTTATGCCGGCACTCTCGGATGAGGCGATACTTCCGTCCTCAACAAAGTACCGCCTGGCCTCTCCATCTCCCCTTACCAACGCTCAGAGCAATCAGTAATGACCGAACTTTTCGACTTTCACCGCCGCAAGTTCGTCACCGGCGCGCTCGCGCTGGGTGGAGTGGCCGTCACGTCGCCGGCTCACAGCTGGGGTCGCGCCCGTCGGGATGCCCATATGCATACTCAAACGATGAGTGCGCTCGCAGGGGAACGTTTCGAGCTGGTTATCGGTGAGATCCCGGTCAATCTGACTGGACGGCCCGCGCGGGCGAAAGTCGTCAACGGCATGTTGCCGGCGCCCACGCTCCATTGGCGCGAAGGCAGCACGGTGGAACTTGCCGTGCGCAACGCGCTCGCCGAAGACACTTCGATCCATTGGCATGGCATTCTTGTGCCGGCGAACATGGATGGCGTGCCCGGCTTCAGTTTCCATGGAATCGCGCCAGGTGAATCGTATCTCTATCGTTTTCGGCTGAGGCAAGCCGGCACTTACTGGTACCACGCTCATTCCTCGATGCAGGAAGCGACAGGCGTTTACGGGGCGATCGTCATCGAGCCGCGTGAAGGTCATCGCGTCCATGCCGACCGCGACCACGTCATCGTCCTGTCCGACTGGAGTGACGAAGACCCGCACGCGATTCAACGCAAGCTGAAGATCATGGGCCACTACTACAACCGTCACTTGCGGACAGTCGGCAATTTTCTGCGCGATGCCGGCCGTGACGGCTTGCGCGCCACGCTGAAGGATCGTGGCGCCTGGGGCCGGATGCGGATGAGTCCGACCGACCTCGCCGACGTCACCGCGCTCACCTACACCTACCTCGTCAACGGCAGCACGCCGGCGGGCAACTGGACCGCCCTGTTCAAACATGGCGAAAAAGTGCGCCTGCGTTTCATCAACGCCTCGGCAATGACTTATTTCGACGTCCGCATTCCCGGCCTGAAGATGACCGTGGTCGCCGCCGATGGCCTGGATGTCGAGCCGGTAACTATCGACGAATTCCGTATCGGCGTCGCCGAGACCTACGACGTGATCGTCGAGCCGGCGGAACGGCCCTACACCATTTTCGCCCAGGCGATGGATCGAGGCGGTCATGCCAGAGCCACGCTCTCACCCGCGCCGGGATTGGAGGCGGCGGTTCCATCGCTTGACCAACGCCCGCTGCTGACGATGGCCGACATGGGACACGGCGCAATGGGCGATAGAGAAATGAAATGCGGCGCGTCGATGAAAAAGTCCGAAACGGCGGAAATGAAATGTGGAACCGGAGTGTGCGGCACGGCCATAAAGGATACCCACGGCGGCCACGGCAACATGGCGAAAATCAGCCATCTGGCCAGTGAATCGGACAATCCCGATGTGGACATGCAGACGATGACGCCCTCGCGCGGCATCAACGATCCCGGCATCGGGCTTCGAAACAACGGCCGCCGCGTACTGACTTACGGCGACCTGAAATCCACCTTCCCCCTGCCCGACCCGCGCACGCCCGGCCGCGATATCGAGCTGCACATCACCGGCAACATGGAGCGCTATGTCTGGGGCTTCAACGGCATTCCATTCTCCAAGGCACAGCCGATCCGGCTCAACTATGGCGAACGGGTGCGCATCGTGCTGGTCAACGACACCATGATGGAGCACCCCATCCACCTGCACGGCCTGTGGAGCGACCTTGAGAGCATGGAAGGAGAATTCCAGGTGCGCAAGCACACCGTCAGCGTGCCGCCTGGCCACGTTCGCAGCATTCGAGTCACCGCCGACGCGCTTGGACGCTGGGCCTTTCATTGCCACATGCTGATGCATATGGAGATGGGCATGTTCCGTGAGGTACGGGTGGAGGCATGATGATGAAGCCGATACTCGTCACCGCACTGGCCGCGGTCTCGCTCCCCTCCCCCGCTCAACACTCCGGCCACGCCCCTGTGCCACGCGCGCCGCAATCGATGCCAACCACGCGCGCGGAAGTCCCGAAATCACCGGATAAAAAGCCACTGCCCGACTTCATCCCGGCAGTCACGCGAAAAGAGATCGACGACGCCTTCCCCAACCTTGACGGCATGGACATGTCCTCGCACATGCGCGAAGACCCCTGGCTCACCAGCGTGCGTTTCGACCGGCTCGAACGCGGCCTGCAACGTGATGCTGCGGCAAGCTGGGAAATCCATGCCTGGACCGGCAAGAGCCGCGACCGCCTATGGCTGCGTAGCCACGGCGAGCGCCAGGCGCATGGCGTCCACGGTAACGTCGAACTGATGTGGGGCCATGCCACCGGCCCGTGGTGGGACCGAATGATCGGCCTGCGACGCGATTTCGCCGGCGGCGAGCGGCGTGACTGGGTCGGCCTCGGCGTACATGGCCACGCCTCCTACAAATTCGACGTGGATGCCACCGCGTATCTCGGAAACGAGGGGCGTGCTTCATTCGAAGGCAAGATCGGCTACGAAGCGCTGCTCACCAATCGCTTGATTCTGCAACCGGAGCTGGGGCTGTCCATCCACACGAAAGACGATGCACGGATGCGGATCGGCCGCCGACTGTCCAATATGCACGGCGGTCTGCGTTTACGCTATGAATTCACCCGCGAGTTGGCCCCCTATTTCGGTTGGCGATGGTCCCGTACTTACGGACGGACCGCCGAACTGCGCCGCGAACACGGCGAGCCGGTAACCGAACGTGGCTGGGTGGTGGGCATACGATTTTGGTTCTGACGCATGATCGGCAATCCATCAGCGTGGATAGGATCGCAAGAAAAACACCCGCTTTCGCGGGCGTCTTGTAAGTGGCGTCCCTACGGGGATTCGAACCCCGGTCGCAACCGTGAAAGGGTTGTGTCCTAGGCCTCTAGACGATAGGGACGTCGATCTTGCATGCGGAACGGAGAGGCATCCGTCGCGCCGAAAAGTGGTGGAGCCAAGCGGGATCGAACCGCTGACCTCCTGCATGCCATGCAGGCGCTCTCCCAGCTGAGCTATGGCCCCACGTGTTGGGAGCTGGAAATGATAGGCATATGAATGGCGGACGTCAACAAGTTTGATGAAAATTTTGTTGATCCTGTCGCCGCTCATACGAACAAAGGGCCGGAAGCCTTGAATTTCCTGGTATTCCGGCCCTTTTCGATGCGTCCACGGAACATTCGCGGACACGTTGTTGGTGGAGGTGGGCGGAATCGAACCGCCGTCCGGAGGCACTCCATGCCCGGCACTACATGCTTAGCTCGTTGTTCGATCTCGGGCGGCGGCAACACAACGTGCGAGGCACACCGCAACCCATACCCGCTTTGTCTTGGCCTTGGTTGGCGGGTCGCCGCCAAGACCGATCCCGTGATGATGACCCTACGGCGCGAGCACGGGCACAAGCGCTTTCGGGGCTAGGCCTTAAGCGGCCAGAGCGTAGTTGTCGTCGTTGGCAACTATATGTTTTGCCGCTGGATTTACGAGGAAAGCTGCCCCCTCGGCATGCGCCAGACGATTTCGCAACCCCCGTCGAAGCCAGTGCACCCCCGGATGAACCAGGTATCGCAAACCTTGCAGCGGTTCGGTTGAGTCAAAATTGACCGACCGGGTAAGTCTACAGTGTGGATGCCGGGTTGTGCGCATTCGCGCCCTACCCTGGCTGAATGGCCACTCGACCAACGTCATCCTCAAATGCGGCGAAACCGCCGTCGCCAAATCATCGACCGTCAACGGCTCGAACGAACGGCACCAGCGCGGCCAGGACGTAGATGCCGACGTACCGCACCAGATCGCATCGACGAACCGCACCGCCAATACGCGCAAGGGATGCCCCGCCACGCACGCATTCGAACCAGCGGAACATGAGCTTATGCGCTCCCCAGCGAATGGGTGACAGGCCAGTGCCATGCCAATCGGCATGATGCCGACGCATAATGCGTGCAGCCCATCATCCGCGACGCCATGAACCCCAATACCGCCACCCTGCGCGATCTACTCCGCCCCGCCGCCTCGTTGATCGCCGTTGCGCCGGGCGACAGCCTGCGCCGGGCATTCTCGTTGATGCGCGAACACGGCGTTTCGCAGCTACCGGTACTGGACCAAGGCCGTATCCTCGGCATCATCGACGAGAGCGACCTCTTGTTGCAGGTATACGGCGAACGCGAGCGCTTCGACGACAAAGTGGAAACCGTGATGGTCAGAAAGCTGGATTCGCTTGCCATCGACGCCCCACTCGATGCTCTGCTGCCGCTGTTCGAGCGCGGCCACATCGCGCTGGTGGACGATGATGGCGAGTTTGCCGGGCTCATCACCCGCAGCGACCTGCTGGCATGGTTGGCCGGCGAATGAATCGGAAAGGGCCGCGGTGAGCGGCCCTTTCGCATCAAGCGCGGACGTGGTGAATCAAGCGCCGCTGCGCAGCGGGATCAAGCGGATTTCGACGCGACGGTTCAACGCCCTGCCCTGGTCGGTGTTGTTGTCGGCGACCGGATACTGGAAGTTGTAGCCGTGCGTCTCCAGCCGCACCTGCTGCACGCCCTGCCCGCCCAGGTAAGCGGCGACCGAGCGAGCGCGCTGCTCGGAAATGCGCTGATTGACCGAAACGCTACCGACATTATCGGTATGGCCGTTGATCTCGACGATGGTCTGGTTGTATTCGTTGATCGTCTTGGCAATCGAGTTCAACGCGGTGTAGAACTGCGGCTTGACATCGGTCTTGTTGAAATCGAAGGTCACGCCGTCGGGCAGGTTGAGTTTGATGACATCGCCATCGCGCTGGACATCGACGCCCGTGCCGGCGGTCTGGCGACGCAGTTCGGCTTCCTGGCGATCCTGATAAGCACCGACGCCGGCCCCCGCCAGACCACCGATGCCCGCGCCCACCATCGCCTTCTGGCGGCGGTCGGTGGCGTCCTTGCCGGCCAGCAGGCCGGCCACCGCGCCAATACCCGCGCCGATAAGCGCACCACGCTGGGTGCGATTGGGGTCGTTCGGGTCATTGGTCTGTCCGGTATAGCTGGCGCAGCCGGCCAGCATGCTGGTGGCGAGGGCGGCGGCGAGGCCGGCTTTCAGTGAAGTATTCATTACGGCGCTCCTTGGCGTTCAAATCCGAAGGCGGCCAGCCTAGGAATGCCGCAGTGGCCGCAACGTGAACACGACACCGGCATTCAGGTTCACGCGCAGGACATCGGCGTGGAGTAAGGACGGCTCAACCGCCCAGATGGTGGCGCGGGATGCGTTCGTTCAAACCGGTCAGCAGTTCGTAGGGAATGGCCCCCACCCACTCGGCGACCTGCTCGATGCGGATACGCTCCCCGCCCTGCCGACCAACCAGCACCACTTCGTCTTCGTTCCAGGCGCTGTCCCAGCCGATATCGACCATGAACTGATCCATGCAGACACGCCCGACCATCGGGTAGCGACGGCCGTGGATCAGCACCTCGCCGCACGAGGACAACGCCCGTGGCCAACCATCGCCATAGCCGATCGGCACAGTGACGATGCGCGTCATGCGCCCGGCCCGCCAGGTGGCGCCATAGCTGACGCTCGCGCCCTCCGGCACCACCTTGAAGAACACCACTTGCGACTTCACCGCCATCGCCGGGGCCAGTTCGATGGTCGGGCGCGAGGCCGGGGCGGGCATCACGCCATAAAGGATGATCCCCGGCCGCACCATGTCCAGCCAAGTGTGCGGAAAATGCAGCACGCCGCCGGAATTGGCCAGATGGCGTATCGGCATCGGCGCGCCAATACGCTCGAAATGCGCGCAGGCTTCGTGGAAGCGCTCCAACTGCATCGCGGTCATCGGCGAAACGGGGTCGTCGGAGCAAGCCAGATGCGAGTACACCCCCTTGACCTCGCACCATGGCGAAGCCGCGGCTGCCTCGATCAATGCGCCGGCATGGTAGCTGTGCACCCCGATCCGTTCCATGCCGGTATCGATCTTGAGATGGATCACCGCGCGCTTGCCGCGCGACTCGGCCGCAGCCTCGACCTGGCGCAGCTTGTCCAGCGAGGACACGGTGATCTCCAGGTCGTGGTCGAGATACTGCGTGACCTGCGGCCCGAAGATGCCACCCAGCACCAGGATCGGTGTACGAATGCCGGCCTGGCGCAAGGCCACGCCTTCTTCGACGAAGGCCACCCCCAACTGGTCGACGCCCTGTGCCGCCAGATGCCGCGCCACTTGCAACAGGCCATGGCCATACGCATTGGCCTTGACAATGCCCATCACCGGCACCCCCACATGGGCGCGGATCGCGGCCAGATTGTGCGAAAGCGCCGCCAGGTCGACTTCGATCCGGGTCGGGCGTTGGTGGAAGACGGCACTGTTCATGGGGATATTCTAGGCATTCGTCGGGCCGGAGCCATACATGCCTCCCAGCCCGCGGCGCCTTCGATGCACTGGGGATTGACCATTACGGATTCGAATGCGAAGCCGGTCCCGCTCCCCGAAAACGGCTCGTTGCCTCTTCAGGAAAAGGCATCATCGCCAATGAAGCTTATTCGAAAGCCCCGATGCTGTCGTGACTCAAGTTGTCGAAGCGGGTGTATTCGCCGAAGAATTTCAGCTTGATCGAGCCGGTCGGGCCGGAGCGCTGCTTGCCGATGATGATCTCGGCCAGCCCTTTGTCCGGCGAGTTTTCCTTGTTGTAGTACTCGTCGCGATAGATGAAGACGATGATGTCGGCATCCTGCTCGATAGCGCCGGATTCGCGCAGGTCGGCCATCACCGGACGCTTGTCGGTACGGGTTTCGAGCGAGCGGTTGAGCTGGGACAAGGCGATCACCGGCACGTTCAGTTCCTTCGCCAGCGCCTTCAGGCTACGTGAAATTTCTGAAATCTCGGTGGCGCGGTTCTCGCTGTTGCCCGGCACCTGCATCAGTTGCAGGTAATCGATGACGATGAGCCCAAGATCGTGTTCGCGCTTCAAACGGCGCGATTTCGAGCGCAGCACCTCCGGCGAGAGTGCGGGCGTGTCGTCGATGAAAATCTTGGTTTCCTTCAGCATGCGGATGGCACCGGCCACGCGGCTCCAGTCTTCGTCCTCCAATTGACCGGTGCGCAGGCGGGTGGCGTTGACCCGGCCGTTGGAGGAGATCAGGCGCAATGCCAGCTGCGAGGCCGACATTTCCATCGAGAACACCGCCACCGCCTTCTTCGAGCGGATCGCGGCGTATTCGGCGATATTGAGTGCGAAGGTGGTTTTGCCCATCGCCGGGCGTGCCGCCAGGATGATCAGATCGGTCGGTTGCAGGCCGGCGGTCATCTGGTCGAAATCGCTGTAGCCGGTCGGCAGGCCGGTAATGCTGCCGCCGTTCTCGAATCGTTCCTGCAATACTTCGAAGGCATCCTTGAGCGCGGTATTGACCGCCACGAAATCGGCGCGGCCACGGCTGCCGGCTTCGGCGATGGCGAACACTTCCTGTTCGGCCTTGGCGAGGATCTCGGTGCTGTCGCGGCCTTCCGGCTGGTAGCCGTCATTGACGATGCCGGTGCCGACCTCGATCAACTGCCGCAGCACCGCCTTGTCGCGGACGATCTCGGCATAGGCGCGGATGTTGGCGGCCGAAGGCGTGGTGCTGACCAATTCGACTAGATAGGCGCCGCCAGCCACCTCCTCGGCCCGACCCTGCGATTCGAACCATTCGCCCAGCGTCACCGCGTCGAAGGGCCGGTTGCGGTCGGCCAGTTCGCGGATCGCCCGGAAGATCAGTTGGTGATCGCGGCGGTAAAAATCGTGCTCGGTGACGAGATCGGCCACCCGGTCGAACGCTTCCGGCGCCAGCATCAACCCGCCAAGCACCGCCTGCTCGGCCTCGACCGATTGCGGCGGCAGGCGCAACTGGTGGACACGGCGGTCGGCGTGATCGTTGGAACGGAAATCGGGGCGGCTGGACATGGGGTTCGATCAATTCCGCGGCGCTTGTCGGGCATCCATGCTAGAAGC
Organism: Solilutibacter pythonis; assembly: GCF_003697345.1. Classification (GTDB taxonomy): domain Bacteria; phylum Pseudomonadota; class Gammaproteobacteria; order Xanthomonadales; family Xanthomonadaceae; genus Solilutibacter; species Solilutibacter pythonis. Next base: position 269,097 of record NZ_RFLY01000001.1, on the reverse strand, counting down.
CCGCTTGCCGGGCCACCAGACAGCAAAACGGTGGGATTCTGGTGGAGTGCCTGTGGACAACTCCAAGTCGGTTGGTCATGTGGAAGCCGCAATCAGCGGCCGTCACAAAACGAAACGGGCGCCCCGGAGGACGCCCGTCGATCTTGCAGGCGGACAGGCTTACGCGTCCTCGCCCACCACGATCACCTTGACCGGGGTTTCCACCTCGGCGGCGAAATGAGCCATCACTTCGTACTCGCCGGTGTGGCGCAGCGGGCCTTCGCCCATCATCACTTCGCTCTTGTTGAGCGGCAGGCCGGCGGCGGTGAACGCATCGGCGATGTCGCGCGGCGTCACCGAGCCGTACAGCTTGCCTTCGTTGGAGGCGTTGGCGGTAATGGTCACGCTGGCGCCCTCGAACTTGGCGCGGCGGGACTCGGCCTCGTCGTGCGTGGCCTGGGCCTTGGCTTCGTATTCGGCGCGCTTGGCCTCGAACTCGGCCAGGTTGGCGGCGGTGGCCGGCACGGCCTTGCCCTGCGGCACCAGGTAGTTGCGGCCGAAGCCCGGCTTCACATCGACGGTATCGCCGAGTTTGCCCAGGTTCTGCACCTTCTGTAGGAGGATGAGTTTCATTGAGTGTCTCCGTTAGCGGGAATGCCCGCAGCTTGTGAGTTGTCCGGATGGACGGGATTCATCGTTTCATCGACAAACGAATTCCGCACGACCTGCCGTGGTGGGGTTGCGGGCCGAAAAAGCACGCGCCTCGCAGTGACGGGAGTCAACGGGAAGCACGGCCGGCCCGGACACCGCCACGGCGGGCGGGCAAAGCGGAATCAAACGTCGTGGTTGTCGGTGTAGGGCAGCAGCGCCAGATAGCGGGCGCGCTTCACCGCGGTCGCCAACTGGCGCTGGTAGCGCGACTTGGTGCCGGTGATGCGGCTCGGCACGATCTTGCCGGTCTCGGTAAGGTACTGGCGCAGGGTGTTGAGATCCTTGTAGTCGATCTCGGTCACGCCTTCGGCGGTGAATTTGCAGAACTTGCGGCGGCGGAAGAACTTGGACATGTGCGTGCTCCTCAGGCGGCTTCGGCTTCGTTGTTGTCGCTATCGTCGGAAGCGGCTTCGGCGTTCTCGCTGCCTTCCTCGTCACGGCGGCGGCGCTCGCCACGCTCCGGCTTGTCGCCCTTCTCGTCCTTGTTCTTCATGATCAAGGATTGCTCGGTGACGGCCTCGTCGCGCTTGATGACCAGATGACGCAGCACCGCATCATTGAAGCGGAAGGCATCGACCAGTTCGTCCAACGCGGCCTGGTCGCACTCGATGTTGAACATCGCGTAGTGGGCCTTGACCAGGTTGTTGATGGGGTAGGCCAGCATGCGGCGGCCCCAGTCCTCGACGCGGTGGATCTTGCCGCCGGCGTTCTCGATGGCGCTGGTGTAGCGCTCGAGCATGCCAGGCACTTGTTCGCTCTGATCCGGGTGGACCAGGAACACGACTTCGTAATGACGCATTTCGTTTCCTCGTGGATATCGGCAAGGCGGAATTGCCTTGCCCGACAGCTCCCGGACACCGCCAGCGGCGCCGTGGAGCGAGCACCCCGGCGGGAGACCCCGCAGGGAGCCGGAAATTATGCAGGAATCATGGGACTTGCGGCAAGTTGCCGCCGCCGGGCCGGTTCAGCCCTTCTCCGGGTCGGTGGTGAAGCTCTCGCCGCAGCCGCACTCGCCCTTGACGTTGGGGTTGCGGAACACGAACTGCTCGTTGAGGCCCTGCTTGAGGAAATCGATCTCGGTGCCATCGACCAGCGGCAGGCTGTCGGCATCGACCCATACGCAGACACCGTCCTGCTCGAACACCGCGTCGCCATCGTTGGCGGCCACGGCCATGTCGATCACGTAGCCCCAGCCGGAGCAGCCGGTGCGTTTGACGCCGAAACGCAAGCCGGCCTTGGCCGGATCGGCGGCGAGATAGGCGCGGACGCGTTCGAGTGCGGCGGGGGCGAGGGTGACGGCCATGGGTGCAGTGTACTTCTGAATTAAACTTCCCCGCTTGATCGATGCCCGAAACACAGGATTCAAGACGATGACGACGACATCCGTGGCCGCCGCGCTGGCCGGCCAGTTCCCCGAAGGCGGCCAGGTGACGGTCAAGGGCTGGGTGCGCACGGTGCGCGGCTCGGCGGGGCTGGCCTTCGTCAACGTCAGCGACGGCTCCGGTTTCGCCCCGATTCAGGTGGTCGCCGCCGGGCAGCTTGCCAATTTCGAGGACATCAAGCGCCTGACGCCCGGCTGCTCGGTGATCGCCAGCGGCCAACTGGTCAAGTCGAAGGGCAAGGGGCAGAGCTTCGAAATCCAGGCCGACGACGTCGAGATCGTCGGCTGGGTGGAAGACCCGCTGACCTACCCGATCCAACCCAAGCCGATGTCGCCGGAATTCCTGCGCGAGGTCGCCCACCTGCGTCCGCGCACCAATCTGTTCGGCGCCGTCACCCGCATCCGCCACTGCCTGGCGATGGCGGTGCATCGCTTCTTCCACGAACAAGGCTTCTACTGGATTTCCACCCCAATCATCACCACCAGCGACGCCGAGGGCGCGGGCCAGATGTTCCGCGTCTCCACGCTGGACATGGCCAACCTGCCCCGCGACAAGGCGGGCGAAGTCGATTTCTCCCGCGATTTCTTCGGCAAGGAGACCTTCCTCACCGTTTCCGGCCAGCTCAACGTGGAGGCGCATTGCCTCGCGCTCAGCAAGGTCTATACCTTCGGCCCCACCTTCCGCGCCGAGCAGAGCCACACCACGCGCCATCTGGCCGAGTTCTGGATGATCGAGCCGGAAATCGCCTTCGCCGACCTGAACGATGACGCCAATCTGGCGGAGGATTTCCTCAAGTACCTGTTCCGCGCCGTACTGGACGAGCGCGGCGACGACATGGCCTTCATCGCCGAGCGCGTGCAGAAGGACGCCATCACTCGCCTCGAAGCGTTCATCAACGCGCCGTTCGAACGCATCGACTACACCGATGCCATCGCGCTGCTGCAAAAAGCCGGCAGGAAGTTCGAATTCCCGGTGGAATGGGGACTCGACCTGCAAACCGAGCACGAACGCTGGCTGACCGAAGAGCACGTCGGTCGCCCTGTGGTGGTCATGAACTATCCCGAGGCGATCAAAGCCTTCTACATGCGCATGAACGACGACGGCAAGACGGTGGCGGCGATGGACGTGCTGGCGCCGGGCATCGGCGAGATCATCGGCGGCAGCCAACGCGAGGAACGCCTGGACCTGCTCGATGCGCGCATGCAGCAATTCGGCCTGGATCCGGAGCACTACGGCTGGTACCGCGATTTCCGCCGCTACGGCACGGTGCCGCACGCCGGTTTCGGGCTTGGCTTCGAACGCCTGGTGGTCTACGTCTGCGGGCTGACCAACATCCGCGACGCCATCGCCTATCCGCGCGCGCCGGGCAACGCGGAGTTCTGAGCGATGGCGTTGTTCATCGCCCTGTGCTTCGTCGGCGTCGCCATCGCCGGCGCTTCGGCCTTCGTGATCTTCTGGCCGCTGGCGCTGGTGCATCTACGCGACCGACACCCGGCAATGCGCGCGCGCCTGGGCGAAGGCGCCTTCCTCGACCCGCGCGCGCTGTGGTGGCTACTGTCGATGCGCTACCGCGAAGTGCGCGATGCGGGTTTTACCGGCCTGGCCACTCCCGCCTGCCTGGCCTTCGCCACCTTTTTGTTCGCCCTGGCGATGGCCGGCTTGCTGTGGCTGTGGTCGCTCGCCCTCCCGGAGATCGGTGCATGAATGAAATCGCCTTGCACGACGACGACATGGCTCACGACGAATGGTGGCTCGCCACGCTTGGCGACACGCTGATCTGGGCGCGTTTGCGCGTGCGCGAGGCCGGTACCGCCGAGGTGCTCGATGCCGACGGCGCCACCCTGCCCTACGACAGCCCGGATACCGCGCGCGCCGCGTTGATGGATGCCGAATTCGTCGCCTTCGACGGCCTGGACGAGGACGACGCCCTACATCGCGGCTTCAGCCTGCACGACATTTCGCCGCCCACGGGCGATGACGACCGACTGCGCGCCAAGATGGTGCTGAATCTGGGCCGGCGGGCCTAGGCATGTTCGTCCAGCGTGTCTTCGCCAACGATGACCCGAGCCGGCTGGACACACTGATCGCGCACAACCCCTTCGTCACCCTGCTCACCGCCACCGCCGATGGCGCGCCCATCGCCAGCCAGATCCCCGTGCTCTACCGGCGCGATGCCGATGGCGTGCTGGTCGAAGGCCATTGGGCCCGGGCCAACCCGCAGGCGCGCCTGGACGATGCGCCGGCACTGGTGATCGTGCATGGCCCGCATGCCTACGTATCCGCCAGTCGGTATACGGACAAGGCCGAACAGGCCCGCGTGCCCACCTGGAACTACAGCACCGCCCACCTGCACTGGCGGCTGCAACAATTCGACGACGAGGAAAGCCTGATCGAACTGATCGCCCGCATGAGCCGGCACTTCGAACAGGCCGCCGGCGGCGATTGGCGCTTCGACCCGGACAACCCGGCCGAACGCGTCCAGCTACGCGGCGTCCGAGGATTCCGCCTGCGCCCCGAGCACATCGAAATCAAGGACAAACTGAGCCAGAATCAGCCGCACGACAACCGCCGGGCCGTCGCCGGCCGGCTGGCCGCGCAGAACGGCCACGACGCCCGGCACATCGCCCGCTTGATGCAAGACACCTTGAAGGAACCTGATGATGCAACTTGATCTCACCGGCAAACATGCCCTTGTCTGCGGCGCTTCCGAGGGCATCGGCCGCGCCACGGCCATTGAACTGGCGCAGCTCGGCGCCGATGTCACCGTACTGGCGCGGCGCGAGCCGGCATTGCGCGAAGTGATCGCCACCCTGCCCCGGCATGGAAGCCAGCGGCATGGCTTCATCACCACCGACATCGCCGACACCGATGCCCTGCGCACGGCGACGAACGCCCTGGCCGCCGAGCGCCCGGTACACGTCCTGGTCAACAACAGCGGCGGCCCGCCCGGCGGCCGCGCCATCGATGCCGACATCGACGCCTTCCTCGCCGCCTACCGCCAGCACCTCATCGCCAACCAGACATTGGCCCAGGCGCTGACGCCCGGCATGCGCGAAGCCGGCTACGGGCGCATCGTCAACGTGATTTCAACCTCGGTCTACGAGCCGATCCCCAACCTGGGCGTTTCCAACACCACCCGCGCGGCCGTGGCCGGCTGGGCCAAGACGCTCTCGAAGGAACTGGCCGCCGACGGCATCACCGTCAACAACGTGCTGCCCGGCTTCACCGAAACCGGGCGCATCGCCCAGATCGTCAGGGACCAGATGGCGCAGAGCGGCAAGCCCGAGAACGAAGTGCGGGCGGCGATGCGGGCGCTGATTCCGGCGCAACGCTTCGCCGACCCCGCCGAGGTGGCCAGCGTGATCGTCTTCCTCTGCACGCCGGCGGCGGCTTACGTCAGCGGCCAGTCGATCGCGGTGGATGGCGGACGGATGAATTCGATCTGACTCCACCCCGCCAACCCAGGCCGGGCCGATGACGCAACGCTTCCCGCACTGGATCGACGGCGCGCCGCGCGATGCCGCCGGCGGTGGCTGGCTGCCTGTCCACGACCCCGCCAGCGGCGCGGTGTATGCCGAAGCCGCCGATGGCGATGAGCGCGACGTCGAAACCGCCATCGCCGCCGCCCAGGCCGCCTGGCCGATGTGGTCGGCCCTGCCCGCCAGCGAGCGCGCACGTTGGCTGGAAAAACTGGCGACGGCGCTCGAATCGCGTATCGAGGATTTCGCCCGCGCCGAAGCGCGCGATGGCGGCAAGCCTGTCGCCTTGGCGCGCCAAGTGGAAATCCCGCGCGCCATCGGCAACCTACGCTTCTTCGCCCATGCCGCCACGCAGTTCTCCAGCGAGTTCCACCACGGCGAAGCCGGGATGCACTACACCCTGCGCCCCCCGCTGGGCGTGGTCGGCGCCCTTTCGCCGTGGAATCTGCCGCTTTACCTGTTCACCTGGAAGATCGCACCGGCGCTGGCGGCGGGAAACACGCTGCTCGCCAAGCCCTCGGAAGTGACCCCGGCCAGCGCGACAATGCTGGCGGAGTTGGCCGCGGCCATCGGCTTTCCACCCGGCGTGTTCAATCTGGTCCACGGGGTTGGCCCGAAGGTCGGCGAAGCGATGGTGATCGCGCCGGCCATCAAGGCGATCTCGTTCACCGGCAGCACCACGGTGGGAAAACGCATTCACCAGCGCGCCGCGCCGATGTTGAAGAAAGTCTCGCTGGAGCTTGGCGGCAAGAATCCCACCCTGGTCTTCACCGATGGCGCATGGCGCGAGAACCTCGACACGCTGGTGCGAAGCGCCTTTCAGAACAGCGGCCAGATATGCCTGTGCGGCTCGCGCATGCTGATCGAGCGCGGCATCTACGCCGAAGTGCGCGATGCGCTGGTCGAAGCCGTTTCGGCGCTTGCCGTTGGCGACCCGCTGGACGAAGCCACCCGCATCGGCCCGCTGGTCTCGGAGGCCCATTTCGCCAAGGTGATGGCGGCGATCCAGCGCGCGCGCGACGAGGGCGGCCATGTGCTGGCGGGCGGTGTCGCGCTCGATCGTCCCGGCTGGTTCGTGGCGCCGACGATCATCGACGGTCTTGGCCCCGATTCGGCGACGAACCGCGAGGAAATCTTCGGCCCGGTGCTCACCCTGCAACCCTTCGACGACGAGGCTCACGCGCTGGCGCTCGCGAACGCCAGCGACTACGGCCTGGCCGCCTCGGTATGGACGCGCGACTTCGCCCGCGCCCACCGTCTGGCCGCGCGAATACGCTGCGGCATGGTCTGGATCAATACCTGGCTGCTGCGCGACCTGCGCACACCCTTCGGTGGCGTCGGGCAATCGGGCTACGGCCGCGAGGGCGGGCTGGAGGCGATGCGGTTTTTCACCGAGACCCGCTCGGTCGGCTTCACCGGATAAGGCAAGGCCGATGTCGAAGGAAGCCGCCCCCTTCCGCCACCGCCAGTTTCCATGCCTCCCTTTCCAACGGCGTATTCATCGCCAAGCACGCGGCGGGCCAGGCGTGCCCGCCGAACCGGGAGCCGTGGCCCGCGCCGCCACGCCCGGACCATCCGGCCCACCACAAACGCGTATGCTTGCCCGCTGAAGCCGGCCCAGGGCTGGCAAGCCATACGCCATGACCCGCATCGACCATCTGCTTCGCAAGAACCGCGCCTGGGCCGAGCGCATCCACGCCGAGGACCCGCACTTCTTCGAGCGCCTTTCCGCCCAGCAGTCACCGCAATACCTGTGGATCGGCTGCTCCGACTCGCGCGTGCCGGCCAACCAGGTGATCGACCTGGCGCCGGGCGAGGTCTTCGTCCATCGCAATATCGCGAATGTCGTCGTGCATACCGACCTCAACTGCCTGTCGGTGATCCAGTTCGCGGTGGACGTGCTGAAGGTCGGGCATATCCTGGTGGTCGGGCATTACGGTTGCAGCGGCGTCCATGCCGCCCTGCACCAGACCCGCGTGGGGCTGGCCGACAACTGGATTCGCCACGTCGGCGACGTTGCCGAGAAGCACGCCGGCATCCTCGCCCCGCTCGACGCCGAACTCGCCCACGACCGCCTGTGCGAACTGAACGCGCTTGAACAGGCGGTCAACGTCTGCCAGTCCACCATCGTCCAGGATGCCTGGGCACGCGGGCAGGCGCTCGCGGTGCATGCCTGGGTCTACACCCTGCGCGATGGCCGCGCTCACGATCTCGGCCTCAACGCCACCTCGCCATCCGATCTGGCGGGGCAATACCCCGAGGCGCTGGCGCGCATCCGCATCGACCGGGAGGATCGGTGAACGGCATCCGCAGCGACAACGCGCCCAAGCCGGTTGGCCATTACCCCCATGCACGCCGCGTCGGCGGGCTGCTGTTCCTGTCCGGCATCGGCCCGCGCGCCGTGGATGGCGATGGCGTGCCCGGCAACGTCTACGGCGACGAAGGCCGGCTCATCGCCTACGACATCGTGGCGCAGACCCGCGCGGTGTTCGCCAACGCGCGCGCGGTGTTGGAAGCCAGCGGCGCCCGCTGGGAGGACTTGGTGGACGTCACCGTCTTTCTCACCGACATGGCGCACGACTTCGATGCCTACAACGCAATCTGGGCCGAACATTTCCCCGACATCGACCGCGCGCCCTGCCGCACCACGCTCGGCATCGCCGCGCTGCCCACGCCCATCGCCATCGAACTGAAATGCATCGCCGCCACGAGGACGCCCGAATGAAGACGATCTGGCTTTCCGCCGCCTGCCTGCTGGCATTTTCCGCCGCCTCCGCCCAAGCGCTGGAGTCGCCCGCGCCACGGGACAATGCCGAGTTGCGCACCCTGTTCGAGCAGGGTCAGACCGACCGTAAAAACGGTTCGGTGGACTGGCGCAAAGTCATCGCCCGCGACTTCGAGCGCCGCACCCGGGTGCGCGAGCTGCTGCACGAAGGCCGCCTCCGCACCGCCAACGATTACCGCCATGCCGCCTTCGTTTTCCAGAATGGCGGGAGTGCCGCCGATTACCGCATCGCCCATGCGCTGGCGACGCTTGCGATGACGCTTGAGGACACGGCGGAGAACCGCTGGATCACCGCCGCCGCCTGGGACCGCCTGCTGATGGAAAATCTACAGCCGCAGTGGTACGGCACGCAGATCGGGAGCGACAGTCATGGTTTCTATCTTTTTCCCGTCGCCACATCGGCCATCGGCGAGGACGAACGCAAACACATGGCGGGACGCACGCTGGAAGAATCCAGGGCCAAGGTTTCCGACTGGGTCAAGGAGACCGGCCAGACGATCCATGAACCCGCTCCCACCATCGAGGATCTCCGCGCCAAAGCGCAGGGCCGCGGGAAGAAAAACTGACCATGCTGCCCGCCGCCTTCAACCTGCAAGCCTGGATCGAGGAAAACCGCCACCTGCTGAAGCCGCCGGTCGGCAACAAGTGCATCGTGCAGGAGGATTTCATCGTGATGATCGTCGGCGGACCGAATGCCCGCACCGATTACCACCGGGAGGAAGGTCCCGAATGGTTCTACCAGCTCGAAGGCGAAATGGTGCTGAAGATCCAGGAGGACGGCCGGGTGCGCGACATCCCGATCAAAGCCGGCGAAGTCTTCTACCTGCCGCCGCGAGTGCCGCATTCGCCACAACGGATGGAACACTCGGTGGGGCTGGTGATCGAGCGCAAACGCCAGCCGTACGAGGACGACGCCTTGATGTGGTTCTGCGTGCGATGCAACCATGGCCTGTACGAGGAGCGTTTTCATCTCAAGGACATCGAGGCGGACTTCTTCCGCATCTTCGAGACCTTCTACAAGAACGATGAACTGCGCACCTGTGGCCGATGCGGCACGTTGAATCCACGTCCCTCGCGCTACGAGACGCGGGCCGACAACCGCGCGGACATCACCTGAACATGCTGAAGATCGATATCCACGCCCATTACCTGCCGCGCGACTGGCCCGATCTGGCCGCGAAGTACGGGGAGGCGCGTTTCCCGGTGATCCACCACGGCGAGGACGGCCGCTCGCGCATCTACCGCGACGGCAAGTTCTTCCGCGAGATATGGCCCAAGACCTGGGATGCGCAAATCCGCATCGGGGAATACGCGGGCTTCGGCGTACAGGTGCAGGTGCTCTCCACCGTGCCGGTGATGTTCAGCTACTGGGCCAAGGCCAACCATGCGCTGGAACTGCACCGGGCGCTCAACGACCACATGGCCCAAACCGTATCCGCGCATCCCCGCCACTACGCCGGCATCGGCACGGTGCCGTTGCAATCGCCGCAACTGGCGATCCGCGAACTGGAGCGCTGCATGGACGAACTCGGCCTGCAAGGCGTGCAGATCGGTTCGCACCTGCATCTGGCCGACGGCCGCCACTGGAACCTCGACGCCCCCGAACTCTTCCCCTTCTTCGAAGCCGCGGCGGAGCTTGGCGCGGCGATCCTGGTGCACCCGTGGGACATGATGGGCAGCGATTCAATGCCGAAATACTGGCTGCCCTGGCTGGTCGGCATGCCGGCCGAACAAGCGCGCGCGGCCTGCTGCCTGGTGTTCGGCGGGGTGCTGGAGCGCCTGCCGCGACTGAAAATATGCATGGCTCACGGCGGTGGCAGCTTTCCCTATACCATCGGCCGCATCGAACACGGCTTCAACATGCGGCCCGACCTCGTCGCCACCGACAACTTCCGCAATCCACGCGAATACCTCAAGCGGCTGTACTTCGACTCGTGGGTGGCCGACGAACGCGCATTGCGCTATCTGCTCGATGCCTGCGGCGTAGAGCGGGTGATGCTCGGCACCGACTACCCCTTCCCACTCGGCGAAGAGACACCGGGCGAAGGCATCGAACGGCTGGCCCTCACCGGTGCCGAACAGGCCCGGCTCTACCACGGCACCGCGCTGGAATGGCTCGGCCTGCCCGCATCGAGGTTTGCATGAACGATCCATTGACCCCCGAGTACGCACTGGCGCGGGATGCCGCCTGTCCGCTGCGCGGCTTCCGCGACGAATTCCTGTTCCCCAGGCAGCAGGGCCTGCAACAGGCCTATTTCTGTGGCAATTCGCTTGGCCTTCAACCGCGCGGCGCACGCGCGCATGTCGAAGAAGTGCTGGACAAATGGGCGAGCGAGGCGGTCGAGGGCCACTTCACCGGACAGGCGCAGTGGATGCCCTACCACGCACTGGTGCGCGAACCACTGGCGGAGATCGTCGGCGCCCGGCCATCGGAAGTGGTGGCGATGAACTCGCTGAGCGCCAATCTGCACTTGATGATGGTGAGCTTCTACCGGCCCGCCGCCGGGCGCGACGCGATCCTCGTCGAAGCGGGCAGCTTCCCGTCCGACCGCTATGCGGTGGAATCCCAGCTCCAATACCACGGCCTGTCCCCGGCCCTGAGCCTGATCGAAGTGGAACCCGACCTGCCGGACGGCGTGTTTTCGATGGATGCCATCGAACGGGCCATCCGCATGCACGGCCCGCGGCTCGCCCTCGTCCTCTGGCCCGGCGTGCAGTACCGCACTGGACAAGCCTTCGACCTGGAGGCTATCGCCCGCCTGGGCCACGAAGCCGGCGCGCTCGTCGGCTTCGACCTCGCCCACGCGGTCGGCAACCTGGAGCTGCGGCTGCACGATAGCGGCGCGGATTTCGCCGTCTGGTGCCATTACAAATACATGAACGCCGGGCCCGGCGCGGTGGCCGGCTGCTTCGTCCACGAACGCCATGCCGACACCACGCGCCCCCGCTTCGCCGGCTGGTGGGGCAACAATGCCGCCGTGCGTTTCAAAATGGAGCCGACGTTCAACCCGACGCCCGGCGCCGACGGCTGGCAGTTGTCGAATCCGTCGATCCTCGGCCTCGCCCCGTTGCGCGCCGCCACCGAGCAGTTCCAGCGCGCCGGGATGCGGGCATTGCGGGAGAAATCACGCAAGTTGACCGGCTACCTCGAAACCCTGATCGATGCGCACTTGGCCGAAGCCATCCAGATCGTCACCCCGCGCGACGAAACCCAGCGCGGCGCGCAACTTTCATTGCGAGTGAAGGGCGGGCGCGAAGCCGGGAGGGCGCTGTTCGCCCACCTGCAATCGCGCGGCGTGCTGGGCGACTGGCGCGAGCCGGACGTGATCCGCATCTCGCCCGCCCCGCTCTACAACAACCACGACGACGTACTGCGTTTCGCACAGGCGGCGAAGGAATGGATCGATGCCCATTGAGCGACACCTGACCATCGTCGGCGCCGGACTGGCCGGCGCCCTGCTCGCCACCTTACTGGCCCGGCGCGGCTTCAAGGTGCAAGTGTTCGAGCGCCGCGGCGACCCGCGCATCGACGGCTATGCCGGTGGTCGTTCGATCAACCTGGCGCTGGCCGAGCGCGGCCTGTACGCCCTGCGCCAGGCCGGCGCCGACGACGAAGTGCTCAAACACGCGGTGATGATGCGCGGCCGCATGGTGCATCCGCTCACCGGCAATCCGCACCTGCAACGCTACGGCCGCGACGACAGCGAAGTGATCTGGTCGATCAACCGTGGCGAACTCAACACCACCCTGCTCGATGCCGCCGAAGCCGCCGGCGCCGAACTGATATTCGACCATGGCCTGGCCCACGTGGATTTCGATGCCGGCATCGCCCGCTTTCACGACGCCGAAGGCCGCGACCGCCGCCACGCCTTCAACGCCCTGATCGGCTGCGACGGCGCCGGATCCACCTTGCGCGCGGAAATGGAGAAAAAAACATCGCTCGGCAGCCGCACCGAATGGCTGGGCCACGGCTACAAGGAACTGGAAATCCCGCCCGGCTTCGACGGCGACTTTCGCATCGAACCGAACGCGCTGCACATCTGGCCACGCGGCCGCTATATGTGCATCGCCCTGCCCAACGACGAGCGCACCTTCACCGTCACCTTGTTTCTACCCAACGAAGGCGACGCCCCCAGCTTCACCACAGTCACCGACGGCAATGACGCCGAAGCCCTGTTTTCCCGCGATTTCCCCGATGCACTGCCGCTGATCCCAGGCCTGAGGGAAGACTTCGAGCGCCATCCGGTCGGCGCCCTGGCCACGCTCTACCTCGCCCGTTGGCACCTCGGCGCGCAGGCGGTGCTGGTCGGCGATGCCGCGCACGCGATGGTGCCCTTCCACGGCCAGGGCATGAACTGCGCCTTCGAGGACTGCCTGGCGCTGGCCGAGTACCTGGAGCGCGATACCGATCTCGCCACCGCGTTCGCCGCCTACGAACGCGAACGCGCGCCGAACGCCCTCGCCATCCAGACCATGGCGCTGGAAAATTACCTCGAAATGCGCGACCGGGTGGACGATGACGATTACCTGCTCCAACGTGCGCTGGAATTGAAACTTGCCGAGCGCCATCCCGGCCGCTTCGTGCCGCGCTACAGCATGGTCAGCTTCATGCGCCTGCCCTACGCCACCGCCTTCGAACGCGGGCGCATACAGCGCGAGTTGCTGGTCGAGGCAACCGTCGGCCGCGCCGCGCTGGAGGAATTGGACTGGAACTGGCTGGACAACGAAGTCACCCGACGCCTCCCCCCCTTACCGGTCAACGCCTGATGCCAGCCAGCTTCCTGTTCTACGACCTCGAAACCTTCGGCAGCGACCCGCGCCGGAGCCGCATCGCCCAGTTCGCGGCGATCCGCACCGATGCCGAACTGAACGAAACAGAGGCGCCGATCAGCTTCTTCGTCCAGCCCGCATTGGACCTGCTGCCCTCGCCCGAGGCCACCCTGGTCACCCGGATCACCCCGCAGCGGGCGCGGCACGAGGGCCTGCCGGAGGCCGAGGCGATGGCGCGCATCTTCGAGGCGATGGCGCGCCCGGAAACCTGCACGCTTGGCTACAACTCGCTGCGCTTCGACGACGAATTCGTGCGCTTCGGCTTCTGGCGCAATTTCTTCGATGCCTACGAACGCGAGTGGCGTGGCGGCAATTCGCGCTGGGACCTGCTCGACGTGATGCGCCTGGCGCATGCGCTGCGGCCCGAGGGTATCGAATGGCGAACGCGCGAGGACGGCCAGGGCATCAGTTTCAAGCTCGAACACCTGGCCGAGGACAATGGCCTGCGCGAGGGCATGGCGCACGAAGCGTTGTCCGACGTGCGCGCGCTGATCGGCCTGGCGCGCCAGCTCAAAACCGCACAGCCACGGCTATGGGACTACGCGCTGAGCCTGCGCGACAAACGCGCCGCGATGCGCCTGCTCGACACGTTCGCCATGCGGCCGCTGCTGCATGTCTCGCAGCGATTTCCCGCCTCGCGCCTGTGCGCCGCGCCGGTCATTCCACTGACCCGGCATCCGCGAATCGACAGCCGGGTGATCGTGTTCGATCTGGCTCAGGACATCGAGCCGCTGCTGGCGCTTTCCGCCGAGGACATCCGCGACCGGCTGTACGTCGCCCAGGCCGATTTGCCCAAAGGCGAGCAGCGCATCGCGCTGAAGGAAGTCCACGCCAACCGTAGCCCGATGCTGGTCGAATGGGCGCATCTGCGCGAAGCGGACTTCGATCGCCTCGGCCTCGATCCGGCGCTGGTCGAGGCCCGTGCGGACAAACTCCGCGCCAGCGGCCCGAAACTCGCCGAGAAGATCCGACAGGTGTACGCGCAGCCCCGGGATTTCACCGGGCATGACGTCGACGGCGCGCTCTACGATGGATTCATTCCCGATAGCGACAAACGGCTGATGGCGCAGATCCGCGCCACCCCGGCGGACAAACTCGCCGCCAGCGGCATCGCCTTCCGCGACCCGCGGCTCGACGAATTGCTGCTGCGCTACCGCGCCCGCAACTGGCCGGACACGCTGGATTTCACCGAGCAGGCGCGCTGGTACGACTACCGCCGCGCACGGATGTTCGAAGACGACAGCCTCGGCGGCCAGACCCTGGCCGGCTATCGCGCCGAAATCGCCACGCTGCGCGCGCGACACGCCGGCGATGCCGACACGCTCGCCCTGCTCGATCACCTGGATGCCTGGGGCGGCGAACGTGAAGCGGAGATCGCATGAACGCCTATTTCGACAAGGCCGCCTTCAAATTTCTGAACGGATTGGCGCGCCACAACAACCGCGAATGGTTCCAGGCCCACAAGGCCGATTACGAGACCCATGTGCGAACGCCCTTCCAGCGCCTGCTGGGCGATCTGCAACCCGCGCTGGCCGCGATCAGCCCGCATTTCCGCAGCGACCCGAAGACCGTCGGCGGCTCGATGTTCCGCATCCAGCGCGATACCCGCTACGCCCACGACAAGTCGCCATATAAACCGTGGCAAGGGGCTCGGCTTTTCCACGAGCGCAGGCGGCAGGTCGCCGCGCCTTCGTTCTACGTCCATCTGCAACCAGGCGCCAGTTTCGTCGGTGCCGGGCTGTGGCACCCGGAAACACCGACCCAGCGCCGGGTGCGTCAGTTCATTTTCGAGAATCCGGCCGGCTGGGCACGGACCGCGCGCGACAAGGCCCTACGCCGGCGCTTCGATCTCGAATCCAACGAAATGCTGGTGCGCCCACCCACCGGATTCCCGGCCGATTTCGAATTCATCGACGATCTGCGCCACCGGAACTTCGCGCTCGCACGCACGCTGGAAGATGAGGTCATGACCGGGCCGAAACTGCGCCCGATACTCGAAAAAGACCTGGCGCAACTGGCGCCATTCGTGGACTATCTTTGCGCCGCGCTCGATCTGGAATTCTGATGAACCAACTGCCGAAACACCTGGCCGCGCTTACCATTGCCGCCGTACTTCTGCTGGGCGCCTGGCTCGTCGCCGGCCCTTACCTCGCCATCCACGGCATCCGCCAGGCGGTGGAAAAACAGGATGTGTCGAAGCTGGAGCGATATATCGACTTCGCCGCCCTGCGCGCCAACCTGCGCGCCCAGGTCGAGGACCGGCTGGCGCGCGAGATCGATCAGCGCCTGGGACGCGGCGTCGCTGGCGGCAACGCCGCGACGGTCGCGGGAGTGCTCTCCGACAACGCGGTGAACGCAATGGTGTCCCCCACCGGCATCGCCATTCTGTTGCAGGGGCATGCCCTCAAGCAGCGCATCGCGGGCAACACCGTTCCCGAAAGCGGCAGCGCCGGCCAGACCATCGCCTACGACCCGTTGAAGGAAGCGAAAACCCGCTTCGAATCGCCTTCGCGCTTCATCGCCACGGTCAACAGCGCCAAAGCCCAGCCGGTGACGTTCGTGTTCGAGCGCAAGGGCCTGCGCTGGCGGCTGAGCGACATCGTATTGCCACCCCTCCCCAACCAGGGGGCGTCTCAGAAAACGGAAAATAAAGCACGCTAAGCGTGCGTGGAGGCTGGCACCCAGCGGTACAGCGTCGGAATGGACACGCCGAGGTTCTTGGCCACGTCCTTGGGCGGCACCCCGCTGGCCAGTAGCTTCTTGGCCGACTCGATCTTGCTGTCGGTCATCTTCGGCTTGCGCCCGCCTTTGCGGCCGAGCTGCTTGGCGACTTCCAGCCCTGCGCGGGTGCGCTCGACAGTCAGCTCGCGCTCCATTTCGGCAAGGCTCGCCATGACGTGGAAGAAGAACCACCCGGATGGTGTGCCGGTGTCGATGGAGTCGGTGAGGCTCCTGAACTGGACACCGTGCTTGTGCAGCTCGCCGACCAGATCGACCAGTTGCTTGACCGACCGGCTCAGCCGGTCGAGCTTCCAGACGACCAAAGTATCGCCTTCGCGCAGCATTTCGAGCGTCTTGGCCAAACCAGGCCGGTCTGCCCGCGTGCCACTCACCTTGTCCTCGAAGACCTTTTTACATCCGGCCTTGCTCAAGGCTTCGCGTTGCAACTCCAGGTTCTGATCCTGCGCCGAGACGCACGCATAGCCAATCAACATGGCTTGTCTCACGCCCGGTCGATGCGCCTGCATGACTTCTTCGTGGGTGTACGACCTGGCGTTGGGATCGGTGGCTTCCCGCAGGGCTTCCTCAACCTCGCGCGTCATCCGCTCGTAATCCTCCGGCCACAGCGCTTGCTCCATGCGCAGCGACACCTGACCCAGCAGGTGCAACAGGCCGAACAGCCGCATGTCGTTGGTGGTGACGATGTGCTCCCGGATCCGCTCCTGAATAGCTTCGCTGGCCCGATGCGCTTGTGGTGTGGCAGTCCCCTCGTAGTCAGTGGGGAATTCCGCTTCCTCGGCAATCCTTGCCCAGGCGCTGGCCAGCGCCTCGATGGTTGACGTGCTCATTTCCGCCGCTCCTGTGCTCTTTGGCGAATCGACCAGCCAAGGTGCCACGACGCGAAAAGCAGCAGCATCACGCCTATCGGATACCAGGTCGAGAAGACCACCAAGGTATCGAAGGCTGGCCGTCCGGTGTTGGTAGGCAGTACGGCGGTCACAGCCATCAACCCGCCGACCGTCCAGATGATGCGCCACACGTAGGGCATCACGCGGGGCACGTAGCCGTCATCGAAAGCGCTCTGGTAGTAGCGGCGCAGGTCGCGCTGGGCAAGCGCCTGGCGCTGCCGCTCCGACAGCGCATCCGTCCAGCCATACCAGCGCCGGAATGGTGGACAGCGCAGCAGCAAAGGGGTGAAGAGGCTCATCACCGCCACGATGGCGACATCCCACGCCATGACGGCGCCGGCATCGGGCCGCTTGGCGTTCTCGATCACGGGCGCGAAGATGCCCGGAGCACCGATCATCCAGAACAGCGCAATGTGCCGATGGAAGGAGAGCTTCATTTGTTCATCCACTTGCGCTGCAGACGCTTTTTCAGGGAGGCGCGTTCTTGCGGGTTGCATCCCTTGTGATTGGCGATGCGATCCGCCGTGGCGACCTGGCGCTTGACGGGCCAGTAGGAGCGGCCATCCTTGCCCATCGACCAGACGCTGCTGACCTGGTTTTCCAGCAGGGGCAGATGGGCGCTCAGGGCTTCGGGCGACGCGCTGGTCAGCGCCGTGCGCTCACGGGTGCGCCAGCGCTGATGCCAGAGCTTCTTGTCCTCGCGCTCGCTGTGGCAGGTCGTGTGCGCGACGATGGGTGTTTTGCGGCGGCTGCGGCTCATAACGTGGTCTCCAAGAACATTCAGAACTGATCCCAGGCGTCGATAGTCAAGACCTGATCGGCAGGACAGGCGGCTACGCGCTCGGGAACTGAATGGTGTTCAGTCTCATGCCGGCCCCATTCAATTGATCGCTTCGCTTGCGGCACGCTGCGACGCAAGGAGATTTGCGACCTGGTTTAGCAGCCGTGTCCGCTGCATGTCTGTTACCTATCTCCCCGACCGCTCATTGGACTAACTCCAGATTGGGCTCTATCGCTCAGCCAATGCGTAACCGGCATTGGCTGATGCCACAACCGAGACGAACACAAATGGCTCGGTACCTATGTTTCGCGCCCCGTGCACTTGGCCCGGTCTTGCCACGGCTATCTCACCTTCCCTGAGGGCACGGACAATCCCATTGCCCTGAAAGTAATCAGCCATTCCCGACAAAACAGTCCACGTGTCTTGACCGTTAGGGTGAACGTGAGCTGCAATTTCCTGCCCGGGATGGACATGCCAAACCACGATAATCGAGTCTCGGGTTTCAAGCACAACGGAACGAATAGGCTCACCTTCGGACGGCTGAACATAATCGGCTACAGAAAATATTCTCGATTCAACAGTCATCGGACATCCCTCTTTGACAGTGCACCCGGACAGGCTGGATATGGGTTCTAACTCGAATTTGAACGGGAGGCTGGTCGTGCGGTCGTGCAGTTGCCGATGAGCGTGTCGGCTGCTGCCTCCTTGCCCACCAGCGAACTCACGTCCGTTGCGACCATCCAGAAGGTCTTGCCCGAGCGCGGCTCATAGGTCGCGGGATCGAACACGCCAGAGGGGCCGAACATCGGCGGCTTGCTGTCATTGGTCATGGCTCCATTCCTTACGTAGCCATCCATCACCTTTGTGGCCGCCTCGCCGATGTCGATCAGGCTCATGATGACAGCCTGTTGGGTGCGCTTATCGGCCAAGAAGTCGTCCTTGGCCATCCCTTCCACGAAGCTGCGCGCATCGGTTGCGGCCTGCTGAATGTGGTCGAGGTAATCGGGTAGGCGGTTCTCGCTCATATCGGTTGCGCCTCCGCGAGCACTTTGGCCCGGAACTTCGGCGGCAGGTCGCCGAGAGTCAGCAGATCGACGTCGACGCCGAGCAGCGATTTCAGTTCTTCTTCCAAATCGCCCAAGTCCAACAACGTGGCACCGGGCAGCGCATCGACCAACAGGTCGAGGTCGCTGCCATCTCGGTCGGTGCCATGCAGCACCGAGCCGAAGACGCGCGGGTTCGCGGCGCGAAAGCGGCCTACCGCTTCACGCACTGCGCTTCGCTTCATGTCAAGCACAACAGACGGTCGCATGGGCATCCTTTCTTATCGAAACTCGTTGAGATGACATGCAATCAAGAATTGAGTTTCAAGAACCATTTTCGAGAATCGCAATGCCTTGATTTCCCATGCCGCGCCGGTTGCCTTGGCGGGCTTGTCACAAACCCATGTTTTCAAGAAGAAGGAAACCACATGCCTCGCCGTTCGATCCTCTCCGCCACCGAGCGCGAAAGCCTGCTGGCGTTGCCGGACACCAAGGATAAGTTGATCCGTCACTACACGTTGAGCGAAAGCGACCTCTCCACCATCCGGCAGCGGCGCGGCGCGGCCAATCGGCTGGGCTTCGCGGTGCGGCTCTGCTACCTGCGCTTTCCCGGCGTCATCCTTGGCGCTCCAGCTCAAGGTCGGCATCGAAAGCCGGGACGAGTACGGGCAGTGTGAGCAGACCCGACACGGGCACCTGGTCGAGCTGCAAACGGTGTTCAGCTTCCAGCCGTTCACGATAGGCCACTACCGGCAAGCCGTCCAGTTGCTGACCGAGCTGGCCATGCAAACCGACAAGGGCATCGTGCTGGCCAGCACCTTGATCGAGCACCTGCGGCGGCAGTCGGTCATTGTGCCCGCCCTCAACGCCGTCGAGCCGTCGAGCCGTCAAGCCGTCGAACGGGCGAACGGGCGAACGGGCGAACGGGCGAGCGCCGAAGCGATTATCCGCACCAACCGGCGTCTCTACGACGCCTTGGCTGAGCCACTGACGGACGTGCATCGCCGTCGCCTCGACGATCTGCTCAAGCGCCGCGACAACGGCAAGACGACGTGGCTGGCCTGGCTGGGGCAATCCCCGCTCAAACCGAACTCGCGGCACATGCTGGAACACATCGAACGCCTCAAGGCGTGGCAGGCGTTCGACCTGCCCTCCGGCATCGAGCGGCTGGTTCACCAGAACCGGCTGCTCAAGATTGCCCGCGAGGGTGGCCAGATGACGCCCGCCGACCTGGCGAAGTTCGAGCCTCAGCGGCGTTACGCGCCCCTGGTGGCGCTCGCCATTGAGGGCATGGCCACCGTCACCGACGAAATCATCGACCTGCACGACCGCATCCTGGGCAAGCTGTTCAATGCCGCCAAGAACAAACATCAGCAGCAGTTCCAGGCATCCGGCAAGGCGATCAATGCCAAGGCGCGGCTGTTCGGGCGCATCGGCCAGGCGCTGATCGAGACCAAGCAAGCGGGCCGCGGTTCGTTCGCCGCCATCGGGGCCGTCATGTCCTGGGATGCTTTCGCCGAGAGCGTCACCGAGGCGCAGCGGTTCACGCAACCCGAGGACTGTGTCACGCCCCGGCGCTTCGAACAGCGACACACAATTTAGAACCCTTTGAACCCGCTGATCGACCAATCATTCCCATGACCGCGTGCGGGGCCAGCGCCTCTGATGGCACGCGAAGCAAAATGCGGAAGGTGTCACACCCCGTCGCTTCGAACAGCCGCACACTCGGCTAGCGCGCGCGAAGCGGAACGCCCGCGACGGCCCTCTCCCGGCGCGCCTCCGGGCAACGACACCGCTAAGGGTTTGCCACCCCGTGCGGCACATGCCCGGCCGCCACGTGCCGGCGCGCCGAGTCGACGTTGTGCAGCGAATCGTCGAAGAAGATGTCGGCGCCGAAAGCATCGAGGAAAGCCCCCTTGTCGCGGCCGCCGAGAAACAGCGCCTCGTCGAGGCGCACGCCCCATTCGCGCAGGGTGCGGATCACCCGCTCGTGCGCGGGCGCGGAACGGGCGGTGACCAGCGCCGTGCGGATCGGCGCGGCTTCGCTGGCCGGAAACACCTGCTGGAGATCGTGCAGAGCCTGGAGAAACCCCCGGAACGGACCGCCCGATAGAGGCTCGCGGGCGCGTTCGCGCTCATGTATGCCGAATGCCTCGATGCCCTGCTCGCGCGAGACACGCTCGCTTTCGTCGCTGAAGATCACCGCATCGCCATCGAACGCGATGCGCAACTGGTCGTGGCGGGACTCCGCCGCGCCGGCCGGCAGGATGGACGCCGCGCCGATGCCGGCTTCCAGCGCCCGCCGCACCGATTCCGGGTTGGCCGAAAGAAACAGATGCGCGCCGAAGGGCTTGATGTAGGGCCAGACCGGCGCGCCGGAAGTGAAGGTGGCGCGTCGGATGTCGAGACCGTGGTGCTGGATGGAATTAAAGACGCGCAACCCGGTATCGGCGGAATTGCGCGAGAGCAGGATCACCTCGACGCGCGGCTCCTCGGCCGGCATGCCGAGATTGAGCGCTAGCAGCTTCCGCACCAGGGGAAACGCGATGCCGGGAGCGAGCGGCTCCTCTTCTCGCGCGCGCTGGTGGGCGCTGAAAGCCTCGACGCCTTCGCGCTCGAAGAGGGCGTGGCTGTGCTCCATGTCGAACAAGGCGCGGGCGGTGATCGCAACGACCAGCGGCTCGGGTGGGGCGGTTTGCGTATCCATGCCGGCAGGATGCCAGATTGCCGTCGCACGGTCTGCCATACCGCCGTCCTCAGCGCTGGAAAACCACCCGCTCCGGTGAATGCAGAGCATTGCCCTGGGCGTAATCCACCCCGATCGAGGCCAATGGAACGCAGGTATCGGCATCGGGAACCCATTCGGCCACCACCTTGAGCTCACGCTGGTGGCAGATATCGGTGATCGCGCGGACGATGGCCAGCGACATGGGGTCGGAGCGGAGGTTGAACACGAAACTGCCATCGATCTTCACCGTGTCCACCCGCAGGTTCTTCAAATAACCGAACGAGGACATGCCGGAGCCGAAATCATCCAGGGCAATGCCGCATCCCATGGCTTGCAGGCGTTCGATCAGGTTGTTGGCCGCGGTCAGGTTGCGCACCGCCACGGTTTCAGTGATCTCGAACGAAATGCGGCGTGGATCGACGCAATGAAGCGCAAGGTGTTCCAGCACGAAATCGCCGAGCGACGGGTCCTCCAGGCTGTCGCCGGACAAGTTGATCGCGCACCGGGCCAGGCCTTCGCCCGCCGGATGCAGCCGGTCGAGATTGGCGAGCGCGGTGGCGATGACCCAACGGTCGATTCGCGGCATCAGGCCGAAGCGCTCGGCCGCGGGCAGAAAGGCGCCAGGCAGAACCTCCCGCCCGTTCTCGTCGTTCAAGCGCAGCAAGAGTTCGATGCACGGCGCGGTGTCGAGATCCGGTTGCAGGGGCCGCAGTTCCTGGTAGGACAACAGCAACCGGTTCCACTCGATCGCCTCGTGCAGGCGGTTGGCCCATTCCATCTCGCTGCGCCGGCGCGTACTGGCATCGTCATTGGCGAAATAGAAATGCACGCGATTGCGGCCTTTCTCCTTCGCCATGTAGCAGGCGGTATCGACCTGCATGAACAATTCCTTGATCGATACGTCCCGGCTCTCGATCAGCACCCCGCCGATGCTGGCGCTGACCGCGTAGCCACGCTGCTCCTCCCAGACGAATTTGTGACCGGCGATGCCGCAACGCAGGCATTCGGCCCGCGCCAGCGCCGCATCCATGTCCGCCACGTCACACATCAGCACCCCGAACTCGTCGCCACCGATCCTTGCCAGCAAGTCGTTCGCGCCAATGCTCTTGCTCATCTGCCTGGCCAGTTGCACCAGTAACTGGTCGCCCGCGACGTGGCCCGCGGTGTCGTTGATGACCTTGAACTGGTCGAGATCGATAAACAGAAGCACGTGGTATCCGTCCCCCTGCGTTTCGAGCACCTGGCGTAGACGCCGCTCGAACTCGTCGCGGTTGAATAGCCCGGTCAGCGCATCATGACTGGCCTGCCAGCTCAGGCGCTCGGTGAGACGACGCTGCTCGGAGACGTCGCTGGCCACCATCAGCCAATTGCGCCGCTCTTCGACCTGCATCGAGGTGAAGGTCGCATGCACCCAGAAGCATTGCCCCCTGGTCGATTGCATCTCGAAATCACGACTGCCGGTTCCCGCCTTCAGAACATCCGAGATCCGCGTCGTCTCCTCGGAATCGACCAGCAGCCCGGCCAGCAGCACATTGCGCTCACCTATGCCCAGCGACTCACGGGCGGCCAGGTTGGCGTAGACGATGCGTCCGTGTTCTTCGTCGATCAGCAACACCAGCGTCGGCAGCAGCTCGTTGAGCCTGCGGAAACGCGTCTCGCTGGCTCGGTAGCGTTCGCTCATTGCCCGCCCCAGTTCCATCGCCCGGCTACGCCGCAACACCAGCAAGTGGAGCAGCGCGGCAAAAAGCAGGCTGGAAAACACGCCCGGCCAGAACACGAGCATCCAGCGGGATACGGCATGCACCGGCGCGCTGTCCTCAATCGCCACCTGCCAGCTACGCCCGCCGTAGTCCAAATTGCGAATGAAACCGGGCGTCTGCTTCGTCGCCATGCCCTCATGCAGGATTTCGCCGCTGCCCAGGTCTTTCACCTCCACCCGCAATGGATGCTTCCGCATGATCGCGCCCGCGCCTTCGATCAACTTACTCACGCGAAACGAGGCCGCCAGCATGCCGCGCAAGCGCTGGCGGCGTTCGGCCGTATTGCGCGGAAGCCCCCCCGGCGAATAAACAGGCAGCCGCATCACCACCCCGATG
Source organism: Solilutibacter pythonis (assembly GCF_003697345.1). Taxonomy (GTDB): domain Bacteria; phylum Pseudomonadota; class Gammaproteobacteria; order Xanthomonadales; family Xanthomonadaceae; genus Solilutibacter; species Solilutibacter pythonis. Next base: position 245,654 of record NZ_RFLY01000001.1, on the reverse strand, counting down.
CCGGCACCCTCAGTCCCGACCTGGCGCAAGTGAAGGGGAGCCGACAACCTGACATCGTCGCCATCGGCGGAGGCCAGCGCGGCCTGGCGGTCGCCTGGGCGCGAGCCGAGCCTGCGCCCGTACAACGTTTCGTTGCCCGCCCGCGGAACCACACTTTCGATGATGAAATCGATGCCACTCGCGGAATCGACGCGGCGGGAATAGGTGACCGCCTGCAAGTCCGGCAGCCCGCGTCCGGTCATCAGATTGGTGGCCAGGACATCGAATTCGTCCTCTCTCACTTCATCCGAGGACAGGTAAAACAACTGCATCGAGCGCAGCACGAGCTCGCAGGATTGCAGGCGATACTCCAGCGCGCTGTAGACGCTCTCCGCCCCGGCTTGAAAAACGCGTGCATGCTCCTTGATGGCCCGTTCGTCCTCCAGGCCCGCGAACCAGAAGCTAATGACCACCCCCAGCACAAACGCCAACAGGCTCCACAGCCAGGCAACCATCCCTACCCCAGCCAGCCGTCTGAGCAGTGGATTCGTATACCGCGCTTCTGGTATTCCGCCACGAATATCTTTGTTCCCCCATACTGATACCAGGCTGCGGACACCATTGCCGATACTCGGCCGGTGAGATATCCGCCCGCCCATGCGCTCAAGCCACGAATTGTTCGGCCAGGATACGCTCTTCGAGATTGTGCTCCGGGTCGAACAGCAACGTGACGGTGCGTGTTCTCGATTCGCGGATCGTCACCTCCACCACATCGCGCACCTCGTGCGAGTCGGCGGTGGCGCTGACCGGGCGCTTGTAAGGGTCCAGCACTCGGAAGCGGACTTCGGTATCGGCCTTCAGCACCGCGCCGCGCCAGCGCCGGGGGCGGAAAGCGGCGATCGGGGTCAGCGCGATCACGCCGGTGCCCAGCGGCAGGATCGGCCCGCCGGCGGAAAAATTGTATGCCGTGCTGCCGGCGCTGGTGGCGGCCATCACGCCATCGCAGATCAACTCGTCGAGCCGCTGGATACCGTTGAGATCGATGGCGACATGCGCCGCCTGCCGAGTCTGGCGCAGCAGCGAAACCTCGTTGTAGGCCAACGAACCGATGCTCGCGCCGGATTCGGTCTGCGCGACCATTTCCAGTGGCCGCAGCACCGCCGGCCCGGCTTCGGCAAGGCGTTCGGGCAGCGCTTCCAGCCGGTACTGATTCATCAGGAAACCCACCGTGCCGAGTTTCATCCCGAATACCGGCCTGCCCAGATCGCCGTGGCGATGCAGGGTTTGCAACATGAAGCCATCGCCGCCCAGCGCGACCAGCACCTCGGCCTCGGCCGGCTCGCACTGGCCATGCAGCGTGACCAGCGCGGCCAATGCCGCCTGGGCATCGGCGGCGGGACTGGCGAGGAAGGCGAAGCGAGAGGAGCTCATACGCCGAGCATAACGCGAAGACCGGTGACGCATGGATGGGCAATGCGAAAACGAAGCCATGCGTCTCTCCACACATGAATCCTGACTATTGGCCCGGCAGGCTGGCGAGAAGCGCTTTGAGCGCCGGGAGTATTTCCCCGGGGCTGTCTTCCAGCACGGTGTGCGAAGCGAAAGGCAGGTTCAGTAAGCGCGCGCCCTCGACTTGCTCGACCAGTTCGAAAGCCTGGCGACGGGAAACCAGGAAATCTTCATCGCCATGCACCACCAGAAGCGGGCTGGCGATCGAACGCACCGACTCGCCTGGATAGGCTTCGTCGCCGCTACCGAGCCACATGGACACGGTGGCGTCGAACAACTTCCCGAAATCGGCTGCGGGATTCTCGGCCTCGTAGTGGCGGACTTGCGCCGGAAACATGCCACGCCACTCGTCCACCGTGATTTGCCGATAGAGCGCGCGCGTCGGGTCATCGGCCGGCATCCGCCAATGCGCGCCGACCGCGACGACGAAGCGAAGCGCGATGGCGCCGGAGGCGACAAGGCGCAAGGCAACGATTCCCCCGTCGCTATGGCCGATGATCCCGGCATCTGTCAGCCCGAGTTCGGTCAGGATGGCGGCGGTGTCCTGTTCAAGCCGGTGGTAGGTGAGCGAAGCGCTCCCCAGCGTCGAGCGCCCATGCCCACGGCTGTCGATGGCGACAAGGCGGTGGTCGGCGGCAAGATGCTTCGCCAGCGGCAGAAAGTCGTTGCGGCTCCCCAACCCGCCATGAAGCAGGACGATCGGCGGCCCATCGGCCCGGCCCGCTTCCGATACGAACAGAGCGGCGTCGCCCACGGATAGGATGCTTCCCGTATCGAACATTGTTCCTCCAGCGAAAGCGCTGTCTGGCGGCACGCCCAGGGGCCGTGGCGCATCCGGTTTCGTGGATGCGCCGGCCCGAGATTTCACCCTGGCACCGGGGTGGGAAAGTCCCATTCAGCCGCCAAACGCGTACTGAAGCGGGACCGCCCCACCCCGCGCCGGCGCTCAGCCGCGCGAGGCCAGTTGCGCCAGACGCTGCACCGCGACCGAAACGGTCGGGTAATCGAGCGTCTTCTGCGCGGCCAGTTCGTTCAGCATGGCGAGGGTGAAGCGCAGCGTCGGGTCGTCACGCTCCAGCCAGGCCGTGACCTTGGCCTCGGCATCCTTGCCCGGCATCGCCAGCACCTGCTCGGTGAGCTTGCGCATCTGCGCGGCCAGTTCGTCGCGCAGTACGCCACGCGCCACCGCGTGCCAGCGGCCGTCCACTTTCAGCGCTTCGATCTGTTCACGCAGCCACGGCTCGCGCAGGGCGTCTCCCAGGCGGAAATAGACCTTCGCCACTTCCACCGCCCGCAGTTTGCGCTCGCGGGCCAACTCGATGATGTTCGGGCTGGGCTCCAGGTAGGGCAAGGCGGCGAGCTGGTCGGCCAGGCGTGCCGGCACACCCTTCGCCCGCCATTCCTTGCGCGCGGCCTCGTAGGCGGGCCGCTGGGAGGGCGGCAGGATGCCTTCGCCGGCCCGGATGTCGCGGAAGCCGTCGTGGTAGCGGTCGACCGCGGCGGTGATGCTGGGGATGGCGCCAGGGCGCGACAGCAACCAGCGGGTGAAGCCGCGCTGTGCTTCCCAGATCACCTGCAAGGCGTCGATCTGGGTCTCGTCGGCGGCCTTGCCGTCGAGCGCGTCGATCTGCACCCACAGCTCGCGCGCGTCCAGCGTCTCGCGGGTGATGGTGTAGGCCTTGGCGATGTCGCCGATGCTGCGACCGCTATCCTCCTGCATGCGCATGAGGAAAGTCGCGCCCATGCGGTTGATGGTGGAGTTGGTGACGGCGGTGGCGATGATCTCGCGCTTCAGCCGGTGGTGCTCCATCGTCTTGGCGTACTTGGCTTGCAGCGGCTCGGGGAAGTAGCGCACCAGTTCCTTCGACAGGTACGGGTCTTCCGGCACGTCGCTGTCGAGCAGTTGCGGGTAGGCCACCAGTTTGGAATACGACAGCAGCACGCACAGTTCGGGCCGGGTGAAGCCCTGCCCGCGCGCCTTGCGCTCGGCCATCTCGGCATCCGACGGCAGATGCTCGATGTTGCGATCCAACTGCCCCTGGGCCTCCAGTGTACGCAGGAAGTGCAACTTGGAGCCGAGCCGGGCCTGCCCCATGCGCTCCATCAGCGACAGGGTCTGGTTCTGCCGGTAGTTGTCGTTCAACACCAGCCGCGCGACTTCGTCGGTCATCGACGCCAGCAGTTTGTTGCGATCGGCCAGCTTGAGTTTGCCCTTCTGCACTTCGCCGTTGAGCAGAATCTTGATGTTGACCTCGTGGTCCGAGGTGTCCACGCCGGCCGAGTTGTCGATGAAATCGGTATTGAGCAACACGCCGTGCTGGGCGGCCTCGACCCGGCCAAGCTGGGTGAAGCCCAGGTTGCCGCCCTCGCCCACCACCTTGCAGCGCAGATCGGCCCCGTTGACGCGCAGCGCGTTGTTGGCACGATCGCCGGCATCGGCGTCGCTCTCGCGGCTGGACTTGACGTAAGTGCCGATGCCGCCGTTCCACAACAAATCGACCGGCGCTTTCAACGCGGCCGAGATGAGTTCGGTCGGGCTCAGGCGCCGCACCTCGGGATCGATACCCAGTGCCGCGCGCATTTCCGGCGTCAGTTCGATCGATTTCTCGGCCCGCGAAAACACCCCGCCGCCCTTGCTGATGAGTGCGCTGTCGTAATCCAGCCAGGACGAACGCGGCAGCTTGAATAGCCGCTGGCGTTCCCTGAACGAGCGGGCGGCATCCGGATTGGGATCGATAAACACGTGACGGTGATCGAAAGCGCAGACCAGGCGGATGTGCTTGGACAGCAGCATGCCGTTGCCGAACACGTCGCCGGACATGTCGCCTATGCCGACCACGGTGAACGCCTGTTTCTGGGTATCGTGGCCGAGCGCGCGGAAATGGCGCTTGACCGACTCCCACGCACCACGCGCGGTGATGCCCATGCCCTTGTGGTCGTAGCCCACCGAGCCGCCGGAGGCGAACGCGTCGTCCAGCCAGAAACCATGCGCCTGGGCGATGCCGTTGGCGATGTCGGAGAAGGTCGCGGTGCCCTTGTCGGCGGCGACGACGAGGTACGGGTCGTCGCCATCATGACGCACCACGCCGGCCGGCGGCACGATCTTGCCGTCGATGGCGAAGTTGTCGGTGATGTCGAGCAGGCCGTTGATGAAGCACTTGTAGCAGGCCACGCCCTCGGCGAACCAGGCATCGCGATCCACCGCCGGGTCGGGCAACTGCTTGGCGAAGAAGCCGCCCTTGGAGCCGACCGGCACGATCACCGTGTTCTTCACCATCTGCGCCTTGACCAGGCCGAGCACCTCGGTGCGGAAATCCTCGCGGCGATCCGACCAGCGCAGGCCGCCGCGCGCCACCGGGCCGAAACGCAGGTGGGTGCCTTCCACGCGCGGCCCGCAGACCCATATCTCGCGGTAAGGACGCGGCTTGGGCAGATCCGGCACCAGGGAGGGATCGAGCTTGAAGGCGAGGTAGTCGGCCGGGCCGCCATCCTTGCGCAGGCCGCCGGCGTAATCGATGTAGTAGTTGGTGCGCAGCGTCGCATCGATCACGCCCATGAAACTGCGCAGGATACGGTCTTCGTCCAGGCTCTTGACCCGGTCGAGCAGGCCGAGGAACGCGGTACGGGTCGCTTCCATCTGCGCCTTGCGCGATTGGCTGCGCGCGGCGATCACCGGCTTCACGGCGACGCAGGCGGCATCATCGCCACGGCAAAGCACGTCGATCTGGGCGGCGAACGCATCGGCGCCGGCCTTGATCTCGGCCTTGCTCTCGCGGCCGGTGGCGGGGTCGAAACGCGCCTCGAAATATTCGACCATCAAACGCGCCAGCAACGGGTAGCGGGCAAACGTGGCTTCGACGTATTGCTGTGAAAACGGCACCCCGGCCTGCATCAGGTACTTGCAGTAGGCGCGCAGCATGGCGACCCGCTTCCAGCTCAGGCCGGCGCCCAGGATCAGCTTGTTGAAGCCATCGTTCTCCAGCTCGCCACGGAAGACGCGGCCGAAGGCTTCGATGAAGGCGGCCGAGTTGCCGTTCGGGTCGGCCGCTTCGTCGGAGAGCGCAACCTCGAAATCCTGGATGTAGGCGACTTCGTCCTCGGCCTCGATCCGGTGCGGGTATTCCTCGATCACCTTCAGGCCCATGTTCTCCATCATCGGCAGCACGTCGGAGAGCGGCAGGCTGTCGTTGCGATGGAACAGCTTGACCTCGATCGCGCCGGCGTTGCGGCTGGCGGCGGGGTCGACGCGCAGGCTGATGCCGAGATCACCGGCGCCGCCCAGGGCGGCGAGCCGGGCCACGTCGTCGGCGGCCGCGGCGGGACTTGCCTGCTCGATGTAGGCCGGGCTAAGCGCCCTGCCGTAGCGTTTGGCCAGCGCCACGCCTTCGATCTCGCCATGACGCTCGATCAACAGATCGTTGAGGTCGTCGCGCCAGTTGCGCACGATGCCGGCCAACCGGCTTTCCAGCGCCGAGAGATCGGCCACGGTTTCGGCGTCATCGCGCGGATGCACGATGAGATGAATCTGCGCCAGCGGCGAATCGCCCATCAGCACGTGGCTCTCGACGTGATCGGCGGCCAGCACTTCCTTCAGCATGGATTCGATGCGCAGGCGCACGTCGGTGTTGAAGCGCTCGCGCGGCACGTAGACCAGCACCGAATAGAAACGGCCATAACGGTCGCGGCGGATGAACAACCGGCTATCGGCACGCTCCTGCAAGCCCAGGATGCCGCTGCCGAGCGCGGCAAGCTCAGCGGCGCTGGCCTGGAAAAGTTCGTCGCGCGGCAAGGTTTCCAGCACGTGGCGCAGGGTCTTGGCGCTGTGGCCGGAGGCGAGCAGGCCGGAATCGGCCATGACCTGATCGAAGCGGGAACGCACCACCGGGATTTCCCACGGCCGGCGGTTGTAGGCGCTGGAAGTGAACAGGCCGATGAAACGCTTCTCGCCGACCGGCTTGCCGCTGGCGTCGTAGCGCACCACGCCGATGTAATCCATGTAGCCGCGGCGATGCACGGTGGCGCGGGCATTGGTCTTGGACAGGATCAGCGGGTCTAGCCTGCCGGCCTTCTGCACCCGGTAGGCGTCCATCGATTTCAGTATGCGCGGCTTGCTGTCGTCCTCGCGCAGGATGCCCAGGCCGGAACCCGCCACCGCCACCAGCACGTCCTCCTTGCCCCGCTTCCTCACGGCGTATTCGCGGTAGCCGAGGAAGGTGAAATGGTTGTCGGCCGCCCAACGCAGGAACGCCTGCGCCTCGACCACGCTCTCGGCCGGCACCGGCTCGCCCTGTCCCGCGAGCCTCTCGGCGGCATCGTTCATGCGGCGCTGCATCTCCGGCCAGTCCTCGACGCTCGCGCGCACTTCGGTCAGCACCCCGGCGATGGTGTCCTCCAGCGCACGGGCATCGGCATTGTCCAGGCGGTCGATCTCGACGTGCATGAACGATTCGTTCCCGCCTTCGCCCACCGCCCGCAGCTTGCCGGCCTTGTCGCGGCTGATCGGCAGCACCGGGTGGATCAGCACATGCACACCGATACCGCGCTCGGTCAGCGCGTTGGTGACGGAATCCACCAGGAACGACATGTCGTCATTGACGATTTGCAGGACGCTGCGCTGCGAATCCCAGCCATTTTTCTTCGCCTCCGGGCTGAACACCCGGATCGAGGGCCGGCCGGCCTTGCGCGTGCGGGCGAAGGCCAGGGCATCGGCGGCCAGCGCGGCCCAGACCTCGGCCGGATAGGTGCCGAGTTCGGCATCGGACATTCGCGCATACAACGCTTCGGCGAAACGGCGGACATCCCCGTGCTTGCCAAGACTTTCGAGAACGGCCTGGTGCAAAGCAACGGGGGCACGCGCTGCGGAAGCGGCGCGCGGGGCGGCTTTCTTGCTTGTCATCTCATCTACCTGTACAGGCGGGACGTATGGAAGTGACCGTCAGCGCAAACCGGTCTCGTTGCGGGCAATGACCAAGCGCTGTATCTCGCTGGTGCCCTCGTAAATTTCGGTGATCTTGGCATCGCGGAAATAACGCTCGACCGGCATTTCCTTGCTGTAGCCCATGCCGGCGTGAATCTGCACGGCCTGGTGGGCGATCCACATCGCCGCCTCGGAAGCGGTCAGCTTGGCGACGGCCGCCTCGGTGCTGAAACGCTCGCCTCGGCCCTTCTTCCATGCCGCGCGCAGGGTGAGCAACAGCGAGGCGTCGAGCTTGCACTTCATGTCGGCGATCTTGGCCTGGGTCATCTGAAACGCGCCGATCGGCTGGCCAAAGGCTTTGCGCTCCTTGACGTAGGCCAGCGTGGCCTCGTAAGCGGCGCGGGCGATGCCGATGGCCTGCGAGGCGATGCCGATGCGGCCGGCATCCAGCACGCCCATCGCGATCTTGAAGCCCTCGCCTTCCTTGCCCAGCACTTCGTCAGGTTGGACGAGGTAATCCTCGAATTCGATCTCGCAGGTGGCCGAGGCGCGGATGCCCAGCTTCGGCTCGGTCTTGCCGCGGCCGAAGCCCGCGCGCTCGGTATCGATGAGGAAGGCGGTGATACCGCGCGCGCCCTTGTCCGGCTCGCTCATGGCGAACAGCACGATGTACTTGGCCACCGGCCCGGAAGTGATCCAGCTCTTCTTGCCGTTGATGACGAAGCTGCCATCGTCCCGCTTCACGGCGCGGCAGCGCATCGCGGTGGCATCGGAACCGGACTGCGGCTCGGTCAGGGCGAAGGCGCCGATTTCCCTGCCCTCGGCGATCGCGCGCACGTATTTCTGCTTCTGTTCCTCACTGCCGTGGGTGAGGATGCCATTGCAAAACAGCGAGTTGTTGACCGACATGATCGTGCTGTGCGCGGCATCGCCAGCGGCGATCTCGACCATCGCCAGCACGTAGGCGATCGGGTCCATGCCGGCACCGCCGTATTCGGCCGGCACCTCGATGCCCATCAGGCCGTTTTCGCCCAACAGGCGAATGTTTTCCAGCGGAAACTCACCGGTCTTGTCGAAGTGCTCGGCGGAGGGGCCAATCTTTTCCTGCGCGATGCGCCGGGCCACGTCCTGAATCATCAACTGCTCTTCGGTGAAGCTGAAATCCACGGCATGCCCTCGCATCGGAAATGGAAACCGCGATTGTAGCCCGCCAGCGCCGTGGAACCCACGCTGCTTGACCGTATGGACAGGGAGGGAGGACAATCCATCTCTAAATTCGAATAAAGAGATGAATATGGATCTGGAAGCCTGGTCGAGCCGGCTCAAGGTATTCGCCGATGCCACCCGTGTGCGTCTGCTGGCGCTGCTGGCCAGGGACGAACTGACGGTGGCCGAACTCGCCGCCATCACCGGGCTGGCGCAGCCGCGCGTATCGACCCACCTCGCCAAACTCAAGGAAGCCGCGCTGGTGCGCGACCGCCGGGCAGGCGTGTCAGCCTACTACCGTTTCGACGAGGACGCGCTCGACCCCGCCCAGCGCACCCTGTGGCAGGCACTGCGCGACGGCAGCGAAGATCCCTTGCTGGAACAGGACGCCGCCCGCCTGCCGCAGGTGCTGGCCACCCGCGCCAACGACCAGAACTGGGCCGACAACGTGGCCGGCGACATGGAGCGCCACTATTCGCCCGGCCGCACCTGGGAAGCGCTGGCCAGGAGCGCCCTGCCGCTGCTCGACCCCGGCGACGTGCTCGACATCGCCTCCGGCGACGGCGTGCTGGCGGAACTCCTCGCCCCGCATTCCGGCCGCTACATCTGCCTGGATGCCAGCCGCCGCGTGGTCAACGCCGCCAGCGAACGGCTCCGCACCCATGCCAACGTCGAAGTCCACGAAGGCGACATGCACGCGCTGGACTATGCCGGCGCCAGCTTCGACCTGGTGGTGATGATGCATGCCCTCACCTATGCGGCCAAACCACAGCAGGCGGTCGCCGAGGCCGCCCGCGTGCTGCGTCCCGGCGGGCGGTTGCTGTTGTCCAGCCTGGGCAAGCACGCGCATGCCTCGGCGGTGGAGCCGTTCGGCCACGTCAACCTGGGTTTCTCCCGCAAGGAATTGCAAAAATTCATCGGAAAAGCCGGGCTGGAATTGCAGGACGAAGGCACCGTGACGCGCGAGCGCCGGCCGCCGCATTTCGAGGTGATCGCAATGATCGGAGTGAAGCCGTGACGCCCCTCCCCTGGCGCGACCCGACGCGCGCCGACGCGCTGCTGGCCGCGCTGGAAAGCCGCATCCTGATCCTCGATGGCGCGATGGGCACGATGATCCAGCGCCACGACCTGACAGAAGCCGACTACCGTGGCGAACGCTTCCGCGATGGCTACGACACGCTGTTCGCGCCGGCCGGCCACACCCATGGCGCGCATTGCGGCTGCGAAGGCCACGACCAGCGCGGCAACAACGACCTGCTCTCGCTGACCCGGCCCGGCATCATCCACGGCATCCATGCCGAATACCTCGACGCCGGCGCGGACCTCGTCGAGACCAACACCTTCAACTCCACCTCGATCTCGCTGGCCGATTACCGGCTGCAACACCTGGTACGCGAGTTGAACCGCGAAGGCGCGAAACTGGCGCGCGCCGCCTGCGACGCGGCGGAAGCGAAAACGCCCGGCAAGCCACGCTTCGTCATTGGCGTGCTCGGCCCGACCAGCCGCACCGCCTCGCTCTCGCCCGACGTCAACCGCCCCGGCTACCGCGCTATCACCTTCGACGCGTTGAAAGACGCCTACCGCGAGGCCGCCGACGGCTTGGTCGAAGGTGGCGCCGACATCCTCATGGTCGAAACGGTGTTCGACACGCTGAACGCCAAGGCCGCGCTGTTCGCCATCGAAGAAGCCTTCGACGCCCTCGGCGCGCGTCTGCCGGTGATGATCTCCGGCACCATCACCGACGCCTCCGGCCGCACGCTCTCGGGCCAGACCGCCGAAGCCTTCTGGCATTCGCTGCGGCACGCGCGCCCGCTCGCCATCGGCCTCAATTGCGCGCTCGGCGCCAAGGAACTACGCGCCCACATCGACACCCTGGCGCAGGTCGCCGACGCCTACGTCACCGCCCACCCCAACGCCGGCCTGCCCAATGCCTTCGGCGGCTACGACGAAACGCCCGAGGACATGGCCGCGATCCTGCGCGGCTTCGCGCAATCCGGGCTGGTGAACGTCGTTGGCGGCTGCTGCGGCACCACGCCGGCGCACATCGCCGCGATCGCCGCGGCGCTCGCCGATCTGCCGCCACGCCGCCGCCCGGCATTGGAGGACGCGGCATGAGCGCGCACCATTCTCCGTTCCCGGCAAGCCGCCCGCCGGCGGATTCCAAACCGCCCCGACTGGCGCCGCCAACCCGCTTCACCGGCGCGTGTTCACGCACATCCTTGGCCGGCACGCCATGACCACCCTCCGCCGCCAGACCCGGCTTTCCGGCCTCGAACCCCTGGTGATCACGCCGGAATCGAATTTCATCAACATCGGCGAGCGCACCAACGTCACCGGCAGCGCGCAGTTCAAGAAGATGATCCTCGAAGGCCGCTACGACGACGCGCTGGCGGTGGCCCGCCAGCAGGTCGAGAACGGGGCGCAGATCATCGACGTCAACATGGACGAGGGCCTGCTCGATTCCGAAAAGGCGATGGTCGAGTTCCTCAACCTGATCGCCGCCGAGCCGGACATCGCCCGCGTCCCGGTGATGGTGGATTCGTCGAAGTGGAGCGTGATCGAGGCCGGGCTGAAATGTCTGCAAGGCAAGGGCATCGTCAACTCCATCTCGATGAAGGAAGGCGAAGCCGAATTCCTCCGCCAGGCCGAACAGGTGCGCCGCTACGGCGCGGCGGTGGTGGTGATGGCCTTCGACGAAGTCGGCCAGGCCGATACCGCCGCGCGCAAGATCGAGATCTGCTCGCGCGCCTACGCGCTCCTGACCGAAGCGGTCGGCTTCCCGCCCGAGGACATCGTCTTCGACCCCAACTGCTTCGCCATCGCCACCGGCATCGAGGCGCACGACAACTATGCGGTGGACTTCATCGAGGCCACCCGCGAGTTGAAGCGGCGCTTCCCACTTTCGCACATTTCCGGCGGCGTCTCCAACGTATCGTTTTCCTTCCGCGGCAACGAGCCGGTACGCCAGGCCATCCACGTCGTGTTTCTCTATCACGCGATCAAGGCCGGCATGGACATGGGGATCGTCAATGCCGGGGCGCTGCCGCTCTACGACGACCTCGACGCCGAGCTGCGCGAACGCGTCGAGGACGTGGTGCTGAATCGCCGCCGGGACGCCACCGAACGCCTGCTGGAAATCGCCGGCAGGTTCAAGGGCAGGAAGGGCGAGAAAAAGCTCGAAGACCTCGCCTGGCGCGGACAACCAGTGGCCGCGCGACTCTCCCATGCGCTGGTACACGGCATCGACCAGTGGATCGAACAGGACACCGAGGAAGCGCGCCTGGCGGCGAAACGCCCGCTGGATGTGATCGAAGGCGCGCTGATGAGCGGCATGAACGTGGTCGGCGACTTGTTTGGCGCCGGCAAGATGTTCCTGCCGCAGGTGGTGAAATCCGCGCGCGTGATGAAGAAGGCGGTGGCCTGGCTGCTGCCCTTCATCGAGGAGGAAAAACAGCGCAGCGGCGATGCCGGCAAGTCCAACGGCCGCATCGTGATGGCGACCGTCAAGGGCGACGTGCACGACATCGGCAAGAACATCGTCGGCGTGGTGCTGGCCTGCAACAACTTCGAGGTGGTCGACCTGGGCGTGATGGTACCGGCGCAGACCATCCTCGACCGCGCCCGCGAGGTGGAGGCGGACATCATCGGCCTGTCCGGGCTCATCACCCCCTCGCTGGAGGAAATGAGCCACGTGGCGAAGGAAATGCAGCGCCAGGGGTTCGCCATGCCGCTCATGATCGGCGGCGCCACCACCTCGCGCGCGCACACCGCGCTGAAGATCGACCCGCATTACGATGCGCCGACGGTCTGGGTGAAGGACGCCAGCCGCGCGGTGAACGTGGCGCAATCGCTGATTTCCCCGGAGCTTCGCCTGCCTTTCATTGCCGCCAACGACAGCGACTATGCCGAAATCCGCGCGCGCCACCGCAACCGCGGCGACGCCAAACGGCTGGTCTCGCTGGAAAAAGCCCGCGCGCGGAAGTTCGATGGCGGCTGGGACGATTACACCCCGCCCGCGCCGAAGCGCCCCGGCATCCACGTCTTCGACGATTACCCGCTGGAAGAGCTCCTGCCGCTGATCGACTGGGTGCCGTTCTTCAACGCCTGGGAGCTGGCCGGCCGCTATCCGGCGATCCTGAGCGACGAGATCGTCGGCGCGCAAGCCACCGATCTCTTCGACGACGCACAGGCGATGCTGAAGCGGATCGTGGCGGAGAAATGGTTGCGCGCGAAAGCGGTGATCGGGCTGTTTCCCGCGCAATCGGCGGGCGATGACGTCATCGTGCGGACAAACGATGGCGACACCGTCCTGCACTTCCTGCGCCAGCAGGCCGACAAGCCAGTGGAGCGCCCGGATTTCTGCCTGGCCGATTTCATCGCGCCGGCCGATTCCGGCAAGCCCGACTGGATCGGCGCCTTCGCCTGCACCGCCGGCATCGGCATCGAGCCGCACGTCGCCCGCTTCGAGGCCGCGCACGACGACTACAACGCCATCTTGCTGAAATCGCTGGCCGACCGCCTCGCCGAAACCCTGGCCGAACGCCTGCACCAGCGCGTGCGCGAGGAATTCTGGGGCTACGCGGCCGGCGAATCGCTGAGTGTCGAGGAAATCATCGAGGAAAAATACCGTGGCATCCGCCCCGCTCCCGGCTATCCCGCCTGCCCGGAGCACAGCGAGAAAGCCACCTTGTTCGAGCTGCTCTCGGTGAGCGAAAACGCCGCCATGACGCTTACCGACAATTTCGCCATGCTCCCCGCCGCCGCCGTGTCCGGCTGGTATTTCAGCCACCCGCGCAGCCAGTACTTCGTGGTCGGGCGGGTGTCCAGGACGCAGGTCGAGGACTACGCGCGGCGCAAGGGCATCGCGCTGGCGCAGGCGGAACGATTGCTGGCGACGAACCTCGATTACGACCCGGAATGAGGCCGTCCGGGCGCATCGTCGGAGGATTCGCCCGCCGCCTCATCCAGCACCGCCTGCAAGCGACCACGCTCCTCGGCCAGCCAACGCAACTCGGCGCGGTGCAACTCGCGCGCCTCGCGCGCCTCGCGGCGCTGTTCTTCGCCCAGCACCTTGAACAGCGAGATCGCCACCGCCACCAGCAGCAGCGCGAACGGCAACGCGGCGACGATCACCGCCGCCTGCAATGCGGCCAGGCCGCCCGCGGCCAGCAACGCGATGGCGATGGCCGCCTGCATCACACCCCAGATCATCCGCCGCGACAGCGGCGGGTCCTCGGCGGATTCGCTCGACATCGAGGCCAACACCAGCGTGGCCGAATCGGCCGAGGTCACGAAGAAACTCAGCAGCAGCACGATCGCGCACCATGACAGCAATGCGGCCAGCGGCAGTTGCTCGAACACGCTGAACAACACGAACTGGTAGCCCCGCTCGAGCACCGGCAACAAATCGACCTGGCCAAACATCTGCTGAAACAACGCGGTGCCGCCAAAACCCGAGAACCACAGGAAGCTCACCAGCGCCGGCCCCAGCATCACCCCAACGATGAACTCGCGCACGGTGCGGCCATAGGAAATCCGGGCGAAGAACGCACCCACGAACGGCGCCCAGGCGATCCACCAGGCCCAGTAGAAGATCGTCCAGTCGCCGACCCAGCTGTTCTGCGAGAACGGCGACATCCGCAGGCTCATCGACGGCAACTGGTTGATATAGCTACCGAGCGTGGTGGTGAGGATGTCGAAGATGAAGGCGGTCGGCCCGAGCACGATGACCAGTGCCAGCAACAGCGCCGCCATCGCCATGTTGAAGCCGGAAAGCCACTTGATCCCGCGCTTGAGGCCGGTGGCGCTGGAAATCATGTAGAGCACGAAGGCGACGCCGATCACCGCCAATTGGGTGCTGAAACCCTCCGGCGCCCCCATCACCCGATGCAGTCCGGCACCGATCTGCGAGGCGCCGAAACCCAGCGTGGTGGCCACGCCGATGGCGGTCACCGCCACCGCCAGCACATCCACCAGCTTGCCCGGCGCGGCCAGTGCCCAGCGGCCCAGCAGCGGCTCCAGCAAGTCGCTCAGCAAACCGCGCGCGCGGCGGTTGAACTGGAACCAGGCCATCGCCAGCCCCATCAGCGCATAAATCGCCCACGGGTGCAGCCCCCAGTGAAAGAAGGCGTAGCGCATCGCCGCGCGCGCCGACTCCACGCTTTGACCATCCAGCATTTCGGGCGGGTGAGCGTAATGCGACAGCGGCTCGGCCACGCCCCAGAACACCAGGCCGATGCCCATGCCGGCCGAGAACAACATGGCGAACCAGGCGCCTAGCGAGAACTCCGGTTCGGCGTCGGGACCGCCGATGCGCAGGTTGCCCAGCTTGCTGACGGCCAGGAAGCCGAGAAACATCAGCACCCCGAACACGATCAAGAGATACAACCAGCCGCCCCCGGCCAGGGTGGCCAACTCGGCGTGCCGGGTCAGCTCACCGAAGCGCTCGGGCGCCAGCACACCGGCCAGCACCAACGTCATCAGCAGGATCAATGAAAGGCGAAATACCATGCGAGACGCGCTCCGCTTGCGGCAAAGCGGGGCATTCTCACCCAGTGGATGGAAACATCGCGTGATCGCGGCGGCGCGCGTCTACCAAACCAGATCGTCCGGGATCCGATACTTCGGATCGCCGTAGGGATCGGCCTCGACCGGCGCGTCCGGGTCCACCTTGAGCGCGACGGCATCGGCGAACACCGACCCGGCGGCGGCCAGCGTCTCCGCATCCACCAGCAGATAGCGGCCATTGTGCTGCACCACGCCCAGCTCACCGGCGTTGAGCGCCTTCAACTGCTCGCCGGTGACGTAGATGCGTTTGATCTTGCCGCCGTACTCGAAGTGGCGGGCGATCTCGGCTTCCTCGGCATTCAACGCCTTGCCGACCAGCAATTCGGCCAGCTTCGCGCGGGCTTCCCGGCGCAGGCGGGCGGCCTCCTGCTTCTGCCGCTCGGCCTCGATGCGTTCTTCCTTTTCCTTCTGGGCGCGGATGGCGTAGGCCTTGGCCAGATCCATCTCGGCAGCCTTGGGTTTCCTCGCCTGGGGCCTGCCCGGCGTCTTCGTTTGCGGCAGCCGCGCCGAGGCCGGCCTACCTCCGGCCTTCGGCGGCGGTTTGCGTTCGGGTTTCGGGGCGGCCTTGAAGCCAAGGCCGAGAAGCTGGTCGCGGAGCGAGTTGGACATGGCGAAGCGGGATCAGTAATGCGGGGGCGGCGGTTCGTCGGCGGCATCGACGCTGACGCCCGAGCCGCGCGCGGATTTCAGTTCTTCCACCACCCGTGTCAGCAACAACGAGTGGCGGGCTATTTCGACACGCGCATCGGCCAACGCGTCACTCAACTGGTTGAGCGCGTGCTCCTGGAAGGCGATGCGGGTTTCCAGTTCGGCGATGCGTTCAGTCTCGGTCATGCGTCCATTTTGACAGATCGGCCGCGACCGATGCCCCAATAGGCGATACCCGCCGCTTCCACTTCGGCCGGTTCGTACAGATTGCGGCCGTCGAACACCACGCGGTCGGCCAGGCGCTCGCGCAGGTGGGCGAAATCGGGGCTGCGGAACTGTTTCCATTCGGTCACCACGGCCAGCGCGTCGGCCCCTTCCAGCGCGGCGTCGGTACTGTCGCAGAGCGTCAGCTCGGCGCGTTCGCCGAAGATGCGTCTCGCCTCGTCGCGCGCCTCGGGGTCGAAGGCGCGCACTTTCGCGCCGGCTTCCCACAACTGCGCCAGCAGGCGGCGGCTGGACGCCTCGCGCATGTCGTCGGTGTTCGGCTTGAAAGCCAGGCCCCAGAGCGCGATGGTCTTCCCGCGCAGCGCGCCGGCACCGCCATAGTGGCGCGCCATCAATTCGAACAGGTGCCCCTTCTGCGCTTCGTTGACCGCCTCCACGGCATCGAGAATCCGGGTCGCATACCCGTATTGCGAAGCGGTGCGCGCGAGCGCCCGCACGTCCTTGGGGAAGCAGGAACCGCCGTAGCCCGCGCCGGGATAGATGAAATGCCAGCCGATGCGCGGGTCGGAACCGATGCCCTTACGCACCATCTCGATGTCGGCGCCGACCTTCTCCGCGATGTTGGCGATTTCGTTCATGAACGAAATCTTGGTCGCCAGCATGGCGTTGGCGGCGTACTTGGTCAGCTCGGCCGAACGCACGTCCATCGTCACCATGCGCTCATGGTTGCGGTTGAACGGGGCGTACAGACGACGCATGGTCTCGATGGCCTCGGCGTTGTCCGCGCCGATGACGATGCGATCCGGGCGCATGCAGTCGTTGAGCGCATCGCCTTCCTTGAGGAATTCGGGGTTGGAAACCACCTCGAAGCGGATATCCGCGCCGCGCCCGGCCAGCGTTTCGGCGATCACCGCGCGCACCTTGTCGGCGGTGCCGACCGGTACCGTGGACTTGTCCACGACCACCGCCGGACGCGCGAGGTGCCGGCCGATGCTGCGCGCCACCGCCAGCACGTACTGGAGATCGGCGCTGCCATCCTCGTCGGGCGGCGTGCCGACGGCGATGAAGACGACATCGCCGAAATCGACAGCGCTGGCCGCATCGGTGGTGAAGCGCAGCCGGCCCGCGGCATGGTTGGCCTTGACCATCGATTCCAGGCCCGGCTCGTAGATCGGAATGACGCCGTTTTCCAGGCCCGCGACCTTGGCCGCATCGACATCCACACACACCACCTGGTGGCCGACCTCGGCCAGGCAGGCACCAGTGACCAGGCCGACGTAGCCGGTGCCGAAAATCGCGACGCGCATGAGAGCCTCCCTCGAAAACGACGACTGCCGCATCGGCGGCAGTCGCAGTTTGCTTCATGGTGATGACAGTTTCATTTTACTGTCATCGGACTGCCTTCAGTGCTTCGGCGCCTTGACGATGTCGAGCAGTTCGACATCGAACACCAGCGTGGCGTTCGGCGGGAACGGCGCGCCCGGGGGCACCTGCTCGCCATAGCCGAGGTTGGAGGGAATCCAGAACTTGTACTTGCTGCCGACCGGCATCAGACGGATGCCCTCGGCCCAGCCCGGAATCACCCGATCCAGCGGCAGGACGGCCGGCTCGCCGCCCTGCTTCTCGGTGCTGTCGAATTCGGTGCCATCCAGCAACGTGCCCTTGTACTTGACCTTGACCGCATCGCCCTCGCCCGGCTTGGCGCCCTTGCCCTCGGTGACGACCTGGTATTGCAGGCCGGAGGCGGTGGTCTTGACGCCTTCCTTCTTGCCGTTCTCGGCCAGGAACTTCTGGCCCTCTTCGGTGTTCTTGCGCGCCTTGGCCATCTGTTCGGCCATCATCTTGGCCTGCATCTTCTCCATGAAGCCGGCCATGATCTCGCGCGCCTGCCCGTCGTCGACCAGCTTCTTGCCACCGGACAATTCGTCCTTCAGGCCGCGCACCACGGTTTCCAGCTCGATGTCGCTCTTGATGTCCGCCAACTGCTTGCCCATGGTCAAGCCCACCACGTAGCTCGCCTGCGCCTTTTCGTCCTTCAGGCCGGGAATGGTCTTGGCATCCTTGGCGCCCTCGGCAACGGCGGACTTATCGGCGCTCTCCTTGCCGGCGGCCTTGTCGGCGGTCTTGTCGCAAGCGGCAAGCGAGAGGGCGGCGGCCAATGCGGTGACGGCCAGAACGGAACATGACTTCATGCGGGAACTCCGGTGCGTATGCGTGCGGGGGGCCGTCCGGCGCGGGCCGGACGACGATTCAGAAGCGGGGATTATCGATCATTTGACGATATCGAGCAGTTCGACATCGAAGACCAGGGTTTCGTTCGGGCCGATATTGGGCGGCGATCCGCGGCGGCCATAGGCGAGATCGCCGGGAATCCAGAAACGATACTTGGCGCCGGCCGCCATCAGGCCGAGCCCCTCGGTCCAGCCGGGAATCACCTGATTGAGCGCGAACACCGCCGGCTCGCCACGTTGGTAGGAGCTGTCGAAGACCTTGCCATCGAGCAGCTTGCCCTCGTAATCGACCTTGACCCGGCTGCTCGGCAGCGGCCGTGCGCCGGCGCCGGGCTTCAGCACCTGGTACTGCAAGCCGGAGCGGGTAGTCACCACCCCCTTGGCGCCGCGGTTGGCGGCCAGAAACGCCTCGCCCGTCTTGCGGTTGCGCTCGCCGGCCTCGGCCCGCCTGGCGGCATTGCGCTCGCGCAGGCGCTCGGCGAAGGTGCCACGAAGCGCCTGCGCCTCGGCCGGCGGGATGAGCGGCTTACCCTTTTCCACCACCACCCGCCACCCGCGCATGAAGGCGGCCAGATCGAATTCGTCACGCACCGGCGCCAGCGAGCGGCCGACGTTGATGCCGAGCAGCTCCCCGACCTGCTGCCGCGACACCGCCGGCGCTTTCCCGGCATTGCCGGACTGGCGGGCCTGCACGCGCTGCATCAACGCGAGCGAGGTCTTTTGCGCATCCGCGGGTTTCATGAGTGGCTCGGCACCGCTGATCGAGCGCCGTATCGATTGTTCGAAGGCTGCCAAGTCGAGATCGGGAAGCGCCGCTTGCAAGGCATTGTCCGCGCCCACTTCCATGCCGATGGCATAACCGAGCCTTTCGCGCTCGCCGGCCAGCGGCTTGGCGCCGACGGCCGATGGCGTTGCCTGCGCATGAACCGGGCCGGCATGGACGAACGACAGCGCGAAAACCACGCCAAGGACAGCCGTTTTCACTCGAAATTTCTCCATTTTCGTAGGCATTGCGACATTGTGGTGCGCGGGCCATGCAACGGCAATCGAACCGGCCATTGCCCGCGCCGCGCTTCAGCTCGCGTTGGCTGCGCGCCACCATGACTTCAGTTGGGTAGACGGGAACTTGACGGCTTCCAGTCTGGTGTTATAGTTAAATACAACACCAACTTTCGACACGAGTCCCATCATGCGACGCCACCGCCCCGCCTTGGCCCTCCTGCCGATCATGACGCTGTCGCTGGCCCTGTTCGGCCTGGTCTGCCTCATTCCCCTCGATGCCGGCTCCACCGCCCCGCGCGCGCTGGAGGCCGGCGCCAAGCCGGCGACGTTCTTCTCGCTATTGCCCCGGAGCCTCACGCCATGAGCGAGCACCAATGGGCCGATGGCGTTCCGATCTACCGCCAGTTGAAGGAACTGGTGGTGGCAAAGATCATCGACGGCGAACTCAAGCCCGGCGATGCCTTGCCCTCGGTACGCACCATCGCCGCCGAATACCAGTTGAACCCGATCACCGTCTCGCGCGCCTTCCAGGAGCTGGCCGACGAGGACCTGGTGGAAAAACGCCGCGGCCTCGGCATGTTCGTGATCGAGGGCGCGCCGCAGAAACTGCTGGCCAGCGAACGCCAGCGTTTTCTTGGCGAGGAATGGCCGCTGGTGCTCGAACGTATCGAGCGCCTTGGCCTGGACCCGAACGAATTGATCGATCCATCGAAGAAATGGGGAGCGAAATGAACATCGCCGTCAACGCACGCGGCCTGAGTAAGGTCTACAAGAATAAACGGGCGCTGGATGGCGCCGATTTCGAGATTCCGGCCGGCCGCATCGTCGGCCTGATCGGTCCTAACGGCGCGGGCAAGACCACGGCGCTCAAGGCTATCCTCGGCCTGATCCAGTTTGAGGGCGAGCTGAAGGTGCTAGGCAAAGACCCGCGCAGCCAGCGCGACGAATTGATGAACGACATCTGCTTCATCGCCGACGTCGCCGTGCTGCCGCGCTGGATCCGCGTCCGCGAAGTCGCCGATTTCGTCGAAGGCGTGCACCCGCGCTTCTCGCGCGAGCGCTTCGAACGCTTCATCCAAGGCACCCGGTTGCACCCGGCGATGAAAGTCAAGGAGATGTCGAAAGGCATGATCGTGCAGCTGCACCTGGCCCTGGTGATGGCGATCGACGCCCGCCTGCTGGTACTGGACGAGCCTACCCTCGGCCTCGACATCCTCTATCGCAAGCAGTTCTACCAGCGTCTGCTGGAAGACTATTTCGACGAGGAAAAGACCATCCTCATCACCACCCATCAGGTGGAGGAGGTCGAACACATCCTCAGCGACGTGATGTTCATCCGCGACGGCAAGGTGGTGCTGGACACCTCGATGGAGGACATCGGCCAGCGCTACGTCGAAGTGCTGGTCGATGCCGGCAGGCTCGACGAGGCGCGCGCGCTCAAACCGCTCGACGAGCGCGCGCTGGCCTTCGGCAAGACCGTGATGCTGTTCGACGGCGTGCCGGCACCGCGATTGCGCGAATACGGCGAAACCCGCATTCCCGGCCTCGCCGATCTGTTCGTCGCCACCATGAAGGGAACCTACGCATGAACGCCACCGTCAACGAAAGCCCCACGCCGGTCCGCGCGGCACCGCGAGCCACCCAGAAACTGAAGTGGCTGCTGAAACGCGAATTCTGGGAGCACAGGGGCGGCTTCCTGTGGGCGCCGGTGGTGGCCGGCGCGATCTTCCTGTTCTTCACCTTGCTCGGCGGCGGCACCGGGCAGCTCATGTTCGCCCGTTACAGCGACCAGGTCGTCGATTTCGAGGGCAAGGAAGTCCCGCTCTCCAGCATGAATTGGAACGACCTGTTCGCCAACGTCCCCACCGAGAAACTGCGCCAACTGAGCGACGCCATCAATGGCATCACGCTGATGTCGGCGTTCTGGCCGCTGCTGGTGTTCGGCTTCGTGGTGTTCTTCTACCTGCTGGGCGCGCTGTACGACGAACGCCGGGATCGCAGCGTGCTGTTCTGGAAGTCGCTGCCGGTCTCCGACGGACTCACCGTGTGGAGCAAACTGCTGACCGCGCTGCTGGTGGCGCCATTGACCGCCGTGCTGGTCGCGCTGGCGGTGATGCTGGGCTTCGGCATCCTGGTCAGCCTGTTCATCGCCATCAATGGCGGCAATCCATTCACCATCTACTGGGCGCAACTGCGGCCCTTCAGGTTACTCACCCTGTTGTTCAGTTGGATTCCGATCTACATGCTGTGGGCGCTGCCGACGGCCGGCTGGCTGATGCTGTGCTCGGCCTGGGCCAGATCCAAGCCATTCCTGTGGGCGGTGCTGGTGCCGTTGCTGGCCGGCGTCCTGGTGAGTTGGTTCGAGTTCTTCGATATCGGTTCGAACTGGTTCTGGGAGCACATCGTGGCGCGTCTGCTGACCAGCGCGTGGCCTCTCAGCCACCTATTCGGCATGACCAAGGGCCCCCGGTTTATCGGGTCGGGAGGCAGCGGCGATCAGCTGGCGCAAAATCTGTCGCTGGTGTTCGGTGGCGATGTTTATCGCAATCCCAGCCTGTGGATCGGCGCGGCCGCCGGCATCGCCATGATTCTTCTCGCCATCCGCCTGCGCCGTTGGCGCGACGATGCCTGACGCTCGGGTCTTTTTCGAGGATTCCAATATGAAACTTCGCCTCATCGTTCCCGTTCTGGCCGCCCTGTCGCTGGCCGCCTGCAACAACGCGCCGCCGCCCGCCACCCCGCCACGGACCGCGATCGGCCAGGCGGTCGAGGCCGCCATCGGCGAGGCACGCAAGGAAATGACGACCGAAAACCTGACGCTTGAAAGCGGCCGGGGCATACCTGTCGGTGGCGGCGATCAACCCGCCGCCGAAATCGATCCGCAGGGCGAGTTCCTGATCGAAGGCAAGCCGGTAAAGATCGACGACGCCCAGCGCGCGCTGCTGCTGAAGTATCGCAAGGGCATGCACGGCATCGCCGAGACCGGGATGGCGATCGGCATCCAGGGTGCCGACCTGGCCGGCCAAGCGGTGAAGGAAGCGATAGGCGGCCTGCTTGAGGGCAAGCCCGAACAGATCGGGCAGAAAATCGAGGCCGGGGCGAAAAAGCTGGAAGCCGATGCCAAACGCATCTGCGCGCAATTGCCCGCGCTGCTCGCCACTCAGGACAAGCTGGCCGCCGCCCTGCCCGAGTTCAAGCCATATGCCCGCCTCACCCAGGCCGACGTCGACGATTGCCTGAAGGAAAACGGCGCCACCGCCCGCGCGCCCGACATGCGCACGCGGGTCCGTGAGGGCATCCGCTAATCGATGTGTACCAGCGTACAGGCCATGAGCGGCTCCACCGCCAGCCTGGAGGGCGTGCGCTTTCTGCTGCCGCCGGGCCATGTGGCGGTGTCCTCGTGTGGGGGCGCCGCCACGGTGAAGGCGGACGATATCGAGGCCCTGCTCGATGCCACGGCGCTGAGCGTCGGCGGCGTGCACTATCCGCGCCCGGCCGCCGATGCGGAAGTCGATCTGCGCGATGCCGGGATTGTCCGCATCGGCGGCAAGGCGGTGAACGCGCTCGAATAAGCCGCCTTTCGCCGCTCAACCGCCGGCGGCGGCCCCCGGGTGTATGCCGCCGGTGGTAAGCGCCTGCGGATTCAGCAGCTTGCGCAGTTCCGCCTCCGGCAACCCGCTGTCCTCGATCGCCACTTCCAGCACCGCGCGCCCTTCGCTGTAGGCGCGCTTGGCGATCGCCGCGGCTTTTTCGTAACCGATCAGCGGGTTCAACGCCGTCACCAGAATCGGGTTGCGCGCCAACGCCTGCGCCACCACGTCCTCGCGCACCTTCAGCCCGGCAATCGCCCGGTCGGCCAGCAGGCGCATTCCGTTCGACAGCCATTCCATCGCATCCAGCAGATTGTTGGCGATCAAGGGCAGCATCACGTTCAACTGGAAGTTGCCGCTGGCCCCGGCCACGGTATTGGCCGCGTGCAGGCCCATCACTTGCGCCGAGACCATCGCCAGCGACTCGCAGATCACCGGATTGACCTTACCCGGCATGATCGAGCTGCCCGGTTGCAGCGCCGGCAATTCCACTTCGCCCAGGCCGGCCAGCGGGCCGGCATTCATCCAGCGCAGATCGTTGGCGATCTTGGTCAGAGCCACCGCCAAGGCGTTCAGTTGGCCGGAAAGCTCCACCAGATCGTCCTGCGCGGCCAGTCCCTCGAACTTGTCGTCGGCCGACTCGAATTTCACGCCCAGCCGCTTCGAAAGCGATTCGGCCGCTTTCCGGCCGAACTTCGGATGCGCATTGATGCCGCTGCCGATCGCGGTGCCGCCAATCGGCAGCCGCCGCACCCGCTTCAGCGCGTCCTCGATGCGTGCCTCGGCGGAGGACAATTGCGCCGACCAGGCGCCGAATTCCTGGGCGAAGGTCAACGGCATCGCGTCCATCAAGTGAGTGCGTCCGGTCTTGACCGTCTTCGTCAGCCCCTTCGCGCGCCGGCCGATGGTCTTGCGCAGATGCTTCAGTGCCGGCAGCAGTACCTGCTTGGCCGCCACCAGCGAGGCCACCCGCATGGTGGTCGGGATGACATCGTTGGAGCTTTGCCCCAGGTTGACGTGGTCGTTGGGATGCACCGCCAGCCGCTTCGACGAAGCCAGGTGCGCGATCACCTCGTTGGCGTTCATGTTGGTCGAGGTGCCGGAGCCGGTCTGGAAACGATCGAGCGGGAACTGCTCGTCGAAATCGCCATTGGCCACCAGCTCGGCGGCATTGGCGATCGCCGTGGCGCGCTTCTCGTCCAGCAGCCCGAGCCTGCCGTTCACCTCGGCGGCGGCGGCCTTGACCGCGCCCAGCGCATGAATGAAGGACGCATGCATGCCCAGCCCGGATACCGGGAAGTTCTCCACCGCGCGCTGGGTCTGCGCCCCCCAAAGGGCATCGGCGGGCACCTGCAACTCGCCCATGCTGTCGTGTTCGGTACGGTAATCGGTCATCGCCTTCGCTCCTATATGGATGGTGGAAGCCATCATGCCTCCATACCGGCATGATGGCGTATCGTCAGGCCGGCCGCATGACGACCCGCCCAAGCCCGTCGCACGACGCGCGAATGCCCGCATCGTCCGACGCGAACCGACGCGCGAGCCACACGGGTATCCGAATACCCAATTAAAATGGCGGGCAGTGACCCTCGCCCCGGAAACCCCATGTCCCACGCTCTCACCGCCCTCTCCCCGCTCGACGGCCGCTATGCCGGCAAGGTCGACGCCCTGCGCCCGATCTTTTCCGAATACGGTTTGATCAAGGCGCGCGTGAAGGTGGAAGTGGAATGGCTGCTGGCGCTGGCCGCCGAACCGGGCGTCGCCGAGCTTTCCCCCTTCCCACAGGCCACCATCGCCCGCCTGCGCGCCATCGCCGCCGACTTTTCCGTCGCCGACGCGCAAGCGGTCAAGGACATCGAGGCCACCACCAATCACGACGTCAAGGCGGTCGAATACTTCATCAAGAACGCAATGAAGGCCGATGCGGAACTGGCGCCGGCAATGGAATTCGTCCACTTCGCCTGCACCAGCGAGGACATCAACAACCTCAGCTACGCATCGATGCTGCGCGAGGCCCGCGATGCGGCTGTGCTGCCCAAGCTCGATGGCCTGATCGCCAGGCTGCGCAACATGGCGCACACGCACGCCGCGCTGCCAATGCTCTCGCGCACCCACGGGCAGACCGCCTCGCCCACCACCGTCGGCAAGGAAATCGCCAACGTCGTCGCCCGGCTGGAACGCCAGCGCACCGTGCTGGCGGCGCTGCCGATGCCCGGCAAGATCAATGGCGCGGTCGGCAATTACAACGCCCACGTCACCAGCTATCCCGACGTGGACTGGCCGGCGTTCTCGCGCGCCTTCGTCGAATCGCTCGGCCTCGACTGGCAGCCCTACACCACCCAGATCGAACCGCACGACGGCATCGCCGAATTGAGCGACGCGATGAAACGCATCGACACCATTTGCATCGATCTGGCCCGCGACGTTTGGGGCTACATCTCGCAGGGCTACTTCAGGCAGAAGCTGAAAGCCGGCGAAGTCGGCTCCTCCACCATGCCGCACAAGGTCAACCCCATCGACTTCGAAAACGCGGAAGGCAACTTCGGCATCGCCAACGCGCTATTCGAACATTTCGCCGCCAAGCTGCCGATCAGCCGCTGGCAGCGCGACCTCACCGATTCCACCGTGCTGCGCGCGCTCGGCACCGCCTTCGGCCATGCGCTGATCGGCTTCGACGCCCTCTTGCGCGGCCTGGACAAGCTGGAAGTGAATCCCGAGCGCCTCGCCGCCGATCTCGACGCCAACTGGGAAGTGCTGGCCGAAGCCGTGCAGACGGTGATGCGCCGCCACGGCCTGCCCGAGCCTTACGAGCAACTGAAGGCCCTGACCCGCGGCCAGGGCATCACCGCCGAATCGCTGCGCGCCTTCGTCGAGCGACTCGACCTGCCCGCCGATGCCAGGCAGCGCCTGCTCGGCATGACGCCGGGCGGCTACACCGGCCTGGCGGAAGCCCTGGCTCGGGACATCTGAGCGCCTCCCATCATGCGGATGCTGCTCAACATCGACGTTCCCGACCTTGAAGCCGCGTCGCGCTTTTACGGCCAGGCGTTCGGCTGGCGCAAGGAACGCCGCCTGGGTGACGCGGCCATCGAAATGAGCGGCGCGCCGTTGGCGGTATTCCTGCTGGAAAACGCCGCCGGCACCTGCGCCCATAACGGCGAAGCGCGACGCTATTCGCGCCACTGGACACCGCTGCACTGCGACATCGCCGTGGACGACCTCCGGGCAGTTCTCGAACGTGCCCTGGACGCCGGAGCAAGGCGGGAAGGCGATATCCGCAACGAACCTTTCGGGCGCATCGTGCAGCTTGCCGATCCCTTCGGCCACGGCTGGTGCCTGATCGAATTCAACGCCACAGGCTACGACGCCATCATCACGACCCACGGATAACCCATGTCAGCCCAACACATCGTTCCCGTCGAAATCGACGCCAGCGGCAAAGGCATGCTCGGCATGCCGCCTGTGCAGTTCCTGCGCGAATACTGGCAGAAGAAACCGCTGTTGATCCGCAACGCCTTCCCGGCGTTCGAATCGCCGATCCAGCCGGAAGACCTGGCCGGCCTCGCCTGCGAAGAAGGCGCACTGGCCCGGATCGTCCGACACGACTGGGAAACAGATGGCTGGCAGTTGGAAAGCGGCCCGTTCCCGGAGGAGAAATTCCCGGACATGCCGCGCCAGGACTGGACGCTGCTGGTGCAGGACGTGGACAAATGGGATGCCGACGTGCGCGCCCTGCTCGACCATTTCCCCTTCCTGCCGCGCTGGCGGATGGACGACATCATGGTGTCGTTCGCCGCTCCCGGCGGCTCGGTCGGCGCGCACATCGACAATTACGACGTGTTCCTGATCCAGGGCGTGGGCCACCGCCGCTGGCAGATCGACACCCGCGCCCGCCCGGACGAAACCTATCGCGACGACGTGCCGCTGCGCCTGCTCAAACATTTCGATCCCAACCAGGACTGGGTGCTCGCCCCCGGCGACATGCTCTACCTGCCGCCCGGCGTACCGCACCACGGCATCGCCGAGGACGCCTGCCTGACCATCTCGGTCGGCCTGCGCGCGCCCTCCAGCGCCGAGTTACTGGAACATTACGCCGATACCCTCGCCTTCGACGCCGACGAACGCATCCGCTACGCCGATACCGATCTCGATCTGCCGAAGGACCCAAACGAAATCGACGAAGCCGCGCTCGACCGCGCCCTGAGCGCGCTCAACCAATTGCGCCTGAGCAGCCGCGACGAACTGGGCGAATGGTTCGGCCGTTTCGTCAGCGCCTATCGCGTGGCCGAGGGCCAGGCCCCCTCGCCCGCCGATGCCACCGGGCGCGACTTGGCCCGCGACATCGCCGAGGGCGCCGTCTGGGCGCGCCACCCGTATTCGCGCATGGCCTGGCGCCAGTCCGGCAACGACGCCCTGCTGTTCGCCAACGGCGGCGCTTGGCCGGCCACCGTGGCCGATGCCAGGCGGATCGCCGGGGCGGAGATGCTCGACCAGGCATTGCTCACCACGTTGACCGCGCGCGGCCGCGCCCTGTTGCAGACGCTGGCCGATGCCGGCCACTACCAACTGGTCGAAGACGAATAAGCCGATGACCACGCAGCGCGCCGAAGGCATCGACGCCCTCAACGCGGCCATCGCCGGCATGGCCGCGGGCGCTTCGCGGCATCTCTCCTGCTTCGTGCCGGCGCTGGATGCGGCGCTGTGGTCGTCACCCGCCTTCATCGACACCCTGCGCGGCTTCGCCACCGCCGATTCGCGGCGCGCGGCGCGCGTGCTCCTGGTCGAAACCGAGGGGCTGCTCCGCGATCACCCCGCACTGGTCACGCTGGCCCAACGCCTGCCCAGCCTCATCCTGCTACGCCAGACCAATGCCGATTTCGCGCCGCCGGCCACCCAGGGCTTCATGGTCGACGACCGGGGGCGGCTGCTTTTGTTCGACAGCGGCGCCCCGCTGGCCGCCACCTTCAGCGACGGCGGCCAGCATGCGCGCCCACTGGCGGGCCGCTTCGACGAGGCATGGGAGCGCGCCCGCCCGATGGCCGAGCTGCGCGCGCTGGGCATCTGAGCGCTACCGGACGGTCTCGATCGCAAGCCCAATGCCGCGCATCCCCGCATCGAAGCCGGGGTAGGAGGTCGCCACGTTGTCGATATCCTCGATGCGCACGTCCTCCGCCGCGCATTGCGCCAGCACCGCGAAACTCATCGCGATACGGTGATCGCCCAGGCTCCGCACATGCCCGCCCCGTGGCCGGCCGCCCACGATCTCCACCCCGTCGGGCGTTTCCCGCACCTCGATGCCGAGCGCCGCCAGGCCACTGGCCATCGCCGCGATACGGTCGGATTCCTTGACCCGCAGCTCGGCCGCGCCGCGCACGCGGGTGGTGCCCTCGGCGCAGGCGGCGGCGGCGAACAGCACCGGGAATTCGTCGATCATGTCCGGCACGACCGCCACCGGCACCTCGATGCCGCGCAGGCGCGCATGCCGCACCCGCAAGTCGGCGATAGCGCCCGTGGCCTCCTCGCGCGGATCGACGATCTCGATGTCCGCCCCCATCAGGCGCAATGCGCTCAGGAGGCCGATGCGGCGCGGGTCGATGCCGACGTTCTCGATCAGCAGTTCCGAGCCCGGCAACAAAGTGGCCGCGACGATGGCGAAAGCGGCCGAGGAAAAATCGCCCGGCACCCGCACGTCGCCGGCACAAAGGCGCTGGCCGCCACGCAATCGCGCATGGCCCGGCGCATACGCGACATCCACGCCGAAGGCGCGCAGCATGCGCTCGGTGTAATCGCGGGTCGGGTGCGGCTCGCGCACCGTGGTTTCGCCATCGCCATACAGACCGGCCAGAAGCAGCGCCGACTTGACCTGCGCGCTCGCCACCGGGCTTGCGTAGTCGATGCCGGCCAGCCGCGCAGCCGGCGAGATTCGCAGCGGCGGCGTGCCATCGGGCCGGGTGTCGATGCGCGCGCCCATCGAGGCGAGCGGATCGGTGATGCGACGCATCGGCCGCCTGGACAGCGACTCGTCGCCGACAAGCGCGCAGGCGAACGGCTGTGCCGCCAGCAGGCCGGCCAGGAGACGCATCGCGGTGCCGGAATTGCCGCAATCGAGCGGGCCATCGGGTGCGCGCAGTCCATCGATGCCGACGCCATGCACGATACGCACGCCGGCCTCCGGCGCTTCGATCCTCACCCCCATCCGCCCGAAGATGCGCGCGGTGGCGCGGGTGTCCTCGCCCTCCAGGAAGCCCTCGATGCGGGAGACGCCATCGGCGAGCGCCGCCAGCATGATCGCCCGGTGCGACACCGATTTGTCGCCCGGCACCGTGATCCGGCCGCGTACCGGCCCGCCCGCCCCACCCGCCCGCCAGTCAGCCATGCGCGTGGCTCCGGCAGGCATCGAGCGCGGCCAGCAGGCGCGCATTCTCCTCGGCATCGCCAACCGTGATGCGCAGGCATTCCGGCAAACCATAGCCGGCCATCGGCCGCGGCACCACGCCTTGCGCCAGCAGGCAGGCTTCCAGCGCGGGGGTTTCGCTGCCGAACGCCACCAGCAGGAAATTGGTCTGCGAAGGCCAGACCCGGTAGCCGCGCGATCGTAATTCTTCGGCCAAGCGCCCGCGCGCGAGGCGGGTGGCGATGACAGCGGCCTCCAAATGCACCGGGTCGGCCAGCGACGCCTCGGCGGCGGCCAGCCCCGGCATGTTGACGTTGAAGCTCTGGCGCAGCCGCTCCATCACCGCCACGAATTCCGCATGCGCCAACGCATACCCCACCCGCAGCCCGGCCAGCGCGTGCGCCTTGCTGAAGGTGCGGGTGACGACCAGATTGGGATGCGTCGGCAAAAGCGCGACCGCGCTTTGCCATTCCGGCGCGTCGACGTATTCGGCATATGCTTCGTCCACCACCACGATCACCTCCGGCGGGACGCGCCGCATGAACGCCGCAAACGCCGTGGCGGAGAACCAGGTGCCGGTCGGGTTGTTGGGATTGGCGAGGTAAACCAATTTGGCGCGCGGTGTGAGCGCGGCCGCCAGCGCATCGAGATCGTGGCCCAGCGGCATCGCGGTATCGCGCGGCAGCGCATCGGCCAGCACCAGCTTCGCGCCCGCCGCCTGCGCCGCCAGCGCGTATACGGCGAAGCCATGGCGCGAAGCGACGACCTCCTCGCCCGGCCCCGCGAATGCCTGCGCGAACTGCATCAGCAATTCATGTGAACCGTTGCCAAGCACGATCTGCGAAGCCCGGACACCATGATGCCGGGCCAGCGCCCGCTTCAAGTCGCCGCCAAGCGGGTCGGGATAACGCCAGACATCGGCCAATGCGGCTCGCGCGGCTTCCAGCGCCAACGGCGAAGCGCCATGACTGTTCTCGTTGGCGCCCAGTTCGGTCAGCGCGGCTTTCGCCTCGCGCCGCAACGCGACCAGATCGTGCCCGGGATCGTAGGCGCGCAAACCTCGCACGCCCGCCTGCGCCAGCGCCTCGAAATCGCGGCTCACGGCATCGCCACCGGGTAGGCGCCGAGCACGCGCACGTCGCGGCCAGCCGCGCGCATCTCGGCAATCGCCTCGGCCAGCGGCGGTTGCCCGGCATGACCATCGACATCGATGAAGAAGGCGTATTCCCACAGTTGGCCATGGCCGGGCCGCGATTCGATCCGGTTCATGCTGATATCGCAGCGCGCCAGCGGCTCCAGCACCCGGTAAAGCAGGCCCGGCGCGTCCCTCGATGTCACCAGCAGCGAGGTGCGGTCGTGGCCCGAGGGCGGAAACATCTCACGGCCCAGCACCAGGAAGCGGGTGGTGTTGTCCTGGCGGTCTTCGATTGGACCGGCGATGACCTTGAGCCCGTAGACGTGCGCGGCGTTCTCGCCGGCGATCGCCGCGGCATCGTCGGCATTGCGGACGCGGCGCGCGGCCTCGGCATTGCTGGGCGCCGATTGCCGCTCGGCCAGCGGCAGGTGCTGGCGCAGCCAGGCACGGCACTGGCCAAGCGAGAAGGCATGCGAAATCACCCGCTCCACGTCCTCGATCCGGCCGCTCCTCGACAGCAGGTACTGGTGCACGCGCAACTCCACCTCGCCACAGATCTTCAGCGGCGAGGAGAGGAACATGTCGAGGGTGGAATACAGCGTGCCCTGCCCCGAATTCTCCACCGGCACCACGCCGAAATCGGCATCGCCGGAGGCCACCTGGTCGAACACCTCCTCGATGCTCGCCATCGGCAACGCCTTCACCGAATGGCCGAAATGCTTGTGTACGGCCTGCTCGGAGAAGGTGCCCTCGGGGCCGAGATAACCGATTCGCAGCGGCTCCTGCTGGGCCAGGCAGGCCGACATGATCTCGCGGAACAGCCTTACCAGCACTTCGTCCGCCAGCGGCCCCTGGTTGCGGTCGATCACCTGCCGCAGCACCTGCGCCTCGCGTTCCGGACGGTAGTAATCCACCGCCGCCGCCAGTTTGCCCTTGGCCCGGCCGACCTGCTGCGCCCAACGCGCGCGCTCGGAAATCAATTCGCCGATACGGCGGTCGATGCCATCGATCTCGGCACGCACGGCGGCAAGATCGAGCGCCGGCTTCCTGGCCGCGACGGCCGCGGATTTCTTCGCCACCCGCTTCTTTTCAGCCATGGGTCTTCTGGAACTCCCGCATGAAGTCGATCAATGCATCCACCGCCGCGTCCGGCAGCGCGTTGTAGAGCGAGGCGCGCATTCCGCCCACCACTTTGTGCCCCTTGAGGCCGATCAGTTGGCGTTCGCCGGCCTGGCGCAGGAATTCGGCATCGAGTTCGGCGGCGTGGAGGAAAAACGGCACGTTCATGCGCGAACGCACCGCCGGCGCCACCTCGTTGCGGTAGAAGCCACCGGAGCCGTCGATGGCGGCGTAAAGCCGCGCCGCGCGCGCGGCATTGCGCTGGCCGAAAGCCTCGACACCGCCCTCGGCCAGCATCCACTTCAGACACAGCCCCAGCAGGTACCAGTTGAAGGTGGGCGGCGTGTTGAGCATGGAATCGCGCGCCGCGTGCGAGGCATAGGCGAGGATCTCGGCGCGCGGCTGGCCGGCGCGCGCCAGCAGCGCCCGGCGGATGATCACCACGGCGATGCCGGATGGCCCGAGGTTCTTCTGCGCGCCCGCGTAGATCAGGCCGTAATCGCGCACCTCGACAGGCTCGGAGGCGATGCTGGAGCTGAAATCGGCGAATACCGGCGCGTCGGCCTCGATGCGCTCGCGCAGTTCGACGCCATGGATGGTCTCGTTGGCGGTAACGTGCAGATAAGCCGCATCGCCGGAAAGCCGCCATTCGCCCCGCGCGGGCACCTCGCGGAAGCCACTCTCGGCGCCGCTTGCCGCCACCCGCGCATCCACGCAGGGCCGCGCCTGCTTCAACGCGGTCTGGCCCCAGTGGCCGGTGACGAGGTAATCGGCGGCCTGCCCCGGCGCAGCGAAATTAAGCGGGATCAGCGCCTGTTGCAACGTCGCACCGCCTTGCATGAACAGCACGGCGTAGTCGTCGGGTACCGAGAGCAAGGTGCGCAGATCGGCTTCGGCTTCGGCGGCCAGTTCGATGAAGGGCGCGCTGCGATGGCTGATCTCGGCAACGGAGACGCCAAGGCCATGCCAGTCCAGCAGTTCGGCCTGCGCCTGACGCAGCACGGGTGCCGGCAGGGTGGCCGGACCGGCGCTGAAATTGAACACACGATGGGGCATGTCGGACGATGCGGAAACGGATGCCGCATCGCAACACAACCGTCGTTGGCTGGCAAGTGGCGCGCCCAGCTCAGCGCACGCCGAACCAGAGCAAGGCGGCGAGCGCCGCGGCGCTCGCCACGGCGGCGACCAGAAGCCAGGGGATGCGCCATCGCGGCGCGGCGGCGGCGGTGTCGCTCGCGGGATCGGGCATCTTCCGCTTCTGCGCGGGCGGCGCCACGCCGCGCTCGGCGGCACGTCCCGGAACGTCCAGCACGTAGCGCTCGCCACCGGCGAAACCGAGCTGATCGCCGGGACGCAGACAGGCGACCGCGACCGGCTCGTCATTCACCCGCACCCGGCCCAGCGGTTCGGCCGCGCTCAGCCAGACCTTGCCACTTTGCTGGAACAGCTCGGCCACCGTTTCATCCGCGCCATCCAGGCGGATCGTGGCGTTGCGCCCGCCCACACGCACCAGTTGGTCGAGCGGGAAAGCACGACCGTGATCGCGCCCGCAGAGACCGCGCAGCAGCAGCGGCCGATGCCCGGACCGCCGCTCGTCCTCCTCGCTGGGCGGTAGCTCGCGTCTGGCGCGGCTTTCACGATCCACCAAGCGCATTTCCACCCCTTCGCAATGGATGCCGTCGCCCAGACGCAGAAAGGCCAGATGCTGCACCGGCCGGCCATTGACGTGGACGCTGTGCACGCCCTCGGCGACATGCAGCCAAAGGCCGCGCGCATCGAAGCAGAAATCGATCAGCGAGCGTCCTCCAGGGGAAGCCAGCAGCAGCCCCCGGTCGAAATCCGGGTCGCGGCACAGCCCATTCATGCCACGCCGCAACGGCAGGTCGCTATGCGCGTGGCCGGGGAAGCGGAGGACGGGTTGCGGTTCGGGATGGGTATTCACTTCGGCCGATTTTGGCACACACCTGTGAATCCATCACCGGCTGCAAGCAAGTGGCGATGCAGGCAAAATCGCGCTCCCCCCATCCGCACGGAACCCCATGGCCGACCTCGACATCCTCCACCCCACCGCACTCGGCATGAGCGAGGCACGCTTGGCTGTCGAAGGCGTGGCGCGCACCTTGCGGGAGCGCTTCGGCATCGAATCCGCCTGGGAGGGCGACGAACTGCGGCTCCAGCATGGCGGCGTCGATGGCCGGATCGCCCTGTCACCGGGACGAGCCCAGGTCAACGCCCAGCTCGGCTTTCCGTACTCGGCGATGCAGGGGATGATCGAAACCGAGATCCGCCGCGTGCTGGCGGAGAAGCTCGGGTGAAGACCACTGCCTCGGGAGGCTTGGCAAGCGACGCGCTGGCGCCTATACTGCGCAGCCCTTTCGGGCAGTTAGCTCAGCGGTAGAGCATTGCCTTCACACGGCAAGGGTCGCAGGTTCGATCCCTGCACTGCCCACCAAAAACGGCCCCCTGAGATTTCAGGGGGTTTTGTTTTTGCGCCTTCCTTCGGCATCGCACACCGAAATGCGCGCACATGAAGCTCAGCCGAGGGCATGATTCTGGTATCGGCCTGGGCGTGCCCATGCCCGGCCCATTCCCCCGCAACGCCCACTCCACCAGGCCTATTCCACCATGACCCGCTATTACCACAACCCACGCTGCTCCAAGTCCCGCGAAGCCCTGGCCCTGCTGCAAGCGCGCGGCATCCAGCCCCAAGTGCTCACCTATCTGGACGCCCCGCCCGACGCGGCCACCCTGCGCGCCTTGCTGACCAAGCTCGGCATCCCCGCGCGCGAGCTGCTGCGCAAGGGTGAAGAGGCATACAAGGCACTCGACCTGGGTAATCAGGACAAGGATGACGAAACGATCATCGCGGCCATGGTCGAGCACCCGATCCTGATCGAACGCCCGATTTTCGAGCATGGCGAACGTGCGGTGATCGGCCGGCCACCCGAGCGAGTGCTGGAACTGCTCTGAACCGCCGCGCTCAAAGCGCCTTGCTGAGCCGCAACGAAGCAATGCTCACCGGCGGCTCGAAGCTGTCGCTGCGCGCGATGCCCCAATACTCGCGGAATACCGCGTGCCGCGGCGGGGCCTCCTGCAACAGCTCGCCCGGCGACAAACGCGCGAACAGATTGCCGTAGGCGCGGATCTCCGTCGGCGACACGCGGCGCAGGATGTGTTCCGGCCCCAGTTCCTGGGGATGCGTCAACCCGGCCGCGCAGAGCAGATCGCGC
Source organism: Solilutibacter pythonis (assembly GCF_003697345.1). Lineage (GTDB taxonomy): Bacteria > Pseudomonadota > Gammaproteobacteria > Xanthomonadales > Xanthomonadaceae > Solilutibacter > Solilutibacter pythonis. The sequence goes on along the minus strand of NZ_RFLY01000001.1, from coordinate 210,902 downwards.
AACGCCTTCAGCGTGTTGTCGTGAAAGGCGTGCACGCGCGCGGCCTTGTCCGCGACATCCAGCCGCTTCCAGCGGCGCGCGTCCTGGGTGGCGATGCCGGTCGGGCAACGGTCGTTGTGGCAACTTTGCGACTGGATGCAGCCCAGCGCGAACATGAAGCCGCGCGCGGCATTGCACCAGTCGGCGCCCAGCGCCATGACACGGGCGATGTCGAAGGCGCTGGTGATCCGGCCGGCCGCGCCCAGGCGAATCTTTTCCCGCATCCCCAGCCCCACCAGCGTGTTGTGCGCCAGTTGCAAGCCCTCGTGCATCGGCACGCCGACGTGATTGATGAATTCCGAAGGCGCCGCGCCGGTGCCGCCCTCGGCGCCGTCGATCACGATGAAATCCGGCAGTATCCCGGTCTCCCGCATCGCCTTGGCAATGCCAAACCATTCCCAGGGATGGCCGATGGCAAGCTTGAAACCCGTCGGCTTGCCGCCGGAAAGCTCGCGCAGCGCGGCGACGAACTCAAGCAAGCCAACCGGCGTATCGAACACCGAATGCCGTGCTGGCGAAACACAATCCACGCCCATCGGCACGCCACGGGTGGCGGCGATCTCCGGTGTCACCTTGGCCACGGGCAATACGCCGCCATGCCCAGGCTTGGCGCCCTGCGACAGCTTCAACTCGATCATCCTGACCTGCGGATCGCGCGCCTGCGCGGCGAAGCGTTCGGCGCTGAAAGCGCCATCGTCATCGCGGCAGCCGAAATAGCCGGAACCGATCTCCCAGATCAGGTCGCCGCCATGCTCGCGGTGGTAGACCGATATGGAACCTTCGCCGCTGTCGTGGGCGAAACCGCCGCGCTTCGCGCCCAGGTTCAACGCACGGATCGCATTGGCCGACAACGCGCCAAAACTCATCGCCGAGATGTTGAACACGCTGGCCGCGTAAGGCTTGGCGGAATCGGGGCCGATGACGATGCGGTAATCGGCATCGTGGTGGGGCGTCGGCGCCATCGAGTGGTTGATCCATTCGTATCGCGCGCCATAGACATCCAGTTCGCTGCCGAACGGCACCACGTCGCTGACCGATTTCGCCCGCTGGTAGACCAGCGAACGCTGCTCGCGCGAATACGGCACCTCCTCGGTATCGCGCTCGATGAAATATTGGCGGATCTCAGGCCCGATGCCTTCCAGCCCATAGCGGAAATGCGCCAGCACCGGATACAGCCGGCGCAAGGTGGAGCGCGTCTGCAACACGTCCCACAAACCGAGCGCGGCCAGCGTGCCGGCGACACCGAACCCCCACCACCAGGCCGGATGCGCGCCCAGAGCCAACACCAACGAAACCAACGCGAAAGCGATGCAACAATGCCAGGCAAGGTGGCGCAGCATGGGAACTCCCGGGACAAGCGCCGGCGCGACGTCGATGCGTCATCCGGCTATTCGGCTCAATGGTGCCCGGAGTGGGACTCGAACCCACATACCCTTGCGGATGAGGGATTTTAAGTCCCTTGCGTCTACCAGTTTCGCCATCCGGGCATGATGCGATGATCGCTTGACCACGCGGCGCGTCGCTTGGGCGACCCCCTGGCCGCCATTCGGGACGACTCGCCTACACGGCAGGCGGGAAGGTTACACGTTTCTCGCCCACCGGAATACGGGGGCGGCCCGGGCGTTTCGCACTTCGTTCCAGCCCCAGCTCCCCCGCCCTGGCCAAGCCCTGAAACAACGAAAGACCCAGGAAATTCCTGGGGACTTTCGCATTTCATCGATGGCGGCCGGAGTCGGAATCGAAAAAACCCGCGAGAAGGTACGTATCAACGTGATCGACGGCCTCGCCAAACTGCTGGCACGCATCCGCGAACGCAAGTCAGGGCGCAAGCGCATCAACACTCGCCTGATCGTCGACCTGCACGGAAACCCAGTGGGAACCAATGCGGTGAGCCGGTGGTTGATGGAGACCTGCAAGGCGGCAGGCGTCGAGGGCGTGCAATTCCACGACCTGCGCGCCAAGGCCGCGACAGACACTACCGAAGCCGGCCAACTGCGTGACCCACGCACCTGCCCGGCCACATCCGCGAAGCGACAACGCAGCGCCATGTGCGCAATCGCGTCGGTCGAAAAGCGTCGCCAACCCCGAAAATTGCGGGGCGCTCCGCAAAAACGACATCCGGCGACGCACAAGGCAACGGGTAGAAAAAACAAAAAACCCCGGTTTTCCCGAGGTTTTCTGCTGTTTTCGATGGAGGCCGGAGTCGGAATCGAACCGGCGTACGCGGATTTGCAATCCGCTGCATAACCACTCTGCCATCCGGCCATCGAAGTGGATTGTGACAGATGCCGAAGCGATCCGTCCAAACGAAAAATCCCGGTGAACCGGGGCTCTGGCGGGCGGAGCGGAAAACGCGCCAGCCAACGGATCCTCAGCGTCTTGTTTCCCAGTCACCCACGCCCAGCAGTGAAGCACGCCACTATAGCTTCATTTCCCGTCCTCGACAACAAAGTTCATCCCACACCCTTCATCGAGGAACACGGACATCGCGCGCGCCATCGATGATTGGCGGCATGCGAGACCAATGGCGGGGGTGCAACGTCTACACGTCCGCGATGTCTGGAACTGTCTTCTACGTCACTGGACTGCCAGGAAGTACGGCAGTAGCATCGCCGTCGGGGTATTTTGCATCTCAACGCATCCAGGCAAGAAAAGAAACGACATGCGATTTCGGAGGCTGCTTCGTCACAGGATGCACCGCTTCGGCACGATTGCCGTTGCGCTGGCGTTCCTGTTGCAGACCTTCGCCGTAGCGAGCATGCCCCTGGCGTCCATCTCGGCGGATAAGGAAAGCATCGTCATCTGCACGGGGACGGGCATGAAAACCGTCCCCCTGTCGGGTTTCGGCATCGACATCGATCAAGATCAGCAAGACGCCGGAACGATGTCCTCCGGCGGCATGTGCGCGCTGTGTCCGCTTGTACACGGCATCGCCATTCCGCCCTCGCCTGCCTTCATCCCCGCGACCGACCTCAACACTCACGCCCCCCAGGCGCCGCCTGTCGAGCGCCTCCTAGCCGAAGGTTTCAGAACCACACACCAGGCACGCGCACCGCCCTCCAACGTTTGATCCGTCGCCTATCGCGTCGTCACGGGATGACTGCCCGAGCGCGCGCGTTCACGATCATCGTTGGAGTTTTCTCATGTTCGGAGTTTCCTCCGCGCAGGGTGCCGTCCCTGTGCTTCCGCGCCGCTGCGCGCTTGCCGCCGCCATCAATGCGCAGTTCGGTTCACGGCCTCGCGCCAGCGCCTCCACCTTATCTCGTTCCAAACGTTCCTCTGCACCGTGTGCGTTGTTGCTGGCGGCCTCCTGCTCGCTGACCGCAAACTTGGCGCATGCGCAACAAGCCGCCGATGCGGCCGTTGACTCATCGAACCATGCGGACAAGGTGACGGTTCTGGACACGATCACCGTCACGGCCACTCGCAGTCCCAACTCGAGTTTCGGGGTGCCGGCTTCCGTGTCCACCGTGAATCGGGGGCAATTGGACGATGCCCAGGCCAGCACCGTTTCAACGGTGCTTCGCACACTACCAAACGTCAACTATGGCGGTGGCCCGCGTCCGGCCGCTCAAAGCCCGGCGATCCGGGGTCTACAAGGCCCCCGCATCATCATTTCCGTCGATGGCGCCCGCCGTAACAACGATGGCGGCGTGAATACACTCCTGCTCATCGACCCGGATTTCATCAAGCAGGTGGACGTGGTGCGTGGCCCCATGTCCGCCGCCTATGGCAGTGGCGGCCTGGGCGGCGTCATGGCGTTCGAGACCATCGGCGCCAAGGACTTCCTGTCGCCTGACCAAACCTTCGGCGGCCGTGTGAAAGCCGGTTATCGCAGCGCCAACGAGGCGTCCTCCACGAATCTCTCAGCCGCCATGCGCGCGGGACGGTTCGATTTCCTGGCCAGCGCCACCTACCGCGACTTCGGCGATATCCGTACTGGCGCGGGAGGCGAGCATGCGAGATATCCGAACGATGGAAACCTCAAGAGCGGATTGTTCAAGGCCGGATTCTCCCCGAGTGAACGCAATCGCTTCGAGATGAGCTACCAGCGTTTCGCGGACAAGCTGGTGGGGCCCACCAACCCGGGCGGAAACCTGCTTTTCCCCTTCTCCCAGAAACTCAAGCGCAACCAGGAACAGTACACCGGCAGTTGGACCTTTCGGGATGCCGATCTCCCTCTGCTCGACGGCAAGCTGACGGTCTATCAGACCCGATTCAAGCTCAATGGCGAGAGCCGCTCCGTTCCACGGCAGCCGTCGACCTCCATGATGACCCAAACGGTCGGGGCAGGCTTGCAGAACAGCAGCCGTTTCGAGACGGGCTCATGGGCATCCCACCGCTTGACTTATGGCCTGGACTTTTACAGGGACACCAACGAAAACACGTCGGCCGGACAGGCCAACACGGTGCTTCCCAATGGCCGCATGCGCGCCGTGGGTCTGTTCGTCCAGGATGAGGTTTCCATTCTGGATCGCTGGACCTTGATCGGCGCGCTTCGGCGCGACGATTACCGGCTGACCTCACCGGGACAGAACGCGTCCAGCCACGACCGCGTCTCGCCTAAGTTCACGCTGAAATACCAGCCATGGGAGTTTCTGGCGGTCTACGGCAGCTACGGCGAAGCCTTTCGAGCGCCGAGCGTGACGGAAATGTTCGGCAGCCTCAACACCAACCGGGCGCTGTTCAATTTCCGCCCCAACCCCGCACTCAGGCCAGAAGCCAGTAAGACCAAGGAGGTGGGCGCCATGCTCTCCTTCGATGAGGTACTCGGTGCGGGCGACCAGTTACGGATCAAAGCGAGTTATTTCACCGAGGACGTGGAGGACATGATCGAGCAGAAGACGGTCGGTCGCTACACGCGCGAAGCGCCGTTCGTCGGCACCGGGCTCATATTCCAGCGGCTCAACGTCGCCAAGGGCCAAAGACGCGGGGGCGAGCTGGAGGTGGCCTACGTCCGGAACGACCTGGCCCTGGGCCTGGGTTATTCGCGGCTGCGCTCGAAGAACGCCCAGACTGGCGCCCACCTGTATGCGCCTCCCGACAAGCTGGCCCTTGGCACCCGATACCGGCTGGACGGCCACTGGTCCCTGCACTACCTCGGCCAGTTCGTGCGCGCGCAAGATTACGATTCGACGCTACTGCGCCGGCGCAGCGGTTACGCCACCCACGATGTCGGGGTGGGCTACGAGCACCGTCGATACCGCGTCGATGTCGGCGTCACCAACCTGTTCGACAAGGAATACGCCACCTACCAGCAATCCATGGCCAACACCTTCAGCTACGAAGAGGGGCGCAGCGTGAACGTCACGCTCGGCACCCGCTTCTGACCGGAGGACGACATGCACATGACCCTCATGGCGGCGGCATTGGCCCCGATAATCGGTATTTGCGGATACGCAAGCGCCGCCACACCTCTTGCGGAGACCCAACAACCTGTGGCGATCACCTTCGAGATGGTCGCCAATGGTCAAGCCGCGCGATGCGGAAAACCGCTGGGCGCGCTCGGCAGCGATGCCAGGCGCGCGACATTGAGAGATGCGCGCTTCTACGTACAGGACGTGGCGTTGATCGATGCCGACGGCATACGGACGCCCATCACCCTGACCGCCAACGATTGGCAGAACGAACAGGTGGCGCTGCTCGATTTCGAGGATGCCACTGGCGCATGCGTTGGCGGCACGCCTGACACCAACATGCTGGTCAGCGGGACGGTGCCGGCAGGTCGCTACACCGGCCTGGCCTTTACCGTCGGCGTGCCTTCGCCGCTGAACCACACCAGCACGGAATTGGAAGGCGCGCCGCTGGACATTCTCGCCATGGGCTGGAGCTGGCAGGCGGGCCGCAAGTTCATCAAGGTGGAGATCGACCCGGAAGGCGGCGTCGTCAAGGCGGATGGCTCCCGCTCCGCATCCTGGTACGTGCATCTGGGTTCCACCGGCTGTACCGGCAACCCGGTCACGGACGCGACGATCTCCTGCCTGCGCTCGAATCGCATTCCACTGGTGATGGATCCATTCGATCCAGCCAACCAACGGATCGAATTGGACCTGGCGGCGTTGTTCCAGACCAGCCGTATTTCGGAAGACAGCCAAGGCGCGGTCGGTTGCATGAGTGCGCCGGACGACCCGGAATGCGACACCATATTCAGGCAGCTAGGGCTTACGCTCGACGAGGACGCCCCGGTCAAACCCGGGCGTTCACCCATATTTCGCGTGCGTCCAAAGCAATGACGCGCCGAACCTTGCTCGCCGTGATCGGTTTGGCGGCGTTGCCCGTGGCGGCCCTGGCCACGGCCGCCATGACTGCCTGGTCGTGGGACCTGCCCTCGCACATACCCGAACCCCGGGTGCCGGAGGGCAACCCCATGTCGGTTGCGAAAGTGGAACTCGGCAGGCGCCTGTTCTACGACATGCGCCTATCCGGAAACGGCACGCTGTCATGCGCCTCGTGCCACCACCAGAACCGGGCCTTCACCGATGGACGGCCAGTATCCCTGGGCTCGACCGGAGAGCGCACGCATCGCAATGCGCCAAGCCTGGCCAACAGCGCCTGGCATGCGACCTACAACTGGGCAAGTCCGGCGCTGGTTTCGCTGGAACGGCAAATGGAAACTCCACTGTTCGGCGACGACCCCATTGAAATGGGGGTCAACGACGCAAACCGGCCGGAAGTGCTCGATCGCCTGCGGGCCGAACCGATCTACCCGCCGTTGTTCAAGCAATCCTTCCCGGGCGAAGCCGATCCATTGAATATGGGCACGGTAATCAAGGCCATCGCGGCCTTCCAGCGCTCCATGGTCTCGGTCGACAGCCGTTACGACCACTACCTGCAAGGCAAAGGGACGCTGTCGGATTCCGAAACGCGTGGCATGGCGCTGTTCTTCGGCGAAAAAGCCGAATGTCACCACTGCCATGGCAGTTTCAACTTCAACGACCAGGTGGTACACAAGAAAAGCCGCTCCATCGAAACGCTGTTCCACAACAATGGGCTGTACAACATCGACGGCAAGGGCGGCTATCCGTACCCGAATCGGGGCGTATTCGAGGTCACTGGGAAGCCTGAGGACATGGGCGCCTTCCGGGCGCCCAGCCTGAGGAATATCGAAGTCACCGCCCCTTACATGCACGACGGCAGCGTTGCCACGCTGGAGGACGTCATCGAGCAGTACTCCCAGGGGGGACGCATCACCACGTCCGGCCCGAACCAGGGCGATGGCCGAATGAACCCCTACAAAAGCGGACTCATCTCGAAAATCGACCTTACCGAACAAGAGAAGCGGGACCTGCTGAATTTCCTAAAATCACTGACTGACCAAGCCTTCCTGAAAGACCCGAGGTTCTCGGACCCGTGGAAGTCGGAAAAATAAACGCGAGTCCCCGATCGGCATGGATTTTCAACCAAAGAAGCGAGGCCGCCTATCGAGATAAACAAATAATGTTTCACCCAATCAACAATCTTGCGCGATGCCTGCGGCGATGTTGCGGGAAAGCTCCCAACATCCAGATCGATGACGCCATGACGAAGGCATCCGCTTCTTAAATTCACGATTCACCAAGGAGAAACTCATGAAGATCAAAGTAGCCAGGAAAATCACGATGGTCGTCGCCGGACGCGCGGGCGCTTGCTGCGCCTCGTGCTGCGCCCCGGTCGGCGTGAACTAAGCAAGTCCGGCCCGCCACCGCGAGACATTGCCGGTGGCGGGCTCTTCCACAGGAGAGCACGCCGTGCGCATTGGATTCAACTATACCCTCGGAGATACCGCGCCCTTGGTGCGCCGCCTGCTGGCGTCCGGCCGGATCGATTATGTCGAGATGTTGATCGACAACTTCCTATCGGTGCCGCCGGACGAACTGGAAAATGGCTTCGACGCCCCCGTGGGGTTTCACATCATGTTCTCCAAGTTCATCGAGAACGACGAGGCCGCTCTGGAAAGCATGGCGCGGCGGCTGCGCGATTTGATCGACAGACTCAAGCCGCTCTATGTTTCCGATCACATCGCGCGCTTCACCCATGAGGGGCGCCAGCTTTACCACCTGGCCGAGATCGACTACGTCCGCGACTACGAGCAGGTCAAACGCCGAGTGGACTGGTGGCAACAGAAACTGGGATGCCGCCTGCACCTGGAAAACTATCCATCGATCATGGATGGCGGGCACGACGCGCCTCGATTCCACGAGCGCTTGCAGCGCGATACCGGCGCCGGCGTCCTGTTCGACGTATCCAACGCGGTATGCGCCCACCTCAACTGTGGCGTTGCGCTGGAGGCGTGGGAGGGGGTCATCGAAACCAACAGCCACTTCCACGTCGCCGGCTACAACCTGTCCATCCTGGCCCCGCATTTGATCGTGGATACCCACGACCGGGCGCTGTCCGATACGACGCTTGCATTCCTGGAGCGCTACCGCGCGCGCTTCGACACGCCCGGGGCCACCATCACCTATGAGCGCGACGACAACTTCGAGGAAGCGGAGATCGAAGAAGACCTCGATCGCCTGCGCGCCTTGTTCGCCCAACCATCCATGGGGACCCGCGATGCATCATGCGCTTGACCTTCGTATGATCGATACGGATCTGCTGGACGCCCTGACCGTACCGGCGCGTCAAGGAAACTACCCGCGCGAATCACGTGCCTTCGTACGTATCGACACCAGCCTGCGGGTGTACTGGCACACCCTGTTCGACATTTGCCCCGGCTTGCTGGAACTCTCCGGCCCGGATGGGCTTTCCATCTTCCGCCCCTTCATGGCGTGGGCGAACGAACAGAAACTATCCCTGAACTGGACTTACTACCTGTGGGTGGATATCTGGCTGCGGCAATCCCCCTTTCGCGATCAGGTCACGCCTGGGTTGCGCTATGCCTTGATGGGCGCATCGGCCGCGCGCTGGGCCACCGGCGACCGCTCGGAATTCCAGGGAATCGCTCTGGGGGGCGCCGACGTTCCCGATCTCGTCTGCGGCTGGAAAACCGCATCGCTCGATGGCGGCCGGGAAATCGAGCGCATCGAACTGGAAGAGGCGCTCCCGGCACCTGGCACCCCGTTCGGCCACTTCCTGCTCCCGGCCCGGTCGCTGGACGACGGATTTCCCGGATGGCAAGCCCTGCCGCGATGACGCCCTCCCCCACCATTCGCGGCAGCGCATTCTGGCGGGGCTTCGCGGCCCTGTTGCTGGCATTCGTCGTAGCACAGTTGTCGCTACAGGTGGACGTGGCCATGCTCGCCCGGCACGCGCCCGGCATGTCGGGCGCGTATGTATTGTTCACGCGGCTGGTATTGATCGATTGGGTCGCGGCAATGGCCTTCGGCGCGGTGGTATCGGTCGCCATCGCCCAAGCGGCGCGACACGGCAGTGCCAGTCTCGTCATCCGCTGGGCGATGGGATTGGCGGGGCTGATCGGCATCGTGCTACTGCTGACGGGGTGGCTCCTCTATCCCGCGTTGGCGCCGTGGGTGGCCGGCGGCGATGAAGCCCTGGTGGCGATGCTGGAATCGGCGATTCCCTGGTTCGTCGCCGGCGCACCGTTTCGGATACTCAATGCCTGCGCGGCGTTTGCGCTGCACGCCACGCATCGAGGGACCACCATCTTGCGCTGGAAAGTTTGCGAAGTGGCGGCCAAAGTCGCCATGAACATCGTGTTCCTGAACATCATCGAAGCCGGTTTCGTCGGGTGCTTCATGGCTTCGCTGCTGGTTCAAGCCGCGTCGAGTGGCTGGGTTCTGATGTGCTTGCGCAAGCAAACCGGCGGATTCCCGCTATTGCCACCAAAGCGCTGGGGCTGCGAACAAGCCATCAAGGGCGCCTGGGAGGGGCAACGCATCCTATCGATGCAACTATTGGGGCTTATCACGGTCGGCCTGTTCGCATGGCCCGGCATATCAATGGTCACGACGGAACGGCTGGACGCATTCGGTGCCGGCGTGGCCCTGGCCATGCTCGTTTTCTCCCCGCTCGCGGCGCTCTCGCGCTTCCTCGCCATCCGGTTTTCGGGTCGGCCCGACTGCGAGGTTCAAGCGCTCATGCGTGAATTGCTGAGCCATGGCATTCCGATGATAGCCATGGTGGCCGTGCTGCTCGCGCTGGGGCAGCATTGGCTCGGTCTCAGCGTTTACGCACAACAAGGACCGTGGTGGTCCATCTTCGTTTGGTCTCTGGCGCTGTCTTTGCCGGTACGGCTGGCGACCAATATCTTGCGCGCCGCGCTGCAAGGCCGTGGAGATTTCAACAACGTGGCCAAGGCCGATTCCCTGATGGGCTGGATATTGGGGTTGCCACTGATAGCGATTGGCTTGAAACTCGATTCGCCGACACTGGCCTATGCCTATCTCTGGCTTCCGGAAATTTCGATATTCGCGTGGCTGACCTTCCGATACCGGGCATCGGCCCGCATGCGCGATGCCGCCACGGGTATCGCCGAGAACTCGTGATGCGAACGACGGCCCGGCAAGTCACGGCTGGATTTTCTTCATCTCGAAGCACTCGGGCGCGGCATTCACAAAATGTCTCCAATCCAGGGGGCGATGGCCCACTCCCCACGGCACTCCCGCACCATCCTCACCGCGCGCAGCGGTTCATACCACCGGCGACGAAGACGTATAGGGAACGCTGGACCTGGACTTGCTGGGCTACCGCCCCCTCGGCTTCCCATCCATGAACACGCCAGCATGCGCGATGGCACCGGCCAACCGTTTGAATGGCTAGATTTTGTCACGGAAGGGAAAGATTCGCCCCGACCGGTACGCAGCACCCTCCAATGTGATATACAAGTTGCACTCACCTGAAAATCGATAGGAAATTTCAAATGAAACTAAAGAAATTAGGAATGATCACCCTATTACTGCCCGGAATGGCCGTTGCGGCTGATGGCATGACCACATCAGACATCATGTTCGAGTCAATTTCGAGTATCACCAACGACCACGCTCTGAGCGCCGCGACCGGCAGCGCATTCAAGGACGCAATACCCTCGTATGAAAACGACGGCAATGAAAACACGACCACTCGCGCCGGTCTGCGGGTGCGCAAAATCTCCGTCATCGCGGCGCTCCAGCACAACCTCGGCATCGATGTCGCTGGCCATCTGACGGACGCACCGAAATTCGTCGCGGCGCTGAACAAAATCCTGCCCACCGAAAACGCGCTGAAAGCGGACGATCTCGCCAACTTGGATAACGTCGTGATTTCCATGCAGCCTGGTTCGAAGGAAGTGTTGACTGATCTGGCTCCTGATTCGAAGCAGCAACCCATCGTCGATCTGCACCTGCGTTTCACGCTGACCGCCCAAGCGGGCAAGACGATTGGCAAACAAAATGTCGACCGGCTGGTGCTGGAGGGGCTGACGAAGGTCAAGCTAACCGATTATCGTCGGGTCGATCAATCCACCCTGGCCGCGACGAAAACGCCGGCGCACGTCACCATCAAAGGCGACAAGCCAAAAAGCGCGACCTACGCCACACTGACGCAGGCACTGGATGGATATTTCGACATCACCGATCCATCGTTCGCCACGACTTTATTCCCCATCTGGAACGTCGATCCCACGACCGACCGGCCCATGTTCGTCGACAAAGCCAGTGGCGAGCCGGTAAAACACTCGCTCAACAGCGATCAGATCGACACTCTGGCGGCAATGTATACAGGTCTGGACGGCAAGGGCTGGGGGGATTTTGGCAAGGCGAGAATCAAAAGGGCCGTGCAAAAAGTCAGCTTCGTAGCGTCTAATCCGGCTGGCGGCCCCAAATCGACCAAGAATGGCTATGAAGGGAATTTTGACGTAACCATCAATTTCATTCAGCACTGGAGCTGGAACAAGGCGCCTTACACGGAAAGAGCGGCGGACTTCACGCTGAAAAACGTGCCCATCAGAATCACTTTCAATAAATGATCCGAGCCGCCGAATCCGTGTTGGCGCCAGTGCTCAGGTTGGTGGACTTGGCCTGGTTGCCAACCAGGTCGTAGAACCTCGGGAGGTTGCTCATGGCCGCGACACGATGCACGGGTGGCTGATGGTCGAATGCCGGGCATGGTCGGCATCCGTTGTATCCCTCCATGAAGGGCGCAAGGCCGCCTTTCGCTCGGCTGAGCTTCGTAGGGCCTGGCATAGGTCCGCTATCGCGGGCTGATCCGCACGAGACACTCGGCCTTACCGTTGGTTTCAGGCGCGTAGGGCCGAGTGTGGATGTGGCGGATACCGGGGTTTATCAGGGCAGTCTGAATTTTTGTATGCGGGGGTGATCATCCGGCACGCTCAGTTGCGCCTTCAGGCTCGCGGGCGGGCTTCGCGCATGTGGAAGGCTGGATGCGCTGGCAATGCCTTGAGTGCTCTAAACATTCGACGCACATGCTCCGGTCGCCAACAGCAAAGCTGTCAGCCAGGCAGCTCCAAAGCTGCGAACCAAGCTTCCCATTCGCCAATGCGCTCGGTTGGATGATCCAATCGCAAGCGTAACTGCGAAACGGCGTTTCAGTTCGCCGTAGGGGATTAATTCCGCATGGAAGGCTGGGTAATGGAGGCCGGGAAATCCACGGGCGGGAGACCGGGAGCCAAGGGCAGCCAGCAGGGTTGTCCCACACTAGAAGCGGATACCCAAAACTTACCGGCCGCCGGTAAGTTCCCGTAGCTTTTTGCTGGAATGAAAAAAGGAGCCGAAGCTCCTTTTTTCAACGCCTTGCGGATATCGACGGACATCTGCGAATCATAAATTGGAGCGGGAAACGAGGCTCGAACTCGCGACCTCAACCTTGGCAAGGTTGCGCTCTACCAACTGAGCTATTCCCGCGTCGCTGAGCCGTGCATTTTACGGGCTTCCGGATATCTGTCAACACTTCCGTGAAAAATTTTCGCCATGCGGCGAACGCATCGGCCATGTGGTTCAAGCGGCGCGCTTGCCCTCTCCCGCCCGCAACGCCGGCCAAGCCGCGCGCAAGTACTCGAATCCCGACCACAAGGTCAGCAGCGCGGCGCCGGCCAGCAACCAATCGCCGATCAGAAACACCTCGCGCCCTAGCCACAGCCACTCCGGTGGATTCCTGGAGGGCGAATACAGCAGGCAGCCGATGGCGATCATCTGCACCATGGTCTTGATCTTGCCGACCATCTGCACCTTGACTTTGGCGCGCTGGCCCAGCTCGGCCATCCACTCGCGCAACGCCGACACCGCGATCTCGCGGCCGACGATCACCCCCGCCCAGCACGCCATCCACGGCGTCGGATGCGCCTGCACGATCAGGAACAGCGCGGTCGAGACCATCAGCTTGTCGGCCACCGGGTCGAGGAAGGCGCCGAACGCCGAGAACTGGTGATAGCGCCGCGCGATCCAGCCATCCAGCCAGTCGGTGAAAGAGGCCAGCGCGAACAGCGACATCGCCGCCACGCTGGTCCACTTGAAGGGCAGATAGAACACCACCACCAGCACCGGAATCATCATGATCCGGGCCAGCGTCAGCATGGTGGGAATGGTCAGCGTCATTTTCACGATGCGGCATTCTCGCCCAAACCGTGCAAGGCCGTGTAGATGCGTTCGGCCAGCGCGTGATTGATGCCCTCGACGCGCGCAATCTCGTCGATGCCGGCCGCCTTCAGGCCGACCAGCCCGCCGAAGTGCTTGAGCAACGCCGAGCGACGACGCGGGCCGATGCCCGGGATGTCTTCGATGCGGCTGGTGCTGCGCGCTTTCTGGCGGCGGCCGCGATGCCCGGTGATAGCGAAGCGGTGCGCCTCATCGCGCACCTGTTGGACCAGTTGCAGGCCGGGCGAATGCGCGCCGGGCCGCCATTCGCGGCCATCGGGCAGCAACAGAGTTTCGTGCCCGGCCTTGCGCGCCTCGCCCTTGGCCACCCCCACCAGCGCCACGCCATCGACGCCAAGATCGGCCAGCACCGCCTGCGCGCGCGCAAGCTGCCCCGCGCCACCATCGATCAGCAGCAGGTCGGGCAGGATGCCCTCCTCCTCGACCGCGCGCCGGAAGCGCCTATCCAGCGCCTGCCGCATGGCGGCGTAGTCGTCCCCCGGCTCGATGCCGGCAATGTTGTAGCGCCGGTATTGCGCGCGCAACGGGCCTTCGCCATCGAAGACCACGCAGGAGGCCACGGTCGCCTCGCCCATGGTGTGGCTGATGTCGAAGCACTCGATGCGCGCCGGTGGCGCCGGCAGTCGCAGCATCGTTTGCAGGTCGGCCAGGCGCGCGGCCTGCGCGGCACGGCCGGACAGCTCGGTCGCCAGCGAGACTTCGGCATTGCGGCGCACCAGGTCGACGTAACCCGCGCGCGCGCCACGCACGTTGTGCTTGATCTGCACCCGGCGGCCACCGGCGGCGCCGAGCGCTTCCTCCAGCAGTTCGATATCGGCAATCGCCCGGTCGAGCACGATTTCCCTCGGGGCGGGTTGCTCGGCGTAGTACTGCGAGACGAAAGCCGCCAACACTTCTTCGGCGCTGTCGGCGCCGTTGAGTTTCGGGAAATAGCCACGAGTTCCCAAGTTGCGGCCGTCGCGGAACGACAACAGCATCACGCAGGCGCGGCCGGCTTCCAGCGCGCAGGCCAGCACGTCGAGTTCCGCGGCATTGCCATCGACGAACTGCCGCGCCTGCACGGTGCGGATCGAAGCCAGCAGGTCGCGGATGCGCGCGGCGCGCTCGAAGGCCAGCGCCTGGCTGGCCGCTTCCATCTCGCCGGTCAGTTCGCGGGTGAGGTCGTCGCTGCGGCCATCCAGGAACATCGCCGCGCGGCGCACCGATTCATCGTAGTCGCGCTCGTCGACCAGCCCCACGCAGGGCGCGCTGCAACGGCCGATCTGGTATTGCAGGCAGGGCCGCGAGCGGTTGCGGAACACGCTGTCCTCACAATTTCGCAACTGGAACAGTTTCTGCATCAGGTTGAGCGTCTCGCGCACGGCGCCGGCACTGGGATACGGGCCGAAATAACGCCCCAGCCGCGAGCGCGCCCCGCGTTGCGAGGCAATGCGCGGCCAGCGCTCGCGGGTGATGAGCACGTAGGGATAGCTCTTGTCGTCGCGCAGCATCACGTTGTAGCGCGGCTTCAAGGTCTTGATGAGCTGGTTTTCCAGCAGCAACGCCTCGGCCGGGGTGCGCGTGACCGTGATTTCCATCCGCGCGATCTGCGCCACCATGTTGGCGATGCGGGTGCTGTGCGCCTTGCTGAAATAACTCGCCACACGCTTCTTCAACGCGGCCGCCTTGCCGACGTAGAGCAGGCTGCCATCGGCGGCATACATGCGATAGACGCCGGGCGCGGCGGTCAACGCGCGGGCATAGGCCCGGCCATCGAAGGGTTGGGAGGCGGCTTCGGACACGCCGCGATTATCGCCGCTGGATGTCGAGCAGGCGTCGAACGACCGCCCCGCCACCCTCGGCGACACGCCACCAGGCGCGCTCGAAATCACCGGCATCGCCGTAATAAGGGTCGGCCAGGTCGCGCCCGCCGTCGATGCCGGCCCAGTCCAGATAGCGGGCGAGTTCGGCGCGCCCCCGCCCGCCCGCGCGAACGCGCCCTTCATGCAGGGTATCGGCGTCGGCGAACAGGATCAGGTCGGAATCGTGGAAATCGTCCGGCCCGATTTGCCGGGCGCGCTGGCCGGCAATACCGACACCATTGCGCCGCGCCTCGGCGATGGCGCGCGGGTCGGGCGGGCGGCCGACATGCCACGGGCCGATCGCCGCCGAATCGACTTCGATGCGGCCCGCAAGTCCAGGTTCGCCGGCGACGGCGGTCTCCAGCCAGCCCTGCATCATCGGCGAGCGGCAGATGTTGCCAAGGCAAACCATCAATATCTTCACGGCCGCGAGGACTTCCAGCGCGCTTCGGCGCGCGCCAGGTCTTCCGGCGTATCGACGCCGGGCGGAAAGGCTTCCGGCGTCAAAGCGACGGCGATGCGGAAACCGGCCTCCATCACCCTCAGTTGCTCCAACTTTTCGATCCGCTCCAGCCGCCCCGGCGGCAGCGCGGCGAAACGGCGCAGGAAACCCGCCCGGTAGGCATAGATGCCGATGTGCCGCAGCCAGGGGTTTTCGTCCAGTACGTGCCCCTCGATGGAGAACGCATCGCGATGCCAGGGAACCGGCGCGCGGCTGAAGTACAGCGCGCGCTGATAGGCGTCGGTGACGACCTTGACCGCGTTCGGATCGAACACGGTTTCGCGATCCGTGACAGGGGCGGCCAGCGTGGCCATCTCGCAATCGGCGCGCTCGAGCAGCCCGGCCACCGCGCGGATGCCGGCGGCGGGCGCGAAAGGCTCGTCGCCTTGCAGGTTGACGATGATCGTGTCGTCGGCCCAGCCGGCGATGTCGGCCAGTTCAGCCAGGCGGTCGGTGCCGGAGGCATGATCGGGCGAGGTCATCGCCACGCGGATGCCTTCGCCCCGCACGGCGTCGAGAATGCGTGGATCGTCGGCCGCCACCCACACTTCGCGCGCGCCGGCCGCCAGCGCGCGCTGGGCGACATGCCAGACCAGCGGCTGGCCGCCGATCGGGCGCAAGGGTTTTCCAGGCAGGCGCGATGCGGCGAAGCGCGCCGGGATGGCGACGACGAAATCGGTCATGACCTGCTCCGGAACAAGGCCAGTTTGTCTTCCAACGCCAGCCAGAACGCTTCCGGCAGACGCGCCTCGATCGCCACGCACCAACTATCGTCGGGCGCGAAGGCCGCGCACTTCACCGCGTCCTTCTCGGTCATGAAGATCGGCAACGCACTGCCGAAATCGAGATCTTCCGGCAGGTAGGCATGATGGTCCGGGAAGGGGTGCGGGACCACGCCCAGCCCCTGCGCGCGCAACAGGTCGAAGAAGCGATCGGGGTGGCCGATGCCGGCGATCGCATGCACGCGACGCCCGGCGAAATCGGCAAACGACCGCGCCCGCGCGCCCTGCATCGGGAAGGGATGCCCGAACACCTGCCGCAGCGGCCATTCGCCGAGTTGCGCTTCCGGCAGGTCGGCGACGATGCCGTGGTTCACCACGCGGAAATCCGGCGCGCCAGCCTCTTCCGGGCGTTCGCGCAACGGGCCGGCGGGGATCAGCCGGCCGTTGCCATAGCGGCGCACGCCATCGATCACTTCAATGGCGATGTCACGGGCCAGACGCAAATGCTGCAAACCGTCGTCGCAAACGATGACATCGCAGCCGGCTTCGAGCAGCGCGCGGGCGGCGGCGACGCGGTCGGCATCCACCCTGACCTTGGCGCCGGTGCGGCGGGCGATCAGCACCGCTTCGTCGCCATGCGTGCGCGGATCGCTTCCGGCCTCGACCCAGCGAGCGGTTTCGGCTTCCTCGCGCCCGTAGCCACGGCTGGCGATGCCGGGATTCCAGCCTGCCTGCTTAAGGCGATTGACGATGGCGATCGCCAGCGGCGTCTT
This sequence comes from Solilutibacter pythonis, assembly GCF_003697345.1. Classification (GTDB taxonomy): domain Bacteria; phylum Pseudomonadota; class Gammaproteobacteria; order Xanthomonadales; family Xanthomonadaceae; genus Solilutibacter; species Solilutibacter pythonis. The sequence continues at coordinate 193,496 of NZ_RFLY01000001.1, read as the reverse complement.
GCCACTGCCGCCGGCGGTGAAATTGCCGACCACGACCACCGGCGCATCGACCTTCCGCGTGCGCAGCCAGCCGCGCCGGTACAGGCCGCGACGCAGGCGCACCAGCGCGCCGTACAGTTTCGAGGCCAGCCGCGCCCATGCCGGAATGGCCTTCTCGCCATGCCACCAGGGCGGAGTCCCATGCGGCTTTACGCTCACACGGCCTCCCGGAACTGCATGCGATGCAGACGCGCGTACAGGCCGTCATGGGCGATCAACTCGGCATGCGTGCCCCGCTCCACCAGCCGGCCCTGGTCGAGTACCAGCACCTGATCGGCGTGTTCGATGGTGGACAGCCGGTGCGCGATCACCAGCGTGGTGCGGTCGGGCATCAGTTGGTTCAACGCATCCTGCACCAACCGTTCGGACTCGTTGTCGAGCGCGGCGGTAGCTTCGTCGAGGATGAGGATCGGCGCATCCTTCAACATGGCCCGGGCAATGGCGAGGCGCTGGCGCTGGCCGCCCGAGAGTTTGCCGCCACGCTCGCCGACCACGCTGTCGATGCCTTCGGGCAGGCGTTCGACGAATTCCATCGCGTTGGCGCCATGGATCGCCGCTTTCACGCGCTTGGCGTCGGCATCGCGCATCTCGCCGTAAGCGATGTTCTCGCCGATGCTGCCATCGAACAGCATCACCTGCTGGCTGACGATGGCAATCTGCCGGCGCAGATCGGCCAGCCGGTATTCGGCCAGCGGGTGGCCGTCGAGCAGGATTTCGCCCGATTCCGGCTGGTAGAAACGCGGAATCAGCTTGATCAACGTGGACTTTCCGCTGCCGGAACGGCCAACGATGGCAGTGACCGTACCCGGCCGCGCGGTGAAACTGAGGCCGTGCAGGGCCGGTACATCCGCGCCTTCGTAGCGGGCGCCGACATCGCGGAATTCGATCAGGCCACGCGCGCGTTCGAGCGGGCGCGTGCCGTGATCGGGTTCGTCGGCGGCATCGAGAATGTCGAACACGCGGTCGGCGGAATTGATACCGCGATTGAGCATGCTCTGCACGTTGGTCAACTGGCGCAGCGCCGGCACCAGGCTGATCATGGCCGTCATCACGGCCATGAAGCCACCCGCGCTCAGCTGGCCCTGCGCCGCCTCGCGGCCGGCGACGAACAGCATCGCCGCCATGCCGATCGCCCCCAGGCCCTGCACGAACATCGACAACGAACCACGGGTCACTTCAACCTTCAGCGCCAACCGCACGTTGCGGGCGGTCTGGTTGCCATAACGCGCCATCTCCGAATCCTGCGCGCCGTAGGCCTTCACTTCCTGCTGGGCGTGCAGGGCCTGGTCGGCGGTTTGCAGCATGTCGGCGGCGGATTGCTGAATCTCGTGGTTGAGGCGACGGTAGCGCCTGCCGACCTTGCCCATCATCCAGGCCATTGCCGGCGCCAGCACCAGCAGAACCAGCGAGACCTTCCAACTGTTCCAGAACATCACCGCGAGAAGCGCGATGATCTGCAACGCATTGCTGACCATCACCTTCAGCGCATCCACCGCGGCCTCCGCGACCTGCTCGGTGTCGGCGCCCAGGCGGGTCAGCATCGACGGCACGGTTTCGCGGTCGAAACGGCTGCCGGGCAAGCGCAGGTATTTGTCCATCAGTTGCAGACGCAAGTCGCGGGCGACATTGCGCCCGCTGCGGGCGATGGTGTAATCGCCGACCAGGCCGAAAAAGCCGCGCGCCAGCAACAACAGGACCATGCCCGCCGGCAGCCACCAGACGAACTGGCGGGCGACGAAGATGTCGTCGACGATGTGCTTCAACAACTCGACGATCGCCGCGCTGGCCCCGGCTTCCAGCGCCATCGCCAGGAAAGCCGCAACCAACAGGCCGCGATAAGGCTTGGCATAGCCGCGCAGGCGACGCCAGGTGCCGCGCGGATCGCCGCCTTCGCTCATTTCGCCTTGCCCGCGGCGGAATCGTGCCGCTCCGGCGCCGTCGCGATCATGATCTGGCGGAAACCGAGCTGGCCAAGCGCTTCGTAGGCGGTGACCACCGCCTGGTGCGGCGTGCGGGCATCGGCGCGCAGCAGCACCGGACGGCCGCGATCATCGCCCGCCACCTCGGCCAGGCTGCGCTTCAGCGCCTCGACATCGGTACGCAGCACTTCGCGTTCGCCAACGAAATATCGCCCATCGGCATTCACCAGCACCGACAACGGCTGCGCCCGGGTGGGCGCGGGTTCGCCATCGGCGCGCGGCAATTGCAGGCGCAGCACGGCGCGGCTGTCGAAAGTGGTAGTGACCACGAAGAAGATGATCAGGACGAGGATGACATCGATCAGCGGAACTAGATTGATCTCGGGTTCGTCATCGGCGCGGTGGTCGCGGATACGCATGGATCAGCCTTTCTCGTGTGGGTCCAGCACGTCGAGCAGCTCGGCCGCCTCGTGCTCCATGTCGACGATGTAACCGGCGACACGCCCCTTGAAATAGCGATGAAACATCAGCGCTGGGATCGCCACGATCATGCCGGTGGCGGCGCAGACCAGCGCCTTGCCGATGCCCCCCGCCAACTGATTGACGTCGCCGACACCGTGCTCGCCGATAACGAGAAACATCTGGATCATGCCGACCACGGTGCCGAACAGGCCCAGCAGCGGCCCCGCCGAGGCGATGCTGCCCAGCATGTTGAGATACTTCTCCATGCGATGGACAAGATGCCGGCCGGTGTCCTCGACCCGCTCGCGGATCGCCTCGCGGCCACGCTGGCGCACGTCCAACGCCGAAGCCAGCAACGCGCCCAGCGGCGAGGTGGCGCGCAACGAGTCGATATGCGCCGGATCCAACTGGCCGCGGCTGGCCCATGCGCGCACCTCGGCGCCGAGGCCGGGCGGCATCACGGCGGCGCGGCGCAGAGTCCAGAACCTTTCGACGATGATCGCCAGCGCCACCAGCGACAGCAGCAGGAGCGGAATCATCGGCCAGCCGCCGGCCTTCACCAGTTCGATCATCGTTTTCGCATCTGAGACGTTCGGAATGGCCGATAGGATAACTGAGGCCGCCGCCGCGACGGCGGGCGGATGAGCGAGGAGAGCCGCCCGCATCGCCCGGGATCAGTGTCATGGGCGGGGTTCCGGCGACGCCGCCCGTTCGGCCGATGCGCGCCGGGAGACGCCATCCCAGAAGCGCCGCCGCCTCGTCCGTTCGCCTTGCCAGCGCAACCCGCCGGGGCCGATCCGCACCGTAAGCGCGCCCTGCTCGAAGCTGAGCGGCGTGAGGGCGCCGGCATCGTGCCAGCGGCCAAGCACTTTTTCGCGCGGGTGCCGAAAGCGATTGGCATAGCCGGCCGACACCAACGCCAGCCGGGCGCCGGTGGCGGCGACGAATGCCTCGCCGGACGATCCACCGCTGCCGTGATGCGGCATGGTGATCACATCGGCGCGCAGGTCGGCAGCGGACAGACGCAGCAGACGAGATTCGACAAGCGTGTCGATGTCGCCGGTCAAGAGCACGGCGCCATGTGCCGTCTCGATCCTCAGCACGCAGCTCGACTGATTTTTCAGGTAGGGGAAATGGGCGGGCGGGTGCAGGAAACGGAAACGTACGCCATCCCATTCCCACCCTTCCCCAGCAATGCAGGCTTCGGCGAGATCGACCGGCGCACCCGGCGGCGCCAGCACCCTGGCCACCGGCAGCGCGCGCATGAGCGTTTGCAATCCGCCGGCGTGATCGTTATCGGCATGGCTCAGGATGGCCGCGTCGACCCTGCCGACACCGCGCGCATGCAGCATCGGCACCACGACGTGCTCGCCGGCATCGTAGCCATCGCTCTGCGCTGGCCCGGTGTCGTACAGCAGGGCGTGTGAACGCGTCCGCACCAGCATCGCCAACCCTTGCCCGACGTCGGCCTGCACCAGCTCGACCTCGCCCTCCGCCGGACGATAGGCGCCGGGCCACAGCAGGGGCAGCCAGAGCATGCCGGCCAGTGCGCGTCCGGGCATCCCGCGCGGCAACAGCCATGCGAAAGCGGCGAGCAAGGCCAGCGGCAACGCGAACCATGGCGCTTCCGGCAGCCACCACAAGGCCAGCGGCGCCTGACCGGCCGCTTCGAACAGCGGCCACCCCGGATCGAACGCCAGACCCGCGAGCGTCCACAACGGCGCTCCGAAGCCCGGATGCAAACACTCCGCCAACGTGCCCAGCAGGGCCAGCGGCACCACGATCAGGCTCCACCACGGCACCGCCAACAGATTGGCGAAGGGCGCCACCGCCGAAGCCTGGCCGAAGAAGGTCACGGTCAATGGCAGCAGGCCCAGCGTCACCACCGCCTGCGCCAACACGAACTGGCGGATGTGGCCGCCCTTCGCCGCATGCAGGCACCAGGCCAGCCAGGCCACACCGCCGAAACTGAGCCAGAAGCCGGCGCGCAGGACCGACAGCGGGTCGGCCAGCAGCATCAGGATCAGGGCAACTGCCACCGTCTGCGCCACGCCGGTCTGCCGGCGCAGGATCATCGCGCCGGCGACCAGGCCGATCATCAGCACCGTGCGCAACGTCGGCAACGAAGCCCCGGTGGCGAACAGATAGGCCAACGCGCCGAGTGCCGCGGCCACCGCCATCGCGATCCGCCGTGGGCAATACCGTGCCGGCAACGGCCACAGCCGGTACAGCGCCCACAGCAGTGCCGCCGCAGCCATCCCGACCAGGCCGACATGGAAGCCGGAAATGGCGATCAGGTGGGTCAGCCCGGTCGCGCGCAGGGTCTGCCAGTCATCCCGCGACAGCGCCCGAGTATCGCCGAGCGCCAAAGCGGCGACGAAGCGCGCGGAACCGGCCCGGGTATCGCGCAGGATGCGCGCCGACATCGCCTCGCGCCAGGCCGTGATGCCACCACCGGCGGCAAGGCGTTGCGCGCGATCCTCGTCGCGTACATGGCCGCTGGCGATCACGCCATCCAGCAGCATCTGCCGCTCGCCATCGAAGCCGCCGGGGTTGCGCAAGCCGCGTGGCGCGCGCAGCTTGACCCGCATCCGCCAGCGTTCGCCGGCATGCACCCGCCAGCGCGGGCCGGGCGGCGCATCGACCTGTTGCCGCCATGGGTCGTACCACGACAGCCGGAGCAATCGACCGCGCAGCGCTTCCGGCATCGAATCGTCGTCATCGACACGCAGATCGAAGCGGCTGCGGCGCGCCTCGTGCCGGGGCAGACTTTCGATGCGGCCGCTGATACCGGCTTCGCCCAATTCCATCGCGGACGGCAACCATTGCTGCAAGCGCCACGCCCCCTGCCCCGCCAGAAGCCCGAAACCGCAGACCAGCGCGCCAAGGAGCCGGCGCTTACCCGGGGAAAAGAGCCAGAATCCGGCCCCGGCCGCCGCCAGCGCCACGGCCAGCCACCACGGCGACGGCACCGGCAGGCGGCTGGCCAGCAGCATCCCCGCCAGCAGAGAAGCGGCGGTGAGAGGAGACAGCAGCGGCGTCCCTGCCGCATCGCGCATGGGCTATACCTCGCCGATCGGGACGGCCCGCAACTTGCCTTCGTGCAACTCCAGCACGCGGTCGAGCCGGCGCGCGAGGCGACGGTCGTGAGTGACCAGTACCAAGCTGGTGTGCTGCTCGCGATTGAGTGCCAGCATCAGGTCGAACACGGAAGCGGCGGTCTTGTCATCCAGGTTGCCGGTGGGCTCGTCACCCAGCACGCAGGCCGGCCGGTTGACCAACGCCCGCGCCACCGCCGCGCGCTGGCGCTCCCCGCCCGACAGTTCGCCCGGCTTGTGGCCGAGGCGGTGCCCCAGGCCGACTTGCTCAAGCAGAGCGCTTGCGCGCCTGGCCGATTCCGCAATATCGGCGCCGGACAGCATCACCGGCAACATCACGTTCTCCAACGCGGTGAATTCCGGCAGCAGGTGATGGAACTGATAGACGAAGCCCAGCGCCCGGTTGCGCAATTGGCCGCGCGCACCATCGGAAAGCGTGCTCATCTTTTGCCCGGCGACGAACACCTCGCCCAAGGTCGGGGTATCCAGCCCGCCCAGCAGGTGCAGCAAGGTGCTCTTGCCCGCGCCCGAGGCACCGATGATCGCCACCGTCTCGCCGGCCCGCACGGCGAGATCCAGGCCATCGAACACGGGGGTGCGCAGTTTGCCCTCGGCATAGGTCTTGCCGAGTTGTTCGGCGCGGATGACCTCGCCCTGCACGAAGGTGATATCGAGTACCTCACTCATATCGCAATGCCTCCGCCGGCGGCGTGCGCGAAGCGCGCCAGGCCGGGTAGATCGTCGCCAGGAAGGCCATCGCCAGCGCCACGCAAGCGGTGATCGCCACATTGTCGGCGCGCAACTCGGTCGGCAGTCCGGTGATGTAGTAAACGTCCTCCGGCAGCAGCTTCACCCCGAGAATCGATTCGATCATCTCCAGGATGGATTCCAGATTCAACGTCAGCAGGATGCCGCCCACCACGCCCGCCACCGTGCCGATCAAGCCAATCAGGCTGCCCTGCACCATGAAGGTCTGCATGACCTGCGCCGGCGTCACCCCCAGCGTGCGCTGGATGGCGATGTCGGCCTGTTTGTCGGTCACCAGCATCACCTGGGAGGACACCAGATTGAACGCGCCCATGGCGATGATCAGCGAGAGCAGGATGCCCATCACCGTCTTCTCCATCTTCAGCGCATGGAACATGTTGGCGTTTTCGTACATCCAGTCGCTGACCCGGTACGGGCCGCCAAGACCCAGCGCCAGATCGGTGGCGACGCGTCCGGCATCGTCCATGTCGTGCATCCTCAGGCGCACGCCGGTCACGCCGCCGTTCATGCGCAACACACGCTGGATGTCCTGGATGTTGACCAGCGCAAGCCCCTTGTCGAACTCGTTGTAGCCGGCGTCGAAGATGCCGGAAACGGTAAAGCGCTTGGTCTGCGGCACCGCCCCGACCGGCGTCGCGCTGATCTTAGAGGTCATCACCACCACGTTGTCGCCGACGCCGACCCCAAGCCAAGCCGCCAGTTCGCGGCCGAGGACGATGTTGAACCCGCCCGGCGCCAACGTTTCCAGCGTGCCGCGGCGCATCTTGTCGGCGATCACCGAGACCTGCTTTTCCTGCGCGGGATCAATGCCCCGGATCATCGCCGGCTGCTCGCGCGGCCCCTGGATCAAGCCCTGGGTATCGACGTAGGGCGCGGCGCCGGCGACCCGATTGTCCTTGCGCGCATGGTCGATGACCTCGCGCCAGTTCGGCATCTCGGCGCCATCGGCGGCGATGGTGGCGTGCGCGACCATCTGCAACATGCGGTCGCGAATCTCGCGCTGGAAGCCCCCCATCACCGCCAACGTGGTGATCAGCACCGCCACACCCAGCGCGATGCCGAGGATCGAAGCCATCGAGATGAAGGAGATGAAACCGTTGCGGCGTTTGGCGCGCAGGTAGCGCAGACCGATGGCGACGGGAAGCGGTTTGAACATGGCGGGCATCGTGCGAGTCAGCTGGCTATGTTGCCATCCCGACGGCGGTCGAGACAGCGGCGTTCAACGGCGAAGCCAGTCGCAGTTCACGCCGGGTACCGGGCGGCAGGGTGTCCGGCCAGAACGACAATGCGGCAAGCCGCCCCGCCCCATCGCGCCACTGGATGAAGGCCAGCGGGCCACGCCATTGCAATCGCCAGTCATGGAAATTCGCGCCATCGACGCTCAACGGGCCTTCCACGCGTACCACCAGTTGCCGCCGCGGCTGGCTACGGAACGCCCGCCAGCCGCGCAGCGCCAGCAGACAGGCCACCATCGCCAGTGCCCAGGCGGCCGGCCGCGGCAAGCCGGAAGCGATCGACGAAAGCGGCGCCAGCACGGCCAGCGCCAGCCACCAGCCGGCAATTACCCGGGATGGCCGCCACTCAAGGCGGCAGGTCGCCGATGCGTTGTACAAACGATGCGATTTCGACATCTTCCGCGGCCTCGTAGCCCATGAACCATCGCCACAGTTTGTCGTCCTCGCAATCCAGGAGCCGTAGGAAAACCACGCGTTGGTCTTCGGAATCCGTTGCCCAGACGCGGTCCAGATAACGTTCGAACAATTGATCCAGCTCGCGCATCCCGCGCCGACAACGCCAGCGGATACGGCGCAGTTCGGTAGCTTCGGTCTCGGTCATCGCCCAGTTCCTGATTGATTGTTGGCCCGCAGAGTGGATAGCCCGGAAGCTGGCGGACGGATGCTCGCCGTTTCCGGGTGAGGCAAGCATGCCGAATTGAAAACTCCCCCGAGACATCCATCCGCGCGCCGTGGCTTCGTCGAGCGCACAGCCGCTTGGCTACATTTCTTGTGCGGGCAAAGAAACGCAATCCTCTCGACCTTGGACAATCCAAGGCTATTGCTTCGAGCGATGCCCAACCACCGGGTCGCTTGCGCCACGTCGGCAGCAATGACGCCGCCACCCCACCGCTCTCCCCTTTACAGGGGAGAGCGCAGCAATCACATCGTCCGCGCCAGCATCAACTGCTTGATCTCGCCGATCGCCCTGGCCGGGTTGAGGCCCTTCGGACAGGTACGCGCGCAGTTCATGATGGTGTGGCAGCGATAGAGCTTGAACGGGTCTTCCAGATCGTCCAGGCGGCTGCCGGTGTCCTCGTCGCGGGAATCGACGATCCAGCGGTATGCCTGCAACAGAATCGCCGGGCCGAGATAGCGATCGCCGTTCCACCAGTAGCTCGGGCAGGAGGTCGAGCAGCAGGCGCACAGGATGCACTCGTACAGCCCGTCAAGCTTCTCGCGGTCTTCCTTCGATTGCAGGCGCTCGCGGGTCGGGGTGGCGCTCTGGGTACGCAACCACGGGCGGATCGAGGCGTACTGCGCATAGAAATGCGTCAGGTCAGGCACCAGGTCCTTGATCACCGGCATGTGCGGCAACGGATAGATCGGAATCTCGCCCTTGCCGCAGTCCTCGATGGCCTTGGTGCAGGCCAGTGTGTTGGTGCCGTCGATATTCATCGCGCAGGAGCCGCAGATGCCCTCGCGGCAAGAGCGGCGCAGCGTCAGGGTCGGGTCGATCTCGTTCTTGATCTTCAACAGGGCGTCGAGCACCATCGGGCCGGTGCTGGCCAGATCGACCTCGTAGGTGTCGGTGCGCGGGTTCTGCCCGTCGTCGGGGTTCCAGCGGTAAATCTTGAAGGTGCGAACGGCCTTGGCGCCGGCGGGTGCGGCGAAGTGCTTGCCCTTCTTGACCTGGGAGTTCTTCGGAAGCGTGAATTGAGCCATGTCTGTTCTCCCCGATCAGTAAACGCGCGGCTTCGGCGGCACGACTTCGACATCGTCCGTCAACGTGTACATGTGCACCGGGCGGTAGTCGATATGGGCCTTGCCGGCCTCGTCCAGCGCGCAGACGGTATGTTTGTGCCAGTTCACGTCGTCGCGATCCGGGAAATCCTCGCGGGCATGGGCGCCGCGCGACTCCGTGCGGTTTTCCGCCGAGGTGATCGTGACCAGCGCCTGGCCCAGCAGGTTCTGCAACTCCAGCGTCTCGATGAGATCGGAATTCCAGACCAGCGAGCGGTCGGATATGCCGACATCGGCGAACGAGCTGTAGATCTCGTTGACTTTCCTCACGCCCTCGGCCAGCGTCTCGCCGGTACGGAACACCGCGGCATCGGTCTGCATGGTGCGCTGCATGTTGTCGCGGATGGTGGCGGTCGGCAGCGAGCCCTGGGCGTTGCGCAGGCTGTCGAGGTTGGAGAGCGACTTGTCCACCGCATCGCCGCTCAGCTTCGGATGCAGGCTGCCGGCCTTGACCGTTTCCGCCGCACGGTTGGCGACGGCGCGGCCGAACACCACCAGGTCGAGCAGCGAATTGGAGCCGAGACGGTTGGCCCCGTGCACCGAGACGCAGGCGGCCTCGCCGATGGCGTACAGCCCCGGCACCACGGAATCCGGGTCGCCGTTCTTCAGTTGCACCACTTCGCCGTGATAGTTGGTGGGGATGCCGCCCATGTTGTAGTGCACGGTCGGGATCACCGGAATCGGCTGTTTTTCCACATCCACGCCAGCGAAAATCTTGGCGCTCTCGGCGATACCGGGCAGCTTGGCATGAATGTCCTTCGGGTCGAGGTGGGTCAGATCGAGGAAGATGTGATCCTTGTGCTCGCCGACGCCGCGCCCCTCGCGGATCTCGATGGTCATCGAACGCGATACCACATCGCGCGAGGCCAGATCCTTGGCGTTCGGCGCGTAACGCTCCATGAAGCGTTCGCCATTGGAATTGCGCAGAATCCCGCCCTCGCCACGCACGCCCTCGGTGATCAGGCAGCCCGCGCCGTAGATGCCGGTCGGGTGGAACTGGACGAACTCCATGTCCTGCAACGCCAGCCCGGCGCGCAGGGCCATGCCGCCGCCGTCACCCGTGCAGGTATGCGCCGAGGTGGCCGAGAAGTAAGCGCGGCCATAGCCGCCGGTGGCGAGCACGGTGCCGTGGGCGCGGAACAGGTGCAAGGTGCCATTGGCCATGTCCAGCGCCAATACGCCGCGGCAGACGCCTTCGGCATCCATGATCAGGTCGAGCGCGAAGTACTCGATGAAGAACTCGGCCTCATGCGCCAGCGATTGCTGGTAAAGCGTATGCAGGATGGCGTGACCGGTACGGTCGGCGGCGGCGCAGGTGCGCTGGGCGATGCCCTTGCCGTAGTGAGTGGTCATGCCACCGAACGGACGCTGGTAAATCTTGCCCTCGTCGGTACGCGAGAACGGTACGCCCTGGTGCTCCAGTTCGATGACCGCCGGGATCGCCTCGCGGCACATGTATTCGATGGCGTCCTGGTCGCCCAGCCAGTCCGAACCCTTGATGGTGTCGTAGAAGTGGAAGCGCCAATCGTCCTCGCCCATGTTGGCGAGCGCGGCCGAGATGCCGCCCTGCGCCGCCACGGTGTGGGAGCGGGTCGGGAACACCTTGGTGATGCAGGCGGTCTTCAGACCCTTCTGAGCCAGGCCGAAGGTGGCGCGCAGGCCCGCACCGCCGGCGCCGACCACGACCATGTCGTATTTGTGTTCGGTGATCTTGTAATCGGTCATGATCTTTTCTCAGGCCGTCATGGCGATGCGGGCGATGGCGTAGATCGCGCTCAACACGCCGACCAGACTGCCCAGGATGAGGAGGATGCGCAGGGTGATGTGCATGGTGCGGTCATGGATGTAATCCTCGATCACCACTTGCAGACCCAGCTTGGCGTGCCAGAACAGCGCGATGGAGAACACGCTGAAGATGATCGCGTTCCACGGCTTGGCGACCAGCGCACGCAGACTTTCCGCATCACGTCCGGCGGCGCTGGCCAGCAGGAACACGATGTAAGGCACCAGAATCGCCAGGATCACCGCGGTGACGCGCTGCCACCAGAAGTGCCCGGTGCCGGACTTGGCCGAACCCCAGCCCTTGGCCTGATGCAGCGGGGTACGGAACTTCGGATATTTCTTGTCGCTCATGCCGCGCCTCCGGACAGCGCCAGGAACCAGACCAGGGTGGTGGAGACCACCGTCGCCGCCAGCACGGCGTAGCCCGAGGCATAGACTTGCGGAATCCTGAAGCCCAGCCCCGCATCCCAGGCCAGGTGACGGATGCCGTTGAATAGGTGATACATCAGCGCCAGCGAGATCAGGAACAGCACGACCTTGCCGGGCAACGAACCCGTGACCGCCGCCGCGCATTCGGCATACACGCCGCCCAATGCCATCGACATGATCCACCAGGAAAAACCGAAGGCCGACAGCGCGAGCACCACGCCGGTCATGCGGTGCATCAGCGACATCACCGATGTGATCTGGAACTTGTAGGTCTGCCCCAGCATGAAGGGCGAGAGTGGACGTTTTTGGCTTGCCATTACGTGGCAGTCTCCGGGCTGGGCGGCGGTGGCCGCGTGGCATGGGTTCGCCCCGGCCTGCCCGCGTCGGCGTCGCCGAGCGCGGCAGGCCGAAGACGCTCGGTCAGAAATCGATGCAGCGGCCGTTCTTCTCCCAATCGCCGTAGCGCGTCGGCTCCGGCCCCTCTCGGCCACCGATCTCGACCGGCATCGGCATGGCTTCGGGGCGGGATTGCGCGGGCGCTCCGGCCTCCGCTTCGCGGGGCGAAGCGGCATCGGGGAGGTCTTGGCCTATCATCGTCTTCTTCACAATCCGTTTATTTTACGGCGTTGCAACAATGTCAGACAACCCAACCGAAGTCGAATCCGCCTTCATCGCCCTGCCCGATCACCGCCTGCTGGCGATCACCGGGGCCGATGCGCTGAAATTCACCCAGGCGCAATTCATGAACGATGTCACCACGCTCGCCGACGGCGGCTGGCAATGGAACGGATGGCTGAACGCGAAAGGCCGCGTTATCGCCCTGTTCGCCCTGCTCCGGCTGGATGCCGAAACCCTGTGGCTGGTACTGCCCGACTTCCCTCCCTCCGAACTGGCCGGGACGCTGAAGCGATACGTGTTTCGCAGCAAGGTGAAGCTGGAACCCCGCGACGAGCTGCAAGTTTCCGGTCGCCTCTATGCCGGCGCCATCGGGTGCCGCGCATTCCAAGGCGATGCCGCCAACGCTCTGCGCCTGGACTGGCCCGACCAGCGCGAACTGCGTATCGGCCCGGCGGTGGCGACCGGCAACGCCCCCGCCCTCGCTCGCTGGCGCGCGGCCGACCTCCGGGCCGGCCTGCCACGGCTGAACGACAGCCAACGGGAAAAGTGGACACCCCAGCAGCTCTCGCTCGATCGCCTCGATGCCTACAGCGTGAAAAAGGGCTGCTATCCGGGACAAGAGATCGTCGCCCGCACCCATTTCCTGGGCCAGGCCAAGCGCGGGCCGCGCCTGCTGCAAACAGCCAGCGCGGTGGCGACGGGCGACACGGTGACGACGGGCGAACGCGGCATCGGCGAAGTGGTATCGACCGCTGGAACGCTGGCGCTGGCAGTATTGCCGCTTGAGTGCGATGAAAGCGCGCTGCGCATCGGCGAACAGGCCGTCGAGGTGCTGGTATGAACGTACAGCCGCCCCCGGCCACGCCCGAGGAGCTCCGCGCCAATCTAGCCGAGGTCCGCGCGCGCATCGCCGCTGCCTGCCGCGATGCCGGGCGTGCCGCCGCCGAGGTCCGCCTGTTGCCGGTCAGCAAGACCTGGCCCGTGGAGACCTTGCGCGCCGCCCACGCCATCGGCATCGACGAATTCGGCGAAAACAAGGTGCAGGAGGCGCAGACCAAGGCCGAAGCGCTGGCCGACCTGCCGCTGCGCTGGTGCGTCATTGGACATCTGCAAGTCAACAAGGCCAAATACGTGGCGCGCTTCGCCCACGAGTTCCAGGCACTGGATTCGTTACGCGTCGCCACCGAGCTTGATCGCCGCTTGCAGGCCGCCGGGCGCGGCCTCGATGTCTTCGTGCAGGTCAACACCTCGGACGAGCCGCAGAAATACGGCATTGCGCCGGAAACGGCGCGCGACTTCCTGCGCGAGTTGCCGGCATTCTCCAGCCTGCGCGTGCGCGGCCTGATGACACTGGCGGTCTTCGACCCCGACGAAGCCCGCGTCCGTGCCTGCTTCCGGCGCCTCGCCCGACTGCGCGACGAATTGCGCCAGGAAGTACCGGACGGCATCGGCCTCGACGAGCTCTCGATGGGCATGTCCAGCGACTTTCCCATCGCCATTGCCGAAGGCGCCACCGTGGTGCGGATCGGTCAGGCCATCTTTGGCGCCCGCACGACTCCGGACAGCCATTATTGGCCCACCATCGCCGCGTGAATAACCAGACACCACACGACTGATCCACCCACCCATCGGTGGTGGATGGCATCCACGAATCTTCGCCGGAGAGCGGTGCCGTGGCGCAATCCACTCATGTCCATGCCGGAGTCGGCGGGGCGTGCCGCCAAGCGGCCGACGGCACGGGCAAAACCATCCCGCCAGCGGCCACGGCATCGCCTTCCCGACAATCCGCACCCACCATCATGGCCATCCCGAGGCGGCGGACGTGCGCATGGCCATCGTCCGCATGCACTTCCCGGGCCAGCCCCTCGCGTGCGGCGGCGCTACACGGCGCGGTGAAAACGATCCGGCCTTGGAGCGCCGGCGCACGCCCAGGACGGCGAACCGAATATGTAACGCCTCAGCCCGCCAGTTCGTCGGCGGCGACCACGATGTCCTCGTCCTTTGGGATCACCAGGAAAGCCGCGCCCGCCAGCGGCGTGTAGGTATCGGCACCGACCACCCTGCGCATCGGCTTGCCGCCCTGCCCGGCCTCGGCCAGCGCGGTGATCACGCCTTCGCCAATACCCGCGCTATGGCGGCCTTCATCGACCACGATCACCCGTGCGCAATCGTCGGCATGCATGGCGATGGCCTCGGCGTTGAGCGGCACCAGCCAGCGCAGATCGACCACCCGGCATCGCCAACCGTGCTTCTTCTCGATCTCGCGTGCCGCGCGCAGGCTCATGGGCACCCCGTTGCCGAAAGTGAAGATGACACAATCCTTCGCCTCGGCGTCGTAGACGCGCGGCTCGCCGATCTCGAGCGCCCGATCGAGCGCGGGGTATTCGGTCAGCCATTGGCCATCGCCGGGCGCGTGAAGATCCTTGGTCATGTACAGCGCGATCGGTTCGAGGAAGACCGCGACGCGGCCGTCGATTTTCGCAAGCGCGGCCAGCGTGCGCAGCATCATCGCCGCGTCGTCGCCACGGCTCGGGCACCCCACGACCAGCCCCGGTATGTCGCGCAGCGCGGTAACGGAATTGTCGTTGTGGAAATGGCCGCCGAAGCCGCGCTGATAACCGAGGCCGGCAATACGCACCAACATTGGGTTGGCGTACTGGCCGTTGCTGAAGAATTGCAGGCTGCACGCCTCGCCGCGGAGTTGGTCGATGGCGTTGTGCAGATAGGCCAGGTACTGGATTTCCGGCACCGGCAGCAGGCCGACATTGGCGAAGCCCTGCGCCATGCCGAGGATCATGGTTTCGTCGAGCAATGTGTTGAAGACGCGGCGTGGACCGAACGCCTTCTGCAAGCCCTTGGTCACGGTGTAGACGCCACCCTTCTGGGCCACGTCCTCGCCGAACAGCAGCGTCTCGGGGTACTTGGCGAACAGGTCGTGTAGCGCGTTGTTGATCTGGATGGCGAGATGCCGCGGCGGCTGTTTTTCCGGCAGTTTCTCCTCGCCGCCGAACGCCTTCACGCGCGCCTCGCGGGTTGGCTCACGCACCGCCTCCGCCCGCACCGCCTCCGGCGTGTACGGCGCCAGCGGACGCAGCACCTCCGGCAAGGTCTCGATGCGCGGGCGGCGATCGGCCGCCTCGGCGGCGGCAAAGCATTTCTGCCGGGTTTCCTCGTACAGGGCGAGGATTTCCGGCTTCGACATCAACCCCGATTCCAGCGCGATGGCGGCGCTGCGCAACAGCGGGTCGGTGGCCTCGACCGCGCACAGTTCCTCGATCGAACGCCATTCGATCTCGAAATCGGTACCGGCGTGCCCCATGATCCGCGTGGTGCGCAGATGCAGGAAGGTCGGGCGGCGGCTCCGGCGGCAGTGCTCGACCGCGCGCAGCACGTCGCCATAGCCGTTGGCGAGGTCGAGGCCATCGGCGAAGAAGTAGTCGAGATCGGGACGTTGGCGGAACGATTCGGCGATCCAGCCGTTCGGCGTCTTCACCGAGATGCCGATGCCGTTGTCCTCGCAGACGTAAAGCACCGGCGCGGGGAGCTTCTGGTAGGCCGTCCACGAGGCGGCATTGAACGCGGTCTGCGCGGTGGCATGGTTGGCGCTGGCATCACCGAAGGAACAGATGGCGATGCTGTCGTCCGGGACGGGCAGCGCATGGCCCAGCCGTTTCGCCGCCTCGATGGCCACCGCGGTGCCGAGCGCCTTCGGCAAGTGCGAGGCGATGGTCGATGTTTGCGGCAACACCCATAACGGCTTCGAGCCCCAGACCTTGTGACGGCCGCCGCTGGCGGGGTCCTCCATGCTGGCGGCGAACGACAGCGCCGAATCCATGATCGGGTCCATGCCCGGCAACTTGCGGAAGCGCTCCGCCATGAAGCCGCCGCTGCGGTAGTGCAGAAAAGCCGGATCGGTATGCCGCGCCGCGCGGGCCACCATCGCATTGCCTTCGTGGCCGCTGGAACCGATGGTGTAGAAGACCTTGTTCTGCACCCGCAAGACACGCGCCATCAAATCGAGATGGCGGGAAATCAACTGCGATTCGAACAATTCGCGGAAGCCGCCCGCATCAAGCGCGCTACCGTCGAGGATCGGTTCGCCGGCGGCCGGACGCACGTCCTTCGCCCCCGCCCAATTCTCGACGAACTCGCTGAAATTGACGTCGCAGATTTCCGCGCGGTTAAGACCCTTCATGCGGGCCGGGATCGGATTCGGAACTTGGGCGAATGTCATGGATTGTTCGTCTGACTAAATGGGGACGGCACGGCGAGCGCGCCATTCGTCGCGGATATGGTCCCGGCCATCCACGACACGCGCATCGAAGCGCCGCCAAGCCATGCCGCGGAATGGGGCGCCACCGATGATCGACATGGCGTGCCGCCCCGGCATCGCCGAACGGCTCGAAATCGCACCCGACATCGACGATGCGCAAGGGCGCGGGATGAGGCGCCCGCTTCCCGACACAGGTACCGGCGCAACGGCCGCGATGGCCGGCTCAGAACGCATTGATACCCGTCAATTCGCGCCCCACCACCAGTTGATGCACGGTTTCGGTGCCCTCGTAGGTGATGACCGATTCCAGGTTCAACGCGTGGCGGATCGGCGAATGCTCGGTGGTGATACCGGCGCCGCCCAGCAGGTCGCGCGCTTCGCGGGCGACGTCCAGCGCCATCCGCACGTTGTTCCACTTGGCGAGACTGACCTGCGTCGGCTGCATGGCACCGGCATCCTTGAGGCGCCCCAGTTGCAAGGAGAGCAATTGCGCGGCGGTGATGCGGCGCGCCCAATCGGCCATCCTGATCTGCGCGCTCTGCGTCGCCGCCACCGGGCGGCCGAACAGGATGCGCTCCTTGGAATACGTCAGCGCCTCGTCCAGACAGGCGATGGCCGCGCCGATCGGCCCCCAGGTAATGCCGTAGCGCGCCTGCGTCAGGCAGCCGAGCGGCCCCTTCAACCCCTTGACGTTGGGCAGGCGGCTGGCATCCGGCAAGCGCACGTTGTCGAAGAACAACGCGCTGGTGACGGAAGCGCGCAAGCTCATCTTGTGCTTGATCACCTGCGCGGTGAAGCCCGGCATGGCCTTCTCGACGATAAAACCCTGGATACCCTCATCGGTCTGCGCCCAGACGATGGCGATGTCGGCCAGGTTGCCGTTGGTGATCCACATCTTCGAGCCGTTGAGCAGCCAGTCGTCGCCATCGCGCCGGGCATGGGTCTTCATGTTGGCCGGGTCGGAGCCCCCGTGCGGCTCGGTCAGGCCGAAGCAGCCGATCACCTGGCCGGCGGCCATGTCGGGCAGCCAGCGGCGACGCTGTTCCTCGCTGCCATAGGCGTGGATGGGATACATGCACAACGAACTCTGCACGCTGGCGAAGCTGCGGATACCGGAATCGCCACGCTCCAATTCCTGGCAGATCAGGCCGTAGCTGACGCCATTGAGGCCGGCGCAACCGTACTCCTCCGGCAACGAGGAACCCAGCAGGCCCAGCTCGGCCATCTCCGGGATCAGTTCCTTCGGAAACTCGCCCTTGTCGAAGCATTCACCGATGATCGGTAGCACCCGCTCGTCGGTGAAGCGGGCCACGGAATCCTGCACCGCGCGTTCCTCCTCGGACAGCAGGGAACGGATGTCGAAGAGGTCGTAAGGATGCAGAGCCATGGTCTTCCATCGGGTTCGGATTGATCCCGCATTCTACCCATGGCCCCAAGGGAAACGGGAGCCATTGCCGGCTCCCGTTTTCCATTCGCCATCGTCTGTTGCGGGCGGGAAATCAGATGCGGGTGATCACCTCGCCATCCACCACTTTGAAACGGTCGACGCCGGGACGCCGATCCATCCGCACTACGCGCTTTCGCCCATCCAGCTCATAAGTCACGTCGTAGCTTTCGGTAACGCTTTTGCTACCCAGCGCGATGCGCGAACCCGGTCGTTTGTCCATCCGCTTCATGCCGGTCGACCCGTCCGGGTTACGGAACGTCACGTCATAGCCGACGACCCGGTTCGACGGCACGCTCTCCGTCACCGTGCGGCACTGGCGCTCGGTGGCCTGCACCACCTGCCCGCCAACGTGACGCTGGTCGATGTAGCGGCCAAGGAAGGCGCCGCCCACGGCACCGGCGGCCGTCTCGATCTTGCGACGATCGCCGCCCTTGTTCTTGCCCAACTGGTTGCCCACCAGGCCGCCGATCACCGCCCCGGCGACGGTGCCGCCGACATTGCCGTCGCGCTCCGGCAGGCGCTTCGTCACGGGCACGTCGTCGCAGACTTCGCGCGAACGCTGCTGCTCACCGGCACGGGTCACAGGGTCGATACCGATGACGCTGGCATATTGCGGCGCGCTGCGCGTCACCGGCTTCACCGAGACGATCGGCGCATACGACACGTCCGGACCGGTTCGCAGCTCAAGTGGCGCCACTTCCGGCGTGGGCTGAGGCTTGGGGACTCCGGCCCTCGCCAGCGTGGGCTGGCCGGCCGGCGCATCGGGGCGGCTCAGGCTGTGATATGCCGCCACCGCGCCACCGCCGACCAGCAGCGAACCCAGAGCCACGGAAAGCAGTTTGTTGTCGATGTACATCGTGTTCTCCTTCGGCGGGAAATCCCGCCTGTCTGCCACGGCGCCATTCAAGCGCGCCGAGACTGAACGAGTGCACGCCACGCCCTCGCCGAACTGACGCCCTCCTGAACCGACGACCCGCCAAACGCCCGGTTTCGCCAGGTCGCCCACACATCTCGGCCAACGCCCGCGTGCTAGCGTGCCCGTACCCTCATGGAGTCATCGCCATGCGTCACCTGCTGCTCGGCCCCTTCCTCGCATGGGCCCGAAAACTCAAGTTTCCGGCGCTGTTCAAGCTGGTCGGCGCGTTGTTCGTGCTGACCTTGCTCCTGCCCGACCCGATCCCGTTCATCGATGAGATCCTGCTCGGCCTCGGCACTTTGCTGCTGGCCAGTTGGAAGGATCGCAACAAGCCGGCCGCCGTCGAGCCGATCGAAGGCCAGGCCACCCGCCGCTGAGTCCGTCCCATGCGGCTCGTCGATTCGCACAGCCATTTCGATGTCGATGCCTTCGGTGCCGACCGCGCCGAAGCGCTGGCGCGCGCGCGCGAAGCCGGCATCGTCGCCCAAGTGCTGCCGGCCACCGCCGCCGCCGGCTGGCCGCGCCTGACCGAAGTGCGCGCGGCTTACCCGGGCCTGTACGCGGCCTACGGCCTGCACCCGGTCTATCTGCCCGAGCACCGGCCGGCGCATTTGCGGCAATTGCGCGAGCTGCTGGCCGGCGCCACGCCGCGCGTCGCGATCGGCGAGATCGGCCTCGATTACTTCATGGCCGAGCTCGACCGCGAAGCGCAGCAATTCTATTTCGAGGAGCAATTGAAGCTGGCCCGCGAATTCGGCCTGCCGGTGATCGTCCACGCCCGTCGCGCCTTCGAGGCGGTGATCGCCACGCTGCGCCGGTATCCCGGCCTGCGCGGCGTGGTGCACAGTTTCTCCGGCAGCGCGGAGCAGGCGCGCCAGCTGCATGCGCTTGGCTTTCTACTCGGTATCGGCGGCCCCGTGACCCACGCGCGGGCGCAACGGCTGCGGCGCACGGTGGCGGAGATGCCGCTCGACCAGCTATTGCTGGAAACCGACGCTCCCGACCAGCCGGACAGCGAATGGCTTGGCCGCCGCAATGAGCCGGCCCGGCTCATCGCCGTTCTCGATGCCATCGCCAGGTTGCGCGGCGACGGCCGCGAGGCCATCGCCACCGCCACCACGGCCAACGCCGAGCGCCTGTTCGGCATCTCCGTCACCGGATGAGACGGAGATGCCGGATTAACGTCGTTTCAGCAGCATTTCCAGCGCCTTGCCCACGGCGGCAAAGGCAAACGTACCGGTGACGTGCGTGGCCGCGCCCAGGCCGGCACCGCAATCGAGTTTCAACGCTTCGTCCCTGCCGAGCACGGGACGCACGCCGCACACCGAGCCATCGGCCTGCGGATAGCGCACGTTCTCCAGCGAATACACCGCGGGGACGCCGAAATAGCGGTCGTGATTCTTCGGAAAATTGAATTCGCCGCGCAGCTTCTTGCGGATCAGCGAAAGCATCGCGTCATGCTCGGTGCGCGAGAGGTCGCGCACGCGCACTTGGGTGACATCGCTGCGCCCACCGGCGGCGCCAACGGTGACGACCGGCTGCTTGCGACGCCGGCAGAACGCGATCATCTCCACCTTCACCCGGAAGCTGTCGCAGGCATCCAGCACCAGATCGAAGCCCTCGTCCAGCCATTGCGCCATGTTCGCGGGCGTCAGGAACGAAGCGATGGCCCTCACCTCGATCGCGGGATTGATCGCCCGGCAGCGTTCGGCCATCACCTCCACCTTGTTGCGTCCGTACTGGCCATCGAGCGCCGGCAACTGGCGGTTGGTGTTGGACAGGCAGAGGTCGTCGGCGTCGATCAGCGTAAGCCTGCCGATGCCGCTGCGAGCCAGCGCCTCCACCGCCCACGACCCGACACCGCCGATACCCACCACGCAGATATGCGCGCCGGCCAGCCGCTCCAGCGCGCCACGGCCGTATAGCCGGTCGATGCCGGCGAACCTTTCCCTTGCGATCTTCATCGATGAATTTTACCGGCACGGCCACCGTGATATCGTGCCGGCCATTCACGAGGGAGAGCCCGCATGTCTACGCCAGCCAACGAAACCCCAAGAAAGAAATCCTCCGCCGCCAGCCGCTACTTTTTCATGCTGTTGCTGGGTCTGGTGCTGGGCGCCATCGCCGCGGTGATGGCCATGCGCGCGCTCGATGCCCGCAAGGATCGCTTCCCCGACAGCGTGATGACGGTGCAGGCCTGGCACATGGGGCGGCTGAAGAAGAACATCGAGATCAACCGCTGCAACGCCACCGACAGCCTGCCGCACCTGCAAACCCTGCGCCGGATGGGCGACGACGTGGATTTCGCCTACCCCGATCTGGCCAGCGACGAGCGCTTCGCCAAGCATTCGGCCAACTTTCGCGCCGTGCTCGATGCCGCCCAGGCCAATCCTCCCCTGTCCTGCGAAAGCCTGAAGAAGACCGTCGGCGACATCGGCGGCCAGTGCAAGGCTTGCCACGACGACTTCAAGAAAGGCTGATTTCCAAGCACTTTTCACCCGACCGAATGCCCGGCCCCGCGCCGGGCGTTTTCGTTGCGGGGCTTCACCTCCGCGCCAACGGCATGAACCCGTGCTGACGCCTCGCCGCCAGCAGCCGATGGATTGACCCGATATTCATCGGGCCACGCCAAGGATGTCGACGCGCGACATCCACGTTTGCCACCGAGGAGAGAAGTCATGAACGTCCGCACCCTGACCTTGGCCGCCACCGCGGCTTCCGCGCTCGCCTTGTCCGCCTGTGCCACCTCCCCCGGCCATGGCGGCGGTTACGGCAACGCACCGCCGCCGCCCGGCCCCGGCGCCAACTGCTACGACTGCGGCACCGTGACCCGGATCGAGATGATCTCCGGCGGCGCCAGCGCCCCGCCCGCCACCGGCGCGGTGATCGGCGGCATCGTGGGCGCGGTGGCCGGCCGCCAGATCGCCAAGCAGAACACCGACAGCCAGGGCCGCCGCAACACCGCCACCGTGGCCGGCGCCGCCGCCGGCGCGGCGGTCGGCAACGCCATCCAGAACCGTGCCGGCGGCGGCGCCCATTACAACGTTTACGTGCGCATGAACAACGGCCAGAGCACCGTGGTCAGCCAGAACGACATCGGCGGCATCCGCGAGGGGTCCTCCGTCCGGGTCTACAACGGTCGCGCCTGGGCGCGCTGAGGCATGGGCGGGCCGCATTCGCCGCGGCCCGCTTTACCGGCGCTTGTCCGTATTGAAGTTCATGACGCGCCCCGGGGCCGCCACCGATTTCCCCGTGCTAAAACATCGCTCCCCGCCGCGGACGACCAGGGCAGCGACATGATGAACGTTGAGGGACGCCTTGATGGCGGCTAAAGCACTTCCTGCACGGATGCGGATCCGGCTGGTATTCGACTCGGGGCTGGTGCTCGGCCCAGGCAAGGTCGATCTGTTGGAAGGGATCCGCGAGACCGGATCGATTTCGGCGGCCGGCAGACGCATGAAGATGAGCTACAAGCGCGCCTGGGACCTGATCGACGCGATGAACCGGCACTTCGACGCGCCGGTGGTGGAAACCGCCAAGGGCGGCAACGGCGGCGGCGGCGCGCGGTTGACGGCATGGGGCGAGGAAGTGGTACGCCGCTACCGGCACCTGGAAGCCGGCGCCGTCGAAGCGGCATCCAGCCATATCGGCTACCTGCATCGCCATATGACGCCGCCCACCGGCGGTTAGGCGTGGCGGGCAGCGGGCACGATGTCAGAAGCTGATCTGCAACTTCCCGTACCAGTTACGGCCTTCGTTGGGGAAGCCCCAGGCCAGTTCGTATTCCTGGTCCAGTAGGTTGCGGCCGCCAAGGGCGACGACCAGGTTCGGCCTTGGCGTCCACTGCGCCTGTAGATTGGCCAAGGTATAGCGGCCGGTGCGCAGGTAACTGGCGCCCGGTCCGCTGTTCCAACGGTCGCTGGCGTGTTCCACGCTGGGGGTGAACGACCACTTCGGCAGCGGCGACCAGGTGGCGTACAGAAAGAGCTGACGGCCGGGTACGCCGGTCGGGCGGTAATCGGGTTGCAGCGCGTCGCGGATCCGGCGCTCCAGCCAGGTGGCGTTGCCGCCGATCACCCAGCGCTCGGACAGGCGCGATTCGCCACCGAACTCCACGCCCTGGTAGACACCATCGCCGACGTTGCGGGTCTGGGTCATTTGCGGCGGCCCGGCATCGACCACCACGGTCTGGATCATGTCGCCGACTTCGGCGCGGAATATCGCAGCGTTGAAACGCGTGCGTTCCGAAAGCCGCCGCTGCCAGGACAGTTCCAACTGGGTGGCGCGCTCGCCGCCCAGACCGGGATTGGGGATGGCGGTGCCGAAGCGGGTACTGAAGCGTTCGAACAAGGTCGCGAAACGGGTGCGCGAGGACAGGCTGGCGCCCAGCCGGGTGTCCGCGTCGCGCTGCCAGTACACCCCGACCTGCCCGTTCCAGGCGCTGCTGCCGCCCTTCGGATATTCATACAGGCCCTTGCGGGCGTTGTATTCCTGCGCCTGTTTGACATCGTTACGGTCGTGGCTGAGGCCAAGAAGCACCTCCAACGCCTCGCTCGGCGTCCAGGTATTTTCCACCGCCAGCGACCAGGTGTCCTCGCGGCTGTACTGAGTTGGCTCGCGCGAGGACAGCGTCGGATGCGTGGGCCGGTTGACGTTGTATTCGCTGTGGCGGTCGCTGCGCCAGTGCGCGGCCAGCCGCATGCGGTTGGCCGGCGAGACGCGGAAACCGGCCTCGACGCTGGCGCCGTAGCCGCTGTCTTCGTAGATGCTCCTGAAGCGCCCCCTGTTCGACTGGATGGCGTAACGCGCGTCGTCGTAGGCGTATAACGCGTTGTCGAAGGTGTTGTGGTGGAGCCGGGTCTTCACGTAAGCCTCGTCGCCAAGGCTTGTGTTGGACAGGAAATAGAGATTGCGGATGTTCCAGACCGGCCAGTCCCAGTAGCTGTTGGGCGGGTTTGGCGGATCGTTGTATACGTTCAGCGGGGCGCCCTTGCTGCCCGCCTGACGGGTGTAGGACAGCGAGTATTCGTCGGTGGCGTTCGGCTCGAAGCCCAGCTTCAGATTGATGCGCGAGTCGTCCGTCGACGAACGGTTTCGCTTGCCGGCCGGTTGGATCGAGGTGCCGGCATAGCCGCCCGGCAGCCGCCAGTAATTGCGATCCTGGGCGCTGACGCTGGCATGCAGGTAAAAGCGGTCCTGGCGCGTTCCCATCGAGGCATAGGTATTCCAGGCCGCCATCTCACCGCCGCGGTCCAGGTCGATACCGGCCTGAAACTGGCCCTCGAACGCGCGGGTCGGCTTGCGCGTGACCAGATTGATCGCACCGCCCATCGCCCCCGGGCCGTCGATCACCGGCACCAGCCCCTTGTGTACCTGCACTTCGGCCAGGTCGGCCGTCAGGAAGCGGCGGAAATCCAGCCGGTTGTCGGCCGGCAGATAGATGCGCACGCCGTCGATCGACAGCGGCACATGCCAGCGACCAAAGCCACGGATGAAGATGTCGTGCTCGTTGCGGCGGCCATTGCTGTCCTGCGAGGTCGTCACCCCCGGGGTGAGCTTGATCGCTTCGTCCAACGTCAACGCATGGAAGGTCCACATCTCTTCGCGGGTGATGGTGGCATCGCCGGTTGCGACAGACGCCGGGCGCTGTCCAACCACCGTGACCCGGCCCAGGGTGAACGCTTCTTCGTCGCGGGGGGGCTTGGCGTCGTCGGGAGTGGTGGCTTGAGCGGCAAACGGCAAGGCCAGTATGCACGCGATGGCCAGGCCCAGGCGGTGAGGTCGTTGCATGATGTGGAAGTCCTCGTGGTTGTTCTGATTCGTGGCCCACGCGGTCGTCCCGGCCTGGGCAATGACCTGTTCATGATTCAGTGAGCGTCATATCCAATTTCATATGACGACAAGCGCGGGCACGGCAGTGGACAGGGACGTTCCTCACGCGCGTCATAGCGAAGAAAGCCACTCCAGCAACAACTGCCGCTCGGTCTGGTCGAGCCGGTCATAGCGTTCGCGCGCCGCGGCCGCCGCGCCGCCATGCCAGCCGACGGCCTCGTCGATGCTGCGGGCGCGGCCGTCGTGCATCAGGCGCAATTCGCGGCCGCCTTCCCGCGCGGTGGATAGCCCCCACAACGGCGCGGTTCGCCACAGGCTGGGCACCGACCGGCCAGCGACATCGCGATCGGCCAGTTCCTCGCCCAGGTCGTGCAGCAGCAGATCGGTATAAGGCGTGATGCGGCGGCCATCGGCCAGCGGCAGTTCGCCACGGTGGCAATCGACGCAACCGCTGCGCTCAAACAGCTCCGCGCCATGCACGCTGGCCGCCTGTAGACGCGCGCCCTCCGGCGTCTGCCGCATCCGCTCCCATTGCTGGAAGGCGACCACCGCCTCGAACAGATCCGCTGTCACTTCCGGGTGTCCGCCATCGGCGGCTTCGCGGCAGGCGTCATCACGCGTGGTGCAGTCGTCGGTCGCGATCAGCGGCGTGGTCAACCCCATCTCCCGCGCGAACGCGGCGGCGGTCTGGCTGGCGATATCCGGCTCGGTTCCCTGCCAGCCGAAGCGCCCGAGACGCCGCCCCTCGGCATCGTCCACCCATGCCGGCACGCCTCCAACGACCACGCTTCTGGCATAAGCCAGGATGGCCGCTTCCGGCACCCGCTCCAGCAGCCCGCTGCCCAGCACCTGCGGCGCCATCCGTGGCATCACCACCAGGTCGGCGGGCGGCGGCCCGCCATCGGGCATGCCGATGAGGTATTCCGGGTGGTGCAGCCATTGCAGGCTGCCGTCGGCACGGGTGCGCGCGCGGGCCTGGTAACGGATGCCGATCGTCGCCTCGGAGCGGTGGCCGTCGATGGCATCGGTATTGATGACGTGGCCGAAGCGTGGGTGCCCGCGTTGCAGGCCGCCATCGGCCAGCAGACGCCCCGCCTGGACCACGAAGTCGGTCGGCACCGGCCCATTACCGCTCGGCCCACGGCCGCGCCGACGGCTGTTGTGGCAGGAATCGCAGGAGACGGAATTGAACACGGGGCCGAGACCGTCACGGCGGCTGGCGTTGCCACGGGCCGGCAACCACGAGGTGTTGAACACCGCGTGGCCAAGTTCGAAGCGCTCTACGTCCACGGCATTCAGCGTGCGCCATGGTTGCGGGGCGCGTCCATCCGCCCGCACTTCGACCAGCGCGGGCAGCGTCGTGGCCAGCGCCATGCCCGAAAGCAGGCACAGGCCAAACCCGGTCAACAGCTTCATTTACGTGCGCGCACCCGGGTGATGGCAACGCCCGATTCCAACGCCGCGCCGCCGATGAACTGTAGTTGCAGGTCGCGCCCGGCCGGCAGGTCGTATTCGACGATCTTGTGCACCAGCGGGCAACCGCGACGGCCCTGAAAATCCAGCGAGCGCACGACTTGTCCGTTGTCGACCACATCGATCCAGTGCCCGGTGGTGATCGATACCCGGTAACGTCCGTCTTCGGGCACGCGGAAGGTCAACAGCCCGCCGCTGGCGTCATCCTCCAGCATGGGCTTGCCGGGTCGGGCGGCCAGTCGCACTTCCGCCTGCGGCCGCAGGATGGCGCGGCGGAAACTGCCCAGCTCGATACGCACTTCGCTACCCGGAGAACCATCACTGACGATGATCGGCCGCGGCTCGGTCCGCAGCACCGCCAGTTCGTCGGCGACATCCCAACTAAAGGTGTCGCAGCCGACCGGCAGCGACTGTGCGTTGAGTGCTCCGGCCAGAAGCAACAGAGGGGCGGGAAGCAGATTCTTCAGACGCATGGTGGATCGGTATCGATATATTCGATTGGATATATCGTATCAGACTGCGGCAGCGCCGGATACATGGAATCGCGCCACGCCAACGCCCAGTCCCGGCGCCTTTCGTGGAATCACGATGCACCGAGTCAATAGCCAGCCCAAGCGCTTTCCGCCGCGCGCGCAAGTCTCTGCGTTTGGCCGGCACCCCACATCACCTTGATGGCGAGACCCGTTTTTGAGCGCTCGGAGCCCATCTTGAATGCCCATCTCATCGGCTCAAGCGGTTGCGATCTAGCCAGCGGGGGCGTCGGGCCGGGATATTCAGCCGACCGGCTGTCCACGAATCCCAACCGCCACTCGGCCGGTCATCATGCTTCCCCCCGGCCCCAATGGCGAGACCGGTTTCTGAGCACCCGGAGCCGATCTGAATGCCCCGTCTCATCGGCTCATGCGGGTGCGATCTGGCCAGCGGGTGTGTCGGGCCGGGATACTCAGCCGACCGGCTATCCACGAATCCCGACCGCCACTCGGCCAGTCATCGCACTTCCACCCAATTGGGCGGTGGGTGGCGCCAGGGCGCGTTTCCCGTCTCCAGTCACCCGCCTGCCGGCAGTGGCCGCAAGGTGGCCACGCCATGCCCCTGCCCGGCCAGATAATCCAGCCATTTGGATAAGAAAGTGTTCATCCTCAGGCGATGGTCGATCAATTCAACGGGTGGCGGATACATGCCGATCACATCCTGCCAGCACCGCCCGACGTAGCAATGCGTGGCCTCGGCCTGGCGCGCATCGCGGTAGAACCGGACGTGCGCGGAAGGATCGGGTTCTCCGGTGACGGGATCGAGTACGTCGTAGGTCAAGCGCATTTCGGTGGTGAACTTGTGCTGCTCGATGACCTCCAGCCGCAACCGCAGGCCGCGTCCGGCATCGGAAAGATACCGACCTTTGGCCAGCGGCGCGGGGGCGAACAGGCGCTCCAGCTTCCGGTGATTTTCGGCGTACAGACCCATCAACCAGCCAAGACGGCTCAGCCCGGGCCGATGACGGGTGCGGGAAACGACTGCGTTCATGCGCCGATCCTATGGGATTTCCATACCGGGCATCCAAGCCCGCGCGACCACCGCCCCGGAGTTCAATACATTTCCCGGTTGATGCCCAGCGTCTCCAACACCCGGCTGGCGATCTCCTCGATGGATGCGTGCGTGGTCGAGAGCACCGGGATTCGTTCGGTACGGAAAATCACGTCGGCCGCGGCCACTTCACGCTTGCAGGTGTCGAGTTGGGCGTAGCGCGAATCGGGCCGGCGCTCCTGGCGGATCTGCCGCAACCGCACCGGGTCGATGGTCAAACCGAAGATCTTGTGCCGGTAAGGGCGCAGCCTGACCGGCAGGCGGTCGCTTTCCAGATCCTCCTCGGTCAGCGGGTAGTTGGCCGCGCGCACGCCGTGGTGCAGCGCCAGGTAGATGCAGGTCGGCGTCTTGCCGGCGCGCGACACGCCCACCAGGATCAAGTCGGCGTCGCTGTAGTCGAGGCGGATACCGTCATCGTGGGTCAGCGCGTAGTTCATCGCGTTGATGCGCTGGTGGTAGACGTCGAAATCGACGATGCCATGCGCCTGTCCCACACGCGGCTGACGCTTGTGTCCGAATTCCTCCTCCAGCGGCGCGATGAACGGCTCGAACACGTCCAGCATCAATGCCCCGCTTTCGGCCAGGATCGCGGTCAATTCGCTGTCCACCACGGTATTGACCACGATCGGCCGCACCCCGGTGCGCTCGCCGGCCCGCCGGATCTCGGCGGCGGCCTCGTGCGCCTTGGCCGGATTGTCGACGAACGGCAGCCGGTCCTTCTCGAACACCTGGTCGGTGAACTGCGTCAGCAAGCTATGGCCGATGGTTTCGGCGGTGATGCCGGTGCCATCCGACACGTAAAAAACCGGGCGCGACTGGGACATGAGTACTGTGGCTCGAACCATACTAGCGGGGGTTGCTAAAATAGCGCGTTGTCGGCACCGCCGCGTCCCCTTCCCTCCCTGGAGCCTGCCTTGAGCGCCAACATTCTGTGGCTGAAAGACCTTCGCCTGACCGACCTCGCCCAGGTGGGCGGCAAGAATTCCTCGCTCGGCGAGATGATCGGCCAGTTGGCCGGGCTGGGCGTCTCGGTGCCGGGTGGCTTCGCCACCACCGCCGACGCCTTCAAAGCCTTCATCGCCCACAACGACCTGCACGCACGCATCTACGACAGGCTCGCCACCATCGACGTGGAGGACGTTCCCGCACTGACCGCGGCGGGCGCGGAAATCCGCGGCTGGGTCATCGACGCGCCACTCCAGCCCGCGCTCGAAGCCGACATCCGCGCGGCCTACGTCGAGATGTCGAAGCAGGCCGGCAGCGACGAACTGGCGGTCGCCGTGCGCTCCTCCGCCACCGCCGAGGACCTGCCCGACGCCTCCTTCGCCGGCCAGCAGGAAACCTTCCTCAACGTGACCGGTGCCGACGACGTGGTGCAGAAGGTCAAGGAAGTCTTCGCCAGCCTCTACAACGATCGCGCCATCGCCTATCGCGTCCACCACGGCTTCAAGCACGAGGACGTATTCCTCTCCGCCGGCGTCCAGCAGATGGTGCGTTCGGACATCGGCGCCTCGGGCGTGCTGTTCACGCTCGATACCGAATCCGGCTTCCGCGACGTGGTGTTCGTCACCTCCAGCTACGGCCTTGGCGAAATGGTCGTGCAAGGCGCGGTCAACCCGGACGAATTCTATGTCTACAAGCCCACGCTTACCGCCGGCAAACCGGCGATCCTGCGCCGCGCGCTCGGCAGCAAGCAGTTGCAGATGATCTATTCCGACGCGCCCGGCGAGCGCGTGCGCACCGAGGACACCCCGGCCGAGCTGCGCGACAAGTTCTCCATCACCGATGCCGACGTCCACGAGCTCGCCAAGCAAGCCCTGGTGATCGAACGGCATTACGGCCGCCCGATGGACATCGAATGGGGCAAGGACGGCGCCACCGGCAAGCTCTACATTCTGCAAGCCCGCCCGGAAACGGTGAAATCCCGAGCCAAGGCCACCCAGATCGAGCGCTACGCGCTCTCGCAACGCGGCGAGGTGATCGCCGAGGGCCGCGCCATCGGCCAGAAGATCGGCGCGGGCCTCGCCCGTGTCGTGCGCACGCTCGACGACATGAGCCGCGTACAGCCCGGCGACGTGCTGGTCGCCGACATGACCGACCCCGACTGGGAACCGGTGATGAAGCGCGCCGCCGCCATCGTCACCAACCGTGGCGGCCGTACCTGCCACGCGGCGATCATCGCCCGCGAGCTCGGCGTGCCAGCGGTGGTCGGCACCGGCAACGCGCTCGACACCATCACCGATGGCGAAGCGATCACCGTCAGTTGCGCCGAGGGCGACACCGGCTACATCTACAAGGGCGCCCTGCCCTTCGAGCGCACCACCACCGATCTCGACAACATGCCGCCGGCGCCGCTCAAGATCATGATGAACGTGGCCAACCCGGAGCGCGCTTTCGATTTCGGCCAATTGCCGAACGCCGGCATCGGCCTGGCGCGCCTGGAGATGATCATCGCCAGTCATATCGGCATCCATCCCAAGGCGCTGCTGGAATACGACCGCCAAGATGCCGAAACTCGCGCCAGGATCGACGCCAGAATCGCCGGCTACGCCTCGCCGGTCGATTTCTACGTCGACCGCCTGGCCGAGGGCATCGCCACCATCACCGCCTCGGTGGCGCCGCACGCGGTCATCGTGCGCCTGTCCGACTTCAAGTCGAACGAATACGCCAATCTCGTCGGCGGCGCGCGCTACGAACCGCACGAGGAAAACCCGATGATCGGCTTCCGTGGCGCTTCTCGCTACATCGACCCGAGCTTCGCCGAAGCCTTCTCGCTGGAGTGCCGCGCGGTCAAACGCGTACGCGAGGAGATGGGCCTGGACAATCTGTGGGTGATGATCCCGTTCGTGCGCACGCTCGACGAAGGCCGCAAGGTCATCGAGGTGCTGGCGAGCAACGGCCTCAAACAGGGCGAAAACGGCTTGAAGGTCATCATGATGTGCGAAGTCCCCTCCAACGCGCTGCTGGCCGACGAGTTCCTCGACATCTTCGACGGCTTCTCGATCGGCTCCAACGACATGACCCAGCTCACACTGGGCCTGGATCGCGACTCCAGCATCGTCGCCAATCTGTTCGATGAACGCGATCCGGCGGTGAAGAAAATGCTCTCGATGGCGATCAGTGCGGCGAAGAAGAAGGGCAAGTACGTCGGCATCTGCGGCCAGGGGCCGAGCGACCACCCCGATCTCGCCCAGTGGCTGATGGAAGAAGGCATCGAATCGGTATCGCTCAATCCCGATACCGTGGTCGATACCTGGCTCAAGCTCGCCCGATCGAAATCGGCCTGAGTCACTACGGGGAAGGAATGCCGCGCCCCAGCGGCCACGGGAAACCGCTCTTCCCCGCATGTGTCGGGATACTCCCACTTCGAGAGATCATTGAATGCAAAGCAGCGCTCCCAACGCACCGGCCACCGCCACGCCCACCACTCTCCAACACTGGTTCAGTGCCAACCTCGCCGACAAGGCGCTCGACCTGGTGGCGGCCCTGGCGATCGCACTGGTGGGGTGGTGGCTGGCCCGTCGCCTAGTCGGTTTGCTCGACCGCGTGCTCGGCCGCTTCCAGGTCGATACGATCCTGAGCAACTTCCTGCGTAATGTCGCCTTCGCCACATTGATGGTCGTGGTGGTGATCGCCGCCCTGCAACAGCTCGGCATCCCCACGACTTCATTGCTGGCGATGGTCGGCGCCGCCGGCCTTGCCATCGGCTTGGCGTTGAAAGACTCGCTCTCCAACATCGCCTCGGGCGTCATGCTGATCATGCTGCGCCCGTTCAAGGCCGGCGACAGCATCAGAATCGGCGGCATCGAAGGCGTGGTCGAGCAGGTACGCATCTTCACCACTTTTCTGCGCACCTACCAGAACGAATTGATCGTGCTGCCCAACAGCGAGATCACCCGGCAGGCCATCGTCAACCTCACCCATAAGCCGGTGCGCCGCGTCGACGTCGCCGTGGGGATCGGCTACGGCAACCGCATCGACCACGCGCGCAAGGTGCTGCTCGAACTCGCCGCCAACTGCCCCATGGTGCTGAAAAGCCCGGCCACCGTGGTGCTCGCAACCGACCTGGGCGAAAACAGCGTGAATCTCTCGCTGCGCGCCTGGTGCAAGCCCGACGACTTTCTCGAAGTCCGCAGCGAACTGATCGAGGCGGTGCATCGAGAATTCGCCACCGCCGGCATCAGCATCCCTTACCCGCAGCGCGATCTGCATGTCTACCACCAGGATGCCGACGGCAAACCGCTGGGCGAACTGCTGAAATCCTCGGTGCCGGTGGACGCCGACTGATAGCCGCCGCGGGCAGACTCAACCAGCCAACGCAATCGGCCCGTTCAATCGGTCGATGCCAATGCGCCAAGATGGCGGCGGTAGTAAGCCAGTTCCGCGATGGAATCGCGCACGTCGCTCAAGGCGGTATGCGCGCTTTCCTTGCTGAAGCCGGCCATCACCTCGGGCGCCCAGCGGCACGCCAGCTCCTTGATGGTCGAGACATCCAGGTTGCGATAATGGAAATACCGCTCAAGCGACGGCATCTGCCGATGCAGGAAGCGACGATCCTGGCAGATGGAATTGCCGCACATCGGTGAAGCGCGCTCGGGCACCCATGCGCGCAGGAACGCCAGCGTGCGAGCCTCGGCCGCCTCCAGTGAAACGCCTTCCTCCAGCACGCGTCGCCATAACCCGGACTGGCCATGCTGGCGGCGGTTCCATTCGTCCATCGCTTCGAGCCGCGCCAGCCCGTGGGCAATGGCAAGCTCCGGCCCTTCGGCCAACACGTTGAGTTGGGCATCGGTCACGACGGTGGCGATTTCCAGGATGGAATCGGCGCCAGTGTCGAGTCCGGTCATTTCCAGGTCGATCCAGATCAGGCGCTCTTCGGGCTTATCTTGCATGCGGGTTCGCGTGGTTGGGGAATCGTTGGCATGATAACGATTCGTCCTGCCGCTTCCGCTTCCGATGTTCCAAAACGCACTCACCAGCCACTACGCGATTCTTGCCACGATGGTCACACCGGCGCTGTTGATCACCGCGACCTCCTCGTTGCTGATCTCGGCCAACAACCGGCTGGCACGGGTGGTGGACCGACTGCGCACGCTCATGAAGGAATGGGAGCAGATTCCCGAGGAAGCACGCGAACATGCCGACAGCCAGATCATCCGCCACCGCCGGCGCGCGCACCTGGTCTTGCAGGCTTGCCGCATGCTTTACCTGGGGCTGGGCGCCTTCGTCGGCACCAGCCTGACGCTGGCCGTCGATGCCTTCACCGGCTTCCGCATGGGCACGGTCCCGACAATGCTGGCGGTAGCCGGCGTACTGATGCTGATGGGCGCAAGCCTGTGGCTGTGGCGCGAGGTCAGCCTGTCGGTGCAGAGTTTCGACCTGGAGATGGACCAGGAGCTGGCTCGATTGCGTCGATCTCCGGCGCCAAGGCCGTGAGCGGCGCTTTGCCGCGCTTGGCGCGGAAATAGTTGCTGAGACGCAGCCCCGCCTCCTCCGCCAATACGCCGCCCGTCACCTCGACGCGATGGTTGTGACGCGGATCGGTCAACAGCCCGAACACGCTGCCGGCCGCGCCGGTCTTGGGGTCGAAGGCGCCGAACACGACCCGGGCGAGGCGCGCGTGCACGATCGCCATCGCGCACATCGCGCAAGGCTCCAGTGTGACGTACAAGGTGCAACCGACCAACCGGTGGTTGCCCAGCGCCTTGCCCGCGCGACGCATCGCCACGATCTCGGCATGGGCGCTGGGGTCGCACTCGGCGATGTTGCGGTTCCCGCCCTCGCCGATCACCTCGCCTTCAGGCGATACCACCACCGCGCCAACGGGGATTTCGTCGTCCTCGCGCATGGCACGCTCGCCAAGCGCCAAGGCATGCCGCATCCATGTCTCATCGGAGGAAAAGCGCTGGCCGGAGGCCGTCATACAATGATTCCATTGGCTCGCTGGTAGCGAATCGCATTCCGCCCTGCGCGGGCTGGCACGTTGCTGTCATTCATGACGAAATGAAATCGGCTCCGGGTCGGGGCGTGGGGATCGACCGTCCGCTCCATCATCAGCTAAGTGGCCCAAACGTGCATGATCAAAAGATTGATCTCGATCGACATGAAACCGCATCGTCACTTCCACCGCCTACCCCGCTCGCGCGGCGAATCGGATGATACACAGAGCGCGGACTCTGACCATCGACCTCGCCAATCGTCGGTAATGATATCAAATAGCGGAAATGAGAAGCCGCCATTCGCATACCGACGGAAGATGGGCATGACACCACTCCGCAAGGCAAAACTCGCGCATAAATGACGGCCTCCTGACGTTGGTACTGCTGCACTCCCGCCAAACTCCACAGACTTTGTAATTGATACAAGCTATTGCCAACCCATTCGCACAAAAGATAGTGGGCCGCCACTTCCACCTTGAATCGTCCGAATCCACGAGGTGAATTTCCCGGAACCGAAGTGCGAGTACGGACTTCCGCATGGCAACGTGCGTCGAGGCCATGGCGAGCCGCGACGCGAACCATCCGCTGCCGGCGCCACTACCATTTTTAGCGCATAAATCCGTAGCAGAGGCTCATAAACGCGCCTCGCATGTCTGTGACCGTTGATACATAATAGCGGCTCGGGGTCAGCCTGGACGACTCTTCCGGCCAGAGCCTTTGCTTCTGGCGGGTACCGGCAACGTGGGTTTTCACGCCGCCATGAGAACTCCTTGTTTTCGGGAAAGCACGAGCCGAACAACGGCGACCAGACCATGGGGAACGAGAGCAAAACCCAAAGGCCAGCGGGCGCGCCAAACCTGCCATCGCCCCTTCATTACCGCGCCCATGCGCGCTCCGTAATCGAATATGCGTTGAACGAAACATCGCTTCCGCTCATCGACGACATCGAGATCCTTCACTCCAGCGAAGGGCATGGATGGAGCGATATGGCCGCCGCCATCACGCGGGAAACACCGCACGTCGCCGAGCATCGTCCAACCGCCTGCATCTGGATCACAACCGTGCTGACCCCACGCACCATCCGGCGCAAGGTGGCGGGCCAAACGCTTGCCGGCACGCTCGAACCGCACACACTCGTCATGACCCCGCCAGGGGAATCGGTCGTGGATGCGATTGGCAACACTCCCCGCACACTTCACTTTTTCCTGAAGGACAGCGTGCTTCAGGAAGTCGCCGAAAACATCTACGACCTCGGAACGATGAATTTCCGCTACAAGGCGGCGTTCGCGGCCGCCGACCCCACCTTGTCGCATCTGATGCTCGCAACGAAACAGATGCTCCTGGAGGGGTTGGAAGGCAACTGGCGCAGCGAGTACATCGCGCGCGCGGTCGCCAGTCATATCCTTCATCGATATTGCGTGCTCGGGGGAAATGAACCCGCCCATGCCAATGCGCGCTTGTCGCCATCCCAGCTCAAGAAGGTGGACGAATTCATGCGCCATTCGCTGGCCCGCCAGTTCACGTTCAGCGAGCTGGCGGCGGCAGTCGGCTTGAGCCGTACCGTGCTTTTCCAGCGATTCACCCGCACCTTGCGGCAAACGCCCCACCAGTACCGCCAGAGCATGCGGGTGACGCAGGCCAAGGCGCTCATCAAACAGGGCGGCATGACACTTGCCGAGGTCGCTACCGCCTGCGGTTTCTCCGACCAGACACACATGACCCGCGCCTTCCGGCAAGTGCTCGGCATGACGCCAGGACAGTATCGTCGCTGCCTCAAGTAAGACGTCTCGACAGGTCTTGCGCGTCTGCACTGGCCGGCAAAAATAACGACGATCAGCCGATCATGAAGACGATCCTACTATTTCACTTCAGGATTGGCGCTCCACCATTCGCATTCGCCCCGCGTCGGAAGCCCTCCCATTGCGGCTATGATGGCCCGGTATTCAGGACACTTACGAAGTCCGATGCGGGCCATTCATGCGTTTCTCTTTCTGGGAGTCGGGATGGCTGGATCTGCGAAAGGGAAGTGCTATCACGAGTTGGATGTCTATCAAGCCGCCAAGGCCCGTACCCGGCTCGTCTTCGAACATTTCGATCGTGTCTGTGTGGCCTTCTCCGGCGGCAAGGACAGTTCGGTCATGCTGCATCTGGCGCTGGAGGTCGCATCCGAGATGGGTCGCGGCGCGGTGGATGCGCTATTCATCGACCTGGAGGGGCAGTACAGCGCCACCATCGCCCACGTAGAGGAAATGTTCTCCCGCGAGGATGTGCGGCCGTGGTGGATCTGCCTGCCGATCAACCTGCGCAATGCCTCCAGCCTGCGGGAGCCGTACTGGTGCGCGTGGGAACCCGGACGGGAGATGGACTGGGTGCGCCCCATGCCGACGCATCCCTCGGTGGTGCGCGACCAGGGGTTCTTTCCCTTCTACCGTTACCGCATGGAATTCGAGGAATTCGTGCCGGCCTTCAACGAATGGCTGGCGCAGGATGTGCCCACGGCCTTCCTTGTCGGCATCCGCTCGGACGAGTCGCTCAATCGCTACCTGGCGGTCAAGCGCCGGGCACGGGTGAAGAAATGCGCCTGGACTCCACCCGGCACTGACACGGCGATTCAATGGAGCGCGCGCGACTTGGCCAGCGGCCGCGCGGTGACTTTCTTCCCAATCTACGACTGGAAGTTCGCCGACCTGTGGCGCTATACGGCCGAACACGGCCACACCTACAACCGTCTTTACGACCACATGCACCTGGCCGGCGTGCCATTCTCGCAAATGCGCATCTGTCAGCCCTACGGCGACGACCAGCGCAAGGGACTGGACCTGTTCCACCAGTTGGAGCCTCAAACGTGGTTCCGTGTCGTCCGGCGCGTGGCCGGTGCCAACTACGCGGCACGATATTCGCGCCAGCGCCTGCTGGGCTATCGCGGCGGACTCGGCCTGCCGCCAACATTCAGCACCTGGAAACAGTACAGCCAGTTCCTTCTGCGGAGCATGCCGGAGCAATTGCAGGTGGTGTATGCGCGCCGTATCCGCTGCTTCATCCGCTGGTGGGAACAGCACGACTACCCACTGGACAACTGGCCGGACGCCGGTGTGCCTGCCCTGGAGAACCGCAGAGCCCAGCCATCATGGCGACGCGTGGCCATGTCGCTGCTCAAGCAGGACATGGCGCGCTCGTTGTCGTTCGGCTTCGCCCGGCGCGACGTCGACTCGCTGACACCAACCGAGGAAAACACATCGTGATCAGCCTGGAGAACTGCGAATTCCTGCAACTACGCTCATCGGACGACGAGGCGGCCTTCTTTGCCCTGATGGGGCGCTTCTTCGCCAGCGCCACGGTACGCCGCGAATGCGGCGGCTACCCGCTCAACGACGGCCCCCGCTACCGGTGGTTCATCGTCAAAGACAAGCACCAGGCTCGGGTACTGGGCTTCATCAGCGTGGAGCGGCAGCCGGACGTGATACGCATCCGCGAGTGCTACGTGCGCAGCGAAGCGCGCGGACATGGTCTGTTCCGCGTGCTGCGCCAGCAGGTGTTGGACTACATCGATGATCTGGAGCTGGGCTGCACCATGCGGGTGCCCGAGGGCTGCGCGGCTTATCTAACGCCATATGGATTTCAAGTACGGAGCGCCCGGGGACGCTGGGTATCCTTGGTAAGGAGCACACATGCCACAAGTCGAGAAACTGGTGGAACGGGCCAGAAACCTGTTCCAGGAACTGGACTGCCTGCCGTTGAAACGGCAAATCGAAGCCATCAACCTAATACGCCGGCATTTGCATGAACACAGCCCATTCGCGGACGAACCGGTGGATTTCGTGCAATGGGTCCCTTGCGACCAGGTGGAAGGCAACGACTATAACCCCAATACCGTCGCGCCGCCCGAGATGAAGCTGCTGGCGCTGTCCATCGATGCCGACGGCTTCACCCAGCCGATCGTCGCGCATCAGGAGACGGAGGAGCATTACGTCATCGTCGATGGTTTCCACCGGCAAAGGGTGGGCAAGAAAGCAGGCCGTATCCGGCAACGACTACACGGCCACTTGCCGGTGGTGGCCATCCGCGCCGCACGAGAGAACCAGGCCGACCGCATCGCCAGCACCATCCGCCATAACCGGGCGCGCGGGGTACATGGCGCACTGCCCATGACCGACATCGTGGTCATGCTGCTGCGCGCAGGCTGGGACGAGATCGACGTGGCTCGCGAACTTGGCATGGACGATGACGAAGTGCTGCGTTTCAAGCAGGTTTCGGGGCTACCGGAACTCTTCCGCGACCACAAGTACTCCCCCTCCTGGGATTGAAGCGGAAGTAAGCGACCAAATTCGAGCCGGCGCTTGAACTTGCGGCTCAACCCGAAGCCGCCACAACGCCCCCCGCCGGACACGCGCCCCGGCCGGAATGACGTTGGTTAGACGGGCTCCCCCCCCCCGCCACCTATGCCCAGCAACCTGCATTCAGGACCATTACCGCAGGGCTTTGAATCACCCCGGAAAAACAGCGATTAACGATACCAAAAAGTACCGGATGAAATCACCCAAAGGCCCAAACGTGGGCCTGGATGTGTTCTCGCGCTACTCAGCGCCAACCGATATCAAGCCCGAATCACTCCGCTGATGCAACGTGGCGGCCGTGGTTCTTTTTTGGTGAGACCGTCAAAAATATCGTATTCGCGTGTGCCCTTGCGCCCCTGGAGATCGGTGATGCTGGTTTCGTTGTCATGGATCATTGTCGACCCAATATCAAGCAGCTCAAATACTCCGAACATTAATTCCCACATTATTTCCACAAGCTCGGACAGAGTTTATTCTCACGCATTGATTCATCGCAACCGTCTTCGTCGCACTGCAAAATCGCATGCCTCTGTGTGCTTTCCACACCGAATCACTCCCACTCGATCGTCGCCGGCGGCTTGCCGCTGATGTCGTAGACCACGCGTGAGATTCCCCGCAACTCGTTGATGATGCGGTTACTGACCTTGCCGAGAAAATCGTACGGCAGGTGCGCCCAGTGCGCGGTCATGAAATCGATGGTTTCGACCGCGCGCAGGGCGATCACCCATTCGTAGGCGCGGGCGTCACCGACCACGCCAACCGATTTCACCGGCAGAAATACGGCGAACGCCTGGCTGGTCTTATCGTAGAGATCGGCGCGGCGTAATTCATCGATGAAGATATGGTCGGCCTGCGCCAACAAGTCGGCGTATTCGCGCTTCACTTCCCCGAGAATGCGAACGCCCAGCCCCGGCCCGGGGAATGGATGGCGATAGACCATCTCGCGCGGCAGGCCGAGTTCCACGCCCAGCCGGCGTACCTCGTCCTTGAATAGTTCGCGCAAGGGTTCCACCAGGCCCAGTTTCATGTCCTCGGGCAGGCCGCCGACATTGTGGTGGCTCTTGATGACATGCGCCTTGCCGGTCTTGCTGCCGGCCGATTCGATCACGTCCGGATAGATGGTGCCTTGCGCCAGCCACTTGGCGTTCTTCAGTTTGGCCGATTCCTCGTCGAATATCTCGACGAACAGATTGCCGATGACCTTGCGCTTGGCTTCCGGGTCTTCGACGCCCTTGAGCTTGTCGAAATAGCGATCGGCGGCATTGACCCGGATGACCCTGACGCCAAGATGCTCGGCGAAGGTCGCCATCACCTGGTCACCCTCCTGCCAGCGCAACAGACCGGTATCGACGAACACGCAGGTCAGTTTTTCACCGATCGCCCGATGCAGAAGCGCGGCCACCACCGAGGAGTCGACGCCACCGGACAGGCCGAGGATCACTTCGTCCGAACCGACCCGTTCGCGTACCCGGGCGATCTGGTCCTCGATGATGTTGGCGGGCGTCCACAGCGTCCGGCAATCGCAGATATCCACCACGAAACGGCGCAGCAACGCCTCGCCGCCGCGGGTATGGGTCACTTCCGGGTGGAACTGCACGCCGTAGATACCGCGTGCATCGTCGGCAAACCCGGCGATGCCGAGGCGGTCGGTCTTCGCCGTGATAGTGAAGCCCGGCGGCGCTTTCGAAACATGGTCGCCGTGGCTCATCCAGACGTTGCTGCCATCCGGCAACGTCTTCAGCACCGGCATCAGGCGATCATCGGCGACGAGTTCCAGCTCGGCATGACCGAATTCGCGCTGGTTGCCGGCTTCGGTGGCGCCGCCCAGTTGCACCGCCAAGGTCTGCATGCCGTAGCAGATGCCGAGTAATGGCACGCCCGCATCGAACACCTGACGCGGCGCGGCCGGACATCCCGGCTCGGTGGTCGATTCCGGACCGCCGCTCAGGATGATGCCCTTGGCGCCGAATGCGGCGATCTCGGCCGGATCGTGATCCCAGGCCCATATCTCGCAATACACGCCGATTTCGCGGATACGCCGCGCAATGAGCTGGGTGTATTGCGCGCCGAAATCGAGGATGAGGATTTTGTCGGAGTGGATGTCGGTCATGAGGCGACGTACTTGAAGAAAAGATTGCCTTCGCTGGCGCAGCGATTCGGCTTCGGAGCGCCCGGCCAGGCCATCCAGGCCGGTCGTTCGCGTATGCGCGCGCTCACCCCGCCCGGTAGTTCGGCGGTTCCTTGGTCATCTGCACATCGTGAACGTGCGATTCGCGCTGACCGGCGCCACTGACCTTGACGAACTGCGGCTTCTTGCGCATTTCCTCGATGCTCGCGCAACCGGCATAACCCATCGTCGCGCGCAGGCCACCAGCAAGCTGGTGCACCACTCCGGCGAGCGGGCCGCGATACGGCACACGGCCCTCGATACCTTCCGGCACCAGTTTGTCGGCATCGGCCGAATCCTGGAAATAGCGGTCTTTCGAGCCTTTTTCCATGGCGCCCAGGCTGCCCATGCCGCGATAGCTCTTGTAGCTGCGGCCCTGGAAGAGTTCGGTTTCGCCCGGGCTTTCCTCGGTGCCGGCGAACAACCCGCCGATCATGATGGTCGATGCGCCCGCGGCCAGCGCCTTGCCCAGATCGCCCGAATAACGGATGCCGCCATCGGCGATCAGCGGGATGCGGTCTTGCAGGGCATCGGCCACCATCGAAATCGCCGTCACCTGCGGCACGCCGACGCCCGCCACCACCCGGGTGGTGCAGATCGAGCCGGGACCGACGCCCACCTTTACCGCATCGGCGCCGGCATCCATCAGCGCCAGCGCCGCATCGCCGGTGACGATATTGCCGCCGACCACCTGCAACTTCGGATACCGTTTCTTCGCCCAGGCCACGCGTTCGATCACGCCCTGCGAATGACCATGCGCGGTATCGACGATGATCACGTCCACCTGCGCTTCGACCAACGCCTCGATGCGCTGCTCGGTATCGCCGCCGACGCCGACCGCGGCGCCGACCAGGAGCTGCTCGTCGATGTCGTAGGCGGCATTGGGGTTATCGCGCTTCTTCTGGATGTCCTTGACGGTGATCAGCCCACGCAAGGCGAAATCGTCGTTCACCACCAGCACTTTCTCGATACGGTACTTGTGCAACAGGTCGAGCACTTCGTCGTCGCTGGCGTCTTCCTTCACCGTGACCAGCTTCTCCTTGCGAGTCATGATGTTGTAGACCGGGTCGTCGAGTTTCTTCTCGAAACGCATGTCGCGGCCGGTGACGATGCCGACCAGTTGACCCGAGGCATCCACCACCGGCACGCCGGAAATGTTGCGGGCGCGGGTAAGTTTGATCGCCTCGCCGATGGTGGTCTGCGGCGTCACCGTCAAGGGCTCGCGGATGATGCCGGATTCGAAGTTCTTGACCCGCTCCACGCTGGCGGCCTGCTCCTGCCAGCTCATGTTCTTGTGCAGGATGCCGATGCCGCCGAGCTGGGCCATGGCGATGGCGAGGCGCGCATCGGTCACGGTATCCATCGCCGCCGAGACGATCGGCAGGTTGAGGCGCAGGGAATGAGTGAGGTTGGCGGCGAGCGAAACGTCCTTGGGCAGGACGGTGGAATGCGCCGGGACGAGCGAAACGTCGTCGTAGGTGAGCGCTTCTGCCAGGATACGGAGCATGGCGGGGCCGATGGCTTGGGAAGCGCGATATTCTACCGCGCCCGGGCGCCGCGACGCATCTGCCGCGATCGCGCCACGGCGGGCCGGGCATCAAATACCGGCGTCGGCCAGTTCGGCGGCTTCCAGCGTATTGCGCATCAAAGTGGCGACGGTCATCGGCCCCACCCCGCCCGGTACCGGCGTGATCCAGCCAGCGCGTTCGGCGGCCGCATCGAAGCCGACATCCCCCACCAGGCGACCATCGTCGGTGCGATTGATGCCGACATCGATCACCACCGCACCCGACTTCACCCACTCGCCCGGAATCAACGCCGGCTTGCCCACCGCCACCACCAGGATGTCGGCATGGCGCACCGATGCCTCCAGCACTTGCGGCGGGGTGAAACGGTGACAGCAGGTCACGGTGCAGCCGGCGATGAGCAATTCCATCGCCATCGGCCGTCCCACGTGGTTGGAGACACCGATGATGGTCGCGTTGGCCCCACGGATCGGCTCGCCGGTGGCTTTCAGCAGGTGAATGATTCCGCGCGGCGTGCATGGACGCAGGCCGAACTGGCGCAAGGCCAAATGCCCGACGTTCATGGGGTGGAAACCATCCACGTCCTTCTTGGGATCGATGCGTTCGATCAGGCGCGAAGCATCGGGAATGCCCGGCAACGGCAACTGCACCAGGATACCGTTCACCGCCGGATCGGCATTGAGCCGGTCGATCAGCGTCAGCAGTTCATCCTCGGTGGCGGACGGCAGGTTGTAATCGAAGGTCTGGATGCCGACGATCCCGGCCGCGCGGCGCTTGTTGCGCACGTAGGACTGCGAGGCCGGGTCGTTGCCCACCAGGATCACCGCCAATCCCGGGCGTGGCTTGCCGGTGGCGACGCGCGCGTCGACCTCCGCCTTCATCGCATGCAGCGCATCATCTGCGATGCGTTTGCCGTCGAGAATCCTGGCTGAAGTCATGCGTGCGGGCCCATCGTGCGCGAAAGCGGCCATTATCGCCGGGCGGCGGCGCTCGCGGCCAGCCTCGATCCGGGCGATGATCGCGCGATGAAACCCGTCATCGTCATCGCCACGCTGATATTCGCGCTCGTGTCCGGCGTGATCGCGCTGTTCTTCCTGAACCAGCGCCGGCTGGTGTATTTCCCGGATGCCAGCAATGGCGACGCCATTCCCCCCAGCTTCACCCTGAAGCGCCCGGATGGCGTCACCCTGCGCGGCTGGGTGGACGACCCCGGCCAACCCCGCGCCCTGCTCTATTTCGGCGGCAACGCGGAAACCTTGCAGGCCGCGCGCGCCGAATTGCGCGAATGCTGCCCGGGCTGGAGTCGCTACTTCCTGCCCTACCGCGGCTACGGCGGCAGCGAGGGCGCACCCGCCAGCCCGGCCATCCACGCCGATGCGCTGGCTTTTTACGACACGGTGGCGAAGCGTCATCCCGGCCAGCCGGTAGCACTGATCGGCCGCAGCCTGGGCAGTGGCGTGGCGGCCCATGTCGCCGCGAACCGGCCGGTATCGAAGCTGGTACTGGTGACCCCGTTCGATTCGCTGAAGAACGTGGCGAAAGCGCATTACCCCTGGCTGCCGGTCGGCCTGTTGTTACGCGAACGCTATGACAGCGCCGACTGGCTGCGCGGCAAGCCTCTGGCGGCGATGGTGATACGCGCCCGCCACGATCAGGTGATCCCGGCCGCCAACACCGACGCCCTGTTGCGCGCCCTGCCCGACGATACCTGGGTGGTCGAACTGGAAGGCGACCACAATACATTCGCGGAGGCGGAAGGATTCCGGCAAGCGCTGGCGGATTTTCTCCGGTAACGGCGAGCGGCCACACCATCCGCCAGGACGAGGCGAACACTCAAGCAAGCCGCCTGCCCGCATCGAAATCACGCGAACCGCGCCACCAGCCAGACAGCGGCGCAAACGGCCAGCACCGCGGGCAACACCAGCGCAAACGCGTTGCCGGTGGCGATGTCGGGGATCAAGACCGAACGCGATTTCTCCAGCGGGTCGTACCACCCCGTCACTCGCTGGCCCATCACCAGCCCAGCCAACAGTGCCGAGGCGTCCTCGTGGGAAAGCCCCCGTGTCGGTTGAAAACTCAACCGGGTCGAGCGGAAACGCCGCATGCCGATCTTGTATTCGTATTCGACATTGGCGCTGTAGCCAACATCGTCGTCGCCGCTATCGCCATGCGGGTGCTCACCGACCCAAGCCTTGTTGATCAAACAGGGGACCGCGCGCCAACGCCGGGATTCGATGCCGAGACGGATATTGCGCCATTCCATCACGCTCATCCCCGACCCCAGCATCAGTACGGCGATGGCGACGACATCCAGCACGCTCATTTTTCACCCATCGCCAATGACCCGCAGGCCGGGCAGTCGGGATCGACCAT
This sequence comes from Solilutibacter pythonis, assembly GCF_003697345.1. GTDB lineage: Bacteria > Pseudomonadota > Gammaproteobacteria > Xanthomonadales > Xanthomonadaceae > Solilutibacter > Solilutibacter pythonis. Next base: position 149,503 of record NZ_RFLY01000001.1, on the reverse strand, counting down.
CAGCCGGGTTTCGCGGAAACGCATCGTCAGGGCATCGAAGCGCAGCAAGCGGCCCACCAGCGGCTCGCCGATGCCGAGGATCAATTTCAACGTCTCCGTCGCCTGCACCAGACCGATGATGCCGGGCACCACGCCGAGTACGCCGGCTTCGGCGCAGTTGGGCGCGTCGTCGGCGGCTTCCGGGAACAGGCAGCGATAGCAGGGAGCCTGGCCGCGCCGGCGGCCGGCGTCGAACACGCTGGCCTGGCCCTCGAAACGCTGCACCGCGCCATAGACCAGCGGCTTGCCGAAGCGAAGGCAGGCATCGTTCAAGACCTGGCGCACCGGAAAGTTGTCGCCGCCATCGAACACCACGTCGGCATCGGCGATCAGCGCATCGACGTTACCGGCATCCACCCGCGTCCGTAGCGCTTCCACCTCGATCGACGGATTCAGCGCCAGCAGCCGCTCGCGCGCGGAATCGACCTTGGCGGCGTGGCCGACGCCGGCATCGACATGCAGTATCTGCCGTTGCAGATTGCTGCGATCCACCACATCGTCGTCGATCAGGCGCAGATGGCCGATGCCGGCCGCGGCAAGGTAGAACGCCGCCGGCGCCCCCAGCCCGCCCGCGCCAATCATCGCCACGCGCGCGCGCCGCAGCGTCCGCTGCCCCTCGATGCCGACTTGCGGCAGGCGCCATTGGCGTGAGTAGCGTTCGAGGAAATCGGCGTCGAGCGTGGCCGCGCTCATCGGTAGGCCATCGCGCCGCCAAGCATCGGTACCGCCTTCGATACTGGCAATGTCGGCAAAGCCCTGCGCCATCATCGCCTCGGCGACACGAAGCGAGCGCACGCCGCGTTGGCAGATCAGCACGATTCCGGCATCGCGCGGCAGGTGCGCGGCCGCGTCTTCCAACAAAGCGTCCTGGGCGATAGCCTCGGCCCCCACCGCCATGCCGGCGGCCTGTTCGTCGCTGGAGCGCACATCGACCAACCGTGCGCCGGCTTCGACGCGAGCGAGCGCTTGGGCCGGTGTCAGGCGGCGCACGCCGGGCATCTCAACCTTTGCGCTTGACGTGACGGATCAGCCGGCGCTTCTTCGCCACTTGGCGCTCGGTCAGCACATTCTTCTTGTCCTTGTAGGGGTTCTCGCCCTCTTTGAACACGAAGCGTACCGGCGTGCCGATCAGCTTGAAGCGACGGCGAAAGAAGTTTTCCAAATAGCGTTTGTAAGTATCCGAGAGGGTACGCAAGCGCGAGCCGTGGACGATGAAGGTCGGCGGATTGCTGCCGCCGGGATGGGCGAAACGCAGCTTGGCGACGTGCCCGCGCACCACTCGCGGCGGGTTGCTCTCGCAGGCGATTTCGATGGCACGGGTAACTTCGCTGGTACCGAATTCGCGCGTCGCCGAAGCATGGGCGCGATGCACGGCGCGGAACAGTTCGCGCAGGCCGGAACCGTGCAGGGCCGAAATCCGCACGGCCTCGGCCCAGTCGACGAACGCCAGTTTGCGCGAGAGCATGCCCTCGGCCTGCTGGCGCTGGTAATCGGACAACCCGTCCCATTTGTTGATGGCGACCACCAGCGCGCGGCCGGCATCGAGAATGGCGCCAAGCACGGTGGCGTCCTGATCGGTGACGCCCTCGGTGGCGTCGAGCATCAGCACCGCGACCTGGCATTGCTCGATCGCCTGCAAGGTCTTGACCGCCGAGAACTTCTCCACCGCCTCGTCCACGCGTGACTTGCGGCGCAGGCCGGCGGTGTCGATCAGACGGTACTTCCGACCATCGCGCTCCAGGTCGACGGCGATCGAATCGCGGGTGGTGCCCGGCACGTCGGAAGCGATCATCCGCTCCTCGCCGAGGATACGGTTGACCAGAGTGGACTTGCCCACGTTCGGGCGACCGATGAAGGCGACGCGCACACGCTCGGGGTCGTCGTCCAACGTCTCGCCTCGGCCGGCGTCGGGCAGGCGCGGATAAACGACTTCGAGCAGTTCGTCGATACCGGAACGGTGCGAGGCGGCGGTCGGCACGACCTCGTCGAAGCCGTAACGGGAAAATTCGTTGAGCGCCTGCCGGGTATCGAGGCCATCGACCTTGTTGACGATAAGCAGCACGGGACGGCCGGACTTGCGCAGCCAGCGCAGGATTTCGTCGTCGAGCGCGGAAGGGCCTTCGCGACCATCGACCACGAACAGGACCAGATCGGCTTCCTCGGCGGCGGCCCGGGCCTGGCGCGCGGTGGCACCGGCCAAGCCGACTTCCTCGCCCGCGATACCACCGGTATCGACCAGCACGAACGGCTGATCTTCACGCAAGCGGCATACACCGTAATGGCGATCACGGGTGACGCCGGGCTGGTCGTGGACCAGCGCGTCCCGGCTCCGAGTCAGGGCATTGAACAGCGTGGACTTGCCGACATTGGGCCGCCCCACCAGCGCAACGATCGGCAACATGGGTTACTGGCCCAGACGGTATGCGGCGAGATTGCCGGCCACATCCTGGACCAGCAGGATGCCGTCGGCCACCACCGGCTGCGCCCGCACGCGCTTGCGCGAGACCCGGGCTCGAGCGGCGATCTTGCCGTCCTCCATCCGCAGCCAGTGCAGATAGCCATCGTAATCGCCAACCACCACGTACTCATCCTGTACCGCCGGCGCGGTCACGCTGCGGCGGACGAAGGCCGGCTGCTGCCACATCGGCGCGCCGCCGCTGCGATCGAGCGCCCAGACCACGTCCTTGGCATCGGTCACGGCGAGGCGGCTGCCCCCCAGGCCAACGCCACCGACGCCCCCATTCTCCTGTAGCCACAACACACGGCCGGTCGGCGCTTCGATCGCCATGGTCCGCGGCTTGAAGCTGGAGACGTAAAGCAGCGTGTCGTCCAACACGGGCTGTCCATCGACATCGTTCATGCGGTCGAGTTCGCTGCGACCTTCCGGCTGCGCCACGGTGGCCTCCCACAGCTCGCTGCCATCGGCGCTGGACAGCGCGGTGACGCGGCCATTGTCGTTACCCACGAACAGGTAACCCGGGCCGAGGGTGAGGCCGGCATTGCCGCGCACGGTCAGCGCCGGCATGTCGGCGCGCCAGCTCCAGCGCCGGCTGCCATTGGCGGCATCGAAGGCGGTGACGCGGCCATCGTTGGAGCGCACGAACACCAGCCCGCCGCCCACCGCCGGAGCGGCAATCACTTCGTTCTGCACCGTGGCCTTCCAGCGCTCGGCGCCACTGGCCTCGTCCAACGCGACCACCTCGCCATCGAGGCTGCCAGCCACCACCAGCCCCTCGCCGACACCCGGGCCTCCGACCCAACGCGATTTCTTCTCACCATTCCAGGTCCACAGGGTCTGGCCGCTTTGAAGATCGATGGCGCGCACGCCACTGTCGCCGCCGCCGGCATACACCTTGCCACCGGCCACCACCGGGCGCTGGCGCGCACCGGAACGCCCTTCGCCCTTGCCGAGGCCGACCGTCCACAGGCGCTGCGGCGAAGCGGTCGGGGTGAAATCAACCAATTCGGCGGGCTTGTTCGCCTTGTCGTTCTTGCTGCCGAACCAGCCTTTGACGGTGGTGCATCCCGACAGCGCGATAGCGCAGGCGAGCAGGCCGGTCACTTGGAACAGAGTACGGTTGCGATACATGAAATTTCCTTCTGGACGAGCGGTGCGCGCGGCACACCGTCTGGGGATTCTGGAATCAGCCGGCCTTGCCGTCTTCGGGATTGCCGCCGACCTCGGCCAGCTTGAGCTCGACCAGTTGACGCTGCGGTGAACCTTCCTCGAGGCTGCGCAACGCCTGCTGGTAGGCGGCCTTTGCCAAGCTCCCCTGCCCCAGCCTGGCCTGAGCGTCGCCAAGAATTTCCAGCGCAGCGGCATCGCTCCCCTTGCCAAGCAGCGCCACCGCCTCGGCCGGCTTGCCGGTATCCACCAGCAGACGGGCGATGCGCTGGTCGATCACGGCGCGAATACCGGCATCGCCCGTCTTGATCTTACGCAGCAGCGCCAGAGCTTCGGCTTCCTTGCCCATATCGACCCGGGCCTTGGCCAGTTCCAGACCAGCGAGCGCGGCATAGGGCGTATCCACGCCAATCTTGTCGTAGGCCTTGGCCGCCGTCTCGGGCGAGGCCACCAGTTGTTTCTCGAAGTCGGCGTAGGCCATCGCCTGCGACTGGCTTTCGGCGGCTTGGCGACTCTGCCACCACTGCCAGCCATAGATCAGGCCGAGACCCAGGCCAATGCCGCCAATCAGGCTCAGCGCATTGCGTTGCAGCCACGAGCGGACGCGTTCGCCCTGCTCGTGTTCGTTCAGAAGTTCATCCATTGCTTTCGGTTTCTCTTGCCGCGCGGGGCGCAGCGTCATTCGACGGGAAAGGGTTCCCGCGGGCTTGCAAGGGCTTGAGGGGTGTCAGGCCGTCACGGTGCCGGGGTTGCGGGCGATCCGTCAGAGGATACCGCAAAGCGCGCGACGTTCGACTTCAGCCAAGGGGTCATGTCCAGCGCTTCGCCGGCACGCAGCACCCGGACTTCCGAGGCATTACCGATCACCACGCGCCCCAATTGGCCCGGCGCGAACTGGCGACGGTCCCCGGGCTTCATCAAGCCCTTCTCCAGCGTGCTGCCATCGGGGGCATAGAACTGCACCCAGCTCTCGCCATCGAATACGAAGCCCAGCGCGGCGGCAGGTGCGACCGGTTTTTTCGGCAGCGGCGCCATCGAAGCGGTCACTGGCAACTGGTTGGAGGACATCTCGGACCGGGTGCCATCCAACGCCATGCCCTTGGCGGCGGCCATATCCTGATCCGACACCGGCGAGCGGGTCAACGCCATCCAGGTCGGGATCACCAGGCCCAGGGTCATCACCACGTAGACGATCTTGGTGCCGAGTTGGTTAAAGAAACGCTCCCAGCCGGAAACATGCTCGCGGCTTACCAGTTGCACCGGCCGCACCGGGGCGACGTCGGCGTCGGCCAACAGCGATTCCGCGTCCAGTCCAAGGCGGCGCGCATAGCTGCGCAACTGGCCCCGGACGAACACCGGGGCGCCCAGCTTCGACCAATCGCCCGACTCCAGGGCGGCCAGCGTCCTGACCGGCATATGCAATTCCGCGCTGAGCGTTTCCAGCGAGAGACCGGCATGCTCGCGCGCTTGTCGCAAGCGCTCGGCACTGGCGGCTTGGGATTCGTGGTGGGGGCTGCTGCTGTTCATCAGGATCAGTTCCCGGTTTTGGTCGCGGCGGCGGGGAATTCGTTTTGAAGACGCTGCTGGTACTGGGCGGCGGCGCGCGCATCGCCAAGGCGAGTCTCGATCCGCACGGCGGCCCGCAGGGTCTGGGCATCCACGGCTGGCAAGGCAAGCCGGCGCTCGGTGAAGGCGCGAGCCTCCATCCACTGCCCCTGCTTTTCGGCCAGGCCGGCCAGCTTCTCCAGCGCCAGCGCGTTCTCCGGATCGAGACGGATCGCCTGCCGTAGATAGCCGTTGGCACGCTCGTCCATGCCCGCCTGCACCGAGCAGGCACCGGCATTGGCCAGGATGCCCGCGCGCGAGGATTCATCCTGCGCGCCCTGCAAGGCGTAATCGAACACCGCCAGGGACTCCCCGGCGCGGCCGCTGCCGCACATCCAGGCGGCGTAATTACCGACCTCGCGCGAGCGGCCGCCGGACATCTCCGCCGCCTTCTTGAACCAGTCGCCGGCTTCGGCGCTACGCCCCAGACGTTCGTTCAAGGCGGCCATCACCGTATGGGCGTCGACCGACGCCGGATCGGCCTTGAGCGCCGCGCGCACCAGCCGCTCGGCCTCGGCCGGATTGCCGTCCTGCAACGCGCCGGATGCCTGCACCACCTGCTGCTGGGCGGCCATGCGCGCCTTCACCACCGGGCTGTCACGCGCCACCACCGGCTGACGCACCTGCTCGATCTTGACCTTATCCAGATTGGGCTTGATGAAGGTCAGGCGATTGCAGCCAGTGGCCAGCAGCAATCCGGCGATGGATATCCATGCGATCAAAAGTCGCTCAAGCCGCCGCATCGAATCCCCCTTCCGAAGCCTTCAGCCGCTTGGCGTGCTCGGCCTGGCGACGGGTACGGTCGAGCACCTGCCCCTTGAGCTGACCGCAGGCGGCATCGATGTCGTCGCCGCGCGTGCGGCGCAGCGGCGCCACCAGCCCGGCATTGTTGAGCACCTTCTGGAAGGCGCGGATGTCCTCGTCGCCGGAACGTGCATAGCGGGTGCCGGGAAACGGGTTGAAGGGGATCAGGTTGACCTTCGCCGCGTCCTTCATCTGCACGCGGCGGTCGAAATCGCGCATCAACCGGGCCAGCGCGCGGGCATGCTCGGGCTGGTCGTTGACGCCTTTCATCAGGGTGTATTCGAAAGTGACCGATTCGCCCTTCTTGCGCATCGCGTAACGCACGCAGGCGTCCATCAACGTGGCGATGCCGTACTTGCGGTTGAGCGGCACCAGCTCGTTGCGCAGTTCATCGAATGGCGCGTGCAACGAAACCGCCAGCGACACGTCGCTCTCGGCGCCGAGGCGGTCGATCATCGGCACCAAACCCGCGGTCGAAAGCGTGACGCGCTTGTTGGCGAGGCCGTAGCCCAGGTCGTCGCGCATCACGCTCATCGCGCGGACGACGTTGTCGAAGTTCATCAACGGCTCGCCCATGCCCATCATCACCACGTTGGTGACGCGGCGCTGGCGATGCGGCACATTGCCCAGGCGCCTGGCCGCCACCCACACCTGCCCGACGATCTCGGCGGTGGAGAGGTTGCGGTTGAAGCCTTGCGTCGCGGTGGAGCAGAACGAGCAGTTCAGCCCACAGCCCACCTGCGAGGACACGCACAACGTGCCGCGCCCCTTGTCCGGGATGTAGACGGTCTCGATGGCGTTGCCGCCATCCATCCCCAACAGCCATTTGTGGGTGCCGTCCCCGGAACCCTTGTCGAACAGCACGTTGGGGACGACGATCTCGGCGCTGTCTTCCAGCTTGGCGCGCAGCGCCTTGCCGAGATCGGTCATTTCCTCGAACGTGGTGGCATGGCGGTGGTGAATCCACTTCATCACCTGCTGGGCGCGGAAGCGCTTTTCGCCGAGCGTCTCGACGAAGAACGCCTCAAGCCCCGCGCGATCGAGTTCGAGCAGGTTGCGCTTGCCCGGGACAGCCGCCGTCTTCGACGCGACGGGCGCGCCCTGGGCCATCAACGGTTGCATGGTCTCGCTCACATCTCCTGCCCGTTGGCCGCGCCCGCGGTCTCAGCGCGCGTGGACGTCGGTGGCCGGGAAGAAGTAGGCGATTTCGATCGCGGCATTCTCCAGCGAATCCGAACCATGGACGGCATTGGCATCGATGGAATCGGCGAAGTCGGCGCGGATCGTGCCCGGCGCGGCTTCCTTCGGGTTGGTGGCTCCCATCAGTTCGCGATTCTTCGCGACCGCGCCTTCCCCTTCCAGCACCTGGATCATCACCGGGCCGGAGATCATGAAATTGACCAGCGCGCCAAAGAACGGGCGCTCGCGGTGGACGGCATAGAAGCCCTCGGCCTCCTGCTTGGAAAGCTGCTTCATCTTCGAGGCAACCACCTTCAGACCGTTCTTTTCGAAACGGGTGTAGATCTCCCCGATCACGTTCTTGGCGACGGCATCGGGTTTGATGATGGACAGGGTGCGCTCCAGCGCCATGGCATTCTCCGGGTTTCGGTGTTCCACGGGCAATAGCCCGCGAACGGGTGGTCGTCAATTTGGCGAAAAATCGCGGGCTTACGCGAATAATTGACGGGTAGTCTAGCGAATGCTTGACGCCACGTACACAGCCTGTCCAAAGGGCGGCGGCGGTCTTCCGGGGCATCGCTCCCATGCGGCGGCGCAACATGACGGGGGCATCCACCCGCCCTAGAATCAATCGCTCGTTTGAATCGCACGCTTGCCATGGCCACCGGCCAGTTCAACACCAAAGACCGCATCCTCAACGCCGCCGAGGGACTGTTCGCCCAGCAGGGGTTTTCCGGCACCTCGTTGCGCGAAGTCACCAGCCGAGCCGATGTCAACATCGCCGCGGTCAACTACCACTTCGGCAGCAAGGAAAACCTGATCAACGAGGTATTCCGCCGACGCATGGACGAAATGAGCGCCGCCCGCAGCGATTTACTGAAGCAAGCCGTCAGCGAATACCCGGGCGAGATCGCACCGATCCTGCGCGCTTTCGTGATTCCGGCCCTGGCGGTATCTCAGGATCGCGGCGGCGGCGTGGCGTTCATCCGCGTCATCGCCCGCGCCTACGCGGAGAAGAACGACGGCCTTCGCGCTTTCCTGTCCTCACGTTATGGCCATGTGCTGCGCGATTTCGCCAAGGCGTTGTCCGGCTGCCTGCCTGGGCTGTCGAAGGAGCAGTTGTACTGGCGTCTGGATTTCGTCGCCGGCGCACTCACCTATGCCATGGCCGATTTCGGCGCGATCAAGCGCCCGCACGATGTCGGCGAGGACGAGCACCGCCAGCGCGCAGCCGCCGAATTGATCGCTTTCGCCGAAGCCGGGCTCAGGGCCGCCCCATGAGCCGCCAGCCAACATCCGCAACACCCGCAACCCCTCCGGCGCCGAACCCGGCCCACCCTACCCACTGGAGCCTGACATGTCCGAAAAACTCCTGATCCGCCGCGTCGCCGTGCTGGGCGCAGGCGTGATGGGCGCGCAAATCGCCGCTCAACTCGTCAACGCCGGCATCGATACCGTGCTGTTCGACCTTCCAGCCAAGGAAGGCGACAAGAACGGTATCGTGCGGAAGGCCATCGCCAACCTCGCCAAACTTTCGCCGGCGCCGCTCGGCGCGAAGTCGCTGGCCGAGGCCATCGTGCCGGCCAACTACGAGGACGATCTGGGCGAACTCGCCTCCTGCGATCTGGTCATCGAGGCCATCGCCGAGCGCATGGACTGGAAACAGGACCTGTACCGGAAGATCGCGCCGCACGTGCCCGCGCATGCGATGCTGGCTTCGAACACGTCCGGCCTGGGCATCAACAAACTGGCCGACGTGCTGCCGGAAGCGCTTCGCCACCGTTTCTGCGGCGTGCATTTCTTCAACCCGCCGCGCTACATGTATCTGGTCGAACTGATCCCGACCCGCTACACCGAGCCGCGCGTGATGGAGGGGCTGGAATCCTTCCTGACCAGCTACGTCGGCAAGGGCGTGGTGATCGCTCGCGACACGCCGAACTTCATCGGCAACCGCATCGGCGTGTTCTCGATCCTGGCCACGATGCACCACACCGCCGGCTTCAAGCTCGGTTTCGATACCGTCGACGCACTGACCGGCCCGTTGCTGGGCCGTCCGAAATCGGCCACCTATCGCACCGCCGACGTGGTTGGCCTCGACACCATGGGCCATGTCGTCAAGACCATGGCCGATACCCTGCCCGATGACCCCTGGCACGAATACTTCGCCGCGCCGGACTGGCTGAAGGCGCTGGTCGAGAAAGGCGCGCTGGGACAGAAGACCGGCGCGGGCATCTATCGCAAGGTCGGCAAGGACATCCTCGTTCTCGATCTCGCCGCGCAGGATTACGCCCCCCAGAGTGCGGGCGCCGCGCCTGAAGTGGTCGAAATCCTGAAAGAAAAAGACCCGACCAGGAAGTTCGCCGCCCTGCGCGGCAGCGAGCACCCGCAGGCGCAATTCCTGTGGGCGGTCTTCCGCGACCTGTTCCACTACGCCGCCTTCCACCTGAAGGACATCGCCGAGACCGCGCGCGACGTCGACCTCGCTATCCGCTGGGGCTACGGCTGGAAGCTCGGCCCGTTCGAAACCTGGCAGGCGGCCGGCTGGAAGCAGGTGGCGGAATGGATCGCCGAGGACATCGCCGCCGGCAAGGCCATGAGCACCGCCCCGTTGCCGGCCTGGGTACTGGCGCGCGAAGGCGTGTATTCGGCCGAAGGCAGCTACAGCCCGACGCAGGACAAGCTGCTGCCGCGCTCCGCCCTGCCCGTCTACCAACACCAGCGATTCCCCGACCCGGTGCTGGGCGAGAAATTCGCCCAGGGCAGGACCGTGTGGGAAAACGAAGGTGTGCGCCTGTGGGCCGACGACGGCGAAGAAATCGCCGTACTCAGCTTCAAGACCAAGCTGCACACGGTCAACGACCACGTTCTGAACGGCGTGCAGGAAGCGATCGCCATTGCCGAAAAACAGTTCAAGGGCATGGTGATCTGGCAAGCGTCCGAGCCGTTTTCCGCCGGCGCCGATCTGGCCGGCGCGCTCGGCCTGCTGAAGGACGGCAAGGTCGACCAGTTCGAGGCGATGGTCGCCAACTTCCAGAAGACCAGCCAGGCCATCAAGTATTCGCTGGTGCCCGTGGTGGCCGCCGTGCGCGGCCTGGCCCTGGGCGGCGGCTGCGAATTCCAGATGCATTCGGCCAAGACCGTGGCGCATCTGGAAAGCTACATCGGGCTGGTGGAGGCCGGCGTTGGCCTGTTGCCGGCCGGTGGCGGCCTGAAGGAGTTCGCCGTGCGCGCCTCGCAGGCGGCCGGCGCGAACGGCGATGTCTTCGCCGAGCTGAAGAAGGGCTTCGAGGCCGCGGCGATGGCCAAGGTTTCCAGCTCCGCGCTGGAAGCCAAGGAGCTGGGCCTGTTGCGCCAGAGCGATCGTATCGTGATGAACGCCTACGAGCTGCTGACCGTCGCCAAGGCCGAGGCCCGGGCGCTGGCCGACGCCGGATATCGACCGCCCTTGCCCGCGCGTCACATCCGCGTGGCCGGCGATGTCGGCATCGCCACTTTCAAGATGCTGCTGGTCAACATGCTGGAAGGCCGTTTCATCAGCCCTTACGACAACGAGATCGCCACCCGCATCGCCACGGTGATCTGCGGCGGCGGGATCGACCGCAACGCGATGGTGGACGAGGAATGGCTGATCCGTCTGGAACGCCGGCACTTCGTCGAGCTGGCGCAACAGGACAAGACCCAGGCCCGCATCGAACACATGCTGAAGACCGGCAAGCCGCTTCGTAACTGATCCGCGACGACACAGGACACGCACACATGAGCAAGCAAATCCAAGACGCCTACATCGTCGCCGCCACCCGTACTCCGGTCGGCAAGGCACCGAAAGGCATGTTCCGCAACACCCGTCCCGACGACATGCTGGCGCATGTATTGAAATCGGTGGTGGCGCAGGCGCCGGGCATCGACACTTCGCGCATCGATGACGCCATCATCGGCTGCGCCATGCCCGAGGCCGAGCAAGGCATGAACGTGGCGCGCATCGGCGTGCTGCTGGCGGGCCTGCCCAACACGGTGGCCGCGCAGACGGTCAACCGCTTCTGCTCCTCCGGCTTGCAGGCGGTGGCGATGGCCGCCGACCAGATCCGCCTCGGCCATGCCGACCTGATGTTGGCCGGCGGCACCGAGAGCATGAGCATGGTGCCGATGATGGGCAACAAGGTGGCGCTTTCGCCGGCGGTGTTTTCCAGCAACGAGAACACGGCCATCGCCTATGGCATGGGCATCACCGCCGAGAAGGTCGCCGAAGAGTGGAAGGTGAGCCGGGAGGCGCAGGATGCGTTCGCCGTGGCTTCGCACGAGAAAGCGCTGGCGGCGATCGCCAAGGGTGAGTTCAAGGAGGAGATCACGTCCTACGACATCGTCAGTCATCTGCCCGACCTGGCCGACGACACCATCCTGACCCGCAACCGGATGGCGGATACCGACGAAGGCCCACGTCCCGGCACCACGATGGAAGCCCTGGCCAGGCTGAAGCCGGTATTCCGCAACGCTCAATTCGGCGGCACCGTGACCGCCGGCAACAGCTCACAGATGAGCGATGGCGCGGCGGCGGTGCTGTTGGCCTCGGAGCAGGCGGTCAAGGATTACGGCCTGACGCCGCTGGCCCGCTTCGTCAGCTTCTCGGTGGCCGGCGTGCGCCCTGAAGTGATGGGCATCGGCCCGATCGCCGCCATCCCCAAGGCGCTGAAACAAGCCGGCCTCACCCAGGATCAGCTCGACTGGATCGAGTTGAACGAAGCGTTCGCCGCACAGGCGTTGGCCGTGATCGGCGATTGCAAGCTGGACCCCGCCAAGGTCAACCCGCTGGGCGGCGCCATCGCGCTCGGCCACCCGCTCGGAGCCACCGGCGCGATTCGCACGGCCACCATCGTCCACGGCCTGCGCCGGCACCGGCAGAAATACGGCATGGTGACCATGTGCATCGGCACCGGCATGGGCGCGGCGGGCGTGTTCGAAGCGCTGTGATCGCGCAAAAAACCGTCATTCAGCACTGAAAACGCAACGGGCCGGGATGACATTCCCGGCCCGCTTCGTTTCGTGGTATCCGCCCGGCGAGGTCGTGCCGAACCGCCGCCCGCCGCTTCAGGCCAGGCGCGCGCCGTTCGATACTGGCCGCTCGGTGGTGGCGATCACCACGCCATCGTCGGTGTGGAAGCCGGTCAACAGGAATTCGGACATGAAACCGGCGATCCGCTTCGGCGGAAAATTGATCACGCCAAGGACCTGCTTGCCGAGCAGAGATTCCGCGTCGTAGAGATCGACGATCTGCGCGCTAGTCTTTCTGACGCCATGCGGGCCGAAATCCACCCAGACTTTCCAGGCCGGCTTGCGCGCCTCGGGAAACGCCTCCATCCGCACCACCGTCCCGATGCGGAATTCGACGCGCTGAAAGGCGGCCCAATCGATCGGCGCGGCGGTTTCATGCACCGCGCTCACAATTCCACGACGCCAAGTTCGGCCAATGCCGCTTGCATCATCCGGCGCGCCTCGCCGCTCAGCAGCTCGTGGTCGAGGGCATAACGCACCGTGGCCTCGATCAACCCAAGGTGGGTGCCGCAATCGAAACGGGTGCCGTGGAAACGGAAGGCATCGACCCGCTCGCCTTCCAGCAGGGCGGCGATGGCATCGGTGAGCTGGATTTCACCACCCGCGCCCTGCCCGGTACGTTCCAGCAGATCGAAGATGCGCGGCGAAAGCACATAGCGCCCGACAACGGCGAGATTGCTGGGCGCCTCGGCCGGGTCGGGTTTCTCGACGATCCCACGGATACGCCCGGCCTGGCCGTCGAAATCTGGCGCATCGACGATACCGTAGCTTTTCGTCTGCGCCCGCGGCACGTCCTGCACCGCGATCACGCTGCCGCCAGTACGCCCGGCATGATCGGCCATCTGCTTCAATGCGCCATCGCCACGGCTCCAGATCAGGTCGTCCGGCAGCAGCACGGCGAACGGCTCGTCGCCGACCACCGCCCGCGCGCACAACACCGCATGCCCCAGGCCCAGCGCCTCGGGCTGGGTGACGAAGATCGCGCGCACGCCCTGGGGCAGCACATCCTTGATGAGCGCCAACTGCTTGGCCCTGCCGGCCTTTTCCAGCTTCTGTTCGAGTTCGTAGGCCTTGTCGAAGTAATCCGCGACGGCATGCTTGTAACGGTTGGTGATGAAGATCAGCGTGTCGCAGCCGGCATCGACCGCTTCATCGACCGCATACTGGATCAGCGGCTTGTCGACAATCGGCAGCATTTCCTTGGGTACGGTCTTGGTCGCCGGCAGGAAGCGTGTGCCGAGACCGGCAACCGGGAAAACCGCCTTGCGAATACGGGGCTGGGACACGAACGACTATCTCCTGTGCTGGCGACTGCGCCGATGAGGGAATGGAACGATGATGCCGGCATCGGCGGGATCATTCTCGGCCGGCGAAAACTCCGGCACCGCCTGTTGCAGCCAACGCGCCAGGGCGGCCTCGTCATAACTGGCGACAGCGACGCGGATGCCTTCCAACGCCACCTGCAACGAAGCGACTTCCAGTTCCCGCACTTCGCCCTGCAATATCTTCGGATGTGCGGTACGGCGGTATCCCTCCTCCGCATGAAACAGGGTTTCGTGCAGCTTCTCGCCAGGGCGCAAGCCGGTATAGACGATAGCGATGTCGCGGCCGGGCTGCTTGTCGGCCAGACGGATCATCTGCTCGGCAAGGCGGCGGATCGGCACCGGCTCACCCATGTCGAGGGTATAGATGGCATCGTGCGCGCCGATCGCCGCCGCTTGCAGGATCAGTTGGCAGGACTCGGGAATGGTCATGAAGAACCGGGTGACTTCCGGGTGGGTGACCGTGACCGGCCCACCCAGGCGAATCTGCTCGCGGAACAGCGGCACCACGCTGCCGGCCGAATCCAGCACGTTGCCGAAACGCACGGTGACGAAATGGGTGCTGCTGTAGCGCGCCTGCAACTGGCAGAGCGATTCGGCCAGGCGCTTGCTGGCCCCCAGGACGTTGGCCGGATCGACCGCCTTGTCGGTGGAGATCAGCACGAAAGTCCCCACGCCGGCCTTGTGCGCGGCACGGGCGACGGTTTCGGTGGCCAACGCATTGTTACGCAGCGCCTCGCGCAATTGCCCCTCCAGTACCGGCACCTGCTTGTAGGCGGCGGCATGGAATACCGCTTCGATATCGGCCTGTCGCAGTGCGTGGGAGATGACGGCGGGATCGCCGCAGTCGCCCAGGATCGGCGTCCGGCCGACCGCGGGAAAATCGCGCGCCAGCTCCTGCTCCATCCGCATCAACGAGAGTTCGTCCTGCTCGATCAAGGTGATCTGTGATGCGCCGTTTCTCACGCACTGACGACACAACTCGGAACCGATCGAGCCACCGGCGCCGGTGACCAGCACGCTGCGCCCGCCCAGCCAGCCACGGATGGCCTGCCAATCGGCGGGAACCGATTCACGCCCCAGCAGGTCCTCGATCGCCACTTCCTTCAACTCACCCGGCAAGGAGCGCCCGCTCAACACATCGTGCAGGCGCGGCACCATGCGGAACGGCAGGCCGGTGGATTCGCAGATCGAGATCACCCGTTCCATCCGGTCGGCGGGCAGCGACGGCATTGCGATCACCAGCAGGCGGGCGGCGGTTTCACGCGCGATGTCGCCGGCCTCGTCGATCCGCCCGAGCACCGGCATGCCGTGCACACGGGTTCCGCGCAGGCGCGGCGCATCGTCGAGCAGCCCTACCGGCATGTAAAGCGGCGAGCGCAGCAGATCCCGCACCAAAGCTTCGCCAGCCTGGCCGGCGCCGAGGATCAGTGTTCGGGTGGCCGATTCGCGGCTACGCTCCTGGCTGGAATCCTTCCAGGCGCGATAGACCAGGCGCGGCATGCCAAGCAGCGCCACCAGCACCGACGGATACATCACCAGCACGATCCGCGGCACGCCTTCCAGACGGTTGTAGAGGAAAAGACCGATGACGATACCGGTCAAACCCAGCACCGCCGCTTTCAGCAAATTCGCCAGATCCGGCATGCTGGCGAATCGCCAGAGCCCACGGTACAACCCCACCCCGTGGAATACCGCGCCCTGCACCGCCAGCACGACCAGAAGCTCCAGCAGGTCGAACGGTGGCATCGGCCCGGCCGGAAACAGGTTGTAGCGGATCCAATACAGACCCTGCCAGCACAACCCGACCATCGCCAGGTCATGCAACATGATGAGCAACCGCGGCAGTGCGGATGTCCAGCGTTCACGCAACGACAGCATCATGCTTGGCTCCCGTTCCTTGCTTTCGAGGGGCGACGCAACCATCGCCAGACGATCGCACCGGCCGAGTACCATCCGCTCAGCGCAAGCATGATAAACCGCCAATCCTCCGTCATGGCCCAGTAAGCCCAGCAACCGCCAGCCAACGTCCAAGCCAGGTAGCCCAGCGTGACCGGAACGTGGCGCCCCAGCCGCCTCACCGCCAATTGATAACTGTGGCTGGAATGTGCCTGCCACCAGCGCTCGCCCCGCCACATTCGTCCGGCCAACGTCAAACCGGCGTCAATCAGGAAGGCCGAAAGCGGAAACAGCAGGAGCATGCCCGCCTGCCGGTCGGCCATCGCCGTCGTCGCCCATACCACGGCCAGGCCGTAGCCGAGCGCGCCACTGCCGACATCGCCCATGAATATCTTCGCGCGCGGGAAATTCCAGACCAGGAAACCAGCGGCGGCGCCCACCACCACCAATGCCCACGTCTTCCCCACCCCCGCCGCGAGCAGAAAGAACGCACAGCCGGCCACCAACACCGCCTGCGAAGCGGCGATGCCATCGATGCCATCCATGAAGTTCCAGATGTTGGTCAGCACAAGCGCGGCGACGAAGGCGGCCACGATCAACCAGACCGGCCACCCCAGGCCGTACCCGGCCACGGCCAGCAGCGCCGCCGCCACGGCATGCACGAGCAGACGCAAGATGGCTGGCAGGGGGCGATGGTCATCCCACCAGCCGATACCGCCGACCAGGGCAAGCCCCGCCGCGATCCAGCCCCAGGCGGCGGCCTCGCCCAGCGCAAGACCAACACAGGCCACCACCATCACCACGCCCATGGCGATACCGCCACCACGCGGGGTGGCGACCCTATGATTGCGGCGGGCATCGCCGGGAAGATCGAGCAATTGTCGATGCAGGGCGTAACGCCTGGCGAGACCGGTGCCCGCCAGGCAAACCAGGCATGCCGCCGCGAGTATCCACTCGCCGGCGGTCATACCACCGCGTAGTTCAACAGCGGTTTCACCGTGCCCCACTGGCGGCAACTCGGGCATTGCCAGTGGTGCGAACGCGCCCCGAACCCGCAGTTGCCGCAGCGGTAGCTGGGATTACGCACCAACAACTGGTCGGTGATGCGGCCAAGCTCGTGCAGCGTGGACATCGGATCGCTGGCATCGGCCAGGGTGAGATCGATCAGCGCCGCCTCGCCACGAACCGAGGGACGATCCTTCAATTGCCGGGCAAGGTACACACGGGCCGCATGCACCCCTTCCTCGCGCTCGGTCAGCCGGGTCAATGCCAGCACCGGGGCGACGCCCGAATAGTGCTCGGTCATTTCGGTAAGGAAGCGGTACGCGCCGGGAATGTCGCCGGTACGCTCGTAGCACTGCAACAGCGTCGGCAAGATGTCGGGCAGGTAGTCCGAATCGTGCCGGGCGGCGCGCTCGAATGCCTTGATCGCGGCGGCATCGTTACCGGCGGCGGCCTCGATCCGGCCCTCCAGCATGCCGGGCCGCACCGCGTCGGAATCGGCCGCATAAGCGCGGGCGATGGCCGTGCGCGCCGCATCGAGATCACCATTGGCGCGATGGCGCTCGGCCAGTTCGCATTCGAACATCGCGATCAACCTGCCCATCGGCTCGCCGGTGGCGACCTCGTAGCGGTGAGCGTTCTCGATCGCCCGATCCCAATCGCGTTCGGACTGGAAAATGTCGATCAAATGACGCAGGGCCTGTGGCGCGCGCTGATCGAGGACGGCCAGTTCGCCGAACACCGTTTCCGCGCGGTCGAGCAGGCCGGATTTCATGTAGTCCTCGCCCAACGCCAGCAGTGCCTGCGCGCGCTGGGCGTCGGATAGATCCTTGCGCTCGACCAGCGCCTGATGCAAGCGGATCGCACGATCGACCTCGCCACGGCGGCGAAACAGGTGCCCAAGCGCGACCTGGGTCTCGAAAGTCTCCTTGTCGAGTTCGGCGATGTGCAGGAACAGTTCGATCGCCTTGTCCGGCTGCTCGTTCAACAAGTAGTTGAGGCCACGGAAATAGGTGGTGGAAAGCTTGCTGACCTGGCTGTCGCTATGACGCTCGCCGCCGCGACGGCCGATCACCCAGCCCATCACCGCCGCGGCGGGCAGCAGCAGGACGAACCAGAACCATTGATCAAGGAAGGCCATTCGATGGAGTCGCGATAGTCAGTCGGCATCGTCCCAGACTTGCCGTATCGGCGGCAAGCCGGTCCGTGGGGCGAGGCTCAGGCGTCATCGCCGACCGGCGTGACTTCGCTGACGCGTTCGCGCAGTTCCTTGCCGGGTTTGAAATGGGGAACGTACTTAGCCGGCAGCGCGACGGCATCGCCGGTCTTGGGGTTGCGGCCGGTACGCGGCGGCCGGTAGTGCAGCGAGAAACTTCCGAAGCCGCGCACCTCGATGCGCCCGCCACTGGCGAGACTGGCGCTCATCATATCCAGCAGCGTGCGTACGCCGAGTTCTACGTCTTCGGCCTTGAGATGACGCTGGCGCTGGTTGAGGAGTTCGATCAGTTCCGACTTGGTCATTCCACTGACTCTGAAACCGCCCGTGCCGACATGGCCGCAGGCAGATCACGACGGCGGCACCCCAAGGTGCCGCCGCCGGCATTGCATTGACGCGGGTTACTCGGACTTGCCGAGCTGCTCGCGCAGCAGGGCGCCGAGCTGGGTGGTACCGCTGGCGGCCTCCGCATGGCTGCGGTTGTACTCGGCCAGGGTCTCGTTCATCTCGTCCTGATCCTTGGCGCGGATCGAGAGCTGCATGACTCGGCTCTTGCGATCGGTGCCGATGATCTTGGCCTCGACTTCGTCGCCCACCTTCAATACGTGCGAGGCATCCTCAACGCGATCCTGCGAGATGTCGCGGGCGGCCAGATAGCCTTCCACACCATCGGCCAGTTCGATCACCGCGCCCTTGGCATCGACTTCCTTCACCGTGCCCTTGACCACCGAGCCACGGCTGTTGGAAGCGACGTAGGAACCCATCGGGTCCTGCTCCAGCTGCTTGACGCCGAGCGAAATGCGCTCGCGCTCGGGATCGACCGCCAGCACCACGGCATCGACCGTATCGCCCTTCTTGAAGTTGCGAGCCAGGTCTTCGCCGTTGGTGTTCCAGCTGAGGTCGGACAGATGCACCAGACCGTCGATGCCGCCGTCCAGACCGATGAAGATGCCGAAATCGGTGATCGACTTGATCTGGCCGGAGACCTTGTCGCCCTTCTTGTGGATGACGGCGAAGGTTTCCCACGGGTTCGAGGAGACCTGCTTCATGCCCAGCGAGATGCGGCGACGCTCTTCGTCCACGTCCAGCACCATCACTTCGACTTCGTCACCGACCTGCACCACCTTGGAGGGGTTCACGTTCTTGTTGGTCCAGTCCATCTCGGACACATGCACCAGGCCCTCGACGCCCGGCTCGATTTCGACGAACGCACCGTAATCGGTCACGTTGGAAACCTTGCCGAAGGCGCGGGTGTTGGCCGGATAACGACGCGAGATGTTGTCCCACGGATCCTCGCCCATCTGCTTCAGGCCCAGGCTGACGCGATTGCGCTCACGGTCGTACTTCAGCACGCGCACGTCCAGCTCCTGGCCAACCTCGACCACTTCGGACGGATGACGAACGCGCTTCCACGCCATGTCGGTGATGTGCAGCAGGCCATCGATGCCGCCCAGGTCGACGAACGCGCCGTAATCGGTCAGGTTCTTGACCACGCCCTTCAGCTTGGCGCCCTCGACCAGCTTCTCCAGCAGCGCCTCGCGCTCCTCGGAGTGCTCCGACTCCACCACCGCGCGGCGGCTGACCACCACGTTGTTGCGCTTGCGGTCGAGCTTGATGAGCTTGAACTCCAGCTCCTTGCCTTCCAGGTAGACCGGATCGCGCACCGGGCGCACGTCCACCAGGGAACCGGGCAGGAAGGCGCGGACGTCCTTGATGTCGACGGTGAAACCGCCCTTGACCTTGCCACTGATGCGACCGGTGATGATGTCGCCCTTTTCGAGTGCTTCTTCCAGCTCGTCCCAGACCATCGCGCGCTTGGCTTTCTCGCGCGAGAGCACGGTCTCGCCGAAGCCGTTCTCGATGGAATCCAGCGCCACCTTCACCTGGTCGCCGATGCCGACGTCGATTTCGCCGGCCTCGTTCCGGAACTGTTCGATCGGCACGATGCCTTCGGACTTCAAGCCGGCGTTGATCACCACCACGTCGTTGCGGACATCCACGACAGTACCGGTGACGATGGCGCCCGGCTTCAGCTTGGCCAGCTGCTGCTGACTCTGTTCAAACAGTTCGGCAAATGATTCGGTCATTTCTATTCTCTAGGTTGATCTTCAGAACCGGACGCGGGTCGATCGCGGTGCGTCTGGCTCCACCCGTTGTCGGCGCGGGCGGGATTGCCCATGGCCGTGAGTGTTGAAGTGGAAAACCGCCGGAATCGCTTCCGACGGGCGTGTCCTGCTGGTCGAGGCCGTACCGCGCGGGCGTCAAGGCCGGGCCGGTTCGTGGCGCATTCCATCAAGGAGCGCCAGTACGCGGGCCACCACCGCTTCGATGCCGATGCCGGTGGTGTCGATGACGACAGCATCCGGCGCCGGCCTGAGCGGCGCGACCGCCCGGCTGGCGTCTCGCTCGTCACGGGCGACGATCTCGCCCAGCAGACTGCTCAGCTTAACGGAAACCCCTTTTTGCATCAACTGCTTATGCCGCCTCTCGGCACGCTCCTCGGCGCTCGCGGTCAGGAACACCTTGTGGCCGGCATCGGGGAAAATCACCGTTCCCATGTCGCGGCCATCCGCCACCAGGCCCGGCGGCCGGCGGAAACCATGCTGCATCTCCACCAACGCCGCGCGCACGCCGACCATCGCCGCGATGGCCGAGGCCGCGGCGCCGCTGGTCTCCAGCCGCAGCCGGTCGGTGGCGTCCTGGCCGTTGACGATCACCCTGGGCTCGCCCTGGGCGTCGTCACGGAACTCGATGCGCGTACGCCGCGCACACGCCTCCACCGCCGCTTCGTCCCCCAGATCCACGCCCTCCCAGGCCGCGGCCACACCGACCGCGCGATAAAGCGCACCGGAATCGAGATAATGCCAACCTAGACGCTCCGCCACCCGCCGGCTGATGGTGCCCTTGCCGGAGCCGGAAGGCCCGTCGATGGTCAACACGGGAATGGCGATTCGGGCGGCTTCGGTGGCGTCGTTCATGCCGGCCAGTTTAACGAAGCACGGACCTGACCGGACGCCTCCACTCCAACCCCTTGAGCCCGCAAGGATTTTACTGGTATCATGCCGGGCTTCGTTATTCCCATCCGTTTCGCCATCAGAGGTTTGTCATGAAGGTCCTGTCCTCCCTGAAGTCGGCGAAGGCCCGTCACCGCGACTGCAAGGTCGTTCGCCGTCGCGGCAAGGTCTTCGTGATCTGCAAGTCCAACCCACGTTTCAAGGCCCGCCAGCGCTGAGAAACCAAACACGGGGCATTGCTTCAGCCCCTCTCCACGGCCGGGGCCGTGGCCGACAAGCCGCCCTTGGGCGGCTTTTTCGTGCCGGCAAATTCGCTGCGCCGGCCAGCCCGCGTGTATACGGCGCCATGCAGATCCGAAAAGCTGAACTAGAATCGGCAACATCCCGCGACCGGAACCTTGCCATGCCCCGCCTACCGATCCTCGCCGCCTGCGGCCTTCTGCTCATGCTCCCCCGCGCCCACGCCGACGTGCTGCTGGCCGAGCGTATCAAGCAGAAAGATGGCACCACCAAACCCACGCGCGGCACCCGCATGGCCGAGGTGGAGCGCCACTTCGGCGCGCCGCAATCGCGGCTCGATCCACGCGGCGGCCAGAAGCGCCAGTGGCCGACCATCGAGCGCTGGGTCTACCCCGCCTACACCGTCTATTTCGAACGCGGCAAGGTGATCGACGTGGTACTGAATCAAGCCTCGCCCAACGAGCTGCCCCCGAAACCACCGATTCGCTGAGCCGTCCTTTCTCCCTTTCCCCTCGCCGTGAAACGCGGCTGCCCGCCATTGCCCCATGACCGAGAACCTATTGCGCCTGCCTGCCGAATGGGAACCCCAATCGGCCATCCTCATCGCCTGGCCTCACGCCGAGACCGACTGGGCCGAGCATCTCGGCGAAGTCGAAGAAACCTACATCGCACTGACCGCGGCGATCACGCGCTTCCAGCCGGTTGTCGTCATCGTCGGTGACGACGACGTCGAGGCCTATGCCGAGGCGCGCCTGCGCTCCAACCGCATCGACATGGCGCGTGTGAGTTTCGTCACCGCTCCCTACGACGACACATGGCTGCGCGACAGCGGCCCGATCACCCTCACGGCCGGCCCGGCGGCGTTCCGCCTGCTCGACTTCCGCTTCACCGGCTGGGGCGGCAAGTTCGAAGCCGGCGACGACGACCGGCTGATCGAACGCCTGCGCGCGCAAGGCGCACTGGGGAGCGCCCAACACGAGTCGATCGATTTCGCGCTGGAGGGCGGCGCCATCGACAGCGACGGCGACGGCACGCTGCTCACGACCTGGCAATGCCTGTCCCTGCGCCACCCCGGCGCCAGCCGCGAGGCATTGACGGCGAAGCTCTGCGGCTGGCTGCGGCAAGAGCGCGTGCTCTGGCTCGACCATGGCTATCTGGAAGGCGACGACACCGACGCCCACATCGATACCCTCGCCCGCTTCGCGCCGGATCACGCCATCGTGTTCCAGTCCTGCGACGACACGGACGATTCCCACCACGCGGAACTGAAGGCGATGGCCGACGAAATCGCCGCGCTGCGCACTCGCGACGGCCGGCCGTACCGGCTGTTCCCGCTGCCGTGGGCCAAACCGATCCTGGACGAAGGCCGCCGGCTGGCCGCCAGCTACGCCAATTTTCTGGTCGTCAACGATGCGGTGCTGATGCCGGCCTACGGCGACGACGCCGACGAGCGCGCCGCCACCGTGCTGGCCACGGCGTTCCCCGGGCGCGAAATCGTGCAGGTACCATGCCGCCCCTTGATCCGGCAGAACGGCAGCCTGCATTGCATCACCATGCAACTTCCACGAGGGCTTCGCTGATGTCCCGGTACAAGACCCTGCCCGTCGCCCTGGTGCAGGAAAGCAACCACGGCGACGCCGAAGCCAATCTCGCCCAAGTCGAATCGCGCGTGGCCGAGGCCGCCACACGGGGCGCGAAACTGGTGCTGTTGCAGGAGCTGCACAACGGCGCGTATTTCTGCCAGCACGAATCGGTGGATGAATTCGACCTGGCCGAGACCATCCCCGGCCCTTCCACCGAACGGCTCGGTCAGTTGGCGAAGCGCTACGGCGTGGTGCTGGTGAGTTCGCTCTTCGAAAAGCGCGCCGCCGGCCTTTACCACAACACCGCCGTGGTGTTCGAAGCCGACGGCGGCATCGCCGGAAAATACCGCAAGATGCACATCCCGGACGACCCCGGCTTCTACGAGAAGTTCTATTTCACCCCCGGCGATCTCGGCTTCACCCCGATCGACACCTCGGTCGGGCGGCTCGGCGTGCTGGTGTGCTGGGACCAGTGGTATCCCGAGGGCGCACGCCTGATGGCGCTGGCCGGCGCCGAGCTGTTGCTCTACCCGACCGCCATCGGCTGGGAGCCGGACGATAGCGAAGACGAGAAGACCCGCCAGCGCGACGCCTGGGTGCTCTCGCATCGCGGACACGCGGTGGCCAACGGGTTGCCGGTGCTCTCGTGCAACCGCGTGGGTCACGAGCCATCGCCACTCGGTGCATCCGGCATCGATTTCTGGGGCAACTCGCACATACTCGGCCCGCAGGGCGAGTTCATCGCGGAGGCCGGCGCCGAACCGACGATCCTGATGGCCGAGGTGGACATGCAACGCAGCGAGCACGTGCGCCGGATATGGCCGTTCCTGCGTGATCGCCGCATCGATGCCTATGGCGACCTGACCCGGCGCTACCGCGACTAAGCCCCCCTGGCATGGCCGGCACTCCACGAGAAGAACACACGATGCAAGAAGATTTCGACTGGCGCGGCCAGCCGCATGCCGTCGTCGAACGCGACGGCGTCACCTACACCCTGCTCGGCACCGCGCACGTCTCGCAGGCCAGTGTCGACGCCGTGCGCGCGGCGATCGGCGGCGGCGAATTCGACGCCGTGGCGGTCGAACTGGACACGCAACGCCACGCGGCGATGAACGACCCGGAGCAGCTTGCCAAGCTCGACATCGTCAAGGTGATCCGCGAGAACAAGATCCCGATGTTCGCCGCCAACCTCGGCCTGGCCGCCTACCAGCGACGGCTGGCCGAGCAGCTCGGCATCGAGCCTGGCGCCGAACTGAAGACCGCGGCTGGCGAAGCCAAGGCGCGCGGCCTGCCGACGCACCTGATCGACCGCGACATCGGCCTCACCTTCAAACGCGCCTCCGAACGGCTGGGCTGGTGGCAGCGCGCCAAGCTGGGCGGCGGCATCCTCGCCTCACTGCTGTTCGACGAGAAAGTCGAGGACGACGCCATCGAGAAGCTGAAGGAAGGCGACATGCTGGAAGCGAGCTTCGCCGAATTCGCCGAAGGCAGCCCGGTGCTGTACGAAACGGTGATCGCCGAGCGCGATGCCTACATGGCGGCGAAACTCCGCCAGAGCGCGGGCGATTCCAAGCGCGTGCTGGCGGTAATCGGCGCGGGGCATCTGGCCGGAACCGCGCGCCACCTGCGCGAGGACGAGGATCTACCCGCCGATGCGCTGGAGCGCCTGGAAACGCTGAAGCCGAAATCGGACATTCCGTGGTTCACGATCTTTCTCGCCGTCTTCGTGCTGGGCGGATTCGCCTGGGGGTTCTGGCGCGGTGGATTCGATGTCGGCGCGAACCTGATTGGCTACTGGGTGGCGCTGACCGCGGGGCTTGGCGCCCTTGGCTGTCTGCTCGCCGGCGGGCACCCTCTGAGCATCCTGGCCGCCGCGCTCGCCTCGCCGGTAACGCCCCTGCACCCGGCGCTGGCCTCGGGCATGGTCAGCGCATTGGTGGAGGCCGGCCTGCGCAAACCGACCTACGCCGACTTCATGGCGCTCCGCGACGACGTGACCTCGCTACGCGGCGCATACCGCAACCGCGTCTCGCGGATCATGCTGGTGTTCTTCCTGACCAACTTCGGCACCATGATCGGCGTCTGGCTGGGCGGGGCAAAGATGCTGGGCAAACTGATCGGCTGAAGGCCGATCCGCCGGCAAGCGACATTCCCCCTGGAGCCAACGATGAAAAATCTCGCACACCGCCTCTGCGCCTCCCTCCTGCTCCTCGCCAGCAGCGGGCTGAGCGCGCACGTACCCTTCCTGAAACCCAACCAGTTTCAGGTCGAGCATCCGCGCCTGCACATCGAATCCGCCTTCACGGAATTGCCGTTCCAGGCGGATTTCGCAATGGACTCACCGAATTTCGTGATGGTCGGCCCCGACGGCAAGCGGACACCGCTGACCGCCACCGCCCGCACCCCCGCCGCCGTCTATCTCGAACCGCGGCTGGCGGGCGAAGGCAGCTACCGGATCAGCACGGGCGTCAGAAAAGGGCCGAATTACCACGCCGTGGAAACCGCCGGAGGCAAACTGTATTTCGCCGACGACATGGCGCGCCACCGCGGCCAACCGGCACGGATGCAATATTTCAGCCGCGCCGATGCCCATATCAGCCAGGGCGAAGCCAATTACGCGCCGCGCCCGTTCAACGAGGGCATCGAGATCATTCCCCTCTCCGCCCCTACCGCGCTGACACTGGGCGACAGCCTGCGCTTGCGCGTATTGCACGACGGCAAGCCCGTCGCCCATGCGCGCATCGTGATCGCCGAGGACAACGAACATTACCGCCATCACCGCATCGAGGATCTCTACGATGTGGAGAACATCCGCGCCAGCAACCTGCACGCCGATACCAATGGCGAATTCACCCTGAAACCGACGCGCGCCGGCCTGATTTATCTCCTCACCACATCGCACAAGAAAACCGGCCCCGGGCTGTGGGAAAGCCACAACGCCGCGCTGACGCTCGAAGTGCGGCTGCCGAAGCCAGAGTGAGCGCTGCCACCACCCTTCGAATTCACCCCTGCCGACTCGCGGCAAGCGGTGCAACGTTCGCGACCGCACCCGCTCCGCCACCCGGCGGCGACACGCCGCGCGCGCGCCGCCACATCCGCGCGGTGTTGGCGCGCCAGTCGTCGAGGATGGCGTAGATGGTCGGCAGAAACAGCAGGCTGACCACAGTGGAGAACGCCAGCCCGCCGGCGATGGCGCGGGCCATCGGGTAATAGCTGGGGCCGTCGCCGGCCATCTGGGTCTTGCCGATCGCGATCGGGATCATGGCGAGGATCGCCGTGCCCATCGTCATCAGGATCGGACGCAGCCGCTCGCGGCTGCCGGCAACCAGTGCGTCGGTGCGGCTCATGCCGGCGCGGCGATGGTTGTTGATGTGCTCCACCATCACGATGCCGTTGTTCACCACCACGCCCATCAGCACCAGGATGCCAATGAAGGCCATGATGTTGAACTCGGTGCCAGTCAGCCAGAACAGCCAGTACACGCCGAAGATCGAGAACACCACGCCGCTCATGATCGCGGTCGGGAACAGCAGCGATTCGAACACCGCCGCCATCACCACGTAGATCATCACCACCGCGATCAGCAGATTGAACAGCATCTGCCGCATCGCCTCGCTCTCGTCCATGAAGTTGACCCGGTCGAAGGTGTAGCTGTAGCCCGCCGGCCAGGCGACATGGCCCAGCGCCGATTCCATCGCCTTGCGCGCCTCGGGCATGGTGGTGCCCGGCGCCAGGTTGGCGGTGAGGTTGAGCGTGGTCTGGCGGTTGGTGCGTTGGATGACGCCGGCGGCCGGCTGCGAGGTCACGTCCGCCATCGCCATCAGCGGCACATCGCGGCCGTCTTTCGATTTCACCGTGAGGGCGGCAAGGTCGCTGGCGTCGTAACGCTCCGCGTCGGCGAAGCGCACGGTGAGCGGCACCTCCACGTCGCCGCGACGGAACTCGCGCAGCGGCTGTCCGCGCAATGCCATGCCGACGAAACCCGCCACTTCCTGCGCGCTGAAACCGAACGCCGCCGCGCGTTCACGATCGACCCGCACCACCAGCTCGGTGTTGCGGTCGCCGGCATCCACGCGCACATCGCGCAGCTCGGGACGACGCGCGAGGATCGGCACCACGTCGGTGGCGAGTTCGCCCAGCATCTGGGTGGAATCGCCCACCAGCCGCACTTCGATCTTCTTCGTCCGCATGCCGCCGCCCGGCCCATCCTGGCGGCCCAGGGTGATATCGGCGCGGGCCGATTTCGGCAAGCCCTCGCGGATCGCCTCGGTAACGCGCTCGGTGGCCTCCGGGTCCTTGGTGGTCAGCTCGACGTAGACGCCCGCGCCGCCATTCTCGGAGAAGCGCGAGGACACCCAATTGACCCGGAAACGCTCGCGGTTGGCCTCGATGTAGCGTTCGACCCGCGACACCTCCTCGGACATCCGCGCGCGGGTGTAGGCGCCCTTCCACTGGAACCGGATGAAGACGGAGCCGGCTTCATCGCCACCGAACATGTTGTTCTTGGTCATCACCGCCGGGATCGCGCTGATGGCGACGATGAAAACGATGCCGAGCACGCTCTTGGCGCGGTGCTCCAGCGTCCAGCGCAGAAAGCCGGCGTATCGTTCCTGCAATCGATGGATGAAGCCGCGCCGGTTGCCGAGCGTCGGTGGCGTTTTCAACCTCGCCGAAAGCATCGGGATCAGACTCACCGCCACCAGCCAGGAGGCCAGCAGCGAGACGCTGATGGTGATCGCGATCTGCGCCATGTAGATCGAGATCATGTCGCGCTCGCCAAACAGGTTGGGCACGAACACGATGCAATGGCAGAGCGTGCCCGCGGTCAATGCGATGGCGACGTGGCGGGTACCGAGGATCGAAGCCAGACGCGGCTGGCCGGGCATCTTCTCGCGCTCCTGGTAGATCGATTCCACCACCACCACGGCGTTGTCCACCAGCATGCCGATGGCAAGCAGCAGCCCCATCATCGTCAGCACGTTGAGCGTGACGCCGGCGAAGTACATGAAGCCCAGCGTCATGATGAAACAGATGGGGATCGCCAGCGTCACCATGAGCGTCGCCGCCCAGTCGCGCAGGAAGTAGTAGAGGACGATGATCGACAGCAGCAGGCCGATCACGCCGGCCTCGGCCAGCGACAGCAGCGAACCCACCACCGCCTCGCCCTGGTCCTCCACCACGCTGACGGTGATGTCGCGCACGGCGGAAGTTCGCTTGATCGCCGCCACCTCCGCGTTGACCTCGCGCGAGACCTGCACCAGGTTGGCATCGCGCTCCTTATAGATATCGATGCTGACCGCCGGCCGGCCATCGAGGCGGCGGCCGGAGCGCATCGTCACCGGCTTCAGGCGCACCTCGGCGATATCCGACAGTCGCGTGCCGCGCGTGTCGAGCACCAGTTCACGGAGCTGGTCGAGGTCGCGCAGTTCGCCTTGCGGCTGCACCCGCAGCTTGCGCGCGCCGTCGTCGATCTCGCCGGCGGATACCGAAAAATTCACCGTTTGCAGCTTGGCCGCCAGCGCATCCAGGCTGACGCCATTGGCGCTCAGCCGGTCCGGCTGGACGGCGATTTCCACTTCGTTCTGCGGCGCGCCGTGGATTTCCACCTTGGCCACGCCGGGGATGCGCTCCAGCCGACGCTTGAAGCCGCGATCTAGACGGTCGTATTCGCGGGTGAGATCGAGCGAACGGCTGGAGACGCGCAGGGTGATCGCGGCCTCGTCCGCGCTCGACCACTTGAACACCATGTAGCGACGCAGGTCGTCCGGCAACTCGTTGCGGATGGCATCGATGCGCTCGCGCGCCTCGGCGGTGGCGATGGCGATGTCCCGGCTCCAATCGGAGAATTGCAGGAACACCCCGGCGCTCTCGCTGGTCGCGTTGCTCTGCATGTTCTTGACGCCGGTCATGGTCGCCAGCGTCTCCTCGGCCGGACGCAGGAGGGCGCGCTCGGTTTCCTCCGGCGTGGAGCCGGGGTACGGCAGCATCACGTAGAGAAACGGCGCCGAGACATCCGGCATCGATTCCAGCGGCAGCCGCACCGCGGCGATCAACCCCACCACCACCATCGACACGAACAGCATGATGGTGGTGATCGGACGCTTGATGCTGAGCTCGGCGATGCTCATCCGGCGGCCCCATCCTCGGCCAGGGCGGCGTCCAGCGCGAGACGGTCCTCGCGTTCGCGGCGGCCACGCTCGGCGTAGTCCGCGTCCTGCCCGCGGTCGAGCAGGTCGTACACCACCGGAATCACCAGCAACGTGAGCAAGGTCGAGACCAGCAGGCCACCGATCACCGTGATCGCCATCGGCGAACGTACTTCGGCGCCCTCGCCGAAGGCCAGCGCCAGCGGCAGGAAACCGAACAGGGTGCAGGCGGTGGTCATGACGATGGGCCTGAGGCGCGAGCGCGCGCCTTCGACCAGCGCTTCGCGCTTGGGCACGCCTTCCAACCGCAACTGGTTGACCTTGTCGATCAGGATGATCGCGTTCTTGGTCACCAGCCCCACCAGCAGGATCAGGCCGATGAACACCACCACCGAAACCGGCGAGCGGGTCAGGAACAACGCCAGCACCGCGCCGACCAGCGCCAGCGGGATGGTGAAGAGGATGACGAAAGGATGCAGCAACGATTCGAACTGCGAGGCCATCACCAGATAGACCAAGAACACCGCCAGCCCGAAGGCGAACAAGAGCGAACGCACCGCGGCCTGCAGCTCCTCGCCCTGCCCGCCGATATGCAGGCCGATGTCGGCGCCGAGCGGATTGGCGGCGACCATCTTCCGCACTTCCTCCACCGCGCCGCCGAGATCGATGCCTTCGAGGTTGGCCGAGACCACCGCGACGCGCACCTGATCGGCGCGATGGATCTCGCTGGGACCGGTGCCGGCCTCGACCTCGGCCACCGCGGACAAACGCACCGGCCTGCCGGCGCCGGGATTCACCACCAGGCTGCGGATGTCCTCCAGCGTGGCGCGTTGGTCGGCCTCGGCGCGCACCAGCACATCGATCTTGCGGTCGCGGAAGCCGTAGCGCGTGGCCACCTCGCCGCGCACCTTCTTCACCACCACGTCGGCGATCTGCCGCGAGGTGAGGTTGAGCGCCGCCGCGCGCGCCTGGTCGAAGCGGATCTGAATCTCGGGATAGCCCTGCTCCACGGTCGATTTGACATCGGCATAGTGCGGATTGGCGCGCAGCATCGCCGCCAGTCCGCGGCCGGCCGTCTCGACCTCGCCGATGTCGTTGCCGGACACCTCGATCTCCAGCGGTGTGGACAGTGCGAACAATTCCGGGCGGCTGAAATCGACCTGGGTATCGACCTGCCCGGCCATCGACCGACGCAGCCCGTCGGTGAGCGCGGCCTCGGTCTTCGCATTGCCACCGCCCTTCATCACCACTGTCAGCTTGGCGATGTTCTCGCCGCTTTCGGTCGGGCTGGCATCGAGCCGGGTGCCACTGCCGCTCACACCGTAGAGCGCCTGCAAGCCGGCATCGCCACCGTGTTTGCCCTGCAAGCGGCGCACCACGGCATCGGTTTCGCGCAGCGGCGTGCCGGGCGGCAGTTTGACCGTCATTTCGAAACGATCCTGGGCGAGCTGCGGAATCAGATCGGCGCCGAGCAGCGGCAGTAGCAGCATCGATGCCGCAAATACGCCGGAGGCGGCGATGAGCACCAGCGCCGGGCGATTCAGCGCCGCCGGCAACAGCTTGAGGTAGCCGCGTTCGGCGCGATCGTAAGGCGCCATCGCGATGTCGCTGGCCTTGCCCATCACCGGCGACACTACCCGCACCAGCCCGCGCCAAAGCCGCACCAGCCCCCGGGCGAGGCCGTAAGCGAGCATCGAAAACAGCCGGCCGATGCCGTGAGACCCGGCCACCAACGGCTTCTGCCAGTGCGTGCGCGCCTCGAAGCGTTCGCGCGGCGCCTCTTCGGGGAAGGCCAGGGGTGCGCGGCCCTTGAGCGAGGACAGCATCGGGATCAAGGTCATCGAAACCAGCAGCGAGACCGCGATGGCGATGGCGACCGTCAGCGCCTGGTCGCGGAACAGTTCGCCGGCAATGCCCTCGACGAACACCAGCGGCAGGAACACGGCGATGGTGGTCAAGGTGGAGGCGACCACCGCCATGCTGACTTCGCGCGTGCCCCGGATCGCCGCATCGAGGATGCCCAGACCGCGTTCGCGCGCCTTGGCGATCGACTCCAGCACCACGATCGAGTCATCCACCACCAGCCCGGTGGCGAGCGCCAGGCCACCCAGCGACATCACGTTGAGCGAAAGTCCGAGCTGTCCCATGAAGAAGAAGGTGGTGATGATCGACACCGGCAGCGACAGCGAGACCACGAAAGTGCTCCAGCCATCGCGCAGGAACAGGAAGATCACCAGCACCGCGAGCAAGCCGCCGATCACCGCATCCACCTGCACGTCGCGGATGGCATGGCGGATGAACTGCGATTGGTCATCGATGGTGGTGAGCGTCACCTCCGGCGGCATCTGCTTGCGGATCGCCGCCAGCGTCTTGTCGATGTTGTCGGCGGTGGCGACGGTATTGGCATCGCCTTCCTTGTAGATCGCCAGTTCGACCGCCTCGCGGCCGCCAAGGCGGATGATCGCCTCACGCTCCTTGAAGCCCTGGCGCACGCTGGCGATGTCCTTCAGCCGCACCGGCAAACCGCCGCCGGGTTCGGCGCCGCCGCCGCCAGTGGCGCTCTGCACCGAGGCCGCGGCCGACATCGCGTTGGCATCGCCCGAGGCCGCCGCCACTCGCGCCATCTGCGCCGCGGCGCTTTCGGCCTCGGCATTGCCGGCATTGCGGGTAGTGACCAGCAGCTCGGCGATCTCGTCCACCGAACCGAATTGGTTGACCGTGCGCACCAGATAGCGCTGGGCGCCCTCTTCCAGTCGGCCACCGGAGAGATTCACGTTCTCCTGCTTCAGCCGGTTGATCACGGTGTCGATCGGGATGTTGAGCGCGGCCAGTTTCTGCTGGTCGATCTCGACCTGTATCTCGTCCTCCAGCCCACCCGCCACCTTGACCGCGGCCACGCCGCCGACCGGCTCCAGTTTCTTCTTCAAGTCCTCGTCGGCGTAGCGACGCAGCCGAGTCAGCGCGCTGTCGTCGCCGTCGGTGGATTTCGTCGCCAGCACCAGGCGCATGATCGGTGCGGTGGAGGGGTTGAAGCGCAGCAGTACCGGCGGCTTGGCGTCCAGGGGCAGTTGCAGGGCTTCCATCTTGTCGCGCACTTCCAGACTGGCCTTGTCCATGTCGATGCCCCAGACGAACTCCAGCACCACGTCGGATTGGCCGGTGCGCGAAACCGACTTCAGCTTGCGCAGCCCCTTGACCACGCCAACCGCTTCCTCGACCGGCTTGGTGATGAGCGTTTCGATCTCGACCGGCGCAGCGCCGGTGTACTCGGTGCGGACAGTGAGCGTGGGATAGCTGAGATCGGGCAACAAATTGACCTTGAGGCCGGACAGCGCGATCAAGCCGAACAGCACCAGCGTCACCATCATCATCAGAATGGTGACGCGGCGCCGGGTTGCGAACTCGACCAGATTGAAGCCACGGGAAGGCGTCATCGCGGGCGGCTCCGTCACTACTTGGCGGACGCGGCCGGGGCGGCGACGCCCGTCCTGGCCGGCGCATTCGGGTCGATCACCTGCACCGCGCCGCCCTCGCGCAGGGCGCTCTTGCCGGCAGTCACCACCTGTTCGCCAAGCTTCAGGCCCTCGCGCACCTCGACGTACGCCCCATCGGCATACCCGAGCTTGACCGGCACACGCTCGGCCTTGCCGGCGCGCACCACGTACACGGCCGGCTCACTGCCGTCATCGAGCAGGGCGACGCGCGGGATCGCCGGGACGTCGGCGCGCTGGTCGTAGTTGATCGCCATCCGCCCGAACATGCCCGGTTGCAGGCTGCCGCCGCCCTCGAAACCGCAAATGACACGGAAGGTACCGCTGCCGGCGTCGACCACCGGGGCGACGCGATCGACCTGGCCGGCAAAGCCACGGCCCGGCAACGCATCCACCGCCAGTTGCACCGGCAGCCCCGGCTTGATGCGGTCGATATCGCGCTCGGGCACGTTCAGCGTAGCCTCCAGCCGCGAGGTATCGACGATGCGGAAAATCGGCGAATTGATCTGCACGAAATTGCCCGGCTTCACCGTTTTCGAAGCGATCACCCCGGAGATCGGCGCCACCACCGTGGTGTAGGACAACTCCAGCCGCGCCATCTGGTTGGTCGCGCGAGCGTTCTGAAGATCGAAACGGAGCTGGTCCACATCGTTGGCGCTGACCATCTTCTGCTCGGCCAGTTGCACGGCGCGGCGGTAATTGGCCTCCAGCTTGGCCACCTGGGCATTGCTCTGCGTTACCTGCAAGCTGGCGCGGGCGGGATCGAGGCGGGCCAGCGGCTGGCCGGCGCGCACCTGCTGGCCTTCCTCGGCCAATACTCGCAAGGCCACACCCGAGGTCCTGGCGACCACCTGCGACTCCCCACGCGCTTCCAGCGCCGCGGTGCCGGTATAGCTGGCGGTCATGGTGCGCTGGGCGACGCGCACGGCCTCGACCGGCACCGCCTCCACCTTCTCGGCCTGGCCATCCGACTTGCCGGCGGCGTCACCGCGCTTGCAGGCCACCAGACCAACGGCCAGGGCAAGAACCAGCACGCCGATGGCGGCACCGCGCAGGCAATGGCGGGAAAACGTCGGAGACGAAACGGACATGGGCTGGCTCATGATCGGTGTTGTATGAAAGTAAATCACCTGCTGAAAAATCCGTGAAGGTGCCGAAGGTCATGTCATGACATCACCACCTGGTTTGATCGAGATCAACACGGGAATTCCATATTTGTTCAAGGCGGCTATACTCCGCGAAATCCGCAGGAAGCGGCACCCCTCCGACTCCGGGTACAGACCGATGCGACCGACCATGATCACCGCCTGCTTGGCGCTGTTGCTGCCGTTCGCCGCCACCGCGCAGAACGCGGCCACCGCCACCCCGCCCCGGCCCGCCGCCGACGGCGCCAGCCTGGCCTACACCTGCCGCGGCTGCCACGGCATCGCCGGCTACAAGAACGCCTACCCCAGCTACCGGGTACCCAAGCTGGTCGGCCAGTCCGAGATCTATCTGAAAAACGCGCTGACCGAATACAGACAGGGCAAACGCCAGCATCCAACCATGCAGGCCCAGGCGCAGAGTTTTTCGGAACAGGACATCGCCGCCATCGCGGCCTACCTCGCCAGCCTGAAGACCCAGTGAGCCAGCGCATGACGACTTTCCGCCTCCTCGCCATCCTGTCCATCACCCTTTCCGTCATTGCCTGCGCCAACGGCGACGACACCACCGCTTCCAGCGACGGCGATCAAGGCAGCTCGTCCTCGGCCGGCCTGCCCAAAGGGGATATCGCCCGCGGCAAGGAACTCGCCGGCAGCACGGCCCTCACCGGCCAGAGCTGCGTCAGTTGCCACGGCGAGGAAGGCAACGCGCCGATCGACCCCAGCTATCCGAAGATCGGCGGCCAATATCACGACTACATCGCCCATGCCCTGCAACGCTACCGCGACGGCAAGCGCGAACACGCCTTGATGACACCGCAAGCGACCAAGCTCAGCGACCAACAGATCGCCGACGTCTCCGCCTACTTCGGCAGCCGCCCCAGCCAACTGCAAGACATGTCGGCGCACTGACAGGCCGCTTCAGCGGCCCGGCCCAGTTGAGAGCAATGCCCGAGCCACTGTTCGAGCCCGGGTGCGCATCTCCGGCATATCCCCAGGACGCCACGCCCCCATACGCCGGCCCCGCATCCGCCTCAGGCCGGTGAACCGCCCGGCTCGGCTGGCCGGGCTTCGGTCTTGTTGGGCGGCGTCAGGTCTCCCTGGTTCTCGAAGAGTTCGCGCTTGAACGGTACCTGCGGCGCCGGCCGCGCGCGCGCGGGCTGGTCGAACTTGCCATTCTTGCCCGCCACCGGCAAACAGCCGCCCAAGGCCTGCAACATCGACACCACGCACTCCAATTCCAGGTCGGTACCGGGAATCGGGACGCGCATCGACTTCACCCCTTTCCTCACCCACTCTTGCAGCAATGTCTCGGACGGCCGCCAAATGCTATCGAACATGGTGCCGCGCGCCTGCAAACCGGGCCGCTTGAGCCAAGTGCCCTCTTTATAAGGGTCGGGGAAACGTGGCTTGAAACGGTCGTCCACCAGACGCGGGCGGCCATCCGGGCCGGACAGCCCCCCTCCCTGGCCACCGGCGCCACGCGGATTGCCGCGGTCGCCACCGCTGGCCTGTCCCGCGCGGTTGCGCGCGGCGGCATCCCAGTCGTCGCCGCGAACCGGGGCCGACCAGCCGCCGGAAGCGCGCGCGCGCGCCGGCCCGGCCTCCTCCCCCGAGGCTGCCTGACCCGGCCGTGGCGAGCGCTCGGCGGCTCCCGGCAAACCGGGACGCGGGCTGGCAGTGGCATGGGCGGCAGGCGCATTCCCCGCCGTTTCGGCAGCAGACGCGGCGCCGCTGTCGGCCCGCTCGGCCGGCAAGTCGGGCAAGGCGCGAGGCGGCAGCTCGCGCACCACAAGACGCGGCTCGGACGAAGGCGCGGCAAGCTGCGGAACACGCATCGGCGGCGGCGCTTCGGGCATCGGAATCTCGCGTTCGCGAACGTTCATCGCCGGCGCCCGCGCCACTGGGTCACGCGCCGCCGGCAAATCGATCGCGCGCACGTCCGGCAACGGGCCGGGAATCGCCTGCTCGACCGGCGCCGGCGCCTCGCGCAATTCGGGCGCGCGCGGCGTCGGCACGGCCAGGGTTCGCATCGGCGGCAGGCGGAACGCGCCCACCGGCTCAGCCGTCTCCGTCACTTGCAAGAGCTGCTCGACCACCTGTGTTTCAGCCGCAACCGCCCGGGCGCTGGCCGGCGCAGGACGGCGCGCGCTACGGGCCGAAGCCGTCACCGCATTCGCTTGGCGGGCGGCTACGGCCGGACGCGGTTCGCCATCGGCCGCCGCCGCGCCGCCGCCCGGGGTTTCCGGGCTGCCGAAGCCGGTGATGCGGATACGGATGGTCTCCTCCTCCGGTGGCGCCTCGCCGCCCGAACGCAGATACATCGAAGCCAACAGGAACACCCCGAACAACACATTGACGAACAGGCTGAAGACCATCGCGCCGTTACGCAGGCGCGGCTCGGTGCGGCCGCCGGGATCCCAGCCCGCATCGAACAGGCCGCGCCAGCGCTGCCAACGCCCGAGTTCAGGCGGAATCGCGGGAGGCGACTGTGGCGGGCGCGCCGCCATGACCGCCACCAATTCATCGCGCGCCGGGCCAGCGGCGGCCGGCAATTGCCAGCCGGAATCGAACCCGTCCCACCCATCGGCACCGAAACCGGGCAGCCCCGGATGGCCCGACGATCCGCGCCCACGCCCGCGTGCCAGCAGCACTGCAAGCAACCCCTCTCTCGATGCCATTGGGACCGTCTCAGCCGCCCGCGCGTGGCGCGTAAGGCGCGGTCCCGGTGGCGTGGTCGGTAGCATCGCGCACCGCGGTCACGCCCGGCACTTTTTCCAGCAGGGTCTTCTCGATGCCTTGCTTGAGAGTGATGTCGGCCATGCCGCAGCCGTGACAGCCACCGCCAAAACGCAACACCACGATGCCATCCGCGGTCACTTCCTCCACCCGCACGCTACCGCGGTGCATCGCCAGTTGCGGATTGACCTCCTGCTCCACCACCCACATCACCCGCTCCACCAGCGAGGCGTCGGCCTGCGGCACCTCGCCCTTGATCTTCGGCGCGCGGATCTGCAACTGGCCGCCGGTGGCCCGCGGCTCGTAATCGATACGGGCGCCATCCAGCGCCTTGGCGCTGCCGGCATCCACCCACAGGGTGAAGCCCTCGCAATCCACCGCCCACTCATCGCCGGACAAGTCATCCGGGCCCGCGAATTCCAGCCGCACGTCCGCGCGCGGCGTGCCGGCATGGACGGCGGACAGACGCACGCCGAGGCCGGGCATCGCCTCCTTGGCAAGGAGTTTGCGGAAATGATTCTGTGCGGATTCGGTGATGTCGATCATGCGGGTATTCTATCGGCCTCCCAATGACTGCCGACTTTAGGAACACCGATGAGCGATTTGGTTCCCCTCGCCAATGCCCACTGTAGCCCGAAGCATGGGCAGGAGCACCGCCTGAGCGAAGCCAGCATCCGTGAATTGCTGCCGCAGTTGCCGGGCTGGGAACTGGCCGAAAACGGCGCCGCGCTTTCCAAGACCTTTTCCTTTCCCGACTACTACCGCACGATGAGCTTCG
Source organism: Solilutibacter pythonis (assembly GCF_003697345.1). GTDB lineage: Bacteria > Pseudomonadota > Gammaproteobacteria > Xanthomonadales > Xanthomonadaceae > Solilutibacter > Solilutibacter pythonis. Next base: position 112,633 of record NZ_RFLY01000001.1, on the reverse strand, counting down.
TTAACGCGCTGGCGCACATGGCCAACCGAGAGGACCACCACCCCGACCTTTCCGTCCATTACGACCGCTGCGTGGTGCGCTACTCCACCCACGACGTCGGCGGGTTGAGCGAAAACGACTTCATCTGCGCGGCGAAAACGGAGCGACTGGGGTGAAGCGGACGGAAAACACCAAATCACATAACGCATTCGAGTGGATCATCCTGTTTTCCTGCCTGGGAGCGGTGGGCTTTGCAGTCGTCTTCTTCGGCTGGCCGCGGAACCTTCAGGAAGCGGGCGGCTTCGCTGCCTTCATCGGTGCTTTACTGACCCCTATTTCGTTGCTTCTTCTAGTGCTCACTCTACGAAGCCAAGAGACGACACAACAGCGGGCGACACGCGACAATTTCCTGGCTTTGCAAGTCCAGATGACCGTAGCAAGTTGGAAAGCATCAAGGCCAGTGGGAAATACAACGAAACCTTTGGTTCGATCCACCGACGCTATCAGAACAGGGTAGCCGAACTGAACAAACTGCTCCAATCTAGACTCGACATGCCGGAAATGGCCAGCAGCGAGCGGGACGGACAGCCCCACTGAACCGGCTCACCCCAGTCTGTCCAGCACCTCCCGCAAATCCGCCGCCAGCGGCGCATCCAGCACGTATTCGGCACGCGCCTCGCCCAAGGCGAAACGCAGGCTGGCCGCATGCAGGAATAATCGCTTCAGCCCCGCCTGCTCGCGCAGTTTTCTGTTGATGGCCGGGTCGCCGTACTTGTCGTCGCCCGCCACCGGGTGGCCGAGATGGCGAGCATGCGCGCGGATCTGGTGCGTACGGCCGGTATCGATCTTCACCTCGCACCAACTCATCCCGCCACGCCGCTCCAGCACGCGGAAATGGCTGGTCGAAGGCTTGCCGGCCGGACTGACCACCACATGGCGCTCGCCGCCCTGGCGCAAGCCCACATGGAGCGGCGCATCGACCGTCATCACGCCATCGGGCATGCGCCCGGCGAGCAGCGTCAAATAGCGTTTTTCGATGCCGGCGCCATGATCTTCGCGCAGCAATGCCTGCAACTCGCGCAAGGCCGAGCGCTTCTTCGCCACGATCAATAGCCCTGAGGTATCGCGATCGAGCCGATGCACCAGTTCCAGCGATTGCTCCGGCCGCAGCGCCCTCAGCGATTCAATCGCGCCGTGAGCGATGCCGCTACCGCCATGGCTGGCCAGTCCGCTCGGTTTGTTCAGCGCCAGCAAGCGGCTGTCCTCGAACACGATGGCGGCCTGCAGCGCCGCGAGCAAGCTCCTCGGCGGCGGCGCCTGTTCTCCCGGCCCGGCCAAGCGCACCGGCGGGATGCGCACTTCATCGCCCGCCTCCAGCTTGCGCTCGGGTTTGGCACGGCCGCCGTTCACCCGTACCTGGCCGCTGCGAACCACTTTGTAGATCAACGACCTGGGCGCCCCCTTCAGATGTCCCAGCAGGAAGTTATCCAGCCGTTGGCCGGCACGCGCCTCGGGGACGTGGACGGTGCGGGCGACGGGGCGATCCTGCGCTTCGTTCATCGGTTTCAGTCTCGGTCGGAGGCGCGACTTTACACCGGCCCCACCTCGCTACTCCCCGAAGGGTTCATCTGCTACACTCGCGGAGCGAAGCAAGCCATTGATTATCCGTCGGATTTACGGGCCGAAAGCCGGGAACCACGGACTCCAGTCGAAGCGCAGCCACTACCCCAGGGGCAGCCATGCAAGCGAACGCCCGGCAATGGAACAGATCGCGCATCGCCATATGGCGATAGGCAAGAACTTTATGAACCGCCACCAGCGAGGTATCTGCCGGTGGCGACCCGAAGGAACAACAACAAGCGCTCCCGCGGCCCGCCGTGGTGTTGCAGCGCTGGAAAACTTCAGGCGTGGGCCAGCGCGATGCGCGGCCCGCGTCCAGCGGTGACCAGAGGCGAAACGCCCGGCGTTCCGCGCGTGACGAACGCGCAAGGAACGAACAATGAAACGCATGCTGATCAATGCGACGCAGGCGGAAGAGCTCCGCGTCGCCATCGTCGATGGACAGAACCTCTACGACATCGATATCGAGCAACCCTCGAGGGAACAAAAGAAATCCAACATCTACAAAGGCAAGATCACCCGCCTTGAGCCTTCGTTGGAAGCCGCTTTCGTCGATTACGGCGCCGAACGCCACGGCTTCCTTCCCCTGAAGGAAATCTCGCGCGATTACTTCCAGTCCGGCGTCGACCACCACAAGGCCAACATCAAGGAACTGCTGCGCGAAGGCCAGGAGGTCGTCGTGCAGGTGGACAAGGAGGAGCGCGGAAACAAGGGCGCGGCGCTGACCACCTTCATCTCTCTGGCCGGCCGCTACATGGTGCTGATGCCGAACTCGCCGAGCGCCGGCGGCGTCTCGCGCCGGATCGAGGGCGAGGACCGCGCCGAGCTGAAGCGGGCGATGGACGCCCTCGCCATCCCCGACGACATGGGCGTGATCATCCGCACCGCCGGCGTCGGCCGCGATGCCGAAGAACTGCAATGGGATCTGGACTACCTGCTCTCGGTCTGGCGCGCCATCGCCCAGGCCGCGCTGTCCAAGCCCGCCCCCTTCCTGATCTACCAGGAGTCGCGGCTCATCATCCGGGCGCTGCGCGACTACATGCGCGCCGACATCGGCGAGATTCTGGTCGACACGCCGGAAATGTACGAGGAGGCGAAGGAGTTCGTCGGGCAGGTCATGCCGCACAACCTGCGCAAGCTCAAGCACTACACCGATGACGTGCCGCTGTTCAACCGCTTCCAGATCGAGTCGCAGATCGAGTCGGCCTACGAGCGCGAAGTGCGACTGCCTTCCGGCGGCGCGCTGGTGATCGACCAGACCGAAGCGCTGACCGCCATCGACGTCAACTCCGCGCGCGCCACCCGCGGCGGCGACATCGAGGAAACCGCCTTCAACACCAACCTGGAAGCGGCCGAGGAAGTCGCCCGCCAGTTACGCCTGCGCGACCTCGCCGGCCTGGTGGTGATCGACTTCATCGACATGGCCAGCAACAAACACCAGCGCGAAGTCGAGAACCGCCTGCAATCGGCGCTGAAGTACGACCGCGCACGCGTGCAGATCGGCCGCATCTCGCGTTTCGGGTTGATGGAGATGAGTCGCCAGCGCCTGCGCCCGTCGCTTGGCGAGAACAGCCAGATCGTCTGCCCGCGTTGCGAAGGCCACGGCCGTATGCGCAGCGTGGAATCGCTCTCGCTGTCGATCCTGCGTGTGGCCGAGGAGCACGCGATGAAGGACAACACCGGCCAGGTGCTGGTGCAGGTACCGGTCGAGATCGCCAACTTCCTGCTGAACGAAAAGCGCCGGGCGCTGGCCGAAATCGAGCACCGCCACAACGCGCCGGTGGTGATCGTCGCCGACGAGCAGTTGCAGGCGCCGCATTACGAAGTCACCCGCATCCGCGAGAACGAACTGGGCGAAGAATCCTCACGCCCCAGTTACCAGCGCGGCACGCCACGCAAACTGCCCACGCACGCGCTGACCAAGGCCCATCTCAACGTCCCGGACGAGCCGGCGGTGAAGAACGTCAAGCCAACGCAGCCGGCACCGATCCGCGCGCCGCGCGAGGAAACGCCCAAGCCCGCCCCCGCCCCGGCCTCGCAGCAGCCGCCCCCCCCCGTATTCACCGCCGCCAAACCCAAGGCCGGCTTCCTGTCGCGCGTCATGCAGTTCTTCGCCGGCGCGCCGGCCGAAACGCCCACGCCACCCCACTCGGACGACCGGCAGCGCGGCGAACCGCGCCAGAGCCAGAACCGCCGCGATGGCCAGAACCCACGTCAAAACAACCGCGGCGACCGGAATGCCCGCAACGAACGCGGCAACCGGCAGCAGAACAATCGCCCCTCCCAAAAGGATGCGCGCGATGGCAACGAGTCGCAAAAACAGCAGCACGAGCACGCCAAGCCACGCCGCGAACGCCAGCCACAGCCACCACAATCTGAGAAAGAAGCACGCACGCAGCAGGCCACGGTGGTCGAACAGCCAGCGCAGCCCTCCAAGCGCGAGGAAGGCGGCAACGAAAACCGCCGCCGCAATCGCCGTGAACGCGAGGCACGCCAGCCGAAAGACGCCGTGAGTTCGCCCCCCGCCGGCGAAGTGCTGAAAACACCCCTTCCCGTTGTCGAAGCCGAAGCTCAAACCAGCGAGCCTGCCATCGCCCCAACCGTTGCCCCTCAAACCACCGCTTCCACTGACGAAACCGAAGTCAACGATGAAGGCAACCGCCGTCGCCGTGGCCGTCGCGGCGGACGTCGCCGCCGCCGCGGTAGCGGTGACGATGCCAACGAAGTACAGGTCGAGGTGGATGCCCTGGAAGCGGGGGAACTGGTCACGGCCCAAGGGTCTCAGCCCGAATTCGATTTTGCCGATGTCGATCCGCCAGCCGGGGCCGTGCAGAAAACCGCCCATGTGACATCCACGCCACAGGCCAAAACCGAGGCCGAACCGCCCGTTGCCTCCCCCGAAGCGGCCATCGAAACCCAGGCACCGCACCGGGACGGACAGGCGCCCACCAAGGCCGACAAGCCGAAGGGCAATCGCGCGTCCCGCAACTCGCAGCCACAGGGACCATCGATTTCCGCCCTGCCGCTGTCCGCCGCCATCGCGGTTTCTCTGGCCGAGTCGCAACGCCTGCCGAAGCCAGCGATGCCACCCGCCAAACAGGCCGATACCGCCCCCCCCGCCACCGGCCCAGTCAACGAGGCTCAGCCGGAAACGGCCGATAAAGCCGCTTCGAGTCCCTCGGCAACCGTCACGGCCACCGACCGCAAGGTTGCCGGCTCCAGCGCCACTCCGGGCCTGGACGCCTCGGACTTGGCGGACGCCCCCGGTTTCGATGCCCCGGCAACGGCGACGGACGAACCAACCGCCGCGCCGGTGGAGGCCGCTGTCGAAGCCGCTACGTTGATACCTGAAGCGGCGGTTCAAACGGAATCGGTCAATGCCGCCGTCACCGCCAACAATGCCGAACTTTCGCAGCCTGACCCCGCCGCGGAGGCCGCCGGTACCGTCACCGCACTGGTCGCCGAAACACCTCGCAAACCGGCTGACGACCCGTCCCCCACCTGATCCCGCCACTGCGCTCCCATCGCCCCGTCCATCGGGGCGATGATGTTTCCGGGCACAGATCGTTCATTGCCCGACGCGGTTCAGGGCATCAGACCGCCCGCGCCACGTCGCTCAAACCATACTGACTGGCGAGCCTTGCCAGTGCGATGGGATCGCCGACCGCCAGCTTCTCGAACAAACGGGATTTGTGCGTATTGACCGTCTTGGCACTGAGACTGAGCCGCTTGGCGATCGCTTCTTGACGCAGGCCCTGCACCAGCAGCATCGCCACCTCCAGTTCCCGCGGCGACAGCGCGTCGAACGGCGAGCCACAGCCCTGCACAGTGGACAAGGCCATATTCCGGGCGATGTTATTGCCGAGATAACGACGCCCTCGCGCGACATCGCGCACCGCCCGCACCAGTTCGGCGGCATCTCCCCCCTTGCCGAGATAACCGCAGGCACCGGCATCGAGCAGTCGCTTGGGCAACGGCCCATCCTCCATCACCGAGACGATGATGACCTTGCAGCGCGACGCTCCCCGGCTCAGGCGCTCGGTGATCTCCAGCCCACTGATGCCCGGCAAGTGCAGATCGCACAGCACCACGCTGGGCTTCAGCCGGCGAATCTCCGGCAATGCCGTTTCGCCGGAATCGGCCTCGCCAACCACTTCCACATCGACTTCCTGTTCCAGGATCAATTTCATCCCGGCGCGCACCAGCGCATGGTCATCCACCAGATACACGCGGATTGCCATTGTTCACACTCCCCGACTGATTTCCCTGCGCCAGACTAGGGCGCGTCGCGACAGCCGGCAAGTAGTCCAACCGCGTACCCTACCATCAGATTATTCCGACCACCGACTTCCGCCGCGCCAAGGCGGGAACATTCTCGAATGCCCGCCGCCGGATCGACGCCACGCTAAACATGCCTGGAACCGGCCTTTCCAGCCCAGCCGAAAGGCAGCGGCGTTTCAGCTCTGGAGCAATCGCCGCACGATCCGATCCGCCAGACTTTCCGCAGATATATTGCCGGTATCGAGCCGCAGTTCCGGCTGCTCCGGGGCCTCGTAGGGCGAATCGATACCGGTGAAGTGGGGAATCCGCCCCGCTCGCGCCTTGGCGTACAACCCTTTCACGTCGCGCGCCTCGGCAATCGCCAATGGCGTATCGACGAACACCTCGATGAATTCACCCTCGGCGAACAACTCACGCGCCATGCGCCGCTCGGCACGGAACGGCGAAATGAAGCTGACCAGCACGATCAGGCCGGCATCGGTCATCAGCTTCGCCACCTCGGCGATGCGGCGGATGTTTTCGACACGATCGGCATCGGTGAAACCCAGATCACGGTTGAGCCCATGACGGACGTTGTCGCCATCGAGGATGTAGGCATGCTTGCCCATCGCCTGCAACTTCTGCTCAACCAGATTGGCGAGCGTGGACTTGCCCGAGCCGGACAGGCCAGTGAACCAGACGCAACGCGGCGCCTGGCCGAGACTGGCGGCGCGTACGGCCTGATTCAGGCTGGCAGAGTGCCAATGCAGGTTGGTGGCGCGTCGCAAGGCGAAATCGAGAGTACCGGCGGCGACGGTCGCGTGGGTTTCGCGGTCTATCAGGATGAAGCCACCCAGCACCCGGTCTTTCTCGTAGGGTGTAAAGGCGATCGCTTCGGCCAGCGCGAGCTTGCATGCCGCAACCTCGTTCAAGGCCAATTCGCGGGCGGCCAGTTCGGCCTGGGTATCGACATCGATACGGTGCTTGATCTCGGTGATGCTGGCACTGACGGTCTTGCTAGCGATCTTCAGCCAGTAAGGGCGGCCCGGAAGCAATGGCGCCTCGTCCATCCACAACAAGTGCGCGCTGAACTGGTCGGCGATTTCCAACGGGTTGGAAGCGGCGGCGATCACATCCCCACGGGCGATATCGAGCTCGTCGGCGAGCGTGAGTGTGACCGCCCGCCCCGCTTGGGCTTCGGCGAGATCACCATCGGCGGTAACGATACGCGTCAGCCGCGAGCGCCGGCCCGAGGGCAGTGTCACGACTTCATCGCCGACCTGTGCCATACCCGATGCCAATGTGCCGGCATAACCACGAAAATTCTGATCGGGACGGTTGACCCACTGCACTGGCATGCAGAAGCCCGCACCAGGATCATGCGCACCAGCCGCCTCTGCGGCCTCCAGCGCCTGCATCAGGCTGGGCCCGGAATACCACGGCATGTCGGCCGAGCCAGCCAGCAGGTTATCGCCCCTGAGCGCCGAAATCGGGATCGCGCCGACCTGCTCGATGCCGAGTTGCTTAGCCAGCGCACGATACTCACGCTCAATGGTGCTGAAGACGCTCTCGTCATAACCGACCAGATCCATCTTGTTGACCGCCAGCACCACTTGGCGAATGCCGAACAAGCGGACGATCCAGCTATGGCGACGAGTCTGAGTCAACAAGCCTTTTCGCGCATCGATCAGTACCACGGCCAGATCGGCGGTGGAAGCGCCGGTAGCCATGTTGCGCGTGTACTGCACATGCCCTGGGCAGTCGGCGACGATGTAACGCCGCGTCGCCGTGGCGAAATAACGGTAAGCCACGTCGATGGTGATGCCTTGCTCACGCTCTGCATCGAGGCCATCCACCAGCAGGGCGAAGTCGATCTGCTCGCCCTGCGTGCCTTGCCGACGGCTGTCGGCGGTCAATGCGGCCAACTGATCGTCGAGCAGCTTCCGGCTGTCATGAAGCAAGCGGCCGATGAGCGTGCTCTTGCCATCGTCCACGCTGCCGCAGGTAATGAAACGTAGCAGGTCGTTCGGCATCGACATCAGAAATAACCCTCGCGCTTTTTCTTTTCCATCGAGGCGGCGGGATCGTGATCGATAACACGCCCCTGCCGCTCCGAACGGGTCGAAGCGCGCATCTCGGCGATGACGTCGTCCAGCGTGGCCGCATCGGATTCGATCGCGCCCGTCAACGGATAGCACCCCAGGGTGCGGAAGCGCACGCGACGCAGCATCGGCGCCTCGCCTTCGCCAAGCGGGAGGCGTGCGTCATCGACCAGGATCAAGGCGCCGTCACGCGCCACCACAGGCCGCTCGGCGGCGAAATACAACGAAGGCACCGGGATGTTCTCGCGGCGGATGTACTCCCAGACATCGAGTTCCGTCCAATTGGACAACGGAAACACCCGTACCGATTCACCCGCATGCACGCGGGTGTTGTAGAGGTTCCACAGTTCCGGCCGCTGACGACGCGGGTCCCAGCCATGATTCCGGTCGCGGAAGCTGAAAATACGCTCCTTGGCGCGCGATTTCTCCTCGTCCCGGCGCGCTCCGCCGATCGCCGCATCGACCTTCAGCCGATTCAACGCCTGCTTCAGCGCCTCCGTCTTCATCACCTCGGTATGCAGCGAAGCACCATGCGTGACCGGGCCGATGCCGCGCGCCAGCCCCTCGGGATTCGTATGGACATGCAGTCGCATGCCGGTTTCGGCCGCGCGGCGGTCGCGAAAGGCGATCATTTCGCGGAACTTCCAACCGGTATCGACATGCAGTAACGGGATGGGCGGCTTGGCCGGGTAAAACGCCTTCAGCGACAGGTGCAACAACACCGAGCTGTCCTTGCCGATGGAGTACAACAGCACCGGATGGCGGAACTCAGCCACCACCTCGCGCAGGATGTGCAGGCTCTCGGCTTCGAGACGGTCGAGATGATCAATGGACATGGGCGGCCACTTTAACGGCAACGCGGGCCGGCGTCTCAACAGGTGATCGATTGGCTCAGCGCCACCCAGCTTGGCGGCGGCGGCCAGTCGGGTGGCTGGTGGCCGGCCACCGTGCGTTGCAGATCGTGACGGTCGAGTTGAGGCGCCAGCGCCAGCAGCAGCGCGGTGGTGTAATCGCGCATCACCCGTTCACGCGGCAACACGGCCCAGGCGATGTTGGCCGGGATTTCCGTCGGCGCTTCGCGCACCGCCAGATCGGCTTCCTGCGCACCGACTGCCATCTCCGCCAACAGCCCGATGCCCAGGCCGGTACGGACATAGGTCTTGATGAGATCCGCATCGGCGGCGGTCATGGCGATGTTCGCCACCACGCCGGCTCTGGCGAACGCGCGCTGAAGCGAAGACGCCGCCCGCAGCGAGGATTCGTAGCTGACCAGCGGTGCACGGGCCAGGTCCACCATGGTCAGCTCAGGTTTTGTCGCCAGCGGATGCGTCTTCGGCATCAGTAGTTTGCGGCGCCAGCGATACAACGGGATGGCGATACCCGCATCCGGCGCGCGCCCGGAAGTGCTGATGAGCGCCAGATCGGCTTCGCCTTCGGCCAGCAGGCCGAGAATCTCGGCATCGCCGGCCGGCTGTAGATGAACGCTGACTCGCGGCCAGCGCTGCTTGACCATCGAGATGGCCGGCGGCAGCACGAAACGTGCCTGGGTGTGGGTGGTAACGAGTGTGAGCCTGCCCTCGCCTTCGCCGCGCTGGTTGGCGGCCAACTGGCGGATGTTGTCGGCCTCGCGCAGCAACCGACGGGCATGTTGCACCACTTCGCCGCCAGCCGGGGTGATCGCCTGCAAGCTGCGCCCTTTTCGCGAGAACAGTTGCAGGCCGAGTTCGTCCTCCAGCTGCTTGAGCTGGCGCGAGAGTACCGGTTGGGTCGCATGCACCCGCAACGCGGCTTGGCTTATGTTGAGTCCGGCATCGACGATGGCGACCAGATAACGCAATTGGGTGAGGGTCATGCCGAAATGTTATGCCGATTCAGCATAAGCCAGCCACCCTTGTGCATTGGGTCGTCGACGGCATGCGCGCTAGGCTGGATACCCCCCATCCGGTTTCCTTGTCATGGCCCGTCACGACAGCATCCTCGACACCATCGGCGGCACGCCCGTCGTTCGTTTGAACCGCATCGCCCCGGCGCATGTACGCCTGTACGCTAAGATCGAAGCCTTCAATCCCGGCGGTTCGGTCAAAGATCGGCTGGCGCTCGCCATCGTGCTGGATGCCGAGCGCCAGGGCCTCATCAAGCCCGGCGACACCATCGTCGAAGCCACTTCCGGCAATACCGGCGTGGCGCTGGCGATGGTCGCGGCGGCGCGGGGTTACAAGTTCGTGGCGGTGATGACCGAAACGTTCTCGATCGAGCGCCGCAAGCTCATGCGGGCTTATGGCGCCCGGGTCATCCTGACCCCGGCCGCCGAGCGCGGCACCGGCATGGTGAGGAGGGCCGAGGAGCTGGCGGAGAAACACGGTTGGTTCCTCGCCCGCCAGTTCGCCAACCCGGCCAATCCGGCCTATCACCGCAGCAGCACGGCGGCCGAAATCCTGCGCGATTTCGCCAATGATCGGCTGGATTATTTCGTCAGCGGCTGGGGCACCGGGGGCACGATCTCCGGCGTCGGCGAGATGCTGAAGCTGGCAAGGCCCGGTATCCAAGTCATCGCCAGCGAGCCCGCCGGGGCCGCGCTCCTTTCCGGCAAGGACTGGCAGCCGCACAAGATCCAGGGCTGGACGCCGGATTTCCTACCGGACAACCTGAGCCGCGACATCGCCGAGCGGATACTGCCGATCGAGGACGAACTCGCACGCGACACCGCGCTTAAGCTGGCGCGGGAAGAAGGCATCTTCGCCGGCATATCGGCGGGCGCCACCGTCGCCGCCGCGCTGCAAGCGGCGAAAGACGCGGAGGAAGGCGCCGTGCTGCTGGCGATGCTGCCGGATACCGGCGAGCGGTATCTCTCCACTTTCCTGTTCGAGGGCGTCAGCGAAGGCTCGGACGACGAGTGGCTGGCTTCGCTGGACTGAATCGACCCCTCACCTCACCCGGCGGCATTGGCCAGCAGGATTCCGCTGTCGGTCAGCGTGTATCGACTGAACGGCGGACGGCTCTCGACGACCAGTCGATCGACGAGCGCATTGGCTTCAAGCGACCGGAGCCCTTGCGAGAGCGAGCGGGAGGTTGCCGGCCGCAGCCTATGGGATATTTGCCCGAAGCGTTCTTCGCCGGCCCGCAACACCTGGATGATCGGCATTCCCCATCGGGTCAAGCTCGCGGGCGTCAGGCCGAGATGCGCCTGGGCCTTGGATATGGCAACGGCACGCTCGGCGATGCGCCGGCCTTCGTCAGTGACGATGTATTCCGGGCGCAATGGATGACCATATCCCGCGTTGCGCGCGATCCAGCCATGGGCGAGCGCGGCTTCCAGGGTGCGGCCCAGGCTATCGCGCGATATGCCGAGCCGGTTGAGCAATTCCACGTATCTGGCGCCCTGGCGATGATTGAAGTCGGCAATGAGCATGGTCAGCCAGCGGTTCTGGCTAAGCGCTATGTGATCGGCGATGGAAAGCGTTGATTTCATTTTTTATGGATAGTATAAATTCCAGACCAAATATTCCCGATGGAGATGACATGGGCCTCGACTACACCCCAGAAGTCACCGCTTCGATGAGCGTGAAACACCTGGATGAATCGATCGAATGGTACGAAAAAGTGCTGGGTTTCAAGCTGCTGTACCGGGTAGATGACATCGGCTGGTGCGAGCTGTCAACGAGCGTGCCCGGGGTGAGCGTCGGGCTTTCCGAAAACGAGCACGTCGCCCGCGGCGGGAACGCCACGAACGTCTGGGGGGTTTCCGACATACGGGAGGCCAAGGCCCATCTGGACAGTCATGATGTCCGTCAGGACAACGGCATCCAGGAAATTCCCGGGATGGTCAAGCTGTTGACCTTCTACGACCCCGATGGAAACTGCATGATGCTCGCCCAATCACTGGCAAATCAGGGCTGAGCATCCCGCCGCCGGCACGACGATGCTTCGAAGCCGATGCGGCTTCGTGCCGTTTGGGTTCGATTGGCAAGACAGGCGCTGCGATCCGTGGCTAACCGGCTGCCTTGCCGCGCGCCGCCTCCCGCACGGCACGCAGGGCGTCGAGCTTCTCCTTCAGCTTGATTTCCATCCCGCGCGCCACCGGGCGGTAGTAAACGCGTTCCCCCATCGCATCCGGGAAGCCGGTCTGGTCGAGGGCGATGCCGCCCTCGGCGTCGTGATCGTATTGATAGCCCTGGCCGTAGCCGAGTTCTTTCATCAGCTTGGTCGGGGCGTTGCGGATGTGCATCGGGACTTCTTGCGTGCCGTACTCGCGCACCTCGCGGCGTGCGGCTTTCCAGGCCGCGTAGGCGGCGTTGGATTTGGCGGTGCTGGCGAGATAGATCACCACCTGCGCCAGCGCCAGTTCGCCCTCGGGTGAGCCGAGGCGGTCGTAGGCGTCCCAGGCTTCGGTCGCCATCGCCAGCGCGCGCGGGTCGGCCAGGCCGATGTCCTCGACCGCCATCCGGGTCAGGCGCCGGGCCAGGTAGATCGGGTCGCAACCGCCGTCGATCATCCGTGCGAACCAGTACAGCGCGGCATCGGGATTGGAACTGCGCACCGATTTGTGCAGCGCGCTGATCTGGTCGTAGAACTGTTCGCCGCCCTTGTCGAAGCGGCGCGTGCGGTCGGCCAGCACCTGTTCGACGAGTTCCCGCCCGACCCGCCCTTCCGCGCCCAGTTCGGCGGCGATTTCCAGCAAAGTCAGGGCGCGACGCACGTCGCCATCGGCGGCGATGGCGATCGCTCGCAGATCCTCCTCGGCGATGTCGATCTCCTGCCCCGCCAGCCCGCGCTCGGCATCGGCCAGGGCGCGATGCAGCGCCGCGGCGATGTCGTCGGCCGATACCGCTTCCAGCACATGTACGCGGCAGCGCGAGAGCAGCGCGGAATTCAGCTCGAACGATGGGTTCTCGGTGGTCGCGCCGACGAACAGGATGGTGCCGCGCTCGATGTGCGGCAGGAAGGCATCCTGCTGCACCTTGTTGAAGCGATGCACCTCGTCCACGAACAGCACGGTGCGGATGCCGGCGTGGAAGCGCTGCTCGGCTTCGCCCAGCACCTTGCGCACTTCCGGCAGGCCGCTCATCACCGCCGAGATGGCGACGAACTCGGCATCGGCGTATTGCGCCAGCAGCAGCGCCAGGGTGGTCTTACCGCAACCCGGCGGCCCCCACAGGATCATCGAGTGGACGCGCCCCCCCTCGATCGCCCGACGCAATGCGCTGCCTTCGTCCAGGAGGCGCTTCTGCCCAACCATCTCGTCGAGCGAGCGCGGGCGCATGCGCTCGGCCAACGGGCGCATTTCGTGGCCGCCGGCAAGCAGATCGGGCGTGGTGGTCGGAGAGGAGCGTCGCTTCACGGGTGCAGTATCGACGATGACGGCGGCGAAAACGATCGGGCCCGCGCATGGCGGGCCTGTGCATCGGCGGGGATTCGCCCGCCTTCACGCGTACTTATTGGCCGATCACGTCCACGCCCTGCGGTGGCGTGAAGCGGAAGGTCGAGGCCGGCAGGCGGCCGTTGCGATTCCAGGTGCCGAAATTCATCTCGGTACGCTGGCCGAGGGCGTCGTGGATGACGATCTTCGCCAACCCGCGCTGGCCGAAGCCGAGCGAAGCCTTCTCGAAACTGGCGCCGGCCTTGTTCTTCGGGGTCAGCTCCAGCCATTGCAAACCTTCCTTGCCGCCGGCCTCGGCCACCTCGAACTCGCGCGTCAACCGGCCGCGATCGACCAGCGCGGCCAGCGGGCTGGACTGTTCCTCGGCCCCTTGCGGCCGTTTGCTGACCTGCTGCAAGTCGGGTTCGTAGATCCATACCGTCGTGCCATCGGCCACGATCAGTTGCTGGTAGGGCTTCACGTATTGCCAACGGAACAGGTTGGGGGCCGCCATCGAAACCTTGCCGGAAGACGATTCCTTCAGCCGCCCCTTCTGGTCGTAGACCTGTTGGGTGAAGCCGCCATCGAGCGTCCGAAGGTCATTGCTGAAAGTCTCTAGTTCGGCACGGGCCTGCTGGGCGAGGGCGCCGCCGCTGGCGAGAAGCAGGCCAAAGGCGAGAACGGTCGGGCGGGTGGTCATCGGTGCTGCTCCGCTGGAAATGTCGGTGCCGGCAGTCTGCCCCGGCAAAAATGAATGGGGGTGTGAAATCGCCCCACCCGCCCCGTGTCATTCAGTTCGGGGGCAATCGTCAATCCCGTGGCGGCGGCGGGGCCAGCACGCTGCGGTCGCCGTTGTGCTCGGGCGGCGAAACGACACCGGCGGCTTCCATCGCCTCCACCAGCCGGGCCGCGCGGTTGTAGCCGATCTTCAGCCGCCGCTGCACGCCGGAGATCGAGGCGCGGCGGGTTTCGGTGACGACCTTCACCGCCTCGTCGTAGAGCGGGTCGGATTCGTCGCCGGCCGCCTGCGGCGCTTCCGGCAGGCCGGTGGCGCCGATGGTGCTGCCGTCGTGCATCGTCTGCACTTCCTCCAGCACGCCATTGATGTAATCCGGCTCACCCGCGCCGGCTTTGAGATGCTCGACCACCCGATGCACTTCGTCGTCGGACACGAACGCGCCATGCACGCGTTCCGGCATCGAGGTGCCGGGCGGCATGTAGAGCATGTCGCCGTGGCCGAGGAGCGTCTCCGCGCCGGACTGGTCGAGGATGGTACGGCTATCGATCTTCGAGCTGACCTGAAAGGCGATGCGGGTCGGGATGTTGGCCTTGATGAGGCCGGTGATGACATCCACCGAGGGCCGCTGGGTGGCCAGGATCAGATGGATGCCGGCGGCACGCGCCTTCTGCGCCAGCCGGGCGATGAGTTCTTCCACCTTCTTGCCGACGATCATCATCATGTCGGCGAATTCGTCAATGAAAACGACGATGTAAGGCAGCGGCTCCAACGGCAGCGGCGCCTCGTCGGGCATGCCGCTCGGGCGGAACAGCGGGTCGAGGATCGGCTGGCCGGAATCCGCCGCGTCCTTCACTTTCTTGTTGAAGCCAGCCAGATTGCGCACGCCGACCGCGCTCATCAGCTTGTAGCGGCGCTCCATCTCGGCCACGCACCAACGCAGCCCGTTGGCGGCCTCCTTCATGTCGGTGACGACCGGCGCGAGCAGGTGCGGAATGCCCTGATAGACGCTGAGCTCCAGCATCTTCGGGTCGATCATCAGCATCCGCACGTCCTTGGGCGACGCCTTGAACAGCAGCGACAGCACCATCGCGTTGACCGCTACCGACTTGCCCGAGCCGGTGGTGCCGGCCACCAGCAGGTGCGGCATGCGCGCGAGATCGGCCACGGTCGGGCGGCCGGCGATGTCCTTGCCAAGGGCCAGGGTCAAGGCGCTGGCCGACTTGTCGTACTCGCGCGAGCGCAGCAGGTCCGAGAGATAGATCATCTCCCGGCCGGCATTGGGAATTTCCAGGCCGATCACCGACTTGCCGGGGATCACATCGACCACGCGCACCGATTTCACGCTGAGGCCGCGGGCGATGTCCTTGTCCAGCGAGCTGATCTGGCTGACCTTGATGCCGGGCGCCGGCTCGATCTCGAAACGGGTGATGACCGGGCCGGGATAGGCCCCGACCACCTGCGCCTCGATGCGGAAATCCTTGAGCTTGTATTCGATCTGGCGGCTCAGCGCCTCCAGTGTCTTCTCGTCGTAGCCCTTGGGCTGCGGCTTGGGGTCGTCGAGCAAGGCCAGCGGCGGCAATGCGCCGGGGTCGCCGCCCATGAACAGTGGAATCTGCTGGTCACGCTTGGCGCGCTCGCTCTTCTCCACCACCGGCGTGGCCGGCGGCTCGATCCTGACCGGCTCGCGCTTGGCGCGCAATTCAGTCTCGACCTTGCGCGCTTCGGTACGCTCCTCGCGCAGATGACGGCTTTCCTTCCACTCGCTGGCCTGCTTCTGGCCACGGCGGAACAGCTCGGGCAGCCGCATCACCCAGGCGCCGAGCCAATCCATCACCGCGAACCAGGACAGGCCCGTCGCAAGCGTTACCGCGACCATCAGCAAGGTGATGAGGAACAGGTTGCTGCCCAGCGGGCCGAACAGGCTGTAAAGCGATTTGCCCACCAGTCCGCCCAGCACCCCGCCGGCCCCGTTGGTGAAGTTGGGCGCGTGCGGGATACGCAAATGCAGCAGCCCCACGCAGGCGATCAGGAAGGCGAACAGGCCGATCAGGCGCAGCGCCGGGCCAAGGTCGGCTTCGCCGTCGCCATCGCTGTCCATGCGGAACAGCGCGATCCACGCCACCACGCCGAGCAGCACCGGCAACAGGAAGGCGGCATAACCACAGAGGCTGATCAGGGCATCGGCCAGCCAGGCACCCGCCTCCCCGCCCACGTTGTGCAGAGTGCCGGTCACGTTGCCGGACCGCGAAAAGCCCGGGTCTTCCGGCGAGTAAGTCAGCAGCGTCGCCACCAGGTACAGCAATGCCGGCGCGATCGCGATCATCAAGAGATCGCGCACCAGCTTCTGCCGACGCGGGTTGGGCGCGGTGGCGGGCTTGGCCCTCTCGGGCTTCTTGGCCTTGCGGGCACGGGATTCCGGGTTCGGGGTTGCCACCGTCTGGTTTTACCTTAGATATGCTTCGTAATCGCCTGATTGTAAATGACTCGATGAACGATGCTCACCACGCCGGACAGGACGCGCAGCGGCACCGCGCGGCATCGCTCAGCGCGTCATGTCCAACAATGCCGGGTGCACCAACCGGCCAGCCTCGACATTGATGCCGTTCACCAGTGCGGGGTTTTCGCGCCACTGCGGGCCGCTGGCCAGCCGGTTCACCCACGGCAGGATGGCCGCGCAGATCGCCTGCGAACTGGTTTGCGGCACCGCGCCCGGCATGTTGGTGACGCAGAAGTGGGTCACACCCTCCTCCACGTAGGTCGGCGCCTTCCAGGTGGTGGGGCGCGAAGTCTCGAAACAGCCGCCCTGGTCGATGGCGATGTCCACCAGCACCGAACCGGCCTCCATGCCTTTCAGCATTTCCCGGCTCATCACCTTGGGCGCCGTCGCCCCCGTGACCAGCACCGCGCCGACGACCAAATCGGCCGAGGCCACTTCCTCCGCCACCAGGTCGGCATAGGGATAGAGCGCGGTGACGTTGTGGCCCAGCCGCATCATCTCCTCCATGCGGTCGGTGCGCATCTCGAACACGGTGACGTTGGCCCCGCCGGCGGCGGCCAGCGCCGCCGAGGCCCCACCGGCCTTGCCGGCGCCGAACACCACCACCTTGCCGCGCTCGGTCGAGGCCAGCCCGCCGAGCAGCTTGCCCTTGCCACCCATCGGCTGGTGCAGCAAATGCGTGCCGATCTGCACGCCGATCTTGCCGGCGATCACCGACATCGGCGCCAGGAGCGGCAGGTCGCCGTTCGCCAGTTCCACCGTCTCGAAGGCGACGCCGGTCAGGCCGATGTCGAGCAGTTGGCGGGTCAGCGCCGGTTCGGCGGCCAGGTGGAGATAGCAGAACAGCAGGTGGTCCTTGCGCAGGTGCATCAGGTCACCGGCGATCGGCTCCTTCACCTTGACGATCATTTCGCCTTTTTCGTACAGCGCGGCCGCATCCGGGGCGATCTTCACGCCGAGCGCGGTGTATTGCGCGTCCCCGAAGCCCGACTTCACCCCCGCATCCTTCTCCAGCCATACCTCGTGGCCGCGCTTGACAAGATCGCCGGCGGCGGCGGGAACGAGCGCGACACGCCCCTCCAGGGTCTTGGTTTCCTTGGGTACACCGATGCGCATGGGGCCTCTCTACGGGTTGGATTTGCAAACGGCGGCCGCCGCCCGCATGTGGAAAGGCGGGCGGCTTACACTAGCGGCCCCGCATCCCTCTCCATACGGTCGAAAGTATAGCCATCATGTCCAGCGTTCCCGCCAAGCACTGCCATTTGCTCATCCTCGGTTCCGGCCCCGCCGGCTGGACCGCCGCCGTCTACGCCGCCCGCGCCAACCTGAAGCCCGTGGTGGTGACCGGCATGGCGGTCGGCGGTCAGCTGATGACCACCACCGAAGTCGACAACTGGCCGGGCGACGCCCACGGCCTGATGGGCCCGGCGCTCATGGAACGCATGCAGGCGCACGCCGAGCGCTTCGATACCGAGATCGTCATCGATCAGATTCATACCGCCGACCTCGACCAGCGTCCGTTCCGCCTGAAGGGCGATGCCGGCGAATACACCGCCGATGCGCTCATCATCGCCACCGGCGCCACCGCCAAATACCTCGGCCTGCCCTCCGAGGACGCCTTCAAGGGCCGCGGCGTCTCCGCCTGCGCCACCTGCGACGGCTTCTTCTACAAGGACAAGGAGGTAGCGGTGATCGGCGGCGGCAATACCGCCGTGGAGGAAGCGCTGTACCTCTCCAACCTGGCCAGCAAGGTCTACCTGGTACACCGCCGCGACACCCTGCGCGCCGAGAAGATCATGCAGGACAAGCTCTTCGCCAAGGTGGAAGCCGGCAAGATCGTGCCGGTCTGGCATCACACCGTGGACGAAGTGCTGGGCGACGAGGCCGGCGTGACCGGCCTGCGTTTGAAATCGATGCAGGATGGCGCGACACGGGAAATCGCCGTGCACGGCATGTTCGTCGCCATCGGTCATCATCCCAACACGCAGATCTTCGATGGACAGTTGGCGATGTCCAACGGCTATCTCGCCATCCGTTCCGGGTTGGAGGGCGGCGCGACGATGACCTCGATACCCGGCGTGTTCGCCGCCGGCGACGTGGCCGACCAGCACTACCGCCAGGCCATCACCAGCGCCGGTTTCGGCTGCATGGCGGCGCTCGATGCCGAACGTTGGCTGGAATCGCAGAGCTGAGGCGATGACGCGGGCCGAACCCGCCCACCCGCAACCTGTGCGGCGATGACCCATCCCGACCGCGCCCGCCGTCTCGCCCGCATGAAAGCCATCGCGCTGGGTTGCCTGCTCGGCGCGGTGGCCTTGCTGGCGCTGGCGCACCTCAACGGCCGCGAAGGCGTGTGGGCCTGGGTGGGCGCGTTCGCCGAGGCCGCCACCGTCGGCGCGCTGGCCGACTGGTTCGCGGTGGTGGCGCTGTTCCGCCACCCGCTGGGCCTGCCGATCCCGCATACCGCGATCATCCCGCACAACAAGCAGCGCATCGCCGAGGCGCTGGCCGATTTCCTGGTCAACAACTTCCTCTCCCACGAGCAACTGCTGAAGCGGCTGGATGCCTGGAATCCGGCGCGCCAACTCGGCCTGCTTCTGGGCGACGAAACCCGGCTGGACGCCCTGGCCCAGCAGTTGCGCGAATGGGCCGCGCATGCGCTGACCGCGCTGGATACGCCGACCTTCGAGCGCGAGGTGCTGGGCCTGATGCATCGCCAGCTATCGAGTTGGGACGCGGCCGCCACCGCCGCCCGCCTGACCCGCGCGCTGACCGCCGGCCAGCATCACCAGAGGGTACTGAACGCCGGGCTGGAACAGGTCGCCGACTGGCTGGACAAACCCGAGGTACGTCTCTTCATCACCGAAAAACTGGTGACGATGGCGCGCCGCGAATTCCCCAAATTCACCTGGCTGACCGACAAGTTCGACTATACCGACGCGCTCGGCGTCGCACTCTCCGAAAAGCTCGCCAATGCACTGTTGGACGAAGTACGGGCCGTGTTGAACGAGCCCGGGCACCCCCTGCGCCAGCGTTATGCCGCCGAGGCGATGCGCCTGCTGGAGCGCCTGGAGGAAGACCCCGACTTCCGCGCCCGCGTGGACGAATGGAAGCGCCGCTTCGTCGAGAGCCAGCCAGTGCGCGACTACGCCCGCGACCTGTGGGCACGCCTGCGCGGCTGGCTGCATGAAGACCTCGCCCGCGAGGATTCCGCGAGCTTCGCCCAGCTCCGCGCCTGGGCCGGCCGCCTCGGCGCGCGCCTGCGCGACGACCCGCTATGGCAGACCACCGCCAACGCCCAGCTGCGCATCGCCGCCGAGCATCTGGCCGACCAGCTACGCAAGCTGGCCCCTGGCTACATCCGCCAGACCGTCGATGCCTGGGACACCCGCCAGATGGTGCGCGAGATCGAAATCTCGGTCGGCCGCGACCTGCAATTCATCCGTTTGAACGGCACGCTGATCGGCGGCCTCGCCGGCCTCACCCTGCATGCCCTGTTCCGCCTGCCGATCTTCCACTGAAGTGGCTCCCACCATGCTCATCCTGCACATCGCCAACAAGAACTACTCGTCGTGGTCGCTGCGACCGTGGCTGTTGATGACCGAACTCGGCATCCCATTCCAGGAGCGGCTGCACAGATTCGGCACGGATTTCGGCTTTTCGCCCACCCGCCGGGTGCCCGTGCTGGAAGCGGGAGACATCGCCGTCTGGGACTCGCTCGCAATCGCTGAATACCTGGCCGAGTCGTATCCCGGGGTCTGGCCGCCGAATCGCGCGGCACGGGCCTGGGCGCGCTCGGCCGCGGCGGAAATGCATTCGGGCTTCGATGCACTGCGCGAAACCTGCTCGATGAGCTGCGGCCAGCGCGTGGCCCTGGGCGATATCCCACCGGCGCTGGCCAAGGACCTGGCCCGGCTGGACACGCTCTGGAACGACGGCCTGTCGCACTTTGGCGGCCCGTGGCTGGGCGGCAAGCACTTCAGCGCCGTCGATGCCTTCCACGCGCCGATCGCCTTCCGCCTCCAGACCTACTCATTGACGCTGGGCGAAACAGCAACCGCGTATGCCCGCCGCCTGCTCGACCTGCCAGGCATGCGGCGCTGGTACGCCGATGCGCTGGCCGAGGACTTCCGCGAGGACGCCCACGAAACCTGGGTGGCCAGCGCGGGCGAAATCCTCGCCGACCACCGCGCACCCGCCACCTGATGCATACCGCGAAAGCTCGGCTGCACCCACGCATCGCCGACATCCCCGCCGCCGAGTGGGACCGCCTGCACACGGGGGAAAACCCTTTCATCGCCCACGCCTTCCTGCACGCGCTGGAAGCCAGCGGCAGCCTGCGCGCCGACTGGGGCTGGCAGCCGCACCACCTGACACTGCATGCGGGCGATGCGCTGGTCGCCGCCGCGCCGATGTACCTCAAGCGGAATTCGCACGGCGAGTTCGTGTTCGACCATGCCTGGGCACGGGCCTATGCCGAACAGGGCCTCGACTACTACCCGAAATGGCTCGCGGCCGTCCCCTATTCGCCCGTCGGCGGGCCACGCCTCCTGGCGCGCAGCACCGAATATCGACAGTTGCTCGCCCAGGCCATCGCCGAGCTGGCGGCACGGCAGGGGCTGCCCTCGGCCCACGTCAACTTCCACGCCGAACGCGACGATACCGCCTTCGGCCCCGAGTGGCTGCCACGCGAGGACGTGCAATACCACTGGCGGAACGAATCCGGCTGGCGCGATTTCGACGACTTCCTCGCCGCGATGGATCACAAGCACCGCAAGAACATCCGCCAGGAGCGACGCAAGGTGCGCGATGCCGGCCTCGTTTTCCGCCACCTGCACGGCGACGAGGCCAGTGCCGACGAACTCGCCGCCATGCATCGCTTCTACGTGCGCACGTTCGCCGATTACGGCAACTCGCCGGCGCTGACGCTGGACTTCCTGCAACGCCTCGCCGCCACGATGCCGGGACAACTGCTGCTGATCCTGGCCGAACTGGACGGCCGGCCGGTCGCCGGCGCGCTCTGCCTGCGCGGCGGCGACACCCTGTACGGCCGCTACTGGGGCAGCGATCTGAACCTGCCCGGCCTGCATTTCGAAACCTGCTACTACCAGGGCATCGACTATTGCCTGCGCGAAGGGCTGACCCGGTTCGAGCCGGGCGCGCAAGGTGAGCACAAGATCGCCCGCGGATTTCTGCCCGCCATCGTGTGCAGCCGCCATTGGATCGCCGAATCGCGCTTCCGCCATGCCTTGGCCGGTTGGTGCGCGGAAGAACGGGAATCGGTACGCCGCCATACCGGCGCATTGACGGCACGCTCGCCGTTCCGGTAACGGCCCGCCAAGGGACATTCCGTGGCACATTGCCGCCATGCCGTTCCCGATCCCCTGGTTGCCCGACGACCCCGACGCCCCCTTCCCGCCCCTGGCCGCGGCACTCGACGAACCGGATGGCCTGATCGCCGCCGGCGGGGATCTGTCGGTGCCACGGCTTCTCAACGCCTATCGCCATGGCGTCTTCCCGTGGTTTTCCGAAGGCCAGCCCATCCTCTGGTGGTCGCCCGACCCGCGCATGGTCTTCGCCAGCAACGGCATCCGGCTGCCATCGAAATTCCGCCGGCAACTGCGCCGCAGTCCATGGACGCTGCGTGCCGACACCGCCTTCGCCCAGGTCATCGCCGCGTGCGCCGGCATCCCGCGCCTCGGCCAGCACGGCACCTGGATCACCGATGCCATGCAAGCGGCCTACCTCGAACTGCACGCCCGGGGCCATGCGCATTCAATCGAAGTATTCGATGGCGAGGAACTGGTCGGCGGCCTCTACGGCGTGGCGGTTGGCCGGATGTTCTTCGGCGAATCGATGTTTTCCGCCCGCTCCGGCGGCTCGAAGCTCGCCCTGGCCGGACTGGCCCGCTTTCTGCGCGCACAGGGCTGGCCGCTGATCGATGCCCAGGTGGAAAATCCGCACCTCGTCAGCCTCGGCGCGGTTTCGATGCCCCGGGCCCAGTTCGCCGCCGTCGTCGAGCGGCAGGCCATGCTGCCAGAGCCGCCCGGCTCCTGGCGGGCACGCTTTGGCGAAATGGCCGCCAGCACGCTCGCCCTCCCGGACCCGGCGCGCGCAGGCTTTGCTTGAGCGGGGCCGTCCGTGGCATAATGACGCGTTTTCCCGCGCCCATCGGCGCCCACAAGAGTGTTTATGGCCAAAGACGATGTCATCGAGTTCGAAGGGACCATCAGTGAAACCCTTCCCAACACCATGTTCCGGGTGAAGCTCGAGAACGGCCACGAGATCATCGCCCACATCTCCGGGCGCATGCGCAAGAACTACATCCGCATCCTGACCGGCGACCGGGTCAAGGTGGAGATGACGCCCTACGACCTGACCAAGGGCCGCATCACCTACCGCCACCGCTGAGGGCGGCGAATCACGAATACGAAAAGGCGGCTTGATGCCGCCTTTTCGTTTGCCGCGATGGCCACGGCGTCCCACCGGTGCGCGGCCTTCGATCAGGCCAATGCCGGCGTTGCTTCCGGCTCGGCCGACGCCTGCACGTCAATACACAGCTCATCCTCCGCCACGCCGATCTCGACATGGCCGCCATCGGCCAGCTTGCCGAACAAAAGCTCGTCGGCCAGCGGGCGCTTGACCTTGTCCTGGATCACCCGGGCCATCGGCCGCGCGCCCATCTGCGGGTCGAAGCCGTACTTCGCCAGCCATTCGCGCGCGGCCGGAGTGACCGAGAAAGTCACCTGTTTCTCGTGCAGCAGGCTTTCCAATTCGATCAGGAACTTGTCCACCACCCGCAGGACGTGCTCGAAACCGAGCGCCTGGAACTGCACCACCGCATCCAGGCGGTTGCGGAATTCCGGCGTGAACGACTTGCGGATCACTTCCATCGCATCGCTCGAATGGTCCTGCCGGGTGAAGCCGATGCCGCGACGCGCGGCCAAGGTGGCGCCGGCATTGGTGGTCATCACCAAGATCACGTTGCGGAAGTTGGCCTCGCGGCCATTGGTGTCGGTCAGCACCCCACGATCCATCACCTGCAACAGGATGTTGAAGATGTCCGGGTGCGCCTTCTCCACCTCGTCCAACAACAGCAAGCAATGCGGGGTCTTGGTGATCTTCTCGGTCAGCAGCCCGCCCTGGTCGAAGCCGACATAGCCCGGCGGCGCACCGATCAGGCGGCTGATCGAATGCGGCTCCATGTATTCGCTCATGTCGAAACGCACGAACTCGATGCCGAGCTGCATGGCCAGTTGCCGGGTGACTTCGGTCTTGCCCACGCCGGTCGGACCGGCGAAGAGGAAGCTGCCGATCGGCTTGTCGGGATTGCCAAGCCCCGAGCGCGCGAGCTTGATCGCCGAGGCCAGGGATTCGATCGCCGCGTCCTGGCCGAAGATCAGCATCTTGAGATTGCGTTCGAGCTGCTGGAGCACGTCCTTGTCGCTGGCGCTGACCTGCTTGGCCGGGATGCGCGCCATCTTCGCCACGATGGTCTCGATCTCCTCGACATCGATGGTCTCCTTGCGCTCGCCCTCGTCCAACAGGCGCTGACGCGCGCCGGCCTCGTCGATCACGTCGATGGCCTTGTCCGGCAGCAGACGGTCATGAATGTGCTTGACCGACAGATCGACCGCCGCCTGGATCGCCTCGTCGGCATAGCGCACGGCGTGGTGCTCCTCGTACTTGGGCCTGAGGCCGCGCAGTATCTCCACCGCTTCGCCGACGGTCGGCTCCACCACGTCGACCTTCTGGAAACGGCGCGCCAGGGCGCGATCCTTCTCGAAGATGCCGCGATACTCCTGGAACGTGGTCGAGCCGATGCAGCGCAATTCGCCGGAGGCCAGCATCGGCTTGATCAGGTTGCTGGCATCCATCGCCCCGCCCGAAGCCGAACCCGCGCCGATGATGGTGTGGATCTCGTCGATGAACAGGATGGAGCGCGGCACGTCCTTCAGCGCCTTCAGTACCGCCTTCAGCCGTTTCTCGAAATCGCCGCGGTACTTGGTGCCGGCCACCAGCGCGCCGAGATCGAGCGAATAGATCGTCGCCTCCTTCAATACCTCGGGCACACTGCCCTCGACGATCCGCCTGGCCAGACCCTCGGCCAGGGCCGTCTTGCCGACCCCGGCCTCGCCGACGTAGAGCGGGTTGTTCTTGCGGCGGCGGCACAGCACCTGGATGGTGCGCTCGATTTCCTCGCCACGCCCGACCAGCGGGTCGATCCGGCCCTCGCGGGCGGCGGCGTTGAGATCGCTGGCGTACTCGACCAGGGGGTCGGATTTCTCGCCCGCGGCATTGCCATCGCCCGCGGCGGCCACGTCCTGCCCGTGCGCCGGAGCCACGTCATCGCCCAGCTTGGAAACGCCATGCGAGAGGTAGTTGACGACATCCAGCCGGGTCACATCCTGCCGGTTGAGGAAGTACGCCGCCAGCGATTCCTTCTCGCCAAAGATCGATACCAGCACGTTGGCGCCGGTGACTTCGTTCTTGCCCGAAGCTTGGACGTTGTAGACCGCCCGCTGCAACACGCGCTGGAAGCCCAGCGTGGGCTGAGTGTCGCGGGCATCGTCGTCGGTCAGCACGGCCACCGATTCCTCGATGGCCTCGCGCAGTTCCCGGCGCAGACGCTCGCCATCGGCGCGGCAGGCGTGCAATACCTCCCACGTCTCAGGGTTGTCCAGCAGGGCGAGCAACAGATGCTCGACGGTCATGTACTCGTGACGCGCCTCCCGGGCGAGCTGGTACGAGCGATGGATACTGTGTTCGAGTTCCTTGGAAAACATGGGGCAACCCCTTGAAATCGCTGCTGTGGGGCGATATGGGGTCGAGCCTAGGCCTTTTCCATCGTGCAGAGAAGCGGGTGCTGGTTGAGGCGGGCGAAATCGTTCACCTGCGCCATCTTGGATTCGGCCACTTCACGGGTATACACACCGCAGACGCCACGGCCGCGCGTATGGACGTGGAGCATGACCTGGGTGGCCTTCTCCTCGCCCATGGCGAAAAAGCGCACCAGCACTTCCACCACGAAATCCATCGGCGTGTAGTCGTCGTTGAGCAGCAGCACGGTGTACATCGGCGGCCGCGCCAGCTCGGGACGCACGGCCTCGGCCACCGTGGCGTGGCGGTGCTCTCGTTCGGGATCGTTCGGGCCTGACGTGGCCTGGGGGCGCGACAGCATCATGGGCGCGGATTATACCGGCGCATCGGTGGACGCCCGCCCGCGCCGCTCGCGATAATGACCGCCCCACCCCAAGGCCGGAATCATGCCGCGTTCCCTGCTTTTCGCCACCCTGCTGGCATTCTCCATCCCCACCGGGGAGGCCCTCGCGCGGAAGCACGAGCCCGCCGCCAAACCCGCCCCGGATGCCCACGTGGCCGCCCAGCTCAAGGCGCTCGATTACAAATACGAAGTGGACGAGGATGGCGACTTCAGGCTGGTTTTCGATGTCGATTCGGAAAGCAAGCGCAACCAGTTGGTCTTCATCCGCTCGGCGGTCGAGACCTATGGCGAGCTCAAGATCCGCGAAATCTGGTCGCCCGGTTATGCCGGCAGCGGCGAGCAGTTGCCCCAGGCGGTCGCCAACCGGCTGCTGGAAGCCAGCATGGCCAACAAGCTGGGCGGCTGGGGCAAGCAGGGCAACAATGCCGTCTTCATCATCCGCCTACCCGCCGATGCCGACCAAGAAGCGCTGGACACCGCGCTGACCGCGGCGATCCACTCGGCCGACGAGATGGAAGCCGAGCTTACCCCTGGCAAGGACGAGCTCTGAAGTGACGTACCGCGAAGGCCGCTTCTGGCAACCGGACGTCACCGTCGCCACCGTGGTGGCGAAGGATGGCCGCCTGCTCTGTGTCGAGGAAAGGGCGAACGGCCGCGATCTGGTCATCAACCAGCCCGCCGGCCACCTGGAGCCGGACGAAAGCTTGCAGGAAGCGGCGATCCGCGAGGCGCGCGAGGAGACTGGCTGGGACATCCGCCTGACCGGCTTCGTCGGCGCCTACCAGTGGAAAGCCCCCGAAACCGGCCGCCACTACCTGCGCTTCGCCTTCTGCGGCGAACCCGAACGTTTCGACGAAACCCGCCCGCTGGACGAAGGCATCGTCCGCGCCGTGTGGTGGACGCCGGCCGAATTGCGGGCCGAGGCCAGCCGCCATCGCAGCCCGCTGGTCTGGCGGGCGGTCGAAGACTGGCTGGCGGGCCGCCGGCATCCGCTGGAACTGGCCCGACAAATCGGATGAGCGCGGCGCGCACCATCGTCGGCCTCTCCGGCGGCGTGGATTCCTCGGTCGCCGCCCTGCTGCTGCAACGCACCGGCGAGCCCATCGCCGGGCTGTTCATGCAGAACTGGGCCGATGACGGTTCCGGCGAATGCCGCGCCGAGGACGACCGCCGCGATGCCGTGGCGGTGGCCGGCAAATTGGGCATCCCGATCCACTTCCGCGATTTCTCGCGTGAATACTGGGATGGCGTATTCCGCCACTTCCTCGACGAATACGCGGCCGGGCGCACACCCAACCCCGACGTGCTGTGCAACCGCGAAGTCAAATTCAAGCATTTTCTCGATGCCGCCCACGCTTTGGGCGCCGGGTTCATCGCCACCGGCCACTACGCCCGCACCGACCGCGTGGATGGCCGCCACCGCCTGCTGCGCGGGCGCGATCGCGGCAAAGACCAGAGCTATTTCCTGCACCAACTGGGCCAGACGCAGCTGGCGGCGACCCGCTTCCCCATCGGCGAGCTGCCCAAGGCCGAAGTACGCCGGATCGCCGCCGAAGCCAGCCTCGCCACCGCCGCCAAAAAGGATTCCACCGGCATCTGCTTCATCGGCGAACGCGATTTCCGCCGCTTCCTCGCCCGCTACCTGCCGATGCGACCGGGCGAGATCCGCGACCCCGGCGGCATCCTCCTCGGCCAGCACGAAGGTGTCTTCTTCCACACCCTCGGCCAACGCGGCGGCCTCAACATTGGCGGCGTCCGCGGCCGCCCGGCCGCGCCGTGGTACGTGGTGGGCAAGGACGTGCCGGGCAACATCCTGATCGTCGACCAGGGCGTAGACAGCCCCTATCTGATGTCGAAACGACTGCTCTCCGAACCCGCGCACTGGGTTGCCGGCACGCCGCCAGCCGACCCATTCGAATGCACCGCACAGACCCGCTACCGCCAACCGGACGAAGCCTGCCAGGTGCGTCTGCGCGCGGACGGTGGCGTGCTGGTCGAATTCGCGCAGCCACAACGCGCGGTCACACCCGGTCAATCACTGGTGCTGTACCGTGGCGACGAATGTCTGGGGGGGGCGGTGATCGCCGCCACCGACGCGCCGCTGCAACGCACCCATTTCGACGCTCTGCTCCACCCGACCAAGGAACCGAACCCCGCGCATGAATGACGATGTGATGCCTCCCCGCGTGCTGGCCCTGGCCGGAATGCTGCTCGCCCTGCAAGAAGTCCGCCATCTGGCCGAGAATGGCCGCGTCGATCAGGCCCGGCTGTCCACGGCGATCGGCAGCGTGTTCCGGCTCGACGCCGATTCGGTGAGCGACATCTACGGCGGCGTTGCCCCGGTGGCCGACGGCCTACGCCTGCTGCACAACCATCTCTCCGGCAGCACCGCCGACGCCCAGTTGCCCAAACTGGCGCTGGCCGTGCTGCAACTGGAGCGCAGCTTCGACCGCGCGCCGGAAGCGATCGAATCGGTGCGCCAGGCGGTGGCGCGCCTCTCCGCGCAAGCCCACAACGAAGGCGGCACGCATCCCGATATCCTGCGCGAACTGGGCGCGGTCTATGCGCGCAACCTCAGCCCGCTCAAACCCAAGGTCATGGTGCAAGGCAACCCCCACTATCTCGGCCGGCACGACGTGGTGGCCGAGATTCGCGCCCTGCTGCTGGCCGCGGTGCGCTCCGCGCTGCTGTGGCGGCAAATGGGCGGCAGCCAATGGGATTTCCTGCTCAAGCGCGGGGAAATGAAGCGGGCGGTGAACGGCCTGCTTGCCACGACCTGAGCGGGCGACAAGGCCAATCCCGCCCCGCCCCGCATGCACGCCGAAGCCAAGGATTCCGGCTACCCGACCCCATCCGCGCACGGATTACCGGCAAAGCCCGTCAAACCCTCGCCGATGCCGCCAATAACCGGAACGGCAAACCGGCAGCCCCGGTATCGCCCTCCGCGTGCCACGGGCGGCGCAACCCGATAGCTCCCCATACCGGCCCAGTTGGCCACATGCGCTGAAAGCCAGCGAGCGGGGAGCGATCCCCATCCATCATGCGCTGGCGGCACGGGCCGAATCGCAAGGGACCGCATGGCGCTGATCGATATCCGGGCCGCCTCCAAGGCATTTTCTTCCCGCCTTGCCGCCCGGCAGGCGCACGGCCAGCCCCAAACGAGCTGAATACCTCACACGGCGGGACTTCCCTTCCGGACAAAAAAACGCCGCTCCTTTCGGGAGCGGCGTTCGATCTGCTGAAGTTGGTAGCGGGGGCAGGATTTGAACCTGCGACCTTCGGGTTATGAGCCCGACGAGCTGCCAGACTGCTCCACCCCGCAGCAGAGAAGCGAAATTATGAGGGAAACGGCCTATTCATGCAAGCCCCTTGACTGAAAAATTTCAGGCGGCCAGGAAAACCTGCCGGCACCACTCAAGGATCGGGTTGATCCCCAGCGCCAGCGCCAGCAACAACAACGCGTTGACCGCGAACAACGTGCGCATCGCCCGGTTGTCGCGTGGCGTCATCGGCTCGCCCTCCGAGGTTTCGAAGTACATCACCTTCATCACGCGCAGGTAATAGAAGGCCCCGATCACCGCGAACACGATGCCGACGATCGCAAGCCACAGCATCCCGCCGTTGATCGCCGCCGCGATCACGTCGATCTTGGCGAAGAAACCGATGAAAGGCGGCACGCCGGCCAACGAGGCCATGATGCAGAGGATCAGGAACGCCATCCACGGATCGCGCCGGGCAAGGCCGCGATAATCGGCGATTTCCTCGGCCTCGAAACCCTGCCGCGACATCAGTACGATGGCGCCGAACGCGGCCAGCGTGGTGAAGACATACACCACCGCATAGAACAATGCCGCGCCCTGCCCTTCGGCGCCGCCACCAGCCAGGCCCATCAACAGAAAGCCGATGTGCGAAACGGTGGAATACGCCAGCATGCGCTTGAGGTTGGTCTGCGCCAGCGCCATCAGATTGCCGACGACCAGCGACAGCGCGGCCAGCCCGCCAACCAATACCCGCCAGAAGCCATCCACCGGGCCGAGGCCGGCTTCAAGCAGGCGATAGGCCATCACGAAGGCGGCGAGCTTGGGCGCAGCGCCGATGAACTGGGTGATCGGGGTCGGCGCGCCTTGGTAGACGTCCGGCAGCCACATGTGGAACGGCGCGGCGCCGAGCTTGAAGGCGATACCGGCCACCATGAACGCCATGCCAGCCAGCAGCATCTGGCTGTCCTCGCCACCAGCCGCGGCGGCAGCATGGAT
The DNA here is from genome assembly GCF_003697345.1 of Solilutibacter pythonis. Classification (GTDB taxonomy): domain Bacteria; phylum Pseudomonadota; class Gammaproteobacteria; order Xanthomonadales; family Xanthomonadaceae; genus Solilutibacter; species Solilutibacter pythonis. The sequence continues at coordinate 82,601 of NZ_RFLY01000001.1, read as the reverse complement.
AGCCGGCAGATCGAGACTGGCCGTGGCGCCGTACACCAGCGACATACCATAGAGCAGGATGCCCGAGGCCAACGCCCCAAGCACGAAATACTTCATACCGGCCTCGGTGGCCAGCGGGTTGTCACGATCCACCGCCACCAGCGCGTAGGAGCACAGCGCCAGCATCTCCAGCCCGACGTACACCATCACCAGGTTGCCGGCCGAGGACAGCAGCATCATGCCCAGCGTGGCGAACAGCATCAGCACCGGCACTTCGCCCTTGTAGATGCCGCGCTCGCGCAGGTACGGCAAGGCGTAGACGAACACCCCCGCCGAAACGAAGCACATCACGCCCTTGGCCAAATCGGCCAGGCCGTCACGCACGAACATGCCGTTCAGCACCGCGGCGCCATCGGCCGGACGGCCGCCGACGCCGGCGATCGCCAGCCAGCCCACCACCACCAGCACGACCATCGCCAGCCAGTGGGTGATGCCCTTCTGCTTGGGGTCGAAGAACAGATCGAACAGCAACAGGGCGAAGGCGGAAGCCGCCAGTACGAGTTCCGGCAACAGGTGCCAGAGTTCTGCGGAATCGAATACGTGCAACGTGATATCCATCGATTACGGTCCGGTCAGCTTGCTGGTGGCGAGTTGGTTCGCCAGTTGCGCGATGGCGGGTTCCATCAGGTCGGTAAGCAGCTTGGGATACAGCCCGATCACCATCACGCCGATGGCGAAACCGGCCAGCACCAGACCTTCGCGCAGGTTGATGTCCTTCAATTCGGCGACGTACGGGTTGTTCACCTCGCCCCAGATGATCCGCTTGGTCAGCCACAGGCTATAGGCCGCGCCGGTGATGAGCGTGGTCGCGGCGGCGAAGGCCAGCCATGGGCTTTGCTGGAAACTCGCCAGAATCACCATGAATTCGCCAACGAAGCCGCTGGTGGCGGGCAAGCCCGAGTTGGCGAAGGCGAACAACACGAAGAACATCGCGAACCACGGCATGGTGTTGGCGACGCCGCCGTAGTCGCGGATCATGCGCGTGTGCATGCGGTCGTAGAGCACGCCGACGCAGGAGAACATCGCGCCGGAAATGAAGCCGTGCGAGACCATCTGCACCATCGCGCCTTGCAGGCCGAGGCGGGCGGCATCGGCATTGCCGCCATCGCGCATCAGCCCCGTGGCGATGAAGGTGCCCAGGGTGACGAAGCCCATATGCGCGATCGACGAATACGCGATCAGCTTCTTCATATCCTCCTGCACCAGCGCCACCAGGCCGATGTAAACGATGGCGATCACCGACATCGCGATCACCAGCCAGGCGAACTCGTGGCTGGCGTCCGGCACCACGGCCAGGTTGAAGCGCAGGAAGCCGTAGCCGCCGATCTTCAGCATGATCGCCGCCAGCACCACCGAGCCGGCGGTCGGCGCCTCGACGTGCGCGTCCGGCAGCCAGGTGTGCACCGGGAACATCGGCACCTTGACCGCGAAGGCGGCGAGGAAGGCGAAAAACAACCACACCTGCTCGCGCATCGCCAGCGGCAGCGCGGCCATGTCCGCCAGTTGCCAGCTACCGCCCTTCAGGTACAGGTAGACCAGGCCGACCAGCATGAACACCGAGCCGAGGAAGGTGTAGAGGAAGAACTTGATCGAGGCATACACGCGGCGCGGACCGCCCCAGACGCCGATGATGATGAACATCGGGATCAACATCGCCTCGAAGAAGACGTAGAACAGGATCGCGTCGGCGGCCGCAAACACGCCGATCATCATGCCTTCGAGAATCAGGAAGGCCGCGTAGTACTGGTTGACGCGATCTTCCACCGAGCCCCACGCGCCCAGCAGCACCAGCACGGTGGTGATGGTGGTCAATACGATCAGCGCGACCGAGATGCCATCCGCACCGAGGTGGTAGAAGATGTCCCAGGCGGCGATCCACGGCCTGTTCTCGACGAACTGCAAACCGGCATTGGCGTAATCGAAGCCGGTCAGCAACGGCACCGAAACCGCCAGCACCACCAGCGAGATGGCGAGCGCCGTCCAGCGCGCGAGGTTGGCGGGCAAACGGCCCATCGCCAGCAGCACCGCGCCACCGAGCAGCGGCAGCCAGATCAGCAGGCTGAGCAAAGGCAACTGGCTCACTTGTTGGCTCCCAGGTTGTAGGCGCGGGCGTTCATCGACAGCAGCATCTTCATCTCGATCTTCAAATTCATGTCCACGCCCTGATCAGCCAGGCCAGCAGCACGATCAAGCCGATGATCATCGCGAAGGCATAGCTGTACAGGCGGCCGTTCTGCACGCGGCGCAAGGTGGCCGCGACGATGCCGACCACGCCGGCGCCGCCTTCCACGATCCCCTTGTCGATCACCCGTGTATCGAAGCCGCGGAACAGCTTGCCGAACAGCACGCCGCCGCCGGCGAAACCGTTGATCCACAGTTTGTCGAAGCCGTACTTCTCCTCAAGGATGCGGATCGGCAAGCGGAACACCCGCGCCGCCTTGGCCGGCAATTCCGGCTTGACGACGTACATCAACGTCGCCAACGCGAAACCGGCCAGGGCGAGCCAGAACGCCGGCGTCATGAAGCCGTGCAGCGCGAAGGCCACCGGGCCGTGCCAGTCTTCGGCCGCCATCTTCGCCATCACGTCGCGGGCCTCGCTGACGAAGATCGCACCTTCGAAGAAACCCGGCTGGCCGGCATGGCCGCTCCAATCGGTACCGAACAGCATCGGCCCGGCGGTGAAGAAGCCGACCAAGACCGACGGAATCGCCAGCAGCACCAGTGGCAGCGTCACCACCCACGGCGATTCATGAGGCTCATGCGCGCCGTGAGCGTGGTGATCGTCCCCGGCATGCGCATCATCGTGATGGTGATCGTCATGATGCGCATCGCGGAAACGCTCCGGCCCGAAGAAGGTCAGATACAACAGGCGGAAGCTGTAGAAACTGGTGACGAACGCGCCCAGCAACACCGCCCAGTAACCGTAGTTGGCGATAAAGCCGCCGGCCTCGCTGGCATGCTCGCCAGCGGCGACGATGATCGCGTCCTTCGAGTAGTAGCCGCTGAAGAACGGCGTGGCGACCAGCGCCAAGGTGCCCACGACCGAAGTGATGAAGGTGATCGGCATGTATTTGCGCAAGCCGCCCATCCGGCGCATGTCCTGCTCGTGATGCATGCCGATGATGACCGAACCGGCCGCCAGGAACAGCAGCGCCTTGAAGAAAGCGTGGGTCATCAAATGGAACACCGCCGCCGAATACGCCGACACGCCCAGCGCCACCGTCATGTAGCCAAGCTGCGACAGCGTGGAGTACGCCACCACGCGCTTGATGTCGTTCTGCACCATGCCGATCAGTCCGGTCCAGAACGCCGTCGTCGCGCCGATGAACAGCACGAAATCGAGCGCGGTACTCGACAGTTCGAACAGCGGCGACATACGCGCCACCATGAAGATGCCAGCGGTCACCATCGTCGCGGCGTGGATCAGGGCCGAGATCGGCGTCGGGCCTTCCATCGAATCCGGCAGCCAGACATGCAGCGGCACCTGCGCCGACTTGCCCATCGCGCCGATGAACAGGCTGATGCAGATGAAGGTGGCCGCCGTCCAGGTGAAGCCCGGCACGGTCTGCCCATCCAACACCGAGAGGTTGGCGAACACCGTGGCGTAATCGAGCGAACCGAACCAGAGCAGGATGCCGGCGATGCCAAGCAGGAAACCGAAATCGCCGACGCGGTTGACCAGGAAAGCCTTGAGATTGGCGAAGATCGCGGTCGGCTTCTTGAACCAGAAACCGATCAGCAGATACGAGACCAGCCCCACCGCCTCCCAGCCGAAGAAGAGTTGCAGGAAGTTGTTGCTCATCACCAGCATGAGCATGGAGAAGGTGAATAGCGAGATATAGCTGAAGAAACGCTGATATCCCGGGTCTTCCGCCATGTAGCCGATGGTGTAGACGTGCACCAGCAGCGAGACGAAAGTGACCACCACCATCATCATCGCGGTCAGCTTGTCGATCATGAACCCGACGTGCGCCGAATAGCCGCCCACCTCGAACCAGGTGTAGAGGTTCTGGTTGTACGGCAACGCCCCCTGCCCGACCAACTGCCAGAGCACGTGCAGCGAGAGCGCGCAGCTCACCGCCACGCCGGCGATGGTCACGACGTGCGCGCCGACGCGACCGACCTGCCGCCCGAACAGGCCGGCAACGATCGAGCCCAGCAGGGGTGCCAGGACGATGACGAGAAGTTGGGTTGTGGATAGGGTCATTTAGGGATCGCCGTTTTACCGGTGGTTGCCACACTTGAAACAGGAATTTTCGTCGCGCCGTCCCTGGCGATGTCGCACTTGCTCCGGGCTGTCCGGCCCGGCCATCCGTGACCGGGCGTTTGCGACGCGCGCGCCAATCAATGGCTCGCGGACACGCCGACTCAGCCTTTCAGGGAGTCGAGCTTCGTCACTTCGATCGTGCGGCGGCTGCGGAACAGCGCCACCAGGATCGCCAGACCGATGGCGGCCTCCGCCGCGGCCACGGTAAGGATGAAGAACACGAAAATCTGCCCCTGCGGATCGGCCAGGTGGCGCGAGAACGCCACGAAGTTGACGTTCACCGCCAGCAGCATCAGCTCGACCGACATCAACAGGATGATGACGTTCTTGCGGTTCAGGAAGATGCCGGCCACGCTGATGCAAAACAGCACGGCGCCAAGCGCGAGGTAATGGCCCAGGCCCACCGGTACATCGAACATCAGCGCGCCTCCTCGTTGTCCCGAGCGGTTGCCGGCGAGGGCTTGACCGCTTCCATCTTGACCAGCCGCACGCGATCGACCGCCTTGACGGAGGATTGCTGCGACGGGTTCTGCCGCTTGCCGCCCTTGCGCACGCGCAGCGCCAGCATCACCGCCGCGATCACCGCCACTGTCAGGATCACCGCCGCCAGTTCGAACGGCAGCAGGAAGCGGGTATAGAGCGTCTCCGCCAACCACTTGGCGTTGGACACGCCACTGGCCTCGATCGCGTCCGGGGCAAAACCGGCCAGCCGCGACCTGATGCCGATCAGGGTCAGTATCTCGGCCAGCATCACCACCGCCACCAACAAACCGATCGGCAGGTAGCGCACGAAGCCCTCGCGCATGGGGGCGGTGTCGATGTCGAGCATCATCACCACGAACAGGAACAGCACCATCACCGCGCCGACATAGACCAGGATCAAGGCCACGCCGAGGAACTCGGCCCCGGCGATGATCCAGGTGCAGGCGATCGAGAAGAAGGTCAGCACCAGAAGCAACGCGGCATGCACCGGGTTCTTCACGCTGATCACGCCCACCGCCGACATCACGGCGGCGGCGGCGAAGGTATAGAAGGCGAACAAGATGATGGAATCCATGCCGTCCTCAGCGGTAAGGCGCGTCGGCCGCGCGGCGTTCGGCGATCTCGGCCTCAAGCCGGTCGCCGATGGCGAGCAGGGTCGGCTTGGTCAGAATGTTCTGGCCACGCCGGTCGAAGTGGTATTCGTGCACATGCGTTTCCACGATCGAATCCACCGGGCAGGACTCCTCGCAGAAGCCACAAAAAATGCACTTGAACAGGTCGATGTCGTAACGCGTGGTGCGGCGGGTGCCGTCGGCGCGCTTCTCGGAATCGATGGTGATGGCCAGCGCCGGGCACACCGCCTCGCACAGCTTGCAGGCGATGCAACGTTCTTCGCCATTCGGATAACGGCGCAACGCATGGATGCCGCGGAAACGCGGCGACTGCGGGGTCTTTTCCATCGGGTACATCAACGTGTACTTGGGACGGAAGAGATATTTCAACGTCAGCCACAACCCCTGGAAAAGTTCCAGCAGCAGCAGGCTCTTGAAGTAATGGACGATGCGATTCACGGCTTCACGCTCCCGCCTTGAAAACGCCGTAGAACACCATCAGCGCGGTCACGGCAATCCAGGCAATGCAGATCGGGATGAACACCTTCCAGCCCAGACGCATGATCTGGTCGTAGCGGTAGCGCGGAAACGATGCGCGGAACCAGATGAAGCAGCTCATGAAGAAGAACACCTTGGCGAACAGCCACGGCCAGCCGCCCTGCCATATCCAGTTGACCAGCCAATGCACGTCGCCAAGGTTGATCCAACCCTGCAACGGCGAGAGCCACCCGCCCAGGAAGAACAGCGCGGTGAGGAAGCTCACCAGGATCATGTTGGCGTACTCGGCCAGGAAGAACAGCGCGAACTGCGAGCCTGAATACTCCACCATGTGGCCGGCGACGATTTCCGACTCACCTTCCACCACGTCGAACGGCGCGCGGTTGGTCTCAGCCACACCGGAAATGAAGTAGACCAGGAACAACGGCAGCAACGGCAGCCAGAACCAATCGAAGAAGCCCTTGCCTCCGGCCTGCGCCATCACGATCTCGCTCAAGTTGAGGCTGCCGGCGGCGATCATCACCCCGACCAGAGCGAAACCCATCGCGATCTCGTAGCTCACCACCTGCGAGGCCGAACGCATCGCGCCCAGGAAGGCGTACTTGGAGTTCGAAGCCCAACCGGCCAGGATCACGCCGTACACGCCAAGCGAGGTCATCGCCAGCAGGTAGAGCAGGCCGGCGTTGGCGTTCGACAGCACCAGTTGCGCATCGAACGGCACCACCGCCCAGGCCGCGAACGATGGCGCCAGCACGATCAAGGGCGCGAGGATGTAGAGAAACTTGCTGGCGGCGCTCGGCTGCACCACTTCCTTGAACAGCAGCTTGAACACGTCGGCAAAAGCCTGGAACACGCCAAGACCGACGTACATCGGGCCGTGGCGGACATGCATCCAGCCAATCAGCTTGCGCTCCCACACCACGTAGAAGGCCACCGTGATGATCACCGGCACGGCGATGGCGAGAATCTTCAGCACGATCCACAGCACGACGCCGACGTCGCCCATCTGCAAGAACCACTGATGCAAAGTGTCGATCAATCCAGTCATGCCGACTTCGCCTCCACACGGCTCGATGCCAGCGGCGCGGTCGCGCCGTAGCCCGATTCCACCCAGACCACGCCCGGCGCCACCTTGGCGCTGACCGAGACCGGCAACGTCGCGGTGCCCGCCGCGGTCGAGAACTTGCCCATCGCCCCGTCGCGCAGGCCGATGGCCGCGGCGGTTTCCGGGTGCAGCATGGCGCACTCGCCCACCGTCAACGGATGCGCCTGCAACGCGGCGGCGCGGCGCACCGTGGCATCGACGCGATAGATCGCCTGCGACACCGCCAACTCCAGACCGGGCGCACCGGCCGCGGGGACATTGGCCGGGCGCACGTCGACGCCGCGCGGCGTCATCGCGGCGCGCAGCCCGGCTAGATCGGTGAACTCGAAGCCGGTGGCGGACAATGCCGCGCCCAACGCGCGCAGCACACGCCAGCCTTCCCGCACCTCGCCGCGCAACTTGCCGGCCGCGCGGCTCCGCTGGTCGCGCCCCTCCAGATTGGTCAGCGTCGCGTCCAGCTCCGGCAACAATGCGATCGGCAGGATCACATCGGCCACCGAGCGGGTCGAGCGGCAGGCGTAATGGCTGAAAGCCACCGTCCTGGCCCCGGCCAGCGCGCGCATCGCCACGCCCTGGTCGGCAAAATCCAGACCGGGTTCGATGCCGTAAATGACATAAGCCTGGCGCGCCTCGCGCAGCATGTCCTGGGTGGAACGCTGGCTCGGCAGCACGCCCTGGCGAGCCAGCCCGACGGCGTTCGCGCCCTGTGGAATGCGGCAGACGCGCGCCCCGGACTTGCCGACGAAATCGCGCACCGCCGCACGGATGGTCGAGGCATGCGCGCCGTTCTCGGCCACGCCCCCCACGATCACCACCGCCCGCTCCACCGCGCCGATATCGAGCGAAGCGAGCGCCCCGGCGATCTGCGAAGGCGCGACGATGGCCTTGCCGGCCAAATCGAAGGTGAAATCGAAATCGACCGGGTTGACCGCATAGACCCGGGCGCCACGCTTCCACGCCTTGCGCACCCTGTGGTGCAGCAACGGCACTTCGTGACGGAGATGGCTGCCGACGATCACCACCACCTCGGCATGTTCGATGTCCTCGACGGCCACGCCCGATACTTCGGCGACGGCGGCATCGGACAGATCGTGCTGGCTCAGACGGTGGTCGAGGTTGCCGCTGCCAAGCGACCCGGCCAGCCGCGCCAGCAAGGCGCCTTCCTCGTTCGAGGTCGCCGGATGCACCAGCACGCCCAGCGAATCTCCGGCATTCTCGCGCAGTATCTCGGCGGCCTTGGCCAGCGCCTCGTCCCAGGTGGCTTCGCGGAAGGCTTCCGGCTCGCCGCCTTCGGCCACGCGGATCATCGGCGCCAGCGCGCGATCATCGGCGTACATGCCCTGATGCGCGTAACGGTCGCGGTCGGACAGCCAGCATTCGTTGACCAATTCGTTGTCGCGCGGCACCGCCCGCAACACCTCGCCACGGCGCGTATGCAGGAACAGATTACTGCCCAGCGCATCGTGGAAGCCCAGCGAATCGCGAGCGACGAGTTCCCATGGCCGCGCCTTGAACTGGAATACCTTGTTGGTCAATGCGCCGACCGGGCAGACATCGATGACGTTGCCGGACAACTCGGTGGTCAACGGCTTGCCGTCGAAGGTGCCGATTTGCAGGTTTTCGCCGCGCTGCATGCCTCCCAGCTCGTAGGTCCCGGCCACTTCGGCGGTGAAACGGATGCAACGCGTGCACTGGATGCAACGGGTCATCTCGGTCGCCACCAGCGGGCCGAGATCCTCGTCGGCCACCACCCGCTTCTTCTCGGAATAGCGGCTGATGCCACGGCCGTAGCCGACCGATACGTCCTGCAACTCGCATTCGCCGCCCTGGTCGCAGATCGGGCAGTCGAGCGGGTGGTTGATCAGCAGGAACTCCATCACGTTGCGCTGCGATTTCAACGCTTTTTCGCTGCGGGTGAATACCTTCATGCCATCGGCCACCGGCGTGGCGCAGGCCGGCAAGGGCTTCGGACTCATGCGCCCGCCCATCTCCGCCTCGACCAGGCACATGCGGCAGTTGGCGGCGATCGGCAACTTCTCGTGATAGCAAAAACGCGGGATCGGGATACCGGCCTTGTCGGCGGCATGGATGATCATGCTGTTCTTCGGCGCGGCCAGTTCCACACCGTCGATGAAAACGGTGACGTGATCCGGCGGCAGATTGGGGTTCACGGGCTGGGCGCTCATGCGGCCACCTTCTCGATCATGCGGCCATCGCGGATGTCATCCACCAGGAAACGCTTGTTGACGATGGCGTATTCGAATTCGTCCCAGAAATGGTGCAGGAAGCCCTGCACCGGCCAGGCCGCCGCCTCGCCGAAAGCGCAGATGGTATGGCCTTCGATCTGGCCGGCGGAGGCGCGCAGCATTTCCAGGTCGTCCATCGTCGCCTCCATGTTGGCGATCCGGCCGAGCAGGCGATACATCCAGCCGGTACCTTCGCGGCAAGGCGTGCACTGGCCGCAGGATTCCTTGAAGTAGAAGCGCGAGATGCGCTGGCAGGCGCGCACCATACAAGTGGTTTCGTCCATCACGATCACCGCGCCGGAGCCAAGGCCCGAGCCGGCCTTGCCGATGCTGTCGTAATCCATCGTGCAGGCCATCATCTTCTCGGCCGGCAGCACCTTCATCGACGAACCGCCGGGGATCACCGCCTTCAGCTTGCGACCGGCGCGCACGCCCCCCGCCAACTGCAGCAGGTCGGCGAACGGCGTACCGAGGCGAATCTCGTAATTGCCCGGCTTGTTGACGTGGCCGGAAACCGAGAACACCTTCGGGCCGCCGTTGTTGGGGATACCGAGACCGGCGAACCACTCCGCGCCGTTGCGGATGATCGCCGGCACCGAGGCATAGGTCTCGGTGTTGTTGATGGTGGTCGGCTTGCCATACAAACCGAAGTTGGCCGGAAACGGCGGCTTGAAGCGCGGCTGGCCCTTTTTGCCCTCCAGCGATTCCATCAACGCGGTTTCCTCGCCGCAGATGTAGGCGCCGGCGCCGAGCGCGCCATGGATGTCGATATCGATGCCGCTGCCGAGAACATCCTTACCCAGCCAGCCGTGCTCGTAGGCTTCCTTCAACGCGCTCTCGAAATGCTCGAAGGGTTCGTGATGGAACTCACCGCGCAGGTAGTTGTAGGCCACCGTGCTGCCGGTGGCGTAGCAGGCGATCGCCATGCCTTCGACCACCGCGTGCGGGTTGTAGCGCAGGATGTCGCGGTCCTTGGCGGTGCCCGGCTCGGATTCGTCGGAATTGCAGAGGATGTATTTCTGCCCCGGGCCTTTCGGCATGAAGCTCCACTTGAGGCCGGTCGGGAAGCCCGCGCCGCCGCGGCCGCGCAACCCCGACGCCTTGACCATCTCGATCACCTCGGCCGGCGGAATCTTCTCTTCAAGCACTTTGCGCAGCGCCGCGTAGCCGCCGGTCTTGAGATAGTTCTCGTACGACCAGGGCTTGTCGAAGTGCAGCGTGGTGTAGACGACGCTGTGCTCGACCGGCGCCGGCCCGACCGGGCCGTAACCTTCGGAATAGTACGAATGATGCGCCATCGTCACTTCAACCCGTCCAGCAGTTCGTCCACCTTCGCGGTGTCGAGCTTCTCGTGGTAATGGCCGTTGATGACGACCACCGGCGCGCCGCAGCAGGCGGCCACGCATTCTTCCTCGCGCTTCAGGTACACGCGCCCGTCGGCGGTGGACTCGCCGAGCTTGCAGCCGAGTTTCTTTTCGGCGTGCTCGACCAGTTTTTCCGCGCCATTCAACCAGCAGCTGATGTTGGTACAGAAAGCCACGTTGTTGCGGCCCACCTTCTCGGTCTCGAACATCGAGTAGAAGGTCGCCACCTCGTAGGCCCACACGGGCGGCAAGCCCAGGTACTTGGCCACCGCCGCGATGATCTCGTCGGAAAGCCAGCCGCCGTTCTGCTCCTGCGCGGCGTGCAGGCCCTGCAACACCGCCGAGCGCTTCCTGTCCGGCGGGAACTTGCTCAGCCAGTGGTCGATGTGCGCACGCGTCTCATCCGACAGCACCGCCATCGGGTCGACGTTGCGCGCGTTTTCGAAATTGCCGGTGGCTTTCATTGATGGGTCTCAGAGGCCGGGGGTCAGGGAAGAACTGAAAAACGGGACAGATCGAGCCGATTGCCAGAGCACGCGGTTGCACCCGCGTAGATCAAACCCGTTGCCGGCTTTTCTCCAGCCTGCGGTCTCTGGCCCCTGATCCCTGCTCCTCATCGATCTATCTCCCCGAACACGATGTCGTAAGTGCCGATCATCGCCACCACGTCGGCCAGCATGTGGCCCTTGACGATGGCGTCCATCGACGAAAGATGGGCGAAGCCCGGCGCGCGCAGCTTGCAGCGGAACGGTTTGTTGGCGCCATCCGAAACCAGCCAGCAGCCGAATTCGCCCTTCGGCGCTTCCACCGCGGCGTAGGTTTCGCCGGCGGGCACGGAATAACCTTCCGAGAACAGCTTGAAGTGGTGGATGAGCGCTTCCATGTCGTCCTTCATCGCTTCACGCGAGGGCGGTGACACTTTCTTGTTGTCCAGCATCACCGGGCCGGGGTTGGCTTTCAGCCACTTCACGCACTGGCCGATGATGCGGTTAGACTCGCGCATCTCGGCGATACGCACCAGATAGCGGTCATAGCAGTCGCCGTTGACGCCGACTGGGATATCGAAATCGACTTCCGCGTACCTGGCGTAAGGCTGCTTCTTGCGCAGATCCCAGGCGATGCCGCTGCCGCGCAGCATCGGGCCGGTCATGCCCCAAGCGTAAGCCTGCTCCGGCGTCACCACGCCGATGCCGACGGTGCGCTGCTTCCAGATGCGATTGTCGGTGAGCAGCGTTTCGTATTCATCGACGCGCCGGGGGAAGTCTTTCGTGAAGGCTTCCAGATAGTCGAGCATCGAGCCTTCGCGCCATTCGTTGAAGCGCTTGAGCTTCTCGCCCTTCTTCCACTTGGATTCCTTGTAGCGCGGCATCTGCTCCGGCAGGTCGCGATAGACACCGCCCGGCCGGTAATAGGCCGCGTGCATGCGCGCGCCGGAGACCGCCTCGTACACGTCCATCAGTTCCTCGCGCTCGCGGAAGGCGTAGAGGAACACCGCCATCGCGCCCAGATCGAGCGCGTTCGAGCCCACCCACATTAGATGGTTGAGGATGCGCGTGATCTCGTCGAACATCGTGCGGATCCACTGCGCGCGCTCGGGCGCTTCCACGCCGAGCAGCGTCTCGATGGCGCGCACGTAGGCGTGCTCGTTGCACATCATCGAGACGTAATCGAGACGATCCATGTAACCGATCGACTGGTTGAACGGCTTGGATTCGGCCAGCTTTTCGGTACCGCGATGCAGGAGGCCGACATGCGGATCGGCGCGCATCACGGTTTCGCCGTCCATTTCCAGAATCAGGCGCAGCACGCCGTGCGCGGCCGGATGCTGCGGGCCGAAGTTCAACGTGTAGTTGCGGATTTCCTGACGCGCTTCGGCCGCGTTGCTGGCCAGGCCGCTGGAGGCGGGCATGTTTTGCGGGCTGGGCGCGCTCATCGGGCGCCTCCGTTCGGTTTCAGGTCTTTCGATTCACCGTCGGCGGTGGCGAGGCGGGCATCATCACGTACCACGCGTGGGACGCCGACACGCGGCTCGACCGAAGTGACCGGCTCGTACACCACCCGCGCCTTCTCCGCGTCGTAACGCACTTCGACATTGCCGATCAACGGGAAATCCTTGCGGAAGGGATGGCCGACGAAACCGTAATCGGTCAGGATGCGGCGCAAGTCGGGGTGGCCTCGGAAAACGATGCCGAAAAGATCGAAGGCTTCGCGCTCGAACCAGTCGGTGCCGGCCCAGACACCGCTCAGCGAATCCACCACCGGCAACGAATCGTCGGCGCAGAACTCGCGAATGCGAAGACGCCGGTTACGCGAAACCGACAGCAAATGGGCGACGGCGGCGAAGCGCTTGCCGGCGACCGGCTCGACCGGCGCCACGCCCACCGGCTGTGGCGCTTGTTCGGTCATCGCCTCGCCCCACTTGAAACGGCCGGGGCCGCGCCCCTCGACGCCACGGCTGAAGCCCTGCGAGGAAACATCGGTATCCCACTCGTCGGCCCCGTAGCCTAGGTAATCGATACCGCTGAGATCGATGCACTGCTCGAAGCCGAATTCGTCACGGAGCGCGCGCGCCACGCCAAGCCATTCGCCCGAAGGCGCGTCCATCGTCACCTCGCCGCGCGGCTCGGCCACGGACACCCGGCACCCCGGGAAACGGGCACGCAATTCATCGGCGAAGTTCGCTGCGTTCTGGTTCATGCCTCTCGCACTCAGGAATGGGCGGCGACGATGCGCGGCTCATCGTCCTTCTTGCCGAACACCGTGGTACGGCGGATCTTCTTCTGCAATTGCAGGATGCCGTAGGCCAGCGCTTCCGCGGTGGGCGGACAGCCCGGCACATAGACATCCACGGGCACCACGCGATCGCAGCCGCGCACCACCGAGTAGGAATAGTGGTAGTAGCCGCCGCCATTGGCGCAGCTGCCCATCGATATCACCCACTTGGGGTCGGGCATCTGGTCGTAGACCTTGCGCAGCGCCGGCGCCATCTTGTTGACCAGCGTGCCGGCCACGATCATCACGTCGGACTGGCGCGGCGAGGGGCGAAACACCACGCCGAAACGATCCATGTCCAGGCGCGCCGCGCCGGCATGCATCATCTCCACCGCGCAACAGGCCAGACCAAAGGTCATCGGCCACATCGAACCGGTACGCGCCCAGTTCCACAGCGCATCCATGCTGGTGGTGACGAAGCCCTGCTGCATCACCGGGTTGTCGCCCTCGGGGCGCAACAGATCATCCAGCCGCCCTTCCGGCAGCGGGTTGAAGAACGGCGTGTGGCTTACTCCCATTCGAGCGCTCCCCGCTTCCAGACATAGACGAAGCCGAGGAAAAGCATCCCGACGAACAGGCCCATCGTCACCAGACTGCGCGCGCCGATCTCCATGAAGACCTGCGTCCACGGCACGATGAAGATGATTTCCAGATCGAAAATGATGAACTGGATAGCGATCAGGTAATAGCGCACGTCAAACTGCATGCGCGCGTCCTCGAACGGGAGGAAGCCGCACTCGTAAGGGGAGAGCTTCTCGGCGCTGGGCTTTTTCGGCCCCACCAGGTTGCCAATCACGATCAGCGCGATGCCGATACCCGTGGCAACGATCAAAAACAGCAGGGTCGGCAGATATTCGGCCAGCACGTGCGTTCTCGTCGGCTAGGCCGCGCGAGGGACGCGGCGTGGCTATTGTGCATCCGGGCCTCAGGAGGCCCCGGATACGTGAAAAATGGTGCCCAAGAGGGGACTCGAACCCCTACGACCTAAGCCGCTACCACCTCAAGGTAGTGCGTCTACCAATTCCGCCACCTGGGCAAGTTTCCTTCCGCATTCACTATGCGTCGGGAAGCGAGTATTGTAATCCGATTTATGGTTTTTGCGGCGAATCCTTCGCCGCATCCCGCGTATTTTCCGCCGGCGCCGCCTGCTGCGCGGGTGCCGCCGGCACCGAAGGCGCGCTCGGGATCGCCGGTGCCGCGGGCGACGGATTCTGTCCGGGCGCGGCCGGCGCCGTCTGCCCCATCACACCGAGATCGCTCTGGCGCTGCTGCGTGCCCCGGGCATTCTGCATATGCATCCAGGCCATGCCGAGTGTCATGCCGAAGAAAGCCACCGCCAGCCACTTGGTGGATTTGGAAAGGAAGTTGGCCGAGCCCTGCGCACCGAATACGGTGGCCGAAGCGCCGCCACCGAAACCGGAGCCGGCCGCGGCCCCCGCGCCGCGTTGCATGAGGATGAGCGCGATCATGGCGATCGCGACCAGCACGTAGAAAATGTTGATAACCCAGAGCAGCATGATCAATTCCGTGAGGCCACCGCGGCCGCGGTGATGCCGTTGAATTCGGCGGCAACCAGGGAGGCTCCGCCGACCAGCCCGCCATCGACATCCGGCTGCGCGAACAGCTGGGCGGCGTTGTCGGCCTTGACGCTGCCGCCATAGAGGATCGGTAGCGAGCCGGCGATTTTAGCATCACGGCGCGCCGCTTCGCCACGGATGAAGGCATGCACGGCCTCGGCCTGCTTCGGCGTGGCGGTCTTGCCGGTACCGATCGCCCAGACCGGTTCGTAAGCGACGATGGCGCCGGCCAGCGCGGCATCGCCCAGCTCCGCGAACACCGCGTCGAGTTGCTCGGCGATACATGCCTCGGTCCTGCCGGCCTCGCGCTCTTCCAGCGTCTCGCCGACGCACAGTACCGGCACGATGCCCGCCGCCTTCGCCGCCGCGAACTTCTTCGCGACGATTTCGCTGCGCTCGCCGTGATATTGACGACGCTCGGAATGGCCGACCAGTACGTGAGTCGCGCCGATGTCCTTCAGCATCGCCGCCGATATCTCCCCGGTGTAGGCGCCCTTGTCGTGCGCGCTGACATCCTGCGCGCCGAAACCGATGCCGGCGCCATCGTGCCTGGCGACCAGTTCGGCCAGATAGGCCACCGGCGGGAACAGCAACACCTCGACGCCCTGCCCGGCGACCGGCGCCTGGAGCGCGCCGACCAGTTCGTGCGCGAAAGCGCGGTCACCATTCAATTTCCAGTTGCCGGCAGCGATTTTTTTGCGCATGTCATGTCCTAGTTAAGTGTCGGGGCGGCGCTGGCGCTCAAGCCAACTTGATCTCGCGCAGGCGCTCCAGCAGATAGCCGTGCGCGGTGATCGGCTGAGGATACCGGCTGGGATTGTCCGCGCTGACGCATTGTGGCAGCACGTCGATCAGGAAATCCGGGTTCGGGTGCAGGAAGAACGGGGTGGAATAGCGCGGCTGGCGCGCCTCCTCGCCCGGGGGGTTGACCACGCGGTGTGTGGTCGAGGGATACACATGGTTGGTGAGCCGTTGCAACATGTCGCCGATGTTGACCACGATGGTGCCTTCCTCGGCGGTGTACGGCACCCATTCGCCCTTACGCGAAAGCACCTCCAGCCCCGCGGCGCTGGCACCGACCAGCAGCGTGATGAGGTTGATGTCCTCGTGCGCGCCGGCGCGCACGTTGGGAACCTCGGGCGTGGTGATCGGCGGGTAGTGGATCGGGCGCAGGATCGAGTTGCCGGAATCGGTCTTGTCGGCGAACCAGTCCGCCGGCAAGCCGAGCGAAACCGCCAACGCCGAGAGCACCTGCGAACCGAGGCTGTCCAGCGCCTGGTACAACGCGTAACCGTGCTCGCGGAAGCCCGGCACTTCCTCTGGCCAGACGTTGGCCGGCATCACCTCGGCATGTTTCGAATCGCGCGGAATTTCCCGCCCGACATGCCAGAACTCCTTGAGATCGTAATGCTGCGCATCCTTGGCGGTCTCGATCCCGAACGGCGTGTAGCCACGCGCGCCGCCCCGCCCGGGCAGATGGTATTTCCGCTTGGTCGCGTCCGGCAGGGCGAAGAAGGCCATGAAATCGGCATAGGCGGCATCGATCAAGGCGTTGTCGATACCATGCCCGCGGATGCCGGCAAAGCCCCACTCCCGATAGGTATCGGAAAGTTCCCGCACGAAAGCCGCGCGGTCTTCGGCATTGGTCGGTTGATTGAAGCGGCGGATGTCGAGGCTGGGAATACGGCTCATGGCGTTGCGACGGAAATGTTCGGGCGAGCCGCCTATTGTAGGCCGGCAGCCCGCCTCCACGAACGGCCCGGCATGCGCGCCACTCAAGCCGCCGCGCGCACCGCTTCGGCCAGTGCTTCCAGCGTTTCGCGCATCAGGGTTTCGTCGTCGGCCTCCACCGTCACCCGCACCACCGGTTCGGTGCCCGAGGGCCGCAGGAAGGCACGGCCGCGCCCCACCACACGGGATTGCGCTTCGCGCAGGGCGGCTTGCACGCCGTCGGCCTCGGCCGGCTTACGGCCCGGCTCGTAGCGCACGTTGACGGTCTTCTGCGGCAGCTTGCGCATGCCACTCAAGGCTTCGGCCAGAGACACGCCGCGACGCCCCAGCACTTCCAACACTTGCAGCGCGGCCATGATGCCGTCGCCGGTGCTGGTGCGGTCCAGGCAAAGCAAATGACCGGAGGCTTCGCCGCCCAGCACACCCTGCTCTTCCAGCAGCATCTGGTGTACGTAACGGTCGCCCACCTTTGCCCGCAGGAAGCCGATGCCGGCGTCGTTGAGCGCTTTTTCCAGCCCGTAGTTGCTCATCAGCGTGCCGACCACCGGCCCACGCAGCCGCCCGCTGCGCTGCCAGTCCCGGGCCAGGACGTACAGCAGGTCGTCGCCGTCGCGGACATGGCCATCGCCATCGACGAACAGCACGCGGTCGCCGTCGCCATCGAAGGCGATGCCGAGCGCCGCGCCAAGTGCGCGCACTTCCGCGGCCAGCCGTTCCGGATGGGTCGAGCCGACGCCATCGTTGATGTTCAGCCCGTTCGGCGCCACGCCAATGGCATCGACACGGGCGCCCAGTTCGCGCAGCACCAGCGGCCCAAGCTGGTAATTGGCGCCGTTGGCGCAATCGACGACGACGTGCATGCCGTCGAGATCGAACCCCTTCGGTACCGAATTCTTGCAAGCCTCGACGTAGCGGCCAACGGTGTCGCGCACGCGCACCGCCCTGCCGAGCTGGTCGGAAGAGACGGTGGAAAACGGCTGTTCGAGCGCCGCCTCGATCGCCAGTTCGGCGGCGTCGTCGAGTTTCTCGCCCTCGGCCGAAAAGAACT
This sequence comes from Solilutibacter pythonis, assembly GCF_003697345.1. Classification (GTDB taxonomy): domain Bacteria; phylum Pseudomonadota; class Gammaproteobacteria; order Xanthomonadales; family Xanthomonadaceae; genus Solilutibacter; species Solilutibacter pythonis. The sequence continues at coordinate 64,860 of NZ_RFLY01000001.1, read as the reverse complement.
TGATGCCGTTGTCGTGGTGCGGATTGTGCGAGGCCGAGATCACGATGCCGCCATCGGCGCGCAGCGAGCGGGTGAGATGCGCGACGGCGGGCGTCGGCATCGGTCCCATCAGTTGCACGTCGACGCCGGCCGCGACCAGACCGGCTTCCAGCGCCGCCTCGAACATGTAGTTGGAGATGCGGGTGTCCTTGCCGATCACCACCATCGGCTTGCGCCATCCCTCGCCGAGGCGCTGGCGCAGGACGTGGCCGTAGGCATTACCGAGGCGCAGCACGAAATCGGCGGAGATCGGCGCGCTGCCGACGCGGCCGCGAATGCCATCGGTACCAAAGTATTGACGAGTCATGCAACGAGTTCCGTGTCTTCCGGCGGGTGCGGCTGTTTCATGAGCAGTGCGGCGAGATCGGCGATGCGCTCGCGCAGTTGGCGGCGGTCGCATATCTGGTCGATGGCGCCATGTTCGAGCAGGAATTCGCTGCGCTGGAAGCCTTCCGGCAGCTTCTCGCGCACGGTCTGCTCGATCACGCGCGGGCCGGCGAAACCGATCAGCGCCTCCGGCTCGGCGATATTGACGTCGCCCAGCATGGCGAAGCTGGCCGACACGCCGCCGGTAGTCGGGTGGGTCATCACCGAGAAGAACGGCAGCCCCCGGGCGCGCAGCCGGCCCAGCGCCGCCGAGGTCTTGGCCATCTGCATCAACGAAAACAGGCTTTCCTGCATGCGCGCGCCGCCACTGGCCGAAAAGCTGACGAACGGCGCGCCAAGCTCGGCCGCACGCTCGGCGCCCAGGGTGAAGCGCTCGCCCACGACCGAACCCATCGAGCCGCCCATGAAGGCGAAATCGAAAGCGCTGGCGACCACTGGCCGGCCTTTCAACAATCCTTCCATCGTCACCAGTGCGTCGCGCTCGCCGGTGTTTTTCTGCGCGATCTTGATGCGCTCGGCGTACTTCTTCTGATCCTTGAACCTCAGCACGTCGGTCGGGCCGAGTTTCGCGCCGATCTCCCTGCCGCTGCCGGTGTCGAGGAAGGCCGCCAGGCGCGCGCGCGCGCGGATGGGCCTGTGGAAGCCACACTTCGGGCAGACTTCGAGATTGGCCTCCAGCTCCGGGCGGTACAGCACCGCGCCGCAGCGGTCGCATTTCTCCCACAGACCTTCCGGCACGTTGCGCTTGCGTTCGCCGGCGCCTTCGGTTCGGATACGGGAAGACGTGAGTTTCTTGAGCCAGGACATGCGTGCTTGATCCAGCCTTGAGTCAGCGGGCCAGTTTAGCTCAGCGTGGCCTCGCCACCATCCAGTGCCGCACGTAACGGGGCCAGGAAGTCAGCGGCGCGGCGCGCGGCGGCGGCGGGGTCGCGCGCCTCGGCGAGTGCCGCGACCAGCGCGCTGCCGACCACCACACCGTCGGCGGATTTCGCCATCGCGGCGGCGCTTTCGGCATCCTTGATGCCGAAGCCCGCCAGTACCGGCACCGGCGAATCGACGCGAATCGACGCCAGCCGGGCGCCGGCATCCCCGGCATGGAGGCGGTCGGCACCGGTCACGCCGGCGTAGCTGACGTAATAGAGATACCCCTCGGCGATCTCGTTCAGCATGGCCAGGCGAGCCGCTTCGGTGGTCGGCGAAGCCAGCCAGATCAAGGCGATGCCGGCCGCGCCGAAAGCCGCGCGGAACGGGCCGGCCTCTTCGGGCGGCAGATCGACGAGGAGCACGCCGTCAATGCCGCAATCGGCCGCCTCGCGAGCGAAAGCCTCGGCGCCACGGATCTCGACCGGATTCAGATAGCCCATCAACACCACCGGCGTATCGGCATCGCGGCGACGGAATTCACGCGTCGCCGCCAGGGCATGCCCCAGCCCCGCGCCACGGGCGATGGCGCGCTCGGACGCCTGCTGGATCACCGGGCCATCGGCCATCGGGTCGGAGAACGGTACGCCCAGTTCGATGACGTCGGCGCCGGCCTCGACCAGCGCATGCATCACCGACACCGTCGCCTCCAGCGCCGGATCGCCGGCGGTCACGAACGGCACGAGCGCCTTGCGGCCGCGCGCTTGAAGTTCGGCGAAACGGGTTTGCAGCCGGCTCATCGTCGCGTTCATAGTTCGATCCCCTCATGCGCGGCGATGGTATGCACGTCCTTGTCGCCGCGCCCGGAGAGGTTGCACAGAACGATGGCGTCGTTCGGCATTTCCCGCGCCAGCTCGATTGCCTGCGCAATGGCGTGGCTGGATTCCAGCGCGGCGAGGATGCCCTCGGTGCGCGCCAATCGGTGGAAGGCGGCGAGCGCCTCGTCGTCGGTGACGCCGAGGTATTCGGCGCGGCCGGTGTCCTTCAAGAAGGCGTGCTCGGGGCCGACGCCGGGATAGTCCAGGCCGGCGCTGATCGAATGGGTTTCCTTGATCTGGCCTTCGTCATCGCACAGCACGTAAGTGCGGTTGCCGTGCAGCACGCCGGGACGCCCGGCCGCCAGCGAGGCGGCGTGATGGCCGGAAGCGATACCCTCGCCCGCCGCTTCGGCGCCGACGATGCGCACCGCGCGGTCGTTGAGAAAGGCGTGGAACAGGCCGATGGCATTGCTGCCGCCGCCGACGCACGCCGTCACCGCATCCGGCAGGCGGCCGTATTCGGCCAGCATCTGCGCGCGCGCCTCGCGCCCGACCACCGCGTTGAAATCGCGCACCATCCGCGGATACGGATCGGGCCCGGCGACGGTACCGATGATGTAGAAAGTGTCGGCGACGTTCGTCACCCAGTCGCGCATCGCTTCGTTCAGCGCGTCCTTCAGCGTGGCCGAGCCGGATTTCACCGGCACCACGGTGGCGCCGAGCAGATTCATCCGCCAGACGTTGGCCTTCTGCCGCTCGATGTCGGTAGCGCCCATGTAGACCACGCATTCCAGCCCGAGCCGGGCGGCCACGGTGGCGCTGGCTACGCCATGCTGGCCGGCGCCGGTCTCGGCGATGATCCGGGTCTTGCCCATCCGGCTGGCGAGCAGCGCCTGGCCGATGGTGTTGTTGATCTTGTGCGCGCCGGTGTGGTTGAGGTCTTCGCGCTTGAAAAGAATGCGCGCGCCACCGACATCGCGCGATAGGCGCTGGGCGAAATAGATCGGGCTGGGCCGGCCGACGTAGTGCGCCAGGTCTTCGTCGAAGGCGCGCTGGAAGGCCGGATCATGCCGCGCCTCGTCGTAGGCGGCGGCGAGCCGCTCCAGCGGGCCGATCAGCGTCTCGGCGACGAAGCGTCCGCCGAAACGGCCGAAATGGCCGGTGGCGTCGGGAAAGGCGTGGTAATCGATGACACCCTCAGCCACAGCCTCCCGGCGTGGGCCAGCGGTATCCGGATTCGTGTTCGTTTTCGCAATCGGCACGGTGAACCTCGGCAACGAATTTGCGCATTTTATCGCCATCCTTGATGCCCGGGGCCGATTCGATCGCCGAAGCCACGTCGACCGCCCAGGGCGCGCGGGTGGTGACCAGCCCGTGCACGTTGTCGATGCTGAGTCCCCCCGCCACCATCACCGGCTTGGTGCTGTCGGCCGGCAGTCTGGCCCAGTCGAACGTCCGCCCGCTGCCGCCCTGCCCGCCGGCGATGTGGCCATCGAACAGAAAAGCCGACGCATGCGGCCAGCGCGCGTGCATCGCCAAGGGGTCGATGCCGCCGCCCTCGCCCATCGGAATCGCTTTGATGTACGGCAGGCCGAAGCTGCGGCAAAAGCTGTCGTCCTCGTTGCCGTGGAATTGCAGTACGTTGGGACGCAGGATGCGCACCACTTCGCGCGCCTGCTCGGGCGGGTTGTCCATGAACAGCGCGACCACGCTGACCAGCGGCATCACGCCCTGGCGCAACGCCCGCGCCTCCTCCACTTGCAGCTTGCGCGGGCTGCCCTCGGCGAACACCAGCCCGATCGCATCCACGCCCAGTTCGCAGGCCAGACGCACGTCGCCGGCGCGGGTGAAGCCGCAGAACTTGATCCGGGTACGTACCGACGTGGTCTTCATGCCGCCACCGTTGCGGTCACTTCCGCCGGCAATCCCCATGACGGCGCGTAGAGGGGATGGAGGAAGGCAAGCCCGGCCGCCGGCGCGGTCGGCCCGGCCTGGGTGCGGTCGCGCCCCGCCAGCAGCGCGGCCATCCAGCTCGCCGGCCGTTCGCCCGCCCCCACCGGAATCAGTGAACCGACGATGTTCCTCACCATGTGGTGGAGAAAAGCATTGGCCTGCACTTCGATCACCACCACATCGTCGTCCCTGCGACTCACCGATATCTCCCGTAGGTTGCGCCGCGCATGCGCGGCCTGGCAGTGCACGGTGCGGAACGCGGAAAAATCGTGTTCGCCCACCAATGCCTGCGCGGCATGATGCATCAATGCGGCATCGAGCGGCCGCCGCTCCCATCCCAGGTACTGCCTATCGAAACCGGGCCGCACTGAACGATTAAGAATGCGGTAGCGGTATCGCCTTGCATGCGCCGAAAAGCGCGCGCTGAAATCCGTGGCCACCGGCACGCACCAGCGCACCGCCATGTCGGGCGGCAGGTTGGCGGTGATGCCCAGCACCCAGCCGCGCGGGTCGCGCACCGCGCGGGAATCGAAATGCACCACCTGGCAGCGCGCATGGACGCCGGCATCGGTACGGCCCGCGCAGACGGTTTCAACCGGCTCGTCGGCCACAACGGAAATCGCCCGCTCCAGCGCTTGTTGCAGGGTGGGGCCGCGCTCGCCCAGGCGTTGCCAGCCCAGATAGCGACTGCCCTGGTATTCGATGCCGAGTGCGTGGCGGACCGGCAAGGTGCTGAGGCCCACTAATCGAGCCGGTCCAGCAATTGCCGCGCGCGGGCGGCATCGGTGAGCGCGCCTTCGTCGATCACCTGCTGCAACAGCATGCGTGCCGTGGCTTGGTCGTCGAGTTCTAGGTAGGTCTCCGCGAGGGCCAGGCGTTCGTCACCGACATCGGAAGCCGAGGTGGCGGCATCATTCGCCGATACCTGCGGCGGCGACCATGTGCCGGCGACGGAGGTCAACGGCGTCACCGCCGCTGGCCGCCCCGTCCACGAAGGCGAGCTCTCCTGCGCCGACGGCTCCCGAGAGGACGAAGGCTCGGTCGCGTCGGGCTGCCCGAATGGCGGCGGCGGAGTTTCTTCATCCTCAAGCGGGGCGGCTTCGGTGGCCGGTGCATCCGGCGAGACATGCTGAGCACGGGCGAAACTCGGCAGGGCGTCGCTTTCGGACCGGGTCTGCCCGCGGCGGCGGCGCCACCAGCCCCAGAACAGGCCGGCAAGCGCCACCAGCGCCAACACTACCGCCAGCAAGAACCACGGCGTCCCGCCCGTGGCGGCCGGCTCGGCCTCTCGGCGCTGGCGCAAGGCCTGCTGGGCGCTGGACAGTTCGCCGTCTTTCATCTGGATCAACTGGGCCTGCTGTTTTTGCAGGTTTTCCAGTTCGGCCACGCGCGCCTTCAGTTCGGCGACTTCGGCGTCGCGGGTGGCGATGGTCTCGCGGGCTTCCTGCAATTGCTGGGTCATCTTGGCTTCTCCCTTGCCACCCGAGGCGGCTCCTGCGGCGGCCGCCGCGCTGGTCGCGGCCGTGCTGGTGGCGATCTCCAGCCGCGCCTCGCGCGCGCGCCGGGCGACACGGCTGGTGGTCCGCGCCTTAGGCCGGTCAGCCGGCGCGGCGCTGGCGATGTCGACCGCCGGCGCAACGCGCGAACCGCGCCGCCGCCACTGCGTGAGCTGCGCCCGCAGCTCCGTGAGCGTGCCATCGTCCGCGGTGGCGGCGACGGCGGCGGCATCCGGCGTATTCAATTTCGCGCCGGCAAGCAGGCGGTGGGGATTACCGCCAATGAAGGCACCGGGGTTGTCGCGCACCAAGGCGGCCATCACCGCCGAGAGCGATTGGCCCGGCGCGCGCAAGCCGGCGGCGATGCCGGACAGGGTCTGCCCGCTGCGCACCCGCAATACCGCGGCGGCGCCGGTGACCTTGGGCGTCACCGCGCCCGCCGACCGCCGGGGGGCGGGCGCCGGCGTGGCAGGCGGTGGCGGTGGCATCGACTCGGCCGGGGCAGGCTCCGCCGTATCGCGCTGGACCAGATTGGAGTCAGGCACCAGCGGCGCCTCGATCTCCGGCTGACTCGCCGCCGCCACCGTTTCCGGTTCGGCCACCAGCACGGAATATTCGCGCACCAGGCGGCCATCGCCCCAGTCCACTTCCAGCAGGAAGGTCAGCATCGGCATTCCCACCGGTACCGCGCTGGTGACGCGGATGAATGGCTTGCCACCGGCATCGCGGGCGATGGCGAATTGCAAGTCGGACACCATCTTGTCCGGCAGCGGCAGACCGACGCGCAGGAAGGTCTCGGGTGAGGCCAGGCGCGCCTGTAGACGCTCCAGCTCGCCGGGATCGTTGCTGACGATGGGAATCTCGGCCAGGAGCGGCTCGTTGAACTTCGACTTCAACTTGAGTTGGCCAAGCCCCAGCGCCCACGCCGACGCGGACATCAACGCGAGCGTGGCGGCCAGCAGTATCGATTTGATCAGCTTCCCCTTCATTGGCGGTACTCCAGTCGGGTTCAGCACTCGCTGGCAACGAGTTCGGCGATCTGCACGGCGTTGAGCGCGGCGCCCTTGCGGATGTTGTCGGCGACGATCCACAGGTTGATGCCGCGCGGATGCGAGAAATCCTGGCGGATACGACCGACATGGACCGGGTCGTTGCCGGAAGCGTGCGTCACCGGCGTCGGGTAGCCGCCGGCCACGGGTTCGTCCACCACCTCCACGCCCGGCGATTGCCGCAGCAGGGCACGCACCGCTTCAGCCGTGATCGCGACACGGGTCTCCACGTTCACCGCCTCGCAATGACCGTAGAACACCGGCACCCGCACCGCGGTCGGATTCACCTGGATCGAATCGTCGCCGAGAATCTTGCGCGTCTCCCAGACCAGTTTCATCTCCTCCCGGGTATAGCCGTTGTCGAGAAACTCGTCGATGTGCGGGATCAGGTTGAAGGCGATCTGCACCGGGAACTTCTTCGGCGCCGGCGTCTGGAAATTGAGCAATTCCGCGGTCTGCCGGCCCAGTTCCTCCATGCCGCTGCGGCCCGCGCCGGAAGTGGACTGGTAGGTCGCCACGTTGATCCGCTCGATGCCAACCTCGCGGTGGATCGGGCCGAGCGCCACCAGCATCTGCATGGTCGAGCAGTTAGGGTTGGCGATGATGCCGCGCGGACGGGTTTTCGCCGCCTCCGGATTCACTTCGCTCACCACCAGCGGCACGTCGTCGTCGTAGCGGAAGGCCGAGGAGTTGTCGATCACCACGGCCCCCGCCGCGGCGAACTTCGGTGCGTATTCCTGGCTGATCGAGCCGCCCGCCGAGAACAGCGCGATGTCGACGCCGGTCGGATCGAACGTGGCGAGATCCCGCACTTCGATGTCCTCGTCGCCGAACTTCACCTCGCTGCCGGCCGAACGCTCGCTGGCCAACGCGATCACTTCATCGGCCGGGAACCTGCGTTCGGCCAGGATCGACAACATGGTTTCGCCAACGGCGCCGGTGGCGCCCACGACCGCGACGGTGAACTTCTTGCTACTCATGGCCATCTGCCTTGGAACGGTTTTTACCGTGGGCGATTACGCCCTATTTTTCCGCATCGCACAAGCCGCTTTCGGGCCGCCGCCGGAACGCTCGCCGCCCGATGCCGCCTGGTTCATCCCGTGAGCCGGGGCGCGACCTCGCCCACGTCGCCGCATTGCGCGCGATGCCGCAGCGCGTGATCCATCAACACCAACGCCAGCATCGCCTCACAGATCGGCGTGGCGCGGATGCCGACGCAGGGATCGTGGCGGCCGGTGGTGACGATCTCCACCTCCTCACCGTCCACGTCCAGCGTCGGCGCCGGCAGGCGCAGACTGGCCGTCGGCTTGAAGGCAACGGCGACGCGAATCGGCTGCCCGGTGGAGATGCCGCCGAGGATGCCGCCGGCATGATTGCTCTCGAAGCCATCGGCGCGCATCAGGTCGCGGTGCTCGCTGCCCTTCTGCGCCACCGAATCGAAGCCATCGCCGATCTCGACGCCCTTGACCGCGTTGATCGAGAACATCGCCGCGCCGATCTCGGCGCTGAGCTTGCCGTAGACCGGCTCGCCCCAGCCCGGCGGCGCACCGATGGCCTCGACCGCCACCCGGGCGCCGACCGAATCGCCGGACTTGCGCAGCGCATCCATGCGACTTTCCAGCTCGCCCAGTTGCGCGGCATCCGGCCAGAAGAACGGGTTGTCCTCGACCACCGACCAATCGTGCGCATTCGGGACGATCTCGCCCAGCCGCGCCAGATGCCCGCGCACGGTTACGCCGAAGCGCTCGCCGAGCCATTTTTTCGCGATAACGCCGGCGGCCACGCGCATCGTCGTCTCGCGCGCGCTGGAGCGGCCCCCGCCGCGCGGATCGCGATGGCCGTATTTCTGCCAGTAAGCGTAATCGGCGTGGCCGGGGCGGAACTGGCGGGCGATGGCGCCGTAATCCTTGCTGCGCGCATCGACGTTGCGGATCAGGAGCGCGACCGGCGTGCCGGTGGTCGTCCCCGCGTACACCCCGGACAGTATCTCGACCTCGTCGGCCTCGCGGCGCTGCGAGGTGTGGCGCGAACGACCGGTGGCGCGGCGCGCCAAGTCATGCGCGAAATCTTCCGGCGCAAGGGCGATGCCGGGCGGGCAGCCATCGATCACGCAACCGATGGCCGGCCCGTGCGACTCGCCGAAGGTGGTGACGCGCAGCAATCGGCCGAAGGTGTTCATTCGCGCGCGGCGACCAGCGCCGCAATGCGGGCGCGATGGGCCAGCAGATCGGCGCGTTCGGCGACGAAAATCCCCATCTGCCCGACCTTGAACTCGACCCAGGCCAGGGGCAGTTCCGGCAGCAGCTCGACGAGCGCGCGCTCGGCTTCCCCGACTTCGCAGACCAGCAGGCCGTTTTCGGTCAGATGGTCGGGCGCGTCGCGCAGGATGCGCAATGCCAAATCGAGGCCATCGTCGCCGGCGCGCAGGCCGAGCTCCGGCTCGTGCGCGTATTCCGGCGGCAACGCATCGGTCTCGGCGTGGGTGACGTAAGGCGGGTTGGTGACGATCAATTCGTACCGCTCGCCCGCCACCGCGCCGAACAGGTCGGACTTGAGGAAACGCACGTTGCCGGCCATCAGCCGCGCCTGGTTTTCCTCGGCCAAGGCCAGCGCCTCGTCGCTGATGTCCACGCCATCGACCCGCCAGTTCGGCTGGTAATGCCCCATCGCGATGGCGATGCAGCCCGAGCCGGTGCAGATGTCGAGCGCCCGGCGCACCTCACGGCCCCCGAGCCACGGCTCGAAGCCGGCTTCGATCAACTCGGCGATCGGCGAGCGCGGCACCAGAGCGCGCGGGTCGGACTTGAACGACAGCCCGGCGAACCACGCCTCGCCTGTGAGGTAAGCCGCCGGGGCGCGTTCCTCGATGCGACGGCGGAACAGTTCGAGGATGTCGGCCTTTTCCGCCCCGGTCAGCCGTGACTGGCCGTAGACCGGCGAAAGATCATGCGGCAGATGCAGCGCATGCAGCACCAACTGGGTGGCCTCGTCCAGCGCGTTGTCGTAGCTGTGGCCGAAGGTGAGGCCCGCGGCGTTGAAACGGCTGGCGCCGAAACGGATGAAATCGATCAGGGTACGGAGGTCTCGCGCGGCGTCGGCGTTCACGGTGTCGGTCTAGCTGAATGCAGCGGCCAGTATAGCCACGCCCCGCTATGATGACCGACGATTTCACCGCTGGAACCGCCATGTTCAACCGCACCACCCTCATCATCGTCGCCCTCGCCGCCGTGGCCGCCGGCCTGTTCGCCGGCGCACGGATATTCAGCGGCCCGGCCACCCCGTCCGGCCCGGCGCTGGAAACGGTCAAGCGCTTCGATACCCCGCGCGAGTTGCCGCCGTTCGAGTTGATTCGCGATGACGGCCAGGCGCTGACCAACGAATCGCTGAAAGGCCACTGGACGCTGGTGTTCATCGGCTTCACCCACTGCCCCGACATCTGCCCGACCACGCTGGCGCAGTTGAAGCTGGCGCAGAAACAGTGGGAAGCGCTGCCGGCCGCCAGCCGCCCGCGCGTGCTGTTCGTCTCTGTCGACCCCCAGCGCGACACGCCGGAGTTGACCGGCAAATATGCCCACGCCTTCCATCCCGACACGATCGCCGCCACCGGGGAGTTGCCGAAGCTGGAAAACTTCGCCCGCAGCCTGTCGCTGGTGTTCATGAAGCAACCGCCGACCGACAGCGCGCATCCCGATCGTTATTCGGTCGATCATTCCGCCGCGCTGGCGGTGCTGGACCCGCAAGCGCGGATGGCCGGGGTGATCCAGCCCGACCCGGCCAGCCACAGCCTGGCGCCGGACAAGATCGCCCGTGACTTCATCGCCCTGTCCGAGTCCGAAGCAGCCCAATGAGTCCGTTGACCGCACTGACCTACGTTCTGCCGCACCGCCTGCTTTCATCGGCCGCGCGGGGGCTGGCGTATTCGAAAAACCCGGCGATCAAGCAGCGCCTGATCGATGCGGTGATCGCCCGCTTCGGTGTCGACATGGGCGAGGCCGCCGAGCCGGACCCGCATGCCTATCCCAGCTTCAATGCCTTCTTCACCCGCGCGCTGCGCAAGGGCGCGCGCATCGCCGAGGCCGATCCACGCGCATTGCTGATGCCGGCCGACGGCCACATCAGCCAGTGCGGGGCGATCGAGCGGGGCCGCATCTTCCAGGCCAAGGGCCAATCGTTCACCGCCGCCGAGCTGTTGGGCGATGCGGAATCGGCCCTGCCCTACGCGGACGGCCTGTTCGCCACGATCTATCTCTCGCCGCGCGACTACCACCGGGTACACATGCCCTGCGACGCCCGCCTGCTCGAAACCGTACACGTGCCCGGCCGGCTGTTCTCGGTCGGCGCCGATGCGGTGAAATCGGTGCCGCGGCTGTTCGCCCGCAACGAACGGCTGGTCTGCCATTTCGAAACCGCGTTCGGGCCGATGGCGCAGATCATGGTCGGCGCGCTGCTGGTCTCCGGCATCGAGACCGTGTGGGGCGGGGTGGAAGTACCGGAATACGGCGACCGCCTCGTGCGCAAGGACTGGCGCGACCGCCATATCGAGCTGAAACGCTTCGACGAGATGGCCCGCTTCAACTACGGCAGCACCGTGATCACCCTGCTGCCTCCGGGCCTGGCCGAACTCTCGCCCGGCCTGCGCGCCGAAAGCCCGGTGCGACTCGGCGAACGGCTGGCGACGCTGACCAACGCGGCCTGAGCGACAAACGCGACGCACCGGCCGACGCCCATGCCAGCCAAGCTTATTTGCCGCAGCCTGCCAGTCTGATCGACTGCCCCTGCCGGATCGTGTAGCGCGGCCCCTTGATGCCGTTGGCGGCCGCCAATACTTTCGTATCGCATTGGTATCGGCGGGCGATTCCGGCCAGGGTCTCGCCACGCGCGACGCGGTGATCACGCACCGGCCGCGGCCTGGGCGAAGCGACGGGTTTCGCCGACGCGGCTGGCGCTTGCGGCCGCTCCGCCGGATTCGCCGGCACCACCGCGGCCGGTGCGCTCGGCGCCACGGCGCCGACGGCGCGCTGCTCTAATTCGCCCACCCGCACCAGCGCGCTGCTGACATCGCTGTTGATCAACTGGCGCGCGGTCTCGGCGCGCCGGCCATTGACGCAATAACGGCCGTAAAGCGAGGCGATGGTATGGGTCACCGTCAGCGCAGCGCCCTGCGGCAACCAGTCGCCGGGCTTGTAGCGCGGGTTGAGGTTGCGCAGCGCGCGCTGGTAGCCATTGGTGCCACGGGCGTTGCCGAGGCAAATGGTCAGCTCGTTGATGCTGGTGGCGCGCTTTAGCTGAAGCTGAGTGGAGCGGCCCGCGCCCCAGGTGCGCGGGAAGCGCAGGCCATATTCGGAAGGGTGCAGATACAACCAGGCGGCCGCGATCACCATCGGCACGTAGTCCTTGGTCTCGGCCGGGAACTGGTCGTAGACGCTGACGTCCCAGAAATTGCGTCCACCGTTCTGGTTGTGGATGCGCAGCGCCCTGCCCTCGCCGCCGTTATAGGCCGCCAGCGACATCTCGATGCTGCCGTTCAACTGCGCGTAGCGCTCCAGCAGGTAGGCGGCGGCGGCCTCGGAAGCCATCCGCGGGTCGTAGCGGGTATCGAAGCCGGTACCGTCGCCGCCCAGGCCGAAGCGGCGGCCCGTGGCCGGCATGAACTGCAACGGCCCACCGGCGCCGGCGCGCGAGGTGGCATGCACCTTGCCGTTGGACTCCTTGGCCATGATGCCGAACAACAACGCCTCCGGCAGACCGGCGTGCCGGAAGGCCGGCGCCATGTGCGGACGCAGATACTGATAATTGACGTAGCTTTCCATCAGCGCCGGGCGCATGTCGGTGAGCCAGCGGCGGATACCGGCCTGCACCGCGGGGTTGAACTTCACCATCTGCACGAAACGCCTGTTGCGCTCGTCGAGCAGGGCGTCGGCGGTGGCCTCGGCCGGCACCGCATCACCGGCGATGTTGATCGGGTTCTCGTCCTCGTCGCCCTCGTCCAAGGCTTCGGGCGCGCGCGCCTCGCGGTCGGCCCGCAGCATGCGCTTGTAGGCGGGCATCAGATTCGGCACCGGACAGCCGCGCTGTTTGCCGCACTGTTCGATCACCCGCTCCAGCGCGACCACGGCCGCGTCGCGCTCGTCCGCGCTCTCGGCGGCGTTGAAGCGCGCCTCGGCGGCGGCGGCCTGCTCCAGCAGCGCCCGCGCGGCCCTCGACACGCGTTGCGCATGGACCGGCGGGGCCAGGGTGCCGGCAATGGCCAGGAGCAGCGGAGAAACGGAAAAAACGACGCGTGCAACTGGGGGCATCGAGGCAACCGGGGGACGAGTGACGAGGCAGGGTACTCGCCCGTCTGCACAGCGACAACCACGGCGAGCGCATAGAATCGCCGGCATTCATACCCAGACCGGAAACGCGCATGAATCCGATCCTCGTCGGCAAGTCCGTCACCACGCCCGACAGCGGCAACGTCTTCCTGCTACCCAAGTTCGGCAACCGCCACGGCCTGGTCGCCGGCGCTACCGGCACCGGCAAGACGGTGACGCTGATGACGCTGGCCGAAGGCTTCAGCAAGCTTGGCGTGCCGGTGTTCCTGGCCGACGTGAAGGGCGATGTCGCCGGCCTGGCGATGGCCGGCACGCCGAACGAGAAAATCAGCCAGCGCGTGGCCGAGATCGGCATCGGTGATTACGCGCAGCAGCCGAACCCGGTGGTGTTCTGGGACCTGTGGGGCAAGGCCGGCCACCCGATCCGCACCACGGTCAGCGAAATGGGGCCACTGCTGCTCTCGCGCATCCTTGAACTCAACGACACGCAATCGGGCGTGCTCGACATCGTGTTCAAGCTGGCCGACGACCGCGGCCTGCTGCTGCTCGACCTCAAGGACCTGCGCGCCCTGCTCGGCCTGGTCGCCGACGAGCGCAAGGACATCTCCACTCGCTACGGCCTGGTCAGCACGCAGTCGGTCGGCGCCATCCAGCGCGCGCTGCTGCGGCTGGAACAGGAAGGCGGCGACGAATTCTTCGGCGAACCGGCATTGCAATTGGCCGATCTCATGCGCACCCGCACCGATGGCCGGGGCATCGTCAACATCCTCGCCGCGGACCAGTTGATCCTGAAACCACGCCTGTATTCCAGCTTCCTGCTGTGGCTGTTGTCCGAACTGTTCGAGCAGTTGCCCGAAGTCGGCGACCTGGAAAAACCGAAGCTGGTGTTCGTCTTCGACGAGGCGCACCTGCTGTTCAACGACGCGCCGTCCGCCCTCAAGCAACGGGTGGAGCAGGTGGTGCGGATCATCCGCTCCAAGGGCGTCGGCGTGTATTTCTGCTCGCAATTCCCCAACGACGTGCCGGACAACATCCTCGGCCAGTTGGGCAACCGCGTGCAGCACGCCCTGCGCGCCTTCACCCCGCGCGACCAGAAGGCGGTGCGGACGGCGGCGGAAACCTTCGTCACCAATCCGAACCTCGATGTCGCCGACACCATCTCGCAGCTCGGCACCGGCGAGGCGCTGGTCTCGATGCTGCAGGACAAGGGCGTGCCGATGCCGGTCGAACGGGTGCTGATCGCCCCGCCCGGCTGCCGCCTCGGCGCGATCACCGAGACCGAGCGCGCCCAGGTGCGCGCCGGCAGCCCGGTGGGCGCGGGGTACGACCAGACCATCGACCGCGAATCCGCTTTCGAGATACTTACGAAAAAAGCCACGACGCTGGCCGAGCGGGCCGATGCGCCGCCGGCCCGCAGCCGCGAACAGGACGAAGCCGAGGAAAGCGGCTTCGGCCAGGCGATCAAGGACGCGGTGTTCGGCACCAAACGCCGCCAGGGCATGCTGGAAACGATGGCGAAACAGACCGCGCGCACGGTCGGCAACCGGATGGGCCGGCAGATCCTGCGCGGCGTGCTGGGCGGCATTTTCGGAGGCCGTCGATGAGCGGCCAGGCGGCCGACGCGCCGCGCCGCGCCTCCGCCATCGACCGTTTTCTCAACATCGTCGAGAAAGGCGGCAACGCGCTGCCGCACCCCGCCACGCTGTTCGCCCTGCTCGCGCTCGCGGTGGTGGCGCTGTCGTGGATCGCCTCGCAGTTCCACATCTCGGTGCCGCACCCGACCACCGGCGAGACCATCAGACCCGTCAACCTGATGACCGTGGAGGGCCTGCAACGCATCCTCGATTCGCTAGTCACCAACTTCACCAGCTTCGCCCCGCTCGGCACGGTACTGGTGTCGCTCATCGGCATCGGCGTGGCCGAGCACTCCGGGCTGATCGGCGCCGCGCTGCGCAAACTGGTGCTGACCGCGCCGAGCTTCCTGTTGACTCCGGTGATGGTGTTCGCCGGCGTGATGTCGAACATGGCCAGCGAGATCGGTTACGTATTGTTGGTGCCGTTGGCGGGCATGGTGTTCCTGGCCGCGGGCCGTCATCCCATCCTCGGCATGGCCGCGGCGTTCGCCGGGGTGTCCG
Source organism: Solilutibacter pythonis (assembly GCF_003697345.1). Classification (GTDB taxonomy): domain Bacteria; phylum Pseudomonadota; class Gammaproteobacteria; order Xanthomonadales; family Xanthomonadaceae; genus Solilutibacter; species Solilutibacter pythonis. The sequence continues at coordinate 49,808 of NZ_RFLY01000001.1, read as the reverse complement.
GCGGCTATTCGGCCAACCTGCTGCTCGGCACCATCGACCCGCTCCTGGCCGGCCTGTCACAGGAGGCCGCGCGCATCGTCGATGCCGCTTACACGGTGAACCCGGCGGCGAACTGGTACTTCATGATCGTCTCCACCTTCCTCGTCACCGGGCTGGGCTGGTGGGTGACTGAACGCTTCGTTGCCCGGCGCTTCCCCGACGCGCCCGAGACGAGCAACCAAGGCGACGAAATCGAACCGATCAGCGCCGCGGAAAAGCGCGGCCTCGTCTATGCGGGCGTCGCCACGGCACTGCTCACCGGGTTGATCCTGTGGGGCACCGTGCCGGATGACGGCTTCCTGCGCCTGGCCGGCCAGGAAAAACTGCTCGATTCGCTGAAGCCCTTCCTGAGCGGCATCGTGGCCGTCATCTTCCTCTACGGCCTGGTCGCCGGCGTGGCCTACGGCGTCGGCGCAGGCACGGTCGGAAGCGATGCCGACGTCATCAACGGCATGGGCAAGAGCATGTCCACGCTGGGCGTCTATCTGGTGCTGACGTTCTTCGCCGCGCAGTTCGTCGCCTTCTTCAACTGGACGCAGCTGGGCCTGATCTTCGCGGTGAAAGGCGCGGACTTGCTCATCCAGATGCAATTGCCCGGCATCGTGCTGTTCGCCGGCTTCATCCTGCTCACCGCGCTGGCCAACCTGTTCATGGGGTCGGCATCGGCCAAATGGGCGCTGATGGCCCCGGTATTCGTGCCGATGTTCATGCTGCTGGGCTATTCGCCGGAACTGACCCAGGTGGGGTACCGCATTGGCGACTCCGTCACCAACATCATCTCGCCGATGATGAGCTACTTCGCGCTGATCATCGCCTTCCTCCAGCGTTACGAACCGAAAGCCGGCATCGGCACGGTCATCGCGGTGATGCTGCCCTATTCGATCGTCTTCCTGATCGGCTGGACGGTATTGTTCGCATTCTGGATGGGATTCGACCTGCCAATCGGCCCGGGCGCCCCGCTTCAATACGTACCGGCGGGCAAGACCGCGGCTTGACGAAAAAACAACGCCTCCGCTTGTAGACTCCGAGGCCCTTTCGCAACAAGAAGAGTCGGACCCATGCAGCCAATCCGGATCGCACTACTTGCCAGCGCCACCCTCCTCGCGCTTTCCGCCTGCCAGAAACCGGCCGAACCAGCGATCGACGTCCCCGCGCCGATTGAAGCACCGGCTGAAGCCGCTCCACCCGCCGAAGCCGCGCCTGCCGTCGAAGCTCCCACCGCCGACGCGCCAGCCGCCGCCGATCTCGCCGGCACCTTCAGCGCCACCCTGCCCTGCGCCAGTTGCCCCGGCATCGATACCACGCTCACCCTCAACGCCGATGGCAGCTATAAGCTGAAAGAGGTCTATCAGGATCAAAAGGACGGCACCTTCGAATCCGCCGGCAAATGGGCGCTGGCCGATGGCATGATCACGCTCACGCCCGAAAAAGCCGACGACACCGGCAAGCACTTCGCGGTTGACGGCAAAGATGCGATCACCCTAGTGGGGGCGGACGGCAAGCGCGCCGAAGGCGGCATGAACTACACACTCAAGCGCGGTTGATGTCCCGCTGGCGGCCCCCGGCGTCGGGCAGCACGGCGCTGATCACAGCCGGGGGCCACGCCAGACTCAAAGCCGAACTCGACGACCTCTGGCGCGCGCGACGCCCGGAGGTCGTCAAAGCGCTGGCCGCCGCCGCCGCCGAGGGCGACCGCAGCGAAAACGCCGAATACACCTATCGAAAGAAGCAGCTCGGGGAAATCGACCGCCGCGTGCGCTATCTCTCCAAGCGCATCCCCGCACTGAAAGTAGTGGACACGACACCCAGCGATCCGCGGGCGGTGTTCTTCGGCGCGGAAGTGGAACTCGAACGCGTGGCGGACGGCGAATGCCTGCGCTACCGTATCGTCGGCCCGGACGAGACCGATGCGAAACTCGGCCACATCAGCATCGATTCGCCACTGGCCCGGGCATTGCTTAAAAAACGCATCGATGACGAATTCAGCGCCGAATTGCCCGGCGGCGCGGCGCGCTTCGTCATCGTCGAAGTGAGCTATCCCGGCTGAGCCACGCCGCCGGCCCGACCCGGCGCTTCCAACCGGCACGGCGGCGGGTATCTCCGGCCTTCTCTCACCGGCTGGAAACATGCGGCCTCTTCGTAAAAAGAAAGCGTCTGCCCGGGATGCCAGCCCGGCACGCCCGACAATGGCAGCGGGCGCAATTCCAGCGGGTCGTCGAGGCATTCGCCCCGTTCGATCGCCCCGGCGATACGCGCGACACAGGCCGCGTCGTCGCCCTCGCCCCGTACCACTAACGCCTTCCCCACCACGAACTGCGCGGGAACCAGCGCATGTTCCAGCAACGCATGGCCGATCACCGCCGCGATGGCGATATCGCCGCGCTTCCACGCCTCGGCATGGCGATGGAACAGCGCCGGCCAGTCGTGCGCATCCCAGCGCGAAAGCAACGACGGCTCGCGCAGGCGCACGATCACTCCAGCCTCGTCGAACTGAGTCAACGCATACTGCGCACGATTGCGTTGGCGCGGCCCCATCGCGGCAATGTGCAAGCACTGGCGCGCGTTCAACGCCTGTTTGATCGCCGGCCAGCGGCACCAGATCATGGCGTTGAACAGGTCATGCCAGTTCCGCGCGCGGGTGGCGATCCGCCCTCGCTCGGCGATACGGGTTTCGTAATGCAGGCCGTCATCGAGAACGGCGCGCGTCTGTTCGATGAAGCGGCGCTCCGGCAGCGGCAGCGCCGCGTTGAGCGTATCGAGACCGGGCCAGGCCGGCGCCGTCAGCCAATGACGGAACCCGGCGTAGCCGGCATGGATCGGATGATCGAAGCGCGCCGGCTCCACCTCGCCACGCGCCGGGGCGATGAAGCGGCGCCGGCTCACGGCCCGCGCCCGCCCGCCGGCATCGCCATCGGCAAGGCAATGCCGCAAAACCGCCCCGCGGGCAGCCGGACAAGACTCCGCAGCCAGCCCCGCCGCGCGAAGACGAGCGGATCAGTCGTCGTAAGCGACTTCGCCATACAAGTCATGCTCGTCGCTGCCCATGATCTCGACATCGACGAACCCGCCCGGCTTCAGGCCAGCCGCGAAACCATCCTGAATCTGCACCAGGCCGTCGATCTCCGGCGCATCGGTCATCGAGCGGGCGATGGCCAATTCGCCATCGATGGCATCCACCAGACAGCGCTGCGTCGTGCCAACTTTCGCCGCGAGCTTTTCCTCGGAAATGCGCGACTGCAATTCCATGAAGCGGGCCAGACGCTCCTGCTTCACCTCCTCCGGCACGGCATCGGGCAGATCGTTCGCCGCCGCGCCCTCGACCGGCGAATAGGCGAAGGCGCCGACGCGATCGAGCTGAACGTCCTCGAGGAAATCGAGCAGCGCCTCGAACTCCTGCTCGGTCTCGCCCGGGAAACCGACGATGAACGTACTGCGGATCGTGATCTCCGGGCAGATGTCCCGCCAGCGCCGGATGCGCTCGCGCGTCTTGTCGATGGCGCCGGGGCGCTTCATCAACTTCAGGATGCGCGGGTTGGCATGCTGGAAAGGGATGTCCAGATACGGCAGCAGCTTGCCTTCGGCCATCAGCGGGATGACCTCATCGACGTGCGGATAGGGATAGACGTAGTGCAGACGCGTCCACACGCCCAATTCGCTCAAGCCTTCGCACAGCGATTTCATCCGGGCGGCGTATTCGCGGCCATGCCACACGGCCGGCGCGTACTTGAGATCGACGCCGTAAGCACTGGTGTCCTGCGAGACCACCAGCAACTCCTTGACGCCGCCGATCACCAGCTTCTCGGCCTCGCGCAGCACCTGATCGACCGGGCGCGACACCAGGTCGCCTCGCAGCGAAGGGATGATGCAGAAACTGCAACGGTGATTGCAGCCTTCGGAAATCTTCAGATAGGCATAGTGCCTGGGCGTGAGCTTCAGCCCGTGATCCGGCACCAGGTCCAGGAATGGATCGTGCTTGGGCGGCAACGCATGGTGCACCGCCTTCATCACGCTGGCGTAGTCCTGCGGGCCGCTGATCGCCAGCACGCCGGGATGCGCTTCGCGGATCACCGCCTCGCGCTTGCCGAGGCAGCCGGTGACGATCACCTTGCCATTCTCGGCCATCGCCTCGCCGATGGCGTCCAGCGACTCGGCCACGGCGGAATCGATGAAACCGCAGGTGTTGACCACCACCACGTCGGCATCGTCATAGCTCGGCACGATGTCGTAACCCTCGACCTTGAGCTGGGTGAGGATACGCTCGGAATCGACCAACGCCTTCGGGCACCCCAGGCTGACGAAACCGATTTTTGGCTGGCTGAAAGACATCGCGCTGGCACCTGGAAACAGGCGCGGATTATAAGTGCCGCCGCCACACCCGCCCGTCCGCGCGTCTACAATCGCGGCAACGCCCGCAGGAGCCCGACCATGCCCGGATGGATCACGCTCGACACCGCCCATGGCCCGGTGCGCGCCTGGCGGGCATCGCCGGCCCGCGCCGCGCGCGGCGCGGTGATCGTGATACAGGAAATCTTTGGCGCCAACGCGCACATTCGCCATGTGGCCGAACGTTTCGCCGAGGCCGGTTTCGAAGCATTGGCGCCGTCGATGTTCGACCCGGTGGCGCCCACGGTCGAACTGGGCTACGACGACATCGGCATGGCGCGCGGCCGTGCGCTGGCGGCCGAGCTGGATTTCGATGCCGCGCTCGACATCCTGCGGGCCGCGCGGGAACGGCTGAGCGACACCGGCCACCACTGCGCCGCCATCGGTTTCTGCTGGGGCGGCAGCGTCGCCCTCCTCGCCAACCTCCGGCTTGGCCTGCCCGCCGTCTCCTACTACGGTGCGCGCAGCCTCCCGTTCCTCGCCGAACCGTTGCGGGCACCGATGCTGTTCCATTTCGGCGGCGGAGACCCGTTGATTCCGCCCGCCGACATCGAACGCCACCGCAACGCCTGGCCCGAGGCGCGAATGCACGTCTACGCCCAGGCCGGCCATGCGTTCAACCGCGATGTCGATCCACACCACCACCATGCCGCGAGCGCCGCGCTGGCCTGGCGCCGCACACTGGATTTTCTCGATCACCTTGTCGCATGAACTTCATACTCGACCCCCGGCTCGCCGCCGATACCCGCCCCGTCGCCCGCTGGCCGTTATGCGAACTGCGGCTGATGGACGATGCCCGCTACCCCTGGCTGATCCTGATACCGCGCATCGCCAACGCACGCGAACTGATCGATCTCGACGCCGCCGCGCGCGCCGAGTTGCGCAAGGAAACCGATGCCGCCGCATACGCGCTGCGCACCGCCTTCGCGCCGGACAAACTCAACATCGCCGCGCTCGGCAATGTGGTGGCGCAGTTGCACGTACACGTCATCGCCCGCTTCACGGGTGACGACGCCTGGCCGAAACCGGTCTGGGGCGTCCACCCGCCCAAGCCGCGCGACGAGGCCGCGCGCGCCGCCTTCACCGACAAACTGACGCCCCACCTGCCCGCCTTCGCCTTCGAGGACACCCTATGAAACGCCTTGCCCTGGGCTGCCTGCTGGCCCTCTGCCTGACCACGCCCACCGCCCATGCCCGCCTGTTCGGCAAGTCGCCGGAGAAATCCGCCGCCGAGGCCGCGGCCGCCAACAGCCCGGCCGTGACGATCTGGGTCGATGCCACCTGGGGCTTTCGCAACCGCGGCGCGGCCAATGACCTCACCGCCGCCCATCGCGCCTTCTACGCACAAGGCTATCGCGTCCTCAGCGTGCAGCCCTACATCGAAAACGGCGATCTACAGGGCTTCTTCGTCACCTACGAAAAACGGAGCTGAGCGCGAACGCGGGGGTCACAACACCCCGCGTTTCTTCTCGACCAGCCACAACCCGATGCCGGCCGCCGCGCCGACCAGCAGCGACAACGGCCAACCGGCGCGCGACAGGCCGCCAACCAACCCGGCCACGATCAGCCCGACGACCACGAACTGGCTGTAACGCCACGGACTGTCGATGAAGCTCCGCGCGATGCGCTGGGCGGCTTCGTCACGCTTCGATTTCACTGGCGGCTTTCGCTGGCTCATGTCTTTGGCAGTGTCACGCCGGTCTGCCCCTGATACTTGCCGCCGCGGTCGCGGTAGCTGGTTTCGCAGACGTCATCGGCATCGGCCTGGAAAAACAGCATCTGCGCCACGCCTTCGTTGGCGTAGATGCGCGCCGGCAACGGCGTGGTGTTGGAGAATTCCAACGTCACATGCCCTTCCCATTCCGGCTCCAGCGGCGTCACGTTGACGATGATCCCGCAGCGCGCGTAAGTGCTCTTGCCGAGGCAGACCACCAGGGTGTCGCGCGGGATGCGGAAGTACTCGACCGTGCGCGCCAACGCGAAGCTGTTGGGTGGAATGATGCACTCGTCGGCCGTGATGTCGACGAAGCTGCCTTCGTCGAAATGCTTGGGATCGACGATGGTCGAGTTGATGTTGGTGAACACCTTGAACTCGCGCGCGCAACGCACGTCGTAGCCGTAACTGGAGGTACCGTAACTGACGATGCGCTCACCGTCGACGTGCTTGACCTGCCCGGCCTCGAACGGCGAGATCATGCCGTGGGCATCGGCCATGCGGCGGATCCAGCGGTCACTCTTGATGCTCATCGATTCACCCCAGAAAGGAAGCCCGCATTGTAGCGTCGCGCCCGCTCGCGCAGCGCCCATGCATCCGGCCTGGCGGGGCGTGGGCGACCCCTGCGTGCCGGAGGTCAGCCAAGCAGGGAGGCCGCGATCGACATCGGCGCGCGCGGACGCTTGCCGAGCACTTCCAGCAGCTTCCGCGCCGCCGCGCGGTAAGCCCCGGCCACGTCCGAATCCGGCTCGGCCAGCACCACGGGCACACCGCCATCGCCACGCTCGCGGATACGGACGTCGAGCGGCAAGGCGCCAAGCATCGGCACGCCGTACTGCGCGGCCATCTTCTCCCCGCCGCCGGCGCCGAAGACGTGCTCGGCATGACCGCAGTTCGAGCAGACGTGCACCGCCATGTTTTCGATCAAACCCAGCACCGGCACCTCGACCTTCTCGAACATCTTCAGCGCCTTCTTCGCATCCAGCGTGGCGATGTCCTGCGGCGTGGTGACGACCACCGCCCCGGCCACCGGAATCTTCTGCGACAGCGTGAGTTGAATGTCGCCGGTGCCCGGCGGCAGATCGACGACCAATATGTCCAGATCGCCCCAGCGGGTGTCGTTGAACAACTGCATCAACGCGGAAGTGGCCATCGGCCCACGCCAGATCATCGGCGTGTCCTGATCGACCAGCACCCCGATCGACATCGCTTCCAGGCCGTGCCCGCGCATCGGCTCGATCGTCTTGCCGTCGGGGCTATCGGGCTTGCCTTCGATACCGAGCATGGCCGGGATGCTGGGGCCGTAGATGTCGGCATCGAGCACGCCGACGCGCAGCCCCTCCCGCATCAACGCCGCTGCCAGATTGACCGCCGTGGTGGACTTGCCGACCCCGCCCTTGCCCGAGCCCACCGCAATCACGTTGCGGATGCCGGGGTGAGGCTTGAGATCGCGTTGGGGGGCGTGCGGAGGAAGATGATGCATATGGATCGAAACTGGCCCTCTGTGGCGGCTCATGTTAATCGAGTCCGCCGCTGATGCCGATGCCGATGCCGCGCCACGGTATCGCATTGTGGCGCGTCCCCGGGCCTCCAGTCGTGACTTGTGGTTCCAATACCTAGCGTCGCAGCGGCCAGTCTCGCCGGGCAAGCCAAGGCCGGCCGGTGCGTGTGACTGCCCCTTTGCAGTCCGCTTGCGCAAACGGAGACCGCCCAGCGGGACATCGAACCACGCCTGGTGAAAGCGCCGTCAACGAGGAAAGGTTTTGTATTGCCGCCACGCCGGCGGGTGATGGAACGAAACTTCGGCCAGCCCGTGATTACAAATGTCCGTCCCGGCCATCTCTTCTTGGCTGGCCCCGTCCGCCAGGCGTTTTCGCGCGCTCCACGCCCGCCCCGGCCGGCGCAGCCGCTAAACTGCCGCCATTCCCCGCGCAGAGAGCCGCCATGTCCGAAATTTCCGTTCCCGTCTCCTTTGGCGAGTTGCTCGACAAGATCGCCATTCTCCAAATCAAGTCCGAGCGGATGAAGGACGAAGCCAAGCTGGCCAACGTCCGCCACGAGCTTTCGGCATTGGAAAAAACCTGGATGGCGCATCCGGCCGCCGGCCACAACATCGCCGAGCTGCGCGCCGGGCTGAAGGCGGTCAACGAGCGGTTGTGGGTGATCGAGGACGACATCCGCCTGAAGGAAAAGGCCCAGGCTTTCGACGCCGGATTCGTCAAGTTGGCGCGCAGCGTCTACTTCGAGAACGACGAGCGCGCACGCATCAAGAAGGAGATCAACCTGGCGCTGGGCTCGGCCTACGTCGAGGAAAAATCCTACGAGGACTATCGCGCGCCGGCCGCCTGACTGGCGCGGAAGCGCTCGAAGGCGGCGATGGCGTCATCGACCGTAATCAAGTCCATCACGCCGTCGAATTCGATCTTTGCGCCCCACTTCAGCGCCGAGGCCGGCTTGCCGAGGAAGCGGCGCGCGGCATCGTCGTAGCGATCCACGCACCAACGGGTGTCGGAATACGGGCCACTGCGACGCGGGTTGCTGGCGGCGTGCAAGCCCAGCACCTTCGTCCCCATGGCGTTGGCGATGTGCATCGGGCCGGAGTCGGGCGTCACCAGCAGGTCGGCGCGCGCCAGCAGCGCCGGCAACTGCTTCAGCGTGTCCTTGCCGATGAGGTCGAGCGCGTCGGTGCGCATCGCCGCGAGAATGGCATCGCCGGTCTCCCGCTCCAATGCGCTGCGACCGCCGCACAGGACGATGCGCCAGCCCTGACCGGCGGCATGCTCGGCCAGGGCGGCGTAGCGATCCGCGCGCCAGTTGCGCCGCGCATGGCTGGAGCACGGCGAGATCATCAGCACCGGACGGCCATCGTCCGGCCAGCACGCGGCCGCCCAATCGAAACTGGCCCGCGGCACCGGCATGTCCCAGACCACCTCGCTCCGCACGAGGCCCAATGGCTCGCAGAAGCTGCCGATGGCGTCGAGCACATGGATGCCCGGGCGGTCGGCAATCCGCTCGTTGATGAAAAGGCCGTGCATGTCCTTCGAACGCGAACGGTCGTAGCCAATGCGCCGACGCGCCGGAATGAAAGCCGAAAGCAGATTGGCCCGCGCGGCCACCTGCATCTGCAACAGCGCATCGAAACGCCGCCCGGCCAGTTCGCGCCGCAAAGCGCGCATGCCGGCCAACCCGCTTTTCTTGTCGTATTCGATGAAGCGCACGCCCGGCAACCCGTCCAGCAGACGATGCTCGCCCTTGCCGATGACCCAGCTCAACTCGACCGCGGGCCAGGCGGCGCGCAAGGTGCGCACCAGCGGCAGCACATGGGTGACATCGCCCAAGGCCGACAGACGCAGCAGGCAGATCGAACGGGGCGTGACGGACTTCATGGGGTTGCTAGACTCTCCGGATGCCGATGCGCGATGCCAACGAAACCGTGCTGCCGTTCCGCGATGCGCTGGGCGAAGGCGCCATTGTGTTCGACCCGCGCGCATGCCCGCAAACACCGGCGCCGGCATGGTTCGACCCCGCGCACTGGGGCGAGGCCGCGCAGCCGGTCGGCAGCGGGGGACGCGGCGCGGCCTGGTTCGTCGATGCCCGGGGCGGCGCGTTCGTCCTTCGCCACTACCTGCGCGGCGGGCTGGCCGCGTGGTTCAGCCACGACGCCTACCTCTGGCGCCATGCCGGGGCCACCCGCAGCTTCGCCGAATTCCGACTATTGCAGGCTCTGCGCGGACGCGGCCTGCCGGCGCCGGCGCCCATCGCCGCGCTCTACCGGCGACGCGGCCGTCACTACCGCGCCGCCATCCTGCTCGCCCGCATCGACCAGGCGCGCTCCTTCGGCCAGTTGCTGCTGGCGCATGGCGAGGACGCGCCTTGGCCAGCCTGCGGCGCGCTGATCGCCCGCTTCCATCGCGCCGGACTCGACCATGCCGACCTCAATGCCCACAACCTGCTGTTCGATGCCGGGGGAACAGCCTGGATGATCGATTTCGACAAAAGCCGCCTGCGCCCGCCCGCCGCCACCTGGCAACAGGCCAACTTGGCGCGGTTGCGGCGCTCGTTGGAGAAGATCGGCGGCGCGCAACGCGGGACACTGATCGATACCGGCTTCGCTCGCCTGCGCACGGCCTACGACGAGGCGATGGCATGAACTGGGCACTGCGCTTCCACGGCACCGGCAATGCCGCCTCGGTGGCGGAATTCGGCAGCGCGATGGCGACCATCGAGCGCGACGGGTCGCCATGGCTCACGATCGATTGCGGCTCGGAGGGCCTGAGCGACCATATCGCCCGCTACGGCCGTTACCCCGACGCGCTCTTCATCACCCACGCCCACCTCGATCACGTCAGCGGCTTCGAACGGATGTTCGTCGGCAGCTATTTCAACCCGGCCCGACGCGGCAAGGTGCGGGTGTATTGCCCAGTCGGCGCACTGCCGCACGTGCAGCGGCGCATCGCCGGCTATCCCAACGTGTTGGCCGAAGGCGGCGCGAATTTCTGGGATGCCTTCCAGTTGATCGTGGTCGGCGACCACTTCTGGCACGATGGCGTGCGCTTCGAGGTGTTCCCGGTACGCCACCACTGGCCGGACAGCGCCTTCGGCCTGCGCCTGCCCGGCAGCCTGGTCTGGACCGGCGATACCCGGCCGATTCCCGAGATGCTGGAAAAAGTGGCGGCGCGGGGCGAACTGATTGCCCACGACTGTGCGCTGATCGGCAACCCCTCGCACAGCGGCATCGACGACCTGCGCCGCGAATACCCGACCGAACTCCTGGCGCGTTGCGTGCTCTATCACTACGCGGGCCGCGACGACCTCGAAGCGTTGCGCGGGCAAGGGCTGTGGGTGGCGGAACCCGGCGACCGGGTGATACTGGCGATGCCCGAGGCTTGAAGAAGCAATGCACCACGACGGCGCGCTGATGGCATTACGGGCGGACGCTGGCCGCCGGGCATCGCACCGCTGGAGCGCAAGCATTCATGGCGGCGATCCCGCGGCGGCCCGTTCAAGCATCCGCCAGCACGCCAATATCGGCGAATCCCGCCTGCCGGAAGCCAAAAAGGCGGTGGCCCCGCCGACGATCCTCGGCGCCCGCATCACTCGATACCGTTGCTGCCTTCCGGCCCTGGCGGGATTTTCGAACTAGCGTCGCGAGGGGCCAACGGGGCCACCATGGAGTCACGCTGGTTCGCGTGAGCCGAGCATTTTCGGCCATATGCCGACCCAGAGCAAGTCGCGGGGATGGATACGTCATCTCGCACTCGCCCGGCACTGCCGCTGCGACCCAACAGCGCTCGTCCGCCATGCGAACCCGACCTTGCCGGGCCGGACGCGCTCGTGCCTAGCGGACACGAACGCCTTCCGCGAGGCACGCCCTACATGCCGTCCGCCCACGAAAAACGCCCGCATGGGGCGCTTTTCTTGAATCTGGCGGAGAGGGGGGGATTCGAACCCCCGAGGCGCTATAAACGCCTGCCTGATTTCGAGTCAGGTACATTCAACCGCTCTGCCACCTCTCCGGGCTTGTAGCGAACCGGGGATGATACGGGCAGCTATCCCCGGCGGCAAGTCTGCCGTGCGGGTGCTTGCCGATTGGCGGCATCGCCGCGATGATGCGCCGACGCCATCGCCTTCATACCCATGATCGAATTCGGACACCTGACCCATCCCGGATTACGCCGGGCGCTCAACGAGGATACCTACGAGGGCGATGCGGAGCTCAGCCTGTGGCTGGTCGCCGATGGCATGGGCGGCCACGACAACGGCGAGATCGCCAGCGCCATCGCCCGCGACACCGTGGCCCGCGAAGTCCGCGACGGCACGCCGCTGGCGCAGGCGATCCGCGTCGCCGGCGAGGAAATCCTGCGCAATTCACGTAGCCGCGGCGACGCCCTGCCGATGGGCACCACGGTGGTGGCCGTGCGCGTGATCGACCATCGCTTCGAAGTGGCCTGGGTCGGCGACAGCCGCGCCTACCTCTGGCATGCCGGCAAGCTGGCCCAGCTTTCGCACGACCACAGCTACGTGCAGGATCTGATCGCGCAGGGCCTGCTCACCAGCGAAGAGGCGCGCAACCACCCGCAGCGCAAGATGGTCACCCAGGCGCTTGGCGTCACCGATCCGGCCCAGCTCGACGTGGCGCGCATGAGCGGCGAATGGCAACCCGGCATGCAGCTCCTGCTGTGCAGCGACGGCCTGACCGAGGAGGTGGACGATGCCGGCATCGCCGCCATCCTGGCCCAGCCGGGCATCACCGCGCAGGAATGCGTCGATACGCTGATCGCCGCCGCGCTCGATGGCGGCGGCAGCGACAACGTGACCGTGTTGGTGCTGCGCTGGCGCTGAAGCGGGGGGCTCAGGCCGCCCCCGTCCCGGTGGCGGCCTCGCGCCACAGGCAATGGCCGGCTTTTTTCTCGATCGCCGCCAGCCGCGCCGCATGCGCCTCGGCTTCCGCCGCCGATACCTGTACGCGCGGACGCGGCCCGGCCTCGGCCTGGAACGCCCGGAACCCGGCGGACGCTTCCACCGCCGGCCCCTCGACCGAAAGCGCATCGAAGCCGATCTCGCCCTGGCCGGCGGTCATCGCCAGATAGACGTCGGCCAGAATCTCGGCATCGAGCAAGGCGCCGTGCAGGGTGCGATGGCCGTTCTCCACGCCCAGCCGCTTGCACAGCGCGTCCAGCGAATTGCGCTGGCCAGGCCAGCGCAGGCGGGCCATTTCGAGAGTATCTAGAACGCCGGCGTGTTCGGCGATCGTCCCCAGTTGCGGGCCGACACCACGCAGTTCGTTGTCGAGGAAGCCAACGTCGAACTTGGCGTTGTGGATGATCAGCTCCGCGCCCTTGATGTAATCGACGAACGCCTGCGCGACCTCGGCGAACAGCGGCTTGTCGGCGAGGAATTCCAGCGTGAGCCCGGTGACTTGCTGCGCGCCCTCCTCGAACTCGCGCTGCGGGTTGAGATAGACGTGGAAGTTGCGGCCGGTGAGACGGCGCTCGATCATCTCCACGCAGCCGATCTCGACCACGCGATTGCCTTTGCGCCATTCCAGGCCGGTGGTTTCGGTATCCAGCACGATCTGCCGCATCAGGGGTGTCCTCGTTTGATCTTGAGCGCCTGGGCGCGGGCCAGCGCATCGACGCGCTCATTGTCGGGATCGCCGGCATGGCCCTTGACCCATCGCCAGTCGACGCGGTGGCGGCGCGCGGCTTCGTCCAGCCGTTGCCAGAGATCCTGGTTCTTGACCGGCTGGCCGGCGGCGGTCTTCCAGCCGCGCCGGCGCCAGTTCGGCAGCCATTCCGAAATACCCTGCTGGACGTAGCGCGAATCGGTATGCAAGGCGACCTCGCAGGCTTCGGTCAGCGCTTCCAGCGCGCGGATCGCCGCCATCAGTTCCATCCGGTTGTTGGTGGTACCAGGATCGCCGCCGGCGAGTTCCTTTTCCTTCGCGCCATAACGCAGCAGCACGCCCCAGCCACCGGGGCCGGGATTGCCGAGACAAGCGCCGTCGGTATGCGCCTCGACCGCCTTCAGTGCGCTCACGTGGCCTCGCCCAGGGCCGGCACCAGCAGCGGGGCGCGTTGCATCGTCAGCGGGATGTGGCGTTTCTCGGCGTACAGGCCATAGGCGGCGCGCGCGCCTGCGCCCTGCTGGCTGGCGGCGTCGGCTTCCGCGCGCCAGCGCGGGCCGAGCCCCCGGGCCACTGCATCGGCGTGCAGGCCGGCGCGACGCAGCGCGCGGCGCCAACTCACCGGCTCGTGGCCCGCAGCATCGGCGGAGAACCAGTGACGGCGATACGGCGACAACGGGTTGAGCGCGAACAGCCAAAGCCGCCCGCCCGGCACCAGCACGCGCGCCGATTCGGCCAGCCAGTCCAGCGCGCCGGAAGGCCGCCCGACATGCTGGACGACCACCGTGCCCACCGATTCGCTGGCAAGCGGAAGCGCCGCGCCGCAGCGCACCTCGCCGCGCCATCCGGCATCGTCGGGGGAGAGCCAGAGCCCGTGCGGATGTGCGATGAAACCCGGACGCCGCACCGCCGAGAGCACCAGCCAAGGCAGGCCTGGGCGCGCCCGCAACGCCTCGTCCAGCCACGGCCATTCGCTGTCGAGGACGGCACGACCGGCGCGCCCGACATACCAGTTCGGGTCTTGTTCGGGTTGACGAGAGGAAGCGAGCACAGGCATCGTCCGCCATTCTACGTGGCCGCGCCGTCTCACCAAACCTTGATACTTCCCCCGCCATTGCCGTTCTTCGAGGACAACTACCTGTGGTGGCTGCCAGGCACACCCGGGCCGTTGTTGGTCGATCCAGGCGATGCCGCGCCGGCGCTGGCACGCTTTGGCGAGACGCCGGCGCTCTCCGCCATCCTGCTCACCCATCATCATTCCGATCACATCGGCGGCGTCGCCGCGTTGCTGGAACGCTGGCCGGGCACGCCCGTCATCGCCCCGCGCGATGAACGCATCGTGCTCGCCAACCGGCAGGTCGGCGATGGCGAACGGATCGAGGTCGGCGGCCATGCGTTCACCGTGATGGCGGTGCCGGGCCATACCCGCAGCCACCTCGCCTATCACGGCGACGGCTTCGTGTTCTGCGGCGATGCGCTGTTCAGCCTGGGCTGCGGGCGGATGTTCGAGGGTGATGCGCCGACGATGCTGGCCTCGCTCGACCGCCTGGCGGCCCTGCCCGACCAGACCGCGGTTTGCTGCGCACACGAATACACCCTGGCCAACGCCGCGTTCGCCGAGGCGGTAATGGCCGACAGCCCGGCGCTGGCCGAGCGCACCCAGGAGGCCCGCGCCCAGCGTCGGGCCGGCCACCCCAGCCTGCCCTCGACCATCGCCTCGGAGCGCGCCTGCAACCCGTTCCTGCGTGTGGACGCGCCCGAGGTACGCGCCGCGCTCGCACGCCGCCTGGGCGCGGCGCCCGGCACTCGCGCCGACAGCTTCGCCGCACTGCGGCGCTGGAAGGACGAGTTCCGCGCATGACTCGCCGTGGCTTACCGTTCCTCTTGTCCCTGGCGCTGGCGCTGCCCGGCGCGCGCGCCACCGAGGTCGCGACATCGCCGGAAACCGGCACCGCCAGTGCCAGTGCCAGTGCCAGTGCCAGTGCCAGTGCCAGTGCCAGTGCACCCTACGCCACCCGTAACGGGCTGGACATCCATCTGCGTTTCCGCGAGCACCTGGCCGAGCCGGAATGCGGCAACGCCAGCGCGCGCTGGCGCGCCCACTACGCGCGCGCGCCCAAGCGCATGGCCAGCCAGGACGACGAACTGCTGGCGTTGTTCGGCTACGTGGTGGACGAGTTCGTCAAGGCCGGGCTGCCCACCGAATACGCGCTGGTGCCGTTCATCGAAAGCCGCTACAACCCATCGGCGAAGAGCGCCGCGGGCCCGGTCGGGTTGTGGCAGTTCATCAGCCTGACCGCGCGCAATCAGGGCATCCCGATGCGCGCCGGCTACGACGGCCGCTACTCGGTGGTGGACTCCACGCGCGCCGCGGTGCGCTACTTCAAGATTCTGCACAGCATGTTCGGCGGCAACTGGCGGTTGGCGATCATGGGCTACAACGCCGGCGAGTACCGCATCCTGGGCGCGATCGAGCGCAGCGGGCAATCGCAGCGCAGCGCCGATCCGGCCAAACTCGGCGGCGTGCCGGCGCTAACCCGCGCCTACGTGGAAAAATTGCACGCGATCTCCTGCCTCATCGAAGAAGCCGACGACCGCCAGGAATGGCTCGACGCGATCGACCGTCCGGTTCCGCATTTGAGCGCGGAGCCGGCCGACGCCGCCGCCAGCCTGCGCCACTGGGCCGAGGCGCGCGCGCTGGATGCCCAACTGGTGGCGCGGCTCAACCCGGCGCTGACCGGCGCGCCGCTGCGTGGCGGCGCCGGCGCGCCCAAGGTACTGGCCCCACGCGCCAACCAGGCCACCGCCCCGCTGGCGGCACGCGCATCAGCGCACCCGGCCGCGCCAGCGGTGATCGCCGGCGGCAGCGCGGCCGCCCGCCTGGCCGGCAATCGCGATGAAACCCGGCCCGCCACCCACACCGTGGCCACCGGCGACTCGCTATGGCGGATCGCCCGCCGCTACAAGCTCAGCACGGCCGAACTGCTGCGACGAAACGGCCTCAAGCCGGGCAGTCCACTACGCCCCGGTATGGTGCTGAAGCTCGACTAGCGATGCCCTACGCGGGCACACTGCACGCTTCGTCCACGAATAGAACGGAACTAGAGCATGGGTTTCCTACAGGGCAAGCGCGCACTGATCACCGGCATCGCCAGCGACCGCTCGATCGCCAGCGGCATTGCCGAGGCGATGCGCCGCGAAGGCGCCGAACTCGCCTTCACTTACCAGAACGACAAGCTGAAATCCCGCGTCGAAGCGGCGGCGGACGCACACGGCAGCGACATCGTGATCCCGCTCGACGTCACCTCGGACGCGCAGATCGCCGACTGCTTCGCCAAACTCGGCAAGCACTGGAGCGACGGCTTCGACATTCTCGTCCACGCCATCGCCTACGCCCCTCGCGAGGCCATCGCCGGCCAGTTCCTGGATGGCTTGACCCGCGAGAACTTCGCCATTGCCCACGACATCTCGGCCTATTCGCTGGCCGCGCTGTCGGCCGCCGCCCGACCGATGATGGCCGGGCGCAACGGCGCCGTCCTCACCCTTTCCTACCTCGGCGCCGAGCGCGCGCTGCAAGGCTACAACGTGATGGGCGTGGCCAAGGCCAGCCTGGAAGCCACGGTGCGCTACCTCGCCTACAACCTCGGGCCGGAAGGCATCCGCGTCAACGCGGTCTCGGCCGGCCCGATCAAGACCCTGGCCGCGGCGGGCATCGCCGGCTTCCGCAAGATTCTCGGCCATGTCGAGGAAAACGCGCCGCTGCGGCGCACGGTGACGATCGAGGACGTCGGCAATGTCGCCGCCTTCCTGTGTTCCGACCTGGCCGGCGGCGTCACCGGCGAAGTGACCTATGTCGATTCCGGCTACAACATCCTCGGCATGACCGGCCTCAACGACTGAGCGCGGCCCGCCTCGACGCCAATGGAACCGAAACGCCCGGCATACGCCGGGCGTTTTCGTTACCGCGATGACCAGCGAAAGCCGCGCTCAGAGTTGGCTTTCGGCGACATCGATCCTCAAGCGCTTGCGCATGGCCGTCACGTAGGCGCGCGCGGCCTGGTCGCCGTTGGCGGCGGCCAGTTGCTGGCGCATCGCGGCGCGCTGGGCCTCGGGAACATCGTCGAGCTTGCCCGCGTGCACGGCATCGACCTGGAACACCAGCCAGGCGCCGTCCGGCAGGCGCACCTGGCCGAGCGACGGCGCCTTCGGTGCCGGCCGCGGCGCACGGAAAATCGCTTGCGCGGCCTCCGGAGTCGGCACCGGCATGTTGCGGGCCATGCCCGGCATCGCCTGCGCCTGCAACTTGCGCTCGGCGGCCAGCGCACGCAGCGCGCCCCCCTGGCGGACGGCCTCCACCAGGGATTTCGCGCTGGCCTCGGCCACCTTGCCGGCACGATCGGCGCGGATATCCGCGATCACCCGCTCGCGCACCTGCGCCAGCGCCATCGCTCGTTCCTGGGTGTGGGCGACGACCCGCAGCAGCACGCTGCGATCGGTCCCGACTTCAATCGGGTCGCTGACGCCGCCATCGGCGATGCGGCTTTCGGAAAACGCATCGCGCTGCACCGCCGGCAACGCGGCGATGCCTTCGCCGCCACCCTTCGGCACCGGGCCTGTCTTCTGCACCGCTAGCCCGTGCTTGGCCGCCACTTCGGCGAAGCCGGTCGGGTTCTTCATGAGGTCGTCCACCAGGCGGCCGAGCAGATCGTTGTAGGCGCGCTCGCGGCCCGTCGCATTGAACTCGGCGACGAGTCGTTCGCGGACTTCCTCGAACGGCTTGACGGTGCCGGCGCGTACTTCGCGCAGCCGGATCACGTGCCAGCCGGAGGGTGTCTTGACCGGATCGCTGACGGCGCCAGCCTGCAATGCGAACACCGCGTCTTCGAACGGCTTCGGCATCACGCCATCACGCTGTACCCAGCCGAGATCGCCGCCCTGCGCCTTGGAGCCGGGGTCGCCAGAGTTGGCCCGCGCCAGCGCGGCGAAATCGGCGCCGGCGCGCGCTTCCCGCGCCAATCCGACCGCCTTGTCCTGGGCCGCTTTCCGCTCGGCGGCGCTGGCGTTGGCCGCGACCGGAATCAGGATGTGCGAGACCTGACGCTGCTCGGCGGTGCCGAACTTGCCGCGTTCGGCCTGGTAGCGTTCGCGCAGCTGCGCATCGTCCAGCGTCGGCGCCGGCAGTTTGGCGGCATCGACATCGACGTATTCCAACGTCACCGTTTCCGGCGCCCGATAGTTGCCGGCATGCGACTTGTACCAGGCGGCGATTTCAGTATCGGCAACCGCTTTGTCGTCGGCCGCCGGCGGCACCAGCACAGCGGTGACGTCGCGGGTTTCCAGCAGCATCGTCATCATGCGCTCGGTCTCGGCACGGCTGACGAAGCCGGTGCCGGCCAGCGTGCCGAGCAGCGAGCTGCCCAGCAATCCCTCGCGGATCGACTGCTGGAACATCAATGGCGACATTGGCGGGTTGAGGCTGGCCAGCAGGCTCTGATAGCGCTGGGCATTGAACTTGCCATCGACCTGGAACTCCGGAAAGGTCTCGATCTGCCGGCGCACCTGCGCATCGGGGATGACGATGCCGGCCTCGCGCGCGGCGATCTGCGCCAGCCGTTCGTCGATCATCCGGTCGAGCACCCGGCGCTTGTTCTCGGCCGATTCGAATTCGCGATTGTCGAAGGCGTCGCCCTGTTGCTGGCGCTGCTGGCTGCGCAGGTTGTCGAAGCGCATGCGGAAATCGCGGATGCCGATATCCTCCTTCGACCACAGCACCGACACCGGCCACCACGATGGCGCCGAACGCCACCAAGCGGGCGGCGCCTGAACGCGCGCGGCATAGTTCTCGATCTGGCGGCCCATGTAGTCGTTGATGCCGAACAGGGCGAACGGCACGATCAGGATGCCGAGGATGAGCGTGGCGACCCAGCCACTGGATTTTTCGCGTAGCGCTTGCAGCATGTGGTGTCCGGAGCAGGCGGGATTCAGCCGCACAGTGTAGCCTCATCCGCCGCCGATGGCCTCGGCACCCCGAGGGGCGCGATTTCGCCACGCGGCCCAGGGCGCGGTCGCGCGCCCACTCCACGCGGCCCGGCGGCGCTCAGGCCGCCTGCCGATGCACCACGATCAGTTGGATCGCCTCGCCGCCGCGCCAGTCGTCGGGCGTCAGGCGATAGGCCAGATGGGAAAGCGGGGCGGGATTCTCGCCCTCCCAGCCATCGAAATGCATGGCGCCGAAGCGTCGCCCTTCGCGTTCCAGGGTGAGCTTGAGATGGCGTTCGCCGACGATGCGCCAGTCGGCCACCGCGAATACGCCATCGAACAGCGGTTCGGGATAGCCCTGCCCCCAGGCGCCGCCATCGCGGAAGGCGCGGGCATGGGCGATGTCGAGCGCGGCCAGCGGCAATTCGCCGTCGCTTGCGATGTCTTCCTGCTGGGCCAGGGTTTCGCGGCACTCCCTGGCGACGGTGTCGATGGCGGCGGCGAACCCGTCCAGCGACGCCCGCGGCAAGGTCAGGCCGGCCGCCATCGCGTGGCCGCCGAAGCGGGTGATGAGGCCGGGGTGGCGCGCATCGACCAGGGCGATCGCATCGCGCAGGTGGAAGCCGGGGATGGAACGCGCCGAGCCGCGCCACTCCGACGCGCTGGCCGCGGCGAAGGCGAACACCGGACGATGCAGGCGCTCCTTGAGCTTGGACGCCACCAGCCCGACCACGCCGGGGTGCCAGCTTTCCTCGGCCACACACGGCACCAGCGCATCGCTTTGCAGTTCCGGCAGAGCAATGGCTTCGTCCACCATGCCGCGCTGCATCCGGCGGCGTTCGCGGTTGATGGCGTCGAGCACCTCGGCCTGCGCGCGACAGACGGCGAGATCGTCGCCAAGCAACAGTTCGATGCCAAGCCGCATGTCCTCCAGCCGCCCAGCGGCATTGATGCGCGGGGCGATGGCGTAGCCGATGTCGGCGGTGGTCAGCCGCTCGACATCGCGTTGAGCGACGTCGATCAGAGCGCGCAGACCGGCGCAACCCCATCCTTTTCGCAGCCGGCGCAATCCGGCGCCGATCAGGGCGCGGTTGGCGACATCGAGCCTCACCATGTCGGCCACGGTTCCGACCGCGACCAGATCGAGCAGCGCGCCGAGATCGGCCTCGCCCTCCGCCTCGCCACCGGCGCGCGCGGCGGCGCGCAGCGCCAGCAGCAGGTAGAACAGCACACCGACGCCGGCCAGCGCCTTGGAGACGAAAGCATCGCCCGGCCGCTGTGGATTGACGATGGCATCGGCATCCGGCAGCGTGTCGCCCGGCAGGTGGTGGTCGGTAACGACGACCCGCCAGCCACGCGCCCTGGCCGCGGCGATACCGGCATGGCAAGCGATGCCGTGATCGACGGTGAGGAGCACATCCGGCCGCAAGGCGGCGAGTTCATCGACGAAGCCGGGCGTCAGCCCGTAGCCGTGGCGCATGCGATCGGGCACGGCATAGGAAACCCGGCGCGCGCCGAGCATCCGCAGCCCGCGCACCGCGACCGCGCAGGCGGTGGCGCCATCGCAATCGAAATCGGCGCTGACGACGATGTGCAGGTCGCCGGCGATGGCCTGGCGCAGCAAGGCGACAGCTTCCGGCAAACCCAGCAGACCATCGGGCGGCGGCAATTCGGCCAGGCCGGGCATGGCCTGGCGCAGGCCACGACTACCGCGCGCGGCATGCACGCGGCGCAAGAGCAGTGGCCAGTGCGCGGGCCAGTCGCCCTCGGCCAGCAGGTCGGCATCCACTTCGCGGCGGACGATCCGGCGTGTTGCGCTCACCGTTCGCCTTCGCCGGTGTCGGTGGGCGTCTCCAGTGCGCCCAGCGGCTTGCGCCAGAAACGCCAGCGCTGGCTGGGGCGCAGCTCGAACACCGGGCCTTCCTCGCAGACCCATTGCATGACGAATTTCTCCGTCCGCATCGCATCCAGCGCCGGCAGCAGCCAATCGGCGTACAGCGCGCCGGCGCGGATGCCACGCAGGTCGTACAGACCGGCGGCGGCGGGCCAGCGGGCCGGTAGTGGCGCGAGAGGAATACCGGCCAGCCCAGCCGCGCCACGCAGCAGGGGATCGTCGGAGGCCAGGCCCGACAGGCCGGCGCGCGCCATGTCGGGCAGCGCCTCGCCCCCCCAGAACCACAGCGCATTGACCGGTGGCAGGCCGGCGCGCACGCGCATGGCATTGCGCGGATGCTGGTGCAGGCCGACCTGCGCCTCGCTCTCCAGCGCCCGCCATGCGCGCGCATCGGTCCCTTCGGGACGGTGGTCGAAGACATCCTCGCCCAGCGCTTCGACCGGGGTGGCGAGATGCGGCAATTCGGCATCGCGCGGCAGGCGCAGGTACCAGCGCGTGGGCGCGACGACCTCCAGCGCATGCCCGGCATCGGCGAACATTGCCCGCAATCCGGCGGCGAACGCATCGGCCTCCTCGGCCCCGAGCGCCAGCATCGGCCCGATGCCGCACAGCCGCGCGCCGTTGATGTCGGCGCGTATCCAGGCCGGGTCGGCCCGCAGCCAGCGATGGGCGCGCAGCGTATCGATGTCGATATCCCCCTCGCCCAGCCGCGCCAGCGCCGCCGAGGCCGGCAGCGCGCGCAAGCCGAACAAGGCGGCGATCACGGCATCGGGCGCTTGGCCGAAACGCTCGGCACGGCCCAGCGCGCGCGCCACCGCCCCGGGCCACGGCCTCGGCCAACGCCGTGGCGGCGGCAACAACAGGTGGACGCCGGCGGCGCTCACTCAGGCTTCGTAGCGAACGCCGACGATCTCGAACTCGTGCGTGCCGCCCGGCGCTTCCATCGTCACTTCGTCGCCTTCGTGCTTGCCGATCAACGCGCGCGCGATCGGTGAGGAAATCGCGATCCGCTTGTGCTTGATGTCGGCTTCGAGGTCGCCGACGATCCGGTAGGTCACTTCCTGCCCGGTCTCGGTATCCACCAGATCGACGGTGGCGCCGAACACCACTTTGTCACCGGCGGCCAGCTTGGTGACATCGATGATCTGGGCGTGCGAGAGCTCGCCTTCGAGCTGCTTGATGCGGCCTTCGATGAAACCCTGCTGTTCGCGGGCGGCGGCGTATTCGGCGTTTTCCTTGAGGTCGCCATGGGCGCGCGCCTCGGCGATCGCCTGGATCACCGCGGGACGCTTGACGGATTTCAACTCTTCCAGCTCGGCGCGCAGCCTGGCCGCGCCAGCGGCGGTCATGGGGGGACGGTTCATGCTTCTTGCAGTTCCTTGTGCAGTTCCTGGATCGACCATACCGGGCCGCTGTCGCGGAAGTCGAGCGAATGCAGCAGCGCCTTCGCGCCGGCGATTGTCGTCGAATAAGTGACGCGGTGCTGCAACGCTTCGCGGCGGATCGAGAACGAGTCGCTGATGGCCTGCTTACCTTCGGTGGTGTTGACGATATAGGTGATTTCACCGTTCTTGATCAGATCGACGATATGCGGCCGGCCTTCCACCACCTTGTTGACGATGGCGCAATCGAT
Organism: Solilutibacter pythonis; assembly: GCF_003697345.1. GTDB lineage: Bacteria > Pseudomonadota > Gammaproteobacteria > Xanthomonadales > Xanthomonadaceae > Solilutibacter > Solilutibacter pythonis. Next base: position 27,040 of record NZ_RFLY01000001.1, on the reverse strand, counting down.
GCCGTTTTCTCCGAGCCAGGCAGCGGTGCCGCGCGTGGCGACCAGTTCGAAGCCGCGCTTGAGCAGTTCCCGCGCCACCGGCAGCAGGCGCTGTTTGTCCGGGTCGCGCACCGAGACGAAAGCCCTGCCGGGCTTGGGCGCGCGGATGCTCGCGGCCTCCTCGGCGCGAGCGAACGCGGCGCCGAAGCTGCGCCCCACGCCCATCACCTCGCCGGTCGAGCGCATCTCCGGGCCGAGGATCGGATCGACGCCCTGGAACTTGGCGAATGGAAACACCGCTTCCTTCACCGAGAAGTATTCGGGCACGATTTCCTCGGTGGCGTCCTGCTCGGCCAGCGTCTTGCCGGCCATGCAGCGTGCGGCGATCTTGGCCAGCGGGCGGCCGATGGCCTTGGACACGAACGGCACCGTGCGCGAAGCGCGCGGGTTCACTTCCAGCAGGTAGATGGTGTGGCCGCCCTCGTCGTCCATCTGGATGGCGAACTGGGTGTTCATGAGGCCCACCACGTTCAGGGCCTTGGCCAGCGCGACCACTTGCTCGCGCAGCTCATCCTGCACTTTCCGCGACAGCGAGTACGGCGGCAGCGAGCAGGAGGAGTCGCCGGAATGCACGCCGGCCTCCTCGATATGCTCCATGACCCCGCCGATCAGCACGCGGCCGCTCTTGTCGGCGATCACGTCGATGTCCACTTCCACGGCGTTGTCGAGGAAGCGGTCGAGCAGCACCGGCGAATCGTTGCTGACCTTCACCGCCTCGCGCATGTAGCGTTCGAGATCGGCATCGGCATGCACCACCTCCATCGCCCGGCCGCCCAGCACGTAGCTTGGGCGCACCACCAGTGGGTAGCCGATCTCGCGCGCCAGCACCAGCGCCTCCTCGGCGCTGCGGGCGGTGCGGTTCGGCGGCTGGGTGAGCTTCAGTTCCTCCACCAGCTTCTGGAAGCGCTCGCGGTCTTCGGCCAGGTCGATCGATTCGGGCGACGTGCCGATGATCGGCGCGCCGGCCGCTTCCAGCGCCTTCGCCAGCTTCAGCGGCGTCTGCCCGCCGTACTGCACGATCACGCCCTTCGGCCGCTCCAGATCGATGACCTCCAGCACGTCCTCCAGCGTCAGCGGCTCGAAATAGAGGCGGTCCGAGGTGTCGTAATCGGTGCTCACCGTCTCCGGGTTGCAATTGATCATGATGGTCTCGTAACCATCCTCGCGCAGGGCCAACGCGGCGTGCACGCAGCAGTAGTCGAACTCGATGCCCTGCCCGATCCGGTTCGGCCCGCCGCCCAGCACGACGATCTTGTCGCGCTCGCTCGGCGCGGCCTCGCATTCTTCCTCGTAGGTCGAATACATGTAGGCGGTGGTGGTGGCGAACTCGGCGGCGCACGAGTCCACCCGTTTGTACACCGGGCGGATGCCGAACCCCCGACGCAGCGCGCGGATCGCGGCCTCGTTGGTGTCGCACAACTGGGCGATGCGGGCATCGGAAAAGCCCATGCGCTTGTAGCCGCGCAAGGCGTCGGCATCCAGCGCGGCCAGGCCGCCCTTCGCCATCGCCCGCTCGGCGGCGATGATGTCCTCGAGCTGGTCGAGGAACCAGGGATCGACATGCGAGAGCGCATGCACCTCCGCCACCGACAGGCCGGCGCGGAAGGCATCGGCCAAGTAGAACAGGCGCTCCGGGCCCGGCTCCTTCACTTCACGCTTGAGCTTGGCGAACTCGTCCTCGTTGTGCCAGTCCAGACCGGTCGGGTCAAGGCCGGCCTTGCCGGTTTCCAGGCCGCGCAACGCCTTCTGCATCGATTCCTGGAAGGTGCGGCCGATGGCCATCACCTCGCCCACCGATTTCATCTGCGTGGTCAGGCGCGAATCGGCGGCGGGGAACTTCTCGAAGGCGAAACGTGGAATCTTGGTGACCACGTAATCGATGGCCGGCTCGAAACTGGCCGGGGTCAGGCCGCCGGTGATGTCGTTCTTCAGTTCGTCCAGCGTGTAGCCGATTGCCAGCTTGGCGGCGATCTTGGCGATCGGGAAGCCGGTGGCTTTCGACGCCAGCGCGGACGAGCGCGACACGCGCGGGTTCATCTCGATGACGACGACGCGTCCCGTCTTCGCGTTGATGCCGAACTGCACGTTGCTGCCGCCGGTATCCACGCCGATCTTACGCAGCACCGCGACCGAGGCGTCGCGCAAGCGCTGGTATTCCTTGTCTGTGAGCGTCTGCGCCGGCGCGACGGTGATCGAATCGCCGGTATGCACGCCCATCGGGTCGAGGTTTTCGATGGAGCAGACGATGATGCAGTTGTCGGCGGTATCGCGCACGACCTCCATCTCGAACTCCTTCCAGCCCAGCACCGATTCCTCGACCAGAATCTCGTGCACCGGCGAAAGCTCCAGGCCGCGCCTGGCGATTTCCTCGAACTCCTCGCGGTTGTAGGCGATGCCGCCACCGCTGCCGCCCAGGGTGAAGCTGGGGCGGATGATGGTCGGATAGCCCACCCTGGACTGGATGTCCAATGCTTGCTCGAAACTGCGCGCGACTTCGGCCTTCGGGCATTCCAGCCCGATCTCCTCCATCGCCACGCGGAACAGCTCGCGGTCCTCGGCCATGCGGATGGCCTCGCGCGAGGCGCCGATCAACTCGACGTCGAAGCGTTCCAGCACGCCGTTGTCGGCCAGGTCCAGCGCGCAGTTCAGCGCGGTCTGCCCCCCCATGGTCGGTAGCAGCGCATCGGGCCGCTCCTTGGCGATGATCTTCTCCACCGAGCGCCAGTTGATCGGCTCGATGTAGACCGCATCGGCCATGTCCGGGTCGGTCATGATGGTGGCTGGGTTGGAATTGACCAGCACCACGCGGTAGCCCTCCTCGCGCAGTGCCTTGCAAGCCTGTGCGCCGGAGTAGTCGAATTCACACGCCTGGCCGATGACTATCGGGCCGGCGCCGATGATGAGGATGGTTTGGATGTCGGTGCGCTTGGGCATTTGTCAGAGGCCAGAGATCAGGGGCCAGGGGCCAGGGAGGAAGCGGCCAGCTTGGTTTCCAGCTTGCCGCGGATACCGTTCAACATGCGACCCAACTCGGACGCATCGGCCAACAAAGACTCGACCTGCCGGGAATCCGCCATTTCAAGTGAAGTTGACAACAGCAGTTGTGTTTCGATTTCGGCAAGAGCGCCTTGACTGATCGAAAGAAACTGATCGAAAGAAAACGCAGGAACTCGCGGGTGGGTCGACGTTCGCGCCCTTCGGCGATATTGGATGGGATCGAGACCACCGCCCGCTGCATTTGCGCGAAAAGACCATTGCGTTCGCTGCTCGGGAACCCGGCTCTCAGGCGGTACACGCCGGCCGCCAACGCCATTGCGCGCTGCCAAACCCGCGAATCCCGATAGCTTGGGACGACGTGCGTCATTCCCTGGCCTCTCGCCCCATCAACTCAACGAAACGATCAAACAACCCCGCCACGTCATGCGGCCCGGGGCTGGCTTCCGGGTGGCCCTGGAAACTGTAGGCCGGCGCGTCGGTGAGCGCGATGCCCTGGTTGGTGCCATCGAACAGCGAACGGTGGGTGACGCGGGCATTGGCCGGCAACGTGGCTTCGTCGATGCAGAAGCCGTGGTTCTGTGAGGTGATCAACACCCGGCCGCTGTCGACATCCTGCACCGGGTGGTTGGCGCCGTGATGGCCGTGCGGCATCTTCATGGTGCGGGCGCCGATGGCGAGGCCGAGCAACTGGTGCCCCAGGCAGATGCCATAGATCGGCAGCTTCCGCGCCAGCAGTTCGCGGATCGCGGCGATGGCGTAATCGCACGGCTCCGGGTCGCCGGGGCCGTTGGAAAGGAAGACGCCGTCGGGCCGCATCGCCAGCACTTCGCTGGCCGGGGTTTGCGCCGGCACCACGCGCACCTCGCAGCCGCGATCGGCCAGCATCCGCAGGATGTTGGTCTTGACGCCGAAATCGTAGGCGACCACCTGGAATTTCTTTTCCGGCGCGGCAAAGGCGTTGGCGTCGAGATCGAGCGAGCCTTCACTCCAGACATAAGGCTTGCCGGTGCTGACCACTTTCGCCAGATCCATGCCCTTCAGGCCGGGAAACTTGCGCGCGGCCTCGATGGCGGCGGCCTCGTCGAGGCCCTCTCCGGCCATCACCGCGCCGCTCATCGCGCCGCGCTCGCGCAAGCGCCGGGTCAGCTTGCGGGTGTCGATCCCGGCGATGCCCACCACGCCGCGTTCGCGCATCCATGCCGGCAGCGAGGCTTCGCTGCGCCAATTGCTGGGCCGGCGCGGCACCTCGCGCACGATCAACCCGGCCGACCACACCCGGGCGGCTTCGTCATCCTGCGCGGTCATGCCGGTATTGCCGATGTGCGGATAGGTCAGTGTGACCAACTGGTGGGCGTAGGAAGGGTCGGTCAGCACTTCCTGGTAGCCGGTCATGGCGGTGTTGAACACCACTTCGCCAACCGACAGGCCGGGCGCGCCGATGGAAACGCCACGGAAGACGGTACCGTCTTCGAGCGCGAGGATTGCGGGTTGGTTCACGGGCTTCGCCTTGTATGGAGGCCGCCGCACCGGGCGGGCGCGGCCGAACGTGGGTTGCAAAAAACCGCCGGAGTGCGGTCGAGCGGCTCCGGAAGCGATGGATTCAGGCGAGCCGGGATTCTAGCGGGGATGCGCCGGCGAATCCAGCCCGCTCCCGGCATTGAGCATGTCGGCGACGGCGTAAAGCCCGGGCGCTCTGCCGTGGAGCCAAGCCGCCGCCCGCAACGCGCCACGGGCGAAGATGTCGCGATTCGTCGCCCGGTGCACCAGCTCGACACGCTCGCCGGGGCCAGCGAACTGCACGCAGTGCTCGCCCACGATATCGCCGGCGCGGATCGCGGCGTAACGCGCTTCCCCCCCGCCCTCGCCCACGGCGCGGCCCAGGGTCAACGCGGTGCCGGAGGGCGCGTCGAGCTTCCTCGTGTGGTGCATTTCGATGATGTCGCAATCCCATCCCGGCAGGGCGGCGGCGGCTCGGCGTGCCAGTTCGTGCAGCAGCGCGACGCCGATGCTGAAGTTGCTCGCCCACAACACGGGAATCGTCCGCGATGCGGCTTCGAGCGCGGCCTTCTGCACTTCGGAAAGCCCGGTGGTGCCCGACACCAACGCCGCCCGGCGTTCCAGCGCCAGCGCCAGCGCGGCATCGAAGGCTTCCGGCAGGCTGAAATCGACCATCACGTCGAAAGCCGGCGCGCCGGACATCTCGCTGGCGGCGAAGTGCGCCACGCCATCCACCACCCGCTGGCTCGGCTGGCCGCGTGAAACCGCCACCGTCACCGCACAGCCCGGTTGTTCGTTGCACAGCCGCGACAGGGCGCGCCCCATGCGGCCGTTGGCACCGTGGATCAGCAGGGAGACCGGTTCGCTCATTTCCTTATCGCGGACAAAGGACGGGCCGCCATGATAGCGGCCCGCCCCGTACTTTCCGCGGCCTCAATAACCCGGCGGCGGCGGCGTGTTGTCGCTACGCTCCGGCAACTGCGGATAGTCCACCTTGGGCATCTTGCCGGTCAGCGATTGCAGGAACAGATAAATGTTGTTGGCCTCTTCATCGCTCAGGCTCGCGCCCAGTTGGGAGTCGCCCATGATCTTGACCGCCTCCCGCAAGTTCCAGACCGTGCCGGAATGGAAGTACGGCGCGGTCGCGGCGATATTGCGCAACGGCGCGGCGCGGAAAACGTATTCGTCGCTCGCCGTCTGGGTGACGGCGAAACGACCGCGGTCGCCACTCGGGCGTACTTCATCACTGGGCTTCTTCATCACACCGAACGGGAAATAAGCCTGCCCGCCAAGATTCACGCCGTTGTGGCAATTGCCGCACCCCTTGTCCATGAACAACTTGAGACCGGCCTGCTGCTCGGCGCTCAACACCCGGGTATCGCCCTTCAGGAACTCGTCGAACGCCGCGCCCGGCGTGGTCAATGTGGTTTCGAAAGCCTCGATGGCCTTGGCCATATTGTCGAAATTGACCGGCTTGGCCTCGCCGGGAAAAGCGGCTTTGAACGCATTGACATAACCCGGCATGCTAGTCAACACGGCCTCGACCACGTCCGGCTTGCTGTTCATTTCCACCGCCGCCTGTACCGGCCCTTGCGCCTGCGCCTTGAGATCGGCCGCCCTGCCATCCCAGAACTGGGCGACGTTGAATACCGCGTTGTAGACCGTCGGCGCGTTGCGCGGCCCTTTGTCGAAACCGTGGCCGATCGAAGTGGGTACGCCATCGATACCGCCCATGCCGAGGTTGTGGCAGGAATTGCAGCTGATGACCCCGCTCGACGACAGGCGGCCATCGAAATACAGCATCTTGCCGAGCGCGATCTTGTCCGCCGTCACCGGGTTGCCGGCAGGGTCGGGCGCCTTGTCCGGTATCGGCTGGAACAAGGCTCGGGCACGGGTCAGCAACTCCGGGGCGGCCTCGGGACCTTTCGCCACCGCCGGTTCGCTGCTGGCCGATGCTGGCGCGCGCGCCGTTTCGGCGGCGGAAGGCGGGTTGTTGGCGGATTGGCCGCAAGCCGCCAGGGCGAGTGCAGAAGCAAGAATGGCGGGCCGCAATACGGATATCGACATGACGCGTTCCTTTCGGGGGATTACGCTTCATAGTGGGCCGCAAGCCCCGGGGCGATCTTGATCAGACCCGTATTCAGGTCAGGATTTCACATCGCCCCGCCCGGCCTGGCGACCGGCCGTCAACCGGTCATCCGATCCCAGAAACCCTTGACCCCATCGATGAAAGTACTGTGCCTGGGCGAATGCTTGCGCGCGCCCTCGCCGGCGAAGGTGGACTCGAACTTTTCGAGCAACTCGCGCTGCTCACTGGTCAGGTTGACCGGGGTTTCGACGATCGCGGTGCAATACAGATCGCCCTCCTGGCGGCTGCGCACCGACTTCACACCCTTGCCGCGCAAGCGGAACACCTTGCCGCTCTGGGTTTCGGCCGGGATGCGGATGTCGGCTTCACCGCTCAAGGTCGGCACGCGCACGGTATCGCCCAGCGCCGCCTGCGAGATGCGGATCGGCACCTCGCAATGCAGGTCGTCCCCCTCGCGGGTGAAGATGTCGTGCTGACGCACGCGGATTTCCACGTACAGATCGCCAGGCGGCACACCGGCCGGCCCGGCTTCGCCCTCGCCGGACAAACGGATACGGTCGCCATTGTCCACGCCCGCGGGGATGCTCACCTCCAGCACCTTCTCCTGCTGGACACGGCCGTTGCCATGACAGCTCTTGCAAGGATTGGCCGTGACCTGACCGCGCCCCATGCAGTGCGGGCAGGGCTGCTGCATGCGAAACGGGCCGCGCTGCATCACGATCTGCCCGCGCCCGCCGCAATGCGGGCAGGTGTCGAGCTTGCCGTCCTCGGAGCCGGAGCCGTGGCAGTCGTCGCACTCGGCCAAGGTCGGCAATTCGATCTTCTTTTGCAGGCCGGCCACCGCTTCCTCCAGGTCGAGATCGAGCCGATAGCCGATGTCCGCGCCGCGCCGCTGGCGCTGGCCGCCTCCCATACCGCCACCGAAAATGTTGCCGAAGATGTCACCGAAGATATCGCCGACGTCGGCATGCCCCGCGCCGCCGCCCATCCCATGCTCGAACGCGGCGTGGCCGTACTGGTCGTAGGCACGGCGCTTCTGCGCATCGGACAGCACTTCGTAGGCTTCCTTGCATTCCTTGAAAGCGACCTCGGCGACCTTCTCGTTGCCGTGGTTGCGATCGGGGTGGTGCTTCGCCGCCGCCCGGCGGTAAGCCACCTTCAGTTCCGCCTCGGTCACGGTGCGGGAAACCCCGAGGACTTCGTAATAGTCGCGCTTGCTCATCGCTGCTGCATTTTCCTGTTTCACCTACGCGAACGGGCAGGCCGTGCGGCCTGCCCGTCGCCCATGTCCGGTCGGGATATCCGATCAGGCCTTCTTGTCGTCGTCCTTGACTTCGGTGAACTCGGCGTCCACCACATCGTCATTGCCGTTGTCGCCCGGCTGCGCGCCGGCGCCCGCCTCGGGGCCGGATGCCTGGCCGGCGGCCGCAACGGCGGCAAACAACGACTGCGCAACCTCTTCCAGCGCCTTGGACTTGGTCTCGATCTGGCCCTTGTCATCGGCCTTCATCGCGGCTTCCAGATCGGCGATGGCGGTTTCGGCGCGGCCGATCACCTCGCCCGGCACCTTGTCGCCGTTGTCCTTGATCGCCGAGCGGGTGGTGTGGATCAGGGCATCGGCCTGGTTGCGGACGGCGATGAGCTCCTGGAACTTCTTGTCGTCTTCGCGGTGCGCTTCGGCATCGGCCACCATGCGCTGGATTTCCTCGTCGGACAGGCCCGAGCCGGCCTTGATCTCGACCTTCTGCTCCTTGCCGGTCTTCTTGTCCTTGGCGGTGACGTGGACGATACCGTTGGCATCGATGTCGAAACTGACCTCGATCTGCGGCATGCCGCGCGGGGCCGGCTCGATGCCGGTCAGGTCGAAGCGCGCCAGCGACTTGTTGTACTGCGCCTGCTCGCGCTCGCCCTGCAAGACGTGGACGGTCACGGCGGACTGGTTGTCGTCGGCGGTCGAGAAGGTCTGGCTGGCCTTGGTCGGGATGGTCGTGTTCTTCTCGATGATCTTGGTGAACACGCCGCCCAGCGTCTCGATGCCGAGCGAAAGCGGGGTCACGTCGAGCAGCAACACGTCCTTGACATCGCCAGCCAGCACGCCGCCCTGGATCGCCGCGCCCAGCGCCACGGCCTCGTCCGGGTTGACGTCCTTGCGCGGCTCCTTGCCGAAGAACTCGGCCACCGCCGCCTGCACCCTGGGCATGCGGGTCTGGCCGCCGACCAGGATCACCTCGCCGATGTCGCTGGCCTTGAGGCCCGCATCGTTCAGCGCCACCCGGCACGGCTCGATGGTGCGCTTGACCAAGTCATCCACCAACGCTTCGAGTTTTGCGCGGCTCAGCTTGATGTTGAGGTGCTTCGGGCCGCTGGCGTCGGCGGTGACGTACGGCAGGTTGACGTCGGTCTGCTGGCTGGTGGACAGCTCGATCTTGGCGCGCTCGGCAGCATCCTTCAGGCGTTGCAGCGCCAGCGGGTCCTTGCGCAGGTCGACGCCATCGGTCTTCTGGAATTCCTCCACCAGATAGTCGATGACGCGCTTGTCGAAATCCTCGCCACCCAGGAAGGTGTCGCCGTTGGTCGCCAGCACCTCGAACTGCTTCTCGCCATCGACATCGGCGATCTCGATGATCGAAACATCGAAGGTGCCGCCGCCAAGGTCGTAGACCACGATCTTGCGATCGCCGCCAGCCTTGTCCAGACCATAGGCCAGCGCCGCGGCGGTCGGCTCGTTGATGATGCGCTTGACATCCAGGCCGGCGATGCGCCCGGCGTCCTTGGTGGCCTGGCGCTGGCTGTCGTTGAAGTAGGCCGGGACAGTGATCACCGCTTCGGTGACCGTCTCGCCCAGGAAGGCTTCCGCGGTCTTCTTCATCTTCTCCAGCACCTTGGCGCTGACTTCCTGCGCCGAGAGTTTCTTGCCCTCGCTGGTCTCGACCCAGGCGTCGCCATTGTCGTGGGCGATGATCGCGTAGGGCACCAGGTCGAGATCCTTCTTGACCTCGGCATCGGTGAACTTGCGGCCGATCAGGCGCTTCACCGCGAAGAAGGTGTTCTTGGGATTGGTCACCGCCTGGCGCTTGGCGCTGGCGCCGACCAACACTTCGCCGTCCTTGGTCCAGGCGACGATGGAAGGCGTGGTGCGGTCCCCTTCCGCGTTCTCGATGACGCGGGCCTTGCCGCCTTCCATGACGGCGACGCAGGAATTGGTGGTACCGAGGTCGATGCCGATGATCTTGGCCATGTGTGTTTACCTCTGAAAGTGGATGTCTTGGGCGGCGATGCCGCGATGCTTGCTATCTGGGGATAGCGGGAGACGATTCAAGGGATCAACCCCGCCCATCAGGGCGCGACCACCACCATCGCCGGACGCAACAGGCGCTCGTTCAGCAGATAACCCTTCTGGAACACCTGGACGATCGCGCCGGGGGCGATGCCCTCCGCCGGCACCTGGCTGACCGCATTGTGCTGCCCGGGATCAAAAGCCTCACCCGGCCGCGGGGCGACTTCGGCCAGACCATTACGGCCAGTTACTTCGTGCAACTGCCTGAGGGTCAGTTCGAGACCGGCGCGCAATGGGTCGTCGGCCGGCGCCGCCGCCAGGCCGGCTTCGAGCGAGTCGAATACCGGAATCATCTCCGAGAGCAGCTTCTCGTTGGCGAACTTGCGCGCCATTTCGATGTCGCGCGCGATGCGTTTACGCTGATTTTCCAAGTCGGCGCGTTCCAACAGGGACTGCGCCCTGAGCTGTTCGATCTCGGCCTTGAGCGCCTCGATGTCATCGCCCCCAGGGTCAAGCGGGCGGGCATCGTTGGGATCGAAATCTGATTCGGTGGTCATCGATTGAGCATCCATGTGGGCCAATGCCCTGGACGTAAGGCCGGGCTGAACGGGTTTCAAGGCGAGGCACATCCTCGTGAGCGCCGGCCCCGGCGACGCCTCGGCTCAGGCGCTTCCTGCATCGGTGGCGACCTCCCGCCCCCATGCCGCCACCGCACATCCATGCCCCCCCCCCGAACGACAGTTGCGGCATCTGGCAAACGCCCGCCACCTCGCGCCCAGCCAGTTCGACACCACCCCGCCCCAGGCGACCGGCAGCCTCCGGCCGCACTCCGCACGCCACCGCGAAATTTCGTTGGAGACCAAAGCGTCCCTTCGATACCACTCGACTGGAACTACCCGGCAGGCACATCGACTCCCACGCCTCCCAGCCCGGCCCGCGATGCGAGGTTTTCTTCGCTGGAGGAGAAACGCGCGTGCACGATGTTGGGAAGGTACTTCCACAGCAGCGGCACATAAGCAATGAGCGGCACGAACGCTTCGGGAAACCCGCGATACCGCCGATACGGCGCTTCGGCCACCGATACGACACGCTTGCTCCAACTTTTCAACAGCGGCGCGATCTCATCGCGATTCACTCCCCACGGCATGGGCGGCACCCGGTAATGAGGGGTCGCCCACAGACCCGAGAGGGTTTTGCGCGATAACCATCGGGGAAGCATGTCGAACATCAGGTCGACTTCCGACCACCGCTCGGCGATACGCGTGACCAGTGTCTTGATCTGGGCTTCCTCGAAGTACATGAACAAGCCCTGCGCCGTCACGAAAACACCGCGCGACGGGTCCACTTCGTCCATCCAATGCTCGTCGAACGCGCTGCCGCGCAGGTGGCGGCAGCGCTCCGAAGGGCTCAGGAAACGCTCGCGCACATCGATCGCCTCGGGCACATCCACGCACAGCCAGCGAACCCGTCCGTCGTCGCAGCGATGAAACTGGGTTTCCAGACCACATGCGAGTTCCACGACCGTTCCACCGGGATGCGATTTCATCCAGGCCCCCACCACTTCGTCGAACATCAGCGAACGCACCGCGTGCGAACTATCGGGGACACCGAAGCTGCGAGCATAATCGTACGCAATGGATTGGTAGATCCTGACCGCTTCAGGATCCTTTATCCAAGCATCGGGACGCAACGCCTCGGTCGCGCGGTTGTACAGCGTCCAGAGCATGGTCTCCGGCACCCCATCGAGGTGGATCATTTCCTTCATAACGACGTACTCCCCGTAAAACCCAAGCCCACCGTTGACTGGAAAAGCAACGCCCCCGCCATTTGCACCAGATAACGGCACGTGAGACACGAATACGCAAAAAGCGCCCCCCGCGCTTGCCGCGAGTATGGCACAAGCACTCACGGCCAATTGAGCAATCGTGATTTTTTATCGCCTCTCTGTGCGGCGCATGGCAGCGGTAATGAATCACGGCCAATACCGAGCTTCGCACAATACGACTCCCCAAAAATATCGGGTTGCGCGACGACGACTCAATACCCGGAGCGCAGACTCGCCGCAGACTCGCGCCAGCGGGCCTTGAGTCCCTCCCCCAGCCTGTCACCCGCATGGCCCGGGCGCTTCCCCAACCGCCTGGATGCCCTCTCACTCTTTGCGACGCAGCCGATTAAGCTATCCGGCATGCTGACCCGCCTCGCCATCGCCGATTTCGCCGTCGTCCAGCGCGCCGAACTGGAATTCTCCCCCGGCATGACCGTGATTTCCGGCGAGACCGGGGCCGGCAAGTCGCTGCTGGTCGATGCGCTGGGCTTTCTTTCCGGCCAACGCGCCGATGCCGGCGTGGTTCGCCACGGCGCCGAACGCGCCGAGCTTTCGGCCGAATTCGATCTGGCCGACGCACCAGCCGCGCGCGCCTGGCTTGCCGGACAGGAAATGGACGACGGAGAAGGCGGCTGCCAGCTGCGTCGCGTACTGCGCGCCGATGGTGGCTCGAAGTCCTGGATCAATGGCCGGCTGGCCAACGCCACGCAACTGGCGGAACTGGCCGGATTGCTGGTCGAGATCCACGGCCAGCACGCCCAGCAGGCCCTACTCTCGCGCCCCGCGCAACTGCGCCTGCTCGACGACTACGGCCGCCACCAAGCGCTGTTGAAAGCCGTCGCCGAGGCCACCGCCCATTGGCAGGCGCTACGACGCGAGCGCGACGAACTGAACCACCGTGGCGATGTCGGCGAGCGGCTCGAATTTCTCCGCCACCAGTGGCGCGAGCTGGAAAACGAAACGCTGGACGCCGATTCGCTGGTCGCGCTCGATGCCGAGCACCGCCGCCAAGCCCACGGCACCGAACTGCTCGCCGCCAACGCCGAGACGCGGGCCTTATTGAGCGAATCCGACGAGACCAACGCACTCGCCCTGCTGCATCGCGCCCGCGCCACGCTGGCCGGCGCCATCGCCCACGAACCCCGGCTGGCCGAGATCGACGCCATGCTGGAATCCGCGGCGATCGCGCTGGACGAAGCCGCCGACGCCCTCACCCGCCTTGGCGACGATCTCGACCTCGATCCCGGCCGCTTCGCCGAACTCGACGCCCGCCTGCAACGCCTGCACGCGCTCGCGCGCAAGCACCGGGTCGGCATCGACGAACTGGCGACACTGCGCGAAAACATCGCCAACGAACTGGAGCGGCTGGAAAGCGCCGAATCGCGCCTTGCCGGCCTCGATACCGAAATCGCCGCCGCCGAAGCCGCATGGCGAAAGGCCGCGGAGAAATTGAGCGCGGCCCGGGCCGGCGCCGCCGAACGCCTAGCGACGGCCACCGCCGCCATCGTCCACGAGCTGGGCATGGGCAACGCCGAGTTCCACATCGCGTTGCTACCCGAGGCCGGACTCGCGCCGAACGCGCTGGGCGCCGAGCGTAGCGAATTCCTGTTCGCCGCCAATCCCGGCCAGCCACCGAAGCCGCTGCGCAAAGTGGCCTCGGGCGGTGAACTCTCGCGCATCTCGCTGGCCATCGAAGTGGCCGCGATCGGCATCGACACCGTGCCGACCATGGTGTTCGACGAAGTCGACAGCGGCATCAGCGGCGGCGTCGCCGAGGTGGTCGGGCGCAAACTGCGGGCATTGGGCGCGCGCGCGCAGGTGATGTGCGTGACTCACCTGCCGCAGGTGGCGGCGCAGGGACACGCGCATTGGCGGGTGAGGAAAGCCAGCGCCGGCGACGTCACCATGAGCCAGGTGGAACGGCTCGATGGCGACGGCCGGGTCGAGGACATCGCCCGCCTGCTGGGCGGCGTCCACATCAGCGATGCCGCCCGTGCGGCGGCGCGCAGCCTGCTGGCGGACGTGACATAGCCCGGCGAACGCGAAAACAAAGGCTGGCGGCCGCCACCGGCTGAGCACGCCCGCATGCCGCGCGCGCCCACCGAAACGGGACGGACATGCGGCCGGCGCGGGCACGGCCACCGTGCAGGAGGGCGAAGCCGTCGCCTTATTTCTTCTTCCGCACGTACAACACCAGTGCGTGATCCTCGATCACGTAGCCATGGCGGGTGGCGATTTCGCGCTGCAGGCGTTCGATCTCGGTACTTTCGAATTCGATGATCTTGCCGGTATCGAGATCGACCATGTGATCGTGGTGGTCGCCGCGATCAAGCTCGTAGACCGCCTGTCCACCGCCTTCGAAATTGTGCTTGAGCACCAGCCCGGCGGCTTCGAACTGGGTCAGCACCCGGTACACGGTGGCGAGGCCGATGTCCTCGTTGCCGGCGATCAGTTGGCGATATATGTCCTCCGCGGTCATGTGCCGCGGCTTGGCGTTCTCCAGCAGGTTGAGAATGCGCACGCGCGGGTGCGTCACTTTCAAGCCGGCGTTGCGGATATCTTCGTTGTCCATTCGGTCTCCGTCGGGTACACATGTGCCGTGGCAATCATCTGAACGGCGGGCAGGCCAAGGGGAACGCACGACTGAACTCGTGCGGGCTTGCGTGTATTATCGCCCAACCTTATCGAACAGTCCCGCCGCATGCGCAACCGCCGGTTTTCCCTTGCCTCCAAGCTCGTCGTGACGATGGCGCTCGTCACCGGCGTCGCCGGTTGCGGCATCGTCTATCGCCAACCGATCTACCAGGGCAACCTACTGGACAAGGGCACCGTCGAGCAGTTGCAGGTGGGCATGAGCAAGCAGCAGGTGGCCGCGATGCTCGGCACTCCGGCAATCGAGGACCCGTTCCACCACGATCGCTGGGACTACACCAGCACCCAGCGTCGCGGCCGTATCGGCAAGACCGAGGTCAAGAACTTCGTGGTGCATTTCCAGAACGACACCGTGGCTCGCTGGGAAGGCGACTACTTCCCCAACCAGGACGCCGAACTGGCGCGGCGCGCCAACCGCGAATTCGGCCCCAACCTGCGCAAAGAGAAGCAACGCGGCCGTTGAGCGCCCACCGCCGCAGGCATGACGAAGCCCGCTAACCGCGGGCTTTCGTCTTCATGGTCCGGGCGGTCTCGGCGCGGCGACGACGCGCTTCTTTCGGGTCTATGACCAGCGCGCGCAACAGCTCCAGGCGGTCGCCGTCACGCAACACGGCATCGGCCGTGACGCGACGCCCAAACACCGCCATGCCGGCCAGCGGATAGCCCTCGCCCAGCCCGGAGGCAGCCAACGCATCGGCGGCACTCGCCCCATCGGCCAGCTCGACGTGGCGCGACGTGACGCGATTCGGCCAGGCGGCGGCGACTTCGACTTTCATCTCAGGCGGCTTCGGCCATCGCGGTGCGAACGAAATCGTCCACCATGCGGTCGGCCAAGCCTTGCATGCCAAGCTTGATCACCGGACCAAGCAAGCTGGAAGCCGGTTCGAACTCCAGTACCAGCGACACTTTGCAAGCCTGTTCGGACAAAGGCTTGAACTCCCAGCGCCCGTAAAGCCGCTTGAACGGGCCATCGGCCAGGCGCATCTCCATCCAGCGCCCCGGCTCCATGGTGTTCTCGGTGATGAACCAAGTCTTGAAGCCGGCCAGTTGCACGTCCATCCGCGCCTTCATGGTGTCCTCGCCGCGTTCGATCAGTTCGGTGGACTGGCACCAACCGAAACGGCGCGGATACGATTCGACATCCACCACCAATGCATACATCGCCTCGGCCGGGCGCATCACCAGCGCGCTGCGTTCGATCTTGTTCGTCACCCTCGTCCTCACTGCAAACCGGCCAGTCATCGGCGACAATGCGGCGATGAGCAAGACCAACAAAAACAAGACCGGCAAGGATACGGCAAAGAACCCCACCATCGCCCTGAACAAGCGGGCCAGGCACGAATACCACTTGGAGCAACGCTTCGAGGCCGGGCTGGCGTTGCAAGGCTGGGAGCTGAAGGCGATCCGTGCCGGCCGCGCCAACATCGGCGAGAGCTACGCACTGATCAAGGACGGCGAGATGTTCCTCTTCGGCGCCCAGATCACCCCGCTGATCCAGGCCAGCACGCATGTCCGCGCCGACGACCGTCGCAACCGCAAACTGTTGCTGCATCGGCGCGAGATCGACAATCTCATCGGCCGCGTCCAGCGCGACGGTTACACCATCGTGCCGACCGCGCTTTACTGGAAAGGCAACAAGGTGAAGGCCGAGATCGCCCTGGCCAAGGGCAAGCAGGCCCACGACAAACGCGCCGCCAGCAAGGAGCGCGACTGGAACCGCGAAAAACAACAACTGATGCGCAAACACAACAAATACGCCTGAAAAGGCATCCTCTCTGATGAGCCAGCCCTCCCCCGGAAATCCAAAAAAACCTTGGATTGGAGGGCCTTATCACATGTCGTTCAAGCGCCGCACGAGGCACTTGCCCTATACCCCCCCCTACGCCTACACGTCACGGGCGACTCAACGGGTTTCAGATGGATGCCTCTGGTATCGCAAAGTCGGGTTCGAACGATATGCGGAACATGCCAGCCACCGGGATTTCCGCACTTGAAGCTCCAAACCTGCATGCCAGCCAAGATCGACGGGAGCCGCCTTCACTATCTGCATTATGTTTCCAGGCATACGCTCCACGACACCCATATCCATCTGCATGGTGCCGTGCGGATATCCAACATATGTGATGGGAGTGCGCCATACTCGGGCCAGTGCCGTTGAGACGGTGCTGCTCCAGTGTGTCGCAGCGAACGCCAAGAAGCTCGGCAACCTTGTCAGTACTAAGTGATCGGTGGTTCTCGGGGTGTAGTTGAACAGCTCGCAAAGCCACTCGGAGGCCAGGGTATCAGCTTGCATGAGTAGTACTTCTAAGCATGCCCACCGATAAGCAGATGCAAAAAGGGCAGTCGGTGAGTGAACCGCATCACATTACCGACACCAATTGCCCACCGTCTGCCCACGCGGCACTTTTCGTTGATCCGCCCCGGTGCATTGCACGACGTGACGAAAAGGCGAGATGTATTAGGGGTAACTGCAAAGCGCTTGCAGCAATCCTTGCAATCTGTTGTTATCGTTAGATATTTTCGGGCATACCCGATTACCAAGCTCGACTGTTCAAGATGGCCTGAACTGGGCAACAGGAACAGAAGCCCATGTGTTTTCGCCCCTCTGATGAAGCACACCAATCAGGTTGATGGCCTTGTCTCCAGTCTTTTTAAGCACAAGTCTGAGCGGCTGTGTTGGTGTCAGTGATGCAGCAACAGGCCGCAAAAACACTGTATTCACGGTTCCTCCGTTTACGAGATTGAAGGCATCTTTATTGAACCCTCCAACGAATGCAGATTGACCTTTAATAGACCCCGACACCTCATTTTCCACATTCGTGACTATCAACGCGAAACCTGGATTAGGCTCCATCAGGCGCGAGGCTTGAATCGTTACTTCGATTGAACCGTTTTCAATAGCGGATTGAACATAGGTAAGGTTTGAGAACCCCTGATACTGCGGGGTAAACGAGGTATGGCCTTGAGTAACGCTGACGATCTGCGCAATTGCGACTTCAAGCCCAACGGTATGCATGTCGATGAACAGTGTTTGTTTGAGGACAGCAGGCATGTCACTGCCATCAACTCGTACGGGCACGATCCGCGTTTTACCCTTCGATGCAGAGTAGAGTGTGTTCTATCATTCCAACTTTACCATCCCACTCGCAAGGCTGTTAACCGACACGAAGAAGAACACGAACTCGGGAGCCTCAAGCCCCTTGTTCATCTGGTCAATGATGCTGTCGCCGGGACGAATCGACCAAGAGTCATAGAACACTTGATCCTGACCGAATATGTCCGCCAGCTTCAGTGCTACCGCTTCGACTAGCGGTTTGTCATTGTGGTCATGACTCAGGAAGATTCTGTGAGTCATCGGTTCCCGTCTGTAGTGATGGCGGTGGGTCAGGGATTCGAACCCTGGAAGGGGTCACCCCCTTGCTAGTTTTCAAGACTAGTGCCTTCAACCACTCGGCCAACCCACCGTTGCTGGAGGTGCTTGCGGGAGGCCTCCCGCTTTCACCCCAACACGTTCGTTCTTGCAGCGTACCCTTTTGCTTTCCACCCTTGGGCCGGAATACCGGAGCCAAGGGCCTCGGCCGCTTAGACCGGCCTCTGCCCTGCCCCCCGTGCCGCGCGGAAGTACACTGCGGCGCTATTTTGACATGCCGTTCTTGTTCGTGGGGGCATCGGCGGGTCGGCAGCACCGGCATTCGAGTTCCGCCGGCAGCGTGGCGGCCAGGTGGTCGATGAAGGCGCGCACCGCCGGCAACATGCCGCGCCGCGAGGGGAACACGGCGTGGATGATGCCTTCCGGCAGCTTCCAGTCCGGCAATACCAGCGCCAGTTCCCCGGCCTTGACGGCCTCGGCGCAGGCCAGCTCGGGCAGCATGGTGATGCCTAGGCCGCGCTTCACCATCGAGCGCAACAGGTTGAAGTCGAAGGCGGCGAAGCGTGGCCGTATCTCGACGCTGCGCACCTCCCCCTCCGGCCCATGCAGGTCCCAGCGTTGCCGGGCTTCGTCCTCCAGGGCGGTCAGCAGGGTGTGGGCGCCGAGGTCTTCCAACGTCTGCGGCCAACCGTGCCGACGCAGGTAATCGGGGCTTGCGACCAGCAATTGCTGGTCGTGGCCGAAGCTGCGCAATACCAGGCTGCCATCGTCGTCCAGCTTGCTGCGCACGCGCAGGGCGACGTCGAAGCCCTCCTGGATCAGGTCGACGCGGCGGTTGCTGACGTGCATCTGCAACCGCACCTCGGGGTGCGCGGCGAGAAAGCCCGGCAGAATCGCCGGCATCACCTCCTGCGCCATCATCACCGGCACGCTGACGCGAACGACCCCGCGCGGCGTGCTGCTCAACTGCGCCACCGCCTCGCGCGCGGCCTGCGCCGAGGCCAGCATCGCCTGCGCGTGGCGATGCACGCTCAGGCCGACGTCGGTAACGGCGAAGCGGCGCGTCGAGCGTTGCAGCAGGCGCACGCCGAGGTCTTCCTCAAGCTGGGCGATACGCCGCGACAAGCGCGACTTGGGGATGCCCAGCGCCCGCTCGGCGGCGGCATAACCGCCGTGATCGACCACCGCGGCGAAGTAATAGAGATCGTTGAGGTCCTGCACCGTCGATCTCCCGCTGGCTCAGGCCAGCCGTTCGATGCCGCCCATGTATGGGCGCAGCGCTTCCGGCACGTCAATGCCGCCATCCGCGTTCTGGCAGTTCTCCATCACCGCGATCAGTGCGCGGCCGACGGCAGTGCCGGAACCGTTGAGCGTATGCGCAAGTTCCGGCTTGCCGGTGACGGGATTGCGCCAGCGCGCCTGCATCCGCCGCGCCTGGAAATCACCGCAATTGGAGCAGGAGGAAATCTCCCGGTAGGTATTCTGCGAAGGCAGCCAGACTTCGAGGTCGTAGGTCTTCTGCGCGGCGAAGCCCATGTCGCCGGCGCACAGCAGCATGCGCCGATACGGCAGACCGAGTTTTTCCAGCACGGCCTCGGCGGCGCGGGTCATACGCTCCAGTTCGGCGGCGCTTTCATCGGGCCTGACGATGGATACCAGCTCCACTTTCTCGAACTGGTGCTGGCGGATCATGCCGCGCGTGTCGCGGCCGTGGCTGCCCGCCTCGGCGCGGAAGCACATCGAATGCGCGGTCATGCGCAGCGGCAGCGCATCGTCCGCGACAATCGCGTCACGGACGATGTTGGTCAGCGGCACTTCGGCCGTGGGAATGAGGTAGCGTTTCGAGGCCGCTTCGCCCTCGCCCACCACGGTCGAGAACAGATCGTCCTCGAATTTCGGCAACTGGCCGGTACCGCGCATCGAATCGGCATTGACCAGCACCGGCACGCTGATCTCCTGGTAGCCATGCTCGCCGATGTGCAGGTCGAGCATGAACTGGGCGAGCGCCCGGTGCAGCCGCGCCAGTTGCCCGCGCAACACGGTGAAACGGGCGCCGGACAGCTTGGCGGCCGTCTCGCCATCGAGCCAACCATTGCGCTCGCCCAGCGCGACGTGATCCTTCACTTCGAAATCGAAAACGCGCGGCACGCCCCAGCGGTGTTGTTCGAGGTTGCCGCTTTCGTCCGCGCCATCGGGCACCGAGGCGTCGGGCAGATTGGGCAATGCCAGCATCCAGCCTTCCATTTCGGCACGGATGGCGTCGAGACGGGTCTCGCTGGCTTTCAATTCCTCACCGAAGCCGGCCACTTCGGTCAACAGCGGCGCGACATCATCGCCCTTGGCCTTGGCCGCGCCAATCGCCTTGCTGCGGGTATTGCGCAGATTCTGCAATTCCTGCGTGCGCACCTGAATCGCCTTGCGCTCGGCCTCCAGCGCGGCGAACGCGGCGACATCGAGCTCGACGCCACGGCGGGCCAAAGCGGTGAGGGCGGTTTCGGGATCGTTGCGAAGCAGGTGCGGATCGAGCATCGGGAGGCCGGCCATCATGTCTGGAAGCCGCCATTATCGCCGCGATTGGCGCAATGCTCACGAACGGGATGCCAGAATCAGCGCTTCCCTCGCCATCATTTCCATCATGAACACCGCTCCTCCACGCGCGCCGGCGCGCCTGATCGAACGCCGCCATCTGCTCTGGATCGCCTTGGCCGCGCTGGGCATCGGCCTCCTGTTGTTCATGCTGATCTGGCGCATCGACCGTGGAAAAAACTTCTACAAGGCCGACCCGAACGCCGCCGGGCAGACACAGGATGGCCAGGTGCAGGTATTCGACCCGCTGCCGGCCCCGCTGCCCGCGCGCAGCGGCGATGGCGCGAGCCAATTGCCGGAAGCACCGGCCGAGAGCGCCGGGCAAGCGGCGCGGATCATCGAGCCACCGCCGCCGGCCGCCGCCCCGGCGTCGCCTCCCGAGACCAGCCCCGCCACCGGGCCGATCGCCGCCCGCGGCGTCGACCGGGCGCCGGAGCCGGTCAGCCAACCCGCACCGCGCTACCCGGCGGCCGCGTTGCGTTCGGGCACCGGCGGGCTGGTGCGGGTGAACGTCGATGTCGGCCCGGATGGCATGCCGACCTCGGTCAGCATCGCCAGCGGCAGCGGCTCGCGCGATCTCGACCGCGCCGCGCTCGATGCCGTTCGCCGCTGGCGCTTCAACCCCGCGATAGAGGACGGCCAGCCCAGCGTCGGGCGCGTCACCGTGCCGATCCAATTCACGCCCTGAGCTGGCTGCCGATGCCGCAGCCTCCGCGTCCGCCCCGCCCAACCACGCCCGGCCTGTGGCTGGCGCTCATCGTGATCGCCCTGGCCGCGCTGGTTGTGGTCTGGAACTTCAGCCAATAAGTGATTCCGGGCCTGTTTCGGCTTTGTCGCGGGTGCATCCGCCATATCCCTGGGACTATAATTTCACCCCCTTTCAACCGGCCATTCAGCTTGAATTTTCCGGATTTTCACAAAACCGGATGAAAATCAGCGACTTGGCCCCTCGGTCACGCAAAAGCGAATACTGGAAATGGCGGATAGCCTTCTGAAGCAGTTTGCCCGGTCTTCCCAACTTGGCGCCAACGCGGCGTACATCGAAGATCTCTACGAGCAGTACCTAGCCGCGCCCGACAGCGTCGGGGCGAAGTGGAAGGCTTGGTTCGACGAATTCAAAGGCCGCGAAGCCGGTGACGTTCCCCACTCGGTGATCGCCGATGCCGTCGCCCATGCGGGCCGTCAGGCTGCCCGCGGCCTGGCCCCGGGCGTGGCCCCCGCGGCTGGCGACGAGCGCGAACGCAACGTCGGCCGGCTGATCACCGCCTACCGTTCGCGTGGCCATCTGGCGGCGCGGATCGACCCGCTGGACATGCTCACCCACCCGGACGCGCCCGACCTCACGCTGGGTTTCCACCGCCTGTCCGACGCCGATCTGGGCGGCGAATTCTCCACAGGCGGTATCGCCGGCCAGGAGCGGATGAAGCTGGCCGACCTGCTGGCCACGCTGAAGGCGACCTACACCGGCCCGATCGGCGCCGAATTCATGCACATCGCCGATGCCGAGCAGCGCCGCTTCATGTACGAGCGGCTGGAAGCCGCCGCCGGTCAATTCAATCGCGGCAAGGAAGACAAGCTGCGCATCCTCGAACGCCTGAGCGCCGCCGAGGGCCTGGAACGCTACCTCGGCACCAAGTACGTCGGCCAGAAGCGCTTCTCGCTGGAAGGCGGCGATTCGCTGATCCCGATGATGGACACGCTGATCCGCCACTCCGGCCAGGCCGGGGTCAAGGAAATCGTCATCGGCATGGCCCACCGCGGCCGCCTCAACGTGCTGGTCAACACCTTGGGCAAGCCGCCGCGCGCGCTGTTCAACGAATTCGAAGGCAAGTTCGAGCACCCCGAGCACGACCGCGCCCATACCGGCGACGTCAAATACCACATGGGCTTCTCCGCCGACGTGGCGACGCCCGGCGGTCCGGTGCACCTGGCGCTGGCCTTCAACCCCTCCCACCTGGAAATCGTCAATCCGGTGGTGGCCGGCTCGGTGCGTTCGCGCCAGTTGCGCCGCCACGACGAGACCCGAAAGCACGTTCTGCCGGTGCTGCTGCACGGCGACGCCGCTTTCGCCGGCCAGGGCGTGGGCATGGAGCTGTTGCAGATGTCGCAGGCGCGCGGCTTCGCGGTCGGCGGCACCGTCCACATCGTCATCAACAACCAGGTCGGCTTCACCACCAGCGAGCGCCAGGACGCCCGTTCCACGCTCTACTGCACCGACGTCGCCAAGATGGTCGGCGCCCCGGTGCTGCACGTGAACGGCGACAACCCCGAGGCGGTGGCGTTCTGCGCCGAGCTGGCCTTCGATTTCCGCCAGCGTTTCGGCAAGGACGTGGTGATCGACCTGGTCTGCTACCGCCGCAACGGCCACAACGAAGCCGACGAGCCGGCCGCGACCCAGCCGCTGATGTACCAGAAAATCCGCGCGATGAAGACCACCCGCGACAAATACGGCGATACGCTGATCGCGGAGGGCCTGCTCGATGCCGCCGGGGTCAAGGCGGTGGCCGATGCCTACCGCGACAAGTTGGATGCCGGTGAAGTCACCGCCGAGGTGATCAAGGTGGTACCGGACGATTTCGCCCCGGACTGGAGCAAGCTGCTCAAGGGGTCGATCGACGACGCCGTGGACACCCGCGTCGCGCGCCAGAAGCTCGATGCGCTGGCGAAGCGAATCAACACCATCCCAGCCGACGTCAGCCTGCATCCGCGCGTCGCCAAGATCTACGACGACCGCCGCAAGATGGCCGCCGGCGATCAGCCGGGCGACTGGGGCTTCGCCGAGAATCTGGCCTACGCCACCCTGCTGGACGAGAACTACCGCCTGCGTCTGGTCGGCCAGGATTCCGGCCGCGGCACCTTCTTCCACCGCCACGCCGTGCTGCACGACCAGAAGACCGACAGCGACTACGTGCCGTTGCAGCAACTGGTGAAAAACCCGGAGGACGCCACCATCATCGACTCGCTGCTCAGCGAGGAGGCGGTGATGGCCTTCGAGTACGGCTATTCCACCACCGACCCCAACACGCTGGACATCTGGGAAGCGCAATTCGGCGATTTCGCCAACGGCGCGCAGGTCGTCATCGACCAGTTCATCGCCTCCGGCGAGGCCAAATGGGGCCGCCTGTCCGACATCGCCCTGTTCCTACCGCACGGCTACGAAGGCCAGGGTCCCGAGCACAGTTCGGCGCGCCTGGAGCGCTTCCTGCAACTATGCGCGCTCAACAACATGATGGTCTGCGTGCCGACCACGCCTGCGCAGGCTTTCCACATGATCCGCCGGCAGATGCGCATGACCACCCGCAAGCCGCTGGTGGTGATGACGCCGAAGTCGCTGCTGCGCCACAAGCTGGCGACCAGCACGCTGGAGGAATTGGCCGACGGGCGGTTCCAGCACCTCATCCCCGACGCCAAGGCCGACGCCAAGGCGGTCACACGCATCGTACTGTGCTCGGGCAAGGTCTATTACGACCTGTTGGAAGACGCCGACAAGCGCGGCCAGAGCGATGCGGCGATCGTCCGCGTGGAGCAGTTGTATCCGTTCCCGCGCGCCCTGCTGAAAGCCGAGCTGGCGAAGTACCCGAAGGCCCGCAACGTCATCTGGTGCCAGGAGGAGCCGCAAAACCAGGGCGCCTGGTTCCAGATCCGCCATCACCTGCAAGCCTGCCTGGCCAAGGGCCAAGCGCTGGCCTACGCCGGCCGCGCGCGTTCGCCCTCGCCGGCCGCCGGCCATTTCAGCGACCACCTCGCCGAGCAGCAGAAACTGATTGCCGATGCCCTGGTCAACGCCCCCGGCGCCGATCCCGGCATCGAATAACCTTCATCATTCCTACTGAACTCCCAATCGGACAAGCACATGGCCACCGAAATCAAAGTCCCGGTTCTTCCCGAATCCGTTTCCGACGCCGTCATCGCAGGCTGGCACAAGAAGGTCGGCGATGCCGTCAAGCGCGATGAGAACCTGGTCGACCTGGAAACCGACAAGGTGGTGCTGGAAGTCCCCTCGCCCGCCGATGGCGTGCTGAAGGAGATCAAGTTCGACGCCGGCGCCACCGTGACCAGCCAGCAGGTGATCGCGGTGATCGAGGAAGGCGCGGTCGCCGAGGTGCCGAAGGCCGAAGCCGCGCCCGCCAAGCAGGAAACCCCGGCCGCCGGCCCGCAGGAAATACAATCGAAGGCCGCGCCGGCACCGGCCGCCGGCCAGACTTCGCAACTGCCGCCGGGCGCGCGCTTCACCGCCGAATCCAAGGGCATCGATCCGGCGCAGGTGGAAGGCACCGGCCGCCGCGGCGCCGTGACCAAGGAAGACCTGATCAACTTCGCCAACGGCAAGACCGCCGGCATCGGCGGCGGCGCCCGCCCGGAAGAGCGCGTGCCGATGACCCGCATCCGCAAGCGCATCGCCGAGCGCCTGATGGAGTCGAAGAACTCGATCGCCATGCTGACTTCGTTCAACGAGGTCAACCTGTCCGAAGTGATGAAGATGCGCAAGGCGCTCGGCGAGCAGTTCGAGAAAGCCAACGGCATCAAGCTCGGCTTCATGAGCTTCTTCGCCAAAGCCGCCGCCAACGCGCTACAGAAGTACCCGGTGATCAACGCCTCGGTGGATGGCGACGACATCATCTACCACGGCTATGCCGACATCTCCGTGGCGGTGTCCACCGAGAAGGGCCTGGTGACGCCGGTGCTGCGCAACGTCGAGCGGATGAACTTCGCCGAGATCGAGGCGGGCATCGCCGGTTTCGCCAAGGCCGCGCGTGAAGGCGGGCTGAAGCTGGAAGACCTCCAGGGCGGCACCTTCACCATCACCAATGGCGGCACCTTCGGGTCGCTGTTTTCCACCCCGATCGTCAACCCGCCGCAATCGGCCATCCTCGGCATGCACGCGATCAAGGAACGCGCGATCGTCGAGAACGGCCAGATCGTGGCCGCGCCGATGATGTACATCGCGATCAGCTACGATCACCGCATCATCGACGGCAAGGACGCGGTGCTGTTCCTGGTGGACATCAAGAACCAGCTCGAAAACCCGAACCGCATGCTGTTGGGCATGTGATCCGACGAGACCCCGCGCACGTCGCGGGGTTCCTCATTCGCGACCGCTAAGGAACGAAGAATCATGAGCGAACAACAGCAATTCGACGTCATCGTCATCGGCGGCGGCCCCGCCGGCTATCACGCCGCGATCCGCGCCGCCCAACTGGGCCTGAAGACCGCCTGCATCGACGCCGCGCTCGGCAAGGACGGCCAGCCGGCGCTTGGCGGCACTTGCCTGCGCGTGGGCTGCATCCCGTCCAAGGCGCTTCTGGATTCCAGCCGCCAGTTCTGGAACATGGGCCATCTCTTCAAGGAACACGGCATTTCCTTCGCCGATCCGAAAATGGACGTCGCCACCATGATCGGCCGCAAGGACAAGATCGTGAAGCAGTTCACCGGCGGCATCGCGGCGCTGTTCAAGGCCAACAAGGTCACGGCCTACTACGGCTTCGGCCAATTGCAGCCGGGTAACTTGGTGAAGGTGAAGCAACACGACGGCTCGGAAGTCGAGCTGAAGGGCACCAACGTCATCCTCGCGGTCGGCTCGGATTCCATCGAGCTGCCGTTCGCCAAGTTCGACGGCGAGCACATCGTCGACAACGCCGGCGCGCTGGACTTCACCGAAGTGCCGAAGCGCCTTGGCGTGATCGGCGCCGGGGTGATCGGGCTGGAACTGGGCAGTGTGTGGAACCGGTTGGGTTCCGAAGTCACCATCTTCGAGGCGCTGCCGGACTTCCTCGCCGCCGCCGACAAGGAAGTGGCCAAGGTCTCGGCCCGCGAATTCAAGAAGCAGGGGCTCGATATCAAGCTCGGCACCAAGGTCGGCAAGGCCGAGGTCAAGGGCGGCGAAGTCGTGCTCACCTACGACGACGGCAAGGGCGAGCAGACCCTGGCCGTGGACAAGCTGCTGGTGGCGGTGGGCCGCCGCGCGGCCACCCGGGACGTGCTGGCCGAAGGCACCGGCGTCAAGCTCGACGAGCGCGGCCGCATCGAAGTGGACGCGCATTGCCATGCCGGGGTCGACGGCGTCTGGGCGATCGGCGACTGCGTGCGCGGCCCGATGCTGGCGCACAAGGGCTTCGAGGAAGGCATCGCGGTGGCCGAGCTGATCGCCGGCCTGCCCGGCCACGTCAACTTCGACACCATCCCGTGGGTGATCTACACCGAGCCGGAAATCGCCTGGGTCGGCAAGACCGAGGAACAACTGAAGGCCGAAGGCATCGCCTACAAGGCTGGTAGCTTCCCGTTCGCGGCGGTCGGCCGCGCGGTGGCGATGGCCGAGCCGATCGGCTTCGTCAAGGTGCTGGCCGATGCCGAGACCGACCGCATCCTCGGCATGCACCTGGTCGGCCCGAACGTCTCCGAGCTGGTGCACGAAGGCGTGGTTTCGATGGAATTCAAGGGCAGCGCCGACGACTTGGCCCGCATCTGCCATGCCCACCCCTCGCTTTCCGAAGCGGTGCACGACGCGGCGATGGCGGTGGACAAACGCGCGATCCACAAGGCGAATTGACCACGCCCAACCCTGCACAGGAACGGCGCCCGATTGAACTGCCCCCCAAATATTGGACGGTCGGTTGATAGCTTACGCTGCCAAGGGCTGGGTTCGGTATTGCACCGGGCTCAGCCCTTTCAGTTTCAGCATGATGCGGTCGTGGTTGTAGTAGTGAATGT
>NZ_RFLY01000019.1 GCF_003697345.1 Solilutibacter pythonis | reverse complement strand
CCACGGTGCCGTCGGGGTGGTAGGTCAGGCTTTGCTGGAGTTTGCCGTAGGCATACTGGCGGATGGGCAGCGCGGTGGCGGGGTCGTAGTCGGTGCGGGTGGTTTCGGTGCCGTTGGTGGTCTGGCGTTTAGTTCTGCCAATTACCCATTTGACAAGATTATCGTAGTAAGTGGTAGCTTCTGTGCGCGCAGGGCTTCCCAAAAGTTCCACCTTCCTTGTCGATGCCATGGGACGAACAAAATTATCAAAGCTCTCGACCGAATAAGAAAACTTCACCCCTCCTTCCAGGGTATCCACCCGCTTTACCGGGCGAATCCGATAGCTGACCGGATCATCTCCCGCCGCCCCTGCCCCACCATATATATCCCGAAAAGGTTGAGATGAAGCTTCCGCATCAGTCAAATAGGTATTTACGACAGAACGAATCACTTCCCCGGAAGAGTTTACAACCCTGGTCTCAATCAGCCGCCCATCATTATCATGATAGCGAACACCGTATATATAATGGGTCGAGGTTTCATCTGGATTCTTCACCACAACCGTCTTACTGGCCGGACAACTTAAGCATGGAACTTCCGCCCCTCCATAAGTGCGACCATACGAAACAGCCCCATAATCATAACGCCACAGCATTTCCCCCAGCCCCAAGCCGGTTATACGTTTCGCATCAATTGAAAAAGAATCAAAAAAATCAGTAGTATCAAGAGCATGGGTTCTCCCGCCACCACCCTCGAAATTATTCGGCAAATCCTCCCATCCCTGCAATTGAGCCTTACATGTATCTGGAACACCGCTACGATAATGCCTTGAATATGAGAAATCAAAATCACCCCCTGCGCCAGAAGGATGCTTTATTTTAATATAAAAGCCCAAAGAACCATTCATTGAAGGCTCCGGACACCCCACATTAACGCTTCCACCACCATACAGCCCCGGAATCAAACCACCGGAATAGCTGAATTCCCAATACTGCCCACCTGGATTAGTGACCTTTGTAAGAATCGCCTCCTTAAGATTATTAAATGCCTTATTATAGTCGGGATACAAATAAGAATACTCCCATGTCCTCCCATGAGCCGTCGCCCTTACAATTTCACCTTTACTACCGTACGCAAGATCAATTCTCCGACCATCACTTGAAGTGATGCTTGTAAGAAGGTGACCAGAGTATGAGTAATTTACCCAATTCCCGGATACGTCCTCGACTCGACTAGCCAGAAACAGCACCTTAACTCGTCCTGCATAGAACTTTCTACCAGCATCGACATCGGGCGCCATACGCTCAACCCCCACGTCAAACGTAATTCTTGTACCATCACCCGTGACCGCAACGAATCCTTCACCTGGATAACCATTTGATGTAGTTGGCTTGCACGTGAAGCGAATATCACCACGCGTAGTCCAATGATAACCTCTTCCATCAATCGGAGCAGGTGTATTTGGTATTAGACTCAATATTTCCTGATCACCCTTTCCAGGAAGGTGGATATAGTTTCCTGACCATATTTCAACAACATTTGCATTGAAATGCACCTTCGGGAACCAGAGCTGCGAACAGCGAGCCGTTGCCCCATTCCCAGCTTGATTCCACTTATAAGAGGAGTCAAAAACACCATATAAATATGGAATATCGATATCCCAGACACCAAAGCCACCAATGTTTTCGGAATTATGACTACGAGCCTCTATTTTCAACCGCCGTCCCAACTGGACTGGGAGACGATTGCTTCCAGGAATATCTATGTCGACCACGGAGAATTCCGTGGCGCCATTATACAAACTGACACTTTCACCAAACAGCCCTCTTTCCAGAGGGCCAGATATCTCAGCAGCCTTGACGACCTTGGAGTATTCCTGATAAACATCAACCCAGTTGGACTGCCCCCTGGCACCCCCTGCACATGACAGGAGAAACACCCCTCCCACAACCCTACCCAAGAATCTTCCCCACATAAAAGCAACCTCCCCTATAACCCCACATTAAATTTCATTCGGATGATTTTAATCCGCGCATAAAACAAACACAGCCTCACTCAACGACAAACCCCCTGATTTAAATCCATTCTTAAAGCCCCCTCCTCTACGGCCTAACCTCCGCCACTTCCACCCCATCCAGCCCTTGCGCCAGGGTGCGGGCATCGCCGCCCTGGGCCAGTTTGATCTTCAGGCGCACTTCGTTCTGCGAGTCGGCGTAGCGGAGCGCGTCGTCGTAGCTGATCTCGCCGGCCTGGTACAGTTCGAACAGGCTCTGGTCGAAGGTCTTCATCCCGAGTTGGGTGGAGTCCTTCATCACTTCCTTCAGCTTGTGAATCTCGCCGTCGCGGATGTAGTCCTGCACCAGCGGCGTGCCGAGCAGCACTTCCACCGCCACCCGGCGGCCCTTGCCATCGACGCGCGGCACCAGTTGCTGGGCGACCACGCCCTTGAGGTTGAGCGACAGGTCCATCAGCAATTGATTGCGGCGGTCCTCGGGGAAGAAGTTGATGATGCGATCCATCGCTTGGTTGGCGTTGTTGGCGTGCAGGGTGCACAGCACCAGGTGGCCGGTCTCGGCGAAGGCGATGGCGTGATCCATGCCCTCGCGGGTACGCACCTCGCCGATCATGATCACGTCCGGCGCTTGACGCAGGGTATTCTTCAGCGCGCTTTCCCAGCTGTCGGTGTCGATGCCCACTTCGCGCTGGGTGACGATGCAGCCTTCGTGGCGGTGCACGAATTCGATCGGATCTTCGATGGTGATGATGTGGCCGCTCGAATGGCGGTTGCGATGGCCGATCATCGCCGCGAGCGAGGTGGTCTTGCCGGTGCCGGTGGCGCCGACGAAGATGATGATGCCGCGCTTGGTCATCGCCAGTGTCTTGATGACTTGCGGCAGGTTGAGCGCTTCCACCGTGGGGATGTGGGTCTCGATCCGGCGCAGCACCATGCCGACCTGGTTACGCTGGTAGAAGGCCGAAATACGGAAGCGGCCGACGCCCGCCAGGCCGATCGCGAAATTGCATTCGTGGGTTTTTTCGAATTCCTCGCGCTGCGGCGAAGTCATCACCGACAGCACCAGGTCGCGGCTTTGCTGCGAGGTCAACGGCGCCTCGCTGACCGGGCTCAGCTTGCCGTCGACCTTGAGCGTCGGCGGCATGCCGGCGGTGACGAACAGGTCCGAGGCGCGCTGCGCGGCCATCAGTTTGAGCAGGGAAGTGAATTCGGTGGGTGTGGTCATGCTGATTCTCCGCGGGGGCTGGAGCGACGGCCTGGCCGCCGCCGTGCGTCAATCGAAAAGGCGCTTGTCCTTGGCGTATTCGCGCGCTTGCTGGCGCGTCACCATGCTGCGCGCGACGAGATCCTGGAGATGCTGGTCCAACGTCATCATGCCGTGCTGCTGGCCGGTCTGGATCGCCGAATACATCTGCGCCACCTTGTCCTCGCGGATCAGGTTGCGGATGGCCGGGATGCCGACCATGATCTCCCAGGCGGCGGTACGGCCGCCGCCCGCCTTCTTCAGCAGCGCCTGCGAAATCACCGCGCGCAGGCTTTCCGACAGCATCGAGCGCACCATCGGCTTCTCGCCGGCGGGGAACACGTCGATGATGCGGTCGATGGTCTTCGCCGCCGACGAGGTATGCAGGGTGCCGAACACCAGGTGGCCGGTCTCGGCGGCGGTCAGCGCCAGGCGGATGGTTTCCAGGTCGCGCAATTCGCCGACCAGGATGTAGTCCGGGTCTTCGCGCAGTGCCGAACGCAGCGCTTCGTTGAAGCCGTGGGTGTCGCGGTGCACCTCGCGCTGGTTGATCAGGCATTTCTGCGACTGGTGGACGAATTCGATCGGGTCTTCCACCGAGAGAATGTGGCCGTACTCGTTCTTGTTGATGTGGTCGAGCATCGCCGCCAGCGTGGTCGATTTGCCCGAGCCGGTCGGCCCCGTGACCAGAATCAGCCCCTGCGGCTGGTCGACCAGCTCGCGGAACAGCGGCGGGCAGCCTAGCTGGTCGAGCGTCAGCACCTCACTTGGAATGGTGCGGAACACCGCGCCGGCGCCGCGGTTCTGGTTGAAGGCGTTGACGCGGAAGCGCGCCAGCCCGGGAATCTCGAAGGAGAAGTCGGTTTCGAGGAATTCCTCGAAATCCCGGCGCTGCTTGTCCGACATGATGTCGTAGACGAGCGCGTGCACGGTCTTGTGGTCGAGCGGCGGAATGTTGATCCGGCGCACGTCGCCATCGACGCGGATCATCGGCGGCAGACCCGCGGAAAGATGCAGGTCGGAGGCTTTGTTCTTGACCGAAAAGGCCAGCAGTTCTGCGATATCCATAGTTTTATCCCCGGTGAGCGGCCGGCCCCTGCTCCGGCCAAATAATGGGAGCAGAATAACCAGAACTCGCCGGTTTGGCACTCCGTGCTCGCGGGCGGCGGCGGCGGCCGGACGCCGCCGCCCGCATCGCGACGACGGAATCCGCCAAGCCGGTATCCTGCCCCGCTTCCCCATGGCCCCCAAGATCATGAACGACATGCGTACCGCGTCTCTTCCTCCCGTCGCTTTCATCGGCGGCGGCAACATGGCCCGCAGCCTGATTGGCGGCCTGGTGGGCGGCGGCGGCGATGCCGCATCGATCCGCGTCGCCGAGCCGGTGGCGGAACTGCGCGACGCCCTGCAACGCGATTTCGGCGCACGCGTATTCGCCGAGGCCGGCCAAGCCGCGCCGGGCGCCGGCGTCTGGGTGCTGGCGGTCAAGCCGCAGGTGATGAGAACGGTCTGCGAAGCGCTGGCCGCCACCGCGCAAGCGGAACGGCCGTTGGTCGTCTCGATCGCCGCCGGCATCACCGGCACGCAGATCGCCCGCTGGCTGGGCGGCGGCATCGCGGTGGTGCGCTGCATGCCCAACACCCCCGCCCTGCTCGGCGCCGGCGTCACCGGCCTGCATGCCAACGCCGAGGTCGATGCCGGCCAGCGCGCCAGCGCCGAAACACTGCTCGCCAGCGCCGGCGCGACCGTCTGGGTCGAGAACGAAGCGCTGATGGACGCGGTGACTGCGGTATCCGGCAGCGGCCCGGCCTACGTGTTCCTGCTGGCCGAGGCGATGCAGGCCGCCGGCGAGGCCGAGGGGCTATCGGCCGAGGCCGCCCGCGCGCTCACCATTCAGACCCTGCTGGGCGCGGCGCGCATGCTGACCCATGACGACACCCCGGCCGCCGAGCTGCGCCGCCGCGTGACTTCGCCCAACGGCACCACCCAGGCCGCGCTCGAAAGTTTCGAGCACGACGGCTTCCGCGCCATCGTCGCGCGCGCCATCCACGCCGCGCGCGCGCGCGGTGCCGAGCTCGCCGCCGCCCACGATTGAGAACACCGATGAACGCCTGTATCCGTTTCGCCCTGCCGCTCGCCATCGTCCTGGGCGCCTGCAATCGCGCGCCCGCGCCACAGCCCGCCGCCCCGGTGGGCGAGAACGCCCCAAGCCAGGCCGCCCGCGCCACGCTGGGCAACACGGTGCTGGAAGCGCGCCTGACCCGCAGCAGCGATCTGAGCGAAGCGATGGCCAAGCACTACGGCCTCCGCCGCGATGGCGATACCTGGCTGCTGATGGTTTCGCCGCGCACGGCCAACGGCGATGCCGTCACGCTCGACGGCATGGAAGTGAAGGCCCGCGCCGGCGGTCTGATCGACGCCCTCCAGCCGGTCGCCTTGCGCCGGATTGATGCCGAGGGTTTCGGCGATTTCATCGGCGAGATCGAGGCCAGGGCGCCCATGACGCTGCGGGTCGAAATCGATGCGCGCCAAGGCGGCACCCGCGCCGAAATGCGCTTCAACCGCGAATTGCCGAAGCCGTGAACACGATTGCGGGCCTCGTCCTGCGCGCGGAAGACACCGGCGATGCCGACGCCATCCATCTCGTCGTCCAAGCCGCTTTCCGCGAGGCCGCGCATCGCGGCGGCAGCGAGCAACATATCGTCGACGCATTGCGCCGCGATGGTCGGCTGAGCCTTTCGCTGGTGGCCGAATTCGGCGGCGAAATCATCGGCCACCTCGCCGCATCGCCTGTCACCATCGATGGCCACGACCTCGGCTGGCACGGCCTTGGCCCGTTGTCGGTCCGGCCGGATTGGCAGCGACGCGGCATCGGCCAGCGCCTGGTCACGGAAGCCCTGGCGCGGCTGCGCGCGGAAGGCGGCGCCGGCTGCGTCGTACTGGGCGAGCCGGGCTATTACGGCCGCTTCGGTTTCCACGCCGGGCCGGCGCTGCATCTGCCCGGTATGCCGGCCGAATACTTCCAGTCCCTGCCTTTCGATACCGCCACGCCCGAGGGCGAAGTCGCCTTCGCGCCCGCGTTCGCGGCCACCGCCTGAACCACCCGCGTCAGCGCCGCCGCACCGCCCACGCCCGCACGATCCGCGCCAGTTCACCCACGCCGTCGGTCAACGCCGCCGGGCCGGGTTGCAGGATCAACGGCGACTTCACCTCGTGCGATTCGCCATCGCGCACGGCGGGAATGGCGCTCCAGCCCGGACGCGCCGCCACTTTCTCCGGGCGGAATTTCTTGCCGCACCAACTGCCGATGACGATCTCCGGCGCGCGCCGTACCACCTCACCGGCATCGGCCAGAATGCGCTGCCGGGCCAGCGGCTCGGCGGCGTGCTCGGGAAAGATGTCGTCGCCACCGGCAATGGCGATCAACTCGGACACCCAGCCGATGCCAGTGATCGGCGGCGCGTCCCATTCCTCGAAATACACCTTGGGCCGCCGGGGCAAACGCGCGGCTTCGGCGGCGATGGCGGCAAGGCCGCGTTGCAATCCATCGGCGTATGCGTGCGCTTTCTCCGCCACGCCCACCAGTGCGCCGAGCCGGCGGATGTAATCGAGAATGCCCGCCACGCTGCGATGGTTGGCGATCCACACCTCCACGCCCCGGCGTACCAGTTCGGCCGCGATATCGGCCTGCATGTCGGAGAAGCCGATGACGAAATCCGGCTTCAGCCGCAGGATTTCGTCGATCTTCGCCGAAGTGAACGCGCTGACCTTCGGTTTCTCCCGGCGCGCCCTCGGCGGCCGCACGGTAAAGCCGGAGATGCCGACGATGCGCGCCGCCTCGCCGAGCGCGTAAAGCGTTTCGGTCGGCTCCTCGGTCAGGCAGACGATGCGACGCGGGCCTGTCACGGCACCTCGCCCGGCCCAGGCCGCCGCCGCGTGCATCGACGCGGCGCGCGCCCGGGCGGCATGTTCACGGATACAGCATCCGCTTCGACCAGCCGCGATCGTCGCCACGTTCGTACAGCCAGCGCTCGTGCAGACGGAACTTGGCGCCATGCCAGAACTCGATGGCGCGCGGCACCACCCGGATACCCGACCAGTCGTTCGGGCGCGGCACCGGCCGGCCTTCGAACTCGCGCTCGAAGTTCTCGATACGGTGCTCGAAGCACTCGCGCGCATCCAGCGTGCGCGACTGCTCCGAGGCCCAGGCGCCGATCTGGCTCATGCGCGGGCGGCTGGCGAAATAGGCATCGGCCTCTTCGTCGCAAACCGCTTCGCAATCCCCCTCGATCCGCACCTGCACCCCGGCTTCGCCGACGTGCGGCCACCAGAACAGCAGCGCCGCCCGCGGTTGCGCGGCGATTTCCTCGCCCTTGCGGCCATCGGTGTGGCTGTAGAAGACGAAGCCGCGGGCATCGAACGATTTCAGCAGGACGATGCGCGCCGCCGGCCGCCCCGCGCGGTCGACGGTGGCGAGCGTCATGCCGGTGGCGTCGGCTTCCAGCGGCTTGGCTTGCTCGAACAACCTGGCGAAGGTGTCGAGGGCTTCGGTCAACAAAAGAGGCGTGTCCATTGCGGTATTGTCTCGCGATGAGCCACGCGATGCACGCCACCTCCGCCCCGTCCCGAAGCCACGCCAATCTGGTGCTGGTCGGGCCGATGGGGGCGGGCAAAACTTCCATCGGCAGGCGGTTGGCCGAGATGCTGGGCCTCGCCTTCATCGATACCGACCGGATGCTGGAAACGCGCACCGGCGCCAGCGTGTCCGACATCTTCACTTGCGAGGGCGAGGCCGGCTTCCGCAAGCGTGAATCCGCCATGCTCGCCGAACTGCTGGCCGGCCACGGCCAGTTGATCGCCACCGGCGGCGGCGCGGTGCTGGCCGAAGCCAACCGCGCGCAACTGGCGGCGCACGGCTTCGTGGTGCACCTGGGCGTGAGCGTGGAGGAACAACTCGGCCGATTGGCGCGCGACCGCACCCGCCCGCTGCTGCAACGGCCCGACCGTGAGCAGGTGCTGCGCGATCTCGCCAGCGCGCGCGCGTCGCTGTATGCCGAAGTCGCCGACCTCACCTTCGATACCGACGGCCAGACGCCGGAAACGGCCTGCCGCATGCTGTTGCCGCTGCTCCGTCGGCAATGGCTTGGAGAGGCGGCATGAACGCGCGCGCGCAGCGAGTCGAAGTCGGCGGGCCATCGCCCTACCGCATCGACATCGGCCCCGGCCTGCTGGGCAATGGCGCACTGCTCGGCGAGCGCTGGCGCGGCCGTCACGCTCTGATCGTCAGCGATGGACACGTCGCGCCGCTTTACGCCGAAGCCGTGGCGGCAACCCTGCACGCGGCCAGGCCCGAAGCCCGCCTCGCCACCCACGTGATCGACGCCGGCGAGGCGCACAAGACGCTGGACACCTTCGGCGGCGCGATCGACGCGCTGGCCGCGCTGGGCGCCACCCGCGACGCCTGCGTGTTCGCGCTCGGCGGCGGCGTGGTTGGCGACCTGGCCGGCTTCGCGGCCGCCTGCTGGATGCGCGGCATCGACTGCGTGCAGTTGCCGACCTCGCTGCTGGCGATGGTCGATTCGTCGGTCGGCGGCAAGACCGCGGTGGACATCCCGGCGGGCAAGAACCTGGTCGGCGCTTTCCACCCGCCGCGCGCGGTCGTCATCGATACCGACGTGCTGCGCACCCTGCCGCCACGCGAACTGCACGCGGGACTGGCCGAGGTGGTGAAATACGGCGCGATCTTCGATGCCGGCTTCCTCGCCTGGCTGGAAACGAACGCCGACGCGCTGCTGGCGCTCGATGCCGAGGCCCTGGCCGAAGCCATCGCCGCCAGTTGCCGTTACAAGGCGGCGGTGGTGGCGCGCGACCCCTACGAACAAGGCGAGCGCGCGCTGCTCAACTTCGGCCACACCTTCGGCCACGCGATCGAGGCCGAGCAGGGCTTCGGCGAGCTGGTGCACGGCGAGGCGGTGGCCATCGGAATGGTATTGGCGGCGCGACTGTCCGCGCGCCTGGGCATGGCGGACGAAACGGACGCCGCGCGTCTGCGGGCATTGCTGGAAAAATTCGGCCTGCCGGTGGCGATTCCGCCGGGCTTGCACGCCGATGCGCTGCTTGCGCGGATGCGGCTGGACAAGAAGGCCAATGCCAGCGGGCTGCGCTTCGTGTTGCTGGAGGGTATGGGGCGCGCGCGCGCGCTGGGCGGCGTGGACGAAGCCGAGGTGCGGGCGGTGTTGAAGTAGCGGCCTCGCCAACCCGTACAATCCCCCCATGCGCCTGCTCCTGCAACAACGGCCCGATGGCCGCGAAGCGCCGCGCTTCGCCCAGCTCACCCTGCAACCCGATTTGCTCGGCGGCTGGGAATTGCTGCGTGAAAGCGGCCAGCAAGGCAGCCGCAGCACGCTGCGCCGCGAACAGTTCCTGGACCAGCCGAGCGCGCTGGCCGCACTGGAAAAAGCCCGCGACGCGCAACTGAGGAAAGGCTTCCAGCTGATGTTCGCGCGCGGCATCGACACCCCTCGCTGAAGGAACCGACATGACCCCGAAGAACGACCGCTTCCTGCGCGCATTGCGCCGCGAACCCGTGGATTGCACGCCGATCTGGCTGATGCGCCAGGCCGGACGCTATCTGCCGGAATATCGCGCCACCCGCAAGGCGGCCGGCAGTTTCCTGGCGATGGCGAAAAACCCGGACATCGCCTGCGAGGTGACGCTGCAACCGCTGCGCCGCTTTCCGCTGGACGCGGCCATCCTGTTTTCCGACATCCTCACCGTGCCGGACGCGATGGGGCTGGGTCTGTATTTCGTCGAAGGCGAAGGCCCGAAGTTCGAACGCCCGGCGCGCGACGAGGCGGCCATCGCCAACCTGGCCGTGCCGGACATGGAAACCGAGCTGGGCTACGTGATGGACGCGGTGCGCACCATCCGCCGCGAGCTGGATGGCGGCGTGCCGCTGATCGGCTTCTCCGGCAGCCCGTGGACACTGGCCTGCTACATGGTGGAAGGCGGCGGCAGCAAGGATTTCGGCCGCATCAAGGCGATGGCCTACAGCGCGCCGGCACTGCTGCACAAGCTGCTCTCGATCACCACCGATGCGGTCATCGCCTACCTGTCCGCGCAACGCGCAGCCGGCGCGCAGGCGTTGCAGGTATTCGACACCTGGGGCGGCGTGCTGTCGCCGGCGCTGTATGGCGAGTTCTCGTTGAAGTACCTGCAACGCATCGCCCGGGAACTGGAACGCGGCGAAGGCGACGAACGAGCGCCATTGATCCTCTTCGGCAAGGGCAATGGGCCGTACCTGGATCAGCTCGCCGCCAGCGGCGCCGAGGCGCTGGGCGTGGACTGGACGGTCTCGCTGGAAGACGCCTGCTGGCGCAGCAAGGGCAAGGTGGCCTTACAGGGCAATCTCGACCCCGCCACCCTGTACGCCTCGCCGGCGGCGATCCGCGCCCAGGTGCGCGAAACGCTCGACAGCTACGCCAACGGCAACGGCGGCTCGCGCGATGGCCATGTCTTCAACCTGGGCCACGGCATGTCGCCGGACATGGACCCGGAACACGTCGCCGTGCTGGTGGACGAAGTCCACGCCTACAGCCGGCGCTGACGCCCGTTTCCACCCCGCCTGGCCGGCACGAGGTCGGGCGGGATTACGCCGCCAGCACTTTTTCCAACGCCTCGGCCAGCATCTCCGAAGTCACCGGCTTGCGCACGAACCCGTCGAACCCCGCCTCGACGGCCAGCGGTTCGGCTTCGGCATCGGCGCGCGCCGTGACCGCCAAGAGCGGCATGACGTGGCCTTGCGCACGCAACTGCCGCGCCAACTCGAAGCCATCCATGCCCGGCAGATCGAGATCGAGCAGGGCGACATCGAAACGCGTGGTCGCCGCCTGACTCAGGGCGGCCAGGCCATGCGCCGCATGGCTCACCGCATGGCCCTGCGCCCGCAACAGGCCACCGACCACATCGGCCACGGTGGCGTCGTCCTCCACCAGCAGCAGCGACAGCGGCCGCAACCGGCCTCCCGCCACGGCCGCGGTTTTGGCCGCCCGCGTGTCCCGCGCCGCCACCAGCGGCAGTTCAACCCGGAAACGGGCGCCCTGCCCAGGCGCGCTGTCCACGTCGATCCGCCCACCCATCATCGCTGCCAGTTCCTGGCTGATGGCCAGCCCAAGGCCGCTGCCACCGTAACGGGTACTGGTGCGCGCGCCTTCGGCCTGCTCGAAGCGACGGAACAGCCGCTGCCGCTGCTCGTCGTCGAGACCCGGGCCGGTATCGCTGATTTCGATCACCACGCCCTGTGGCGACAGCGCTGACAACGACAGCCGCACTTCGCCGCGCTCGGTGAACTTGATGGCATTGCCGAGCAGGTTGAGCAGGATCTGCTCGACCCGGGTGCGATCGCCGTGCAACCCGCGTGGGGTGGCCGCGTCGAGCACCCGCCGGAAGCCCAAACCTTTGCGTTCGGCCATCGGCCGCATCAGCCCGGTCACATCGTCGATCAACTGGCGGAAATCGAAATCCGCTTCGGAGAGCTCCAGCTTGTCGGCCTCGATCCGGGCCAGGTCGAGCGCATCGTTGACCAGCCGCAAGAGATGCCGGCCGGCGCGATGGATGGCATCGACCTGGCCGCGCTGACGGGCGTCCATCGGCGAGGATTGCAGCAGCTCGGCCATGCCGAGCACCCCGGTCATCGGCGTGCGGATCTCGTGCCCGAGAGTGGCGAGGAAGCGGGTCTTGGCCTCCGAAGCCTGCTCGGCCAGTTCCCGCTGCTGCTCGGCCAACCGCCATTCGTTGCGCCGGCGCAGGCGTTGCCGCCAGCTACGCGAACCCAGCAAGACCGCCGCCAGCAGCGCCAACAGATAGGCCAGCATCGCCGGCGGGGCACGCCACCACGGCGGCGTCACGGTGAATTCGAGGCGTTGCTCGTCGGCTACGTTGCCATCGGCATCGCTGGCGCGCATGTGCAGCACGTAGCGGCCCGGGCCAAGCCCGGTGAAGATGCGCTCGCCCAGCGCCCCCTGCTCCACCCAATCGCGTTCGAAGCCATCCAGTCGGCTGCGATAGCGGATCGCTCCCGGGTCGTCGAAAGCCAGCAGGTGGCCGGTCAGGCGGATTTCCCGGTCATCGGGGGCGAAGGTGAGATTGCCATCGTCCACCCGGCTCACCCAGCGCCCCGCCTGACGCACATCGATGCCGTCGATGCGCAAGGTCACGGGATGCGCCGGCGGGTCCGGGTAGCGGGTGTCCACCAGTACCACGCTGCCGACGCTGGTGGGGGCCGCCAGCATGCCATCGGGCGAAAACGCCAGGGCGCGCTTGGCGAACTCCTGGCTGGACAAGCCGTTGGCGATGCCATAGCTGCGCAGGCGGCGGCGCGCGGGGTCCCACAGAAACAAGCCGCGCTGGCTGGTGAGCCAGACCCGGCGGCGGTCATCGACCCTCAACCCTGCCGCCTCCAGCGCCGGCAGGTCGCGCCCGGCCAGCACCCGGGCAACGCGCCGCCATTGCCCACCGATGCGGCGGTACTGTTCCAGCCCATCCAGCCGGTGCAGCCAAAGACTGTCGGGACCGTCGAAATCGAACCCGAACACCCGGTTGCCGGCCAGCCCGGGAGGCGTCACCACCCGGCCCGTGGCCTCGTCCAGCCAGCCCAGGCCAAAGCCACCGGCGATCCACAGCCGCCCTTCCCGGTCGAGGCGCAGCGCTTCGTTGTCGCCATCGCCCAAACCACTGTCGCTGCCGATGGGGACATTGCGCAGCACCCGACCGCTGACGATGTCGCGCTGCTGCAACCCGCCCCCCTGTACCGACAGCCACAGGGTATCGCCCGGCCCAGCGCAGATCATGTCGATAGCGCCGCCCTGGGGCACCGGAGCGACGGGGCTTCTGCGGTGCCAGTGGTCGATGCGACCCGCACGATCGATCCTGAGCAGGATGCCACGGCCATCGCCCAGCCACAGTTGGCCTCGCGCATCCTCAAGGAATCCACTGGGCTTGGCTTTTTGCAGTTCGCGTTCGTAAGTGGCCTTGTCGATGCGATCGAGCAGACTCTCGGCAACGCCCTGTCCATCGACCCGCTCGACATGGCCATCGGTACCGGCCACCCAGACCCCACCATCGCGCGCCGGCGTGACGGCGCGATAGCTCTCGCCCGCCAATCCCGGACCGCTCGTACTGTGGCTCAGCTCGGCGATCCCGCGCCAGTCCGAGCGCAGATAGCCAAGCCCGACGCCGGGAATCCCCACCCACAGCCCGCCATCGGGTTGCAGGCGCAACGCCATGAACGGGCGCATGAAGCTGTCCTTCAGCAAGTTGACCGGCAACGGGATGCTTTCGTCGTCGCGCACCCGCCACAGCCGGCGCTGGCTACCCAGCCACATCACACCCTCGTGGTCGCGCACCATCGCCACCACCGCATTCGGCCGCTCGAACATGTCGGCCCAGGGCAGGCGCAGCCAGCGTCCGTCGGCTTCTCGACGGAACACGCCACCGGCGCTGCCCACCCACAGCCGGCCGCCCTCGGCCAGCAGCGAATAGACGATGCCCGGCACGGTTTCGCCCGGCAGGGGCTGGGCCACCATGCGTTGGCCATCCCACATCGACAGGCCATCAAGACTGCCGATCCACAGCCGCCCCTTGGCATCCTTCGCCAGCGACAGAACCGGCTGGGTGGAGAGCCCCGGCAATTGCCGCAACCGCCATTTCTCCGGATCGTCACCATGCGCATCCAGTTGGTAAAGGCCGGCGTTGGCGGTGCCGAACCACAACGTGTCGCCGTGACTGGCGATGCTATAGATGTCGTTGCTGCCCAGCATCGGGTGGCTCTCCCGGCGCACGGTGGTGAAGCCGCTGCGCCCCGGCCCCAGCATGCTGAGGCCGCTGAACTCGGTGGCCACCCATACCCGGTCGCGGGCATCCACATGCACGGCCTGCACGATGTTGCCGGGCAGGGAGCGTGAATCGCGCGGGTCGTGCCGCCAGATGCGGAAGCCATTGCCGTCGTAGCGCGCCAGGCCATCGAGGCTGCCGATCCAGACGAAACCGGCGCGGTCGACATCGATGACGTTGAGCTGGGTCGAAGGCACGCCATCGCGCGAGCCGAGCACGCGCAGGTGCGGACTCTCCGGCACTTTCGCCGCCGCCGGGGCCATCGCCATCCAGGCAAGGCAGGCAATGAAACCGGCGATGATCTTTCGCATGGCGACCTCCCCGCCCGACTCCCCAGGTGGCGATCCTGGCGCGTGAACGCATTCAGCGCAAGCCGATCGTCCGCCCAGCGCCGGCAGTGGCGATGCCGCGCCCGGGCCGGCATGGGGCAAACCTGGCACCGGCCCCTCCCGGCCACGCGCCAGATCAGACCTGATGTCCGCCCTTCCGGGCAACGCGCCGGACCTTGGCCCGCCGCGCCAAGGTTCCAGGTGAAAGCGTCCCCACTTCCTCATCGCCCAGAACCTAGAATAGGCAACGCCCAATTCGTTCGAGAGCCAAGTCATGAGCCTGCGCAACACCGCCACCCAATGGGGTTCCATCAGCAAATCCTTCCATTGGTCGATCGTCCTGCTGCTGCTCGGCCAGGGCGTTCTCGGGCTGGTGATGGGCGATTTCGGCCGCGAACTACGCAGCCAGCTGGTACCGCTGCACAAGTCAATCGGCATGCTGATCCTGCTGCTGGCGCTCGCCCGCCTCGCCTGGGCGCTGGGCGCGGGCCGGCCGGGCGCGGTGCCCGGGGTCAGCTTGCTCAACCATCGTCTGGCCGCGCTTGGCCACGTCGCGCTCTATCTGCTGCTGTTGACGGTGCCGCTGTCGGGCTGGCTGCTGTCGGACTGGGCCGGGCGGCCGGTCGACTTCTTCGGCCTGTTCCGGTTCCCGGCGCTGGTCGGCGAAAACCGCGACCTGCGCGAACTTGCCGGCGAGTTGCACGAAATCCTGTTCTGGCTGCTGACCGTGGCCGCCGCCGGCCATGCGCTGGCGGCGCTCTACCACCACTTCTTCAAGAACGACGACACCCTCAGGCGGATGCTGCCCGGCCGCCGCGGCTGATTCAGGCCACCTCGCGCAGCCATGCCGCGACCTGCGCGGGATCGAACGGCCAATCCAGCTCGCTGCCGCGCCGGGCGTCGCGCAGCACCGGCACGCGCAGGCCATAGCGCGACGCCAGCGCCGCGTCGTCATCGATGAAGACGCTCTCGAATTCCGGCAGGCGCGCCGCAGCCAGCACCGCCAGCGCTTCGTCGCACAGGTGGCAATCGTCGCGTTGGTAGAGGATCAGGGCCATGCGCGGGCGTCGGGTGCGGTGGAGGATCGCGCCTAGAATAGCGATCCTCCCACAGCAGCCGCATCCATGGCCGTCAGCGTCTTCGACCTTTACAAGATCGGCATCGGGCCCAGCTCCTCACATACGGTCGGGCCGATGCG
Source organism: Solilutibacter pythonis (assembly GCF_003697345.1). Classification (GTDB taxonomy): domain Bacteria; phylum Pseudomonadota; class Gammaproteobacteria; order Xanthomonadales; family Xanthomonadaceae; genus Solilutibacter; species Solilutibacter pythonis. The sequence continues at coordinate 40,707 of NZ_RFLY01000019.1, read as the reverse complement.
GGCGGCGGCGCGGTTCGTCACCCATCACCTGAAGCGGCCGGGCAAGCTGGCGCGCGTGGCGCGTCTGCGCGCCGAGGTGTTCGGGTCGCTGGCGCTCACCGGGCGCGGACACGGCACCGACAAGGCGGTCCTGATGGGCCTGGAAGGCCACCGCCCGAACCGGATCGATCCGGACATCATTCCCGAGGCGCTGGAACGCATTCGCTCGACCCGGAAGATCCGGCTCGACGGCGAACACGAGATCGGCTTCAACGAGAAAACCGACCTCATCATGAACAAGCGCCAGAAACTGCCCTTCCATACCAATGGCATGCGTTTCATCGCCTACGACGGCGAAGGCAACGAACTGGCGAGCCGCGATTACTATTCGGTCGGCGGCGGCTTCGTGGTCAACGAGGACGAAGCCGCGGAAGACCGCATCGTCGCCGACACCACCGAGGTGGCGCACCCCTTCTCCAGCGGCGACGAACTCCTGGCGCGCACGCGCGACACCGGCCTCGGCATCGCCCAACTGATGCTGGAGAACGAACGCGCATGGCGCGGCGACGAGGAGATCGTCGAGGGTCTGCGCGAGCTGTGGGTGGCGATGCAAGACTGCGTGGCGCGCGGCATCCGCGAATCCGGCACGCTGCCCGGCGGCCTGCACGTCTCGCGACGCGCGCCGACGTTGCACGCCGAACTGCGCTCGCGGCCCGAGGCCGGCATGCGCGACCCGCTGACCATCCTCGACTGGGTGAACCTCTACGCGCTGGCGGTCAACGAGGAAAACGCCGCCGGCGGCCGGGTAGTGACCGCGCCCACCAATGGCGCGGCCGGCATCATCCCGGCGGTCTTGCACTACTACGACCGCTTCATCCCCGGCGCCAACGAGCAGGGCGTATTCGAGTTCCTGCTGACCGCCGCCGCGGTGGGCATCCTCTACAAGGAAAACGCTTCGATCTCCGGTGCCGAAGTGGGCTGCCAGGGCGAGGTCGGCGTGGCCTGCTCGATGGCCGCGGCGGGGCTCACCGCCGCACTCGGCGGTACGCCCTCGCAGATCGAGAACGCGGCGGAAATCGGCATGGAACACAACCTGGGCCTGACCTGCGACCCGATTGGCGGGCTGGTGCAGATCCCCTGTATTGAACGCAACGCGATGGGCGCGGTGAAAGCCATCAATGCCACGCGCATGGCGATGCGCGGCGACGGCAAGCACAAGGTCAGCCTGGACAAGGTGATCAAGACCATGCGCGACACCGGCCGCGACATGCAGGACAAGTACAAGGAGACTTCGCGCGGCGGGCTGGCGGTGAACGTGATCGAGTGTTGAAAACGGGCCGCCATCGCGCGGCCGGCCGGTTGCACTCCGGTAAATTTTCCGCACCGCACAATACGGCCCCGAATCCACCCGCCTTGCGCAATCATCCATCCTTTTCCAGCCAATGAACGCCTCGCTTCTACTGCTCTCCGCCTTCTTCGCCCCCAGCCCCCTCTTTCCGCCGCCGCCGGCCATGCCGCAGCCCCCGGCCATGCCTCCGCCGCCCATCATCTCCCCGCCACGGATGGATTGGCCGGATTGGCCCGCCGACCCGCCTTACCGCACGCTCGCCGGTCGGCTGACCTCGGCCTATGGCTGTCTCGACATCGGCATGGACAGCCGCGTCGGCGAAACCCGGCGCGGCCGCAACGTCATCGCCTGGCCCTGCCATGGCCGCGACAACCAACAATGGTCTTTCGATCACGGGCTGTTGCGCAGCCGTGCCGGCCGCGGCAACTGGTGCCTGGATGTCGATTTCAACAGCCGCATCGGCACCAACGGCGCCGGCCGCAACGTCATCGCCTGGCCCTGCCACGGCGACGAAAACCAACGCTGGGAACTCTTCGGCGGGCAACTCATCAACCATACACGCGGCGACAAGTGGTGCCTGGACGTGGCCCTGGGCGCACCGACCACGTTGAACGGCCCGGGCCGCAACGTGGTGGCCTGGCGCTGCAACGGCGGGCGCAACCAGAAATGGCGCTTCAGCCGCTGAGGGTCAGCCGCAATACGTCGTCGAGCAGCGCGGCGGCGGTGACTTCCGCCCCCGCGCCCGGCCCCTGGATCACCAGCGGCTGCGCGCGGTAGCGATCCGACCAGATCGCCACCCGGTTGTCGGTACCACCGCCGGCCGCCAGCGGGTGCGCGCGCGGCAACGCCTCCAGGCCAACGCTGGCCTCACCATGCGCGTAGCGGGCGATGAATTTCAGTACCTCGTCATTGCGATACGCCTTGGCGTAACGCTGGCGCAGCGGCTCGTCCAACACCGGCAGCGCGGCGTCGAGCCGCGCCAGCGGCAACGATGCCAACGCTTCGGGCACCAGCGACGCCACCCGCACCGCATCCGCCTCCAGTTCAACCCCAGCCGCACGGGCGAGGATGACGATCTTGCGGCGCACGTCCTCACCGGACAGGTCGTCTCGCGGATCCGGCTCGGTATAACCGGCATCGCGCGCTTCCCGCACGAAACCGGAGAACGGGCGCATCCCGTCGTAATGATTGAACAGCCACGCCAGCGATCCCGACAGCACGCCAGCGATGGCATGGATGCGGTCGCCACCGGCCCGCAATTCGCGGATCGAACGGATCAGCGGCAGCCCCGCGCCGACCGTGGCGCTATCGCCATAGCCGCCACCGCCGTCGGCGGCGGCCTGACGAATCGCGCGCCAACGCGAAAGCGCCGTGCCCTGCCCCAGCTTGCAGGCGGTGACGACATCCGCGCCGGCCGCCAGCCAGTCGGCGTGGCGGGAAGCCAGGACATCGCTGGCGCTGGCGTCCACCACCACGTCGCCACGGCCGAAGCGCGCGGTGGCCAGCCACTGGCCGTCGCGCGGCGCGGCGGCGGCGCGCAGATCGCGCAGGCACGGCGCCGCATCGCCATCGGCATCGACCTCGCGCCAGCCGCGCGCATTGGCGATGGCGCGAATCGCCGGTACCGCGACGCCCGCCGCGCGCAGCCGCGCATGCCGCTCGGTGAAGGCGCCGCCGACGGTGCCGGTACCCAGCAGCACCAGCCGCTTCGGCAGACTCATGCGTCACGCGCCGCTTCGGCCCGCGCCAGGGCGGCGGCGAGATCGGCCAACAGATCGCCGGCGTGCTCGATACCCACCGACAGCCGCAGCAGCCCATCGGAAATCCCGGCGGCGTGGCGCGCTTCCGGGCTCATCGCCGCATGGGTCATGGTGGCGGGATGGGCGATCAAGCTTTCCACGCCGCCCAGCGATTCGGCCAGGGTGAAGTATTCCAGCCCCGCCACGAAGGCGCGCACCGCGGCTTCGCCGGCCAGTTCGAAAGACAGCATCGCGCCGAAACCGGACTGCTGAGCCGCGGCGATTTCGTGCCCCGGATGGGTGGCCAACCCCGGCCAGTGCAGCGCGCGTACCGCCGGATGGCCATCGAGCAGCTCGACGATGGCGCGGGTATTGGCCTCGTGCACGGCCAGGCGCGCGGGGAGCGTGCGCACGCCGCGCAGGGTGAGAAAGCTGTCGAACGGCGAGCCGGTCAGGCCGAGCGCATTGCCCCACCAGGCGAACTGTTCGGCAAGCGCGGGTTCGCGTGCGATCAACGCGCCGCCCACCACGTCACTGTGGCCGTTGACGTACTTGGTGGTGGAATGCAATACCGCGTCGGCGCCGAAGTCCAGCGGGCGCTGCCACAGCGGCGAGAGGAAGGTGTTGTCCACCACGCTCGAAGCGCCCGCCGCTTTCGCCTCGCCCACCACCCGGGCCAGGTCGGTGATGCGCAACAGCGGGTTGGAAGGCGTTTCGATCCACACCAGTTTCGGCCCACAGGCGAACGCGGCGGCGCGCGCGGCGGCGTCGGTGAGATCGGCGGTGATCAGTTCGAACGCGCCCTTCTTCGCCAGCGCATCGAACAGCCGCCAACTGCCACCATAACAATCGTGTGGCACCACCAACGTATCGCCAGGCGCCAGCAGCGCGTTCAGCGCCAGGGTGATCGCGCCCATGCCGGTGGCGGTGACGACACCGCCGGCGCCGCCTTCCAGCCCGGCCAGCGCATCGGCCAGCAGGTCGCGAGTCGGGTTGCCGCTGCGAGTGTAGTCGTAGCGACGTTTGTCGTCGAAACCGGCAAAGCTGAAATTGGAAGACAGCACGATCGGCGGCGTCACCGCGCCGAAGGCGGTATCGCTGTCGATGCCGGCGCGCACGGCGCGGGTGGCGATGTGGTTTTTCTTCTCGTGGCTCACAGCTCAGGCATCCAGGGCGGCGGTCAGGGCGGCGGAAATCGCCGTGGTTTCTTTCAGGAAAGCATCATGGCCGTAGCGTGAGGCGATCACCTGCAACCAGGCGTCCGGCGCGCGCACGGCGAGTTCGGCCAGGTCCTCGCGTGGCACCAGCAGGTCGCTATCGACGGCGATCACCGACAGCGGCACGCGCACGCGCTCCGGCTCGATCCGGTGCAGGTCGATCGACTGCGACAGGCGCACGTAGGAGGCGGCATCGAAACGCGCCAGCACGCGCTGGCCGCAGCTTTCCAGGTAATCCTCGGCCGGGCAGACCGCGCGCGCCTCGCGCAGTTCCACCGGCGCGGCGAACCGTTCGGCGAACTCCGCCGGCGTACGATAGGACAGCATCGCCAACTGCCGCGCCAAGGCGAGACCGGCGCCGTCATCGCCCAGGGTCACGATCTTGCGCTGCACCGAGCGCAACGCACTCGACCACGGATGCGGGCGATGCCCCCCGCTGATGGCGACCAGCGCTCCCAGCTTGCCGGCATGACAGGCGGCGAAATGCAGACCGACCATCGCGCCGTAGGAAGCCCCGATGAAAGCGTGCGCGCGTGGCAGGTCGAGCGCCGCGATCACCGCCGCCAGCGCATCGGCCTGGTCAGCGCTGTCGATGGCGACATCGAGCCCATCGCCATCGCCCAGCCAGTCGATCGCCAGCACACGGTGACGGCCCAGCAGGCCGGCCTGCGCCTGCCACCAGCCGGGGGCGGCATCCAGTTCGTTGGCGATGACGTGGCGATGCGCCGAGATGCCGCCGGCGACGATCAGCAACGGCGCATCGGCGGGGCCGGACAATTCCCAACGGATGGCCACGTCGCGCTCGCCGGCATGGCGCAGCGCCAGCCGGCAACGATGCACGCCGCGCAGGGCCAGAGGCTCGGCCGCGGCCGCGCCGACGAAACGGCAGGCGGCCTCGTCGTGGGAAGAATCAAAGGAAGCGGCAACCAGGCTCATGACGGACTCCGAAGTGAGTCGAGTCCTGCGGTTGCGGATGTCGGGCGGCATGGGGCGCGGCTCGACCATCTGCGCGGCGACGGCGTCACCGCAGGAATTGGCACCTTCGGGAAACCCCCGGGTTGCCTCGGCATCAAAGGGCCTGTCCCTCCGCCGATCTCGATGGATGGGCGCAGTCTGCCCGCGCCATCCAGCAAAGTCAATCGCTTTATTCGGATGAAACGATCAATATCCCATCCGGGCGATACTGATCGCCATGCACCGATGCAACGCCCCCGCCGCCGCCCGCCACCCACGCTTGGCCCGCCCCATCCGTCTGGCGCTGAACTGCCTGCCGTGGCTGCTGGTCACGCTGCCGTTGGCCGCGCCGGCACAGTGGATCGGCTGGCCGCCGGAAGCGCCGCCCGCCACGCCGGCGGCGGATTCCCCGCCCGCCCCCGAGGTAAGCCTGCGCATCCTGGCGCTGACCGACGCGCGCGAGGTGTGGGTCGACAATGCACTCTCAGGCCCCGTCGAGGTACACGTCAACGCGAAACAGCCGGTGCCGGGCCTGCCCATCCAGCGGCTGCTGCCACGGCGCGGCGCGTATCGCATCGCCCGCCTGCCCGGTGGCGGCGCGCTGCGCCTAGAACTCCTGGCCGTGCCCGGCGCACCCGGCGCGCGCGCGCACGACATCGCCTATCGCTTTCCGCTGCGACTGCCACAGCCGCGCATCGGCCAGCCGCCACAAGGCGCCTTCAGCCATGCCGATGCGGAAAACCGCGAGGCGATCGATTTCGTCGCGCCGGTCGGCACGCCGGTGATCGCCGCCCGCGCCGGCACGGTGATGCGGGCCGAAGGCCGCTTCGGCGACACCCCCGGCCGGTTCGATCAAGCCAACTTTCTCCGCATCCTGCACGGCGACGGCAGCATGGCGGTATACGCCCACTTGCAACACGGCAGCCTGCAAGTGACGCCAGGGCAATGGGTGGAAACCGGGCAAGTCATCGCCCGCAGCGGCAATTCGGGCTATTCCAGCGGCCCGCACCTGCATTTCGCGGTGCAGGTGAACACCGGGCTGCGGCTGGAGTCGGTGCCCGTGCGCATCCTCGGCCACGAGGGCGAACTGCGCCTGCCCCACATGGACACGCAGCATATGCCGGGCAATTCCACCGCCGGAAAATGACATGCTGGACATGCGGCCAAACTGCGAATGCCGCCAACGCGACCTTCCGCCCGACTCGGCCCGGGCGCTCATCTGCTCGTTGGAATGCACCTTCCGCGCGGACTGCGTCCACGAACGGCTGCAAGGCGTCCGCCCGAACTGCGGGGGTGGTTTCTCGCCACGCCCAGCCGGGCCAAACCACCGGTTGGCCCAGTACCCGGCGTCCACCCAGCGCATCGTGCGTGACGAGGATTGCCCCGCACCGCTTCAGCGATAACGCATCCACACCGGATCGAGCCGGGCAATCCGCCGTGCCGCCGGGCAATCGGCGCGATGCGCCCCGGGAAGATAGCCCAGACTCATCAGGAACTCACCGACGATCTCGCCGCCGACGAAACGGAAATCACGCTTGAACAACGCGACCCATTCGGCCTTGTTGCGCGCCCGGCCCTGCAACTCGACATGCGCATCCAGCCATTCGGCGAATCCACCATGCGCGTCGCGCAAACGCTGAATCACCTTCGCATTGTGGATGGCCGCCCCCACCTTCAAACGGTTGCGGACGATCCCCACGTCGCCCAGCAGGCGCGCGCGTTCAACCTCGCCATAAGCGGCCACCTTGTCGACATCGAAACCATCGTAGGCGCGGCGGAAGCCTTCACGCTTCCTCAGCATGGTTTCCCAACTCAATCCGGCCTGGTTGATTTCCAGCAACAGCCGCTCGAACAACACCGCCTCCCCGCGTTCAGGCACACCGTACTCCTGATCGTGGTACGGCCCGTGCAAGGGGTGGCCGGGGGCGATATCGCAATAACTGGACATGGCGGAAGGGTAAGGCCATTGGCCGTATAATCGCCGCCCTCACCGACTTATCCGCAGGCGCCCGCACGCCGCGTTCAGCATGTCCGAAATCCAACAGGAAGCGGCCCGCCGCCGCACCTTCGCCATCATTTCCCACCCCGACGCCGGCAAGACCACGCTGACCGAAAAATTGCTGCTCTTCGGCGGCGCGATCCAGATGGCCGGCTCGGTCAAGGGCCGCAAGGCCGCGCGTCACGCGACGTCGGACTGGATGGCGCTGGAAAAGGAGCGCGGCATCTCCGTCACCAGCTCGGTGATGCAATTCCCCTACGCCGGCAACATCGTCAACCTGCTCGACACCCCCGGCCACGCCGACTTCGGCGAGGACACCTACCGCGTGCTGACCGCGGTGGATTCCGCGTTGATGGTGATCGACGTCGCCAAGGGCGTGGAGGAGCGCACGATCAAGCTGATGGAAGTCTGCCGGCTGCGCACCACGCCGATCATGAGCTTCATCAACAAGCTCGACCGCGAGGGCAAGAACCCGATCGAGCTGATGGACGAAATCGAACACGTACTGAAGATCCAGTGCGCCCCGGTGACTTGGCCGATCGGCATGGGCAAGCGCCTGAAGGGCGTGGTGCATCTCATCACCGGCGAGGTGCATCTGTACGAAGCCGGCAAGAACCACACCCGGCAGGATTCCACCATCTTCGCCTCGCTGGACGCCCCGGGCGTCGAGGCCGCCATCGGCGCCGACATGCTGGCCGAACTGCGCGAGGAACTGGAACTGGTCGAAGGCGCCTCGCACCCCTTCGACCGCGATGCCTACCTGCGCGGCGAACAGGCCCCGGTGTTCTTCGGCTCGGCGGTCAACAACTTCGGCGTGCAACCGCTCCTGGATTTCTTCGTCCAGCACGCGCCGATGCCGCAGCCACGCGCCACCACCAGCCGCGAGGTACAGCCCGCCGAGGCCAAACTCTCCGGCTTCGTGTTCAAGATCCAGGCCAACATGGACCCGCAGCACCGCGACCGCGTGGCCTTCATGCGCATCTGCTCGGGCAAGTTCAGCGCCGGCATGAAAGCGTTCCAGCCACGCACCGGCAAGGACCTCAAGCTCGCCAACGCACTCACCTTCATGGCCAGCGACCGCGAGATCGCCGAGGACGCCTGGCCGGGCGACGTCATCGGCATCCACAACCACGGCACCATTTCGATCGGCGACACCTTCACCGAGGGCGAGAACATCGCCTTTACCGGCATCCCCAACTTCGCGCCCGAATTATTCCGCCGCGCCCGTCTGCGCGATCCGCTGAAGCTTAAGCAGTTGCAGAAGGGACTTGCGCAACTTTCCGAGGAAGGCGCCACGCAGTTCTTCCGGCCGCTGATGAGCAATGACCTGATCCTGGGCGCGGTCGGCGTGCTGCAATTCGACGTGGTCGCCTACCGGCTGAAGGACGAATACGGCGTCGACGCCAGCTTCGAGCCGGTGACGGTCGCCACCGCGCGCTGGATCAAATGCGACGACGCCAGAAAACTGGAAGAGTTCCGCGAAAAGAACGCGGTGAATCTCGGCGTCGACGCCGCCGGCCAACTGGTCTATCTCGCCCCGACCCGGGTCAACCTGCAACTGGCCCAGGAGCGCGCGCCGGACGTGCAATTCCTCGCCACCCGCGAACACGCGCACGCCGAGCGCATCGACTGACGCCCGCCCGACCACCGGACGAAGCGCCACGCCGAAGGCGGGCGCCCATGCCCCCGCATACCGGAGACACGAAATGGCAGTGCCGCAAAACCGACGGGAATTGCTGGACGCGATCACCTCGACCTACCGGAAATTGGCCGGCGAACTGGCCGGCATCCCGGCCGGACACGCCCGCCAGGCAACGATGGAAGGCCATGCCCGGGGCACATCGATGAGCGTGGCCGACCTGGTGGCCTATCTGATCGGCTGGAACCTGCTCGTGCTGAAGTGGTGCGACGCCAAGGCCCGCGGGCTGCCGGTCGATTTCCCGGAAACCGGCTACCGGTGGAACGAGCTCGGACGTCTGGCGCGGAAGTTCTATGCCGACCACGCCGGCCAGGACTACCCGGCGCTGTTGCGGCAATTCGCGGACGTGCATGCCCGCATCCTGGCGCTGGTGGAAAGCGAAACCGACGCATCGCTGTACGGCGCGCCCTGGTACGAAAAATATCCCCAGGGCCGGATGATCCAGCTCAACACGTCCTCGCCCTACGCCAACGCGCGGGCGCGGCTGCGCAAGTGGAAGAAGGCCAACGGCATCGTCTAACTTTTCCGCCTCATCAGCATTCATACGACCCGATCGATGCGCCGCGCCGCTCCTCCGGGGCGTGAACATGCGCGAGGACTGAACGTAGCGAAGCAACGAATGCCAAGCCCGATTGCGCAACGCAACATCCCTGTATGCTCGGCACATGACCCCACCCCATACCTCCGCGTACTCACCCGAAGAGGAACGCGCCAACGTGCTGACCCACGGCCTCGGTGCGCTACTGGCGCTCGGCGCCGGGCTGACCATGGTCACAACGTCGGTCGCACGCGGCGGCAATGCCTGGCAATGGGCCTCGGCGATCGTGTTCAGCGCCTCGATGCTGGCGCTCTACCTCGCCAGCACCGCCTACCACAGCGCGGTCGAAGCGCTCAAGCGCGCCCGGCTGAAGATCGTCGATCACTGCGCGATCTACCTGCTAATCGCCGGCACCTATACGCCGTTCACCCTCACCGTGCTGCGCGGCGGCCCGGGCTGGACATTGTTCATCGCGATCTGGTCGCTGGCGGCGGTCGGCATCGTGTTCAAGCTGTTCTTCACCGGCCGCTTCAACGTCGTTTCCACGCTGGTGTATATCGCGATGGGCTGGCTGGTCATGCTCTACGCCAAACCGGTTTACCACGCGCTGACCGGCTGGCAATTCGGCTGGCTGCTGGCCGGCGGCATCGGCTACACGCTGGGTACCGGGTTTTATCTCAACAAGCGCGTGAAGTATTCGCACGCGCTCTGGCACCTGGCCTGCATCGCTGGCACGGTCTGCCACTTCGTGGCGGTGTGGGCGCTGGTAGTGCCGGACTGAACCAACCGCCCGGCAACTCAACCCGCGATGTAGTCCTGCAAATGGCGCAGCTCGGCGCGCTGCGCCGCGATCACCGCCTTGACCAGGTCGCCGATCGACACGATACCGACGACCTCCTTGTGCTCCACGATCGGGAGATGGCGGATGCGCTTCTCGGTCATCACCTGCATCGACTGGTCGATGCTGTCGCCCAGCCGCCCGCAGACTACCTGATGGCTCATGATCTCGCTTACCGGCGTGGTGGCCGAGGTACGCCCCAGCAACACCACCTTGCGGGCGTAATCGCGCTCGGAAAGGATGCCGACCAGCCTGCCCTCGTCCATCACCAGCACCGCGCCGATGCCCTCCTCGGCCATCAGCCGCAGCGCGTCGATCACCGGGGCCCCGGGCGCGATCCAGACCACCCCGGGTTTGTTCTTGGCTTCAAGCAGATGACGCATCTGGCGCATGGCCGCTCCTCGCTTCGGAACCGCCGCCAGCATACCCCGCGTCCGCCCCGGGCCGCCAATCGGCCACCAAGTACAACGGCCGCCGCTTGACCTCGGTGTAGAGCCGGCCCAGATATTCGCCGATCATCCCCAACGCGATCAGCTGCACGCCGCCAAGGAACAAAATCACCGCCATCATCGTCGGCCAGCCGGCCACGCGATCGCCATACGCCAATGCCTTGCCCACCACGAACACGCCATAGCCAAACGCGACGAACGCCGTGGCGATGCCGAGATAAGTCGCCACCCGCAGCGGCACGGTGGAAAAACTGGTGATGCCCTCCAGCGCGAAGTTCCACAGCTTCCAGAAATTGAACTTGCTCTTCCCGGCCACCCGAGCCTCGCGCTCGTAGGCGATCTCGGCACCATTGAAACCCACCCAGCCGAACAGCCCCTTCATGAAACGATGGCGTTCGCGCAGCTCGCGCAGGGCGGCCAACGCGCGTGGCGAAAGCAGGCGGAAGTCACCGGTGTCCTCGGGAATCGGCGTGCGCGAGAGACGACCGATGACACGGTAGAACATGGAAGCGGTGGCGCGCTTGGCGAAACTTTCGCCGGCGCGCTCGATGCGGCGACCATACACGTTGTCGCAGCCTTCGCGCCATTTCTCGACGAAACGCGGGATCAATTCCGGCGGGTCCTGGGCATCGGCGTCGAGGATCATCGCCGCCCCCTCGCGCACCTGGTCGAGACCAGCGGTCAGCGCCGCCTCCTTGCCGAAGTTGCGCGACAGCCGCAGCAACGCCACCCGCCGGTCTCCCGCGGCCAGCCGCCGCATCGTCGCCCAGGTGCCATCACCGCTGCCGTCGTCGACATACAACACGCGCGCCTCGATGCCATCAAGCCCATCCAACACCGGCATCAGACGCGCATGCAGCAACGGCAACGCCTCGGCCTCGTTGAATGCGGCCACCACCACGGTCAGGCGCATGCTCATTCCAATTCCCCCAGATAGGACGGGCCGCCGATGTAGCCCATCTGCCGCTGGATCGCACGCGCGCGCCGCTGTACGTAAGGGCCGGGCTTCGCCACGCTGTAACGCTTCGGGTTGGGCAGCACCGCCGCCAGACGCGCGGCCTCTGCCGGCCTCAGGCGCGAGGCATCGCGGCCGAACCAGGTGCGCGCGGCGGCCTGCACGCCATATACGCCATCCCCGAACTCGGCGACATTGGCGTACACCTCAAGGATGCGCCGCTTCGGCCACAGGCGCTCCATCCAGAAGGTGTAATACGTCTCCAGCCCCTTGCGCAGCCAGCGGCTCCAGCCGGAACCGCTCCACAGGAACAGGTTCTTCGCGGTCTGCTGGCTGATGGTGCTGCCGCCGCGGATGCGCTTGCCGCGCTCGTTGGCGGCGCGCGCCCGTTCGATCGCCTTGAGATCGAAGCCACTGTGTTCGGCGAACGTCTGGTCCTCCGACGCCACCAGCGCCACCGGCACCGAAGGCGACATCCGGCCAAGATCGCGCCACTGGTAAGCGAGGCGGAAGCCAAAATCGCCACCGCCCCAGGCCTGCGCCAGCCGAATCGCCATGAAACTGGAGAAAGGCGGATCGATGACACGAAGCGTCGCCACCTGCAAGACCGGAAACGTCAGGGCGAAAGCCGCCAGCCACGTCGCCCACCACAACCAGCGGCGACGGCGGACAGGTCGTGCATCTTGCGCTTGGCTCACTTCGCCCCCACTTTTCGCTGCATTGATGGCGCATTATCGGCAAGAAACGCCCGCGCCGCCGCCGCGAGAACCCGATGCCCCTGCCCCCCGACACTTCCGCCGGCCATGACGACCGCCTCACCCGCTTCCTGCTGCCCGAGGCCGGCGTGCGTGGCGCCCACATCCGCCTCGGCCCCGCCTGGCGCGAGGCCATCGCCCGCAGCGACGATCCCGGCCCCCTGCGCGACCTGCTCGGACACGCCATCGCCGCCACCGCCCTGCTGAGCGCCCACGCCAAGGTCGATGGCCGGCTCTCCCTGCAACTGCGCGCGCCTGGCGCTTTGCGCGGCCTGTTCGCCGAATGCACCGCCGCCGGCACCGTGCGCGGGCTGGCCCGGCCGGCCGAGGACGCCACGCCCGAACAAACCGCCGAGGTGGCCCGCGACCTGCGCCGCAGCGGCGATGGCGCCCTGATGGCCATCACCATCGAGAACCCGACCCTCGACGGCAACCCGATGCGCTATCAAGGCCTGGTACCACTCGACAGCCCCGACCTCGCCGGCGCATTGGAGCATTACTTCCGCCAGTCCGAACAACTGCCCACCCGGCTCCTGCTCGCCGCCGACGACCGGCACGCCAGTGGCCTGCTACTGCAAAAACTGCCGGGCGACGAAGCCGACGCGGATGGCTGGAACCGCATCGAACAGTTGTTCGCCACACTGGGCGGCGACGAGTTGCAGACCCTCGATGCCCATACCCTGCTGCACCGGCTGTTCCACCAGGAAGTATGCCAATGGCTGAGCGAGCGGTCTCTGGCCTTCGGCTGCTCCTGCTCGCGGGCGCGGGTCGAGGACGTGCTGCGCACCCTGGGCATCGACGAAGCCCGCAGCGCGGTTGAAGCCGGCCACGCGGGCCGCGCCGAAGTCCGCTGCGAATTCTGCGGCCAACGTCACTTCTTCAATGCCGACGAGATCGAGGCCCTGTTCGCCGCCCCATCGGCCAACAGCGAGCCACCGGCGCGGCTGCAATGAAGTCCACACTCCGGCCTCATCACGTTCACATCCGACCCGACAGAATGATTGTTAAATAAACATAAATCAGGTATGTTGAAACCGTTACCGGAATGGGGAACTTTCCGGTTGGGGCAAAGTCAATCGATCACGCATGAAACACCGTCACCTTCCCATCCTAATGCTGGCGATATCGGCTGCCCTCGCGGGCGGGTCTGCGGCCGCGCAGGTGAAACGTCACGATGTGACCGTACTGCCCATCGTCAACAGCAAGAGCGGCAAGGTGGAAGGCGCGATCGCCCTCGAACCGACCGGCCAGCCCACCAACGCCGCCCGCTGGCGTTTCGGCAGCAACACCCTCGAATCCGCCTTCGGCCTGTCCTCCGGCCAGTCGCTGGCTCTGCTTTGCGATGGCAACGGCGGCATCCCCAACCGCATGGACCGGCTATCCGCCAGTTGCGCGCTCGGCACCATCGGCCCGACCACCGCCAGCGCGACCTACGGCAACCGCAGCAGCCGCATCGGTATCGCCCTCGGCAAGGGCGGCGGCAACCTTCTGAACTGGCTGACCGCCGGCCAGCGCGGTCGGATCGACCAAAGCGACATCGCCCTCTTCGCCGAATACAACATCGGCCGCAGTGGCATGGTATCGATCGCCGGCACCACCGCCCGCGCCCGCTTGATGTCGGCAGCCGAACTGCCGCACACACTCACCCAGTGGAACAGCTTGGGCCTATCGGTCGGCGGCGGCATTGGCAACTTCCGCGCCAACATCTTCGGGCGCGTGATCGAAGTGCCCGGCCAACCCGGCAAGTGGACAGGCTTCGGTGTCGGCCTCACCTGGCGTACCCCCTGGAGCGGGCAACTCAGCGTCGGCGCCGAGAACGTCGTCACCCGCGGTCGCAACCCCTTTGCGCCTCAAAACAGCAAGAACGAAGACGAAGGCACGGTACCGTATGTACGGTATCAGCAGGATCTTTGAACCCTGCTTTCCATTTCTGTCGCACTGCACCTCCCAACGGCTCTGTCCAGCTCCCCCTCCCCTCGTAATCTCGCCAAAGTACCTTCGCCTTCCCCTTGAGGCAACTCGTTAATAATTCGTTCATATAGACGGTTTTTTCTTTAAAATCAATAAGTTAAAAAAAATTCCGGCCTATTCATATTTTAGTCACAAGCAGTCCAAATTAACGACACTTTAATTTCTCTTTGGTAGTGGCTAGTATCCGGCAGACCATGCTCACTGGCCCCCAACCGGGTCCTTGCATGGCCTTTACGAAAGACCTGCCTATTGCAGTCCCAGCCCTTGGAGACCAAAGAGATCATGAGCTTCAAAACCCACAAACTTCGCGATGCGATCATCGTCGCGCTTGCCGTCGGCGTCGCCATTCCCAATATCGCCTCAGCCCAGGACTCGGAAGGCTCGAAGACCCTTGACCGTGTTGAAGTGACCGGTTCACGCATCAAGCGCGCTGAAGTTGAAGGCCCGAACCCGGTCACCGTTATCAGCCGCATGGAACTGGACGCCGCCGGTGAAATCTCGGTTGCCGATTACCTGCGCAACAACGTGTATAACTCCTTCGGCTCGACCCGCGAATCGTCCGGCTCGGCTACCGGTTCGCAAGCTACTATCAGCCTGCGCGGCCTGGGTTCCCAATACACCCTGGTGCTGCTGGATGGTCGTCGCATGACCACTTCGGCTGCGCTTGCCGGCGGTGCCGCCAATATCAACCTGATCCCAACTGCTGCCGTCGAACGCATCGAAATCCTGCGTGAAGGCGCGGGTGCGGTGTATGGCTCCGATGCCATCGGCGGCGTAATCAATGTCATCCTGCGCAAGGACTTTGAAGGTCTGAATTTCAGCGCAGGCTATGAAATGCCGAAAGTAGGACCGAACGGCAACACCGCCAGCATTTCCGGTGGTATCAGTTCAGACCGCGGCAACGTGACCTTCGTGCTTGACCATCAACAGCGCGAAATGATGTACAACCGCGACATCAAGGACATCGTGACCGGTGCCGGTATGCCATGGGGCACCAGCGCCTACAACTCCGCCGCCAATTTCCTCAGCTCCAAGACTGGTTTAGTCGGTGCACCGAATTGTGGCAGCTTTGAAAATAGCATCGTGACCGGTACCGGCCCCAATCCCACCTGTGGTTTCGATCATGGTGCCACCTCTGCCAACGAGTCATCGCTGACCCGTGACTCGTTACTGGTTAATGCCACCTACAACATCACTGACAACACCTCGTTCTTCTTCCGCGCCATTTCCTCGCGCACCTCCAGCATGGGCGTGTATGCCTCGGCACCGGTGGACAATGGCGGTCGTGGTCCCGGCATGCTGCCAACCATCTCGGCCAACAACCCATTCAACCCCTATGGCGTGGATGGCACTCTGTACTACCGCTTCACCCCGCTAGGCACCCGTGACACGATCCGCAGGGACACCATGCGCGATTACAGCTTCGGCCTGCGCGGCAGCAACGGCTGGTTCGGTGGCGCAGATTGGCAAATCGGCGTTGGTCATGGCCGCGTCGCCCAGACCAGTCTGAACTACAACTACGGTATCGGCAGTGCATTGCAACAAGCCATCGATTCCGGTACCTACAACCCGTTCGACCCGACCCATCCAAGCGTGGCCGCCGCCGCCCCATCGATTGCCCACACGGTATTCGTAGAGTCCGAGCTGGTCAGCAAAACCATCGACGGTAATATTTCGTTCGATCTGTTTAATATCGGTGATCGCGCCGCCAGCTTCGTTACCGGCTTCGAGCACCGCCAAGACTCTCTGAGTCAAACCTACGATGCTCAGAGTGCTGCCCGCAAAGTGTTCGGCTCGGCAGGCGCAGGCGGCAACGGCAGCCGCAAGTACAGTGCCGTCTACATGGAAGCATTGTTCCCGGTTCTCGATTCGCTGAACCTCACCGTGGCTGGCCGCTACGATGATTACAGCGACGTGGGTGGCAAGTTCTCGCCGCGCGCTTCGTTCGAATTCCGTCCGCTGGATTCATTGCTGGTTCGTGGCTCGTGGGGCAAGGGCTTCCGCGCACCAACCCTGATGGATCTGCATCGGTCGGCCTCTAGCACCAACCTCAACAGCCCGCCTCTGGCCTCCGCCGGTCTTCCGGGTGGCGACAAGCTGGCATGCGATGCCCTGACTGCCTACCGCCAAGCGTCGGGAAATACAGCATACCAGCCGTACCCGGTCAATCCCTGCAACAGCAGTGATCAGTACACATGGCTGATTTCGTCCAACCCCAACCTGAAGCCGGAAGAATCCAAGAACTGGGGGTTGGGCGTGGTGTGGAGCCCGACCAATACCCTGTCGTTCGCACTTGATTATTACGACATCAAGATTGATAACATCATCACCACCGTACCGCGCGCACTGGCGTTCAAGTACGGCGATGAAGGACGTCCTGGCTACGGCGTGACGCGTTCTGATCCGTTCACTCCGGCCGCCGGTGTCACCCTGCCAGGCGCTCCCAACCTTATCCTGTTGCCAATTGACAATGGCGCATCGCGCACCACTCGTGGCCTTGATTTCGAAGCAAGCTACCGTATTGAAACCGACACTATGGGCCGTTTCAGCAGCAAGCTAGCATGGTCGCATGTGATCGAGCGCAACTTCACCCCGATCGGCGACACCGTGGCCCAGAAGCAGGCCGGCACTGCCGGTATTCCGAAGGACCGTGGCCAACTGTATCTCGGCTGGGATAAGAGCGTGATTAGTACCGCCCTGATCACCAACTACATCTCCGGCAGCAGCGATGGCACACCAGCCACCACCCTGCCGTCTTGGACCACGTTTGACGGCCAAGTTTCGGTCGCCACACCGTGGAAGGGCAAGGTCACCTTGGGTATTCGCAATATCGGCAACAAGATGCCTCCGTTCAATGACAGCCTGTTCGGCTTCCCGTACTACGACAACACCATCTACAACATCTGGGGCCGCACCCCATACATCCGCTACGAGCAAAGCTTCTGATTGCCGTTGTGATGCTGTAGTGACAAACGAGCGGCCCGACTTGTGCGGGCCGCTTTCTTTTTTGCCATATCATCCCCGGATGAAGAACAGTCTTGAATTCGACACGCCAGCACAAGCTGACGCATGGACACGCCTGTGGCGGCGTGGCGTACTACACTCTTGCGCTACAGCCATCGCTGGTAACTACGATGGCGCCATCGCCCGCTTCTGGGGTGATCTGTTCCAGTCGCTGAACAGCGGCGATCAGGTAATCGACCTAGCCACCGGCAACGGTGCTTTGGCACTCCTTGCAGCTCAGTATGGCAAGCAAAACGGTATCGCACTTGATATCCACGGCGTGGACCTGGCTGATATAGACCCCGTACGCGATGTAATCACCATTGACCCGTTATCGATGGACATTCACTTCCATCCCCGCACCTCGATATCCAAACTACCATTCCGCGATAACTCGGCCAATCTACTCTGCTCGCAATATGGCTTTGAATACAACGCAAACGAGTCCACGGCAGCCGAACTTGTCCGCGTGTTGGCACGGGATGGCTGCATCGGCCTCATCCTACACAGCGACGATTCAGTAGTGGCGCATACCGCACCAATTCAGCTCGATGCTATCGATTACCTACTCAATAGCAGCCTGTTCGATAACATCCGCGCGATGGCCGGATTACTGGCCGAGCATGCCACCCCCGCCGCACGCCGTGCGTTGGCTGATAACCCAGCCGCCGAACGGGTTCGGCTGGCATTCAATCATACCGTCCATTCGTTAATGGATCGGCTCGATCAAACCCCCAAAGCCCATGTGCTGACACAATCCGCCCAACAGATTGCCTACATCCTGCACATGGCTCAACACGCAGACCATGCAGGCATTGATGCTCGCATCGCTGATTGGCGAGACGGACTAGAAGCCGAGTATGAGCGCTTGCACGATCTGCAACAGGCCCTGCTCAGTGTTGAGCGCCTAAACATCATTGCCAGCTGGTTTCGCCAGCGTGGACTTGTGGTGGAAACTACCCCCATCACGCAGGCAGAGGGTATTCGAATGGGCTGGAGCTTGACCGCCCGTTATGGATAAAGCCACACACGCACGGCAACTACATCAAGCTGGCAAGCTCGGGCAGGCTGTCACCTTCTATCGGCAGGCCTTGCAGAAGGCACCACACGACCACCAACTGATGTTTGATCTGGGCATCGCCTTACTGCAAGACGGGCGCCCCGACGACGCCGGCCTGCTGTTAGCCGCCATCCCGCCACAAGCCGATTCACATCCCGAAGCAATGTTGGCATTGGCTACGGTATTACGCACCCAACAGCAATTTAGCGATGGCTTGCATGCCGCCAAGGCAGCAGCCCAACTATTACCGAACCACCCGCTCGCTTGGCTGATGTTGGGCAGCCTGTACGTGTTGAACAGCCAGCATGCCATCGCCGAGCCGGCCCTGCGCAAGGCTTTGCAACTGGCCCCTGATTTTGCGGAGGCCTGGCACTATCTGGGCGAATCCTTGCAGGCACAGCGCCGCTACCATGAAGCCGCAACTGCCTACCATCGGTCTGCACAGGCACAGCCCACCGATATCATCAATATCGGCATATGCGCCGAACTTTCAGGCGACTTGCCCGCCGCCCGTGCCTACTATTTGGAATCGAACAAACTCACGCCGGGACGGCTTGATATTTTAGTGCGGCTAGCCAATGTTTGCGCCCAAATGTGCCACTTGCAGGAAGTGGAAGACATCTGCGCCACTGTCGCACAGCTCACCTCCCACCCATACCATGAATTTGATGCCAACCATATTGAACCGTTCCCGCTCAGCTATTTGCCATTACCGGAAGCGTTCAAGCGCGATGCATTGACAACCTACGCCGCGCGCGTGGTAAAACGTGCCGAAGCCTCATGCATCGAATTGCCTTCCACACCCCCAGCACACATGGGCAATCGCATTCGCATTGGTTATCTCTCGCCCGATTTAGGCAACCATGCAGTCGGTCAGCTATTGCGTCAGCATTTTGCAGCCCACCAGCGTGATGGCTTCGAAGTATTTGCCTACAGCCTGCACGATCATCAGGACGAGATAGCACGTGAGATCGCTATTGACGTTGAACATTTCGTAATGTGCGAATCGATGTCCGCTGCGGAAATCGCCCAGAGAATTCACCGAGATGGCATTGATCTGTTAATCGATCTGGGCGGCTATACACTAGGCGCAAAACCCGAAGTACTAGCGATGCGCCCGGCCAAACATCAGCTTGGCTGGCTGGGGTTTATCCACGGCCAACAAGCGCCCTGGCTGGATGGCATCATCCTCGATAGGTATTGCGCACCAGCCAGCATCGATTGGCCGTATCGGGATCGCATCATATGGATTGACTCCCCGATGTTTCCAGCATGGAAACCCGCACAAGCAAAAGCCGACCGGGCAAAATTTGGTTTCCCACATGACTCACCGATCCTAGCCAGCTTCAACAATAGCTACAAACTAGATACCACACTGCTCTCCGCCTGGGTACGTATCCTACAGGGTGCACCAAAGGCGCATTTGCTGGTTTTCATGCGCAACTTACCTAGCAGATCCGGTTTTCTAGAAGCCTGGCATATGCTTGGCGGCGACCTGAATCGACTGCAATTTGTCGAAGCAGTTTCGTTTGATGAACAACTGCAACGCGCCGCCAGTTGCGATTTGTTTCTAGATGCTTTTCGCTATCAAGCGGGCGCCACCGCGATATTCTCGATAGCTGCCGGCTTGCCACTCCTCACCGTGGCAGGCAATACGCCAGCAGCGCGGATGAGTGCCGGGATCAACCACTATCTAGGCATGGATGAACTGCTGTGCAACGATACTGAGCAATACATCAGGCGAGCCACCACCTTGGCAAATAATAGCGAGCAACTGGCTACCGTACGGCAACAGCTTGCCCTGCAAGTGAGTAAGTTCGATCTGCTCTCACCACGTCGCTGTGCAGCCGAAATAGAACGCATCTCATCGGAATTAATTGCTGGCTCAGTCAGTTGGATCACGCATTCGCAACCACTTCACGACTGAACACGGCAACATCACCTACCATCATGGGCACACCACCTGTCAATCGCCTGCTGGAAAACATACACACCGCCCTCCGGCGGGGTCACAACTCAACGGCGATTGTCTTGCTAGATAGCGCATTGGCCACCGATGCTAACCAACCTGAGTTGTTGTATCTGCGCGGCATGGCACGGATGCGATTGAACAACATGTACGCCGCCATTGTCGATTTCAGCGCCTCCTTACGGCTTTCACCGGATAATCCCGCAGTGTTGTTCAACCGCGCACTAGCACATAACGCGGTGGATGCCACCGAAGAAGCCCTGGCAGATTTCTGTCATGTAGCGTGTTTGCAGCCGGCAGTAAGTGATGCCCATGCCAATGCCGGTATTCTGCTGCTACGCATGGAGCACTACACAGAAGCCATTGTCAGCTTGCGTATCGCACAACAATTGGCACCCAGCAATCTGGCAATCCTACGTAGCCTAGGCAATGCCCTGCGAGGCGCCGGTCAAACCGAAGAAGCCCTCCATGCCCTCTCGCACTGCGAACAACACGCAAGCCATGATCCAGCTACCCTCACCGACCATGGCATGGCACTGTTGGCCAGTGGTCGTGTCGATGAAGCCCGCTTGCGATTCGAGCGCGCGTTCGCAATCAGTCCATTGGATCAAACCGCCTTGGCCGGCTTGTACATGGCCGCCGATGCTTTGGGGGATACCGCGCTGGTGGATCAGCTGATGAATTACCCACAGTTGCTTAGCCCGCAACCGGACACAAACCATGCTCTAGATATTTCAGCCTTGCGCGATGCCACACTCACCCATCCATCACTGCACTGGGAGCCTACCGGACGTTCCACCCACCACGGCCAACAAAGCGTGATGCTGGATTTGAGCCGGAACTCAGCCTTCGCCGATTACGGGCACTTGATTGAACAACACGTAGCCGCACGGATCGCCGCGATTGGAAATAATTCAGCATTGCGTTCTCATCCCTGGGCCAGCCACATACCACAGCGCTGGCGTTTACAATCATGGGCCACCGTTCTTCATCACGATGGACACCAAAGTCCACACATCCATCCCGCTGGGTGGATGAGTGGCGTGTTTTATCTCGATAGCGGCGATGCCGAAGATGCATGTGACGGCCAATTGATCTTTGGCCATCCACCGGCCAGCCAAGCCTGTCTGTCACCACGCGAGGATGTGTACACCCCCGCCAGTGGACAATTGCTCAGCTTCCCTTCGTACTTTTTCCACCACACTCGCCCCTATCGCGGCAACCGTCCACGCATCAGTTTGGCATTCGATGTGATCCCGCTGGCGAGTCACTGAACAACCCAAGGATGCTCCAACATCACAGAATCAGCTCAGAATCCATCATGCAAATTATCTGTTTTGGCAGCCCCAGTCTCGGATATGTGCCGAATCGGGCGCTATTCAGTCCATCCTAGCTTGATCCAGACCTATCAACCCAACGCTGTTGCTGTCCGCCGCTGCTCATCCCTCAACGCCTCCGGCATCCGCGCGCCGTACTCGTCGAGGTATTCGCCGATGCTGGCGAGTTCATGGGCCCAGCCTTCGCGGTCGTAATCGAACAGCTTTTCGCGGGCCTCGGGGGTCAACTCGACACCGTCGAGGTTGACGTCCTCGATCTTCGGCAGATGGCCGATCGGTGTCTCGATACTGCCGGCCTTGCCTTCGACGCGTTTCAGCATCCACTCCAGCACGCGCATGTTGTCGCCGAAGCCCGGCCAGAGGAAATCGCCGCTCTCACCTTTGCGGAACCAATTGACGTGGAAGACCTTGGGCAGGTTGGCGCCCGCTTTGTCGAACGACAGCCAATGATTGAAGTAGTCGGCGAAGTTGTAGCCGCAGAAGGGCTTCATCGCCATGGGGTCGCGGCGCATCACGCCGACCGCGCCGGTGGCGGCGGCCGTGGTTTCGGAGCCCATCGCGGCGCCGATCAGGACGCCATGGGTCCAGTCGCGGGCTTCGAACACCAGCGGTACCAATGAAGCGCGACGGCCGCCGAAGACGATCGCCGAAATCGGCACGCCCCGCGGGTCTTCGGCCATCGGCGACCAGCTCGGGCACTGCCTGGCGCTGACGGTGAAGCGCGAGTTGGGGTGCGCGGCGGGATTGCCCGAGGCGGGATCGAAAGCGTTGCCTTTCCAGTCGGTGGCGGGCGCGCGCTTGTCGAGTCCTTCCCACCACGGCTGGTTGTCGTCGGTGACGGCAACGTTGGTGAAGATGGCGTTCTTTTGCAGCGAGGCGAGTGCGTTCGGGTTGGATTTTTCCGAAGTGCCGGGCGCGACGCCGAAGAAGCCGGCTTCCGGGTTGATCGCGTAGAGGCGGCCGTCGGGGCCGGGACGCATCCAGCAGATATCGTCGCCGATCGTGGTGATTTTCCAGCCATCGCGCACGTAGCCCCGCGGCGGGATCAGCATGGCGAGGTTGGTCTTGCCGCAGGCGCTGGGGAAGGCGGCGGCGATGTAGTGCTTCTCGCCCCGCGGGTTTTCGATGCCGAGGATCAGCATGTGTTCGGCCAGCCAGCCTTCACCGCGGGCCTGATGGCTGGCGATGCGCAGCGCGTGGCATTTCTTGCCGAGCAGGGCGTTGCCGCCATAGCCGGAACCGAAGGATTGGATTTCCAGCTCTTCCGGGAAATGCATGATGAAGCGGCGGTCGGGGTTCAGCTCGCCGATGGAGTGCAGGCCCTTGACGAAGCCGCCTTCGCGCTCGATACGCTTGAGCGCGGCCTCGCCCATGCGGGTCATGATGCGCATGTTGGCGACAACGTACGGCGAATCGGTGATCTCCACGCCGCAACGCGACAGCGGCGAATCGATCGGCCCCATGCAGTACGGCACGACGTACATGGTGCGGCCCCGCATGCAGCCTTCGAACAGCCCGCGCATCTGCTCGCGGGCGATGGCCGGTTCCATCCAGTGGTTGTTGGGGCCGGCGTCGTCACGCTTGGCGGTGCAGACGAAGGTGAGATGCTCGACACGGGCGACGTCGTCCGGATGCGAGCGATGCAGGTAGCTGTTCGGGTGGGTCTCTTGGTTGAGCCTGAGGAGCGTGCCGTCTTCAAGCATCCGGGCGATCAGCGCCTGGTTCTCCGCATCGCCGCCATCGCACCAGTGGATGCGATCGGGCCGGGTCAGCCGGGCGACTTCCTCGATCCACTGGTTGAGCGACGCAAGCTGGCTGGTGGTGGCGGTCATGGCGTATCCGTGTGTTGGCGATGGCGTAGGGCCGGAAATTCCGGCACAACGGCGCGGGACGATGCCGCGCTCAGGATTTGTGCGGAATCAGCGTCGCCCGCATGTGGTCGACGTAATCCTCGAATTCCTCGCGCTGCATGTCGCGCTGGCCGAGTTGCAGGTTGAGTTGCAGGAAGCCGACGTAAGCGGCGTACGCCAGGCGCGCGCGATGCTGGGCGTCGGTGGCGTCGAGACCGGCCTGGCGGAAGGCGGCGGTCAGGTAGTCCATGCGGCGCTTGGAAACGCGGCCGATCACCGGCTGTACGGAAGGATTGTCCAGCGCCTTCAGCAATTCGCTGTAGATGACGTGGGACTGCACCTCGTGGGCGACCAGCTTGAACAGCGCGCCGAGGCGCTCGGCCGGGTCGGACAAGCCATTGAGCTGGCCGAACACTTCTTCCTGCTCATGCGTTTCCCAACGCTCCAGCGCCGCTTGCAGCAGCGCATCGCGCGAGGGGAAATGCCAGTAGAAGCTGCCCTTGGTGACGCCCAGCTTGCGCGCCAGCGGTTCCACCGCGACGGCGGAAACGCCTTGTTCGGCGATCTGTTCGAGCGCGGCCTGCGCCCAGTCGTCGGCGCTCAGGCGGCCGCTGCGTTCGGATTTCTTGGCGGTGTCGTTCATCTCGCCATTGTAACCATACGGAAGTGTCTGAATGCGTATGCGGCAGTGCAGCTTGACAGCCGCCAAACCAATCCATACTTTTCCGTATGGATGCGTCATCAGGTTGATGAAGTCATGACGCAACCTCCTCCATCCTTATCCGAAACCCTGCCATCCAGCTCCGGGAGTGCAGTATGAGCATCGTCGTTCCTTTCCTTGTCATCCTGGTGGCCGCGGCGCTGGCCGCCTACCATCGCTGGCGTCTAGCGGTGTGGGCGGCATTGACCGCCACCGGCCTGGTCGCCTGCTGGCTGCTTGGCGCCAATACCACGGCGATCACCGTGGCCGCGGCGATCACCGCCATCGTCGCGCTGCCACTGCTGATCGCGCCGGTGCGCAAGGCGCTGGTGACTTCGCCGCTGTTGGCCTTCTATACGCGCATCCTGCCGCCGCTGTCCGATACCGAGCGCACCGCGCTGGAATCGGGTACGGTGGGCTTCGAGGGCCAGTTGTTCTCCGGCATGCCGGAATGGAAGCAATTGCTCGACCAGCCCAAGCCCGAGCTGACCGCCGAGGAGCAAGCCTATCTCGACGGCCCCACCGAGGAGTTGTGCCGGATGGTCGACAACTGGGAGATCGACCACGTCCGCGCCGACCTGCCGCCGCACCTCTGGGACTACATCAAGCGCAACAAATTCTTCGGCTTGAACATTCCAAAGGAATACGGCGGCCTGGGCTTCTCCGCGCTGATGAACCACAAGGTGATCCAGAAACTGGCCTCGATAAGCTCCGTGGTCAGCTCGACGGTGGGCGTGCCGAACTCGCTGGGGCCTGCCGAGTTGCTGATGCAATACGGCACCGAAGAGCAGAAGCGCCAATACCTGCCGCGTCTGGCCGATGGCCGCGAAGTGCCCTGCTTCGCACTGACCGGCCCGTTCGCCGGCTCCGACGCCACGTCGATCCCCGACTACGGCATCGTCTGCAAGGGCGAGTGGAACGGCGCCCAGGTGCTGGGCATCAAGCTGACCCTCAACAAGCGCTACATCACCCTGGCCCCGGTGGCGACGCTGATCGGCGTGGCCTTCCGCATGTACGACCCGGACGGTCTGCTCGGCGACAAGAAGGACATCGGCATTTCGCTGGCGCTGGTGCCGCGCGACGTCGAAGGGCTGGAGATCGGCCGCCGCCACTTCCCGCTCAATTCCCCGTTCCAGAACGGCCCGATCAAGGGCCGCGACGTATTCGTGCCGCTGTCGCAATTGATCGGTGGCGAGGAGTACGCGGGACAGGGCTGGCGAATGCTGATGGAATGCCTGTCCATCGGCCGTTCCATCACCCTGCCCTCCACCGCCAGCGGCGGCGCCAAGATGGGCGCGGTCACGGTGGGCGCCTACGCCCGCATCCGCAAGCAGTTCGGCCTGTCGATCGGCCGTTTCGAAGGCGTGGAAGAAGCGCTGTGCCGGATGGGCGGCCATGCCTATGCGATCAGCGCGCTGTCGCAAGCCACCGCCGCCGCCGTGGCGCGCGGCGAGAACCCGGCCGTGCCCTCGACCATCTCCAAGTACCACTGCACAGAAATGGGTCGGATCGTCGCCAAGGACGTGATGGACGTGATCGGCGGCAAGGGCATCATCCTCGGCCCGCGCAACTTCGCTGGCCGCGCCTGGCAGGCTTCGCCGATCGCCATCACGGTGGAAGGCGCCAACATCATGACCCGCTCGCTGATGATCTTCGGCCAGGGCGCGATCCTCTGCCACCCGTGGGTGATGAAGGAGATGAAGGCCGTGCAGATCGCCGAGCGCGGTGAGCGCATCGACGCCTTCGACCAGGCGCTGTTCGGCCACGTCGGCTACGCCATCTCCAACGCGGTGCGCAGCTGCTGGTTCGGCCTGACCGGGGCCAGGTTCGGCAGCGCGCCGGGCGATGATTACACCCGCCGCTACTTCCGCAAGCTCAACCGCTATTCCGCCAACCTCTCGCTGATGGCCGACGTGTCGATGCTGCTGCTCGGCGGCAAGCTGAAATTCAAGGAATCGCTGTCGGGCCGCCTGGGCGACGTGCTGTCCCAGCTCTACATCGTCAGCTCGATGCTCAAACGCTACGAGGACGAAGGCCGCCCGGAGAGCGACCACCCGCTGCTGGCCTGGGCGGTGCACGATTCGGTCAACAAGATCGAGACCGCGCTGTCCACCGCACTGCGCAACTTCCCGGCGCGCCCGATGGCGTGGCTGCTGTGGCCGATCATCTTCCCGTGGGGCCGCCGCGCCCAGGCGCCCTCCGACCGGCTGAGCCACAAGGTCGCCAGCCTGCTGATGACGCCATCCGACGCCCGCGACCGCCTGGCCCGCGGCGTGTTCACCACTCCGACCGAGAACAACCCGGCCGGCCGCATCGTCAGCTATCTGCCGAAGTTCGTGCTGGCCGAGCCGGTCGAACGCAAGTTCCAGAAGGCGTTGAAGAACAGCGACATCGAAGCGCTCGAATTCGACGACCAGTTGGCCGAAGGCGTGCGCGAAGGCTGGATTACCGGCGAGGAGGCGGCCCAATTGAAGGAACTGCGGGTGCTGACGCTCGACACCATCACGGTGGACGACTTCGACCCCGAGGAACTGCGCTCGGCAGGCTATGCCGATCTCGTCGCCCGCGAGGAGGGCCAACGGCGCGAAGTGGCCTGATCCCCTCTTTCATCCCCACCGATCCCCGCCGCGCGCGGGGATCGTCTTTTCAGGAGTCGCTCTCGGAGCCGCGCATGGACCTCCCCGCCATTTGAAATCGCCTCTCCCACCTGCATGGCGGCCGCTGGCTGTTCAGCCGGCTGGTCTGCCTGAAAGCCCCCTGTTTCTCCAGCATCGTCCCGCGCGTCGAGCAATTTGCGGCCGGGCCGCGGCATCGCCTCGATGCGCCAGCGCCGCGCGATCGGCAACCATCTCGGCGGCGTCCATGCCATCGCCCTGTGCAATCTGGCCGAGTTGATCGGCGGCCTGGCCTGCGACCCCCCCCCCCCCGGCATGCGCTGGATCCCTCGCGGCATGCAGGTGGGATACCTGAAAAAAGCGCGCGGCCGGATGACCGCGGTGGCGACACCTGAAGCCGACCCGCGCGTGGCCGAGGCCGGCTACGCGCCGTCGTTTCTGGTCTCGGTGACTGATCCGACCGGCCGGGAAGTATTCCGCGCCCACATCGCAATGTGGATATCGCCCGCCGCGCGCGACCACGCGGCATGACCGGCCGGCTGCCGGCGGCGCGCCCCGCGAAGCGCACTATGCGGCCGTGAACCTGGCCCACGGCTGCGCCGACCTAACGCTTGATTTCCAAGCAGCCTACGCGGTCATGCACCCCGCCGCGCGCCCCACTTCCTGGCACAAATCTTTCTAAGCGGCCCACTCGGCCGTGAACGACATCCATGACAACATCATCGACGTGCAGGATTTCTTGGCGGCCTACTCGGGCGGTGCCATCCCGCGTTCTGGCGGCGCTTCCACCGGCCACGCCCGCGGCCATTCGCCCCGTCGACCGACCGCGCGATCATTCCTATCCTCAAGCCGCGCTTGGCGTGGGTATCGTGGCCCGCCTATAGCATTCGCCGGCCACCCGCCTGGCTTCATGCGCCTGTTCTGGAGCGGCCGCCCGATCGAGCGATTCGTGTTCCTCCGCGCCAACCGGCCACGGGTGCGCGCATTGAACGCGGTGTGTACTGGGCGCGCCGCCATTCGCTGCCGCTCCATGGTTCGCGGCGCTGAGTCAGCCAAGAGATTTCCGGGCGCACGCCAAGCCGCAGCGGCAGGATGCTGGTGCCGATACCGGGCGTGACGAACAGCAGCCGCTCACCGTCGCGCACCTGCCCACTCAGCCAGTACGAGTCGGGCCTGAACCCGGAAGTCCGCCACGGCGATGAAAACGGGTTGACCTGGCCGGCGTGGGTATGCCCGCTGACGGTCAGCGCCACCCGCGCCGGCAGGCGGGCGAAGGTGGCCGATTCGTGCGTCAGCGCCACGACCGGCGCGCCCGCCGGCACTGGCGCGAACACGGTGGCGATATCGGAGCGGTCCTCCATTTCGTCGCCCAGGCCCACCAATTGGAAGTGACACTCGCCCGCCGTCACCGGCACCGCGCGGTGATCGATCATCTCCACACCCGCCGCGCGCATCGCCCGCGCCACCGCCTTGCCGCCCTTCCACCAATCATGGTTGCCAAGTACGCCATAGACGCGCTTTTTCGCCGTCAGCGACCTCAGATGCTCGGCGATCACCTCACCCGGCACATAGTCGCCGAACAGCACCTTGAAGGTAACGTAATCGCCCGAGCAGAACGATCCCGGCATCGCTGGCGACGAGCTTCGCCACCACCGTGTCGATCTGGCCGGTGCCATTTCCAAACGAGCCGGTATGCAAATCGGCGGCGACATCGATGCGCAGGCCCTCGCAAGCGCTCGACCAGCCGCGCAGTTCGAGCGCGCACGCACGCTCGGTCAACCAGCGTGTCTCAATCGATAACGCGTACAAGCCCAGCAGGATACCGGCCACGAACACCACCCGCACGGCCAGCACGAAACGGGGCGGCAGGCGCATGCGCTTCACCGCTCGACCTGCTCCTGGAGCGCCTTCTGCCGCCGCAGTACCTGCCAGGCGCTTGCCAGCATCGCCAGCGCCACGCCGATGCCGGCCACGAACACCGCCCGCGAGCCGAACGTCGCCAGCCATTTGTGCAGCCAGACGAAACCGAGATCGCCGCCACGGTAGACGGCGGTATCGATAAAAGCCTTGGCCTTGTAGCGCGACTCGCGGTCGACCCGCGTGTAGAGGGTCTCGCGGCCCGGCTTGGCCAGCGAGAACTCGCCGGCGCGGGTCAGCACCTGGGTGATCGCCACGAACAGCGGCAAGGGCGACATCGCCAGCACGCAATAGCCAATCAGAATGCCGAAGACCGGGATCAGCAGCGCCGGCGCCAGCCCGTGCCGGCGCAGCAACCAACGGGTGACGAACAACTGCACGACGATGGTGACGATGTTGATCGCCCAGTCAATGGTGGAATAGAAGCGCGTCGCCGAAGCCTCGTCGGGATAGGCCAGCTTCACGATCGCCGCCTGTTCGTTGTAAAGCAGCGTGCCGACGCCAACCCCGAAGAACATCAGCATCGCCAGCGCCGCCAGCAACGGATCGCGCGCCACCAGCCTCAACCCCGCCCAGATCGAGCCGCCCATCGCCTCGCCACGGTTGCCCGGCCACCTCACGCCCTCGCGCCGCTGCGCCCACGGCCGCAACTGCACGATGCACAGCAGGCAAACCACGAGGAACCCGGCCGAGATCAGCAGCAGATTGTCCACGCCGATGCGCCCGACCATCTCGCGGGTGATCGCCGGGCCGACCAGCGCGCCGATGGTGCCGCCGGCGCCGATGAAGCCATACACACGCTTGGCCTGCGCGTGCGAGAAGACATCGGCCATATAGCTCCAGAACACCGACACCGCGAACAGGTTGAACACCGCCACCCAGATGAAGAACACCGCGCCCCGGCCGGAAATCTGCCGATCGAACGCCCACCAGAAACCGAGCAGGCAGGCGATGAAGAGCAGGTACAGCATCGGCAGAAACACCCGGCGCGGGAAACGCGCCACCAGCGCGCCGTAAAACGGTTGCAACGCCAGCATGACGATGAAAGTGCCGGTGAACAGGATCTGCAAGGTGAAATCCTTGAGCGCCCAGCCATGCGACCCGGCCCATTCAATCCACGCCCGCGGGAACACCGTGACGGCGTTGCCGGCCGCACCCATGGCATCGCGCACCGGGCGCAGCACGTAATAGCCACAGAGCAGGCAGAAGAAATAAAGAAGCGCCCACCACAGCGGTGGCGAGTCCGCCAGTTCTTCGCGCAGGCGCGCAAGGGCGGAGACTTCCTGGTTGGCGACCGGCTCCGGCATATGCGACTCCATACGAATGGCGCGCACGTTAGCCGAAGCAGGCCGCACAGGCCAGCGTGGCCCGCGCCGTCACGCCCACCCGGCCTTCGCGGACAAGGCATACCCCTATGAAATCAACCGCCTGCGACAACAAGCTATGCCTGTTCATGCACTTTCCAGAGCCAAGGTCTAGTATGCCTCCAGCCCATGTCGCAGGAACGAACCCGATGAGACCCGCCATGCCGAATCGTCTCCGTCGCGCCCTGTCGGGCCTACAAATCGGCGGCTTGGCCATGCTGCTGCCGGTCGCCTCGGTTTCGCCCGCCCAGAGCAATCCGCACTGGCCCGCCAACCAGCCCCAGCCACCCGCCACGCCCGCGGTGGCACAGCCGGGTTCCCCGCTGGACCGCTACTTGCAGGAACGCCAGCAACAGGCGCCGCTCTATCCGCAGCCGGGGATGACGGCGCCACTGCCATTCGATGTCCACACCTTCGAATCGCTGGCACAGCAGTTGGTGGCCAACCAGCGCGTGCCGGGTCTGGCCGTCGCCATCGTCCAGAACGGCCAGGTGCTCTCCGCGCGCGGCTACGGCATCACCGATACCGTGCGCCCGGAGCCGGTCGATGCGCATACCGTGTTCCGCCTGGCCTCGCTGTCCAAATCCTTCGCCGGCACACTGGCCGGCATGCTGGTGGACGAAGGCACCCTGGCCTGGCAGCAACCCGTCACCCGCTACGTGCCCGGCTTCCGCCTACAGAACCTCGATTACACCCAACGCCTGTCGATCGCCAACGTGCTGAGCCAGAGCACCGGCCTGCCGCGCAACGCCTTCGACCGCGATATCGAGGGCAATGCCAGCTACTACGACGCGCGCGCCAAGCTTTCCAGAGCACCGCTGCGCTGTGGGCCGGGCGAATGCTATTCCTACCAGAACGTCGCCTTCAGCGTGTTCGGCGACGTGGTTCACGCCGCCACCGGCCAGCTTTACGACGACAACATCCAGCGCCGCATCTTCAAGCCATTGGGCATGAACGACGCCAGCCTGGGCCTGGAAGGCATCGCCCGCAGCCCGCGCTGGGCCAAGCCGCATGTGCGCGGTGGCGCCGGCTGGCGTCCGCTGATGCCCAAGCCCACCTACTATCGGCTGGGACCGGCGGCCGGCATCAACGCCAGCATCCACGACATGGCGCAGTACCTGGTGGCGCAAACCGGGCACCGCCCCGACGTGCTCTCCACGCAGGTGTTGAGCAGCATCCACACCCCGCTCATCGATACGCCGGGCGAAATGAACGGCTCCAGTTGGCGACGCGAGCGCCTGACCGCGGCTGGTTACGGCATCGGCTGGCGCGTTTACCACTACGCCGGCCAGCCGCTCTATTTCCACGGCGGCGCAGTGCAGGGCTATCGAGCGGCAATGGCGCTCCTACCCGGTCGCGACCTGGGCGTGGCGATCTTGTGGAACAGCGAAAGCAGCCTGCCCTCGGGCCTGTTGCCGACCATCCTCGATAGCGCCATTGGCCTGCCCCAGGTGAGCTGGCTGAAGCTGGAAAGCATACCCGGCGCCAACGCTTTCGAGGACATGGCCGAGGGCGCCAGCGCCACTGGCAGTAGCAATCCGCGCTAGAGCATGACATTGGTTTCCGGCCAATACATCGCGCCGGGATAAAGCCCTCTTATGCCACTGTCGATTCCGACAAAAAATGGGCCGCCGCCCCCTTACCTGGCCGTGATGGCCCCGCAAGCGCGGCAACGCAAGCGCGACTTGCGCCCGATGTTCAACGCCCCCCTGAATGCGCGGGCCAAAGCACACTGGTGCTTGATTCCCCATGAGTTTCCGCCTTTGCAGGCAACCTAGCAGCAGCCCCAGCGATGGCTATAGACCGGTCGCTTCAAAGCCATGACCAACAACAGCCCACACTTAAGTGTTCGGGGCAAGCAGGGACAGCCCAACGCACTTGGCCCGGATGCCCGTTCCCCTGACAACTCACCTGCGAAAACGGGCCACTGGCCACCCAAAACGGCTACAAACGCAAACAAGAGATCGCCTACCTGGACCGCAGCGCGGGCCGACCTGGCGGCCTGTGGCACGGACCGGCTATTCGCGCGCATCGACGAAAAAGCGCCGCGCCATGGAAACAAAAAGGAATACCGAACGATTGCGCTACGGCGGTACTCTTCGCGGAGTTCAAGGCTTGCGGCGTGGCGTGGATGTGCGACGGGCGGCCACCCGTCAACGCGTGCTTGCCGATAGCGGGAGACGCTTCGTGCAGCACGCATAACGACTGATACTAGCGCATATACGACGTCCACGGTCGCAAGCCAGAGCGGTTATGCTGGCCGAGCGGGGAGCGGGGAGCGGGGAGCGGGGAGCGGGGAGCGGGGAGCGGGAAGCGGGAAGCGGGAAGCGGGAAGCGGGAAGCGGGAAGCGGGAAGCGACAGTAAACATCAGCGGCGAACGGCAAGCGGCAAACACCGGGAGACCCGCATGAAAAAGCGTTTCGTCTATCTATCCGACCTATCCGAGGAAGAACGGGCCAAGCTCACGCCCATCCCCACACCGTGGCCGTTGCGTTTTGAGTCACTCTCTTTCGGGGTGCGCTGCTTCAATACCCTTCGTAGCAGTGTCAAGCTCAGCCACTCCCAGTTCATGCCCGACAGCAAGTTGCTCGGGCCTTCCCCAAGATGGAGCGCTCCCTGCCTGCCGGGCAAGTGCGGCAACTCGCATCTGATTATTCAGGCCATACCTCGCCAAGCCTGTAGAAATAACCGACAACAATTTACCAATCAGCAGAGAGCAACGTCATGACAAAGACCATCAACCCAGAAAGGCTTAAGGCTGCCGCCGAGCACCTGGAATGGGTATTAAGGCAATATCCAGGCATAAAAGATATTCAAGAATTATTGCAAAGCCTATCCCCGTTGATTAAAGACGCCAAAGCAGGAAGGGTGTCATTACCGATAGAAAGACAAGATGTCCCCGGAGCCTACAGTTTTTCTGACGGCGCTTTTATTCCCTACAGCAACCCAAGTGTCGGATCTGCATATACAGAATTCAGAATAGAATTAAGGGGCGGGCTAACCGACAAGGAAAAGAAAAACATTGAACAACTGGAGGAAATGAGAAGGAGATTTAATAATGAATAACTCCTTGACTCCAGACGATGTTAGACAGAGACGAAATATTGATATTGATGAAGCCAAAACCTTCAAGACGCTTGGAGTAAGCACCCAAGAGGTTGAGAGTTATTTACTAACAGCAGAGGGAAGAATTTATCAAAAAAAGCTTATCGAGGCAGACCCAAATGCATCCATGAGAGAAATTAATGATCGTGCTATCGGCCAACTCATGTCCGGCCGGGAACTTCCCCGTATGGAGATCATCGACGAGCCCCTGACCAAGATCGTCCCCGTAGGCGAGAAAGTTTCCCCATACTCCCCTTATTTCTCCAAGCAATCCGAGTTCGAAACCACCCTGGCCCAGGGCCACAGGCTCAACGATCGCTTTGGCCTGCCAATTGCCAGCGAGGCGCAAGTCTACGACCTCTATCGCATCACCCCCAAGGGGCCGACGGAGGTCTTCATCAGTTCAATCGCCCCCACATCCGAATTGAATGGCCTCGTGACCCGGGCTGGCGGTGCGGAGCAATATCTCGTCCCCAATCGAGCGCTGTTTTCCGAAGCCGTCCACATCACTCGTATCGGCAACGACCTTGCTCTGCACGATCAACTCGTCGTCGCCAAAGGACTGGGTGAACCGATTGGCATTTTGAGCAACGTCAATCGCACACCCAACCTGCACGGCCATCCAGCGATCAAGGGACTGGCCGCCGTCGGCGCCATCGCCAGCATTACCGACGCCATGCACACCGGCCAGCGTGTCGATACCCTTCTGGCTCAGGACAATCTGCTCGGCGCGAAGCACGAATTGCGCGATTACGCCGTCAATAATGCCAACGCCTGGGTCGCCGCTTATACCGTGGGCAAACTCGGCGCCGAACTGGGGGGACGGCGGGGCGTATATGGCGCGGTCGCCGGGGGAATCGCGGGCGGTATCGCCGGCTATGTGTTGTCCGAAGAAGCCATGCGGCGCCTCGACGCCCGCGAGGTCGCCACCCAAGCCGACGCCCTCGGCCGGCAATGGACGTTCAACCGCCGCGAGTGGGTCAGCCCCCTGCAAGCCGACCTCGACGCCGACGGCCAGGCCGCCCCGCAAGCGTTCGCCGCCGATTTCGACACCCGTCGAGAGTTGGATTACAAGGCCACCCACCAGTCCGTGGAAATCGGTCTTGCCCGCCTGCCGCCCCCGCGTAATCCCTACCGCCTGGACGCCAACGACCAGGATCGCCCCAGCCTTACCCCCGCCCCGTGGCTGCACGACCCTGATACCCAGCAATGGCAGCGCAATCGCGCCACGGATGCGCGGCCCAATGGCGGCTATCACTATCAGCCGGAAGTGGCCTCCCCCGAACGCGCCGCCCAACTCGACCGCCAGGCCGCCGACGTCATCCAGGCCAATATCGCCCACGGCCCCGCCGCCCTTGCCGCCCGCTACGATGTGGCCCACCGGCTCAATGGCTGGGCGAACATCGAGACCGTCTCCATCCCGGCCGCCATCCACACCGCCCGCGACCCCGACCACCTACAAGCCTCCAACGCCCGCCCCTACCAGCGTGGCGACGACGGCCTGTGGCGGCACGGTCACGAAGTAGCCACTGGCCCTATCGCCGCCGAACTCGCGGCCACCCGCGCCGCCCTGCAACCTCAACTGGCCCAGCACGCCCGGACGATGGCCGCCCTACCCGTCTGGCAAACCCCGACCCAGGAACAACGCGACCTCGCCCACCTCGCCAATACCTATGCCAGCCATGGCGTGGCTCCCCATGCCGAAACACTGGCCGCCGTCCATCTGGCGGTGAATACCACCCGCGCCCGGACCGGCCTCGACCCGGCCAACACCGCCCTCGCGCTCGACCCGAACGCCACCGGCAAATACGACGTCCACACCCGCAGACCACGCCGGTTATGCTGGCCGCGAGGGAAACGAGCAGCAACCGCAAACATCCGTGGCGAACGGCAAACATCGATCCGTGCGGGGACAGCGCCAGACCGGCCGTCTCTGTGAAAACACCCCCACTCAGGAAGCCAGACCATGAAGATCATCGATAACCTTTTCAGGCGAAAAGAACCGAAAGAGCCGTGGCCGCTCCGGTTCGATAGTTATTCATTCGGCGTGCATTGCTGCAACACGCTCAAATGCAGCGTCATTTTTGACCGCTACCAACACTCCATATACTTGGACAGACCTTCTGGAGAACCCCGTCCTCCGAAGAATTGGAGTGCTTCATTTGGCAGCACGGAAGCATTCGAGACTCGCGGATTCCCTTCGCCTGTCGACATCAAATGGACGGCATTGGATGGCATCGAACGCGAAACGGAGATAGACCTGGAGACGGTCTTCCCGGGGCATGAAATCCTGCATAACGTGCCACGCGAAAGTGTT
Organism: Solilutibacter pythonis; assembly: GCF_003697345.1. GTDB lineage: Bacteria > Pseudomonadota > Gammaproteobacteria > Xanthomonadales > Xanthomonadaceae > Solilutibacter > Solilutibacter pythonis. The sequence continues at coordinate 5,028 of NZ_RFLY01000019.1, read as the reverse complement.
GATGAATACTGGGCCACTCACATGAAGCATCATGCACGAATTTACTTAGAAATCAATGACCGCACCATCAATATCTACATAAAAGCTCGCGTCCCCACAAACATAATAGAAGACCCCATTGGATGCCCGGTCAAAATAATATCTCACCGTGACATGTTGCTGGCCTGGACAAGAACCTACCAAGGGGAGTGAACCACATGACCGAGCACCGTAAGAAAGTTTCCCTCATGCTGGGCCAGGATGGCTTACCCATGGACGATGTCTCGCACTACGAGGCAACGCCTGAACATCTACGTAGCTTCGACCAAGCCTCCGATCAGCTATCCAAGTTCAAGGCCCCTCAGCCATCCCTGTGAAAACACCCCCACCTAGGAAGCCAGACCATGAAGATCATCGACAACCTTTTCAGGCGAAAAGAACCGAAAGAGCCGTGGCCGCTCCGGTTCGATAGTTATTCATTCGACGCACGATGCCACAACACACTCAAATGCAGCATCATTTTTGATCGAACACAGTTCGCATTAACCAGAGAGCTAAATGGGCCTTCTGGGGAACCACACAGACCTGACTGGAAGGAGCACTGGAATGCGGGATTTGGCAGTACGGAAGAATTCGAGACTCACGGATTCCCTTCGACTGTCGACATCAAATGGACGGCATTGGATGGCATCGAACGCGAAACGAAGATAGACCTGGAGACGGTATTTCCGGGGCATGAAATCATTCATGATGTTCCCAGGGAAGAGATTGATGAGTACAGGGCCGCAAATGAACGACACCATGCCTGGATTTTCCTCGAAGTCAATAATCACACAATCAATATTTATATCAAGGCACTCGTAGCAACCAATCGCTTAAAAGATCCGAGCAATGATCATAAAGCCATTGTCGTACGCGCCGACATGAAGCTTGCATGGTCGAATACGTATTAAAGGAGCCATGGTAATGCCAAAGAAAATTTTGATCCCTTTGGGCCAGGATGGCTTACCCATGGACGATGTCTCGCACTACGAGGCAACACCTGAACATCTACGTAGCTTCGACCAAGCCTCCGATCAGCTATCCAAGTTCAAACCCCTCAGCTATCCCTGTGAAAACACCCCCACTCAGGAAGCCAGACCATGAAGATCATCGATAACCTTTTCAGGCGAAAAGAACCGAAAGAGCCGTGGCCGCTCCGGTTCGATAGTTATTCATTCGGCGTGCATTGCTGCAACACGCTCAAATGCAGCGTCATTTTTGACCGCTACCAACACTCCATATACTTGGACAGACCTTCTGGAGAACCCCGTCCTCCGAAGAATTGGAGTGCTTCATTTGGCAGTACGGAAGCATTCGAGACTCACGGATTCCCTTCGCCTGTCGACATCAAATGGACGGCATTGGATGGCATCGAACGCGAAACGGAGATAGACCTGGAGACGGTCTTCCCGGGGCATGAAATCCTGCATAACGCCAAGCAGGCGGATTTGGAGCCGTGGTGGGCTATGGGAGGATTCTTTGGCAAGGGGCATCATGCCGAAATTTTCTTAGAAGTCAACGACCGAACTATCAACTTCCATATGAAGTCGATGGTGCGCACGAAAAACCTGAGAAATGCACCAGACGAACCGGAAAGTCATGAAATACTTAACGACCTTTTACTGGCCTGGACCAAAACGTTTTAGGGAGCGAAACAATGACTAAAAAAGTCTCAATCATGCTGGGCCAGGATGGCTTACCCATGGACGATGTCTCGCACTACGAGGCGACACCTGAACATTTGCGCAGCTTCGACCAAGCCTCCGATCGGCTATCCAAGTTCAAAGCCCCTCAGCTATCCCTGTGAAAACACCCCCACCCAGGAAGCCAGACCATGAAGATCATCGATAACCTTTTCAGACGAAAAGAACCGAAAGAGCCGTGGCCGCTCCGGTTCGATAGTTATTCATTCGACGCACGATGCCACAACACACTCAGATGCAGCATCATTTTTGATCGAACACAATTTGCATTAACCAGAGAGCTAAATGGGCCTTCCGGGGAGCCACACAGACCTGACTGGAAGGAGCACTGGAATGCGGGATTTGGCAGTACGGAAGAATTCGAGACTCGCGGATTCCCTTCGCCTGTCGACATCAAATGGACGGCATTGGATGGCATCGAACGCGAAACGGAGATAGACCTGGAGACGGTCTTCCCGGGGCATGAAATCCTGCATAACGTGCCACGCGAAAGTGTTGATGAATACTGGGCCACTCACATGAAGCACCATGCGTGGATCTATCTAGAGATCAACGACCGCACCATCAATATTTATATTGAAGCTCGCGTCCCCACAAACATAATAGAAGACCCCATTGAATGCCCAGACAAAATAATATCCCACTATGACATGTTACTAGCCTGGACAAAAACCTATTAAGGGGAGTGAGCGACATGACCGAGCACCGTAAGAAAGTTTCCCTCATGCTGGGCCAGGATGGCTTACCCATGGACGATGTCTCGCACTACGAGGCAACGCCTGAACATCTACGCAGCTTCGACCAAGCCTCCGATCAGCTATCCAAGTTCAAAGCCCCCCAACTATTCGATCCAAACGATGTTCACTCGCACTTACTGATCGGATTGATGGACGGCACTGGAAATGACATTGCTCAAGACCCAGTGCATGCCACCAATGTGGCGAAGTTCCGTGAACAAATACGCGACATAATAAATTCAAAAACCGGATCGAGAATTTATTACGAATATATTGAGGGCCCAGGCACGCAGACAAACTTTTTTGAAAAGGGCGTAGATAGCGCCACAGGCTATACCAGCCTGGCCCGCGCCGAGGAAATGTATGACCGCCTTTTTATACGAGCACAAAAAATCTACGAGGCGGACCCCCATGCAAAGATCGCCATCCACCTGGAAGGCTTCAGTCGAGGCGCCAGCCAGGTGCCATTACTGGCAAGGATGATCGACGAAAGAGGTATTCCCGATCTTGATCGGCCTGTCATCACCCTGGATGCGCAAGGTAACGAGGTGAAGAGTTTTCCCCATTTCCTCCAACCACCCGGCCAAACCCCACTCACCGTCGGCCTATACGACCCGGTGCCCACCGGCTATATGGAAATGCTCGACCGCAGGCTGCCGTCTTCGACCGTTTCCGGTTTCCAGATCACCGCCGCCAACGAGCGTCGGGGGCTGTTTCCAGTCGACCAGATCATCCCTAAAGGATTATCCGAGGATGGCCGATTCCTCAACGTCACCGTGGCCGGCGCGCATTCCGATGTCGGCGGGAGTTATATCCGCAACGGGCTCGGCATCCGCAGCTTCAATCTGATGACCGATTATCACAACCGGCTGCTCGGCGACTCGATCCTGCCACGCCTGCACGAGCCGGAAGACCCCAGGATGAACGTCATCCATCGCTCCGAAGAGGGCAATCTACTTTTCCGTACCGCCCCCAAGATGGAGCGCGCCCTGCCTGCCGGGCAAGTGCGGCAACTCGCATCGGATTATTCACACCATACCTCTCCAGGCATGCTCGCCCATGCTCCCGCACAATCACCGGAACCCCTGCGGGCCGAGTTGCGTCCTATGCTGAGCGAAGCGCAACCCGTGCAACGCACGGCCCAGGTGTCCGCACCGGCATTGACCGAGGGAGAAACGCTGGAAACGCGGTTGCGGCAAATGGGGCCTGTGGAGTTCAAGCCCTACGAACCCCCCATGCACCAGCGCCCCGGCGTCAGGGCCGCGGGCGCTTTGGGGGCCGTCGGCGCCATCGCCAGCATTACCGACGCCATGCACACCGGCCAGCGCGTCGATACTCTCCTGGCTCAGGATAATCTGCTCGGCGCGAAGCACGAATTGCGCGATTATGCCGTCAATAATGCCAACGCCTGGGTCGCCGCGTATACCGTGGGCAAACTCGGCGCCGAACTGGGGGGACGGCGGGGCGTATATGGCGCGGTCGCCGGGGGAATCGCGGGCGGTATCGCCGGCTATGTGTTGTCCGAAGAAGCCATGCGGCGCCTCGACGCCCGCGAGGTCGCCACCCAGACCGACGCCCTCGGCCGGCAATGGACGTTCAACCGCCGCGAGTGGGTCAGCCCCCTGCAAGCCGACCTCGACGCCGACGGCCAGGCCGCTCCGCAAGCGTTCGCCGCCGATTTCGACACCCGCCGCGAGTTGGATTACAAGGCTTCCAATCAGTCCGTGGAAATCGGTCTTGCCCGCCTGCCGCCCCCGCGTAATCCCTACCGCCTGGACGCCAACGACCAGGATCGCCCCAGCCTTACCCCCGCCCCGTGGTTGCACGACCCTGATACCCAGCAATGGCAGCGCAACCGCGCCACCGACGCGCGGCCCAATGGCGGCTATCACTATCAGCCGGAAGTGGCCAACCCCGAACGCGCCGCCCAACTCGACCGCCAGGCCGCCGACGTCATCCAGGCCAATATCGCCCACGGCCCCGCCGCCCTTGCCGCCCGCTACGACGTGGCCCACCGGCTCAATGGCTGGGCGAACATCGAGACCGTCTCCATCCCGGCCGCCATTCACACCGCCCGCGACCCCAACCACCTACAAGCCTCCAACGCCCGCCCCTACCAACGCGGCAACGATGGCCTGTGGCGGCACGGCCATGAAGTGGCCAGCGGCCCTATCGCCGCCGAACTCACGGCCACCCGCGCCGCGCTACGACCTCAACTGGCCCAGCACGCCCGGACGATGGCCGCCCTACCCGTCTGGCAAACCCCGACCCAGGAGCAACGCGACCTCGCCCACCTCGCCAATACTTATGCCAGCCACGGCGTGGCTCCCCATACCGAAACACTGGCCGCCGTCCATCTGGCGGTGAACACCACCCGTGCCCGGGCCGGGCTTGACCCGGCCAACACCGCCCTCGCGCTCGACCCGAACGCCACCGGCAAATACGACGTCCACAGCACCATCGCCCATCTGCGCCGCGATGACGATGGCGTCATCCGCGTCGCCGCCCTCACCACCGATGCCGACATCCAACAGGCGCGGCAGGACATCCGGGCGCAGCGGGCGCTC
>NZ_RFLY01000018.1 GCF_003697345.1 Solilutibacter pythonis | reverse complement strand
CCGTGGTGACCCAATAGTGGTGTGCAGGAACCTTGCCATTAAAAGCAGGGTCACGACACACCATGACTTGGAGTCCATACGGATCAATCCAACTAATTGGGTTGCCACCGACATAGGCATACGTATTCAATCCCCCCGCCAGCCCGATCGGGTCTTCCGCAATGAATCGCCCCATGTCAGGGCGGTAGTAGCGGGCGCGGTAGTACATCAGGCCCGTCTGGTCGCGTTCACGGCCCGTGTATTGGTACGGGTTGCTGAAGCCTGTTTTGCTCTGACGCGCGTTGCCGTACGGGTCGTAGTCGTAGCGGTTCACCACTTGGCCCGCGGCGTTGGTCAACGCCCGCGTGCTGTTCTGGTGGTCGCTCAGGAAGTAGGTGCGGCCGATGGCTTCGTTTCTTGCGTAGTATTCGTCGATCCCCAACCCGGTCAGAATCGGGTTGATCGTCTCGCCCGCTTTCTCCTGTATCGGGTTCAGACCGTCGTACAGGTATTCGATAGTGCCGCCGTTCTCTTGTTTCACAATGCGCCGGCCCAGGGCGTCGTAGCGGTAGCTCGCTACTAGCTGTGCGCCTTCGCGTACTTCGACGAGTTGGTTGCGGGCGTTCCACACGTAGCGGCGGCCGCCTGCCTCGGTGAGGTTGCCGTTGGCGTCGTAGTGCAGCGCGGTGCCCTCGAAGCGGGTCTGACGGTGGTTGGCGTCGAACGTGTTGTCGCCCTGGCTGGCCGGCGGCAGCAGTTGCGGGGCGTAGCTGCCGGTCTGCGCCGAGAGCCGGCCGCTTTGTGGGTGGTAGCCGTAGCCCAGGCTGCCGATCACTTGATCGTCCTTATCCGCCCAGCCGATGCCGGTCAGCTGGTCCGCCGCGTTGTACACGTAGGCTTGCTTCACGGCATTGGGCAGGATCTGTTCGATCAGGCGGTTGTCGGCATCGTAGCCGAAGCGTACGTGTTCGCTGCCTTGTGTGATGCGGCGCAGGCGGTTGCCGGCATCCCATTCGTAGTTGACCGCCGGTTGCGTGCCCGCCTGCATGCTTATCCGGCGACCGCCGGCGTCGTAGCGCCACTGCACCACGCCCCCCGCGCTGGTCTCGCTCAGTCGTTCGTCGAAGGGGCTGTAGGTCCACTGGAGCGTGCCCGCTTGGCTGTCGCTCAGCGACAGCAGGCGGTCGCCGCCATCGTAGGCCGAGACGGACGTGCCGCCATCGGGGTGGGTCACCGTCGACAGGCGGCCCAGGGCGTCGTAGGCGTAGGTCGTGACTTGGCCCTGGCGGTCGGTGTAACGGGTCGGTCGGCCTTCCAGGTCGTAGACCCAGCGTTCGCTTTGGCCCAGGTTGTCGGTGCGTTGGATCAGCCGGTCGCGGGCGTCGTAGTCGTAGGTCTCGCCCAGGCCGTGGGGTTTCAGGACGGCGCTGAGGTTGCCGTTGGCGTCGTAGCCGTATTCCGTCGCTTGGCCGCGGCCGTCGTAGGACTTCACCACCCGGCCCAGGGTGTCGTATTCCACCCGTTGCACGCTGCCATCCGGCGATTGCACGGCGATGCGCCGGCCCAGCGCGTCGTAGCGCAGTGTGGCGACGCGGCCCAGCGGGTCGGTGATCCGCGCGACTTGCCCGGCGACGTAATCCACCCGGGTGGTCTGGCCCAGTGGGGTGGTCACATGCGTGAGCTGGCCCGCCCCGTCGCAGCCGAAGCGGGTGGTCTGGCCCAGTGCGTCGGTGCTGGCGATCAGGCAGCCCGTCGCGTCGTAGGCGAAGCGCAGCGTCTGGCCCAGCGGCGTACGCAGGGCGGTCAGCCGCTGCGCGCTGTCGTAGCTGAAGCCGGTCGTGCGCGATTGCGGGCTACCGGCCAGCGCTTCAATAGCGATGAGCTGGCCCGCGCCGTCGTAGCGGTATTCCGTGCGCCGGCCCAGGCTGTCGATACGCGCGGTCAGCCGGCCTTGGCCGTCGCGTTCGAAGCGGTAGGTTTGCGCGTCGGCCGTGCCATAGCCCCATACGTCGCTTTGCGGGTACAGCCCGTCCCCATCGAACACCACGCGGCGGCGCACGCCGTCGGGCATCGTCACCAGCACGCCGGGGACGCCCTGGTCGAGGTGGGCGTAATCGAAGGTATAGGTCGCGCCATCGGCCAGGATCTGTTTGATCACCTGATCCGGGCCCAGGTCCTGGGCCGGCTGGTCGCCGGTGGCAGCCAACCGTCGGCGCGAGTATTCGTTGTACAGCAGCCGTTGCCCGCGCTGGTCGTAGATCGCGCTCACGCGGTGGAAGTGGCGGGTCGAGTACGCATCCATGCGATAGCCGCCCGTCCAGCCCGCCGGGAACGGCTGAAGGGTGTATTCGTAGCGCCGCGAGGTGTCGTTCGGGTAGATCACCCGCTCCAGCAGGCCGTGGCTGCCATAGCGGTATTGAGTGGCGTTGCCCAGCGGGTCGCGCACGGTCTGGATGCGGTCCTGGTCGTCGTATTCCAGGTTCACGTAACGGCCATTAGGGCTGGTGATGCGCGCCAGCCGCCCGGCATCCCAGGTGAAGCGCAACGTCTGGCCGTATCGGTTGCTGATCGACTCCAGGCGGTTCGGCGCGTAGTTGTTGAACTGCATCGCCGTGCCATCCACCAACTTCAGGTGATAGCGGGTATTGCGGTAGTACAGGCGCGCCTGGTGGTACTGCCCGTTGCCGGTGTGCCGCCATTCCCCGCTGGCGCCGCTGCCCGAGACGCGCTGGAAGTCGAGCGGTACGCCGTTGGGCAGGACCAGCCGCATCGCGCTGTTCCCGGCCCCCTCGATGTTGAGGCGGTAGTCGTAGTTGAACGCGGTGCCGTAGCCGAATGACCGCTTGACGTTGTCGTGCGGCCGGTAGGTGCGGCCGATCTGGATCGGCAGCGTATCGGCGATCACCAGATCGGTCTCGCTATAGGTGAACTGGCCGGTGCGCAGGTCCACCGGGTCGCCCGAGGTGGCATTGCCGCCCGTGCCCACGTTGCCGTTGCCGCATACCTGGCAATCCGGTGGCATGCCTTCTTCCGGCCCGGGGTCGTCGGTGTTGAGGGAGTAGCCCCCGCCCATTACCTGGTGCAGGCCCACGCCGGCCTCCGGCGCGAAGCGGCTGCCGTCGCTCGTCACCCGGCCCTGGCCGTACATGCGCCAGCCTTCCTGCGGGTCGTAAATCCAGAAGTTGGCCCGGGTGCCCGCCGGATGGGCATCGTAGTTGGGATAGAGCACGCGGATGCCCTTGGCCGATGCCGGGTCCAGCCCCTGCACCACCGCGCCGCCCGGCTCGATGGTGAAGTACATCGGGTAATTGTCGGATACCGGGAACGGCGCCCGGTTCACCGGGGTCGGCACCAGCGCCAGCTCGCGCACGATGCGGCCCTTGCGGTCGCGGATTACCGTGCCCTTCGGGATCAGCACTTGCAGGCCCGGCATATCCGGGTGCGTCAGCACCGTGTCGCGCAGGAGCGGCGAGCTGATCGCCACCTTGTCGCGCGGGTGGATTCTCGGCAGGTACATCACGTGCGGCACTTGTGTGAGCCGCCCCGCCGCCGCCACATCCACCCCCATCACGAACTGCCCGTATTCGGTATCGCCGCGCTTGGCTGCGCTGCCATCGACATACAGCTCCTGCCTGCCCGTCGGCACGCCGGTGAGCACGAAATCGCCGTGCGCATTGGTCTTTGCCACGCGCTGGCCGAGGCTCACCTCCACCCCGGCCACGGCCCGCCCATCCACCGAGCGGATGCGGCCCGTCACCACCGTGGTGCGGTGGCGGGCGGCCACCGCCGCGAGCGGCTGCATGTCCGGGACGCTTTCCAGATTCCCCGAAGTCCGCCAGTGCGCGGCGGTATTGTCCCGACCGGGCGTCCAAAAGCCCTGTTGCAGGCGGCTGCGCGGACGGCAGGGATAGGGCCGGGTCTTGCCGCAGCCCAAAAACCCCGCCGGGTAGCGCGATGCCGGACGGGCCGGGGGCGATGTCGCCTTTGCGGTATCGCGCGCATGCAACGTTTCGGTCCAGAAATCCAGAACCAGCAATGGCAACGTCTTGCCGTTCACGCCTTTCGCGCCATCCACCAACAAGCTGTAGGCGGTGGCCGGTAACAGGGGCTGGCGGGGTTTGACGAACAGCAGCCGGCCCCGCTCCGCCGGGACGACATCGACCGCCACTTGCCCCACCGGGCCGATCAGGCTGACCGTGCCGGCGACGAGCGACGCTTCGCGCATGCGTTGACTGAAACGCACGGCCAGGCGCGTCTCCACCGCCACGTCGCTGGCCTGCCGGGCGGGCAAGGTGGCCGCCACGCGAGGCGCGTCGCCCATGCCGGTGGAAGGGCGAGCCTGGGCAGCAAGCGGCGAGAGGCGATCCGTCGCGGGGTCGAAGACCTGCGCGTCGCGGGCCTTGCCCTGCCCGCCGCCAAGGAGAAGCACGCGGCCATCGGCCTGCAACTCCGCCGTGCGGTGGTAGTGAGCGAGTCCAGCCACCGGCACCACATGATCGCCACCGCGCCAGCGCTGGGCTGGGGTGCCGGAACGCCCGCCCGCGAACAGCACCGAGCCATCGGTCAGCACGGTCGCCGTATGGCCGGCGCGGGCCATCAACCGCGGTTCGCGGAAGGGCCTCAGCGATTGCGTGGCCGGCACGAAGCGATAGCCATCCGGCTGCGCCACGCCTCGTTCGTCCATCCCGCCGAATAGCAATACTTCGCCGCTGGCCAGCCGCGTCAGTGTTGCTTCGCGCCGGGTCTCCGGCAGCTCCCAGCGCCTCAGTGGCCGTGCCGGGCGCGCGGTATCCAGCCACTGCAATGTCCGGCCATCCGGCAACAGCCGCAGCATGCGGCCGGATGAAACCCGTATGTCGGCATGGCCCACCGTGCTGTCCGCATTCGCTTGCGCCGTGCCCGGCTCCACGCCGGAGCCCGAGATCTGCGCCGCGCCGGTCATGCCCGCCACGAACAGCAGCCCCCCCAGGCTCAATACGGATGCGAGGCGTCGGTGCCAGGTGGCGTGGGCTTGCATGGTTTGAACCCCATTCTGATTGTTCATGGCATTTCCCGTAGGCATGAGCCGCGGCCGTTCAAACCGAGTCTTCAGCGTCTTCATGGCGTGGTGCTCGCCAGCATGAGTTGCGACGTGATCGTGGCGGCATAGGCCGGGCCCACGAATACGCTGTAAGTCCCCGCCACCGGCAGAGCTGGCAAATTGAGTTTTCCTTGAGAATCCAACGAGATCGAGGCCAAGGTGGTGCCATCCGGCCGAAACACCGTGTAATAGACCGTCCGCCAGGCCGGCGACGTGGTTTGCGCCATTACCCGCAACTCGAAGCGCTCGCCCGCCGCGCCGGTAAAGCTCAAGCGGGCATTCTGGCCGCGCCGCGCGATTGTCAACGGCATCGCCACATCGCGCGTCAATGCGCCTGTCACCTCACTCGACAGCAGCGCATCGAAACTCATCCGTTGCGCACCATCGGGCGAATATGCCTCAACCCGGTAATTGCCCGCGGCAAGCCCCTTCAGGCTCAGCCCGCACCCCTGATTGACATAACAATTCGCACTCGCCCGACTCCGACCATCCTTGTCATATACGTTTATGTTGACGTAGCTCCCCACCCCGCCCAGCAAGGCCAGATCGGCAATACCGATTCCCACGTTACCCGGCGCCGCCAGCGTGAAGTTGAGGAAGGCGCGCTGGCCCGGCAACGGCGTCGATACCCGGGTGGCCGCGCCATCGAGCACCAGCGTGTGGACATTACCCCTCGCCAGCATGAGTTGCGCTTTGAGCGTGGCCGCATAGCGCGGACCCACGAATATGCTGTAAGTCCCGCTTGCCGGCAAGGGTGGCAAATTGAGCGTCCTTGAAGAATCGAACGAGATCGAAGTCAAGGTGGTGCCATCGGGATTCAACACGTAGTAATAGACTTGCTGCCAGGCTGGCAGGGTGATTTGTTCCATTACCCGAAGCGTCAAGCGCTCACCCTCTGTACCGGCAAAACTCAGATTGGCGTTCTGACCACGCCGTGCGATTTCCAGCGGCATCGCCACATCGCGTGTCAAGGTACCCGTGATCTCGCTCGACAACAGCGCATTGAAGCTCATCCGTTGCGCGCTGTCGGATGGAGATACTTCAACCCGGTAGTTACCGGCGGGCAAGCCTCTCAAGTTCAGCTTGCAGCCCACCTCACTGATACGGCAACTGGAACTTCCTCGTTGCTGACCGGCTTCGTTGTAGGCAACTATGTTGACATAGCTACCTGCCCCCCCCAGCAAGGCCAGATCGGTGATGCCGACGCCCACATTGCCCGGCGCCGCCAGGGTGAAATTGAGGAAGACACGTTGATTTGGCAACGGCGTCGATACCCGGGTGGTCGCGCCATCGAGCGCCAACGTATGGACACTACCGCTCGCCAGCATGAGTTGCGCCTTGAGCGTGGCCGCGTAAGCCGGACTCACGAACACACTGTAATTCCCGCTCACCGGCAGGGGCGGCAGTTCGAGCGTGCCCACAGAATTCGGCGACATCGAGGTCAGGGTGGCGCCATCGGGCCTCAACACGTAGTAATAGACTTCCTGCCAAATCGGCAAGGTCGCCTGCTCCATTACCCGAAGCGTCAGGCGCTCGCCCGCCACGCCCGCAAAACTCAGATTGATGTTTTGACCACGCCTCATAATTTCCAGCGGTATCGCCACATCGCGTTTCAAGGCACCCGTGATTTCGCTCGACAACAGCGCATTGAAGCTCATCCGTTGCGCGCTGTCGGATGGAGATACTTCAACCCGGTAGTTACCGGCGGGCAAGCCTCTCAAGTTCAGCTTGCAGCCCACATTGCTGACATAGCAGCTCGAACTTCTTCGTTGCTGACCGGCTTCGTCATAGGCGACTATGTTGACATAGCTACCCGTCCCCCCCAGCAAGGCCAGATCGGTGATGCCGACGCCCACACTACCTGGCGCCGCCAGCGTGAAATTGAGGAAGACCCGTTGGTTTGGCACAACCGTTGATACCGGGCTGGCCGCGCCATCCAACACCAGCGTGTGGACATTACCCGTTACCAGCATGAGCTGCGCCTTGAGCGTGGCCGCATAATCCGATTCCACGAATATGCTGTAGGCGCCACTCACAGGCAAGCGCGGCAATTCCAGCGTGCCTGGCGACTTCAACGACATTGAAGTCAGCGTGGTACCGTCGGGCTTCAGCACTTTGTAATAGGTCGTCTGCCAAGCCGGCAGGGTGGTCTGTGCGATTACCTGCAAGGCCAAACGGTCGCCTTCCGTGCCGGCAAAACTCAGGCGGGCATTCTGGCCGCGCCGCGCGATCTCCAGCGGCATCGCCACATCCCGTACCAAGGTACCTGTAACCTCGCTCGACAACAGTGCATTGAAACTCATCCGTTGCACGCTATCGGCCGGAGACACCGCGACACGGTAGTTACCAGGCACACCATCTATATTCAGCTTGCAGCCCACTGCACTGACATAGCAAGTCAGGCTTGTTTGTTGATAGCCGGCTTCGTTGTAGACAGCTATGCTGACATAGCTGTTCAAACCACCCAGCAAGGCCAGATCGGTAATGGCAATCCCCACATTACCCGGCGCCGCCAACGTGAAGTTGAGGAGCGCGCGCTGGCCCGGCAACGGCGTCAATACCCGAGTGGCCGCGCCATCCAGCGCCAACGTCTGGACATAACCACTCGCCAACATGAATTGCGCCTTGAGCGTGGCGGCATAAGCCGGGCTCACGAACACGCTGTAAGTCCCGGCCACCGGCAAGGGCGGCAGTTCGAGCGTGCCGACCGTATTCGGCGACATCGAGGTCAGGGTGGTGCCATCGGGATTCAGCACGGTGTAGTAGACCGTCTGCCAGGCTGGCAACGTGGTCTGCTCCATTACTTGCAAGGTCAGGCGCTCGCCCGCCGTTCCAGTAAAGCTCAGGCGGGCATTCTGGCCACGCCGTGTGATTCCCAGCGGCATCGCCACATCCCGTACCAAGGTACCTGTAACCTCGCTCGACAACAGCGCATTGAAGCTCATCCGTTGCGCGCTACCGGATGGAGACACCTCGATCCGGTGATTTCCAGCGGGAAAATTCCTCAAATTCAGCTTGCAACCCACCTCGCTGACATAGCAGTTCGAACTTGCTTGTTGCTGACCGGCTTCGTTGTAGGCGACTATGCTGACATAGTTGCCCGAGCCCCCCAGCAAGGCCAGATCGGTGATGCCGACCCCCACATTACCCGGCGCCGCCAGCGTGAAATTGAGGAAGGCGCGCTGGCTCGGCACTGCCGTCGATACCGGACTGGCCGCGCCATCCAGCACCAACGTTTGGACATTGCCGGTTGCCAGCATGAGTTGTGCCTTGAGCGTGGCCGCATAGGTCGGGCCCACAAACACACGGTAAATACCGCTTACCGGCAAAATCGGGATTTCAAGCGTGCCCGGTGAAGTCAGCGAGGTCGAGGTCAATATGGTGCCATCGGGCTTCAGCACATGGTAATAGACTGTCTGCCAACCAGGGGTGGTGATCTGCTCCATTACCCGCAAGGTCAGGCGCTCTCCCGCCTCGCCCGCAAAGCTCAGCCGGGCATTCTGGCCGCGCCGCACGATCTCCAGCGGCATCGCCACGTCACGCGTCAGCGTGTTTCTCACCTCACTCGACAGCAGTACGTTCAAAGCGACGGATTGCGCGGAATTACCCGATCTGATTTCAACCACATACTCGCCCTTCGCAGGCGTGGTGACCTCCAGATCGCAATTCAGCCTGCTTACCGAGCACGAGGCGGAAGCAATCGAGGCACGATCCTGCGAATAAACATTGACGTTGAAGCCGCTGTTGTTTCCTTTGGTTACCACATCGACAATGCCTATACCGAGCTTGCCTCCCGCCTCCGCCGCAAACCAAGCACGCCTGGTCTGGCCGGGCATGACCGCCAGCGGCAGGGGAGCGCCATCGACCGGAAGCAGCTTGTCCCGTTCGATCCCCAGCGACCAGGTGGCGGGGTAGGCATTGGGCTTGAGCAAGAGAAGATAGGTGCCTGGCGTTGCCAGCCTGGGCAGGAAGGCCGTGGCGCTCGAAGCCGACACCGTGCCCGAGAGGATCTCGGCATTGCCGATATCGAACAGGCGATAACCCACCGAAACATCGCCGAGACCGCCAAATTGCAGGGACAGCCTGTCGCCGGCATCGCCATCGAACAGCACGGCCAGCGATTTACCCGCTTCCGCCACGCTCAGGGTCTGTGCCGCCGCATCGATACCCAGGCGCTTCATCGATTCGATCGCGGCCGGTTCCACCCCGGTGGGCGCCACGAGCAAATCCTGGTCGCTGATGGCGACACCGTAGGGGGTGGACACCATCAGCTTGCCGCTGGCCGCCATTGGGGGAAGCGCGAACGTGATCCGCTCGTCCCGCAACAGGGTGGGAAGGACGGGCACTTGATTCAGACGCACGGAAGTCTGCCCGGGCACGGGGGTGAAGCCGCTGCCCTCGGCATCGATATCCATGCCGGCCGAAGCGATCAGCGGCGAGAGCGAGCCGATCACCGGCGGCCTGGCGCCGGGGTCGATCACGAAATCGGCATCGCCCGTCGCCATCCTGGCGCCCACCTTGACGGTAATCGGGCCGGTCGCGGCGCCGGCCGGAACGGTCGCCACCAGACGGGTGGCGCTCGCGCTCTGAACGGTTGCCGGCACGCCGTTGAAACGGACTTCGTTATCCGTGGCTGCCGTGGCGAACCCTTGCCCATCGAGGGTGACTCTGACGCCCGCCGCGCCCTTGCCGGGCGTAAAAGCGAAGATGGCCAGCTCATCGGCCGAGAGTCGCTCGACTTTCTTCAGGTTGCCCATTTCGTCGTAACGGTAACGAGCGCTGGCGCCGGCATCGTCCGTCACCACGACCAGCCGGCCATTCGCATCGTAGAAATAATTCGTCGCCACAACGCCGAAGGTCGCGGCGGAGAGCAAAAGGAGCAGAAACAGCATGCCCCAGCGGCCACCCAGGCCACGTGTTGCGATAGATGTCCAGATACCGAACTGGCGCACGAACGCCCACATCTTGCTTGACATATAGTTTCCCCGAACCGTTCGACGCGACTGTTCGAACCCAGTCTGCTCACCCAATGATGGCATCCATGCCCGTCCCTACCGGTTGGATAGCAAATTCTCATGACAATATCAAGACAAAAAAGTCTCGGCTCGACCAGAATATCGACCCTGCTGGCTTATCTTTCGATGATGTCGATCCTGGCGTGCGTGGCCGGATGCACAAAGGCCCAGGGCGACTCACCGGACGACCTGATCGCCGTGGGCAGGCTGCTGTTCGAGGAGCCGGGCTTGAGCGCCGATGGCAATGTCAGTTGCGCAAGCTGCCACCAGCGCGCCCACGCGTTTTCCGACCCCAGGCCGGTATCCATTGGGGTGGCGGGAAAAATGGGGGCGCGCAACGCGCCCAGCCTGCTTGGTCTGCCCGATCAGGGCGACGTGTTTTTCTGGGAGGGGCGCGAGCGCGCACTCGAAAACGTGGTGTTGCAACCTTTCACCAACCCGGTCGAGATGGGCTTGCGGGATCAGGAGGCGCTGCTGGGGAAAATCAGGGAAAGGAATCTGTACGCCAGGCTGGCCGCCGCTTCCGGCACGAACGAGCCCGGCCCGAAAGAAGTCACGGCCGCATTGACCGCCTATGTGCGCTCGCTGAGCGCCGCCCCCACCCGCTACGAACAATGGCGACGCCAGGGCACCGCCCTGCCCGATGGAGCGGCCGAGGGCATGAAGCTGTTCGCCGGCAAGGCGCAATGCGCCAACTGCCACCGCCTGGATGCGAGTGGATCGCTACAGGATGGCCGGTTCCACCATGCCGGGGTCGGGTTTCAGAAAATCGCCGGCAATCTGCAATCCGCCATCCAGACGCTGGACGAAACCGAACGCGCCGGAAAACCCGCCGGCGTCGCGGTCATGACCCACACCGAGGTCGCGGAGCTCGGGCATTTCATCGTCAGCCGCAGGGCCGCCGACATCGGCGCGTTCAGGACGCCCTCCTTGCGCCACGTCGGACTGACCGCCCCCTACATGCACGATGGCAGCGTGGATACGTTGCAGGCCGCGATCGAGCACGAGCTGTATTATCGCGGGCTGGCCGACGGCAAGCCGATCGCCCTGACCGTGCAGGAGCAACGGCAGCTCCTGGCATTCCTGCAAACGCTTTGAAAGCGCTCAGCGGGCGGCGCCCATCGACTCCGCGTCGGCTACCGAAAACACATCGATATCGCGGCTCGCCACGAGCTTTCCATCAAGCGTCACTTCAAGGAGATGCCGCCCTTCGCCCCAGGCCGGCCGCGGCTTGAAGGTGAGCGTATTTTCCGAAGGCGTCCGCGCGGTGTAGGTTAGCGTCCGCGCCCCAACCGGCTTGCCTTGGCCGATATCGATCAACTTGGCTTGCAATTGGCGCTCGCCGGCGCTGCCGGTGTTGCGAATCAGCACGACGATGGGGGCATCGACGGTTTGGGGCCGCATCACGCCTTCCGCCGAGGTGGCGGGCTGAATCAGGATTTCGGTAATCGAGAAAGCCTCGGGCTTGGTTTCATTTTGTCGCCGTGGGGCGTCGCCCGCGGGCTTGCAACCCGCCAGCAACCCGGAAGACAGCGCCACCGCGATGAACAGATTTCGCCACACTTGTCCGGACCGTGCCATTTCGCGCCATCCCATTTCGTTGGTGGCACCACGGTATCCGCACGCCATGCAACGCGCAAGAAAACCCATGCCGCATGCGGCATGGGGGCCGCGACATCGGGCTGGGACGACAAACACATGCGCGCGGGCGACACCACGGCGCGGGCGGTAAATAAATGCGCCATGTGAAACTTCCCCGCCTGGCGCGCCCATTCGCCGGAGCGGTCCGCCCTCGCGCCCCGGCATCGGCACCGGGGGCCGCCGTCACACCGGCGCGCCTTGGAGGCGGAGCCGGCAATCACGACGATGCGCCGGGTTCATCAAGCCCGCGTTCTCGCGCTCATATTCCCGCGGCGTGCCGCCACAGCGCATGGCGCAGCGGCGCCACGGCATTGGCGATGCCGAGCGCGTGGCCGCGCAGGAAAGTCGGTAACAAGGCATCGTTGGAATAGACCCGGTTGATCGTCTCGAAGGCGTGAGCGGAAACCACGTTGTCGCTGCGCCGCCGCCGCGCCCAGGCTTGCAGGCGGTGCGGGGCATCGAAGGCACGGCCCCTGGCCCGCGCTTCCCCGACCGAGGCCGCCAGGGCCGCGACGTCGCGCAGACCGAGGTTGACGCCCTGCCCGGCCAACGGGTGCACGACATGCGCGGCATCGCCGACTAACAGCACGCGCCCAGCCAGTTGCGTCTTCGCCAATTGCCGGCGCAGCGGGAAAGCCACGCGCCTGGACAATGGCCGCGCGACGCCCAGGCGCGCGGCGAACGCCTGGGTGAGCTCGATGCCGAAAGCAGCATCGTCCAGCACCAGCACGCGCTCGGCCTCCATCTCGGGCAGGCTCCAGACGATCGAACTGCGCCGGTCGCCATCGGCCGGCAGGAAAGCCAGCGGGCCACCGGGCAGGAAACGCTGCCAGGCGGTCAGCCGGTGCGGTTCGGCCGTTTCGACGTAGGCGACCACGCCGCGCTGGGCGTAGTCGCGCGCGGAAACTTCCACGCCCGCCAACTCGCGCAGCCTGGAGCGCGCGCCATCGGCGGCGATGGCGATGCGCGCCTCCAGCGTCTCGCCGCCTTCCAGGCGCAGGCGCACGCCGTCTTCGCGCTGCGTCAAGCCATCAACCCGCGCCGGTTGCACGATCTCCACGCCGGCGCGTTCGGCCGCCCGCCACAGGCATTCGACCAACAAGGCGTTCTCGACGATCCAGCCAAGCGCGCGCCGTGCCAGCCCGTCGGCATCGAAATGCAGCTCGCCGCCGCCGGCCGCATCCCACACCCGCATGTGGCGATACGGCTGCGCGCGCGCCGTCGCGATCTCGTTCCACACGCCCAGCCCGTCGAGCAGCGCGGCATTGTCCGGGGCGAAGGCGAACACGCGTGGGTCGGGATCCTGGCGCGACCAGCGTGCCCGCGCGCCGGATTCGACCAACGCCACCGTCAGCCCGGCCTTTGCCAGCGCCAGCGCGGCAGTCGCGCCAACCACGCCGCCGCCGGCCACCACCACGTCCCGCCGCAGGCGCCGGTTCATCGCGCACCCTCCCGGCAGATCGCCGGCACGTCGCCGCGATAGCCCATCCCGCCCGCCGCCAGTCGCGCGCGCAAGCCCGGCGCATTGGCCAACACGGCCATGCCGGCGCTGCGGAGCAGGCGCATCATTCCCCCCGTGTTGGCGCTGGCGCGCGCCATGCCATCGGAGAAGGCCAGGGTGCGTTCGCGGTCCTCGCGGCGGCGCGCGACGTAGTGTTCCAACATGGTTCGGTCGTCCAGCCCGTGGCGGTCGATGGCCTCGACCAGGGTCAGTGCATCGCGCAGGCCCAGGTTGAAGCCCTGCGCGCCGACCGGGTGGATGCTCTGCGCGGCATTGCCCAGCAGTACCGCGCGCGGCGCGACGAGTTTGTCCGCCACCACCCGCAGCGCCGGATAGCGGCTGCGCTCGCCGCTGGCCAGGAAACGGCCGGCGCGCCAGCCGAAGGCATCCTGCAAACGCGCAAGCCAGGCACGCTCGTCGAGCGCGGCGACGGCATCGGCATCCGCGCTGGCGACGCCGTGGACCACACCGTAATGGCGATCGGCCCGCGGCAGCAACGCGGTCGGGCCGTGCGGGCCAAGCCGCTCCCAGGCGGTACCGTCGGGCGCGCGCGACGCGCGCACGCGGCAGACGAACAGTGTCTGGCCGTAATCGTGGCGCTGGGCACCGATGCCGAGCGCGGCACGCACGCTGCTGTCCATGCCATCGGCGCCGACCAGCAGTTTCGTGACCAGCACGCGTTCCGACTCGCCATCGGCGATGCGCACCTCGCGCAGCCCGTCGGCGCGGATCGTACTGCCCAGAAAACGCGCCGGGCGGCGGCGATTCAGGTGGGTCACTTCGGCCAGCCGTGTGTCCAGCGCCTCGCCGAAATCGCGGGCGATGACGACGTAGCCGAAAGCCTCGCGGCCCATCTCCCGCGCCTCCAGCAGCACCCGGCCGAAATCGCCGTTGCGCGAGGCGTGGATGCGCCGGATCGGCGAGGCGCCGCGCAACAGCGGCCAGACGCCGAGCGCGGCCAGCGCCTGGCAGGTGGTCTCGGCAAAACTGAGGTTGCGCTGGTCGAACACCGGCGGCAACGCGCCCGGCGAGGCGGCTTCCACCATCGCCACATCCAATCCCGCGGACTCCAGTGCGATAGCCAGGCTGGCGCCGACCAGCCCGCCGCCCACGATGACGATGTCGTGTTGGGTTTCCGTTTTCATGGGCGAATTCTAGTGCCTGCCGGAAAGGTTAGAATCGAGACGCACATCTCTATTCACCCGCCGCCATGCCCACCGAACCGCGCAGTTCCCGCACCGATCTGGCCATTCTCATCATGCTTGCCGCGCTGATGGCGGCCACCCGGCAGCACTACTTCGCGATACTGCCGGACGCTTCCTGGGCGGTGTTTCTTGCCGGCGGCTATTACCTGCGCCGCTGGAGCGCCTGGGGGCCTTCCCGGTACTGATGATGCTGGCGGTACTGGTCGATTACTTCGTCGTCACCTCGCAGGGCATGGATTTCTGGCGGCACTATTGCATCTCGCCCGGCTACTGGATGCTGATCCCGGCCTATTTCAGCCTGTGGGCCGGTGGCTGGTGGTTGTTCCGGCAGGCGGCGCATGGCCTTGTCCTGTTCGGCAAGCTGGCGCTGGCACTGGTGCTCTCGGTCGCGACCTGCCAGTTGTTCGCCCAAGGCGGCTTCTACTGGCTGAGCGACGTGGTGGCGCAAAAGAGCATCGCCGGCTGGGCGAAGAATTACTTCGACTGGGTTGGCCCATACCTGGTCACGGCGGCCATGTACGTGGCGGTGATCGCCATGTTGCACGCCACGCTGCTTAACTTGGCAGATGCGCGCCGGCTTTCCGCCCGCGCCTAGGCAATGGGCAACCGGCTCTCGAAAATCTACACCCGCACCGGCGACGACGGCAGCACCGGCCTTGGCGACGGCAGCCGGGTGGCCAAGGATTCGCTGCGGGTCGAGGCCTACGGCACCATCGACGAGGCCAATTCCTGCATCGGTCTGGCGTTGGCCGGCGAGTTTCCCGATGGCGACGACTGTGCCGGCATCCGCGACCTGCTGATCTCGATCCAGCACCAGTTGTTCGATCTCGGCGGCGAACTCTGCATCCCCGGCCATGCCGCGGTGGACGACGAAGACGTGGCCCGCCTCGAAACCCACCTCGATCACTACAACGCATCCCTGCCGCCGCTCAAGGACTTCATCCTGCCCGGCGGCGGCGAGGCGGCGGCGCGCTGCCACCTCGCCCGCACCGTGGTGCGCCGCGCCGAACGCATGACGGTGGCGCTTTCGCGCGTCGAACAAGTGCGTCCACAGGCGGTGCGCTATCTGAACCGACTGTCAGACCTGCTATTCGTCCTCGCCCGTGTACTGGCGCGCGCCAGCGGCCATGGCGAAGTGCTGTGGCGCCACGAGAGACGCCGCGTTTGAAGACGGCCGAACCGCCGCGCAACAGAGAACGGGCCGGCACGGCAGGCGGGCGATGAGCGAACTGCGCCTCTATACCCACCCCGCCTGCCTGGATCACGACACCGGCCCCGGCCACGTCGAATGCCCCGACCGCCTGCGCCGGGTGGTGGATGCGCTGAAGCGGGCCTTTCCCGACGCCGAATGGTGCGACGCCCCGCGCGCCCTGCGCGAGGACCTGATGCGCGTCCACAGCGGCGAATCGATCGCGCGCGTGCTCGATCGCCATCCCCAGGCTCCACGCGAACACCTGGACACGGATACCCTGCTCTCCCCGGGCAGCCTGGAAGCCGCCCTGCGCGCCGCCGGCGCCGGCATCGGCGCGGTCGACTGGGTGCTGGAAGGCCATCGCGCCCGCGCCTTCTGCGCGGTGCGCCCCCCCGGCCACCACGCCGAGCCGGAAAACGCCATGGGCTTCTGCCTGTTCAACAACGTCGCGGTGGCGGCGGCGCATGCGCTGTCCAGCAAACTGGTGCGCAACATCGCCATCGTCGATTTCGACGCCCACCACGGCAACGGCACCCAGGCGATCTTTCGCCACGACCCGCGCGTGCTTTACGTCAGCAGCCACCAGGCCGACATCTATCCGCGCACCGGGATGGATCACACCTCCGGCGGCGGCCACATCCTCAACCACCCATTACCCGCTGGCTGCAACGCCGCGCACTTCCGCCGCATATGGCAAGGCGAACTTCTGCCGCACGTGGCTGGCTTCGCCCCCGACCTGCTGCTGATCTCGGCCGGCTTCGATGCCCACCGCGCCGACCCGCTCGCCGGGCTGATGCTGGAAGCCGAGGATTTCGCCTGGCTGACCGAAAGCCTGCTTCGCATCGCCGATACTTCCGCGTGCGGCCGGGTGGTCTCGATGCTGGAGGGCGGCTACGACCTGGATGCGCTGACGGAATCGGCGCTCGCCCACGTGCGCGCCCTCGCGGCCTGACGCACCAGCCCGATTGCGACTGAACGATGAAGCCCGCGTCGTTGCCGCCGCCCGGGCGATACGGCAAGCTAGCCTCCGTTTTTCGAACCTTCGGACCGCCCGCGTGCGTTCATCCCTGAAAGTGCTGCCGCTGCCTCTCGCCATCGCTCTGGCCCTGCCGGCGCAGGCGCAACAAACCAGCCTGCGGGACATGCCGCCCGATTACGGCCTGTGCCCGGCCGGCGACGCAGTGCCGGTATTTCCCGACGCCCCCAACGGCATCAACATGAAGCCGGCCGAGCGCCGCCAGCAGCCAACCGAATTGGAAGGCGACGAACAAAGCGGCACGGTGGAAATGCCGGTGCTGGAAGGCAACGTCGCCCTCTCACGCGGCGACCAGTTCCTGGGCACCGACAAACTGACTTTCGACAGCGAGAAGGAAACCTATCTCGCCGAGGGCAGCGTGCGTTTCCAGAACGGCGGGATGCGGATCGTGGCCGATCGCGCCAGCGGCAACCAGGCCGAGGACGCCCACCGCATCGAGAACATCCGCTACCAGCTCACCGACCGCCGCGGCCATGGCGGCGCCAGGCAGATCGAACTGGTCGGCGCCCAGGGCACCCTGAGCAACGCCACCTACACCACCTGCCCACCGACGCAGACGCACTGGCAGTTGGTCGCCAACCGCATCAACGTGGATTCCGAGGAAGGCTTCGCGGTGGCGCACAACGCCACCATGCGGATCGGCAAGGTGCCGGTACTGTACGTACCCTGGTTCAAGTTCCCGATCGACGAGCGCCGCACCTCGGGCCTGCTGTTTCCATCGATATCCAACTCCAACCGCAACGGCTTCGACTACAGGCAGCCGATCTACTTCAATCTGGCGCCGAACTACGACCTGACCTTGTCCCCGCGCATCATGTCCAAGCGCGGCGTCTCGCTGACCACCGAGTTCCGCTATCTCTACGAAAACGGCGCGGGCAACCTGCGGACGACGTGGATGCCCAACGACAAGCTGCGCAACCGCGATCGTGGCTTCCTGGGCGCCAGTGGTTTTCACAACCTCACCCGCAACTGGCGCGCCGGCGCCAACATCACCCTGATCAGCGATCCACGCTATTTCGAGGACTTCAACAACACCTCGTTGGGCGTCTCCAGCTATTCCGCCTTCAGCGAACTCGGCCTGTACGGCCGCGGCAACCAGTGGAATGCCGGATTCACCGTCGATCACTGGCAACTGGCCGACTACACCCTCAACGAACGCCACCTGCCCTACGACCGCCTGCCGCGCGCCTGGTTCAGCACCGAACGCGGCTTCGGCAGCCTGCTGCGCACCGGTCTCGACGTTGAGGCGGTGCGCTTCCAGAAGCAAGGCTGGCGCGAGCGCGACAGCAAGGGCAACGCCTACGGGCCGCGCCAGGACATCCCCGGCGGCAGCCGCTTCGACCTGAAACCCTGGATCAGCCTGCCGATCACCGGCGCCAGTTGGTTCGTCGAGCCCAAGCTGGCCTGGCGCTACACCGCTTATCAACTGGACGAAGGTCTGGCGCGCCAGATCAACCCCCAGGTCCCCGATCGCGGCCCGAGCCGCAGCCTGCCGATCTACTCGGTCGATGCCGGCATGTATTTCGACCGCGAATTCGAGCGCAAGGGCCAGAGCCACGTCCAGACGCTGGAACCACGTCTGTTCTACCTGCGCGCGCCCTACCGCAACCAGGACGGCCTGCCCATTTTCGACACCTCGGCGACCACCTTCAGTTGGGGCCAACTGTTCCGCGACAACCGCTACAGCGGCGCCGACCGCCAGAGCGACGCCAACCAACTGACCACGGCGATCACCACGCGCATCCTGCGCGATAGCGATGGCTTCGAGAAATTCAACGCCAGCCTCGGCCAGATCCGCTACTTCAACGACGTCATGGTCGGCGGCAGGGAGGGCCAGCCGGCAATCGAACGCGGCCGCTCGGCCTGGGTCGCCGACGCCAACTGGGCGCCCAGCGATCGCTGGAACATCGGCGCCTCCTACCAGTGGGACCCGCGCTTCAGCCGCAGGGATCTGGTCTCGGTACGCGGCCGCTACCTGTTCCGCGGCGATGGTATCGTCAATCTCGCCTACCGCTACCGCCGCAACCTGCTGGAACAGGCCGACCTCTCCTTCGTCTACCCGATCAGCCCGGCCTGGAGCCTGGTGGGCCGCTATTACTACTCGATCAAGGACCGCAAGCCGCTGGAAACCGTGGCCGGCGTGCAGTGGGACAGCTGCTGCGTGGCGATGCGCGTGGTGGGCCGCCAATACATCCGCAACCGCGAAGGCGACCTCAACAACGCCATCATGCTGGAAATCGAATTCAAGGGCCTGGGTTCGGCCGGTCAGGACACGAGAAATACCCTGCGCCGTGCTATTCTCGGCTACTATCGCGATGATCTTTACCTGGTGCCCCCGCCCTCGATCAGCAACGGCGCGCCGGCCCTCACTCCGGACTCCACGGACACCTCCCGATGATGAAACTCCGAGCCTGCCTGCTCGCCGCCGCGCTGGCGGCCGCCACCTCGCCCGCCCTCGCCCAGACCACGCCGATCGACCGCATCGCCGCGGTGGTCAACGAGGACGTGATCCTGCAAAGCGAACTGGACCGCGCCATCGCCAACATCACCGCCCAGTACGCCGGCAACCCCACCCAGTTGCCCCCGCGCGAAGTGCTGGCCCGGCAGGTGCTCGAGCGTCTGGTGCTGACCCGCCTGCAAGTCAATCGCGCGCAGGAAAGCGGCATCCGCATCAACGACCAGGAGGTCGACCAGGCCATCGCCGGCATCGCCCGGCAGAACAACCTGAGTCGCGAGCAACTGGCCGCGCAACTGGCCCGCGACGACATGTCGATGGACGATTTCCGCCGCAACATCCGCGACGAAATCACCATCCAGCGCCTCAAGCAAAGTTTCGCCCAAAGCCGCGTCAACGTGAGCGAGGCCGAAGTCAACGCCGCACTGGCGCAGGCCCAGGGCGCAGCCGGCGGCACCCAATACCGGCTGGCGCACATCCTGGTCGCCCTGCCCGAAGGCGCCACGCCCGAGCAGATCGCCACCGGCCAGAAGAAGATCGATGGCATCAAGGGGCTGATCGACCGCAACGAAATCGATTTCGCCGCCGCCGCGGTGCGCTATTCCGACAGCCCCAACGCGCTGGAAGGCGGCGATCTCGGCTGGCGTCCCGAGTCGGAAATTCCGCCCGCCTTCGCGCAGAACATCAAAGGGATGCAGACCGGCCAGGTGCTTGGCCCGATCCGGGGCGCCAGCGGTTTCCAGTTGATCCGTCTGGTCGAGACCCGTCACGGCGCCGAGGCCGGCCCGGCCATGTCCAGCCAATACCACTTGCGCCACATCGTGGTGGCGACCGACGACAAGACCCATGACGCCGCCGCCCGCGCCAAGCTCGAATCGCTGCGCGCCCGCGTCTCCGGCGGTGCCGATTTCGCCAAGCTGGCACGCGAGGAATCACAGGACCCGGGTAGCCGCGAACAAGGCGGCGAGCTTGGCTGGGTCAACAGCGGCGACCTTGGGCCGCTGGCCGAGCAGCTGACCACCATGAAGGACGGCGAGGTCACGGCACCGATGCAAATCCCGGGCGGCTGGCACATCATCCAGCGTGTCGGCCAGCGCCAGGCCGAAGTGGGCGGCGATCAACAGCGCGCCACGGTGCGGGAAAACATCGGCCGCCGCAAACTGGAGGACGAATACGGCCGCTTCTTGCAGGAAATGCGCGGCGATGCCTTCGTCGACGTGCGCTCGGAGTCGGTCATCGGGGTCAAGCCGGCGGAAGATCAGAGCGGCGGTTGATGGCGTTGCCCGCCCCTCCCCTTCAGGCAAAAGACAGCGCCGGGCCTCCCCGGCGTTGTCGTTTGCGCACCGGCACAATGAACGGCGGCGCCCGCCTCGCCCTTGTTCCCGGCGAACCGGCCGGCGTCGGGCCTGAACTCTGCGTTCGCTTGGCGCAGATGAACGGGGCGGGCCATCGCCTGCTCGCCTTCGGCGACCCGGCCACGCTGCAACGCGCAGCGGCCGCCCTCGGCCTGCCACTGCGGCTGCTGCCGGCCGAGGCCGAGGCCGAACGACCGGGCGATCTGCCACTGCACGCCATCCCCCTGCCCGACCAGCCCCCCGCCTTCGGCCAGCCCGATCCGCGCAACGCCCGCGCGGTGATCGCATCGCTCAGCGAAGCCGCGCGCGCCTGCCTCGACGGCCGCTGCGGCGGTCTCGTCACCGGCCCCACCCACAAGGCCAGCCTCAACGAGGGCGGCATCGCTTATACCGGCACCACCGAATTGCTGGCCGGGCTGACCGGCCGCGAGGTGGTCATGATGCTGGCCCGGCCCGGCTTACGGGTCGCGCTCGCCACCACCCATTTGCCGCTGCGCGCGGTCGCCGACGCGATCACGCCCACCGCGCTGGAGCGGACGCTGCGCATCACCCATGCCGCCCTGCGCGGCGATTTCGGCATCGAATCGCCGCTGATCGCCGTGCTCGGCCTCAACCCGCACGCGGGCGAGGCCGGGCATCTGGGCCGCGAGGAAATCGACGTCATCATGCCGGTGATGGACAAGCTGCGCGGCGAGCGCATGCGATTGGCCGGCCCGCTGCCGGCCGACACCGCCTTCCTCCCAGGAAAACTGGCGGATTTCGACGCCGTGCTGGCGATGTACCACGACCAGGGCCTGCCGGTGCTGAAATCCGCCGGCCTCGATCAGGCGGTCAACATCACGCTCGGCCTGCCGTTCCCGCGCGTGGCGGTGGATCACGGCGCCGCGCTCGACATCGCCGGGCAAGGCGTCGCCGACGCATCGAGCCTTGTCGCCGCCGCGCGACAATGCGCGCAACTCATCCCGCATCCGCATCGCCCCGCATGAGCCGATACGACGACCGCCGCGACGGCGCTGGCTTCCTCAAACAGGCCAAGAAACAGTTCGGGCAGAACTTCCTGCACGAGCGCGGCATCATCGACAGAATCGTGCTGGCGCTGGATGTGCGGCCCGGGGATCGCATCGTCGAGATCGGTCCCGGCCAGGGCGCGCTGACCCTGCCGCTCCTGGCGAAGCACGGCGAAATCACCGCCATCGAGTTCGACCGCGACCTGCTGGCCCCGCTCACGACCTCGGCGCAACGCCACGGCGGAACCTTGCGCCTCATCCACCGCGACGTGCTGCAAGTCGACCTCACCGAACTCGCGCGCGAGCTCGGCGGGCCGATCCGCCTGATCGGCAACCTGCCCTACAACCTGTCCAGCCCGATCCTGTTCCACGCGCTGGCGCACGCCGCATCGGTCATCGACATGCATTTCATGCTGCAAAAGGAAGTGGTCGAACGCATGGCCGCGGCGGAGGGTGGCAAAGTCTACGGGCGATTGTCGGTGATGTTGCAAGCCTATTGCCGGGTCACGCCGCTGCTCAAGGTGCCACCGGGCGCCTTCCGGCCAGCGCCCAAGGTGGATTCGGCGGTGGTGCGGCTGGTGCCGAAACCGGCCGGGGAGGTCGAGGTGCGCGACCACGACCGTTTCGCGCGGATCGTGCGCGCCGCCTTCGGCCAGCGCCGCAAGACCCTGCACAACGCATTGAAGGACGTCTGCGACGACGACATCATCCGCGCCGCCGGCCTGGCGCCGCAACTGCGCGCCGAACAAGTGCCCGTGGCCGGCTTCGTCCGCCTGGCCAACGCCGGCTGAGCTGGATTTCGCCGCGAATTCACTCCCGCCACGTAAAATCGGCGCATGTCCAACGATTCGCCCTACGCCATCGGCATCCAAGTCGCCGCGCATTACCTCGACGAGGAATCCGCACCGGAATCGAGCCGCTACGTGTTCGCCTACACCATCCGCATCGAGAACCACGGCAACCGCGCCGCCCGCCTGACCCACCGCCACTGGATCGTCACCGATGCCGATGGCCGCGTCGAAGAAGTACACGGCGAGGGCGTGGTTGGTGAACGACCATGGCTGCGGCCGGGCGACGGCTTCGAATATTCCTCCGGCGTGGTGCTGCCGACCAGCCTCGGCACCATGCACGGCAGTTACGATCTTTTGTCCGACGACGGCACCCGCTTCAGAGCCGAGATTCCCGCCTTCACCCTCTCCACGCCACGGACACTGCACTGATGGCGATCTGGGCGATCGGCGACCTGCAAGGCTGTTACGGGCCGACCCAGCGCCTGCTGGAACGTATTCGCTTCGACCCCGCCGAGGACCAGCTATGGTTCTGCGGCGATCTGGTCAACCGCGGCGGCGAATCGCTGGAAACCCTGCGCCTGGTGCACAGCCTGCGTCAGCATGCGCAAGTGGTGCTGGGCAATCACGACCTTTCGCTGATCGCCATCGGCGAGCGCCGGGCGGAGGAGCAGCAAAAGGTCAACCCCGACCTGCGCCGGGTACTGGCCGCGCCGGACGCGCACGAACTGCTGGAATGGCTGCGCAACCGTCCGCTGATGCACGTCGACCGCCTTCACGGCTGGGCGATGCTGCATGCCGGGCTTTCCCCGCAATGGACCGTCGCCATCGCCGAGGGTTATGCCCACGAGGTCGAGGAACGCCTGCGCGGCCGCAGTTTCCGCAAACTTCTGCGCGGGATGTACGGCGACCGCCCGGACTGGAACCCGCGACTCGGCGGCATCGATCGGCTACGCGCGATCATCAACGTGTTCACCCGCATGCGTTACTGCACGCCACGCGGGCGCATCGCCTTCGAGCACAAGGGCGCGCCCGGCAGCCAGCCGGCGGGCCTGTACCCCTGGTATTCGGTGCCCGGCCACGCCGAACGCGATCTGAAGATCGTCTGCGGCCACTGGAGCACGCTCGGCCTGATGATCGGCCATGGCGTCCACGCCATCGACACCGGCGCGGTCTGGGGCGGCAAACTCACCGCGCTCCAGCTCGATGGCGAAACGCTACGCCTGGTGCAGGTGGACGGGCGCATGGTCTGAAACCGCGCCCCCGCCGCCGCGCTCAAGTCACCACGCGATAGACCGGCTTGTATTCGCCGGAAATCTTCATCCGCCGCTGCTCGACGAAAGCGCGCAGCAAGGCGTCCAGCGATTCCATCATGTCCGGCGCACCACGGATCTCGAACACGCCATGCGTCTCGATGAGGCGGATGCCCGGCTCCTTGACGTTGCCGGCCACGATGCCCGAGAACGCCCGCCGCAAGTCGGCGGCCAGCTCGTGCGGCTTGCGCCCGTGGTCGAGATCGAGCGCGGCCATCGCCGCGTGGGTGGGCTCGAACGGCTGCTGGAACGCCAGCGGTATGTGCAAGCCCCAATTGAAGAAGAACGAGTCCTTCTGCGCGATGCGCTGCTCGCGCACCCGAGCGATGCCGGCGGCCATGTGCTTGGCCACTTCCTCCGGATCGCCGGTGATGATGCGGTAACGCTGCGTCGCCGTCTCGCCCAAGGTGAGGCGGATGAACTTGTCGATCTGCTCGAAGTACGGCGCCGCCGACACCGGCCCGGTCAACACCAGCGGGAATTCGATGTCGCGGTTTTCCTCGCGCAGCAGGATGCCGAGCAGGTAGAGAATCTCCTCGGCGGTGCCGACGCCGCCGGGAAACACGATGATGCCGTGGGCCATGCGCACGAAGGCTTCGAGACGCTTCTCGATGTCCGGCATGATCACCAGATGATTGACGATTGGATTCGGCGACTCGGCGGCGATGATCCCCGGCTCGGTGATGCCGATATAGCGCGAACGGCGCTGGCGCTGCTTGGCGTGCGCGATGGTCGCGCCCTTCATCGGCCCCTTCATCGCCCCCGGGCCGCAGCCGGTGCAGATGTCCACGCCGCGCAGGCCAAGCGCATAGCCCACTTCCTTGGTGTAGAGATATTCGTCGCGCGAGATCGAGTGCCCGCCCCAGCAGACCACCAGGTTGGGGTCGGTCGGGTAGAGCACGCGCGCATTGCGCAGCACGCGGAACACCGCATCGGTGATGCCCGGCCCGGTGGAAAGCTCCCCGGCGTATTCCGGCCCCAGCTCGATCGCCGCGTAGGCCAGGTCGCGCACGGTGGCGAACAGCAGCTCGGCCACGCCACGGATGATCCGGCCATCGACAAAAGCCATCGCCGGCGCGTGGTGCAGGTCGATGCGCACCCCGCGATCCTGTTGCAACACCTGGATGTCGAAATCCGGATACAGCTCGCGCGCGGCGGCGGGGTCGTCGGAGGTGCTGCCGGTGGTAAGTACCGCCAACGCGCAGCGACGCAGCAACTCGTGCATGCCGCCGGTGGATGCGTCCTTCAGCCGCGCGACTTCCTCGCGCGAGAGCACGTCAAGCCCGCCCTTCGGATAAATGCTGGCGCTGACGGTGGGGAGTGTGGAACGGGAGGCATGTTCTTGTTCTTGGAGTTCGGTGTGCATGCGGTGACTTTAGCGCATCGCGCAAGACCCCGGCGTTACCGGAAGCGAACACACCGCAAAAGGAAACGGCCGGATTCCGCCGGCCGTTTCGGTGTCGCATCGCGGAGGGCGATCAGAACTGGTACTTGAGCGTCATCAACAGCGACCAGCGCGAGATCACCCGGGTGGGGATGGTGCCGGAGTCCTGATAGTTCATCGTCTCAGGCTGGTAGTTGCCATTGCCGTCGGTCGGCAAGCGGTAGACCAGCTTGCCGTCTTTGACACCAGCGTAGTTGGCCAGGGTACGGGTACTACTGCAAAAAGCGCCGGACACGGTGCACTCGGTCCTGCCCCAGTCCTTGTTGAGCAGATTGAGGAAGTTGAACACGTCCAGGCGCAGAATGCCCTTATGGCCCTTCATGAAGCCCGGCACTTCCTGCTGAATGGCCAGGTCGAGCTGGTTGACCCACGGGTAGCGGGCGCTATTGCGCTCGGCGATCTGCCCACGGTGGTCACGCAGTTCCTTCTGGCTGTCGATGAAATCGTGGAACTGCTGAATCTGCTGGGGCGTGGCGCCCGTGTAGCTCACCAGCGGATCGTTGACCGTCGGGATGTAGACCGTCTGCCACGAGCCGAGGCCATCGCCATTCATGTTGTTGCCATACACCCAGCTGTACGGCAAGCCATTACGGCCGGTATAGAACGCCGACACCATGGTGGCGTAATCGCCGAAGAAGGCGTGCTTCCACGTCAAGTTGGCCTTCAAGGTCAACGGGACGCTACGATCGCTGGTGGAAGCGACTTCCTCGTTGGCGTTCTTGCGGGCCACGTAACGGTAGCCGGAAGAGGCTTGCGAGCTGTTACCGGGGTTGACTTCGGTCGCGTCGGTGAACGTCGCGGCCAGGCGGCCCGACCAACTGTCGGCCATCGGCTTGTCCAGCGAGATGGTGAAGGTGTTGACCCGCCCCTTGTCGGTATTGGTCAGCAGCGTGGAATAGCTGTCGAAAGCGGGATTGCGATTGCCGGCCGCGTCGCGGCTGCTGGTGGCGCCCGGGGTCCGCCAATACTGGAGACGGCCATCGGGCATCAGGATCGGCGTACCGCTGGCATCACTGGTCGGCGCGCCGATGTTGATGGCCTGATAGTAGATGCCATTCTTGGTCTTGACGTGCATGGCCTCCATGGTCAGCACGGTGCTCTGCCAAGGCAGCTCGTAGTCGAAACCGATACTGGTCTTCCATGCCGCCGGCAGCTTGAAACCCGGAGCGATGGTGTCGACCTGGCTGAACGGCCGGCCGGCGCCACCGGGCTGATTGAACGGATCGGGGCTGAACGGCGCGGTGGCCGGGTCGTAGATCTGCACGCCGGCAACCGTCAAACCATTGTTCTGATAGGGGTTGGTCATCCACACCGTGGGCGGCGTGGTCATGAACAGGCCGACGCCACCACGCAACTGCGCCATGCGATCGGACTGCAACTGGTAGTTGAAGGCGAAGCGCGGCTGAAGCAGATTGGCCTTGGAGCCGAGCTTGGTGTTGTTTGGATAACCGAATGCCTGCTCGAAAGCCTGGTTGTAAAGCGGGCCCTTGTCGGCATTAGGCATGTCATAGCGCAGGCCGAACAGCAGCGAGAGGTTGTCCGTGGCCTGCCAGGTGTCTTGCAGGAAAACGCTGGCCTGTTTGTAGGTCCAGGCACCCGCCACATCCCCCAGCTTGTAGCCCGCGGCCGGCTTGCGGACTTCATAACGGTCATACTGGCCGGCGGCGAAGTTGTCCAGGCCGTAGAACGTGTAAACGCCGTGCAGCGCGCGACCGAACATGTTGTAGATGTCGTTGGTCTCGTAGGCAAGGCCGCCCTTCACTTCATGATCGCCGGCAAACCACGTGCCCGCCGCGTAAAACGCGCTTTTCTTGGCACGGATTTCGTTCTCGTGGCGGAACTGGTCTTCGCCGATATTCACCGATGGGCCGCGGTTGGCGGAACTATCGCCCAGGAATACCGTGACGTTCGGCTGGTTGATGGCGTTGCCGGCCACCTGGCTGAAGCGCTGGTGGCTGAATTTGACCTCGCTGCTGAAATTGCTGTTCCAATCGCTGAACAGTTGCAGCGAGGCGTTCTCGGTCTTGCTGTCGGTGGTGAACCAGTAGCTGTTCAAACCGATGCTGCTACTACCGTTGCCCTGGATACGCGGGTTGACTTCGGTGGTGCGCTGCAAGGTCAGGCTGGCGCGGTGCGCGTCGTTGATGTTCCAGTCGAACTTGGTCAGGTAGCGACGGTTCTTGAAGTCGGGCGCGCCGCTCATGCCGCCTGGCTGAAGGCCAAGCCGAGTGGCGGTGTCGATGATCTTCTGGAGGTCGCCCGGCGATACCTTGTTAGAGGTGGAAGGGCCATTGCCAAGACTCGGGTCCAACGCGTTGGAAGCATCGGCGCCGACGCCGGTGGTGGTTTCCTCCTCGGCGGATACGAAGAAGAACAAGCGATCGCGCACCAGCGGGCCGCCAAAGGTGACGCCGCCGCTCCAATTGCGTTCGAAAGCGCCGTACTTGTAGCCCGGCTTGCCGTTATCGAGCCAGCCGGCCTTGCCGACCATGCCGCCGGCATTGCGGAAGGCGTAGTAGGCCGAGCCATGAAAGCTGTTGGTGCCGGATTTCGTCACGGCATTGATGCTGGCGCCGACGGCGGTCTTGGTGACGTCGTAGTCGGAGGTGCCGATGTTGTAGGCGTCGATGGCGTCCATCGAGATCGGCGAGCCTTGGTAGGGCATGCCGTTGGCGTTGAGGCCGAAGGGGTCGCCCTGCGACATCCCATCGACACTGATGTTGTTGTAGCGGTTGGGCAGACCGGCCAGCGAGATCGAGCCATCGCCCTGGTTGGTGACGTTGATGCGCGGATCGAGACGGGCGATATCGTCGATCGAACGGTTGCCTTGCGGCGTGGCGTCGATGCGATCGGCGCCTACGTAGGTGTTCATGCCCTTGTTGTCGGCGCTGAAATCCACGTTGCTGGCAACCCCCGTCACCACCACGGTGTCAAGCGTGCTGCCGGCGGAAGCCAGCCGCGCATTGACTTGGGCAAGTTGGTCGAGGCCGAGATAGACGTTGTTTTCGCTGTCGCTGCCCTCGCCCGCCTTGTTCACGGTGATGGTGTAGGGCCCACCCACGCGCAGACCGCGGGCGCTGTAACGGCCGCTGGCATCGGTGGTGGCGCGGTTGACCGTGCCCGATTCGACGTGGGTGATGGTCACTTCGGCCCCGGCGACCGGCTGGCCGCTGGCGTTCGTCACCTGTCCACCGATACCGGCGGAGGTACTCTGCGCGAAAACGGGGGCCGCGGCCATGGCGGCGATCAGACCAAGCGCGAGCTTGGACCGGCGGAGCGTGCGGATGGAAGTCATGGCGGTTGTCTCAAACGGAGGGTCGGGACGAAACAACGGCCCGGGGCGCAAACGCCGATACCGAGCCGAGAGGTTAACATCAGATTAACATCATAGGGGGCTTCCATGACAGTTGAGTGACGCTTTTGTCTCGCCGCGCGCGCCGGGTCGCGCCGCCTTGGCGGCTACCGGAAAATGACCTCAGCCGGCCCCGGCAAGACCGAAATGCCCACTCAATCCATCCAGAAACATCTGTACCGAGATCGCTACCAGCAGCATGCCCATCAGGCGCTCGACCGCGGTCAGCACGCGCCGGCCCAGCCACTTGTAGAGCAAGGTTGATGACATCAGGATGACAGCGGTGCCGACCCATGCGACCAGTAGCGCCAGGCTCCATTCCCACATCCGGTCGGGGTACTGGGTACCCATCAGCATCACCGCCGCCATGCCGGATGGCCCGGCGATCATCGGGATCGCCAGGGGCACGATGAAAGGCTCGCCCCCCGGCAGTTCGCCCATGATGCCTTCGGCCGGTGGGAAGATCATGCGGATACCGATCACGAACAGCACGATGCCGCCGGCGATCGCCACCGACTCCTGGCGCAGGTGCATCGCCTCCAGCGCGTACTTGCCGAACCAGAGGAACAGCATCAGCACCACCAGTGCGATCAGCAGTTCACGGGCGATGATGGTCAGCTGGCGGCGCGGCGGCAGCGAACGCAGCAGACTCAGCACCACCGGCACGTTGCCAAGCGGATCGAGGATGATGAACAGCAGCAGTGCGGCCGAGGCGATCGTCATGGGCGGGAATTATGCGCGATGATGCCGGGCCGTTGCCGGACATCGCTCACAGGAGCGGCAGTTCCAGCTTCGTCGAGCGCGCGCTCCGCGCTTCCGGACGGGCGACGTCATGCCCGGCCATCACCCGGTCGATGCGGCCGTTCCATTGCCGGCCGGTGGGCGAGAGCAGGCGCACGCAGTCGCCGGCATAGGCTTCGGGATTGCGCAGATTCGGATCGACGTCCTCGACCGTCGCGCGGCCACGCAGGGGCGTGCGCATCGGCCCCGGTTGCAGACCGCAAATGCGCACGCCGGCGCCTTCCATTTCCGCCGCCCACTGCGCCACCAGCGCGGCGCGCGATTGCTGACTGATCGCGTATGGGCCCCAGAACGGCTTGCCGGCATGCTCGGCGTCGTCCACCACGAACACCACCGAGGCGTCGTCGGAGGCTTTCAGCACCGGCATCAGCGCCATCGTCAGCCACATCGGCGCGGTGACGTTGATGTGCATGGCGCGGGCGACGTGGGCGGGGTCGGTGTATTCCAGCGGGGTCAGCGCGCGAAACTCGGCGGCGCAATGCAGCAGGCCGTCGAGACGGCCGAAGGCATCCTTCAGCCGCTGGGCCAGTTCGAGGTGGTCGTCGGGCGAGGCGCCTTCGAGATCCATCGGATAGAGCAACGGCTCCGGGCCGGCGGACTTGACCGCATCGTAGAGTTTGTCGAGCTTGCGCGGCTGGCGGCCGGACAGCACCAGCGTCGCGCCCGCGCGCGCGCAGGCGAGCGAGGCCGCTTCGCCCAGGCCGCCGGTCGCGCCGGCGACGAAGACAACGCGGCCCTCCAGCGACTTGCCGGCGCTCACGCCTGCCCGGCTTCGGCGACGATCCGGGCCAGCTCGCCCGATTCGTACAGCTCGATGGTGATATCGCAGCCGCCGATCAGTTCACCGTTGATGAACAATTGCGGGAACGTCGGCCAGTTGGAATAACGCGGCAGGTTGGCACGCACTTCCGGGTCTTCCAGCACGTTGATGGTGTGCAGCCCGGTGGCGCCGGCGGCCTTGAGCGCCTGCACGGTACGGCTGGAAAAGCCGCACATGGGGAACTGCGGGGTGCCCTTCATGAAAAGGACGATGGGATGCGATTCGACTTCGTGCTTGATGCGATCCATCACGGGCATCGGGGGGGGCTCCTGTGTTCGCCCTTGACGGGCAGACGACGATGGGGGGGCTTAAGATGCGCATTGTAATCGCTCGCCGCGACGCGTCCGCCGCGGCCCTTCTCCCCACACAAGGAGCCAGACATGGCCATCGAGCTGCCAGCCCTTCCCTATGACCGCACCGCGCTGGAACCGCACATCTCCGGCGAGACCATCGACTACCACTACGGCAAGCACCACAAGACCTATGTCGACAACCTCAACAAGATGATCGAGGGCACCGAGTTCGCCAAGATGGCGCTCGAAGAGATCGTCAAGCAGGCGCAGGGCGGCATGTTCAACAACGCCGCGCAGGTCTGGAACCACACTTTCTACTGGAACTGCCTCTCGCCCGAGGGCGGCGGCGAACCCACCGGCAAGCTGGCCGACGCGATCAACGCCGCGTTCGGCGATTTCGCCAAGTTCAAGGAAGAATTCACCAAGACCGCCATCGGCACCTTCGGCTCCGGTTGGGCGTGGCTGGTCGAGCGCCCGGATGGCACGCTCGCGCTAGTCAGCACCGCCAACGCCGCCACTCCGCTGACCGGCGAGGACAAGGCGCTCCTGACCTGCGACGTCTGGGAGCACGCCTACTACATCGATTACCGCAATGCCCGCCCGAAGTACCTGGAGCACTTCTGGAACCTGGTGAACTGGGACTTCGTCGCCAAGAACATGAAGTGAGCGCGACACGCTTGGCAATGCCGAAAAGGCCGGGATTCCCCGGCCTTTTTCATGACCCCGCCGCCCCACGCCGCACAGGCGGGATGAATCCGGACACGCGCCGCCAGCCCCAGGCGAGCAGACCGGCCACGAGCGCGGTGGAAACGATATCGAGCACGGTGTGGTAACGCTGCCAGAGCATCAGCAGCGCATAGGCCAGGCCAATGCCGGGCCAGAACCATCGCGGGC
Organism: Solilutibacter pythonis; assembly: GCF_003697345.1. Classification (GTDB taxonomy): domain Bacteria; phylum Pseudomonadota; class Gammaproteobacteria; order Xanthomonadales; family Xanthomonadaceae; genus Solilutibacter; species Solilutibacter pythonis. The sequence goes on along the minus strand of NZ_RFLY01000018.1, from coordinate 25,664 downwards.
GCGGGAAGCGCGCCATCAGCAAGATGACGAGAGCGGCGGCGGCGGCGCTATGGGTGCTGTAATCGGCGCCGATGCGCGGCCACAGCCCGAGACGCTGGTCGAGGAAGGCCAGGCCATAGACGATGACGACGACCCCGGCGAGCGCGACCAGCCCCGAACCCGCATTCCGCCAGCGCCGACGCCCCAGATCGACCGCCAGACCGGCGAGGAAAGCCGCCAGCAACAGCCAATTCACGCTATCGGCGATGGCATCGAGCCTGGCGTATGCCGTCATCGGCCAGCCGCCAGCGCGGCGACGACCGGCGCGACCTGCGCCTCGCGCCCCAACGCCTCGCCGACCCGTTGCAGGCTGTCCGCCAGCGCCCGGGGCGAATCCTCGCGCAAGGTGGCATGCCCCACCTTGCGACCGACGCGCGGCGATTTGCCGTAATCGTGCCAATGGCCGCCGGGCGCCGCCAGCACCGGCGCGGCCTCGGGCATTTCGCCAATCCAGTTCAGCATGCAGGCCAGGCCCAGCATCCGCGTATCGCCCAGCGGCAGGCCGAGCACGGCGCGCAGGTGGTTCTGGAACTGCGAAGTCTCGCTGCCCTCGATCGTCCAGTGGCCGGAATTGTGTACGCGCGGGGCGATCTCGTTGGCCAGCCATTCGCCATCGCGGCAGAACAGTTCCAGCGCGAACACGCCCACGTAATCCAGCGCCTCGGCAATCGCCCGGGCGTGGGCGACGGCGCGCCCGGCCAGCGCCGGCTCGACCGTTGCCGGCGCCAGGCTGGCGGAGAGCACGCCCTCGACGTGCCAGTTCTCGGTCAGCGGCCAGGTACGGAACTCGCCATCGCGGCCGCGCACCGCCAGCACACTCAACTCGCGTTCGAACGGCACGAAGGCTTCGAGGATCAGCCCGGTCTTGGCCGCCTGCGCGCCGAGCGCGGCCCAGGCGGCGTCGATGTCGCCCACCGACTTGATGCGGAACTGGCCCTTGCCGTCGTAGCCGAGACGACGGGTCTTGAGGATGCAGGGCGTGCCGAGCCGCGCCACGGCCGCGTCGAGCGCGGCACGGTCGGGCACGTCGGCGAAATCCGGCACCGGGATGCCCAATTCGCGGAACAGGCGCTTCTCGGCCAGCCGGTCCTGGCTCACCGCCAGCGCGCGCGGCTTGGGAAACACCGGAATGCGCGCGGTCAGCCACTCGGCTGAAACCGCCGGCACGTTCTCGAAATCGAAAGTGGCGACATCGACCCGGCCGGCGAACTCGGCCAGCGCGGATTCATCGGTGTAATCGCCCACCACCATCGGCGCGAACTGCCCGGCGCAGGCATCGTCCACATTGTCGAGGACGAGGAAGCGCAGACCCAGCGGCGCCCCGGACAGCGCCATCATCCGGGCCAGTTGCCCGCCGCCGAGGATGCCGACCGTGGTGGCCGCGCGCGCGCCGCTCATGCGATGCGCGGATCGTCGGCCGCCATCACATCGGCGGTCTGACGGTCGCGGAAGGCGGCGAGGCGCGCGGCGATCTCCGGGTGATCCGGCCCCAACATCGCGGCCGCGAACAGCGCCGCGTTGGCGGCCCCGGCATTGCCGATGGCGAAGGTGGCGACCGGGATACCGGCCGGCATCTGCACGATGGAAAGCAGCGAATCCATGCCGTTGAGCGCCTTCGACTGCACCGGCACGCCGAGCACCGGCACCGCGGTCTTGGCCGCCAGCATGCCCGGCAGGTGCGCCGCGCCGCCGGCCCCGGCGATGATCGCGCGCAAGCCGCGCTTTTCCGCGCTTCCGGCGTACTCGAACAGCACGTCCGGGGTGCGATGCGCGGACACCACGCGCACTTCGTGCGGCACGCCCAGCGCTTCGAGTTTCATCGCCGCGTTCCGCATGGTTTCCCAATCCGAACGCGAGCCCATCACGATGCCCACCTTGGGCGTCTGGTCGCCAGTCATGGCTGTCCCTTTGCCTAAAGACGTATTCTAACGGCCCCGGAATCACACGACATCCCATGGACAAGAAGCTGCTCGATATCCTCGCCTGCCCGCTCACCCGCCAGCCGCTGGCGCTGCTCGACGGCGAACGGCTGAAGGCGCTGAACGCGGCGATCGCGGCTGGCGGCCTGCGCTTTGGCGAGCATGCGCAGGACACGCCGCTGGCCGAGGCCTTGATCACCCGTGACGGCAAGCGTGTGTATCGCGTGGATGACGGCATCCCGGTACTGCTGCCGGAAGAAGGGCTGGAGACCGCCGGCATCGCCGGCCTGGCCGCATGATGACACCGCGGGTCGCGCCGCCGAACCCGGCCACGGTGCTGGAAGACGCGCATCGCGCGCTGGTGGAGGACGTGGGCGAAGGCGATGTCACCGCCGCCCTGCTGGCGGACGCGCCCGCCATCGCCCATCTGCTATGCAAGGAGCCGGCCGTGATCGCCGGGCGGCCGTGGTTCGACGCCACCCACCGCCTGCTCGACCCCGACGTGCGCATCGACTGGCGTATCGAGGAAGGCGCGCGCGTCGAGGCCGGCACGGTCATCGCCACCCTCGAAGGCCATGGCCGCGCCCTGGTCACCGGCGAGCGCACCGCGCTCAACTTCCTGCAAACGCTCTCGGGCACCGCCACCCTCACCGCGCAGTACGTGGAAGCGGTCGCCGGCACCGGGGCGAAAATCCTCGACACCCGCAAGACCCTCCCCGGCCTGAGACTGGCGCAGAAGTACGCGGTACGGGTAGGCGGCGGCCACAACCACAGAATCGGCCTGTTCGATGCGGTGATGCTGAAGGAGAACCACATCCGCGCCTTCGGTTCGCTGGCCGGCGCCGCCAGGGCGGCGAAAGAAAGGTTTCCGGCGCTGCCGCTCATCATCGAAGTGGAAACGCTCGACGAGCTGCGCGAAGCCCTGACGACGGCATGCGCGCGCATCCTCATCGACGATTTCGACCCCGCCGCCCGGCGCGAGGCGGTGCGTATCGCCCGCGAAGCGTTGAACGGACGGATTCCGCTGGAAGTCTCCGGCGGCGTCGATCTCGGCACGATCCGCGCAATCGCCGGTGACGGTGTGGATTTCATCTCGGTCGGCGCGCTGACCAAGCATGTCCGCGCGGTTGACTTGTCGATGAAGCTCGGCCCGCCTCCCACGACAAATTGACTTCGTTCGTGGCAGGCTGAGCGCCCCATCATCCGGACACCCGCCATGGAGAAGCCCATCACCCGGCTCCCCGCCCTGATCGTGGCCGGCGCCCTGCTGGCCGGCTGCGCCAGTTCCCCGAAAGCCCCGCCGACACCGCCGGCCAGCCCCCCGGCGCCGTCGATGGCGAATACGACAGCGCAGCCGGCGGTCGATCCGGCCATTCCCAACCGCCCGATCTGGCGCGCCCCGCCAATGGCCTTCCCACCCGGCACGCCAGCCGCCTCGCGCATCGTCCAGATCACCCTGCGCGAACACCTCGCCTGGTACCAGCCGTTCATCGACGTCAACGGCCGGCTGGCCAGCCGCCGCGTCGCCGAAGCCGAGCGCGCCAAACTCAATGACGGCAGCGAAGCATGGGAACGGGTGGTCGCCTACTGGCGCGACAGCGGCACGCTATACCGCATGCTCGGCAGCTCCACCGCCGCCTACCAGTGCCAGAACCCGTTCTCGTCCGGCTTCGCGCGCAACGAATGCCGCGCTTTTCTGGTGGACGTGCCCTGGTCGGCCGCCTTCATCTCCTACGTGATGACACAGGCCGGCGTGGCCGGCTTCACCCCCTCGCCCAGCCATATCGATTACATCCGCGCCGCCTACCGCGGCCAAGGCCCCTATGCCTTCGCCGACCCGAACCAGACAAAGATCGCGCCCGGCGACATGCTCTGCTATGTCCGCAACAGCCAGAGCGTGATCGGCCACGGCGGCCTCACAACCTTCCTCGCCGCCGGCAACGGTGGTTTGCAATCGCATTGCGACATCGCGGTGAGCCTCACCCCCAACGAAGTCTGGCTGGTCGGCGGCAATGTCGCCAACATGGTGACGATGCGCAAGCTGCGGCTCGATGGCCAGGGCCGCGCGCTGCTTCCGCGCCCGATCAGCGACGATTGGGTGATGGCCGACGAGGACGGCCAGTCGCCGGCCTGCTCGCCCGCCAACGAGGCGGCTTGCAGCATGAACCGGCAGAACTGGGCCGCCCTGCTCAAACTCACCGCACCCTGAAACGACAATGGAAAACCTGCTATGGGCAATACTGGCGGTCGGCATCCTGATGCTGTGGGTGGATGCCAGCCACCGCGCGGCCGATCGCGCGCGGGAAATCGGCCGGCGCGCCTGCCGCCGCGCCGGCGTGCAATGGCTGGACGAAAGCGTGCACGCCACCGGCATGCGCATCCGCCGCGCCCCGGATGGACGGCTCGGGCTGGAGCGCCGCTATCGCTTCGAATACTCGCGTGACGGCAGCGACCGCCACGCCGGGACGATGTCGATGCTGCGCGGCGAACTGACCCGTTTCGTCGGCCCGGTACGCGAGGAAGGCCAGGTATCGAGTCTCGACATTCCCGGCGAGGACTGAAGACGCCGGAACGCGCGAACGCCGGGCAAGCCCGGCGTCCTCTTACTTGTTACTTGACGACGCGCAGATGACCGCGCCTGGGCGATGCCGGCGGCCGGTCCGGCGGTGGTTCGTCCTCGCCATCCCCGGCATCGCCCGAGGGCTGGCCGGCGTCGGCGACCGACGTCAGTACCGGCCGGCCTTCGTCTTCCGGCGCGGCCGCATCAACGCCTTCCTCGTCGCCGCCGGGAGCCGTTTCCGCTTCCTCCTCCGGCAGGGCCATGCCGTGGCCGTTCTCACGGGCATAGATCGCCAGCACCGCGCCGATCGGGACGAACACCTCGTGGCTGACCCCGCCGAAACGGGCGCTGAAAGTGATGTATTCGTTGCCAAGGCTCAACATGTGCACAGCGCGCTCGGCGATGTTCAGCACCACCTTGCCGTCCTTGACGGTATGCGGCGGCACGTGGACGCCGGCGTGGCGGGCATTGACCAGCAAATGCGGCGTCAGGCCGTTGTCGCCGATCCACTCGTGCAGCGCCCGCAGCAGATAAGGCCGCTGGCTGGTCATCGCGATCGTTTCGTCCACGTCACTCATCCTACCGGCTTCCACGACGGAAACGACAATGCCTGGGATACGGCCATCACTCTGGAACGGCGCGCAGCTTCTTCTCTTCCTCGGTCAGGCTACGGATGAAGCCCGGATTGCGGAAGATGCGGTTGCCGTATTCCTCGATCGCCTTGCCACCATCCTTCGGCAGCGGAACGCCAAGCGAGTCCAGACGCCAGACGATCGGCGCCATCGCGCAATCGGCCAGGCTCATCTCGGTATTGAAGAAGAACTTGCTGGCCTTGAAGGCCGGCGCCGTCTGCACCAGCAGTTCGGTCAGGCGCTTCTTGGCCGCCTCGGACTGGGCCTTGGTGCCCAGTTGCATGGCCTGCACCTGCGGCACCCAATCGTGCTCGATGCGCAGCATGGCCAGGCGCAGGCGGGCGCGGGCCAGCGGTTCGATCGGCATCAGCGGCGGGTGCGGGTAGCGTTCGTCGATGTATTCGCTGACCACGCTGGCGGCGTACAGCACCAAGTCGCGCTCGACCAGGGTGGGGACGGAATGGTAGGGATTGAGGTCGATCAGATCCTCGGGTGGCCGGGTCGGATCGACGGCGATGAAATCGTAGCTGACGCCTTTCGCCGCCAGCACCAAGCGCACTCGGTGCGAGAGCACATCGTCGACACCGGAGAACAAGGTCAGATTGTTTCTCACACGTGAGTTGGTCGCCATCATCCTCGCATCCTCCATATCCCTCCAACGATCTAACCAAGGCCGCTCGGCCCATCTTCAGCGGGGCATCGCCCCATGTGCGACGCGGGCCACCTGGCCCGCGTCGGCATCCATCAATGTACGTCCTTCCAGTATTCGCGTTTGAGCAGCCAGGCCATGAAAGTGAACAGGGCCAGGAATATCAGCACCCAGACGCCCAGGCTCTGCCGCTTCAACCCCGCCGGTTCGCCAGTGTAGGCGAGGAAGGCGGTGATATCGCGCGCCACTTGGTCGAATTCGGCCGGCTTCAGCTTACCCGGTTGAGTGACCACCATACCAGTCACCGGACGCTCGCCACTGTCTTCGGCCATCCCGTACTCCGGGTGTTGCAGCCCTTGCAGCTCCCACAGCGGGTTGGGCATCGAGGCGTTGGGAAACACCGTGTTGTTCCAGCCCAGCGGGCGGCTGTCGTCCAGATAGAACGACTTCAGATAGCTATAGACCCAGTCGGGCTGGCGCACCCGCGAGATCACCGAGAGGTCCGGTGGCGCCTTGCCGAAGAATTGCTCGCCGAGCTTCGGGTCCATGCCGGTGCGGATGGTGTCACCGATTTGAGTGTCCTGGTTGAACATCAGGTTGTTTTTGACTTCGTCCTCGCTGAGGCCCAGGTCCTCGCCGATGCGCGAGTAACGCTGGTACTTCAGCGAATGGCAGCCCGAGCAGTAACTCATGTAGTACTTGGCGCCGCGTTGCAGCGAGGCCCTGTCGGTCAGATCGATGCCGGAGGGCTGCAATTGCACGCCCTCGTCGGCCGCGCGCGCGCCACCGGCGAAGCCGATGCCGGCGAGCAGCGCGATCAACGCCGTTTGAATAGTCTTCTTCATCTCAATGGCCCCCCGTCACGCGCTCAGGCACCGGCTTGGTCTTGTCGAGCTTGGTCCAGATCGGCATGGTCAGGAAGAACAGGAAGTAATAGACGGTGAGGATGCGGCCGATGACGGCCTCGGACGGGTCGGTGCCCGGGCCGCCGCCGATCTTGGCCAGCCACACGAAGGACAGCGCGAACAACAGCAGCAGCACCCACGACAGCAAGCCCCGGTAGCGGTAGGACTTGACCGGCGAACGATCCAGCCACGGCAGCAGGAACAGCAGCGCGATGGCGCCGAACATCACCAGCACGCCCCACAGCTTGATGCCGAAGAACGAAGGCACCACGCGCAACATCGCGTAGTACGGGGTGAAGTACCACACCGGCTTGATGTGGGGCGGCGTCACCAGTTCGTTGGCGACGGTGAAGTTGTCGTGCTCAAGGAACAGGCCGCCAAAAGCCGGGGCGAAGAAGACGATGAACGCCGCCACCATCAGGAAGCACCCCACGAAGAAGGTGTCCTTCACCGTGTAATACGGGTGGAAGGGCACGCCATCGGCGGGGGCGGTGGCACTCCAGCGGTTGCCCTTCGGGCCTTTCTTGATCTCGATGCCGTCCGGGTTGTTGGAGCCGACCTCGTGCAACGCCCCCAGGTGCAGCACGACCAGCAGCAACAGCACCAGCGGCAGCGCGATCACGTGCAGGGCGAAGAAGCGGTTGAGGGTGGCGTCGCCGGGGTTGTAATCGCCCATGATCCACTCGGTCAGGCCGCCGCCGATCACCGGAATCGCGCCGAAGAGCGAAATGATCACCTTCGCGCCCCAGAACGACATCTGGCCCCAGGGCAGCACGTAGCCCATGAAGGCTTCGGCCATCAGCACCAGATAGATCAGCATGCCGAGGATCCAGACCAATTCGCGCGGCTTGCGGTAGCTGCCGTACATCAGGCCACGGAACATGTGCAGGTAGACCACGACGAAGAACAGCGAAGCGCCGGTCGAGTGCATGTAGCGGATCAGCCAGCCCCACTCCACGTCGCGCATGATGTATTCGACCGAATCGAAGGCTTCCTTCGCGCTCGGCTTGAAGTGCATGGTGAGGAAGATGCCGGTCAGAATCTGGTTGACCAGGACGACCGTGGCGAGAATGCCGAAGATGTACCAGATGTTGAAGTTCTTAGGCGCGTAGTACGCCGTCATGTGCTTGCGGTAGAACGGCATGAAGCCGGGCGCGCGCTCGTTGAACCAGTCCATCAGGTGATTGGCGGTACGGGTGATGAGGTTCGACATGGCTTACGCGGCCCCCTGCGGTTCGACACCGATGACCAGGGTGTTGTCATCCTGGAAGTGATAGGGCGGCACCGGCAACGCCAGCGGCGCCGGCTGGGCGTGATAGACACGACCGGCGATGTCGTACTTCGACTTGTGGCAAGGGCAGAAGTAGCCGCCCTTCCAGTCCGCGTCGAATGCCTGCGGCTTGACCTCGGGAATGAACTGCGGCGCGCAGCCCAGATGGGTGCAAACCCCCACCAACACCAGGATTTCCGGCTTGATCGAGCGATGCTCGTTCTTGGCGAAGGCGGGCGTCTGGTCGGCGTTGTCGGACTTGGGATCGACCACCAGCGTGTCCATCGACGGCAAGGTGTCGAGCATGGCCTTGCTGCGGCGAGCCACGAAGATCGGCTGGCCGCGCCACATGACTTCGACCTGCTTGCCTTCCTCGATGTCGGCGATCGAGCGGATCACCGGCGCGCCGGCCAGCTTGGCCCGGGCGCTGGGGTTCCAGCTCTTGATGAAGGGGACGGCGGCGAAACCGGCGCCGACCGCGCCGACCACGGCCGTGGTGGCGGTCAGGAACCGGCGACGACCCGGGTTGTCCGGGCTATGAACCTCATCGTGGGCCATTCGGCGCTCCGATTAGTAGATGCTGGCTGAAAGCTGGCGATCCATCCCCTTCCCGGGATGGTCACTAAAGACGACAAAGTGTAACGGAAGCTGAAACGACAGGACAATATTCCTGTCAATCGAACCCGTGCCGGAAGCGCCATTCATCCCCGGGGCGCGCCTGGAAACCGGGCCGCAAGCCGCCGCCACGGCAATGACCTCAGTTGCGCGCGACCTGGCCGCGATAGCGCTCGGCCAGCACGCGCACGCGCTCGACGTAGCGCTGCGTCTCGTTGTAGGGCGGCACGCCCTTGTGGCGATCGACCGCGCCCTCGCCGGCGTTGTAGCCGGCCGCGGCCAGGGTCAGGTTGCCGCCGAAGCGCTTCAGGAGCCACGCCAGGTATTGCACCCCGCCCTGGATGTTCTGCCGCGGATCGAACGCATTGGTCACGCCGAAGCGGCGCGCGGTGGCCGGCATGAGCTGCATCAGGCCCTGGGCGCCCACACGCGACAGCGCGTTGGGATTGTAGGCCGACTCGGCGTGCATGATCGCCCGGATCACCGCCTCCTCCACCCCGTGGATGCGCGCGGCCTCGGCGATCTCGGCCTGATAGGCCGTGGTGTTGAGGCGCAGGGTGCCGAAATTCACGCCCGGCCGCGAGCCACAGGCGAAACAAGTCTCGATGTAGCTGAATGGGATGCTGCGCAGCGACGAGGCCGCCACGCCCGCCGGGCGTACCGTGGTGGCGTAGGTGACGCCGTTGCGCTTGTAGGTGTAGACCCGGCCGCTGACCCGCCGGGTAACGGCCGCCGCCGGCGCGTTTGCTCCGGTGACGACGGGCGCCCCTCCGCCGTTGGCGAGTGGCTGGATGTTTGCCGCGGCGGCGGCCGGCACCGGCTGCCAGCGCGAGGCGCGCGAGGGCTGATAGCGGGCAACCGCGCCACAACTGGCGCCGGGTATCCGCTTGCTGGAATAGCTGCGGCTGCCATCCGGGCCGTCGCAGCGATACAGGGTGCCGGCCAGCGCATCGCCCATGCCCAGCGCCACCATTCCCAACCCCATGAGCCAGACCATCCGGCGCATTAACGATATCCCTCGCCCGTCTTCGCAAACAGCGGGCAACCGGCCATCCACACCGTTGCCCGCCTTGATTTTCCCTTAACATACCGCGCCCGGGCCATGCAGGCCAGGCTTTTCATCGCAACATCCCGATCCTGTCCGGCCCGGAATCCGCACCGCGCCCCGGAGTGACCATGAACGACCGCATCCCCCTCGCCGTGCTCGACCCGGCCACACCCGCCCGCCCCGCCCTGGCCAAGCCCCGGGGCAAGCTCTTCATCCAGACCCACGGTTGCCAGATGAACGAATACGATTCGGCGAAGATGGCCGACGTTCTCGCCGAGCACGAAGGGCTGGAGCTGACCACGAACGCCGACGAAGCCGATGTGATCCTGGTCAACACCTGTTCGATCCGCGAGAAGGCGCAAGAGAAGGTCTTCAGCCAGCTGGGCCGCTGGCGGCAACTGAAGGAAGGCGGCAAGCCGGTGCTGATCGGCGTCGGCGGCTGCGTGGCCTCGCAGGAGGGCGAGGGGATCGTCAAGCGCGCGCCGTTCGTCGACTTGGTGTTCGGCCCGCAGACCCTGCACCGGCTGCCGGAACTGATCCGCGCCCGCCGCGCATCGGGCAAGGCGCAGGTGGACATCAGCTTCCCCGAAATCGAGAAGTTCGACGCCCTGCCCGAGCCGCGCGCCGAAGGCCCGACCGCGTTCGTCTCGATCATGGAAGGGTGCTCGAAATACTGCTCGTTCTGCGTGGTGCCCTATACCCGCGGCACCGAGATCAGCCGCCCGTTCGAGGACGTGCTGGTGGAAGTGGCGCAACTGGCCGGCAAGGGCGTGCGCGAGATCAATCTGCTGGGCCAGAACGTGAACGCCTACCAGGGACTGATCGGCGAGGGCGAGGAAACGGCCGATCTGGCGCTCTTGATCCGCGCCATCGCCGAGATCGACGGCGTGGAGCGCATCCGCTTCACCACCTCGCACCCGCTGGAATTCTCCGATTCGCTGGTCGAGGCCTACCGCGACGTGCCCAAGCTCGCCAACTACCTGCACCTGCCGGTGCAATCCGGCAGCGATCGCGTCCTGGCCGCGATGAAGCGCGGCTACACCGCGCTGGAATTCAAGCAGAAGGTGCGCAAGCTGCGCGCGGCGCGGCCGGACATCTCGATTTCGTCGGATTTCATCGTCGGCTTTCCCGGCGAGACCGAGGCGGATTTCGAGAAGACGATGAAGCTCATCATGGATATCGGCTTCGACCAGTCTTTCAGCTTCATCTACTCGCGCCGCCCCGGCACGCCCGCCGCCGACCTGCCCGACGACGTATCCGATGCCGAGAAGCACGCCCGCCTGATGCGCCTGCAACGGCACATCAACGAATACGCCTTCGGCATTTCGCGCGCGATGGTCGGCGGCACCCAGCGGGTGCTGGTCACTGGCGCCTCGCGCAAGGACGCCAACGAGCTGACCGGCAAGACCGAGAACATGCGGCAGGTGAATTTCCCAGGCCCGGCGCGGTTGATCGGGCAATTCGTCGATGTCGTCATCACCGAGGCGATGCCGAATTCGCTGCGCGGGCGGGTGGCGGCGGCCGATTCCCACGCCGCCTGAGCACGACATTGCCGCCGGCGCATCCGCTCAGCGCGCGTCGTACACCGCCTTGCCATCCACATAGGTCGCCTTGATGGTCAGCGTGCGCAGCGCGGCGGCCGGCACCGCCAGCGGGTCTTCGGCCAGCACCACGAAATCGGCGCGTTTGCCGGGCGCGAGGCTGCCGACCTCGCGCTCGGCGAAGCCGGCGTAGGCGGCATCCAGGGTGAACCCGCGCAGGGCTTCCCAGGCGGTGAGCTTTTCCTGCGGCCACCAGCCGCCGGCCGGGCGGCCTTCGTCGTCCATGCGGGTGGCGGCGGCGTACAGGCCGAGGCGCGGATCGACCGATTCGATCGGGAAATCGGAGCCGAGCGCCAGCCGAACGCCGGCATCGCGGAATTTGCGCCAGGCGTAGGCGCCCTGGATGCGCGCCGGTCCGACCCGATCCACGGCCCAGGGCATGTCGCTGGTGGCGTGCGTGGGCTGCATCGAGGCGATCAGGCCAAGGCGGGCGAAACGCGGGATGTCCTCCAGCGCGACGATCTGCGCGTGCTCGATGCGCCAGCGGTGGCCGGCCTTGGCGGCATCGGCGCCGAGGGCTCTTTCGTAGGCGTCGAGCACGTGGCGGTTGCCGGCATCGCCGATGGCGTGGGTCGCCATCTGCACGCCGCAACGCCGGGCCTTCCGAGCGATCCGCAACAATTCCGCCGGCGCGGTGGTCATCAGGCCGTGGTTGCCGCGGTCGTCGCTGTAATCGGCCAGCAGGGCGGCGCCACGGCTGCCCAGCGCGCCATCGGCATACACCTTGACCGAACGCATCTTCAAGCGCCGGGAGGGATGTTGGTACGGGCCTTCGTCACAGAGAAAATCCAGCGCGTCGCCATCGCCCTCGGCCCAGGCGGTGACGCGCAGCGGTAGTCGGCCGGCATCGGCGAAGCGCTGGTAGCGGCGCAGTTGGGCAAGCGGGACGCCGGCATCGTGGACGCCGGTCAGGCCGTGGGCGACGGCATCGCGCAGGCCGAGCGCCAGCGCGCGATCGGCGGTGGCCTCGTCGAGTGCCGGCATCGCGTCTTCGATCAATGCCATCGCGCCATCGACCAGCACGCCGGTGGCCTTGCCATGCTCGCGCAGTATGCGGCCGCCCGCCGGCTGCCAATCGCCATCGAGCGGGCGCTTGGCGAGCTTCATCGCCGCGGTGTTCGCCCAGCCGGCATGGCCATCGACGCGACGCAGCCAGACCGGACGGTCGGGGAAGGCGGCATCGAGATCGGCCGCGTCCGGGAACCGCTTGTCCGGCCAAAGGTTCTGGTCCCAGCCACGGCCGGTCAGCCAGGCGCCGGGCGGGAGATCGGCGGCGAAGGCGCGCAGCTTCTCCAGCACCTCGGCCTTGCCGCGCAGGCCGGACAAATGCACGCGCAACCGGGTGAGGCCAAGCCCCATCATGTGGCCGTGGGCGTCGATCAGGCCGGGAATCACCGTGGCATCGCCCAGATCCAGGTGTTTCGCCCGGGGGTACTCGGCCGCCAGCGCGGCGCTGTCGCCCAGGGCGAGGATGCGCCCGTCATCGTCATGCACCAGCGCGCCGACCGTTGGCCGGGCGGCGTCCATGGTGTGGATGCGGGCGGCGGACACCAGGGTTTCTCCGGCATCGGCAAGGGGGCTGGCAAGCGCGAGGCACAGCGCCATGGCGAGGGTGGATGTGCGCATCGAAGGCGGATTCCCGGTCGTGGAAAGGCGAATCTGCGCGCGTGGAAGCGGGAGCGCAAGTCCGCCGGTCACACCTGGTTGCCGCCGCTTGCGGCATAGTGCGCGCCTGTATCACGAGCGAAGCCCATGCCGCACCACGATTTCACCCTCGAACCCGCCGATACCGAGCGGCTGGCCAACCTGGCCGGCCCGTTCGATGCCCATCTGCGCCAGCTCGAATTGCGATTGGGCGTGGAGATCAGCAACCGCGGCAACATTTTCCGCGTCAAGGGCGAGGACGCGCAGGCGCTCGCGTTGGCCGAGAAGGTGCTGCGCGAGCTCCATGCCGAAGCCGGCGAGACCGTGTTCGACGGCCATGCCTTGAACCTGCGGCTGGCCGGCATGATCGGCGATGGCGACGAACCCGCGCCCGCGCGCGGCGGCGACTACGCGCCGCAGGAGGTGGCGGTACGGGTCAAGCGCGGCACCATCAAGGGCCGCGGCGGCAACCAGAAGAAATACCTGCACGCCATCGCCACCCACGACATCAACTTCGGCATCGGCCCGGCCGGCACCGGCAAGACCTTCCTGGCCGTGGCGATGGCGGTGGAGGCACTCAACGAGTCCCGGGTACAGCGCCTGATCCTGGTGCGCCCGGCGGTGGAGGCCGGCGAGAAGCTCGGCTTCCTGCCCGGCGATCTCACCCAGAAGGTCGACCCCTACCTACGCCCGCTCTACGACGCGCTCTACGAGATGCTGGGGGTGGAAAAGGTGGCCAAGCTGCTGGAGAAAAACGTCATCGAAATCGCCCCCCTGGCCTACATGCGCGGCCGCACGCTCAACGATGCCTTCGTCATCCTCGACGAGGCGCAGAACACCACCATCGAACAAATGAAGATGTTCCTGACCCGGCTCGGCTTCGGCTCCACCGCCGTCATCACTGGCGACATGACCCAGATCGATCTGCCCAAGCACGTCAAATCCGGCCTGAAGGACGCCATCGAGGTGCTGCGCGAGGTCGATGGCGTCAGCTTCGCCTTCTTCGAATCGCGCGACGTGGTGCGGCATCCGCTGGTGGCCAGGATCGTCAACGCCTACGAATCGCGCGACGCCCGCGATGCGCAAAGCGGCCCGGCTTCGACTTAGACTGCCGGCATGACCCACGGCCCCATCCAGCTCGAAGTCAGCGTCAGCTACGCCGCCACGCGCAAGGGCGTGCCGGCCTCAGGCAGTTTCCGCCGCTGGGTGGCCGCCGCGCTGGAAGGACGCATCCGCGAAGCCGATCTGGCGCTGCGCATCGTCGATGACGAGGAAGGCCGGGCGCTCAACCGCCATTACCGCGGCAAGGACTACGCCACCAACGTGCTGAGCTTCCCCGCCGAGCGCCCCCCCGGCCTGCCGGAAGAGGCGCGCTTCCCGCTGCTGGGCGACCTGGTGATCTGCGCGCCGGTGGTGGCGCGCGAGGCCGCCCAGCAAGGCAAACCGCTGGCCGCGCACTACGCCCACCTCACCGTGCACGGCAGCCTGCACCTCCTGGGCTGGGATCACGAGGACGAGGCCGACGCGCTGGCGATGGAACAACTGGAGCGCGAGATCCTGGCCGGGCTGGGCATCGCCGATCCCTACCGCTGAGGCGGCCTGTCATCGGCAGAGCGCGACCGACACGCTAGACTGCACGCCTCCCACCGCGAGCCCGCAAGCGCCGCATGAGCAGCGAAGACCCCGACAGTAGCCTTCCCCAGACCGAACCCAAAAGCTGGCTGCGCCGCCTCGGCGCGGCATTCTCCGGCGAGCCGACCACCCGTGGCGACGTGCTGGAATTCCTCCGCGACGCCCAGTCCGACGGCCTGCTGGACGCCGACACCGTGCGGATGATGGAAGGCGCGATCGCGGTGTCCGAGCTGACCGTCGGCGACGTGATGATCCCGCGCGCGCAGATGGTCATGGTGCCGGTGGATGCCGACATGCCCGCGGTGATCGCCGCCGCGGTGGAATCCGGCCATTCACGTTTCCCGGTGCATGGCGAGGACAAGGATCAGATCCTCGGCATCCTGCTGGCGAAGGACCTGTTGAAATGCGTGGTCGATCCCGCGCTCGGCCTGCACGACCTGCTGCGCCCGGCCTTCCTGATCCCCGAATCCAAGCGCCTCGACCTGCTGCTGCGCGAGTTCCGCCTGTCCCGCAACCACATGGCGATCGTGATCGACGAATACGGCGGCGTCGCCGGCGTGGTGACGATCGAGGACGTGCTGGAGCAGATCGTCGGCGACATCGACGACGAGCACGACGAGGCCGAGGACGATTCACAGATTTCCGCCCAGCCCGACGGCCAGTACGTGGTCGATGCGCTGACGCCCATCGAAGACTTCAACGAACGCTTCGGCGCCGATTTCAACGACGACGAATACGACACCATCGGCGGGCTGGTCATCGCCGCCATCGGCCACCTGCCGGAGGCCGGCGAGGAACTCACGATGGGCCGCTTCGTGTTCCGCGTCGCCAACGCCGATGCCCGCCGCGTGCATGCCTTCCACGTCGGGGTGCTGGGCGATGCGTGAGGCGCGGCGCGCGGGCCTCGGCCTGCTGGCCGCACTCCTTGCCTTCCTCGCCGCCCTGCCCGCCTTCGCCGCGCCGAAGGTCGGCGTGGTGACGATGCAGCCGGGCGAGGTCTTCTGGGAACGCTTCGGCCACGACGCCATCGTGATCGCGCCACCCGATGGCCCCGCCATCTCCTACAACTTCGGCTATTTCGACCCGAGCGAGACGGACTTCGTTTCACGCTTCATCCGCGGCGACATGCGCTACCGACTGGTGGCGCTGCCGCTGGAGGTCGATCTACAGCAGTACCGCGAGGCCGGACGCGGCGTCGCCGTGCAATGGCTCGACCTCACCCCGGCGCAGGCGGAAAGCCTGGCCGCCGCCCTGGCGGAAAACGCCCGGCCCGAAAACGCGCATTACCGCTACGACTATTTCCGCGACAACTGCGCCACCCGCGTGCGCGACGCGCTCGACCGCGCGCTTGGCGGCGCGCTGGAACCGCAACTCGCCGCCAGCTCGCAGGGCAACAGCTACCGCGGCGAGGCCGGACGGCTGGCGCGGCCGGCACCCTGGATGTGGCTGGGGTTCCAGCTCGGCCTTGGCCCGAATGCGGACCCGCCGCTCTCGCGCTGGGAGGAAGCCTTCGTGCCGATGCGTCTGGCCGACAGCCTGCGCCACGCGAAAACCGCCGCCGGCACACCGCTGGTGATCGCCGAGGAACAATGGCTGCCGCACCGGCTGGATGCCGAGCCCACCGAACACGGCCTGCCGGTCTTCGGCTTCGGCATGGCCGGCATCGTCATCGCGCTGGCGCTGTTTTTCACCGGCCGCGCGCGGCCCCGGCTCGCGGCCGCCTTCGCGCTGGCGTTCTGGCCGCTGTGCGGCGTGGCCGGCGCGTTGATGCTCTACCTCTGGCTCGGTAGCGCGCACTGGGCGGCCTGGCGCAACCACAACCTGCTGCTGATGAACCCGCTGGCCTGGCTGCTGCTGCCCGGCGCGCTGGCGCTGGCGCGCGGACACCGGCCTTCGCGCCGGTTCCGCTGCCTGCTGATGCTCGTAACCGGCGTCGCCGCGCTGGCGCTGGCGCCAGCCGCGCTGGGCATCGACCGCCAGCACAACGGCCTGTGGATCGCGCTGTTGCTGCCGATCCACCTGGCGCTGGCATTGCTCTGGGCACGGCGCGGCGATACCGGGATCACGCCATGAAGCCCCCCCCGAAGACCCCGGCCTGCGTGGTCAATTGCGCGGCCTACCGCGACGGCCTGCGCCATGACATCGGCCTGGACGAGATCAGCGACGTGCTCGCGCGCGAGGATGGCGGCTTCGTCTGGGTCGGCCTGTACGAGCCGGGCGAGGCATTGCTCGACAAGCTGCAAGAAGAGTTCGGCCTGCACGACCTCGCCATCGAGGATGCCCACGGCGCCCACCAGCGGCCCAAGCTGGAAGCCTTCGGCAACACCCTGTTCATCGCCGTGCATACCGCGCAGTTGATCGACGAGCACGTGCGCTTCGGCGAGACCCACGTCTTCTTCGGCAAACGTTTCCTGATCACCGTGCGCCACGGCGCCTCACTGACCTTCGCGGTGGTACGGAAGAAGCTGGAACGCGAACAGGCGCTGCTCAGGCTCGGCCCGGCGGTGGCGCTGCACGGCGTGCTGGATTTCATCGTGGACAACTACGAGCCGATCGTCGACGACTTCGAAGATGAGCTGGACGACCTCGAACTCGCGATATTCGCCGAGGATTTCCGCCGCGAGACCGTGCACCGGCTCTACACCCTGCGCAAGGAACTGACCCAGATGCGCACCGCGGTGGCGCCGATGCAGGACATCCTCTCGCAGATCATGCGCTCGGAGACGCTGGGCATTCCCGACGAGGCCCGGCCCTACTTCCGCGACGTGCGCGACCACGCCGGCCGCACCATCGACATCATCGACGTGCTGCGCGAGACCGCCGGCGCTGCGATGAGCGTCAACCTTTCCCTGGTGAACTACGCCCAGGGCGAGGTGGTGAAGAAATTGGCCGGTTGGGCCGGCCTGCTGGCGCTGCCGACATTGGTCGCCAGCTGGTACGGCATGAACTTCGAGGGCATGCCGGAACTGCGCCAGCCGCACGCCTACGCGGTGCTGATCGGCCTGGTGGCGATCGGCTGCGTGGCGCTGTATCGCTATCTCAGGAAAGTGCGCTGGCTGTAGCCCGGAATCTACCCGGCGAATGCGCGCGAATGCCGCCCGAATCAGGCATTCGACCGAAGTCGGCTTGACCGCGAAACGATAAGCGCCCACCCTCGCCCGATCGACCGGTAGGAATTATGTATATGGCAAGCGGGGTCAGATCGGGGATGGGGATGTTGGGCTGGGCGGCGCTCTCGGTGTTCGCCGCATTCTGCTTGGGCGTGGTGGCGCTGCACCGTGGCGAATCGATCAACGCGATGTGGCTGGTGGCCGCCTCGGTATCGGTGTTCTTCATCGGCTACCGCTTCTACGGCCGCTACATCGCCGACAAGGCGCTACGCCTCGACGCCACCCGGCAGACGCCGGCCTGGCGGCGCAAGGATGGCCTGGACTACGAGCCCACCGACAAGACCGTGCTGTTCGGCCACCACTTCGCCGCGATCGCCGGCGCCGGCCCGCTGGTCGGCCCGGTGCTGGCCGCGCAGATGGGCTACCTACCGGGCATGCTGTGGATTCTGTTCGGCGTGGTGTTCGCCGGCGCGGTGCAGGATTTCATGGTCCTGCTGTTCTCGGTGCGCCGCGACGGCCGCGGCCTGGGCGCGATGATCCGCGGCGAGCTGGGCAACGCCGCCGGCGTCACCGCGATGATCGGCATCTTGATGATCATGGTGATCCTGCTGGCGGTACTGGCGCTGGTGGTGGTGAAAGCCCTGGCGCACAGCCCGTGGGGCACCTTCACGGTGGCCGCCACCATCCCGATAGCGCTGTTCATGGGCGTGTACCTGCGCTGGCTGCGACCGGGCCGGATCATGGAAGTATCGATCCTCGGCTTCGTGCTGCTGATGGCCTCGATCTGGTTCGGCGGCTACGTCGCCGAGCACCCGCAATGGGCCGCCGCCTTCACCTTCGATGGCCGCGCCCTGGCCTGGATGCTGATCGGCTACGGCTTCGTCGCCGCGGTGTTGCCGGTCTGGCTGCTGCTGGCCCCGCGCGACTACCTCTCCACCTTCCTCAAGATCGGCACCGTGCTGTTGCTGGCCGTGGCGATCCTGGTGGCGATGCCGGAACTCAAGATGCCGGCGGTCACGAAGTTCATCGACGGCACCGGCCCGGTGTTCGCCGGTAGCCTGTTCCCGTTCCTGTTCATCACCATCGCCTGCGGCGCGGTTTCCGGCTTCCACGCGCTGATTTCCTCCGGCACCACGCCGAAAATGCTTTCGAACGAAACCGAGGCGCGCTTCATCGGCTATGGCGGCATGCTGATGGAGGCCTTCGTGGCGATGATGGCGCTCATCGCCGCCAGCGTGCTCGACCCCGGTCTCTACTTCGCCATGAACGCGCCCGCCGCGCTGATCGGCACCACGCCGGAAACGGCCGCCGCGGCGATCTCCAGCTGGGGCTTCTCGATCACCCCCGACATGCTGACGGCAACCGCCAAGGAAATCGGCGAATCCAGCGTACTCTCGCGCACCGGCGGCGCGCCCACGCTGGCGGTGGGCATGGCGCAGATCCTGCACGGGCTGTTCGGCGGCGAAGGACTGATGGCGTTCTGGTACCACTACGCCATCCTGTTCGAGGCGCTGTTCATCCTGACCACGGTGGATGCCGGCACCCGCGTCGCCCGTTTCATGATCCAGGACCTCGCCGGGCTGGCCTACAAGCCATTCGGCAATACCGAGAACTGGGCCGCCAACCTGATCTGCACCGCGCTGGCGGTGGGGATGTGGGGCTACTTCCTTTACCAGGGCGTGATCGATCCGCTGGGCGGCATCAACACGCTGTGGCCGCTGTTTGGCATCGCCAACCAGATGCTGGCGGCCATCGCGCTGATCTTCTGCTGTGTGGTGATGGTGAAGATGAAGCGGGAGAAGTACCTGTGGATTCCCGCGCTGCCGACCGCCTGGCTGTTGATCTGCACGTTCGCCGCCGGTTGGCAGAAGCTGTTCCACCCCGATCCGAAGATCGGTTTCCTCGCCAACGCGCGCAAGTTCGCCGAGGCCGCCGCGCGCGGCGAAGTACTGGCACCGGCGAAATCGATCGAGGAGATGCAACGCGTGGTCTTCAACAACCAGTTGGATGCCGCCCTGTGCATGCTGTTCATGGCGGTGGTGACGCTGATGCTGGTGTTCGGCCTGCGCGCCGCGCTCGCCGCCCGCCGCGAAAGCGCGCCGACCGCCAAGGAAACGCCCCATGTCGCCTTCGATGCGTAAAGGCTGGGACTGGCTGGTGCGTACCGCGCGGCTGGCCGTCGGCGTGCCGGACTACGAGACCTACCTCGCCCACATGCGCCGGCGCCATCCGGCGCGCACGCCGATGAGCCGCGAGAATTTCTTCGTCGAACGGATGAACGCGCGCTACGGCAAAGGGCGTTCGCGCTGCTGCTGAAGCGCGCTCAGCCGCCGGCCATCGCGCCCAGCAGCAGGCCGGTGACGTAGGCGCCATAGGTGCCGAGCGCATAACCCAGCACCGCCAGCAGCACCCCGACCGGCGCCAACGAGGGATGGAAGGCGCTCGCCACCACCGGCGCCGAGGCCGCGCCGCCGACGTTGGCCTGCGAGCCCACCGCCATGAAGAACAACGGCGCGCGGATCAGTTTCGCCACCAGCAACAACAGGCCACCGTGCACGGCGATCCAGATCAATCCGAGCAGGAACAGCCACGGGCGGTCGAGCAATGCGCGCAAATCCATCTGCATACCGATAGTGGCGATCAGGAAATACAGCATCGCCGAACCGACCTTCGACGCGCCGGCGCCTTCCAGCCGGCGCGCGCGGGTGAAGGAGAGCAGCAAACCGATGGAGGTGGCGAGCACCACCAGCCAGAAAAAGCCGGAGGTCAGGCTGTAATCCTGCAATTTCCATTCCGCCGGCAATGTCTTGATCCACGCCACCAATGGCGCGCTCAGGAAATGCGACAGGCCGGTTACGCCAAGCCCCACCGCCAGGATCATCATCAGGTCGGCCAGGCTGGGATTACGCGAATGCCCGGCCTGATAAGCCTCGATGCGCCGCTTCATGTCCTCGATGGCCGAGGTGTCGGCGCCGGTCCAGCGGTCGAACGCCGGCGCGCGCGCGGCCAGGAACAACAGCACCGCCATCCACAGGTTGGCGACCAGCACGTCGACCGCGGCAAACTGGCCGAACAGCGTCGCCTCGACCCCAAACACTTCCTTCATCGCCGCCTGATTGGCGCCGCCGCCGATCCAGCTCCCGGCCACCGTGGTCATCCCGCGCCAGGTGTCGCCCGCCACCGTTTCCGGGTGGATGACGCCCATCGCCGCATAAGCCGCCAGCGCGCCGAGCATCACCCCGACGGTGCCGGTGAGGAACATGACGATCGCCTTCGGGCCGAGACGCGCCACCGCCCCCATGTCGATGGCGATGCACAGGAGCACCAACGCGCTCGGCAGCAGATAGTCGCGAGCCATCGGATACAGGCCGGAAGCCTGGCCGTCGATCAGGCCGATACTGTTGAGAATCGCCGGTATCAGGTAGCACAGCAGCAACGCCGGGACATAGGCATAGAAGCGCTTGAAGAAACCGCGCCGCATCGAGGCCGTCCAGAACACCAACCCAAGCGAAACCGCGAGCAGCCCGAGCACGGCCGCGTCATGGGTGATGAGAGCCACGCCGGTGGCGGGATCGGCGGTGACGGCCATCGCTGTCTTTTCCTCGCATCGCCGGCGGCGGACAGGCCGGAATAGTGACGGGGCATTCCCAATGCAGCCGGAAGCGGAAGGCTTCCGGCCGATGCGTCAAAACGGCAGCTGACCCCACGCGCGCGGGAGCGGGCCAGCCGCCATGCGGCTCAACCGCCGATGTGCGTCCTGAGCCAGTCGTTGACCGCTTCGTGCCACTGCACGCTGTTGTGCGGCTTCAGTACCCAATGGTTCTCGTCGGGAAAGTAGAGGAACCGCGATTCGATGCCACGGCGCTGCAACGCGGTAAAGGCCGAAATGCTCTGGTCGATCGGCACACGGAAATCGTTCTGGCCACCGACGATCAAGGTCGGCGTCTTCCACTTCGCCAGATGACGCGAGGGATTGAAACGCTCGTAGGCTTCGGGCTTGTCCCAGACGGTGCCGCCGAACTCCCATTCGGTGAACCAAAGCTCCTCGGTGACAAGACCCATCGAGCGGGTATCGAACACCCCGTTGTGCGTCACCAGGCACTTGAACGGCGCGCCGCCATCACGATTGAACCAGTTGCCGGCGATCCAATTGGTCATGTAACCGCCGTAGCTGGCGCCAAGCGCGCAGGCGCGCTCGCCATCGAGAAAGTCGTACTGCTTCTGCGCCGCCGCCCAGCCCTTCTGCAAATCCTCCAGCGGACGGTCGCCCCAGTGGCCGCTGATGGCATCGGTGAAAGCCTGGCCGTAGCCGGTGGAGCCGTGGAAATCGATCATCACCACCGCCCAGCCCTGGCCGGCATAGGTCTGCGGGTTCCAGCGGTAACTCCAGCCGTTGCCGAAGCTGCCCTGCGGGCCGCCGTGGATGAGGAAAGCGACCGGATACTTCCGGCCTTCCACATAGTTCCACGGCTTGACCACATAGCCGTGCACGGTCTCGCCGTTCCAGCCCTTGAACTTGAACTGCTCGAAACCGCCGAAGCGCACGCCCTTGAGCTGGTCGCCGGCCGAGGGCGTCAGCGCGCGCGGCTCGCCGGCGGCGGTCAACGTCACGACCTGATCACCGCTGGTCAGGCTGTTGCGGGTGAACAGCAGCGTGCCGGCGGCGGCATCGACATTGCCGATGCTGCCGTCGCCGACCAGTTCGGCGACCTTGCCGCTGGCGATGTCGATGGCGAACAACGGGTGCTGGCCCAGGTCGGTGGCCGGGGTGTAGATCGTCTTACCGTCGGGCGAGAGCACGATGGCATCGGCGCTGCGATCCCATTTCGGCGCGATCTCTCGGGTCTCGCCGCTGGCCAGATCCATCGCCATCAGGCCGAAGCGGTCGGCCTCGAAGCCCGGCCGCTTCATCGCCCGGTAATACAGCGTTTTACCGTCACGGCTGAACACCGGGCCCGCATCCCAGGCGGGGTTGGCGGCGGTTAGGTTCCTGGCCGCGCCGCTGCCGTCGGCATTGACCAGCCAGATGTCGAAGTTGGTGCTCCACGGCTGCCCGCGCTCGCCCGCACGCACGCTCATCGCCAGTTGCCGGCCATCCGGCGACCAGGCCAGATCGGAAAGATCGCCGAACGGTTTGGCGGGAATGTCGCCGCGAACGTCGCCCCCCACCGGGGTGGCCTTGGCCACCGCCTTCGCGCCCAACGGCGCGACGAACACGCGGTTGTCGCGGCCATCGGCCCAGGTGTCCCAGTGGCGGATGAACAGCCGGTCGTACATCACCCCGCTGGTCTTCTTTTCGCTTTCGGCATCGAGGCGATCGCGGGTGCAGGCGAAATCGGCCTTGCATCCCGGAAACACCGATAGCGCCAGCGCCACCGCGTCGCCCTTCGGCGAAATCTTGTAGCCCTCCACGTCCAACGCCAACGCGGTCAGCGCCCTCGGTGCGCCCCCGGTCAACGGGATCGAATACAACTGCGAGCCGCCATGCTTGGCCGAGAGGAAATACACCGCCTTGCCATCGGCGGAGAAGTTTGGCGAATTGACGCTCCAGCCTTCAGGCGTCAGCCGTCTGGCGGCGCCACCGGCAGCCGGTACCGAATACAGCGCGGTGCTGGCCTTGAGATTGGCATCCACCGTACGCTTGGCATAGACCACCGTCCTGCCGTCCGGCGAAAGGACCGGTGAGGCGTAGCGGTCGAGCTTCACCATGTCCTGCGCGGTAAAACCGCGCTGGGCCTGGGCGATGGCGGGAAGCGCGCAGGCAAGCGCGAATGGCAACAGGGCGTGGCGAAGCTTCATCGGTTGACCTCGATTCTCTGGGTACGTTTGCGTGTGGGGAAACCCGCACCGGTCAGCGCGGGCCGCCTTGCGGCCGCGGCTTCATCGCGGTGCGGTAGAGCAGCCAGGCGACGAAGGCCAGCACGGCCAGCCCGGCCAGTTTCGCCATCGGCAGATCGATGCCGAGCGAAAGCACGTCGGCATTGCTGGCGACGACGATCGGGATGGCGATGAAGATGCCCATCAGCGCCTCGCCGGTGATCAAACCCGCGGCGAATAATGTGCCGGGGCGATGAACGCGGTCGCGAACCTCCTCGCCGGCGCCAAGCACGCCGTGGCGCTTCTCCACGACATAGGCCAGCAGGCCGCCGAGGAAGATCGGCACCATGAGCTCCAGCGGCAGGTAGATGCCGATCGCCGCGGCCAGCACCGGCACACGGAACGATTTGCCGGTTTTCTTCAACCATTCATCGATGGCGATGATGGCCGCGCCGATCACCGCGCCCATGCCGATGATGGTCCACGGCAACTGGCCGCCGAACATGCCCTTCGCCACCGACGCCATCAGCGTGGCCTGCGGCGCCGACAGCGGGCTGGGGTGTTCGGCGCTCGGTGCGCCGATGCCGTAAGCCTGCGCCAGCAGATTCAACACCGGCGCCATGATGAGGGCGCAGGAGAAAGCGCCGATGCCCAGCATCAGTTGTTGCTTCCACGGCGTGGCGCCCACCAGATAGCCGGCCTTGAGGTCCTGCAAGTTGTCGCCGCCCACCGCCGCCGCGCAGCAGACCACCGCGCCGATCATGATCGCGGCGACCGCCCCGAGCGGCGCGCCGAGCTCGCTCACCACCTCGCGCCCGGCGGCGCCCATCAGCAGCATCAGCACCACCGAGGCGAACAGGATGGTGGAGATGGTGATGCCCGAGACCGGATTGTTGGAAGAGCCGACCAACCCAGCCAGGTAGGCCGAAACCGAAACGAACAGAAAGCCCGCGACGATCATGATCACCGCCATCGGGACGCTGACCATCCAGTTGCCAACGATCGCCTGGTACAGCAGCAGCAACGGCAGCACGAACAGCACCAACGCCACCAGCATCCACTTCATCGGCAAGTCACGCTCGGTATCGGCAAGCGCGTCCGCACTGCCGGCGCGCGCCGCGGCGATGCCGCTCCTGATGCCCGACAGCAGCGACTTGCGCAGCGAAAACAGCGTCCACACGCCGCCGATCAACATCGCGCCGACACCGAGATAGCGAATCTTGCTCGACCAGATGGAGAAAGCGGCTTCCTCCGCGCCCACCCGGGCCAGTTCGGGATCGGCCGCAGCGTAGAGCATGTGGTAAATCGGGATGGCGACGTGCCAGGAAAGGATCGCGCCCGACAACACCACGATGCCGATGTTGAGGCCAACGATGTAACCCACGCCCAGCAACGCCGGCGACAGGTTGGTACCCAGATAGCCTAGGTACTTGCCGAAGAAAGCCGCCCCGCCGGCGGTATCCGGGATCAGTTTGAGACCACTGGCCGCGGCCAGCTTGACCAGCGCGCCGACCGCGCCGGACAGCCCCAGAATCCTCAGCCCCGGGCCGGGGTTCTCGCCCGCCTTCAGCACCTCGGCGGCGGCCTTGCCCTCGGGGAACGGCAGCGGCTCCTCGACGATCATCGAGCGCCGCAACGGCACGGAGAACAACACGCCCAGCAAGCCGCCCAGACCCGCGATGCCCACCACCCACCAGTATTTGAAATCGGGCCAGTAGCCCATGATGATCAGCGCCGGGATGGTGAAGATCACGCCGGCCGCGATCGACGAACCGGCCGAGGCCCCGGTCTGCACGATGTTGTTTTCAAGGATGCTGCCGCCACCAAGAAGGCGCAGCACCCCCATCGACACCACCGCCGCCGGAATCGCGGTGGCGATGGTCATGCCGGCAAACAGACCCAGGTAGGCATTGGCCGCGGACAACACCACCGCCAGCACGATGGCCAGCACCACGGCACGGAAAGTCAACTGCGGCACGCCGCGTGGCGGCTTTGGCTGGCTCATCGGGCATCCCCTGTACGAAATGAATCCCGACAAGCTACCCCGCCCTGCCACACCAAGTCCAGCCGCGCAGCGACATGATTTCACCGAAGCGGCAAATTGCCTTCGCCGTCGTAGGCGAAGTAGCGCACACGGTCGTCGAGCTGGTCGCGCTTGTCGAACTTCGGTGTCTGCTCGCGCAGCACCGTGCGCCGGCCCCAGGCGTCGTACTCGCTGGACGT
>NZ_RFLY01000017.1 GCF_003697345.1 Solilutibacter pythonis | reverse complement strand
ACGCACTGGCCAGGCCGATGAACACCCCGCAGGCCGAGGAAGTCCCGACTGCGCGCACCGGCGGCACGTCGAGCCAGGTGAGCAACGGTACCGTCATGCTGCCGCCGCCAATACCGACGAAAGCCGATACCGCGCCGATCCCCGTGCCGGCCACGCTCATCCCCACGCCACGCGGCGAGCGCGCCGGGTCACCGGCCTGTTTCGGTTTCGACAGCAGCATCTGCGCCGCCGCGATCAGGCAGTACGCCGCCACGCCCCAACGCAGCCAGCGGCCATCGACATCCACCGCAACCCGGCTGCCCAGCCAGCCGCCAAGCAACAGCCCCGGCACCATCCACGCCACTGTCGGCCACAGCACGCTGCCGCGCCGAGCATGCGCCTTGGCCGAGGACATCGCGGTGAACACGATGCTGGCAAGCGAAGTCGCCAACGCCGCATGCATCGCCGACGCCGTCGGCACCGCTCCCTGCGCCGGCAACAGCCAGGCCAGCGCCGCCACCAGCACCAGCCCGCCGCCAATGCCGAGCAAACCCGCCAGCACGCCGGCCACCGCGCCCAGGGCGAGGAAAGTCAGCAACGTGAGCGGTTCCAGCGCGAACGGCATCGGGGGCACCCGGATTCAGAAGACGACCGCTATAGTCCGCGCATGCGCCCCCGTCCGTCCACCCTGCTCCTGTTCGCGCTCGTCGCCGGTTGTTCGGGCGAAGGCGGCGCGCAGCCCCCCGCCAGCGGCGACACCACCGAGGAATCCCCGGCCAGGCCGCCGCCACGCGAAGACAGCCAACTGCGCGAGGCCATCGCCGCCGCCGAGCGCGGCGAATTCGACCCCGCGCGTTTTCCCGGCTTGGAGCGCCACCCCGCGCGCGACTGGGTGGAATACGCCCGCCTGCGCCGCGACATCGACCGGCTCGCCACCACGCAGGCCGACACCTTCCTCGCCGCGCACGCCCGGGATGCCGTCGGCGGCCGCTTCCGCAACGAATGGCTGGCCGCCGCCGGCCGCCGCGGCGACTGGGCCGCCTTCCGCCGCGCCTGGCGCGCCGGCATCGAACGCCCCGCCCTGCGCTGCATGGAACTGAATGCGCGTATGAGCACCGGCCAGGCCGATGCCGGCTGGATGCAGGACGTACGCGCCGCCTGGCTGTCCGGCAAACCCCTGCCCGAGGACTGCGCCGCGGCGGTCGGCGGCTGGCAATTGCGCGGCGGAATGAACGACGCCCTGCGCTGGCAGCGCATTGATCTAGCCATCGCCGAAAACCAGCCCAGCGTGATACGCGAAGCCGCCAACGGCCTGCCCGGCCACCTCGCCACACTGGCCAACGCCTATGCCGATGCACTCGCCGGCCGCCTCGACGAGCGCGCGCTGCAATGGCCGAAAGACCGTCGCGGCCGCGCCGTCGCCAGCGCCGCGCTGGTGGCGATGGCGAAGAAATCTCCCGCCAACGCCGAAACCGCACTGGCGAAATTTTCGCCAGCGCTGCGCCTCGACGAAGCCGAGCGCGGCCGCGTGCTGTACGAAATCGCCTTGCAATCCGCCGCCTCGTACGAACCGGAAGGCGCGCGCCGCCTCGCCGCCGTGCCGGCCGCCAGCTACGACGAACGCCTGCACCAGCTCGCCATGCGCGAAGCCCTGGCGCGGCGTGACTGGGCTGGCGCGCGCGCCGCCATCGCGCGCATGCCCAGAACCCTGCGCGACAAGCCGCAGACACGGTATTTCGAAGCCCGGCTGCGCGAACTCGCCGGCCAGCCCGGCGCCGAAGCGCTGTACCGGCAAGTGGCGAAGTACCCGGAGTTCCACGGCTTTCTCGCCGCCGACCGACTCAAGGCGCCGTATCCGCTATGCCCGTGGACGCCAGAGCCGCAACCAGCCCTGGAGAAACGAGTCGCGGCCGCACCGGCGCTGCAACGCGCCTTCGCGCTCTACCGCATCGGCCGGCGCGAATGGGCGCTGGCGGAATGGAACAGCGCATTGCAAGGCTTCGGCGACACCGAGCGGCGGATCGCGGTGGCCCAGGCGCAGGCCAGCGGCTGGTTCGACCGCGCGGTGTTCAACCTCGCCCGCGACAACCGCGAAGAACTGCGCCTGTATCCACTGCGCTTCCCCCTGCACCACACCGCCGCCATTCGCCGCGAAGCCGCGAAAAACGCCATCGATCCCGCCTGGGTCGCCGCCGAGATCCGCGCCGAAAGCCTGTTCGACCCCAACGCGCGCTCGCCCGCCAACGCGATGGGCCTGATGCAGGTGCTGCCCGCCACCGGCGAAGCGACCGCCGCCAAGGCCGGCATCCCCTGGCGGGGCGCCGAGACCCTGTACGACCCCGGTCGCAATATCGCCATCGGCAGCGCCTACCTGCGCGAAATGCTCAACCGCTGGACCGACCTGCCGCACGCCATCGCCGCCTACAACGCCGGCCCGACCCCGACCGCGCGCTGGCGCGATCAACGCCCCGACTTCGATCCCGATTTCTGGATCGAGACCGTCAGCTACCGCGAGACCCGCGAATACGTGCCGCGCGTGCTCGCCTTCAGCGTGATCTACGACTGGCGAATGAACGGCGACGCATTGCGGCTCTCCGAGCGCATCGCCGGCCGCAACGACGGCGAACGGGTGAAATTCACCTGCCCGAAGGGCGTGGGCGCGGGCGAATGACCCGTCACGCCCGGCTACACTGCGCCGGTCCCGGCAACGAAACGCACCCGATGGGCCTGATCGACACCCTACTCGGCCGCGCCGGCGAAACATCCGCCAACGAACGCGAAGACGCACCGCGACCGCTGCCGGCCGAAGGCGAACGGATCGAACACGGCTTCGCCCTCGTCCGCGACGTGATCGCCTTCTCCGGCCACCGGCTGATCCTGGTCAACAAACAAGGCGTGAGCACCAGAAAAACCGAATACCGCGGCATCCCCTATCGCGGCATCGCGACGTACACGCTGGAAAGCGCCAGGCGCCTCGACCTAAATGCCGAGTTCAAGCGCTGGCTGTTCGGCCAGCCCGACCCCATCGAATCGAAGCTCGGGCGCGGCGAAGCCACCACGCGACTGGTCGCGCCGCGGGCCCAGCACATGCCGCGTCGAACGCGATGAAGACCTACCTGGTGGGCGGCGCGGTGCGCGACGAACTGCTCGGGTTGCCGGTGGGCGACCGCGATTTCGTCGTGGTCGGCACGACTCCGGAGGCGATGCGCGCGGCCGGGTACCGGCAAGTGGGGCGCGATTTCCCGGTATTCCTGCACCCCCACACCGGCGAAGAACACGCGCTGGCCCGCACCGAGCGCAAGACCCTGCGCGGGCACACCGGCTTCGTCGTCCACGCCGCGCCGGACATCACGCTGGAGCAGGATCTGGCCCGGCGCGACTTCACCCTCAATGCCATCGCCCGCGACGGCGGCGGCACGTTGATCGACCCCTTCGATGGCGCGGGCGACATCCGCCGCCGCGTGCTGCGGCACGTCGGTCCGGCCTTCGTCGAAGACCCGCTGCGGGTGCTGCGCGCGGCGCGCTTCATGGCGCGGCTGGCCCCGCTCGGCTTCGGCATCGCACCGGAAACCCTGGCGCTGATGCGGACGATGGTGGCCAACGGCGAACTGGCCACGCTGACCGCGGAGCGGGTCTGGAAGGAGTTGTCGAAAGCGCTGGCGAGCGCGCGACCCTCGGCCTTCCTGCGCACGCTGCGCGCGGCCGGCGCCCTGCGCGCGGTGCTGCCGGAAGTCGATGCGCTCTACGGCGTGCCGCAGCGGCCCGAGTTTCATCCCGAAATCGATGCCGGCCTCCACACCGAACTGGTCTGCGACATGGCCGCGCGCCTCGCGCCCAGCGACGACCTGATCGGCTTCGCCGCGCTCACGCACGATCTCGGCAAGGCGCTGACGCCCGCCAATGAACTGCCCCGCCACCGGCTGCACGAACTGCGTGGCGTCGCGCCGATCACCGCGCTTGCCGCGCGCCTGAAACTGCCGAGCGAACATGCGCAACTGGCAACACTCGCCTGCCGCGAGCACCTCAACGTGCATCGACTCGACGAAATGAAAGACGCCACCGTGCTGAAACTGTTCGAACGCGGCGACGCTTTCCGCAAGCCCGCACGCATCGCCCAGCTCGCCACCGTCTGCGAAGCCGACAAGCGTGGCCGCGCCGGCGCGGCGGACGAGGACTACCCACAAGGCGCGGAATTGCGGCGACTTTTCGCCGCCGCGCAAACCATCAGAGCCACCGACGTGGCGCCCGGCCTGAACGGCCCCCAGGTCGGCGAAGCGATCCGCAAGGCGCGGCAACGCGCCATCGGCAACGCGCGCACCGGCCGCTAACGGCGACCGCCGTCGATCCGCAGCAGCAGGTCGCGCAATGGCGTGAAGCCGGTGGCGAAGCCGGCCAGCACGCCCAGCGTATTCGCCAGCGCATCCATCCGATCGGCGGTACGGCCCAGGTGCATCGCGCCCTGCGCATGCTCCAGCCCGACCCCGAGCAGCACCAGCAGGAGCGCCATCACAAGCCACGCCGATTTGCGCGCATGCAACTGCACCGCGCCGGCCATCAAGAAAAAATAGGCGAGGAAATGCCCGAGCTTGTCGTTGCCGACCGGCGGCGCCGGAATATCGCGCGGCGGCAGCAGTGACAGCACCACCACCACGGCGATCATCAACATCCACAACCCGGCCCAGCGCCAGGGCCGGCGAAAGGGCTTGAGCGAACGGCCGGGCCGCCAGCCGCGTAGCGGCGGCCTCACAAACGCCAGCTCAGATCGCCGCCGGTGAAGGCGTGCTCGAACGCCACCCCGCGCTCGAAGCCCATGAACTGAAAGCGCTCGCCCATCGCATCGGGCAGGACCAGTTGCTTGGCCTGGCGACGCAGGCGCAGGCGCGCGGCCTCGTCCTTCGCCCGCGCGTCTGCCTCGGCCAGGCGCGCGTCGAGACCGTTGCCGATCAGGAACGCCGCCTGGGTGGCGTAACCGGCGAGATCGAAACCGGCATGGACGCCGGCCTCGGCCAGTGCGGTGAAATCGACCGAAGCGGTGATGTCCTGTAAGCCCGGCCAGTCCGTCACCCGCGGCACCAGATGATGCCGGCGGAAAGCACGCACGGTGCCGTGCGCGCGGCTTGGATGGTAGTACTCCGCACGCGGGTAGCCGTAATCGCAGAACAGCAGCGCGCCACGCCGCAACGGGCCGACCACCGCTTGCAACCAGTACGGCAACTGCGGCAGCAATTCCGAGCGATAGCCCGCCGCCAGCGGCGCGTCGAGCGCGCCCTCGACATGCCTGACCGCGGCGCTCAGCATGTCGTCGGCCGGGCGTTCGGTGACGAAGAAGCCGCCGTCGGCGTGGCTGGCGACGTATTCCTCCAGCACCTCGCCACCCTCGCCAATGACGAAACGCGGCGTCGGCAGGGCATCGATCACTTCATTGGCGAACACCACGCCCCGCCATGCCTCCCCAGGCGGGCCATCCAGCCATTCGACGATATCGAACACCGGCGGGATGAGATGGTCGCGCAGGTGCGCCTGCTGGCGCTGGCGCAGATCCGCGCTGGGTTCGAGAATCGCATAGCGCGCCGGCAGCGCATCGCGCGCCAGCAGGCGCTTCAGCGCGGTTTCGGCGAACGCGCCGCTGCCACCGCCGATTTCCAGGAACTGTGCCTCCGGCCCGATTTCCTCCAACACCGGCGCCAACGCGTCGGCCACGCAAGCGGCGAACAGCGGCCCCAGCTCCGGCGCGGTGACGAAATCACCGGCCGGGCCGAACTTGGCCGCACCCGCGCTGTAATAGCCCAGGCCCGGCGCGTACAGGGCCAGCTCCATGAAACGGGAAAACGCGATCGCGCCGCCCTGGCCGGCGATTTCGGCGCGAATGAGCGCCGCCAGCCTGGCGCTGTGGATACGGGCATCGGAATCGGGATCGGCCAGCGGAGTCATCGAAAAAAAACGGGCACGGACATGCTCCCAGCATACCCGTGCCCGGCCCTGCCGCGCCGGCTCTCCCCGCCGGCGCTGGATTCCCCGTCGTCAACCTTTACGGCGACGATCTTCCTCACGCATCTGCTTGCGTATGAACGCCCGCACCACGAATGGCATGCCGATCAGGATGACCGCACCGATGATGGTCAACCAACCCACCGGCTTTTGCAGCATTTCCACCAGCATCGGATGCATGGCATACCCTCCCGTCTGTTTCGGGGAAAGTTTGCCGGGGCGGGGGCCGCGCCGTTTTGATCATCCTCAATTTTGCCGACGATTCCAGGCCGGCGAACGCGGGCTCGGGTAGCATCCCCGCTGATCCTCAGCGGAGCGTTTGCATGTCCGATTCCCGCCCCGTCGCGCTCGTCACCGGCGGTGCTCGCCGTATCGGCGCCGCCATCGCCCGCCGCCTGCATGCCGACGGCTACGACCTGGCGCTGCACCATTTCGCCAGTGGCGAAGCCGCCGCCACGCTGGCCGCCGAACTGGATATGCACCGCCCCGGCAGCACGCGGGTGCTGGCCGCGGATCTGCGCCAGCCGGCCAGAATCCCGGAACTGGTGGCGCGGACAATCGACCATTTCACGCGGCTGGACGCGCTGGTCAACAACGCATCCGCCTACTACCCCACGCCCTTCGGCACGGTCACACCCGCGCAATGGGACGAGCTCTTCGCCATCAACGCGCGCGCGCCCTTCCTGCTGGCCCAGGCCGCCGCGCCGCATCTGGCGCAACGAAACGGCGCAATCGTCAACCTGGTGGACGCCTATGCCGAACGGCCGCGTCCCGGCATCGGCGCGCATGCCGCTTCGAAAGCGGCGCTGGCCGGCGTCACCCGCGCCCTGGCGGTCGAACTGGCGCCACGGGTGCGGGTCAACGGCATCGCCCCCGGCGCGATCCTCTGGCCGGAGGACGGCATCGATCCGGCCCTGCAAGCGCAACTCCTCGCCCGCACCCCGCTCGCGCGCGCGGGCAGCGTGGAGGAAGTCGCCGAGGCGGTGCGCTGGCTACTGCGGGATGCAGGCTATCTGACCGGGGAAATCCTGCGCCTGGATGGCGGACGCGGCGGGCTGGGCTAGCCCGCCGGCTCCAGATCCACCACCTCGGCCGGGGTGCCGAATTCCGGGTGCGCGCGCCAGGCGTCCATCACCGTGCGGCCCAGCCCGGGAATCGCCACCGCCGGCGCGATGTCCGCCAGCGGCCGCAGCACGAAGGCGTGCTTGAGCTCGGGACGCGGCAGGCGCAGATGGCCCGGGCCTTCCAGCACCAGCGCGTCGTAGAGCAGCAGATCGATGTCGATGTTGCGGTCGGAGAAACGCGGCCCGCCACGGTCGCGCCCCTGGGCGTCCTCGCAGGCATGCAACCAGGCATCCAGCTCGCGCGGGCCAAGGCGGGTGCACACGATGGCGGCGGCATTGAGGAAATCCGCACCTTCGAAACCGACCGCCGCGGTGCGGTACACCGGCGAGAACAACACCTCGCCGAAACGGCCGCGCAGCGCCGAGAAGGCCAACGCCAAGTTCATTTCCGGTTCGATGTTGCTGCCCAGGCTGAGATAGGCGAGGTGCCAGTCATCGTTCATCGGTCAGGGACTCCCTGGTAAATCGAAAGTGTGCGGCGCGCCGGGAGCGCCACATCGCGCCCCGGCCCGTCCGCTCCACGGCCCGCGCCCCCGCGGGTTCGCTTCGGGCGGCGCATGGCTCACCCGGCCCGCCTGCCGCGTTCGATCACCACGCCCACCGCGCGCGAGCCCGTGACCGCACCGGGCTTGGACAACTTCAACCGCAGCCAGGACACGCCGAACTCTTCGCGGACGATGTCGGCGCAGCGCTCGGCCAGCGATTCCACCAAGCCGAAGCTCGACGCCGAGACGTAGGCGATCAACCGCTTGGACACGGCCTTGTAGTCCAGCGTGTCGGCGATGTCGTCACTGGCGGCCGGGCGGCGGTTGTCGAAGGCCATCTCGATGTCGAGTACCACCTTTTGGGTGATCTCGCGCTCCCAGTCGTAGATGCCGATGACGCAATCGATTTCCAGCGCTTCGATGAAGACGATATCCATGGCGATCCGGTGAAACCTGTTCCGCACATGCTATCGCCGAATACGGCCTGCCAGGGTGAATCGCCGCCCCGGCGCTCCATTCCACCCGGCCACACCGCATGCCGCTGCCGCCGACCGGCGCGCTCCACGCCACGGGCCGGGGGAGGCGCGAACGCCAAGCGCGCGACGGCGAACCTTCATACCGGGGCCGGCAATGGCCGGCGGTTCCAAGACGTTGGACAGGCGCGCGGCGCCGGCTCAGACCGCCGCCAGACGGGCCATGTCCCAACGCGGCACGACGTGCACGCCGAGACCGTCGCGCTGCCCGGCCGCCAGCCGCAACGCGCCGGCGAAGGCGATCATCGCGCCGTTGTCGGTGCACAGCGCCGGGCGCGGAAAGCACACCCGGCCACCGCGTTTCCCGGCCACCGTCTGCAACCGCGCGCGCAGGCGGCGGTTGGCGCCGACGCCACCGGCCACCACCAGGGTGTCGCAGCCGGCCGCGTCCAGCGCGCGCGCGCACTTGATCGCCAGCGTATCGGCCACCGCGTCCTCGAAGCCGCGGGCGATGTCGGCGCGCGTCCGTTCGGACTGGTCGCTGCCCTGCCAGGCCATCAGCACCTGGGTCTTGAGTCCGCTGAAGCTGAAATCGAGGCCGGGACGGTCGGTCATCGGCCGGGCGAACTTCCACCGGCCGGGCACGCCGGTCTCGGCCAACGCGGCCAGTTGCGGGCCGCCGGGGTAAGGCAGGCCCATCAGCTTGGCGGTCTTGTCGAAGGCTTCGCCGGCGGCGTCATCCAGCGTCTCGCCCAGCAGGCGGTATTCGCCGATCCGCCTGACCTCGACCAGTTGCGTGTGCCCCCCCGAAACCAACAGGGCGACGAACGGCGGCGACGGCGGGTCATCCTCCATCAGCGGGGCCAGCAAATGCCCCTCCATGTGGTGGATGCCGACCGCCGGCACGCCCAGCCCCCAGGCCAGCGCGCGCGCCGCCGCCGCGCCGACCAGAAGCGCGCCGACCAGCCCCGGCCCGGCGGTGTAGGCCACGCCACCGATGTCGGCGAGTGCGATGCCAGCCTCGTCCAGCGTCCGCCGCACCAGCGGCAACAGCTTGCGCACGTGGTCGCGGCTGGCGAGTTCCGGCACCACGCCGCCGTATTCGGCGTGCAGGGCGATCTGGCTGTAGACCGCATGCGCGCGCAGCCCGGCACCGACGCCATAGACGGCGACGCCGGTTTCGTCGCAGGAAGTTTCAATGCCAAGGACGTTCAAGAGCGCGGTTTCCGGGCGGGTTGCATCGGGAGGATCGATGCCGCTATCATACGCGGCTCACCCGGCCCAGGCGGCCGGAACGTCCCATTCGAGAGTCCTATGCCCAGCGTCAAAGTCCGCGAAAACGAGCCGTTCGAGTTTGCCCTGCGCCGCTTCAAGCGCACCTGCGAAAAGGCCGGCGTCCTGGCCGAAACCCGCAAGCGCGAGTTCTACGAGAAGCCGACCCAGGAACGCAAACGCAAGGCCGCCGCCGCGGTGAAGCGTCAGGCGCGCCGCACCGCGCGCGACGTCACCAAGCGCCAGCGCTTGTACTGACCGCCGCCTCGCCTCCGTGCGAGGCGAGCCCTGCGCTCCACGAAGCCGGCCGAAAGCCGGCTTTTCGTGTTGACGCATCCCCCACCCCGTGGAGACCCCGATGTCGCTCAAGACCCGCCTCACCGATGACATGAAGGCCGCAATGAAGGCCGGCGACAAGCCGCGCCTGGCGGTCATCCGCCTGATCAACGCCGCCATCAAGCAGAAAGAGGTAGACGAACGCATCGAGCTGGACGATGCCGCCGTGCTCGCCGTGCTGGAGAAGATGCTCAAGCAGCGCAAGGATTCGATCAGCCAGTACGAGGCCGCCGGCCGCGAAGACCTGGCCACCATCGAACGCGACGAGATGACGATCATCGACACCTACCTCCCGGAGAAACTCGGCGCAACCGAGATCGCCGCCGCCATCGAGGCCGCGATCGCCGACACCGGCGCTACCGGCCCGGCCGACATGGGCAAGCTGATGGGCGTACTGAAGCCGCGTCTGGCCGGCCAGGCCGACATGGGACAAGTGTCCCAGATGATCAAGCACCGCCTCGCCGGCGGATGAAACGCGACCGCTCCCGGCTGGCCGAGCGCCGCTCGCTGCTGCGCGAGGGCATCGCGCGGGCGCGGCGCAGCTTGCCGGCCGAGGCCGCCGAGCGCTTCATCGAGTTGGACCTGCTGACCCACGCCGCGGCGCTGGCGTTCTACGCCCTGCTGTCGCTGGCGCCGCTGCTGTTGCTCCTGCTGTGGCTGACCGCCTCGTTGTACCCGGAAGCGCAGGCGGCCCTGCTCGGCCAGATATACCAACTGGCCGGCAACGAATCCCGCGCGATCGCCGCCACCGTCCTGCACAACGCCACCTCGCGTCCTGATATCGGCTCGTTCGCCGGCTGGTGGAGCACCCTGCTGCTGTTCATCGGCGCCACCGTGGTGTTCGCGCGCCTGCAAGGCACGCTCAACCTGATCTTCCACAGCGACGCGCGCGCGCTCGGCGGGCCACTGGCCTGGCTGCGCAAGCGGGTGTTCTCGTTCGGCGTGGTGTTCGCGCTGGGCTTC
This sequence comes from Solilutibacter pythonis, assembly GCF_003697345.1. GTDB lineage: Bacteria > Pseudomonadota > Gammaproteobacteria > Xanthomonadales > Xanthomonadaceae > Solilutibacter > Solilutibacter pythonis. The sequence continues at coordinate 62,401 of NZ_RFLY01000017.1, read as the reverse complement.
CTGCTGCTGCTCTCGGTCACCGTGACCACCGCGCTGCAATTCGCCCTGGCCGGGCTGCCGGCGCTGCTGCCGTTCGCCGGCAACATCGGCGCGCTGCTGGTCTACACGCTGGCCTTCGCGCTGCTCTACCAGTACCTGCCGGATCGCCGGGTCGGCTGGCGGCAATCGCTCATCGGCGGCACGTTGACGGCGGCGCTGTTCGTCGTCGGCCGGCAATTGATCGGGCTCTACATCGTCCATGCCGCGCCGGGCAGCGCCTACGGTTCGATGGGCACACTGGTGCTGATGCTGGTCTGGGTCTACTACGCCGCGGTGGTGTTCTTTTGCGGCGCGTTGCTGACCGCCATCATCGACGAGCGCCGCTGCGCCGACGGCTAGACTGCGCCAATGGCCCGTCCCGCCCGCCCGCTCACCGCACCCCGCACCGCGCGCGCCGCTTGCGTGGCGGCGCATGGCGGTGCGTGGCGCCACGCACCCGCCGTGACGGATTGACCCATGGCCCGCATCCCCGATGCCTTCATCGACGACCTGCTCGCCCGCAGCGACATCGTCGAGGTGGTCGGCGCGCGCGTGCCGCTCAAGAAGAAAGGCCGCGAATACGCCGCCTGCTGCCCGTTCCACGACGAACGCTCGCCCTCGTTCTACGTCTCGCCGACCAAGCAGTTCTACCACTGCTTCGGCTGCGGCGCGCACGGCACCGCGATCAGCTTCCTGATGAACTTCGACCGGCTGGAATTCCTCGACGCGGTCGAGGAGCTGGCCAAGCGCGCCGGCATGGAGGTGCCTCGCGACACCACGCAGAAGGCCGCCAACCCGGAGACGCAATTACTGTTCAACGCCCTGGAGGCGGCGCAACGCTTCTTCCGAAAACAACTGGCGACAAGCGACGAAGCGCGCCGCTATCTCGATGAGCGCGGCATGGACGCCGACACCCGCGAACGCTTCGGCATCGGCTACGCGCCGGCCGGGTTTTCCGCCTTGAAGGATGCGCTGGGCACCGAACCACGCCGCCTGCAACTGCTGGAAAAGGCCGGCATGTTCTCGAAGAACGAGCGCGGCCACGTCTACGACAAGTTCCGCCACCGGGTGATGTTTCCCATCCACGACCGCCGCGGCCGGGTCATCGCCTTCGGCGGCCGGGTGCTGTCGAAGGAGGATTCGCCGAAATACCTCAACTCGCCGGAAACCCCGCTCTTCCACAAGGGCCGCGAGCTGTACGGGCTATGGCAGGTGCGCCAGGCCAACCCGAAGATCGCCCGGCTGATCGTGGTCGAAGGCTACATGGACGTGATCGCGCTGTTCCAGCACGGCCTGCCCGAGGCCGTCGCCACGCTCGGCACCGCCACCACGCCGGATCACGCCGAGCTGCTGTTCCGCAACGCGCCGGACGTGTACTTCTGTTTTGACGGCGATGCCGCCGGCCGCCGCGCGGCGACGCGGGCGATGGAATCCGTCCTGCCACGCATGAAGGACGGGCGGCAGGCGTTCTTCCTGTTCCTGCCCGAGGGCGAAGACCCCGACTCGCTGGTGCGCGACGAAGGCCGCGCCGGCTTCGACACCCGCCTTGGCGCCGCCACGCCGCTGTCGCAGTTCTTCTTCGACGAACTCGCGCGCGACGTGCGACTGCACACGCTGGAAGGCAAAGGCCGTCTGGCCGAACGCGCCAGGCCTTTCCTCGCCCAGATTCCCGATGGCGCGTTTGGCGACCTGATGCGCGCGCGCCTGACCGAACTCACCGGCGTCGGCGCACGCGCCAGCGGGCCAGAGACCCACGTACCGGTACAGCGCGTGCGCGCGCAAGCCAACGCCGGCGCGGCCCCCAGGCGCAGCCTGGTTCGCGGCGCGATCACCCTTTTGCTGCAAAAACCCGCCCTGGGGTTGGAGGCGACGATCCCCTACGTCTTCGCCGGCCTTCGCCAGCCGGGCGTGGCGCTCCTGACCGAATTACTCGACGTGGTGCAGATGCGTCCCGACATCCGCACCGGCGGGCTGCTGGAGATATTCGCCGAACGCGAGGAAATCGAAGCCCTGCGCAAACTGGCCGGCATCGACCTGCCCGGCGACGAAGCCAACTGGCAGGCCGAATTCGACGACGTGCTGGCGCAACTGGAAAAACAAACCCGTCAGCAACGCATCGACGAACTGATGCTGAAAATGCGCGAAGTCGGCACCACCGGCATGTCGGCGGAAGAGAAGGACGAGTTGCGCGAATTGCAAGCAGCCATGAATACCCGGCGCTAACATGCTCGCTTTCACCCACCCGGTACACCGATGAACCGCTTTGTTTCTCCTTGGCCAGCCCGCGCACCCGGCTTGGTCTTCGCCGCCGCGATCGGCCTGGCGGCCATGCTGATCGAGCCGTATTCGCGCGGCATCGGCATGAGCGCGCTGCCGCTGGCCATCGTCATCGGCATCGTGCTCGGCAACTCGTTGTTCCCGCGCGTGGCGGGATCGACCGGGACGGGCGTCGATTACGCGCGCACCATGCTGTTGCGCGCCGGCATCGTGCTGTTCGGCTTTCGCCTGACTTTTCAGGACATCCTCGACGTCGGCCTTGGCGGCATGGTGATCGCGCTCGTCGTCGTCGCCAGCGTGTTCGTGCTGGCGTTGTGGCTGGGGCGGTTGATGAAGATGGACGAGGAAACCGCGCTGTTGATCGGCTCCGGCGCCTCGATCTGCGGCGCGGCGGCGGTAATGGCGGCCGAGCCGGTGGTCAAGGCGCAGGCCAGCAAGGTCTCGGTGGCGGTGGCGACGGTGGTGGTGTTCGGCACACTCGGGATGTTTTTGTATCCATTTCTGAAGACACCATTCGGGCTGGACGCGCATGCCTACGGCGTCTACGCCGGCTCCACCATCCACGAGGTGGCGCAGGTGGTGGTGGCCGGGCGCGCGGTCAGCGAGACGGCGGCCGACGTGGCGGTGATCGAGAAGATGATCCGGGTGATCCTGCTGACGCCCTTCCTGCTGCTGCTCTCGGCCTGGATGCGCGCGAAATCCGCCGGCGCCGGCGGCAAGGCCAGACTGGTGATCCCATGGTTCGCGGTGCTGTTTCTGGTGGTCGGCGCGTTCAATTCCCTGCACCTGCTGCCGAAACCGGTGGTGGACGCGATCCTCCTCCTCGACACTTTTCTGCTCGCCACCGCGATGGCCGCGCTCGGCCTGCGCACCCACGTCGGCGCGATCCGCCAGGCCGGCATGAAGCCGATGCTGCTGGCGGCGATCCTCTTCGCCTACCTGATCTTCGGCGGGCTGGCGATCAACCTGGGCGTGACGCGGCTATTGGGTTGAGCCTCAGGCCACCGGCACCAGCGTGAAGGCCGGCTTGCCGCCCAGCCACGGCATCAGCCAGTGGTCGATCAGCAGGAAGGCGAAGAGCGCCATCAGGTAGACCACCGAATAGTTGAAGACGCGCATGGCGAAGAAATCCTCGGGCGAGCTTTGCAATTTCCATGCGTACCAGACGAACACCAGACCCAGCACCAGCGCGCCCCCGAGATAGAACCCGCCGCTCATGCCCGCCGCCCAGGGCAGCACGCTGGCGACCAGCAGCAGCACGCTGTAGAGCAGGATCTGCCAGCGGGTGTAATGCACGCCGTGGGTGACGGGCAGCATCGGGATCAATGCGCGGGCGTAATCGTCGCGACGGAAAATCGCCAGCGCCCAGAAATGCGGCGGTGTCCAGACGAAGATGATGAGAACGAGCAGGAGCGCGTGCGCCCAGTCCCACGGCCCGCGCATGCCGGTCACGGCCGCCCAGCCGAGCAAGGGCGGCGCGGCGCCGGCAATGCCGCCGATCACGATGTTCTGTGGCGTCGCCCGCTTCAGCCAGCCGGTGTAGACGATGGCGTAGCCAATCAGCGAAGCGAAGGTGAGCAGCGCGGTCAGCACGTTGACGAACAGCAGCAGCAGCCCCATCGACGACACGCCAAGCGCGATGGCGAACAGCAGCACCTGGCGCGCGCCGAGCGCCCCGGCCGGCAGCGGACGGTGCCGGGTGCGCGCCATCAGCGCGTCGATGCGCTGGTCGATCAGGTGGTTGAGCGCCGAGGCCGAGGCCGCCGCCAGCCAGATACCGAGCAGGCCGAATGCGCTCTCTCTCAGCGGCGGCAATGCCGGCACGGCCAGGAACATGCCCACCAGCGCGGTGAATACGATCAGCGCCACCACGCGCGGCTTGGTGAGCCGCCAATAGTCGCGTGCGCGCATCTCAGCCACTCCGCCCGAGCGGCGCCAGCCGTGCCAGCAAGGTGACGACTACGAACAGCAGCAACACGGCACCGGCGTTGTGCAGCACCGCCACCTCGAGCGGCAGGCCCAGCATGACGTTGGCGATACCGAGCGAGAGCTGCGCCAATGTCGCCAGCCCGAGCAGCACGCCCCAGCCGCGCATCCCCGGCACCCGCAGTAGCCGAATCACCAACGCCGCCATGTACGCCAGCACCGCGCAGGCGAAGAGCCGATGCATGAGCTGGATCGCGATGCGTGCCGGGGCGTCGAGCACGCCGCCTTCGTAATCCACCCCGATGCCGCGCCAGAGCACCAGCGCCTCGCCGACGTCGTGCGACGGCCACCACTGGCCGAGACACTTCGGGAAATCGATGCCGCAGGCCATCGCCGCGTAATTGGCGCTGACCCAGCCGCCCAGCGCGATCTGTGCCAGCAGCACGCCCAGGCCGATCCGCAGCCACGCCCGTAGGCTGCGCTCGTCCACCGCGCGCAACGGCGCGTCGGTGGCGCGCCAGGCCATCCACGTCAGCAGGCCGAAGCTGCCCAGCCCGCCCAGCAGGTGGCCCATCACCACGACGGGTTTGAGGAGCCAAGTCACCGTCCACATCCCCAGCAATGCCTGGAAGACGATGAGCGCCAGCGTCAATGCCGATATCCGCGCCAGATCCTCGTTCGACCAACGCCACGCCGCCGCCAGCAGAATCGCCTCGCCAACGAGCGCCAACACGCTGGCGATGACGTGCTGGCCCTGCATGTAGAGCGGGATGGCGAGGCCGACGATGCCGGCCGCGGCCAGTACCCACGCCATGCCGAAGCGACGCTTGCGCGCGCCGATCAACGCCAGTACCAGCACCAGCACGCCCAAGGCGGCGGCCAGGTGGCGGTGCACCTGCTCGCGCCAGGCGCGCCGGCCATCGAACGGGCGGATCGCGCTGGCGGCGTGATCGGCCGCGTCCGCCGCCGCCTTCGGCCAGGTGACGCGGCCATAGCAGGTCGGCCAGTCCGGGCAGGACAGTCCCGCGTGCGACAGCCGCACGAACGCGCCGAACACGATTACCCCGAAAGCGAGCGCCACCGCCAGCCAGGCAATGCGATGGAAATGCCGGGTCAGGCCCGGCCCGTGCGGACGTGTGCTCATTTCAATTTCAGCAGTTTGGCGAGGTCGCCGCGCAGGTCGCCCGGATCCTGTCCGGCCCGGTAGCGCAGGATGGCGAAGCCGTTGGGGTCGATGACGTAAGTCAGCGGCGCGGCGGCCCCGCGCGCGCCCGGCAAGGCGTCGCGTATCGCCGGGGCGTCGGCGAAGGCGCGCTGGTGGCTGGCCGCCGGCGCCGAGGCCGGCACCTCGCCGAGCCAGAACACTTCGATACGCTCGGCATCGCGCCCGGCCAGTTGCCACACTTTGTCGAGATCGACGGCCAGGGTGTCGCACGGCGCGCCGCAATTCTCCGGCGCGGCCACCAGGATGCGCCAATGACGCTCGGCCGGTCGCCAGTGGTAGACGCCGCCCCCGGCCAGACGCGGCCCGGCCCGGCGCAGGTCGCCTGGTGGATCGAGCAATTCGCCCTTGTTCTTCATCCCCACCGGTCGCCAGCCGGAAAAGCGCAGCGCACCGGCCACCACGAAGGTGCCGAACACCATCAGCGCGATCGCCAGCAGTGCGTGGCGGTTTTTCTTACGCGCGGCAAGCCGCGCGGGGCGGGGGGAATCATTCATGGCGAGATCGGGCGCGCAGGGTGAGGACGAGGGCGATGGCCAACACCGCGGCGGCCAGCGCGAACCACTGCACGGCATAGCCCAGATGGCGCGCCGGTGGCAGCGTATTGGGCAGCACGTCGAGGTCGCGCGCGTGGCCGGTCAGCAATGCCGGGTCCAGCCGCAGCACGCGCGGCGCGATTGCCGGCAGGCCGAGCTCGGCGGCGATAGCGGCCGGCTTCAACGCAATCGCCAGGCGCTCACCGGCGGGCGTCACCTGCGCTTTCGCGGCGATCACGCCTGGCGAGGGCGGCGGCAACAACAAGCCGCGCAGCACCTGCCGACCGGACGGTGGCGGCGCGATCGCCGGCAGCGCACGGCTGGCCGGCAGCGGCAACCAACCCAGTTCGACCAACAGCGGCATCGCCATGCCTTCGGCCTGGAACAGCCGAAACACCCGCACACCGGTCCGCCCCGCGCGCTGCTGGTTGTCGAGCAGCCAGGCCGGCCGCGCCAGGAAGCGGCCGCGGCCTTCGGCCCAGTCGTAATCCTTCGTCCGCGCCGGATCGGCGGCGGCGGCCAACGGCGCCGCACGCTTCGCCTCGATGACCCGCGCGACCGAGGCCAGCATCGCTTCCTTCTCGTGCATGCGCCGCCACTGCCAGCCACCCAGCGCGCAGAACGCCACCGCCAGTAGCAGCGCCGCCGCCCACCCCATCGCGAAGGTGTGGCGATGCCGGTTCATGCCGCCATCCACGCCATGCGGACAATCGGCGTACAGTGCGGCGGGTGATGAGTCCCGCGCTGAAAACCCTGCTGATCGTCGCCTTCCTGATCGCCATCGTCTGGAACCTTGGCGCGAGCCTGTTCTACATGGTGTCCGACAAGGGCCAGTCCAAACGCACCGTCAACGCCCTGACCAAGCGCATCGCGCTGTCGGTGGCGTTGATCCTGATCCTCGCGCTGTCGATCAAGATGGGTTGGATCGTGCCGCATGGCGTGGGAAGGAATCCTTGAAGTCAGGGGTCAGGGGTCAGGGGTCAGGGGTCAGGGGTCAGGGGTCAGCGGTCAGCGGTCAGCGGTCAGCGGTCAGCGGTCAGCGGTCAGCGGTCAGCGGTCAGCGGTCAGCGGTCAGCGGTCAGCGGCAGGGATGGTGAAGGCATCGCAGCCTCGAATACCGAGCGCCATCCCGCGACAAACAAAGGACTGGAAGCAAAACGAAACCAACACGCATACCGCTTTTCTCCGGCCCCTAGCCTCTGCTCCCCGCCCCCTGCTCTCAAAGCACGTAAACGAACAGGAACAGTCCCAGCCAGACCACGTCGACGAAGTGCCAGTACCAGGCCACCGCCTCGAAACCGAAATGATGGTCGGCGCTGAAGTGGCCCTTCAGGCACCGCAACCAGATCACGGCCAGCATCAAGGTGCCGAGGGTGACGTGCAGGCCGTGGAAGCCGGTCAGCAGGTAGAAGGTGGAGCCGTAGATGCCGGAACCGAGCGTCAGGTTCAGCTCGCGCCAGGCGTGCATGTATTCCTCGGCCTGGAAGAACAGGAACACCAGGCCAAGCAGAACGGTCAGGCCGAGGAACAGCAGCAGCCGGCCGCGCTGGTTTTCCTTCAGTGCGTGGTGGGCGATGGTGATGGTGACGCCCGAGGACAGCAGGATCAGCGTATTGAGCAGCGGCAACCCCCAAGCGCCGACGGTCTGGAACGCGCCGCCAATCGCGGCCGGGCCGTTCGACGGCCAGCCGGCGGCGAAACCCTCCCATAGCACCGCGTTGGTCATCGCGCCGTCGCCCGCGCCGGACAGCCACGGCAAGGCGAACTGGCGGGTGTAGAACAGCGCGCCGAAGAAGGCGGCGAAGAAGAAGACCTCGGAGACGATGAACCAGATCATCCCCATCCGGAAGGACACGTCCACCTGCCGGTTGTAGTAGCCGCGCACCGATTCGGTGATGACGTCGGCGAACCACTTGAAGACGATCGCGGCCAGGAACGCCACCCCCAGCAGGAACACTACCTTGCCCCAGGCGGCTTCGTTCAACCAGTTGGCGAAGCCGATCATGGTGACGAACAGAGCGACCGAGGCCCAGATCGGCCACGGGCTTTTGGCGGGCACGTAATAGACGTTGGGGTCGCGCGGATCGCTGGCGTGGGCTTGGGCCATGTCGTTCTCTCTTGCGGGTGCTCAACGGGCCGCGGCGACCCGAGCCGCTTCGGCGGTCAGCGGGTCGTTGCGGAAGAAAGCGTAGGAAAGCGTGAGCGTGTTGACGTCCTTCGGTAGCCCCGGATCGACGATGAAACGCACCGGCATGTCGCGCGACTCGCCGGGTCGGAGCGTCTGCGCGGTGAAGCAGAAGCATTCGGTCTTGTTGAAGTACCTGGAGCCGCGCGCCGGCGCCACCGAAGGCACCGCGCTGCCGACGATCACCCGCCGGCTGGTGTTCCTGGCGTAGTAGGTGGTTTCGTACTGTCGGCCCGGCCGCACCTTCATGCTCAATTGGCGCGGATGGAACTCCCAGGGCAGCGCCGAATTCACCCCGCCATCGAACTGCACCGTGACCCAGCGCGTCTCGTCCACGCCACGGCGGGTGGCAGCGGTCGCGTTGGCCGGCCCCTGCTCCAGGCGTATGCCGAGCACCTTCTCGCAGGCGATCCGGTACAGCGGTACCAGCGCGAAGCTGAAACCGAACGCCAACAGCGCCACCAGCAGCATCCGCCCGAGACCGCGACGACGCTTCGGCGTATCGGGACCGCGCGTCTTCATCGGCCCAGAATCCCCTTCAACATGAACGCGACGAAGATGGCCAATGCGATCAACGCCATCGCCCACGCTGTCCGCCGCGCGGCCTTGCGGCGCGCTTCGAGCGAATAGACCGGCGGTGCGGGATCGCGTTCGCTCATCTTCGTGCGCTCAATGGGCGAGGTCGCCGTGGGCGAGGTCGCCCGGACGGATCACCGGCGGCTTTTCGAAGGTGTGATGCGGCGCCGGCGAAGGCACCGTCCATTCCAGGCCCCTGGCGCCTTCCCAGGCGCGCGCCTCGGCCCGCGCGCCGGTCTTCAGCGAGCGCCACAGGATGAAAGCCATCATGAACGGCGTGGCGAACATGCCGAACGCGCCGATCGAGCTGACCAGGTTCCAGTCGGCGAACACCACGTTGTAATCCGGGATGCGCCGCGGCATGCCGGCCAGCCCCAGGAAGTGCTGCGGGAAGAACAGCAGGTTGACGAACACCATCGTCCACCAGAAATGGAACTTCGCCATGCGCTCGCCGTACATGCGCCCGGTCCACTTCGGCCACCAGTAGTAGACCGCGCAGATGATCGCGAACAGCGCGCCGGTCACCAGCACGTAGTGGAAATGGGCGACCACGAAGTAGGTATCGTGGTACTGGAAATCGGCCGGCACGATCGCCAGCATCAGCCCGGAAAAGCCGCCGATGGTGAATAGGAACACGAACCCGATCGCCCACAGCATCGGCGCCTCGAAGGTCATCGAGCCGCGCCACATGGTGCTGACCCAGTTGAACACCTTTACCCCGGTGGGCACCGAGATCAGCATGGTGGCGAACATGAAATAGATCTCGCCGCCCAGCGGCATGCCCACGGTGAACATGTGGTGGGCCCAGACGATGAACGAAAGGAAGGCGATGGCGGCGGTGGCGTAGACCATCGCCTGATAACCGAACAGCGGCTTGCGGCTGAAGGTCGGAATCACCTCGCTGATGATGCCGAAGGCCGGCAGGATCATGATGTAGACCTCGGGATGGCCGAAGAACCAGAAGATGTGCTGGTACATCACCGGGTCGCCGCCGCCGGCGGCGTTGAAGAAGCTGGTGGCGAAGAACTTGTCGGTCAGGAGCATCGTCACCGCGCCGGCCAGCACCGGCATCACCGCGATCAGCAGGAAGGCGGTGATGAGCCAGGTCCAGCAGAAGATCGGCATCTTCAGCAGATCCACGCCCGGCGCGCGCATGTTGAGCACGGTGGCGATGATGTTGATCGCGCCCATGATCGAGCTGATGCCCATCATGTGGATGGCGAAGATGGTGAAGGAGAAACTGGCGCCGCCCTGCAACGACAGCGGCGGGTAGAGCGTCCAGCCGCCGGCCGGGCCGCCACCGGGCAGGAACAGGGTCGAGAGCAGCAGCGCGAAAGCGAAGGGCATGATCCAGAACGACCAATTGTTCATGCGCGGCATCGCCATGTCCGGCGCGCCGATCTGCAAGGGGATCATCCAGTTGGCCAGGCCGACGAAGGCTGGCATCACCCCGCCGAAGATCATCACCAGCGCGTGCATGGTGGTCATCTGGTTGAAGAAGGCGGGGCTGACGCCTTGCAGCCCCGGCACCGCCAGCTCGAAGCGGATGTAGACCGACATCGCCGCGCCGATGATGAACATGACGAAGCTGAACACCAGATACAGCGTGCCGATGTCCTTGTGGTTGGTCGAAAAGAACCAGCGCTCCACGAAGCGCTGCTCGTGACCGTGCGCGTCGTGGCCGTGTGCGTCGTGGGAGTGATCGGCGGTGGGATGGGTGGCGGACATGCGCGGAACCTCGGGATGTCGTGTCGTCGGGATGCCGGCCGGTCAACCCGCGGCGGCGGGAACGGCGGCGGTGGCCATCACCGGCGCGGCGGCGGAGGCGCCCGGCGTGGCTTCGGCCGGCCGGGCGGCGGCCTTCCGCGCCGCCAGCCAATGCTCGTATTCGGCCTGGGGCACGGCCTTCACCACGATCGGCATGAAGCCGTGATCCTTACCGCACAGCTCGGCGCACTGCCCCCGGTACAGACCAGGCCGGTCAATCTGCGTCCATGCCTCGTTGACGATGCCTGGGATCGCATCCTGCTTCCAACCCAGCGCCGGCACCCACCAGCTATGGATGACGTCATCGGCGGTGATCACGAAACGGATCTTCCGGCCGGTCGGCACCACCAGCGGGTTGTCCACGTCAAGCAGATAATTAGCGTGCTCCTCGCGCCGCACCTGGCGGCCGCTCTGGCGCAGCGCTTCGCTTTTGCGGTCCAGGCGGCTGGTGTAGGCGACGTTCTCGCCCAGGTACTCGTACTTCCACATCCACTGAAAGCCCGTGACCTTGATCGTCATCCCGGCATCGCGGGTGTCGTACATCTTGATCAGCGAGGAAGTCGCCGGGAAAGCCAGACCCACCAGGATCAGCACCGGGATCACCGTCCAGACGATCTCGGCCTTGGTGTTGTGGCTGAACTGAGCGGCCACGGCCCCTTTCGACTTGCGGAACTTGAAGATGGCGTAGGCCATCGCGCCGAACACGATCACACCGATCACCACGCACACCCACAGCGCCCACATGTGCGCCTGGTAGGCGTTGTGCGCGGTGGAAGTGACCCCGCGCCCCATGTTGAGCTGCCAACGATGCGGATCGGCGGCTTGCGCCCAGGCCATCACCGGCAGGCACGCCACCAGCGTCCCGGTTGCCACCGCCGTCAAGCCGCGAGCCAATTGCACCATGGTCTTGAACCCCGAAATTCTTGCTACGGGCTTTGGGCCCGTTGGCTGGATTGGGCAAACGTCCATCGAATGGACAAGACAACGCGCGGATGTTAGCCCTCCCGCTCCGGCACGGCAAGAAAATTTGAGCGAGATCAAATCGAGTGGATGCCATATGCGCTATGGCGCAACGCAACATGGCGGGCCGATCGATGATTGATCCCAAGCGCCTGAACACGCCCTCGCCAGCGCTACAATTCTCGGCTTGGCTTTCGACGGAAACCACTGTGGGCACGACGCTTCTTTCCGAAATCCCCGCCGCGCCGGACGACCTCCGCGCCGCCATCACCCACGGCTGGGTGATCGACGAAACCGCGCACGTCCACGCGCTGCTAGAACAGGCCCGCCAGCCGGACGCCGACCGCGCCGCCATCCGCGAAACCGCCGCCGACCTGGTGCGCCGTGTCCGCGCGCGCGCCGAGAACCAGAGCACGGTGGAAGCCTTCATGCGCCAGTACGACCTGGGCAGCGAGGAAGGCGTCTTGATGATGTGCGTGGCCGAGGCGCTCCTGCGCATCCCCGACCAATCCACCGCCGACGCGCTGATCCGCGACAAGCTGGGCGACGCAAACTGGAAGCGCCACCTCGGCCAGAGCGACTCCCTGCTGGTCAACGCCTCGACCTGGGGCCTGCTGCTCACCGGCAAGCTGGTCAACCTCTCCGACGCCACCCAGCGCGACGCCCACGGCGCCTTCGGCCGGCTGGTCGGCAAGCTCGGCGAACCGGTGATCCGCGCCGCCGTGCGTCAGGCGATGAAGATCATGGGCCACCAGTTCGTCATGGGCCGCACCATCGTCGAAGCGCTGGAGCGCTCGAAGAAAGACGGGAACGCCCGGTTCCGCTACTCCTTCGACATGCTCGGCGAAGGCGCGCTGACCATGGCCGACGCCGACCGCTACCTGGAAGCCTACCGCCAGGCCATCCACGCCATCGGCAAGACCGGGCCGTTCGGCGACGTGTTCGCCGCGCCCAGTATCTCCGTCAAGCTCTCCGCCCTGCACCCGCGCTACGAGCACGCCAAGCGCGCGCGCGTGCTGGCCGAGCTGGGCCCGCGCCTGCTGGAACTCTCGCAGATCGCCCGGCAATACAACATCGGCCTGACCATCGACGCCGAGGAAACCGACCGCCTCGAACTCTCGCTCGATCTCATCTTCCAGGTGCTCGCCGACGCCTCGCTCGCGGACTGGCACGGCTTCGGCATCGTCGTGCAGGCGTACCAGAAGCGCGCGACGTTCGCGATCGAGTTCATCGCCGCGCAGGCGCGGCGGCTCGGCCGCCGCATCCCGGTGCGGCTGGTGAAGGGCGCCTACTGGGATGCCGAAATCAAGCGCGCGCAAGTGGAAGGCCAGCCCGGCTACCCGCTGTTCACCCGCAAGCCGAACACCGATGTCAGCTACCAGGCCAACGCGCGCCGGCTCTTGAAGAACACCGACGCGATCTACCCGATGTTCGCCACCCACAACGCCCAGACCATCGCCGCCATCCACCGGATGGCGCTGACCGAACTGGGCGGCGGCGCGCGCGAGGGCGAGGGCTTCCGCTTCGAATTCCAGAAACTCCACGGCATGGGCGACGACCTCTATGCCGAAGTCATGCCGCAAGACCGTCTGGACGTGCCCTGCCGTGTCTACGCCCCGGTCGGCAGCCACGAGGACCTGCTGCCCTACCTGGTGCGCCGGCTGCTGGAAAACGGCGCCAATTCCAGCTTCGTCAACCGCATCACCGACGAGGACATCCCCATCGACGACCTGGTGCGCGACCCGCTGGAAACGGTCGCCGCCTTCGACCAGATTTCCCACCCGCGCATCCCGCTGCCGGTCGACCTCTACCGCAGCCAACACCAAGCACGAGACAACTCCATGGGCATCAACCTCGCCAACGACGACCAACTACGCGCACTCGCCGCCCAACTCGACCGCGCCGGCAGCGGCGCATGGCAGGCCGCGCCGCTGGTGCCGGGCGCCAACGCCACAGGCGAAAAAATCGCCGTGACCAACCCCGCCGACCGCCGCGAAACCGTCGGCCACTGGCAAGCCGCCGATGCCGCCACCGTGGAAAAAGCGCTGGAAAACGCCATGGCCGCCCAGCCGGACTGGGATGCCACCGCCGTGGATACCCGCGCGAAGATGCTGGAAAAAGCCGCCGACCTGATGGAAGCCCGCCTCGCCCCCTACATGGCGATGTGCACCAAGGAAGCCGGCAAGACCCTGCCCGACGGCGTGGCCGAAGTACGCGAAGCGGTGGATTTCCTGCGCTATTACGCGCTGGAGGCGCGCAAGCAATTCACCGTGGAGGCGTTGCCCTCGCCCACCGGCGAATCCAACACCCTGCAACTGGCCGGGCGCGGCGTGTTCGTCTGCATCAGCCCGTGGAACTTCCCCCTGGCGATCTTCACCGGCCAGATCGCCGCCGCGCTGGCGGCCGGCAACACGGTGATCGCCAAGCCGGCCGAACAGACCAACCTGATCGGCCACGCCGCCGTCAAACTGCTGCACGAAGCCGGCATTCCGGAAAAAGTCCTGCAATTCGTCCCGGGCGATGGCGCCACCGTCGGCGCGACGCTGACCCGCGACCCGCGCGTGGCCGGCGTCTGCTTCACCGGCTCCACCGAAACCGCGCGGCTCATCAACCGCGCGCTGGCCGCGCGTGAAGCCGGCCCGATCGCCACCCTGATCGCCGAAACCGGCGGCCAGAACGCGATGATCGCCGACTCCTCCTCGTTGCCGGAGCAAGTGGTCAAGGACGCGGTCGGCTCGGCCTTCACCTCGGCCGGCCAGCGCTGCTCCGCCGCGCGCGTGCTGCTGGTGCAGGACGACATCGCCGACAAGGTGATCCACATGCTGGCCGGGGCGATGCAGGAACTCGCCGTCGGCAATCCGGGCGAGCCGTCCACCGACGTCGGCCCGGTGATCGACGCCGACGCCAAGCGCGTGCTGGACGAACACGCCGCGCGCATGCAATCGGAAGCCCGCCACATCGCCACCGCCACGCTCGGCGAAGGCACCGAGCACGGCACCTTCTTCGCGCCCTCGGCCTGGGAATTACGATCGATGTCGCAACTGTCCTCCGAGAAATTCGGCCCGGCGCTGCACGTGGTGCGCTGGAAGGCCCACGAACTCGACGCCGTGGTGGACCAGATCAACGCCAGCGGCTACGGCCTGACGCTCGGCATCCATTCGCGTATCGACGAGACGGTGGAGCGCATCGTCAGCCGCGCCAAGGTCGGCAACATCTACGTCAACCGCAACCAGATCGGCGCGGTGGTCGGCGTGCAACCGTTCGGCGGCCAGGGCCTCTCCGGCACCGGCCCCAAGGCCGGCGGCCCGCACTACCTGCCGCGCTTCGCCACCGAGAAGACCGTCACCGTCAACACCACCGCGGCCGGTGGCAACGCCAGCCTGCTGACCCTGGGCGAATGAGCATCATCCCCGCCCGCGCACTCGACTGGCGGGCGGTGGACATGAAGCGTCACGACGACGCGCCAGGCGCCGACGCGCATGCGAAGCACCCCGCCATGGCGGGGTGCTTCTTTTTCGGCCAGAACGAAATCAGAACTTGATGGTCACGCCCAGGTTCCAGTAACGGCCAATCACGTCGTACCACTGCGGGAAGGTATTGCCTGAATTGGTCGAAGTGGTGCCGATGGTATTGCCGACCATCGGCGGCTGCCTGTTCAACACGTTGTTGACCGACAGCGTCAACCTGTAAGTGTGCGGAAAACGGTAGCCGATACTCAGGTCATGATAGGTATACGCCGGGATACGAGCGAATCCCGCGAGAAAATCGACCTTGCCCGACTCCACCCGCATCGACGACTGGTGACGAATGCGCCAGGACGCATCCAGCCCGCCCCGGGTCCAGACGGTAGTGAGGTTGGACTTGAAGCGGAACGGGCCGAAATCGCAATCGGTGCTGTAGAAACCCCGGCAATCACGATTCACCGAGGCCGGCGTGGGCTGCCTCCGGAACTCCCGCGTCCAGGTCGATTGCGAAGCGAAATTGAGCCGCCCGGCATCACCGAGGCCAAGCTGGTAATACAGCCCCAGGTCGTAACCCCGGGTGTCGATGCGGCCCAGGTTGGAACGCGCGAGCAGGATGCCATCGGAGCCGCCGCCGTTGAACAGGCCAGTCTTGGGGTCGCGCCCCAGATTCTGGCAATCGGCCACGTAGGCAAGCCCCGGATTCGCCGCTGTGCCGTAACAGGCCCGCAACGGATCACCCACCGCGGGCGCGGAAATGGCCTCGGTCAGATTGATCTGCCAGTAATCGAGCGTCATCGAGAGATTGCCGATGAAGCTCGGCTCGAACACCAGGCCGAAGGTACGGGTATTCGCCACCTCCGGGGTCAACTGTGGATTGCCGCCGGCGCGCACGTTGACCTGCCCGGCATTCGGCTGGCTCAGCACCCCAAGCTGCGAAACCGGAACGCCACTGAGCCGGCAAAGGTTGGACAGAGTGCCGGGGGTATTCGCCTCCGCCTGGCTGACCCGAGTGCCGGCGCATGGATCGCGGGCCAGATTGGCCAGACCAGTCACCACCGGCGCGAACAACTCGTTGACGTTCGGCGCGCGCACCGCGCGCTGGAACATCGCGCGGAAGGTCAGGTCCTCGACCGGCTTCCAGGCCAGGCCATATTTCCACGTACCGTAATTGAAGCCGGTGCCGGCCGAGGTTTCGAACCTGGAGCGGCGATAACCCAATTCCAGGTTCAGGCGTCGGAACGCGGTCTTGTCCTCGACCAGCGGAACGATCGATTCCAGATAGGCTTCGCTGATGGTGAACCCACCGCTGCGGTCGGGCGTGGGCGCGCCGGTTCCCAACACCTCGCCACGGGTCTGGGTCGCAAGATCGGCCGAGCTGCCCGCCTCCATGCTGCGCCGCTCGACGCCAAACGCCACGCCAATCGGCGTTTCGCTCCACGGGCTCTTCAAGCGCTCGCCCAGATCGCCGTTCACGAAAGCGGAGAACACCTTCTGGCGCACGGTGGTGGTGCCGACCGATGTCACGTCCAGAAAACGCAGCATGTCCGGCGTGATCGAACCCTCGGGGCCAAAGACATCGATCGGCACGCAGTCGCCGCCCCCGACGCACGCCGTGGTGCTGGTCGCATTCAACGCCTGCGCCAGCCTGCTGCGTGCCCCCCAGTTGACCCGCGCGCTGCTCTGCACGGACTTGCCGCTGGCATGGTAGGCATCGTAAGACCAGTGATCGGACAGGTCGCCGCGCACGCCAAAGACATATTGCCGGGTGCGGGTCTCGATATCATTGAAACGCGGCCCGTATTCGGTGAAACGGCGATTCACCGCCATTTCCACCGGCGTGGCATTGCCCGCCACGCAATCGGCCGCCACGATCCCGCGATCCGCGCAGATCTGCTGGCGCATCGCATCGGGGATATACGGGTTGCCGATCGGCACCTCGAAAGTATTGCCAAAGCTGCCGCTCGGGGCCAGGCTCAACTGCACCCGCGACTTGGTCTGGAACGCCTGCGTGTACAACTCGGCCCTTGGCGTGATTTCGAAGCGGCCGAGCAACGTCCCTTGGTCGCGGTTCATCGGCGTGTAGAAGTAATTGAGCGGATTGAAGTTGTAGGTGCCGTAACGCGGCACCAGGCCGCCGGTGGCGATATCGACCTGCTGGTTGGTCAGCCGGCCGCTGCCGACGATGCTCACCTGCGCCGGCACCGCGGTATTGGAGCCCTGCGGCCGCCCGGTACCGGAATTGATCGACACCAGCCCGACTTCGCGCTGCCCCTGGAACAGCGCGCCGCTGAAAGTACGGCCCACGCTCAGGGTGAGATTGCCGCGATTTTCGGCGAAACCAAAGCCGCCGGTCACGTCGAGGCGCCGCCGCACCTGATCGCTGCCCGGCAACGATTGCCCCATGGAGGCGGATATCTCGACGCCCTCGAAATCCCGCTTCAGCATGAAATTGGCCACGCCCGACACCGCATCGGCGCCATACACCGCGGAAGCGCCGCCGGTAAGAAAATCCACGCCCGAGAGCAACGCCAGGGGAATGGTGTTGACGTCCACCTGGCCATTCAACGTGTACGGCACCATCCGACGGCCGTCGATCAGGACCAGATTGCGATTGCTGCCCAGGCTGCGCATGCTCATCATCGCGCCGCCGTTGGAACCGTTGTTGGTACCGGGGCCGACTGGCACGCTGATCCCCGGCGAAGTCCGCACAAATTCCTCCGCGGATACCGGCTGGGTGCGGTCGATGGTTTCCCGGTCCATCGTCATCACCGGGCTGGAAGTACTCAGCCCCGGCACCACCACGCGGCTGCCGGTGACGGTAACGGCATCGAGCGCTTTCGCCTGCTTGTCCGTATCCCGGGTATCCGCCTCTTGGGCGAAAACCGGCAAGGCCAGCATGGTGAACAACGCGGTGACGATGCCATCGCTCAAGGCGTTTCGTTTCATCGAAGTTCTCCTGAAGTGGGATGCCCGGCAGATCCCTGCAATTCCCCATGAGCTCCCTCTAACCATTGCAACCCTGCCCCCGCCGGCCACTCGAAACTAACGATTCCTTCACCCGGACGCAACAAACCCGGTTTTTACCCAACCCTTCGCACCAATCGCCCGGCACCCGAAACGTCTCGCACAACGTGCACAAACGGAACCCGCCCCCCATCGCCCACACCGCATCGACCACCCGCGCGACATCGACGAAGCGCCCATGCCCAAGGCCAGGTTTCGCATCGGCAGCCCCATCACCGCCCGCAAGCCACTGAAATAAGAACCCCTGCCGACCCGGAAAAAAGATTACGCGTTATCCCGAACGATTCGATTGAAACGACACGCCCACCCTTGCCACGGATCACCCGCGCGCCGCTGCCGCCCAAAACAAAAGACCCCGCAGAAGCGGGGTCTTTTGCGGCGCATATTGCGTTCCGGGAATCAGAACTTGTAGGTCGCGCCCAGGCCCAGCACGTTGGCCCTGCCGCTGAAATCGCCCTTCAGGCTGGTATAGCGGCTGTACGGCGGGTTCGGGTTGATCGGCAGGTTGGTGGTCGAGTTCTTGATCGCGACGTGCGTGAACGAAGCATCCACCGACAGGTTCGGCGTGGCCTGCCAGCTCATGCCGAGCGAGTACAGGTTGCGATTGTTGTCGGGCAGACGCGGGGTGCGGTCCACGTTGTTGGTCGGCGACTCGTCGTAGCCGACGCCGGCGCGCAGGGTGAAGGCATCGCTCAGCGCGAAATCGGCGCCGATCGAATAGAACATCGTGTCCTTCCAACGGAAATCCTCGTGGGAAACCGGCTGGTAGGGGTTGGCGAAATCGATGTTCACGTTCTGCAACGAGCTCCAGCCGGTGCGCTGGGCTTCACCGTAGAGCTTCACACGCTCGCCGATGCCCACCATCACGCTCACGGTGTCGATGGTCGGCGTCACGAAGCGCGCACGGCCCTGGGTGTTCACGAAGCCACGGCCCAGCACCATCAGTTGCTGGCGCTGGGCGGCGGTCAGCGGCGCCGCCGGATTGCCCGCCATGGCGGCGAAACCGGGCTGCATCGCCTTGAACTGCTGCGGCATGGTGAAGGTGGCATCGCCGTTGAAGTCATGCTTGATCTCCGAACGGTGCGAATAGCCGAGAGCGAACTTGTCGCTCGGGCGGAACTGCATGCCGGCCACCCAACCGAAGCCGTTGTCGCTGCCTTCGACGCTGACGTTGCCATCCGGGGTGGCGGCCAGCGCCGGGTTCTGCAAGCCCCCGGCCAGCATCACGCCCAGCGGCAGATCCTTGCCCAGGGTCACTTGGGCGCGCTCGTAGACCAGGCCGACGCCGGCGGAGAACGCCGGGGTGATCTGCACGGCGGCCGAGAGCGTCAGGTCGGCGGTCTTCATGCTGGTCTCGGTGGCGTTGTAACGGCCCACCCAGCCCTTCTGGTACTCGGTGCCGGAACCGAACGGCGCGGTCAGGCTGGCGCCCAGCGTCAGGCCCTCCAGCGCGCCCTTCATCGGCACGATCACGCCCAGCGAGGGGACCAGCTTGCGGCTGCCGGGGTTGCCGCCGTCATTGCCGGTCAGCGGGGTGCCGAGGGCGGTGACGCCGCCACCGGTGAACTGGGCCTTGAGGTCGACCACGCCGACGCCCGCCTGGATGACGACGCTGTCGTTATTGACCATCGCCGCCGGATTGCCGGCGACCACGGCGGTGTCGTTGGTCGCCACGGTGGTGCCGGCATACGCGCGCCCGCCCGCCTTGGTGCTGGTTTCGCGCAGTTGGAAGCCCGAAGCGGCCGCGCCGCCGACGGCCAGCACGCCGATCACGGCGACGGCCAGCGCGGACAAGCGCGCCTGAGTGGAAACGTGTTGCATGAACTTTCTCCTCGAATAACGACGAATAGGGGGCCGATAATGCACGACGGTGCCGGCCGGAATCGCCGGTTCACCAGTCTTCCGGCATATGACGCCGCCCGCACTATACCGGCATTAACCTGGCGCTAACATCTCGCACCGCAGCGTGCGCCGTACGTAACGCCCCGGTTCAGCCTGAATGGAGTCTCCGTGTTTGTCGCCATCCGTCCCCGCAAGCATCGACAGACGCGCTGGGTCACGCCATTGCTGGTAACGCTGCTGTGCGCGAGTTTCGTCTGGATGCAAATGCTGCCCGCCCCGACGCGACAGGCCTGGCTGCTGGCCTGGGGGGCGCTGGGCGGGCCGCTTCGCCTGGGGCTGGATGCTGGATCGGCGCTGGCGTGGTTGCGACTGATCAGCAGCCTGTTCCTGCACGCCGACTGGGCGCACCTGGTCGGCAACCTGGTGTTCCTGATGATCTTCGGGCTGCCCGCCGAGCGGCTGATGGGCTCGTCGCGTTTTCTGCTGCTGTTCCTGCTGGGAGGCGCGGTGGCCAATCTCGCCGCCGCCGTATCGCTGGCCGAGGGGCGGGTGATCATCGGCGCCAGCGGCACGGTCTCGGCGGTGCTCGGCGCCTGGCTGGCCCTGTTCCCGCGCGCGCGCCTGGGGGTGGTGGTGCCGCTCGGCCTGTTCCTGGAATTCGTGCGCGCGCCGGCGGCCCTGCTGATCGGGCTGTGGGCGCTGCTGCAAGTGGTTTTCGCCTACATCGGCCCGGCCTATGGGCAAGTGGCCTGGGTGGCTCACTTGGCGGGGTTCGGGTTTGGCGGCGTCTTCGCGCTTCTCTCTCGCCGGGCCATCGCCAAGCGCATGCGCAAGCAGGCCGGCTATTAGCCCGTCACAGTCAAACGATGCCGAAGCGTCTCGGTGCATCGGTAAATGCACTCAACCGCAACGCCAGTTGCTGGATTTCCCTCGTCCCCATATTCCCTCCCCTTTTTGCTGTGAATCACATTCTCATGACCGGCCCGCGCGGGGTTTCGGCTTGCTGCTGCCGGTTCAACGCCTCGGCTATCTCCCGCTCGCGCGCGGCCTGCTGCTCCAGGTTGTATGCCCGCCCTTGTTGCAGCCAGGCTTGCCCCTCCGGGCTTTGCGCATATTCGCGGCCCACCCGAAGCATCCCGTCGACATCGCGCCGCAACGCCGCGTCGGTCATCCGCATGAACATCGCCTCGATCGGGTCCTCCGGCTCGGCCGGGCGTAGACGCGGCGGCCCGGCCACGGGCTGGATGCGCACCGGCCGCCGTTCCACCTGGGCATCCAACGCGGGATCGACCGGCGATTTGCGCGTGCAATCCGGCTGCGCTTCCACCCGGCACGCCCCGCTCGGCCCGGGCTGCGCGATGAAGTCGCGCGCGCCATCGCGAAAACCCCGCGTGCTGTAGAGCGGCATGTGTTCTTCCGAGCGGTGAATGACGTAACGCGCGGGGTCTTGCGGCACCGCTTGCTTGGTCAGGAAGTCGCGTTCGCCCAGGCTGTTGAGATAGTCCACGGCCAGATTGGCGCTCAGCACGCCCAGGCCATCGCGGGCATAGCTGTTGCCCAGGTCGCTGTGGGCGCCGGGCAGGGTGAGGCTGAGGAAGCGGCCGCCTTCGGTCATGCCCTCGGGAATCAGGCGGTTGCCCTTGAACGCGTCGCGGCGGTCTTCGGACATCAGGGCGATCGCGCCGACCACCGAAGGCGGGATGCGGCGGTCGTGCTCGGTGATGTTCGTGGCGACGGGGTCGAGCAGCACCAGCGCCTGCAAGGTCTGGCCGGGCGGCGCCAGTTGCCGGGTGTATTCGGCGCGGGTGACGAGACCGTCCGGGGTTTTCTGGAGGGTGGCGGTATCGGGGTCCATGATGCCGCGCTCGTGGATGACGCGACTGAGGGCGGCGGCGAGTTCCGCGCCCCGGCTGAAGCCGAGGCCGGCGACACGGATCTGGGCGCTGGGGTCTTCCTCGATCCAGGCCTTGGCTTGTTTACAGAATTGGAAATAAGCGGTTTCGACGCGCTGGCCGAAGGTGTGCCCGGTCAGGCCGTCCCAGCGGTTGGCCAGCCAGCCGTCCTGGGTGCCGATGCCTTCGACGTAGCCTGTAGCAATACCGGCTGGCTTTGTGTCGTCGATCTGCTTGTAAATCTTGCCGACGGCGCTCCAGTTTTCCGGCGCATCCTTGTAGATGCTGTTGCCGGTACCGTCGAGCGCGGCGATGTAGAGACGTTCGTGGGGCTGGTCGCTACGCAGCAAGAGCGGGGCCTGCATTTGGGTAAGTTGCCACTCGGCCTCGGCATAGCGCTCCAGGTCTTCCTGCGTCACCGGATCGTGTCGTACGCGGTCTTCGCCCTTGCCCATGCTGTATTCCCCCTCAGTAAGTTTGACTGTAGACCTTGATCAGGTCATTGCGGAAGTTGCTGTGTGGATTACCGGGTTTCTGCTCTTTGATAGTGCTGATATGCGCCCGCATGTAAACGTTGATGGTGCGGTCGTTGACTTCCAGGATGATGTCGGGCACGAACATATTAGTTGTGTTGGCGATTTCCTCACGCCGCAGGTGGTGTCGGATCAGGCCATCCTTGAAGATCTCGGCCATGTCCACTTCCGCGCGATGCGGGGTGCCGTCCCGGGAGCGCCAGGTGACGATGGCCGGAGGTGGGAAGTTACGGATGGCTAGCCGTTTGGCAGCATACAACTTCTCAAAAGGGCGTCCATAAGACTCGACTGAAGGAGCTGGGCGCTCCGGGCCATGAGGAAAGTTTCCATACAGAATCGAGCAAGTTTGGGTATCAAAGCAGCCCGTGCTGAAATTATGCGCGGTGAACTTCAAGGGCCATTCCCACAAGGTGGCCTTGGGGCTGCTTTCCGTCGTGGCGTGCGGGGCGGCGTCGGGATTGGGCTGGGTGTGATTCATGGCGGAAGTGCATCCGGTGCTGGCGATCAACAGGACGCCCGTGGCGAAGTGCAAGGCGCGAGGGAAAGAAAGGATTGACATGCCGGTCTCCTTGTCATCCTGGGCCGTTTCTAGCATCAGGCGCCGCCGCCTGCAAGCCGGTATTGCAATGGGCGGCGATCCATGGTCTTTACGCGGTCTGTCGCCACGCGGCAGGCGCGGGGCTCGCATCCGTGCGGGTTACCGCTCGGCCTCGGCATAACGCTCCAGGTCTTTGCGCGTCACCGGATCGCGCCGCACGTGATTTTCGCCTTTGCCCATCAACTTCCTCCGCCAGACATGAAATTCCCTGGAATAAACCTCACAGGCCATTCCAATGAAAATATCTGCCGGTTTTCCAGCCATCGATATCGGGTGGCTTTTTTAGTCAAGCATCGAAGCGCCGACCGATATGGTTCACGGCAATGAGCTTTCAGCTTGGGTCGCCGCCAGCCTGGCCTTGGGGCAAGCCCCCGGCACATCGGGTTCATTTTTGTTTCTGTTGCCCGGTCAGGGTTTTTCTTCGGGTTTTGTGGCGGGATTTTTCTTTTCGCTCGAAGCGGCAGGTTGTGCGGCCGGGCGGGCGGTTTCGTCCAGGGCAGCGGGCTTCCCGCCCGTCCCTGTCGCCTTCGGCGCATCCACAGCAGGTTTCGCCGCCTGCGCCGCGGCCACGCTGCCGGGCGACTTCAGCTCGGCCAGGGCGGATTTCACCGGGGCCTCGCCGGGCAATACTTCTCCGGCGTTCGCGCCGGCCATCGGCTCGCCCTCTTCCTCGCCGATCAAATGCCCGGCCAGTTGCGCCTCGCTGACCGGCGCCGGCGAGCCGCCGCCCTCGGCATGCAGAATCACGTCGGGGGCGATGCCCACGCCCTGGATCGAACGCCCGCTGGGCGTGTAGTAGCGCGCGGTGGTGAGTTTGACCGCATCGCCGTTGTCGAGCGGCAGAAGGGTCTGCACCGACCCCTTGCCGAAGGTGCGGCTACCAATCACCCGCGCGCGGCGGTTGTCGCGCAGGGCGCCCGCCAGCACTTCGGAGGCGCTGGCGGAACCCGCATCCACCAGCACGATGACCGGCGCGCCATCCAGCAGATCGCCCGGAGTGGCGCGGTTGACCAGATCGCCGCCTTTCTGCCGGCCCCGGGTACTGACGATCAGGCCCCGCTCAAGCAAGTCATCGGCGATCTTCACCGCCTGCGCCAGCAGGCCGCCGGGGTTGCTGCGCAGGTCGATGACCACCCCCTTCAACCCGCCGGCGGATGCCGCCTTCAACGCTTCCACCGCCTTGCCGAAGTCCTCGCCGGTGCCGGCCTGGAAACTGGCGATGCGGACGTAGCCATAGCCGGGTTCGAGCAGGCGGCCGCGCACGCTCTGCACGCGGATGCGCTCGCGGGTCAGGGTGACGTCGAACGGCTTGTCGCGTCCCTCGCGCTGAAGGGTCAGACGCACCGCGCTGCCCGCCTTGCCGCGCAGCGGGGTGCTGCCATCGTCCATGTTGACCGGCTTGCCGTCGATGGCGGTGATGATGTCGCCGGACTTGAGGCCGGCGCGGTCGCCGGGGCCGCCTTCCATCGGCGCGATGATCTTCAGCACCGGGCCGGGCTGCTGCTGTAGTTCGAGACCGACGCCGTCATACGCGCCGGAGGCTTCCTGGTCGAAGTCGCGCGCGGCATCGGCATCGAAATAGACGCTGTGCGGATCGAGGTCGAGCAGCAGCCCACGCAGCGCGGCGTGCATCAGGCGGGCATCCTCGACCGGCGCCACGTAAGCCTCGCGGATGGCGTTGTAGACGCTGACGAAACGTCGGATCTCGGCCAGCGGCACCTGCCGGCTGGCGTGCTCCGCGCCACCGGGATCGTCGACACCGGCGACTTCCTTCCCATCCGGCGCGTCCGGCGACGGCGCGGGCGCGGCCTGTTGCGCGGTGGCCGGCCACGCAAGCAGCAGGCCGAGGGCGAAAGCAAGAGGACGAAGGCGCATCGAAAACTCCGCGAAGGGCGAGGGGGCGATTATGCGCGACGGGCCTGAATGCGGAAGCCGCGCCGCGCGGGCGTTCAGCGCCGCAGCCAGACCGAGGGGTTGACCGGCTTGCCGCCGCGGCGCAACTCGAAATACAGCGCCGGCCGGCCCTGGCCACCGGAATTGCCGACGCTGCCGACCGTCTCGCCACGTTTCACCGTTGCGCCGACATCCTTCATCAGCGCGTCGTTGTGCGCGTACAAACTCATGTAGCCATTGCCGTGATCGACGATGCACAGCAGGCCGTAGCCGCTCATCCATTCGGCGAACACCACCTGGCCCTCGGCCACCGCGCGTACCGGCGTGCCGGCGGCGGCGGCGATCAACAAGCCCGTGCTGGCCGTGCCGTCGGGCATGGTCCCGCCAAAGCCGGCCAGCAGACTGCCGGCCAGCGGCCAACCGGCCCCGCCGACCGCCACCGGCGCGGCGCTGGCGACGCGCGCGGGCGCGCGGGCGGTATTGCCGCCGTCGCGGCGACCTGCGACGTTCTCTCCGCGCGCGCGCACGGCTTCCGCGCGGCGGGCACGCTCGGCGGCGGCGCGGCGGGCGCGCTCGGCACGGGCGGCGGCGGCGCGCAATTGCGCCAGCACGCGCTCCAGCGCACGGGCATCGCGGCCCAGGGCTTTTTCGCGGCTGGCCTTGTCCCGGTATTTGGCATCGACCCGGGCCAGCGCCTCGGCGCGCGCCTTGCGCTGGCGCTCGACCTCGGCCAGTTCGCTGCGCTGGCGTTGCTGCGCGGCGCTCAGGGCTTCGCGCTTTTCGGCGATCTCGGCTTCCACCGCGCGCAATTCGGCCAACCGCGCGCCAATCTCGCGGATGCGCCCGGCGCGGTCGCGTTGCAGCACGCCGTAATAGATCAGGTCGCGCTGGCCACGGGCGATCTGATCCTGCGACAACATCACCTTGAGCGGCGCGTCGCCACCACTCATGTAGGCGGCGCGCAGCAGTTTCGCCAGCACTTCGCGCTGGCCCGCCAGCGATTGCTGCAATGCCTCGCGCTGCCGCCGCAGCGCGTCGAGCCGGGCTTCCTGGCCGGCGATGGCCGCGCGCGTCCGGGCAAGCGAGCGGCTGCTTTTGCCGACCGATTCGTCAGCCTCCCGCACGGCGCGGTTGGCTTCGCCGCGCTGGCCTTCCAGCTTGCGCCGCTCGCTGCCGATCTGTCTCAGTTCGTTGCGCAGCGCGCGCAGCTTTTTCTCGGTCTCGCCGGCATCCTGCGCGGTGGCCGCGCCGATGACGAGCGTCAACGCGAACGCGGCCAGCACGATGCGGGCAAGGCGCGGGTTCATCCTTGCAGCAGGCTCCGTCCGCTCATCTCGGCGGGTTGGGCAATGCCGAGCAGCGCCAACATCGTCGGCGCGACATCGCGCAGGGCGCCGCCTTCGCGCAGCTTGGCATCGGTGCGCGCGCCAACATAGATCAGCGGCACCGGCCCGACCGTGTGCGCGGTATGCGGCTGGCCGGTTGCGGGGTCGCGCATCATTTCCAGATTGCCATGGTCGGCGGTGATCAGCAGCGCGCCGTCGGCCGCCTCCACCGCGTCGGCAATCTCACCCAGCGCGAGATCGACCGCTTCGGCCGCCTTGACCGCGGCTTCCAGCAACCCCGTGTGGCCGACCATGTCGGGGTTGGCGATGTTGCAGACGATGACGTCGAAAGCCCGCGCGCGGATCGCCGCGACCAGTTTCTCGGTCAATACCGGGCAACTCATTTCCGGTTGCAGGTCGTAGGTGGCGACCTTGGGGCTGGGGATCAGCGTGCGCGCTTCGCCTTCATGGAGATCCTCGCGCCCGCCACTGAAGAAGAAGGTGACGTGAGCGTATTTTTCGGTCTCGGCGATGCGCAATTGGGTGAGGCCGTGGGCGGCCAGTACCTCGCCCAGGGTGTTGGGCAGGTTGTCCGGCGGATAGGCGAGGCTGGCCGGCAGCTTGGCGTCATATTCGCTCAGGCAGACGAAATCGGCCAGTGCCGGCCGGCGCGCGAGGAACCCCTCGAAGCCGGGCTGAACGAAGGCGGCGGCAAGTTGGCGGGCGCGGTCGGCGCGGAAATTCATGAACACCACCGCATCGCCGTCCTCGATTCTCGCGCCGCCACCGATCACTGTCGGCTGCACGAACTCGTCGTTTTCGCCGCGCGCGTAGGCGGCATCGAGCGCGGCGATGGCGTTCCCGGCGTGCTGCGCGGCCCGCGCCTCGACCATCGCCCGCCAGGCGGCCTCGACCCGCTCCCAGCGCTGATCGCGGTCCATCGCGAAGTAGCGCCCGGACATGCTCGCGATACGCGCATTGCCCAGTTCGTCGCACAACGATTGCAGCGCGGCGAGGCTTTCGCGCGCCGAGCGCGGCGGGGTGTCGCGGCCATCGAGAAAGGCGTGCACGGCGACCTTCGGCACACCGAGCCGGCAGGCCATGCGCAACATCGCGAAGAGGTGTGCTTCATGGCTGTGCACACCACCGGGCGAGAGCAACCCCATCACGTGCAGGGTGCCGCCGTCGCGCTTGACCGCTTCGCAGGCTTGGCTCAGTGCGGGGTTGCGGAAGAATTCGCCATCCTCGATCGCCGCGTCGATCCGGGTCAGGTCCTGGTAGACGATGCGGCCGGCGCCGAGGTTCATGTGGCCGACTTCGGAATTGCCCATCTGCCCGTCCGGCAGGCCGACGTGACGGCCCTCGGTGTGGATCAGGGTGTGCGGGCGCGTTGCCCACAGACGGCGGAAATTGGGAATGTCGGCGAGCGCGAGCGCGTTGTCCTCCGGCGCTTCGCGGTGCCCCCAGCCATCGAGGATCAGCAGGACGACGGGCTTGGGGGGCGATGCGGCTTCGGACATGACTTATGAACCAGTGACTTATGGCGGATGCCCGTGGCCGGGCGAGGTGGAATTGTAGTCCCCATGTTCCCCCCGTCCCCAAGGAGCCTTCCATGCCCACATTAGCGCCGCTCGCACTCGCGCTGCTGCTGGCCGCCACTCCGGCGCTGGCGCAGCAGAATCTCAGCAAAGTCAGCGACGACATCGACATCGCTGCCGGGCAGATCGCCGGCGAAGCGAAGACCGTCAGCGGCGACATCGGCCTGAAGGCCGGCGCGAGCGCCGGCGCGCTCACCACCGTCAGCGGCGACATCGAACTGGACGAGCGCGTGAGCGCCGGCGCGGTCAAGACCGTCAGCGGCGACATCAAGGGCGATGCCGGCGTGCGGCTGGGCAACGTGGAAACCGTCAGCGGCGACCTCAAGCTGGGCAACGACGCCCGCAGCGGTTCGGCCAAGACCGTCAGCGGGGACATCCACTACGGAACCGGCGCCGTGTTCGAGCAGGCCAGCACCGTGAGCGGCGAGGTGTTCGTCGAGCGCGGCGGCCGGGTGAAAAACGGCATCTCGACGGTCAGCGGCTCGATCGGATTGATCGGCACCGAGGTGGGCGGCGACATCGTCACCTATACCGGCAACGTCACCGTGGGCATCGGTTCGCGCGTCAAGGGCGGGCTGCGGGTGAAGAAGCCGCAGCGCGGCAGCGGCGTGAGCGTGGGCATCAACATCAGCGACGGCAAGGTGACGGTGAACGGCCCGATGCGCATCCCGCGCATCATCATTGGCCCGAACGCGGTGGTCGAGGGGCCGATGAATTTCGAGCACGAAGTGAAGTTGTACGTGCATTCGAGCGCGAAGACCGGCGCGATCAGCGGGGCCACACCGACCCGCTTCGACACCCCGGTGGCACCGAGGGATTGAGGCTAAGATCGGGACTCCGCCATTTCAACGGAGTCCCGATGCGTCACCGCCACCTGTTTTTGGGCCTGGCCGCCGTCACCGCGCTGGCCGCCTGCAAGCCCGCCGAACCGCTCGCCGCGCCGGCCGCCGGCACCTCCGCGCCAGCGCCCGAGCACGCCTTCGCCCCCGACATCAACCTCGCCGATTACACCGAGCTTCTGAAAACCCTCGCCTCGGACGAATTCGAGGGCCGCGGCCCCGGCACCTACGGCGAGGAGAAATCGGTCGATTACATCAAGGCGCAATTCGAACGCATCGGCCTCAAGCCCGGCAATGCCGGTGGCTGGTTCCAGACCGTGCCGATGGTGGTGAGCGAAGCCGATCCCACCACCACGATGAAGATCGAGGTCAACGGCAAACCGCGCGAGCTGAAGTTCGGCAACGACATGGTGGTCGGCACCCGCACCGGCGAAAAGGAAGTGAAGATCGACGGCAGCGAACTGGTGTTCGTCGGCTACGGCGTCGATGCGCCCGAACAGCGCTGGAACGACTACGCCGGCATCGACGTCAAAGGCAAGACGGTAGTGATGTTCGTCAACGATCCCGGCTTCCATTCGCAGGACGAAAACCTGTTCGAAGGCAAGCGCATGACTTATTACGGGCGCTGGACCTACAAGTTCGAGGAAGCCGCGCGCAAGGGTGCCAAGGCCGCGCTGATCATCCATGACGATGCCGGCGCCGCCTACGGCTGGGAGGTGGTGAAGAACTCCTGGTCCGGCCCGCAACACGACCTGCCGGCCAAGGACGACCCGGCGCCGCGCCTGCCCGCGCAGGGCTGGATCACCGGCGAGCGGGCCAAAGCGCTGTTCGCCGATGCCGGCCTCGACCTGGACGAGTTGCGCGCAGCCGCCGGCAAGCGCGGCTTCAAGGCCGTGCCGATGAAGGCCCGACTCTCGCTCGACCTCAAGAGCACCACCCGCGAGCAGACCTCGCGCAACGTCGTCGGCATCCTGCCGGGCACCGAGAAGCCGGACGAAGGCATCGTCTACATGGCGCACTGGGATCACCTCGGCAAGCACGAGGGCGAGAGCGGGGACAACATCTACAACGGCGCGGTGGACAACGCGACCGGCGTGGCCGGCATCATCGAGATCGCCGGGAAATTCGCCGCAAGCAGCGAAAAACCGAAGCGCTCGATCGTGTTCCTGGCGGTGACGCTGGAGGAATCCGGCCTACTCGGCTCCAAGTACTACGTGGCCCACCCCACGATCCCCATGGACAAGACCGTCGCCGTCATCAACATGGACGCGATGCCCGTGGGCGGCCGCTCGAAGAACATGACCGTGGTCGGCATGGGCAACTCCGAACTGGAAGACCTGCTGGCCGACGCGGCGAAAGCGCAGAACCGCGTATTGACGCCCGAATCCACCCCCGAGGACGGCTTCTACTTCCGCTCCGATCATTTCAATTTCGCCAAGGCCGGCGTCCCCGCGCTCTATGCCAAGGGCGGCGACGACCTGCTCGAAGGCGGCACCGAGGCCGGCCACGCGGCGGAAGCCGATTACCGCCAGCACCGCTACCACAAGCCGGCCGACCAATTCGACGCCAACTGGAAACTCGATGGCATCGTCGAAGACCTGCAAGCGCTGTATCAGGTCGGCAATGTCGTGGCCAACGACGGCTCCTGGCCGAATTGGCGCGCCGGCAGCGCCTTTCGCGCCACCCGCGACAAGATGATGGCGGCGAAAGCCAAACAACCATGATCGGCGCATCGCCATAACGACAACGGCCCCGGAGCGATCCGGGGCCGTTTCGTTTGACGCATCGAAATCCAATGGCGCGGTTCGGACGCTTCCGTCTTCCATCCGGCTTCGCATGTCCATGCGGCGAAAACCTCAATCGCCCGGAAAGTGGATATCGCCTTTCCCGTATCGCCGCCAATCAGCCCGAAAAGAAACATGGCGTGGCTTCGCCGGCGGCCGCTTTACATCAAACACCGCCAGAGCGCGACAGGGAAAATCGATTTTTAAGGGCGGATATCGAGCCCGTGCGACAAACCTCACCGAGGTGGATAAGACACCGCCCCACCCAGCCATAAAAGAACGGAAGGCTTCGGTTTGAAACCGAAGCCCTCCGTCTTTACAGCTTAGCCTTGAGCGGTATTCAACCCGCTTGGGGTCAGAACACCATGCGCAAGGTCACGGAGGCATCCTGCCCGGTGTAGCCCTTGCGCCAGTCCGCGCCATAACGGGCCGAGACTTCCAGACGCTGGACCGGGCGATAAACCGCGCCCAGGCCAACCGAACCCACCATCCGGCCACTATTCACGCCCTGGGTGGTGAATACGTTACCCGCCGAGCCGGCGAAAGCAGCCGATACGCTGGCCGCCTTGTCCAGGCTCTCCACACCCACCGCGGTATGGCCGAAGAATGCGAGCTTCTCGTCCACCTTGTATTCGCCACGCACGCCCAAACGCCATACCAGCGAACTGAACGCCTCGCTGTTCACGCTCAGATCCAACGCGCCCGCGCCACTTTCCTTGTAAGCATGCGCTTTGACCCTGGCGTAATCCACACGCGCAAACGGCGTGACGCTCTTCGCGGCCTCGCCAATGCGATAGGAAACACCACCGCCCACTTGCGCGATGCTGGCATCGTAATCCGATACGGCGGTTTTCCTGGCAAAGGAAATATCGCGCATACCCTTGACGTTCGCTCGACCAAAACCTGCCTGGGCATCGATACTGAAGGTATCGCTCAAGGCATGAGCGCTGTATGCCAGCACCTGCCAGGTATCGGCCTTCATGCTTTGGTAGGCACTGTTACCACGGCTTTTGGCATCCGAACGCGTGTGGGCAAGCGCGCCACCCACGCGGGTATCGCCGATATTGACATCCGCGCCAATCACCACCCGGTCGGAGGCAACCTCATAACCGGGCGTGCTGTCACGCTGGCGCTGCTCTTCCCGTGCGCCATTCAGGGCCACCCAGGCACTGCCATAACCATCCGGGTGCTGCGATACCGGATCGACCAAATAATGCGCACCCGCGATACGAGTGGCCCCGGCACTGCGATGAGTACGGCCCTGGACGATATCCGTCACCCCTTGCGCCACATCCGCAATCATCCGGCTACCCGCACCGGCAAACAAGGGCAGAACCTGCTCCGCGGCCTTGGAAACGGATTTTTGTCCGTTCAGGGACACAAGTTCCCGCGCCAGATCGCCACTGGTCTGGTTTTTCACTACGTCATCCAATACCGATGCCACGGGCAGGGCGACCCAGTTTTGCTCGGCGGTAACGCAAGCGGTAACTGTGGCACAGCCCCTGGGCATTACCGGCTTGGGCTCAACTGTCGGCGGCTTCGGTGCTGCCACCGGCGGCTTCGGGGCTTCCACTGGCGGCTTCGGCGCTTCCACCGGCGGCTTCGGCGCTTCCACTGGCGGCTTCGGCGCTTCTACTGGCGGCTTCGGCGCTTCCACTGGCGGCTTCGGCGCTTCCACCGGCGGCTTCGGCGCTTCCACTGGCGGTTTCGGCGCTTCTACTGGCGGCTTCGGCGCTTCCACTGGCGGTTTCGGCGCTTCCACCGGCGGTTTCGGGGCTTCCACTGGCGGTTTCGGGGCTTCCACTGGCGGTTTACCGCCCGTACCCGCTGCCACCAACTTCAAATCCACCGCTTTGTCACGGCTATAGTCGGCAACGAAATCAAACAGCGTGCTGTTGTCGCTGACAGTCTTGAACGCGCCTTCGCGTTTGCCGCCCGCCGTGATGACGCTCTTCAATATGCCATTTTCCATCAAGCCGCTGGCATCTTTGGCATCGACATCCAGTGTGCCGCCCAAGGTCACATTGCCGGTCGCGGCAATTTTCCCGTAGGTATTCATATCGGCGACTTTTATATTCAATCTATCACTGGTAATGAAATTACCATTGACGTTCAAGGTGCTACCCGCTTCGGATAGGGTCAACGTCCCCTGGTTATGCACGGCCCTCACCGAGGCATCGCGCATCGCCACCAGATTCGCGCCTTTCTTGACTAGTATCTGCGAGGATGCCAGCGAGGTATTCGCCGCCAACTTCAGCATTCCGGTTTCGACGGCAGTATCTCTGGTATAGGTTTGCGTTCCAGCCAAAGTCAGGCTGCCCTGGCCCGTGCTGCGCGTGCGCAACATACCGGCACCGCTAATGACGGCTTCGGGATTCAGTGCCACGGTAAAGGTCTGTGCATCGATGATGCCGCCACCCTCAGCCAACTCAATGGTGTTCGCCTTGGTGAAGTTCGCGAAAAGCATCTCCTGGTCGCCAGACAAGCGCAGCATGCCGTTGTCGAGACGGACAGTCGAGCCTTGCGAATCCTTACCACGCAGCAACTGCTTGGTTTCCAGAATGCCACCCTTTTCAATGACCAGACTACCGCTTCCGTTTCCGCCCACGGTCAAGGCATCGCCCCGAACTGTCCATTTGCTGTCGCCTTCTCTAATGGTAACGGAGCCTTTACCGCCAACACCGTTGCCGATAACGGCATCGCCCGTTTGGACGTTTGCGCCCCAATTAACGACCAACTTGCCCGTTCCAAGCTCGCCAATCACCAACTTTCCAGCATCGCTGTTCCACCGGCTGCCAGCATCTGTCACGGTGACGGCACCTATGCTGTCTTTGTTTTTCCCTACAGTGACGGCACTTGCTCCACCATTGAACTGACCGCCATCCTTAATGGTCAGCGTCGCCACACCACTGCCGGCCACGGTTAGTTTCTGCTTGTTTGCCCAGCGGCTGTTTTGACCGGACACGATAACAGTGCCACTGGCGCCCTTATCGACAGCGATTTCCGCCCCATTACTGGCAAGTTGACCGCCATTGAGGACGTTGACAGTCCCTTTGCCCTTTCGAGCCAGCACTAGATTGTTTTCGATTTCCCATGCGGCGTCTTTACCGTCGATGTTGACCTCGCCAACGCCCGTCCTGTTAACACCCATATCCAACCAGCGACTTGACACGGCGCCACCTGTCTGGACATTTACCGTCCCTTTGCCAGAGTTGCCCACATGTGCATTAATTCCCACCTCCAGCCGGCTGTTCTGGCCGTTTAACGTCACGGTGCCGGCGCCATCCTTAGCGGCTCCCACCCTGAAGACACCGGAAGCAACCACCTTGCCGCCGTCTTTGATATTCAGCTCCCCTTTCCCCTTATCGCCAACGACGAAGTAATCGCTGGCATCCGTCCCGGAAGCGACCCATTGACTGCCGGCGCCATTGACGGTGACAACGCCCTTGCCTTCTTTGTTCTGGCCAACGAAGGCTTGATTGCTCTCAACTTTTCCGCCGGATTCAATATCCAGCCTACCTTCGCCGGAAACACCTACAAATATAATGCCACCATTTTCCCAACTACCGCCTGTCGAGACTAAGGCACTCCCCACCCCGCCCACTTCGTTACCGATATAGGCATTAAAGCTGGTGACTTTCCCTTTTTCCTCAATCTTCAGCGAACCATTACCCTCTTTCCCCACGTATAAATATACCATATTTTCCCAGTGGCTGCCCTCACCGGCAACTTCCGCCTCGCCACGGCCACCAGCTTGCTCGCCAAGCACCCCATCCTTATTGGAAATCTTGCCGCGGCTCCTCAAGACCAATTTCCCGGACCGATCCTTGCCCACCGACAGATCAACAGGCTGGGCATCCGTTTCGTTTTCTTTATCGAGAATCTTCAGGGTAGCGCCATCACTGACGGAAACCGTGGGCGTGCTCCCGCCATTCACCACAAGCTTAGTACCGCCATTAACGACACTGACTTTGCCATCGCTATAGTTTTTATTTTCACTCCACACAACCTCCGCCGAAAACGCCGGGGAAATCAGTGCAAAGCACAGTGCGGGCAGTGCCGCAGTGGCTGCCGCGGTGGTGGCAACGTTCTTGCCCTTTCCTTTGCATTTGGCAAATTCCGAAACGCACTGCCACACACCCGCCTTGGCATTCCAAACGACACGATATACCTTATTCACTTAAATCTTCCTCTATTTGATACAAATAAAACACCGCCACAAAAAACAAACCATGTGGCGCATACAAACCAATTGAATACCCGACCCATCTTGGCCGGGTTATGACTTATCGAACACATTGAAATTAAAAATAAATCGACATCTTTTACTTACCATCAACTACTTCATCGGGAAGCTTTTGATTCCATGAGTCGCCTCCTTGTTGTTTCCACTCACGATCACGCCATCTTCATCGGCGACCGTGAAAAATGACAGCCGTCATATCGCCATCGGGCATGGGGCACAGATCGAAATCAGGCCCTAACGGCAATTCGAACAATCCAGATCAGGGCACGGCGCCGCTGTCTTTCGGGCATAAAAATACGACCACCCGGGCAGGTGTTTGAACTCCCACTTCAGATAAATCAAGAACCCGCTTCACGAAAATTCCACGGGAATTCCGTAAAGAGCAGGTGCTTCACCGAGACCTTATAGGCCATGCGGAAATTTTTCACGAATAGCTATTTCTTATTGATTCTCACTCTCAATCCATACTGGCAATCAAGGCATCCCACCTTAAAAATCAAGGGCTTGTCCATAATCCCGTGGCGGTGCGGCCAAGCACCTTTCCCTGTCAATCAATGGGACATGCGATGTGCATGGCACCAATAATTGCAGACAGGCACCGCAAACCCCGGCGTCACAAGAACTCCCGAGCCATGCGTTCGGCAACGGCCTGAGCGTGTCGCGACAAACGACACGCCCTGCCACCGCTTCTCGCCATCCCCTCGCCTCTATTTATATGATAGAGGATCATCTCCGACCTGCCAATTACGGGCATCATTCTCCTCCGCCATTGCTCACTGGACACGCCCATGACTCTTGCCTACGCCTGTGTGATCGCCGCCGCCCTGCTGCCCTATGTCTGGACCATCGTCGCCAAATCCAGCGCGCCGAAATTCGACAATGGCGAGCCGCGCCTGTGGCTTGAAAAACAGGAAAACCCGCGCGTGCGCCGCGCCGATGCCGCGCAGAAAAACGCCTTCGAGGCTTTCCCCGCCTTCGCCGCCGCGGTGCTGATGGCACAGATGGCCGGCATCGATTCCGGGCGCATCGGCGCGCTGGCGGCGGCTTTCATCGGCTTTCGCGTCTTGCACGGCCTGTTCTACATCGGTAACAAGGCGACGCTGCGCAGCGTGGTGTGGTTTGGCGGCTTCGTCTGCATCGCCGCACTGTTGGTGATGGCATTGCTGCGGATCGCCTGAGGCCGGCCATGGCCACCGGGCGTGATTTCATCGATTACGTCACCGGACAGCTTGCGCTTGGCGCGCGCCTGACCCACAAGAAGATGTTCGGCGAATACGCGCTTTACCTCGACGGTAAAGTGGTCGCCCTGGCCTGCGACAACAGCCTGTTCGTCAAGCCGACCGGCGCCACGGCGTGCTTGGCGCCGGAGCTGCCCCGACGGCCGCCATATCCGGGGTCGAAGGAGTATCTGCTCGCCGATGAACTGCTGGACGACGACGAGGCGCTGCGCCGGCTCCTCATCGCCACCGCCGACGCGTTGCCGGCGCTAGCACCGAAGCCGAAGCCGAAGCCGAAGCCGAAGCCGAAGCCGAAACGGTAAAAGCGCTCAAACCGAGAACGATGCGGGCGACGGGAGCCCCCTTCCGCCCACCAAAGAGCTGCTCATCCCCCGACCAGCCGCACCCGCGCGAAATTACGTTTGCCCACCGCCAGCACACCCTCGAAGCCAGGGGTGAACAGGCGCACAGCGTCTTCGAACACCTCGCCATCCACCCGCACCGCGCGTTCCTTGAGCTTGCGGTTGGCCTCGGAATTGCTGGGCGTGATGCCGGCGGCGGTCAGCAAAGCGGCGATGCGCAGCCCCTCGGGCGGCACCGCGACTTCTTGCAGCGGCAGATGGGAGACATCGCCCTCGCCGCGCACCGCGGCATGCCAGCCGGCAATGGCGGTTTCGGCGGTGGCGGCGTCGTGGAAGCGGGCGGCGAGTTCGCGCGCCAGGCGCAGTTTGACATCGCGCGGGTTGAGCGCGCCGGCTTCGATCTCGCCTCGCAGCGTCCTGGCTTCGTCGATGCCGATATCGAAGCTGAGCAGGTCGATCCACTTCCACATCAACGCGTCGCCGATCTTCATCGCCTTGGTGACGATATCGATGGCGGGCTCGTCGATGCCGATGTAATTACCGAGCGATTTCGACATCTTCTGCACGCCGTCCAAGCCTTCGAGCAGCGGCATCGTCAGCACGATCTGCGGCTTCATGCCGTGGCTTTCCTGCAAGCCGCGGCCCATGAGCAGGTTGAACTTCTGGTCGGTGCCGCCCAGTTCGACATCGGCGCGGAGCGCCACCGAGTCGTAGCCCTGCACCAGCGGGTAGAGGAATTCGTGGATGGCGATCGGCTGGTGGGCGGCGTAGCGCTTGGCGAAATCGTCGCGCTCCAGCATCCGCGCCACGGTGTGCTGGGCCGCCAGGCGGATCATGTCGGCGGCGCTCATCCGGCCGAACCATTCGCTGTTGAAGCGCACCTCGGTTCTATCGCGGTCGAGCACCTTGAACACCTGCGCGGCGTAAGTTTCG
The DNA here is from genome assembly GCF_003697345.1 of Solilutibacter pythonis. Taxonomy (GTDB): domain Bacteria; phylum Pseudomonadota; class Gammaproteobacteria; order Xanthomonadales; family Xanthomonadaceae; genus Solilutibacter; species Solilutibacter pythonis. The sequence goes on along the minus strand of NZ_RFLY01000017.1, from coordinate 25,384 downwards.
GCGTTCTTCAGCACGTCTTCCCGGGTCAAGGGCTTGCGGGTGACGTTCTTGCCGGTGGGGTCGCCGATCATCCCGGTGAAGTCGCCGATCAGGAAGATCACTTGATGGCCCATGTTCTGGAACTGGCGCATCTTGTTCAGCAACACGGTGTGGCCCAAATGGAGGTCTGGCGCGGTCGGGTCGAAGCCCGCCTTGATGCGTAACGGGCGGCCTTCCTCGAGGCGGGTTTCCAGCTCGTCGCGCTTCAACAGTTCGTCGCTACCACGGGCGATGAGATCGAGGGCGTCGGCGATGGCGGCTTGGGACACGGAGGCTTCCTGAATGGGCAATGGTTTCGGGGAGTGGAAGTAAATCTTCCGTTAAATTTGATCCTTGTCAAAAACTTCATTTGGATCAATGGTTTGACGCGAGGTCTTAGTGTCTTTATGGTACCGCGTTGATTTCGTCATCACATTGCGTGGAGATTGCTGAATGACTGCTTCCGGTCGGGACGCCACCCGCGAACGACGCCTGAGCGTCCTGCGCTCCGAAGCGCTCAGGCGGTACGTCGCCCCCCGCATCCCGGAGGGTTTCAACGGCCGTTGGACACGCCGGCAATGGGCGCACGCCGGTCTGTGCGCCGGTATCGCCGGCCTGCTGGCCGCGCTGGTGCCCGGGCTGGACCAGGCATTGAGCGTGCCGGGGCAGGCGCCACGCGCTTCGCTGGCGCTGCCTTTGCCGTACATCGGCCCGCACAAGGCCGCCGCGACGAACACCGCCAAGGGCGATAGCTGGCAGGCCGTCAACGTGCGCAAGGGCGAAACCGCCAGCCAGATATTCGAGCAATTGCGGATTCCGCAGGCCGATCTGGCGCGACTGCTGAAATATCCCGGCGTGCGGCTGGAAATGCGCCGCCTGCGCCCCGGCGCCGAGCTGGCCTTCGACCTGCCGCCCGGCGGCGCGTTGCGCGGTTTCCGCTACACCCGCATGGGCCAGAAGGTCGAACTGGACCTGACGGGCGAGAAGATCGTCGAAACCGTGGTGCCACAGCAGGTCGACGTGCGCACGGTGGTACTGACCGGCACGGTGGGTGATTCGCTGTTCAAGTCCGCCCGCAGGGTCGGCCTGACCTCGCAGAACCTCAAGGAACTCACCGACGACATTTTCAAATACAACGTCGATTTCGATTCCGACCTCGACGAGAGCGACCGCTTCAGTGTAGTGGTCGACCAGACCTGGAAGGACGGCAAGCTGGTCAAGACCGGGCCGGTGCTGGCCGCCACCATCACCACCGACGGCAAGCTCCACAGCGGCTTCCTGTTCGAGCGCGACGGCAAACGCAGTTATTTCACCGCCGACGGGCGTTCGCTGGAGCGGCCGTTCATCCGCATGCCAATCCCCTACGCACGTCTGACCTCGGGCTTCGGCGGGCGGCGTCATCCGGTACTCGGCCGCTTCCGCATGCACAAGGGCGTGGACTACGCCGCCGGCACCGGCACCCCGATCATGGCCGCCGGCGACGCGCGGGTGAGATCGGTCGGCTGGCGCGGCGGCTACGGCAAGGCGGTCGAACTCGACCACGGTCAGGGCAAGACCACCTTCTACGCCCATATGTCGCGCTTCGCCAATATCCGTCCCGGTCAGCGCATCGCCCAGGGCACGGTGATCGGCTACGTCGGCAGCACCGGGCTGTCCACCGGGCCGCATCTGCATTACGAATTCCGCGTCAACGGCGCCCACGTCAATCCGCTGAAGATGACCCTGCCACCACCGACGCCGCTGGCCGGCGCGATGCTGGCCGAGTTCAAGGGCGAAACCAAACGCGCGCTGGCGAAGATCCGCGAGGTCGAGAACATCGTCTTCCAGGGCGAGGACGAGCCGCGCTTCGCCCGCGCCGAAACCACCAAAGCCAGCGGCAAACACGGCTGAGCGCCGTCCCGCCAGACAGCGACGCCGGCCCCGCGCCGGCGTCTTCGTTTCCGGCCCGGAGATCGGCGATAGTGTGGGAATGAATTCATCCGACCTCTATCTCGGCCTGATCTCCGGCACCAGCGCCGATGGCATCGACGCCGCCTTGGTCCGCTTCGACGACGGCCACGGCGCGGTGCGGGCCGAACTGGTGCGCGGCCGCACCCAGCGCTGGGAGCCGCACCTGCGCGCGCGGCTGGTGGCGCTGGGGCAGGGCGGCGAGATCGATTCGCTGGACGAATTCGGCCAGCTCGACGTGCGGGTCGGCCATGCTTTCGCCGAGGCCGCGCGCGCGCTGCTGACCGAGGCCGGCATCGATGCCCGGCAGGTGCGCGCGATCGGCTCGCACGGCCAGACCGTGCGCCACCGACCGGCGCTGGCGCCCCCCTTCACCTTGCAGATCGGCGATGGCAACGCGATCGCCGAGGCCAGCGGCATCGCCACCGTCGCCGATTTCCGCCGCCGCGATCTGGCTGCCGGCGGCCAGGGCGCCCCGCTCTTGCCGGCGCTGCACGCGGCACTGCTGGCCTCGCCGGAAGAAGACCGCGCGGTGCTGAACCTGGGCGGCATCGCCAACCTGACCCTGCTGCCGGTGGCGGGTACCGTGCGCGGCTTCGATACCGGCCCGGCCAATGCACTGATGGACGCCTGGTGCCAGCGCCATACCGGCGCCGAATACGATGCCGGCGGCGCCTTCGCCCTGCGCGGCCGCCCCGATGCCGCCTTGCTCTCGCGCCTGCTGGCCGAACCGTGGTTCGCCGAACCGCCGCCGAAGAGCACCGGCCGCGAGCACTTCCACCTCGACTGGTTGGGCCGCCATCTCGGCGGCGAGGAAACCGCCACCGACGTCCAGGCCACCCTGCTCACGCTCACCGCGCGGAGCGTGGCCGACGCCCTCCGCGCCAACCAGCCGGCCACCCGGCGGCTGCTGGTCTGCGGCGGCGGCGTGCACAACCCGGCGCTGATGGCGGCGCTAGCGGCGGCCTTGCCCGGCACGGTGGTGGAATCGACCGCCGAGCGGGGCGTCGATCCCGATTACGTCGAGGCCATGGGCTTCGCCTGGCTGGCGCGGCAGACTCTGCGCGGTCTGCCGGGCAACCTGCCCGCCGTCACCGGTGCGCGCGGGCTCCGCGTGCTGGGGGCGATTTATCCCGCCTGAGGCCCGGCGTCACCGGGCGACGAAGGCCGTATCCGTTTCCACAGCCAAGCCAGCATCAACAGCGTGGGGATCACCGTCAGCGTGCTCAGCACGAAAAACGTGCCATAGGAAGTCGCTTCCACCACGTAGCCGGAAACGCCACCGACGAATTTACCGGGTAGATTCGCCAGCGAGACCAGCAGCGCGAACTGGGTGGCGGTGAAGTTGCGATCGGTCAGCGAAGAGGCGAACGCGATGAACACCACGCCGGCGAACCCCTGGAACAGGTTGTCGGCCGAAAGCGCGGCATAGAACGCCCACAGCTCGCCCGGATGGCGCGCCATCAACAGGAAAGCCAGGTTGGACAGCGCCACGCCGATCGTCGCCACCAGCAGCATGCGCTTGAAGCCGAACGCGGCCACGCAGACGCCGCCCAGGAACGCGCCGAGAATGCCCATCCACACCCCGAAGAGCTTGGACACGGTGGCGATGTCGGCCTTGGTGAAGCCCGAATCCAGATAGAACGGCCCGGCCATCACCCCGATCACCTGGTCGGGAAACTTGAACATGCCGACGAACAGCAGCAGCACCAGCGCCATCGCCACGCCGTTGTGGGTGAAGAAGCTGGAAATCGGCTGCCAGAACGCGCCGAAGAAATCGACCCGCCGCTGCACGGTGGCAACCGGCGCGACGGGTTCCCGGCACAGCAAGGTGGTGAGGATCGGCAGCAGCATCAGCGCCGACATCGCCAGATAGGCCCAGACCCAGCCCTTGAATTCGGCCAGATACAACGCGCCGGCGCCGGCCAAGATCAGGCCGATGCGATACCCCAGCGTGTAGGTGGCGGCGAGCGCGGCCTGGGCGGCGTCGGGCGCGATCTCGATACGGTAGGCATCCACCACCGAGTCCTGGGTCGCGCCGGCGAAGGAGGCCACCAGCACCCACAGCACCAGCGGCCCCACGCCCATCTCCGGCCGGGTGTAGGCCAGCGCGAACAGGGCGACCATCACCACGAACTGCGAAACCAGGAGCCACGAGCGGCGGCGGCCGAGGAAGGCGATCAGCGGAAAGGCATGGCGGTCGAGCAGTGGCGCCCAGACGAATTTCAGCAGATAGAAGAAGCTGGCCAGACTGATCAGGCCGATGCTCTTGAGATCGATGCCGACATCGCGCAGGCGGGTGGACAGCGTTTGCGAGGCGATCAGCAGGAACGGCAGGCCGCTGCCGAAGCCGAGGAAGAACATGGTCAGCGCCGAGGGCGTGCCGAAAGCCCGGCGGATGCCGCGCCAGCCCTTGTACGACACTTTTCCGTCCGCGGCGGCGGCCATCTCGCCACCGCTCATTCGCGCCAGTCCGCCCAGTCGTACTCCACCAGATAGGGCGCGTGGTCGGAGAACTTCGGCTCCCGGAATATCTCGGCATGGCGGATGCGCCCGGCCAGCGCCGGCGTCACCAACTGGTAATCGATGCGCCAGCCGACGTTGTTGGCGCGCGCCTGCCCGCGCTGGCTCCACCAGCTGTATTCGACCGCATCGGGCTTGGCGACGCGGAAACTGTCCTTCCAGCCGCCTTCGCGCCGGCGCGAAAGGCCGTCATGGCAGTCGTCGTCGATCATGCCGGAGAGCCAGGCGCGCTCGTGCGGCAAGCAGCCGGAATTCTTCTGGTTGCCGCGCCAGTTCTTGATGTCGTTACCGGCCCGGACGATGTTCCAGTCGCCACACAGCACGTACTGGCGGCCGCTGGCCAGCCATTCGTCGAGGATCGGCGCCAGCCAGCGCATCACGTCTTCCTTCACCCCCTGCCGCACTTCGCCCGAGCTGCCGGAAGGGATATAGAAACTCACCACCGAGAGGTTGCCGAAGCGCGCCTCGATATAACGGCCCTCCTCGTCGAAATCGGGGCGACCCAGCGCGGTGAGCACCTCGTCCGGCTCGCGCCGGCTGTAGATCGCCACGCCGCTGTAACCCTTCTTCACCGTGGAATCACGGAACCGGGCGCGGTAGCCGGCGGGCAGGAATTCCGCCCCCTGCAATTGATGTTCCTGGGCCTTGGTTTCCTGCACGCACAGGACATCGACATCCTGCGCGGCGAACCAGTCGAAGAAGCCTTTTTTCGCCGCCGAGCGCAGGCCGTTGGCGTTGAAACTGAGGATACGCATAGGCGAGGCCCGATGGATGTGGGACGATGATAGCAACGCCGTTTCCCCATTCGCCCACCGCCCGCCGATGCCCACCCACGTGCCGATCCGCGTCGTCCCGGTCACGCCGACGCTCGCCGCCGGCGTGCGCGCGATCGAACTTGGCCGGGAGCAGTCGATGTTCGTCGGCGATGTCGCCTTCAACCTCGACGACGCCCTCCGCGACGACGCCAGCGAGGCGATGGCGGTCATCGCCGGCGACCGCCCCATCGGCTTCTATCGGCTGGACTTCGCCCCGCGCGCGGTGCTCGGCCGCGCACTCGGCATGCCGCACGTCGGCTTGCGCGCGTTCTGCATCGACCATCGTTTGCAAGGCATCGGGCTTGGCCACGCGGCGGTCAGCGCGATGATCCGTGACGTGCCGCGCCGGCATGCCGAGCGCCGCCTCATGGTGCTGGCCGTGCATTGCCGCAACCGCGCCGCCATCGCCACCTACCGGCGCGCCGGCTTCGTCGCCACCGGCGAGTGGCAGCCGGGGGGACGCGCCGGGCCGCAGCAACTCATGTGGCTGGCACTCGACGCCGCCCGGCCGTCTTCGCAAACACCTCCGCAGGAACCCGCCCAATGAACGACCACCGCGCCCGTTTCCTCACCACCGCGATTGCGGCCAAAGCGCTCCGTTTCGGCGAATTCACCTTGAAATCCGGCCGCGTCAGCCCGTACTTCTTCAATGCCGGCCGCTTCGATTCCGGTGCCGCGCTGGCCGCGCTCGGCCGCTGTTATACCGATGCGATCGCCGAGACGGGAATCGACTTCGACCTGCTGTTCGGCCCGGCCTACAAAGGCATCCCGCTCGCCACCGCGCTCGCCTGCGCGATGGCCGCCGATGGCCACGACGTGCCCGTGGCCTTCAACCGCAAGGAAGCGAAATCGCATGGCGAGGGCGGGATGCTGATCGGCGCGCCAATGGCCGGGCGGCGGGTGCTGATCGTCGATGACGTGATCACCGCCGGCACCGCCATCCGCGAGGCGCTCGGCCTGATCGCCGAGGCCGGCGGCACGGTGGCCGGGATCGTGATCGGCCTCGACCGCCAGGAGATCGTCCGCGAAGGCGACCCGCGCTCGGCCGCGCGAGGCGTCGCCGAGGAGCACGACATCCCCGTGATCGCGGTCGCCACCCTGGCCGACCTGCTAGATTTCTCTACCCGCAACGCCGAACTCGGCGTTTGGCGCGAAGCGCTGGCCGCCTATCGCCAACGCTACGGCGCCACGCCGAACTGAACACCGCCGCCATGGAGCAGCCACGCATGCGCATCACCGGCCCCACCGCCCTCTTCGCCACCCTCCTCGCCCTCGGCCTTGCCCCGCTCGCGCCGGCACAGGAAAAATCGGCCGAAAAACGCCTGTATTGCTGGAACGAAGACGGACGCCGGATCTGCGCCGATGCCCTGCCGGCCTCGGCGGTGAACAGCGCGCGCACCGAGATGAGCGGCAAGACCGGCCTGCCCAACGCCCGCATCGAACGCGCGCCGACAGCGGAAGAACAAGCCGCCCAGCGCGTGCTGGAAGCACGGCAAAAACTCGAAAACGAACTTGCCCAGGCCCGCAAACGGGCCGATCTCGCGCTAGCCGAATCCTACGAATCCGAGGCAGCGCTGCAACGCGCCTACAAAATCCGCTACGACCTGGTCGACCAAGGCATCAAGACCGCGCGGATGGCCATCGATAACCAGCACATGGCCCTGCTGCGACTGCTGCAAAACGCCGCCGATGCCGAGCTGCAAGGCGGCGAAGTGTCCGCCACACTGGCCAAGAACGTACGCAACCAACGCGCCGCGGTGATGGAAGCGCAACAATCGCTGCGCCAACAGCAACAAGAACGCGTCGCGCTCGACAGTGCATTGGTCGAAGCGGTGGCGCGCTGGCGGCGCGCCCGTGGGCTGGATGCCGCCCCCACCCCGGAAACCACCGCCAGCGGCGACTGAGGGCACATCTTCCCTGCCTGGCGCGCGGCCCCTACACTCCACTTGGCGCCGCTAGCATCGGCGCCAGGGGACAATGGGGATGGAACGACACAACTGGTACTACCTGGATAGCGCGCGCAAGCGCCAGGGACCGCTCGACACGCAACAGCTCAGGCTCGCCCTGCACAATGGCGAAGCCCATGCCGACATGCTCGCCTGGCGCGAGGGCATGGAAGCCTGGAAGCCCCTGCGCGACATCGCTGAGTTCGCCGAACTCGCCGCCACGCGACCCGCGCCCGCCGGGGACTCGATGGCCACGCCAGCGGCGCGTTCGTCCGGCGACCTCCACCGCGCCACCGACGCCCCGCCACCAGGCCGCCCCCACGAGGTGGTCCACGCCGGCTTCTGGCGGCGCTGGGCGGCCCTGTTTCTCGACCAGTTGGCCATCAGCATTCCGTTGATCGGCCTGACCCTGTTATTCGGCTTCCTGAACGGGGCGTTCCGCAACATCGACCGAGGGCAGGTCAGCGACCTCGGCGACCTCTACCTCTTCCTCTACCCCATCATCGCGGCGCTCTACTACAGTTTGCAGGAATCCGGCCGCCACCAGGCCACCCTGGGCAAACGCGCGCTCAACATCAAAGTCACCGATACCGCTGGCAAGCCGATCAAGCCGCCGCGCGCGCTGCTGCGCTGGATGTCCGCCAGCCTGTCCTACCTCACCCTGTGCATCGGCTTCATCATGGCCGCCTTCACCCCCGAGAAGAAGGCCCTGCACGATGTGATGGCGAAGACGCTGGTGGTGGACAAATGGGCCTTCACCCCCTACCCCGAGCGCCAGCGGGGCGGCCGCTCCGGCTGCCTGGTCGTACTCGTCGCACTGGCGGCCGTCTCGGCGGTGGGCCTCGCCGTCATCGTCGCCGCGTTCGCCCTGTCGGCCTACGTGCGGTACGCCACGAAGGATGAAGATTACCTGCTGGCCACCACGCAGGTCATGCGCATGCAAATCCAGCATTTCCACGACCAGACCGGGCGCTGCCCGGTAAGTGGCGAGGATTCCTTCACTCAACCGCGCGACTACCGCGACTACATGCTCCAGGCGGTCGAGTTCGGCCCCACCGGCAACGGCGGCTGCGCGCTGCGGATCGACATCAACGGCCAAAAGGAAAAGCCCCCGCTGGTCGGCCAGATGACGATGGAATACCGCCCCGACCACGGCGGCGTCTGGCGCTGTAGCGCCCATGGCCTGCCCAATAAAAGCCTGCCGGAAGACTGCCGATGAGCAATCAAGAAACTGCCCCGCCGCCAAGCGGCGAAGCCTGGTTCTACGCCGATCTCGATTACCGGCGCCAAGGCCCGGTCGGGCGCGAGGACGTGCTCGCGCTCCATCGCGACGGCCGGCTGCGCCGCGAAAGCCTGGTCTGGCGCCAGGGCATGGACAAGTGGCGGCCCCTGGCCGAGGTGTTCGAATTGCCGCCGCCCGACATGCGCGCGGTCGCCTTCGGCAGCGGCACGCCTTCCCCCGCGGCCGGGAAGAAGAAAATGGGCGGCTGCCTGATCGCCCTGCTGGTCGCCGCCGGGCTGATGGCGATTTCGATCCCGGTGATCGCCATCCTCGCCGCCATCGCCGTGCCCGCCTACCAGAACTACGTCCTGCGCGCCAAAGTGGCGACGGCCAGCGCCGGGCTGGCGGGCCTGCGCGCCCACCTCGCCGAACGCCAGGCTGACGACGGCCATTGCCCGGGCAACGGCGAGGACGACATCCCCACCGCTAACGGCTTCGACCTCGATGGCGTGACGCGCGTCGAGGTAGGCCCGCGCGAAGACGGCGACGGAACCACCCCGGTCTGCGCCATCACCCTCACCTTCGGCGGCACCGGCCATACCCGTCTCGACGGCACCACGCTGCGCTGGGAGTACCGCCAGAGCGGGAAAGACGGCCCGCGCGAATGGGTCTGCGCCGGCACCGCCAACCACCAATACCTGCCGCGGCAGTGCCGCGACTGATCCACCCCGCTACACTGCGCCCAACTTCTCCCGGCGCATCGCCATGACCGAAGACACCCTCCCGCCCGTGCTGCCCGCCGCCGAATGGTTCCACGTCGATGCCGCGCGCCAGCAGCATGGCCCGATCACCACCGACGAGCTGATGGCCCGCTTGGCCCGCGGCGAATTGCGCGCCGACACCCTGGTGTGGAAGGACGGTATGGCCGACTGGCTGCCGCTGGCCACGGTGCCGGAACTGGCCACGCCCCCCGCCGCGCCCGGCATCGACCCGCTACCCTCGCAGGCCGCGATCATGCCGGCCGGCGCCGACATCGACCGCAGCGACATCGCCTACGCCGGCTTCTGGCGCCGGGTCGCGGCCAACTGGCTGGATTCGATGATCATCGGCGTCGCCAGCTACGCGCTCATCCTGCCGCTATCCATGATGATGGGCCTGACCGCCGCCAGCCTCAATCAGTACGCCGATGCCCCGCTGATGACCATGCTGCCGCTGATGAGCCTGGTGTACTTCCTGCTGTTCGGCATGCAGGCCGCCTATTTCGCCTGGATGCATTCGCGCCCGGCCCAGGCCACGCTGGGCAAGATGGCCGTCGGCATCAAGGTCTGCGGCCCGGAGGGCGCGCGGATCGGCTTCTGGCGCGGCTTCGGCCGCTACTTCGCCCTGCTGCTGGGCTGCCTGCCGCTCTACGTCGGCGTGCTGATGGCCGCCTTCACCGAGCGCAAGCGCGGCCTCCACGACATGATCTGCGACACCGTGGTGGTGGACAAATGGGCCTACACCCACCGCCCCGAACTGCAAAAACGCGGCCTGGACGGCGTGACCATCGCCGTGCTGGTGGTCGGCGCCATCCTCATCCTGCTCAGCCTGGTTCTGTTTGGCCTGGTAATCGCCGCGATCGGCGCCGGCGGCTGGCACTGAACCGCAGCCTCCCGTTGGCTTGACAGGTCGCTCATCGGCATGATTCCACTATAAAAAGAACTCACCGGCGCCCGGCGTCCCCCGGGCGCCGGTTTCTGCACTCCCACCTCCCGTTGCGGCCGCGCCGCATGGAACCGCACGCGATGTCCAAGCACCTCCTCATCGTCGAATCACCGGCCAAGGCCAAGACGATCAACAAATACCTCGGCAAGGATTTCCACGTCCTCGCCAGCTACGGCCACGTGCGCGACCTGGTGCCGAAGGAGGGCGCGGTCGATCCCGACGACGACTTCCGCATGCGCTACGAGCTGATCGAGAAAAACGAAAAGCACGTCGCCGCCATCACCAAGGCCGCCAAGGCCGCCGAGGACATCTACCTCGCCACCGACCCGGACCGCGAGGGCGAGGCGATCAGCTGGCACATCGCCGAGATACTGAAAGAAAAGAAGCTACTGAAGGACAAGCCCCTGCACCGGGTCGTGTTCACCGAAATCACCCCGCGCGCGATCCGCGAGGCCATCGCCGAACCGCGCACCATCTCCGCCCCGCTGGTCGATGCCCAACAGGCGCGGCGCGCGCTGGACTACCTGGTGGGCTTCAACCTCTCGCCGGTGCTCTGGCGCAAGGTGCAGCGCGGGCTGTCGGCCGGCCGCGTGCAATCGCCGGCGCTACGGATGATCGTCGAGCGCGAAGAGGAAATCGAAGCCTTCAAGGCGCGCGAATACTGGACGATCGAAGCCGACTGCGCGCATCCCACCCAGCATTTCAGCGCCAAGCTGGTCAAGCTCGACAACAAGAAGTTCGAACAATTCACCCTCACCGATGGCGAATCCGCCGAGGACGCGCGCAAGCGGATCTCCGCCGCCGCCAACGGTCGCCTGCACGTCACCGATGTCGCCAGCAAGGAGCGCAAGCGCCGGCCCTCGCCGCCGTTCACCACTTCCACCCTGCAACAAGAAGCCGCGCGCAAGCTGGGCTTCACCACCCGCAAGACCATGCAGGTGGCGCAGAAACTGTACGAAGGCATCGCCATCGGCGAGGAAGGCACGGTCGGCCTGATCAGCTACATGCGTACCGATTCGGTCAGCCTGTCGCAGGACGCGCTGGGCGAGATCCGCGACGTCATCGCCCGCGATTACGGCACCGCCTCGCTGCCGGACAAGCCCAACTTCTACCAGACCAAATCGAAGAACGCGCAGGAGGCGCACGAGGCGATCCGTCCGACCTCCGCGTTGCGCACGCCGGCGCAGGTCGCGCGCTTCCTGAGCGACGACGAACGCAAGCTCTACGAACTCGTCTGGAAGCGCAGCGTGGCCTGCCAGATGATTCCGGCCACGCTCAATACCGTGACCGTCGAGCTGGCCGCCGGCAGCGAGCACGCCTTCCGCGCCAGCGGCACCACGGTGGTGGTGCCCGGCTTCCTCGCCGTGTACGAAGAGGGCAAGGACCAGAAATCCGCCGAGGACGACGACGAAGGCCGCAAACTGCCGACGATGAAGCCCGGCGACAACGTGCCGCTCGAACGCATCCACGCCGACCAGCATTTCACCCAGCCGCCGCCACGCTACACCGAAGCATCGCTGGTGAAGGCGCTGGAGGAATACGGCATTGGCCGGCCTTCCACCTACGCTTCGATCATCGCCACGCTGCTGTTTCGCAAATACACCGAACTCGAAGGCCGCGCCTTCCGTCCCACCGACGTGGGCCGCGCGGTCTCCAAGTTCCTTTCCTCGCACTTCACCCAATACGTCGATTACGACTTCACCGCCCACATGGAGGACGAGCTGGATGCCGTCTCGCGCGGCGAGGAAGCGTGGGTTCCGCTGATGGAGAAGTTCTGGGGCCCGTTCAAGACCCTCGTGACCGACAAGACCGAAAGCCTCGACCGCACCGACGCCGGCAGCGCGCGCGTGCTCGGCGCCGACCCGGCCAGCGGCAAGGAAGTCAGCGCCCGCATCGGCCGCTTTGGCCCGATGGTGCAGATCGGCACCGTCGAGGACGAGGAAAAACCCCGCTTCGCCTCGCTCACGCCCGGCCAGAGCATCTATTCGATCACCCTGGAACAGGCGCTCAAGCTGTTCGACATGCCCAGGAAACTCGGCGAATCCAACGGCGAGGAAGTCAGCGTCGGCATCGGCCGTTTCGGCCCGTTCGCCAAGCGCGGCGGCACCTATGCCAGCCTGAAGAAAGAGGACGACCCCTACACCATCGATTTCGAGCGCGCGCTCGCCCTGATCGAGGAGAAGGAGGAGATCGCCCGCAACCGCATCATCAGCCAGTGGGAAGGCAGCGACGTGCAAGTGCTGAACGGCCGCTTCGGCCCGTACATCAGCGACGGCGCGATGAACGGCAAGATTCCCAAGGATCGCGACCCGAAATCGCTGACCCTGGAAGAAGCCACCCAAATGCTGGCCGACACGGGCAAACCGGCGCGCAAGGGCTGGGGCAAGAAGGCCGCGGCCAAGACCGTGGCCAAGAAAGCGCCGGCCAGGAAAGCGGCCGCGACCAAGGCGCCGGCGAAAAAAGCGGCCACGAAGAAAACCGTCGCCAGGAAAACCGCGACCAAAAAAGTCGCGACGAAGAAGGCGGCGAAGAAAACCGCCAAGCCCGCCAGCGACGACGCGCCGTTCTGACCGCCCCACGCGGCAGACGGCCTTAGGAGCAACGCCATCGACCCTATCCTGCTGCTTGCCCTGTCAGCGCCGCCCGATCCGGCCGCGGAACGCGTGCTGGCGGAATCGCGTCCGCCGGCCCAGGGCAACCAGGCCAGGGCCAGCGCTTGGCCGGCCGGCCGCTATCGGGTCATCGGCTATGACGCCACCCGAAAGGCCAGCCGCCACCGCAGCCTGGCCGCCAGCGGCAACGAAGACGACGAGGCGCTCCGCCTGCGCCGCACGGCCGATGGCAAGCCCCGCCACGGCCACGCGCGCACCGCGCCCTACGGGGCCGACCGGGTATCCCGGATCGAGGTCAGGTTCGATGACGACGCCATCCCGCGTCGGCGCTCCTATGTGGCGTATGCCGATGACGACAACCTCCACCGGCTGACCCGCGCACGCCCACCGAACGGCCCGAACCGCGACGTCGAAGCATGGTTCGGTGGAATCGATGACTGAGCGCAGCCCTCTCCAATCCACCCCCATGCCGCCCCTGCCCCCCCACGCCGCCGGAAACCGCCTGAAAGCCGGCGCCATCCTCGCCTACCCCACCGAAGGCGTCTGGGGCCTGGGTTGCGATCCATCGAACGAAGCCGCGGTAAGGCGCCTACTCGCAATCAAGCACCGCGACATCGGCAAGGGGCTCATCCTGATCGCCGCCGACGAGACCCAGCTAACCCCGTTCATCGACATGGCGCGCCTGCCCCCCGCGCCGCGCGCCGCCGCGCGCCAAAGCTGGCCCGGCCCGAACACCTGGATCGTGCCGGCCACGGCAAACGCACCCGGCTGGATCACCGGCGCGCATGACGGCATCGCTGTGCGAGTCTCGGCGCACCCCGGGGTCATCGCGCTGTGCACGGCCTTCGGCGGCGCGCTGGTATCGACCAGCGCCAATCTCTCCGGCCAGCCGGCCGCGCGTCGGCGAGGCGAGCTGGACCCCACGCTTCTCGCCCGCATCGACGGTGTGTGCGAAGGCGAAACCGACGGCCGCGACGCACCCAGCCTGATCCGCGACGCCCGCAGCGGCGCCATCGTGCGCGGCTAGACCAAAGTCCACACCGGAGCGAATTGCGGCGGCGCACAAATTGTGCTGTATTCAGGGGCCACGCCAGCCGGACCCCGCGATGCACACGCGCAGTCTCTACGCCAGCGACACCGAACACGACAGCTGCGGCTTCGGCATGATCGCGCGCGTCCGCGGCGACGCCGAACGCACCTTGATCGACGATGCGCTGAACGCGCTCTCGCGCATGACCCATCGCGGCGGCGTAGCCGCCGACGGCCTGTCCGGCGATGGCTGCGGCGTGCTGATCGCCGGCGCGGAATCCTTCATCCGGCTGCTGGCGGAAGAGGCCGGCCTCGGCGCGCGCGCCGACACGCCGCTCGCCACCGGGCTGGTATTCCTGCCGACTGACGAGCGCGCCGCCGCGCGCTGCGTCGTCGCGCTGGAAACGCATCTGGCCGATGCCGGCATCGATACCCTCGGCTGGCGCGAAGTGCCGCTCGATGTCTCGATCTGCGGCGCGCTGGCGCAACGCACGCGTCCACTCATCCGCCAGGTGTTCGCGCAAACGCGCGGGGCGGGCGCGCTCCCCGCCTTCGAGCGCGCCCTCTACGCCGCCCGCCTGCGCGCCGAACGCGACCTGGCCGACGAAGCCGATTTCCATGTCGTCGGCTTGAGCGCGCGCCTCATCAACTACAAGGGCATGGTGTTGCCGCAGCACCTCGCCACGCTCTATCCCGACCTGCAACGACCTGAACTCATCGCCCGCGCGGTGGTGTTCCACCAACGCTTCTCCACCAACACGCTGCCGCGCTGGAAGCTGGCGCATCCGTTCCGCCGCCTCGCCCACAACGGCGAGATCAACAGCATCGAAGGCAACCGCCGCTGGGCCGAAGCGCGCCGTGGCCTGTGGCGCTCGCCGCTGCTGGACATCGACGATGTCGGCAGCCCCATCGCCATGCGCGGCTCCGATTCGCAATCGCTCGATTCCGCGCTGGAATGGCTGCTCGCCGGCGGCATGGACATCCCCAAGGCGATGCGCATCCTGATCCCCCCGGCGACGCAATCGCTGGAGTTCAAGGATGCCGATCTGGCCGCCTTCTACGAGTATTACGCGATCAACTCGGAACCCTGGGACGGCCCGGCCGGGGTGGTGATGTGCGATGGCCGCCACGCCGCCTGCACGCTCGACCGCAATGGCTTGCGTCCGGCGCGCTGGATTCTTTCCGACGATGGCCGCTTCCTGATCGCCTCGGAAACCGGGGTCTGGGACATCGCGCCGGAGCAGGTGGCCGCGCGCGGCAAGCTTGGCCCCGGCGAGATGATCGCGGTCGATTTAGAAAACGACACGCTGCTCGACAGCGACGCCATCGACGAACTCAACCGCCGGCGCGCGCCCTACAAAGAGTGGCTGAAGCACGGCATGACCTATCTGCATACCGAGCTGATCGACCCGGCGCTCGCCGACGCCCCCTTCCCACCGGGCGTGCTGGCCGGCTTCCAGAAATTGCACCAGCTCACCCGCGAGGAAATCGACTACGTGCTGCGGCCGCTGGCCGATACCGAGCAGGAAGGCATCGGATCGATGGGCGACGACGTGCCGATGGCGGTGCTGAGCCAGCGCGTGCGCCCGCTCTACGACTGCTTCCGCCAGGCGTTCGCGCAAGTGACCAACCCGCCGATCGACCCGCTGCGCGAAGCCTGCGTGATGACGCTGGCCACGCAGATCGGCCGCGAGGGCAATCTATTCGTGGACGCGGCTTCGAACGTCGATCACGTCATCCTCAACTCACCCGTGCTCTCGCAGCGCAAGCTGCACCAACTGCTGCGGATGGAACGCTTCGCCACGGCGCATCGCTACCTCGACCTGCAATTCGCCGGCGGCGAACGCCTCGACTCCGCCCTCGATCGCCTGTGCCGGGAAGCCGATGCCGCCGCGCGCGAAGGCATCGAGCTGCTGATCCTCTCCGACCGCCGCCCGCGCCCCGACGCCATCCCGGTACACGCGCTGCTCGCCACCGGCGCCATCCACCAGCACCTGGTACGGGCCGGGCTGCGCTGCGACGTCAACCTGATCGTCGAGACCGGCAGCGCGCGCGATCCGCATCATTTCGCCTGCCTGATCGGCTACGGCGCGACCGCCGTCTACCCGTATCTTGCCTACCAGACACTGCACGCGCTCGGCAACGCCGGCATCCTGGCCGGCAAACATGCCAGCGAGCCGCGCGAATACGGACGCAGCTACCGCCGCGGCATCAAGAAAGGCTTGCTGAAGATCCTCTCGAAGATGGGCATCGCCAACATCGCCAGCTATCGCGGCGCGCAGTTGTTCGAGATTGTCGGGCTGGCCGACGAGGTGGTGTCGAAATGCTTCGCCGGAACGCCCTCGCGCATCCAGGGCACGGGTTTCGCCCGGCTGGAGGAAGACGCCCGCCTGCTCGCCGCCTTCGGCTGGGACGCCACCACCACGCCCGAGCCCGGTGGGCTGATGCGCTGGATGCACGGCGGCGAATACCACCAGTACCACCCCGAAGTGGTGATGGCGCTGCAACAGGCGGTGCACTCGGGCAGCCGCGAGGACTGGCGAAAATATCGCCAGTTCATCGACCAGCGCCCGGCCGCCGCGCTGCGCGACCTGCTGCGGCTGCGCGAAGCCGCGACGCCGATCCCGCTCGACGAGGTGGAGCCGGTATCGCGCATCGTGCGCCGTTTCGACTCCGCCGCGATGAGCCTCGGCGCGCTCTCCCCCGAGGCGCACGAGGCGCTGGCCATCGCCATGAACCGGCTCGGTGCGCGCAGCAATTCCGGCGAAGGCGGCGAGGACCCGGCGCGCTACCGCGACGAGCGCCGCAGCGCGATCAAGCAGATCGCCTCGGGCCGTTTCGGCGTGACCCCGGAATATCTGGTCAACGCCGACGTGCTGCAAATCAAGGTCGCCCAGGGCGCGAAGCCCGGCGAGGGCGGACAGCTGCCGGGCAACAAGGTGGATGCGTTGATCGCGCGGCTGCGCTACGCCAAGCCCGGCATCGGCCTGATCTCCCCGCCGCCGCATCACGACATCTATTCCATCGAGGACCTGGCGCAACTGATCTTCGACCTGCGCCAGGTCAATCCCCACGCGCTGATCTCGGTGAAGCTGGTCGCCCATGCCGGCGTCGGCACCATCGCCGCCGGCGTAGCGAAGGCCGGCGCCGACATGCTGACCATCTCCGGCCACGACGGCGGCACCGGCGCCAGCCCGCTCGGCTCGATCCGCTATGCCGGCATCCCGTGGGAACTGGGGCTTTCCGAAGCCCGGCAGGCTTTGCAGGCCAACGAACTGCGCGGCCAGGTGATCATGCAGACCGACGGCGGCCTGAAGAGCGGGCTGGACGTGGTGAAAGCCGCGATCCTCGGCGCCGACAGCTTCGGCTTCGGCACCGCGCCGATGATCGCGCTGGGCTGCAAGTACCTGCGCATCTGCCATCTCAACAATTGCGCCACCGGCGTGGCCACGCAGGACGCGCGCCTGCGCCAGGATCACTTCAACGGCCTGCCCGAGCGCGTCGAGTGCTTCTTCCGCCACGTGGCCGAGGACGTGCGCGAATGGCTGGCGAAGCTCGGCGCCCGCACGCTCGACGAAATCATCGGCCGCACCGAATTGCTGCAACAGATCGAAACGATGCCGCGCGATCACGTCGGCATCGATCTTTCCCGCCTCCTGCAACGCGACGCCGCCCAGCCCGCCGCCTACTGCGGCGCGCCGGCGCTGCAAACGCCCGGCGGCGGCCTGGCCGAGCGCTTGCAGGCGCGGCTGGCCGACGCCATCGCGCGCAAACGCGGCGGCACGGCGAGCGAATCCATCGGCAATACCGATCGCAGCATCGGCGCGGCGCTGTCCGGGCTGATCGCGCGCCGGCACGGCAACCTCGGCATGAGCGACGCCCCGGTCACGCTCAAGCTCCAGGGCGTGGCCGGGCAGAGTTTCGGCGCGTTCAACGCCGGTGGCCTGCACCTCGAACTCACCGGCGAGGCCAACGATTACGTCGGCAAGGGCATGGCCGGCGGGCGCATCGTCATCCGCCCGTTCGCGGCATCGAAACTCGCCACCCAGGACACCCCGATCCTCGGCAACACCTGCCTCTATGGCGCCACCGGCGGCGAGCTGTACGCCGCGGGCCGCGCCGGCGAGCGCTTCGCCGTGCGCAACTCCGGCGCGCTGGCGGTGCTGGAGGGCGCGGGCGAGCACTGCTGCGAATACATGACCGGCGGCGTGGTCGCGGTACTGGGCCGCACCGGCGGCAACTTCGGCGCCGGCTTCACCGGCGGCCTCGCCTACGTGCTGGATGTCGAGCGCGATTTCGTCGACCGCTACAACCACGAGCTGATCGACATCGTGCGCATATCGCCCGAAGGCATGGAGCATCACCGCCAGCATCTGCTCGACCTCATCACCCTGCATGCGCGGCACACAGGCAGCCGGTGGAGCGCGAAGCTGCTGGACGATTTCCGCGACGTCATCGGCCGCTTCTGGCTGGTGAAGCCGAAGGCGGCCAGCCTGGAATCCCTGGCCCACGAACTGAGGCGCGCCGCATGAGCCGGAAACAGGTCTTTCAGTTCCTCGACATCCCGCGCGAGATGCCGGCGAAAAAACCGCTGGAATTGCGCTTGGCCGGCGACTGGAGCGAACTCTACGGCGGCTACACCCCGGACACCGCCGCCGCGCAGGCCGGGCGCTGTCTCGATTGCGGCAACCCCTATTGCCAGGTGAAGTGCCCGCTGCACAACTTCATCCCGGAATGGCTGCGCCTGCTCGACGAAGGCCGCCTCTTCGACGCCGCCGAGCGCTGCCACGAAACCAACCCGCTACCGGAAATCTGCGGGCGCGTGTGCCCGCAGGATCGCCTGTGCGAAGGCGCCTGTACGCTCAACGACGGCTTCGGCGCGGTCAGCATCGGCGCGGCGGAAAAAGCCATCGCCGACCGCGCCCTCGGCGACGGCTGGCGGCCCGACCTCTCCCGCGTCGGCGCCACCGGCAAGCGCGTCGCGGTGATCGGCGCGGGCCCGGCCGGCCTCTCCTGCGCCGACCGGCTCGCCCATGCCGGCATCCACGCCCGCGTGTTCGACCGCTACGAGGACATCGGCGGCCTGCTGCGCTACGGCATCCCCGCCTTCAAGCTGGAAAAACGCGTACTCGACCTGCGCCGCGAAGTGCTCGAAGGCATGGGCATCGAATTCCGCCTCGGCGTGGAAGTGGGCCGCGACATCGCCATCGGACAACTGCTGGAGGATTTCGATGCCGTCTTCATCGGCACCGGCGCCTACCGCTATACCGATGGCGGCCTGCCGGGCCAGGAACTGCGAGGCGTGCTGCCGGCGCTGCCCTTCCTGATCGGCCACGGCCGCGAGGTGGAGGGCGTGCCCGGGGCCGCCGCGCGCCCGGTCGCCGGCTGGGAACACACGCTCGCCCTGCCGGCGGTGCGCGGCAAGCGCGTGGTGGTGCTGGGCGGCGGCGACACCGGCATGGATTGCGTGCGCGCCTCGGTGCGGCTTGGCGCGGCGGAAGTCACCTGCGTCTACCGCCGCGACGAAGCCAGCATGCCCGGCTCGGCGCGCGAAGTGGCGAACGCGCGCGAGGAAGGCGTGCGCTTCCTCTTCAACCGCCAGCCGCTGGAAATCCTCGGCGACGCCGACGGCCGCGCAAGCGGCGTGCGGATGGCGCAAACCGAACCCGGCCCCGCCAACACCGCTGGACGCCGCGGCGCGCGGATCATCGAAGGCAACGAAACCGTGCTGGACGCCGACATCGTGCTGATCGCCTTCGGCTTCTCGCCGGAACTGCCGACGTGGCTGGGCGAAGCCAGCGTTGACGCACAGGCCGATGGCCGCATCCGCGTCGGTCCGGACGCCGTGCCGCGGGCGCTGCCGTTCCAGACCACCCATCCGCGCCTGTTCGCGGGCGGCGATGCCGTGCGCGGGGCCGATCTGGTCGTCACCGCCGTGGCCGAAGGCCGCGATGCCGCCGCCGCCATCGCCCGCTTCCTGGGCGACAAACCCGCCGTGGCCGGCTAAACCAGCCGCCGCCACTTTCGTCTTCACGACAAGCGGCGCATGATGCCGCCATGCGAATCCCGTGGCTGCCCTTGTCGCTCCTGCCGCTGGCGATGGCCGCCATCGCCGCCGCCGCGCGCGCCGACGACCTCACCCTCTACCGCTGCCTCGACGCCAAGGGCAGACAGACCCTGCGCGACTCGCCTTGCCAACCCAACGAAAAACAACAGACCCGGCAGATGATCCGCCCGCGCGACCCGCCGCGCGCGCCGGTCGTGCGCACGCCCCCACCACCGCCCCCGCCGCCCATGCGCGAAACCGTGCGCTACATGACGCTGGCCGCGCCGCGTCCGCTGTACGAATGCCAAGCGCCCGACGGCGGCCGCTACACCAGCGAATCGCCACAGGGCCGGGCGCGCTGGCAACCACTGTGGATCGGCCTGCCGGTGACGCCGGGATCCCCAGGCTGGCCGCCGATGCCCGTGACCGAAAGCGGCGCGGCCAGTATCCACTACCGCGACCGCCACACCTCGGTGCGGATCGACAGCGGACGGCGACTGATCGGCGCCCCCATCCACGGCGGCCACGCCTACCCCGTCAACGCCGGCACCTGGGTCTACGACACCTGCACACCCCTGCCGCAGGCCGAAGTCTGCGCACGGCTGTCCGAGCGTCAGTCCGAAATCCGTCGCCGCTACTTCCAGGCCATGCCGAGCGAACGCGCCACACTGGACCGGGAATCGGCCGG
Source organism: Solilutibacter pythonis (assembly GCF_003697345.1). GTDB lineage: Bacteria > Pseudomonadota > Gammaproteobacteria > Xanthomonadales > Xanthomonadaceae > Solilutibacter > Solilutibacter pythonis. The sequence goes on along the minus strand of NZ_RFLY01000017.1, from coordinate 4,834 downwards.
CATCGACACCCGCCTCGCCACCGAATGCCCCCCACGATGACGCACCCTTCCGCCCAGCGGCCGCTGCTCGCCCTCCTCCTCGCGATCGCCGGCGCCTCGCCCGCCGGCGCGCAAAAACGCCCGCCCACCGCCGCCCCACTGACGGTCTATCGCTGCGTCGATGCCACCGGCAACGTCACCCTGCAAAACGGCGTGCCCTGTCCCAAAGGGCAGTCGCAGCAAACCCGCACCATGCTGGCGCCTCCACCCCTAAAGCCAGCGGCGGCCCCCATCGCCTCATCCCCCGTGATGTGCGTGGATGCCACCGGCGACATCCCCCCGCAAACGGGCCCGTCCTGCCCCACCGGGCAATCGGCGCGGGCACCCGCCGCGCGGGCCGCCCCCGCCCCGCCCCCGCCGCCCCCGCCGCCGCCGCCAGCCACCGTGGCGGCCCCGCCCCCCGAGCCACTGCCCCCGCCGCCGCTGTACCGCTGCCGCGCCTGGAGCGGCGGCAACAGCTATCTCAGCGAGGATGGCGAGCGCAAACCCCGCTGCGAGGAACTCAGCGTGCGCGGCATCGATGGCGACGGCAAGGACAGCGGCGCCACCGCCTGCGAGATGCGCGAAGACCACTGCGAACGCATCCCCGACCAGGAATTGTGCGAAGCATGGAAGCAGTACGACCGCCAGGCGGAGTCGCTGGTGCGGCTGGAGAACCCCGAACTCGCCGCGAAAGCCAGCGCGCTCCATCTGCGCACCCGCCGCGTGATGAGCGCCACCAGTTGCGCCACGCCCCCCGCTGGCCCCTGATCCAGCTTGAGGCCACTCAAGCCATCTTCATCAATCCACGGCATCATGTGGGCCTGGTTCACGAAAAGGAGAAGCCCGATGAAGGGTTATGTCGACGACATCGAGAAAGCCACCGAAGACAACACCGACTACCGCCGCGTCCTCTACACCGGCAAGCATCTGCAACTGGTGCTGATGTGCCTTCAGCCCGGCGAGGAGATCGGCGCCGAAGTACACGATACCCACGACCAGTTCTTCCGCTTCGAAGCCGGCAAGGGCGAGGTGGTGATCGATGGCCTCACCCACACGATCGGCGCCGACATGGGCGTGATCGTCCCGGCCGGCGCCCGCCACAACGTCATCAACACCGGCGACGCGCCGCTCAAGCTCTACACCCTGTACGGCCCGCCGGAACACCGCGACGGCGTGCTGCAACCGACCAAGGCCGACGAGACCGAAGAACATTTCGACGGCAAGACCACGGAATAAGGCCGGCACGCGCCGGGTGGCCGCCATGCCGCCCGGCGTTTCCCCTCGCGGCCGGCCCCGCACTTCCAGCCATACCGCGCCGGCGTTTCGCGCCAGCGCTCACCCGCGCCCAGCTTGAGACCACACCAGACACGCACGGGGCAAACCAAGCGCGCAACGCGGCCATCGTTCGAAGCGATTTACCGGTGCGTCCGGCCTTCTCGTCCGGGCCGCTGCCCCGCACCCTTCGATGTCAAAACCAGCCAGCGTCGCTCAAACGCGCCGCAAACGCAGCGCGCCACCGCCCCGGCCGGCGCTCAGAACCCGTGGCGCAGAAAGCCGCCATCCACCGCGATGCACTCGCCGGTGATGTAGGCGGCCGCCGGCAGGCAGAGAAAAGCGACCGCCGCCGCCACTTCCCGCGGCTCGCCGACACGGCCCATCGGCGTGCGCGAGAGCACCTCGTCGAGATAATCGGGATCGGCCAGTTTTCGTGAAGTGCGCCGGGTGCGGATGTACCACGGCGCAACCGCGTTGACGCGCACCCCGTCCTCGGCCCACTCGACGGCCAGATTGCGCGTCATCTGGTGCATCGCCGCCTTGCTCATGCCATAGGCCACGCCGGTACGGACGTGGGTCAGCCCCGACACGCTGCCGACATTGACGATGCTGGAAACGGCATGCCGGGTCAGCAGCGGATGCACGTAACGGCACAGCTCGAAAGCGCTGAAGGTGTTGAGCTCGAAAATCTCGCGCCACTCGTCATCCGCGTAATCGGTGGCCGGACGCGAGAGATTCCCCCCCGCGTTGTTGACCAGAATGTTGAGATCGCCGCCGAAATCCTCCACCCAGTCGAACAGCGCCTGACGGTCGCCGCCATCGGCAACGTCGGCGGCGAACACATGCGCCTCGCCCCCCGGGATTTCCGCCTCCAGCTCCTCGCGCGCCGCCTCCAGCGCGTCCTCGTCGCGCGCGGTCATGAGCACCGTGGCGCCAAAGCCCAACAGCTCGGCGGCAATGGCGCGGCCGATACCGGCGCTCGCCCCCGTCACCAATGCAAGTTGCCCGTCCAACCGCCAGCGATGCGTGGTCATCGGCCTGCTCCCTCAATTATTCGACCGCACTAGCATAGCCGCAGCCCAACGAAGAATTGCCGATGAAACGCCCGGCTTTTTGACCGCCAATGCGGAAACCGTTCCGGCGCAACTCCAGGCGCCCGGCCATGCCCCCCTCACCCCCAATGCACCCGGCGATCCGACATTGCGAAGCCGGAGCCTTCGTCATGTGTCATCCATGGCAACCCACCCTTCGACCGAGGAAATTCTTCCATGACCCAAACCATCGCCCACATAAAACTCAAAGCGGCCGCCGAACATTTGGAGTGGGTGCTGAAGCAATACCCGAACAATGAAGATGTGCGAGCACTGCCGCACGGCTTGCCGCCGCTGATTGAGGATGCGAAAGCGGGAAGCGTCAAAGAACCAATAAAGCAGCCCCCCTTCGAACCCAGATTTTCAAATGGGAATTACAGGAATCATAAAAACCCAAATATCGAAGATGCTTATTATTAATTCTCCGTGGAAACACGAGTGGGATGAGATGATACAGAGATGGAGCTCATAGCCAAGGTGGAAGCAATGCGGAAAGCCAAGGCCACAGAAAGCACCCCATTATGAGCCGGCATGACACGACTACAATGCAATGAAGCTGATTTCTGGAGAAGAAACCTTTTGCGACCATGTTCTTCGTGATGCAGTGATGCAATCAAATCCCACAGGCGTCAGGTTCATTGATGCTGCCGACTGTTGATCGACCACCCGATCTCTTATAAGGTTATTGAACGTGAATTTCATTGAATTTTAATCCACCAACCTTTCAACCCCTATCCAGATCAGCGCGACAAAACTTACGAGGGAAATCACCATGACCAATGAAACCGCAATTCCTGTCACGTATGACAGTACGCATCAAATAGGTAAGTTCTACATCATTCAAAATGACATTCGTGGCGGAAAGGGCCACGGCTTAGAGTTTGCCAATGAAAAGGCTCTTAGAGTTCCTGGTACTTTCAGAATCCCCTCCCCTAACGGCGACCCCAAGCAATACTCCGAGAAACCAAAACTGATCCATGTGCCGGAATTGGGGGCCATGCCGCGAGACCTGGAGAGCTTGGCTGGCATCTGGATTGTTTCCGAACGGTTGAAGCAGCTATTTGAATCCATCGATCCCGAAGGATTTGCATTTGTAGCCTGTGACTTCGCGCTTGCCGATGGCTCACCCGGCGACCAACGTTATCTCTGTAATGTCGTGCGCACACTGGATGCACTCGATGAAGAAGCGTCAAGACTTAAGATAGAGAAGGGTGATTTTGTCAATGGCAAATATTACGACCGTTCTGGTGGGGCAAATCTTACCTTCAAAGAAGAATCTATTGGCTCATCGCACATATTCCGCACGCCTTTCGCACTTACGATATTTTGCGATCATATTCTTCATGATGCAGTGATGCAGTCAAAGCTGACAGGCATCAGATTCATTGATGCCGCTGACTGTTAATCAATTTCATCATTCACAGAATTTTGAATGGGAGTATCTGTAATGGCCGACAGACCAGCCTTCCAAGGTCATCACATTATTGAGCAAGTAGCTTTTCGAGACAGCCAGTTGTTGCGAGCACTATCGGAACAAGGTCTTTTCGACCTACACGGCTCTCGCAATATGCTTAACCTACCAGCCAATCAGGTGTTGGCAACCAACCTCGGTGTATCGCCGCACACAGGTGGTCCTTTAAGCGGGTATTCGGACGGTGTGCAATTGCGGCTAGAACGATTACAGCTTACACCCGACGGCCAAGCCACCCTTGACGGCGACCGATCCGCCGCCCAACGCATCGCCACTCGGGTCAATGGGCTGACCGACACACTCAAAGCCGGCTTGATCAACGGCGACCTCGTCACCAATACGCCGCAAGGCATGACACCCGAGCAAGCCAATTCTCAGATTCGCGCCTTCTTCGGCGATATCGACGGCTACCAACGTACCCATGCCAAACAAATCGCGGAAATCAGCACGATGTCCGCACCAGAATCGCGCTGGGCAACCATCACCCAATCCGAAACCCACCTCAGGCAAACGCTGGACGCCATCGACCCACCGGGCAGCACTGCGCTCAGTGAGCGCTGGGGCGGCCGGCCATCGCTCGGCACCGCGATTGCCGATGCCAATCAAGCCGGCCGTCTGCCAGTATCCGAAGCCCTGGATGTACGTCTACGCACGACATTCCCACAGCAGATGCCCCTCATATTGGCCGGTGCGCCGGTGGGGCCGGAAACCAGCACCATACGCACCCCCGCCCCCGGCGGCCGGGCCGTTCGCGTTGCCGGCGCGGCCGGCGTCGCCCTGTTGGCCCACGACTTCATCGATACCGGCCACCGCGTCGTCCAACTGCATACCCAAGGCAACGAACCCGGTGCGGATTCCGCGCAGAACCATTTCATCGGCCGCAATGCCGGCGGCATGGCCGGCGGTTTCCTGTTCGGCGCCGGCTATGGCGCGGCCACCGGCGCCTGGACCGGGCCCGGCGCATTCCTCACCGGCA
>NZ_RFLY01000016.1 GCF_003697345.1 Solilutibacter pythonis | reverse complement strand
TGTGGTAGCCAAACCATTCAAGGGCACCCCCATGTTTGAGCAAGCCATCTGGGCGCTTGAAGGTGCGCTGGAAGCCTTCATCGATGAAGCTCGCGACGAACTCCAGGCCGCCGAGGCCAGTGGCGATGTGGTAGCGATCGAGCGGGCGAAAGCGAAGCTGGATTTGATGTTCGATGCGCACTCTGGCGGCAGAGGAATGTTGAATCCGGAACCGCTCTGGGATTACTTCCAGACGCACAAGGAGGCGTTCGAATGAACACTTCCCCAGATCGCCTTGATCCACAAACACATGCGCGCATCTTCACAGAGAACATAGCGCCAAAAAGTGGACTATTTGAAGCATCTTCACAGGTAAAGCCGAAAGCGATCATCCTGGGTGGACAGCCCGGTGCTGGCAAAGGCGGCCTCGTCAAGGCCGCCAAAACCGAGCTTGCTTTCGACGTCGTCCCCATCGACCCCGAGGTGCTGCGCGAATACCACCCCGACATCGTAACGTTATACCCAGACCTGTCGCCCCCCGTATCTGGGCCTATAGTGCCTCCCAAGACCAGGTGAAATGGAGTATTTCATGCCCCCTCTACCGCCACCTCCAGTCCCACAGAAGCTGCGGGAAATGCTCAGGGACTATCCAGAGCATATCGTGCGCTTGCAGGAAGTGCTGAACTCAGCGATTGACCCAACCAAGACCCATTTGATGCCATTTGATGAGGCGATCTGGGCGCTTGAAGGTGCACTGGAAGCCTTCATCGATGAAGCTCGCGACGAACTCCAGGCCGCCGAGGCCAGTGGCGATCCGGTAGCGATTGAGCGGGCGAAGGCAAAGAAGTTCCTGATGGGGCAGACCTGCTTCAAGGGGCGCTGGATCGGCGACGAAGCACTCTGGGTGTATTTCCAGACCAATAAGGATGCCTTCGAATGAGCGCTTCCGAAGATCGTTTGGACTCAGAGACCCATGCTCGTGTTTTCAGTGATTCAGTCATCCCGGAAAGCGAGTTCAATACAGCGCTATCGCACGATAGACCGAAGGCCATCATCCTTGGCGGGCAGCCTGGTGCGGGCAAGGGAGGGCTTACCAGAGCAGCCAATGTTGAACTTTCGGGTGATGTGGTCACGATCGACCCCAACGCGCTGCGCAAATACCACCCCGACATCGTAACGTTATACCCAGACCTGTCGCACCCCCCGTATCTGGGCTTATAGTGCCTCCCAAGACCAGGTGAAATGGAGTATTTCATGTCCCCGCTGCCGCCACCTCCAGTCCCACAGAAGCTACGCGAAATGCTCAAGGACTACCCGGAACACATTGAGCTCTTGCAAGGAACGCTCAATCGGATAATCGAGAAACCGATGCACGGCTCCGATCCATTTGATCGAGCTATTTGGCTGCTCGAAGGTCGATTGGAGACATTTATCCAGGAAGCCCGCGAAGAACTCCAGGCTGCCGAGGCCAGTGGCGATCCGGTAGCGATTGAGCGGGCGAAGGCGAAAGATTTCGTCATGGGCTCCACTCGGATGAACATGGGTGGTATGCCAGACTTGTGGGACTACTTAGAGGCTCAAAAGGAGGCGTTCGAATGAGCACGCCAACTGATCGTCTCGACCCAGAACTCCATGCGCGTGTCTTTGAAGAACAAATTGTTCCGAAAAGCCTTCTGTCGCAGAAAGGATCGCATGAGCATCCCAAGGCGATCATCCTTGGAGGACAGCCCGGAGCAGGCAAGGGTGGTCTCGCAAGGTCAGCCGAACTCGAACTCCGCGACGACATCGTCAAGATCGACCCCGACGCGCTGCGCGAATACCACCTGACGTTGTAACGTTATACCCAGCCCTGTCGCGACACCCCATATCTAAGCTTATAGTGCCCCCCAAGACCAGGTGAAATGGAGTACTTCATGTCCCCTCTACCGCCACCTCCAGTCCCACAGAAGCTGCGAGAAATGCTCAGGGACTATCCAGAGCATATTCAAACCCTCCAAGATGACTTGAATGATGTGGTAGCCAAACCATTCAAGGGCACCCCCATGTTTGAGCAAGCCATCTGGGCGCTTGAAGGTGCGCTGGAAGCCTTCATCGATGAAGCCCGCGAAGAGCTCCGGGCCGCTGAAGCCAGTGGCGATCCGGCGGCGATTGCGAGAGCAGAGGAAAAGATTTCCCTAATGCGGCGTGCGCATTCCAGCAATGGAGGAATGCGGGACTTACACACCCTTCGCATGTATTTCGATGCAAACAAGAGAGCGTTCGAATGAGCGCGCCACATGATCGCCTTGATCCGAAAACGCATGCGAGCATCCTTTCCAAGGAAGTAATTCCTGAAAGCAGGTTGGATGAACTCCTCTCGCATGAACGCCCGAAGGCCATCATCTTGGCGGGGCAACCTGGTGCCGGCAAGGGTGGCTTGGCAGATGCTGCGAAGATCGAACTTGCCAACGATGTTGTAAAGATCGACCCCGACGAACTCCGCAAGCACCACCCCGACATCGCAACGTTCCGCAACGCCCAGCCCTATAGCTGGTCCACCCTGACCCAACCCGATGCCAGCGCATGGGCCGACGAGCTGCTGGACGCCACGACGGCGGGAAAGAAGAACCTGATTTTCGACACCACGCTCAGTAACGGCCAATGGGCCACGGAAGATCTGATCCCGAAGCTACAGGCGCAAGGCTATGACGTGGAGGTGCGTGCGGTGGCTTCGCCCAAGCTCGAAAGTGAGCTTGGCGTGGATCAACGATTCGCGGGAAACCTCGACAAGAAGGGCTACGGCCGCCATGTCCCCGCCGGCGCCCGCGATGCGATCTACGACAAGCTGCCCGGCAGCCTGGACATGATCCACGAACGCACGGATGTGCCTATCCGCCTCTTCAATCGCGAAGGCGTGGAGCTTTACGACAGTCGCACCGACGCGCGGCTGCCGGGCGCCGCCTTGGAGGAGGCCCGCGACGCCCGGCTGCGCGACCCCAAGGTGACTCGCCAGCTCAGCCACGGCTGGCAGGGCCAGCAGGCTTGGCATCGCGACCTGCCCGACGCCCTTCCCGGCAACCAGAAGGTGGCGCCGGAGACGGCGCAGCGGCTGCTGGCCGAACGCAGCGGGCTCCACGTCGTTGAAGGCGTGGCCCGTTCCACCGAACAGGCCACCCATATCGATTTCACCCGCCGGGTCCGGCCCAATACCCTCCGGGCGGCCGGTGCGGCCGGCGTGGCGCTGTCCGCCTACGATGTCGCCGATACGGCTCGCGACGTGTCGCGCCTTCGCGGCCAGGGCAACGATACCGCCGCGCAGGCGCGAATCGAGCGCTTCGCCACCCAGAACCTGGCCGGCTGGGGCGGCGCGGCGGCGGGCATGGGCACCGGGGCGCTGGCCGGCGTGAAAACCGGCCCCGGGTTGCTGGTGACCGGCGCCATCGGCGGTATCGTCGGCGCGGTGGCCGGCGACAAGGTGGCCGACTGGCTCGACGAGCGCAAGATCAACCGCCAGCCGGATCCGCGGGGCAATACCTGGACGTTCGACCCCAAGCATCCGGAGAGGGGCTGGACGATCGACATTCCGCCACTGCCCGGCACCCCGCAGGGCGAACGCCTGAGCGCCGATGCGGCACTCTCCAACCGGCTGACTTTCCAGGCATCGAGCACGTCGTTCGCGCTGGCGCTGGCGTCGCCGCCGCGATCACGCGACCCGTACACGCTTCCGGCCAGCGACCAGGATGCGCCTAGCGCACGCGAGGCATCGTGGGCCCGCCATCCGGACACCCGACAATGGACCCGGGAGGTGAGCCGCATCGTCGACTATCGCCATAACGGCCCGATCTACGAGAAACAGCTTGTGGAGGCGACGCCGCAGCGTGCGGCGGAACTGGAACGGCAATCCCAGGCCGTCATCGCCCAAAACGCCGCCCAGACCCCGGCCGCGATGGCGGGCCGATTCCAGGACGCTTACGAACATAACGGCTGGGCGCAGTACGGCCCGTTGCCCGGCGCGGTGAGCGAGGCGTTGCAACACCCGGGCCGAATCGTTGGCTCCGATGGCGACCTGTACGAACGCAACGCCCAAGGGCAATGGACGCATGATGGCCTGCTGTGGGACAGCCAGGCCAAGGGCAACCTTCGGCACGAACTGGAGGCCACCTACCAGCAGCAACAGGCGGAGGCACGGGTTCTGATACTGGACACGGTGCGCGTGACCGCCTCGCCGGAGATCGACGCGCCCGAGACCACGCCGACCCGCGATCCGCAGGTCGCCCGGTTCCTCACCGCCCTGGAAGCCGGCGACGCGCAGGGCATGCGCGAGGCATCGATGGCATTCGCCGAATCCGAGCGCGGGCGGCAGACCTTCATCGACGCGGAACAACGGGTATGGGACCGGCAACAGCGACTACCCGGCCGCGACCATCCATTGTTCCGGCAGGCATTGGAACGATTGGAGGAAGCCGGGCCGGAAGTCGGCGGCTACCTCGACCGCTTGCAGATGGAAAGCGTGGCCGGCACGCTGGCCTACGAGGCCCAGAAGCACTATCTGCCAGGCATCGACGAACTGGCGCTCAGCCGGGACGGCCAGACCTTGATGGCGAGATGGAACCATCCCCACGACCGTCTGTTCGACCGTCACTGCGAGGTCGACCGCCTCCAGGCCGGCACCCAGCCGTTGGATCGGAGCTTGCAGGATCTGGCGGCTGAAACCCAGCGGCAGGAAGAACAGGCCCTGTTGCAGGCGCAGCAACGGCAGATGCAACAGGAACCCGGGATGTCACGCTGATGACGACACACTTTGAAGGCAGGAACATGGAACGCACCCTGGAAAGCACCTTGGATCAGGTCAGCGCCATTTTCGGCCGCCTGGAAAAGCTGATCATCGATCACCAACAGCAATCGCAAGCCTCCCAGGAAGCGCTACGTCTCGCACGCGAACGCGAGGAAGCGCAGTTCAAGCAGGCGATGGTGGCCCTGTTCCGCGAGCACCAGCAGCGAATGGAAGCGGCCTTGCGTCCGGCGATCGTCCGGGGCTGGCAAATCGTGGTGGCGGTGGCGGGCGTGCTGGCGCTGTTGCTGGCGGGCGGCATGCTCCTGCTGAAGCAGACGAACGACCGCCTGGATGCCGCGCGGGCGCGCGCCGATGCCATCGAGATCAAGGCGGAAGTGCTGGAAGCCTCCCGGCATGTCGAGATCACCTCCTGCGGCGGCCGGCCCTGCATCCGCCTCGACAAGGATGCGCCGACGTGGAAGAGCAAGGGCAATGAATACATCCTGGTCGACAAATAGTCGACGCTTCGCATTGGCGAAGCCCGTCAGGTCGCCCCCTGCGGCGCATCGCGAAGATGGGTAGCGAATTGCTCCGCCGATGGACGGCTATGGTTGAACAACTTCGGCCTTACGCCCGCCGGATACGACTTCGGGTTCGCCCATACGCCTTCGGCCGCGACCAACCCGTCCAGCAACCGAATCAAGGCGGCTTCCGGCACCCCGCCGGATTCCCTCGCCACGAATAAGGCTACGCGGCGGCGTTCGCTTTCACGCCGTTGGTATTCCACCAGGCAACCGAGCGCGCCGTTGCAGGCGATGTCGACGATCATCACGCGGCGGCGGGTGGCGGCTGCGGCGACCCGAATCCAGGCGACATACAGCCTGTTATTGCGCCGTGGAGCCCGATTCAGTGTTGGAATTCAAGCGACGCCGGCTTCCTTGGCCGAGCGGTCGGCGTGATAGCTGGAGCGCACCATCGGCCCGGAGGCGACGTGCTGGAAGCCGATGCCGTAACCGTAATCCTCCAGGTGCTTGAACTCCTCCGGCGTCCAGTAGCGCAGCAGCGGGTGATGCGCCGGCGAGGGTTGCAGGTACTGGCCGATGGTGACCATGTCCACGTCGTGCGCGCGCAAGTCGCGGAGGGTGCTTTCGACCTGCGCCATCGTCTCGCCCAGGCCCAGCATGATCCCGGACTTGGTCGGGATGCCGGGATGTTCGGCCTTGAACTGCTTGAGCAGGCGCAGCGACCACTGGTAGTCCGCGCCGGGGCGCACGTTGCGGTACAGGTCGGGCACGGTCTCGATGTTGTGATTGAACACGTCCGGCGGCGCTTCCGCCATGATCGCCAGTGCGCGCTCCATGCGGCCCTTGCCGCGGAAATCCGGCGTCAGTATCTCGATCCTGATGCCCGGCACGCGCGTGCGGGTTTCACGGATGCAATCGACGAAATGCCGCGCCCCGCCATCGCGCAGGTCGTCGCGGTCCACGCTGGTGATCACCACGTATTTCAGCCGCATGTCGGCGATGGTCTCGGCCAGCCGCCCGGGCTCGCCGGCATCCAGCGGCTTCGGGCGGCCGTGGGCCACGTCACAGAAGCTGCAACGGCGGGTGCAGACGTCGCCCATGATCATGAAGGTCGCGGTGCCGTGATTGAAGCACTCGTGGATGTTGGGGCAACTGGCGTCCTCGCACACCGTCACCAGCCGGTTGACGCGCAATTTGGACTTGAGCTGCTGCACCGAGTTGCCGGCCGGAATACGCACGCGGATCCAACTGGGCTTCCTCAGCACCGGGGCCTCCTCGAACCGCACCGGCGACCGGCCGATCTTGTCGCCGGCCAGTTGCTTCTCGCCGGGGGCGAGGCCGGCGGGGGATTCGTCGATGATCGAAAGCGGGATGCTGCGAGGGGCGTTCATGGCGCGATTATCGCATCGCCGCGCTCAAACGGCCTTGCGCAGGGCCGCCAGCGCGGCCAGGTCGGGGGGCGGAGCGGCTTCGGGCGCGAGGCCGAACTGCTTCGCCAACTCGGCCAGCAGCACCGGCTTGACCGGCGCCATGCCGCCGGGGCCGCCGAGATCGGCCATCGACACCACTTTGAGCCCGGCATAACCGCAGGGGTTGATGCGGCGAAACGGCGCCAGATCCATCGCGATGTTGAAAGCCAAGCCATGGAAACTGCACCCACGGCGCACCCGGATGCCGAGCGCGGCGATCTTGGCGCCGCCGACGTAGACGCCCGGCGCACCCTCCCTGCGGGCGGCGAGGATGTTCCATTCACCGAGGGTATCGATGATCGCCTGCTCGATCCGGCAGACGTAATCGCGCACGCCGATCTTCAGCCGCTTCAAGTCCAACAGCGGATACACCACGATCTGGCCCGGGCCGTGGTATGTCACCTGGCCGCCGCGATCGACGTGGATCACCGGGATGTCGCCCGGCATCAGTACGTGCTCCTCCCTGCCGGCCTGGCCGAGGGTGAACACCGGGTCGTGCTCGACGAACCAGAATTCGTCCGGCGTGGTTGCATCGCGCGCATCGGTAAAGCCCTGCATGGCGCGCCAGACCGGCGCATACGGCTGGCGCCCCAGATCGCGGACCCGTGCATGGCGCGGATGAGCCGCCGGCGCGGCCCGCCCATCCGCGCCCGATGACGCCGGCGATGGGGGGCTCAGATCGTCCATTTCACTTCCGGGTGCGCGCGCAGCGCCGCGTGCGCGGCCTCGTAGCGGGCGCGCGAATCGGCCTTGAAACTCAGCTTGACCTGCACAAACTTGCCACCTGAGGAATCGCGGGTGGTGATCGTCTCGTGCAACACCTCGAAACCGGCATCGACCAACAGGCGCGGTATTTCGGTTTCCAGCCCGGCACCGGCCAGGCCCATCGCCGATATCTCGAAAATGCCGGGGAACTGAAAGCCGTGCGCGGGATTGTCGGATTTGATTTCCATCCCGGCATTATGGGCACCGGAAACGGCAAACCCAAGCCGGCGCCGACCGATGCCGGTGCCCCCACGCCCCCACGCCGCCGCGAAGGCGCGAAGGCGCGAAGCCCCGCCCCCGCCCCGCCGATGCCACGGTTCGGCACCGGGACGCATCGACCGGCCACTCGACATCCAGCCCGCCTGAATCTGAATTCGAATCAGAAAAATCCTACCCCTTGTCGGGACATTCCACGATGACCAGCGGCATCAAGGGACACCTAGAATCCCGCTCCGGGGACTGGAAACAATCAACTGCCGGTACGCATCCACGCATCGCCGGGGCAGTCGTTCGTTCGCCCCACGCCAACGCTTCCAAAGCCATGACTCGATAAGGAAACACGATGAGAAGGACCACCCTCCTGGCCACCGCCATGGTCGTCGGCACCGCATTGCTGACCAGCCAGCCGGCCGCCGCCCAGCGGAAAAGCGCCCAGCAGACCCGCGCCGAGCAGACCCAGCAGATCCCGGTCTGCGCCAAGCGGCTCGGCAGCATCGCCGTGCTGGAGCCGGAAAACCGCTGGTGGAACGACTACGGCCTGTCCTCCCCCGAGGCGCTGATCAAGCTCTTCGTCAGCAAGTCCAAGTGCTTCACGCTGGTCGATCGCAACAAGGGCCTGAACGCGATGATGGGCGAACGCGGCCTGGCCGCCAGCGGCGAACTGCGCGGCCGCTCCAACATCGGCAAAGGCCAGATCCGCGCCGCCGACTACGCGCTGGTGCCGGACATGATCAGCCGCAACTCCAACGCCGGCGGCACCGGCATCGGCGCCGCCCTGGGTGGCCTGATCGGCGGCCGCATCGGCAGCATCGCCGGCGGTCTCAACATGCGGCGCAAGACCGCCGACGTCATGCTGACCGTCACTGACATGCGCTCCTCCGAGCAAGTCGCCATGGCCGAAGGCCATGCCAAGAAAACCGACATCGGCTTCAGCGGCGGTGGCATGGGCTTGGCCGGCAACCTGCTGGCGGCCGGCGGCGCCGGGCTGTCGAGCTACTCCAACACCGAGATCGGCCAGGTCGTCACCCTTGCCTACCTACAGGCCTATACCAACCTGATCAACGAACTGGGCGGCCTGCCTTCCGACCCCTCGGCCAGCAACTCGCACCAGGCGCTGGAAGTGCAGAGGCCGGCACGGATGATGAAAGCCGCCGACGGCAGGGGCGGCGCGGTGCGCATGCTCGACCCGGGCATGCTGCTCTACCCGACCGGCAACAAGCAGGGCACGATGTGGGAAGTCGAGGACGAACTTGGCAACAAAGGTTGGATCAACTCCACCCTGACCGGACTGGCGCGCTGAGACACGCCGCCCCCGCAACGCAAACGGCCCGCGCATCGCGGGCCGTTTCGTATCCGGGCCTAGCGCCACCGTTTACAGCGAGGCCCACCACATCCGGATTTCATCCCACAGGCGTTTGAAGAACCCGCCCTGCTCCACCGCCTCCAGCGCCACCAGCGGCGCGGTGGCGATCACCTTGCCATCGAGCGTCACCTTGACGCTGCCGATCCGCTGTCCTTTGGCGACCGGCGCGACCAGGGTCTTCGGCACATCCATCGACGACTTCATCTGCGGGTAGCGGCCACGCGGCAGGCTGACCACCAATGGCTGCGCCACGCCCAGCCCGACCTCGCCGGCCTGGCCCTTCCACACCTTCTGGGTGGCGATCACCTTGCCGGCATCGTACAGGCGGTGGCTCTCGAAGAAACGGAACCCCCAGTTCAGCAGCGCCTGGGAATCGACCGCGCGCTGCTCCTCGCTGGAGCCGCCCAGCAGCACACTGATCAGGCGCTGGTCGCCACGCTTGGCCGAAGCCATCAAGCAAAAACCGGCCTTGGAGGTATGGCCGGTCTTGATGCCATCCACCGAACTGTCCCGCCACAACAGCAGGTTTCGGTTGAGTTGGGTGATCGGGCCGACAGTGAACTGCTTCAAGCTGTTGAAGGCGTACGCCTCGGGGAAATCGCGGGCCAGGGCACGGCCCAGCAACGCCAGGTCGCGCGCGGTCGAGACATGGTCGGGCTCGGACAGGCCCGTGGCATTGGCGAAGTGCGTGTTCTTCATGCCGATGCGCTGCGCATGGCCGTTCATCAGGCTGGCGAAAGCCTGCTCGCTGCCGGCGACGTGCTCGGCCAGGGCAATGGCGGCATCGTTGCCGGATTGCACCACCATCCCTTTTTCCATCTCGATGAGCGGCGCGGCCTTGTTGACCTCGAAACCGCTGTAGCTGCCATCGGTGCCGGCGCCGCCTTTCCTCCAGGCGTTCTCGGTCATCATCACGGGTTCGTCGCGCTTCAAATTGCCCTTGGCCATTTCGGCGGCGATCACGTAGCTGGTCATCACCTTGGTAACGCTGGCCGGCTCCCGTTTTTCGTCCACGTTCTCGCCGGCCAGCACTTCACCGCTGGCGGCATCCATCAGCAACCACGCGGTGGATACCCTCGGCGCGGGCGCGGGCGGCGTCGGCAATGCGCCGCTGGTCACGGCGGCCGGGGCCGGGGCCGGGGGCTGGGCGACGGCAAGACCGACGAAAGTGGTGGCGAGCATGGCCGGGGCCAGTGCAAGGATCAGGGAATGGGTCGGTTTCATCTCGACAGCTCGAAGCCGCCTGCGCGGCATGGAAAGGGAAAAAACATCAACGGCTCATTGCCGCACGAAGGAGGGCTGGCCGAAACCAAGCCCAGCGATGCGCGAAGCCAGCGACGGCGCCGAGGCTTCCGCCAGCGGCCCCACCCGCAGGCGCCAGACGCGCTTGCCGTTGACCATCGCATCGAGCAGGCGCGCGCCGGGCACGCCGGCCTGGTTCAGCATGCCCAGCGCACGGCGGGCATTGTCGGCGCTGGCAAAGCTGGCCACCTGCAACTCGATGCCGCCCGCCCGCAGGGCGACCGGGGCCGCCGGTGTGGCGGCGACCATCGAAGCCACGCCCGCCGGGTTGTCCTGGCTCACCTCGGCGATGATCGGCGCGGCCTGTGCCGGTGCCTGGCGCAACGCGGGATCGGGCTTGCCCGGCACGCCGGTGGCGATACGCACCCGGCGCGCGCGCATCCAGGCATCGAATTCGTCGGCCGTCATCGGACGACCGTTCTGCAACATGTCGAAGCGATATTCGCCGGCCGACGCCGCGGCCGGCTGGTTGCCGGTCGCCACCCGCTGGGCGGCGCGCACCGGGAGCGGACGC
Source organism: Solilutibacter pythonis (assembly GCF_003697345.1). GTDB lineage: Bacteria > Pseudomonadota > Gammaproteobacteria > Xanthomonadales > Xanthomonadaceae > Solilutibacter > Solilutibacter pythonis. Next base: position 66,256 of record NZ_RFLY01000016.1, on the reverse strand, counting down.
GGATCGGCGGCCGTGGCGGCGGCGAGCAGGGCGTCGGTGGACGCGGGCGCGGCGGCGAGTACGCCCCTCTCGTCCGGCATCAACGCGCGCACCTCGACATTGGCGGTGCCTTTTTCGCGATAGCCCAGCTTGACCGCGGCGGCATAGCTGAGATCGATCAGGCGGTTGGAATGGAACGGTCCGCGATCGTTGACGCGGACGACCACCGACTTGCCATTGTCGAGATTGGTGACGCGGGCGAAACTCGGCAGCGGCAAGTTGCGGTGCGCGGCGGTGAAGGCGTACATGTCGTACACCTCCTGGCTGGAGGTGCGGCGGCCGTGGAACTTGTTGCCGTAATACGAGGCCATCCCGCGCTCGACGTAACCAGAATGATCGTCCAGCACGGTATAGGACTTGCCCAGCACGGTGTAAGGCGAACGGTTGCCGTGGCGCGCACGCGGCAGATCGAGCACCTCCGGCTCCGGGATGGCATCCACGTTGGGAATGTAGTCCGGCACCGTGTCCTTGACACCCGGCGCGTACAACCCGCCAGCCACGTAATCACCACGTTTCGACAGGTCCTCGCGCGCCGGCGCATAGGGCGAGACCTTGCGCGGGCGGGACGGCTGCGCCGCTTGGCCGCGGGTATCGACGCGCTTGCCCTCAACCGGGCCTCCGGTCTTCTTCTGCGGGCCGGCGCAGGCCGCCAGCAGCAGGCCCGCCGCCGCCAGCAGGCCAAGCCGCACGGCCCTCATCGGCGATCCACTCCGGCGCGGATCGCCTGCGCCAGCTGGTGCACCGCCAGCGAATACATCGGCGAACGGTTGTAACGGGTAATGACGTAGAAATTGCCGTAACCAATCCAGTATTCGCGGCCGGCATCGCCTTCGAAATTGATCACGGTGGCGCCGTCGCGCCGCGGTTGGCCGCGCAACGGACGGTAGCCACGACGCGCCAGCCCGGCCAGCGTGTGCACGGTGTCGATGACCTCGGGCGTCCATTCCGGCAGGTTGGGGTCTTTCTCGGCGCGCGCCACCACCGGCTGGCCGCGCTGCCAGCCGTGGACGACGAAATAATTGGCGATCGAGGCGAACACATCGGGCTTGTGCGTGAGCAGGTCGCGCCGGCCATCGCCGTCGCCATCCCGCGCCCACAGCCGGTAGCTGGACGGCATGAACTGGCCCATGCCCATCGCGCCGGCGTAGCTGCCCTTCAATTGGGCGATGTCGAGCTGCGGCTCGGCCTTGCCCAGTGCGAACAACTGCGCCAGTTCGCCGGCGAAGAACGGCGCGCGGCGCGGATAGTCGAAAGCCAGCGTGTAGAGCGCGTCGAGCACCCGGTAGCTGCCCATGTTGCGGCCGTACTGGGTCTCGACGCCGATGATGGCGACGATGTACTCCGCCGGCACGCCGCTTTCGGTGGCGACGCCATCAAGCGCGGCGCGGTTCTCGCGGTAGAAAGCGACGCCGCCATCGATACGGGCATCGTTGAGGAAGATCGGCCGATAGTCCTTCCATGGCCGCACCGCTTCCGCCGGCCGGGAAATGATCTCGACGATACGCGGCTGCGCCCGCGCCTGCGCCAGGGTGGCGCGGATGACGGCCGGATCGATCCCGTAGGTACGCGCGGTGTAATCGACGAAATGGGCGACGCGCTGCTCGCGCGGGATCGCCGGGTCGGTCACATCGGCCGGGGCGACCGGGCGCTCGGGCGGTTGCGGCGGCAATGCCATGGCCGGCGAGCGTGTGGCCGATGGCGCCGATGGCGGCGCATCGGTGGCGGCCGGCGGCGGAGGCGTGCTGGTCGCGCAGGCGGCCAGGGCGAGCGGCAGGGCGAGAGCGAAGGCGCGTCGGATCATCGCGGCGAGGGTAGCACGCGCGCAAAACCACCAGGCACAACCGGGCGAAGAAATTGCGGGCCGGTTCATCCCGCCTCACTCCGCCCCCGAGGGCCGAACGGTGGAACGGCGGATCGCCCCGGTATGATTCCACCTCATAGCACTTCACGCGGCGATGCGCCGCCTCCCCGGCCAGGCTCGGCGGCTTCCAACCGGCCCCGGCCTTGCTTCGCTTCGGCGCGACGATGAACGCGCATCATCGCGCCAGGGCTTCTTGATGTCCCCGACTCACGGCAGACTGCGGGGAGATATCGCTTCCAAATCACCCACTTCCCGGAGAATCGCCCGTATGAGCACAGAAATCTGGATGACTTTCGCCGTGCTGGCGGGCGCGGTTTACCTGTTCGTCACCGAAAAGCTGCCGGTGGACGTGGTGGCGATGCTGGTGCTCGCCAGCGTGATGGTGCTGGGGCTGGTCAGCCCGCGCGAGGCGCTATCCGGCTTTTCCAGCGAGGCCACGGTGACGGTGGCCGCCATGTTCGTGCTGAGCGCCGGCATTCAGAGGAGCGGCATCCTGGCCGGTCTGGGCGACATGCTCTCGCGCATCCGCTGGCCGTGGCTGTTCGCGCTGGTGATGATGATGCTGGCCGTGGCCATCTCGGCTTTCGTCAACAACACCGCGGTCGTGGCGGTGTTCCTGCCCCTGGTGATCGCCGCCGCCGGCGCGATCCGGCAATCCCCCTCGAAGATGCTGATTCCACTCTCCTACGCCGCGCAGTTCGGCGGCGTCTGCACCCTGGTCGGCACCTCCACCAACCTGCTGGTGCACTCGGTGGCGCAGCAATCGGGCCTGCCCGGCTTCACCCTGTTCGAATTCACCCGCCTCGGCCTGTGGTTCGTCGCCGCCGGCACCGCCTACCTGATGCTCACGCGCGGCTTCCTGCTGCCCGATTACGGCATCCCCGACAGTGGCGCGGACGAGCACCGCGGACGCTGGCAGGTGGATATGGTCGTCGGCGAGAAATCACCGGCGATCGGCAAACTCGGGGCCGAAGCGCTGCCGGTCGACATCGGCGACGCCTATCTACTGGAAATCTATCGCGACGGGCACATCCTGCCGCGCCCGCGCGCCAGCGAAATCCGGGCCGGCGACCGCCTGCTGCTGCGCGGCACCTGGGAGCAGATAGAAAAGGCGCGCAAGGCGTTGAAAATGGAGTTCGACGAAGTGGCCCGCGACCTGGTGGCCGACCCGGCCGCCGAGCGCGTCCATGCCGAGGTGCTGATCGCCCCCGGCTCGCACCTGATCGGCCGCAACCTGTCGGCGCTGCGCTTCGGGCACGTCTATCGCGTGCGCGTACACGGCCTGCAACGTCCCGGACTGGCGCTGCGCACGCCACTGCACCATGCCGCCCTCCAGGCCGGCGACACGCTGCTCATCGACACCACGCCGCGCGCGCTGGAGGCATTGCGCACCGAACCGGGACTGGTGCTGCTGCGCGAGCGCGAACAGCCACGGGTGGACGGCATGCGCGCCCTGCTCTCGGTCGGCATCATGTTCGGCGCAATTCTGCTCTCGGCCTTCGAGATCATGCCGATCGTCGCCTCCGCCCTGCTTGGCTGCGTCGCCCTGGTGGTGCTGCGCTGCCTGCGCCCGGAGGAAGCCTACGGCGGCATCGACTGGCGGGTGATCATGCTGCTGGCCGGCGTGCTGCCGCTCGGCATCGCCCTACAGAACTCCGGCGGGGCCGAGTGGATCGCCCATGGCGCGCTGTCTCTGATCGGCAACGGCAACCCGCTGATGACGCTGGCGATGTTCTACCTACTGACCGCGGTGATGACCGAGCTTATGAGCAACAACGCCTCGGCCGTGCTGGTGGCCCCCATCGCCATCGCCAGCGCCGAGGCGATGGGCGTGGATGCCAAGCCGTTCCTGGTGGCGGTGGCGTTCGCCGCCTCGACCAGCTTCGCCACGCCGGTCGGCTACCAGACCAACACCATGGTCTACACCGCCGGCGGCTACCGCTTCGCCGACTTCCTGCGGATCGGCGTGCCGCTCAACCTGTTGTTCTTCGTGATGGCGGTGCTGTTGATCCCGCGCTATTTCCCGTTCTGAGAAACCCGGAACCGCCGTTCAGGCGATGAAATCCCGGGCGCCCTGCGCCAGCAGCCTCGCCGCGACCTCCTGCCCCAACGCCTCCGCCGCCGCGCGCGGAGCACGGCCCTCGGCGCGCACCTGCCGACCACTCTCGGCCGAGCCGACCAGGCCCCGCAGATGCAGTTCGTCGCCCTGGAGCGTGGCGAAGGCGGCGACCGGGACATGACAACTGCCATCGAGCGCGCGATTCATCGCCCGCTCGGCGGATACCCGGCTGCGGGTGTCGGCATCGTCGAGACCGGCGAGCAGCGCATGGATGGCCGGCGCATCATCGCGGCACTCGATCGCGATCGCCCCCTGCGCCGGCGCCGGCAACCAATACGGCGCGTCCAGCCGCGCGCGAATGCGCTCATCGAAGCCCAGCCGTTGCAGACCGGCGCAGGCCAGCAGGATGGCGTCGTACTGGCCGGCATCGAGCTTGGCCAGGCGCGAGTTGACGTTGCCGCGCAAATCCTCGATGCGCAGATCGCAGCGCAGCGCGCGCAATTGCGCCTTGCGCCGGAGCGATGAAGTGCCGACGCGCGCGCCGGCCGGCAGGGCGGCGATGTCCGCGTGACGCGGGCTGACGAAGGCATCGGCGGCATCGGCGCGCGCGAGGATCGCCGGCATGGCGAAGCCCGGCTCCAGCAGCATCGGCACGTCCTTCAGCGAATGCACCGCGCAATCGGCTTCGTCGCGCAACATCGCCAATTCCAGTTCTTTCAGGAACAGTCCCTTGCCGCCAATCGCCGCCAACGAGCGGTCCAGCAATTCGTCGCCGCGCGTGGATAGCGGCACCAGTTCGATGGCGAGGTCGGGATGGCGCGCCCGCAGCAACGCGGCGACGTGTTCGGTCTGCCAGAGTGCCAGCGGGCTTTTGCGGGTGGCGATGCGGAGCGTCTTCATTCCGCCATTATCGATGATTGGCGGCGACTCCCGGCCTGCGGCGCTCAAACCCACTCGCGCATCGCTTCCTTGATCTCGGCCAGGCTGCGGCGGCTGACATCGAGCGGATGATCGACGCCGTGCAGCCACACCTGCGCATGCCCCTCGCCATCGCGCTGCAACGCCTTCAGCGCATCCCGGGCAATCAGGCAATTGCGATGGATGCGCAGGAAGCGCTCGCCGAATTCCTCCTCCAGCGACTTCAGCGATTCCTCGATCAGGTCCTCGCCATGCGCGTGGTGGATCACCACGTATTTCTCCTCGGCTTGCAGGTAGCGGATGTCGGCCACCGGAATCAACCGCAGTTGGCCGCCAAGCCGGGCGCAAAGCTGGGTGCGCGATTGCGGGCCTTGCATCGGCGGCGCTTCGCCCAGGCGCGCGCGTGCGCGGCGCAGGGTTTCCGCCAGCCGCTCCGCGCGCACCGGCTTGACCAGGTAGTCCAGCGCGGCGCTGTCGAAGGCGGCCAGCGCGTGTTCGTCGTAAGCGGTGCAGAACACGATCAACGGCGGTGCCGGCTGCCCGACCAGCGCCCGCGCCACTTGCAGGCCGTCCATGCCGGGCATGCGGATGTCGAGCATGACGAGATCGGGACGATGCCGGTCGCAGGCCAGCAAGGCGGCATGGCCATCGCCGGCCTCGGCGAGGATCTCGGTATCGGCCTCGCGCGACAACAGGCCGCGCAGGCGCGCGCGCGCCAGCGGTTCGTCATCGACGATCAGAATTTTCATGCCCGACTCCCCATGCCGGAGATGTTAGGCGCGCGTGATCGGCGCGTCACCAGGCGTGGCGACGGGCGGCGCGAAACCCGCGGCCGGCGGCGCTCAGGCGAAACGCTTGCCGAGCCAGCCGGCCAGGTCGGCGATTTCCTCGCCACAGACCTGGTGCGCCATCGGGTAGGCATGCCATGCCACGTCGAAACCGGCATCGGCCAGCAGATCGCGGCTGTGCTTGCCGCCGGTGTATGGCACCACCGGGTCGTGCATGCCATGCGCCATGAACACCGGCTGCCGGCGCGCGGCGTCGGTGAGCCCGGCCATCGTCGCCGCCCTGAGCGGCAGATAGGTGGATAGCGCCACCAACCCGGCCAGCGGCTCCGCGCGCCGAATACCGGCGGCCAGCGTGATCGCCCCGCCCTGCGAAAAACCGGCCAGCACGACGCGCGAAGGCGGCACCCCCCGCTCACTCTCGCGGGCGACGAGCGCATCGACGTGCGCCACCGATTCGGCCACGCCCTCGGCATCGGCGCGGCTGGACAGGTCCATCTCGCGAATGTCGTACCAGGCGCGCATGCGCATGCCGCCGTTGATCGTCACCGGCCGCACCGGCGCATGCGGAAACACGAAACGCAACGCCGGCCAACCCGGCCGCACCAGCTCCGGCACGATCGGCACGAAATCGTTGCCATCGGCGCCAAGACCATGCAGCCAGATCACCGACCACTCGGGGGCCGGGCCGGTTTCGCGTTCGAGGGTATCGGGGAGTGTGCTCACGGGATCGCCATCAATGGTGGGCCCACCAGGATTCGAACCTGGAACCAAAGGATTATGAGTCCTCTGCTCTAACCGTTGAGCTATAGGCCCGGAAGGGATGCAGTTTACCCGAGCGATGCGGAAAGCCCGCCATGCGGCGGGCTTTCCGGTAGCACGACCGGCGCGGCGCTCACTCCACGTCGAGGAAGCTTCGCAGGGTCTCGGAGCGGCTCGGATGGCGCAGCTTCCGCAGCGCCTTGGCCTCGATCTGGCGGATGCGCTCGCGGGTGACGTCGAACTGCTTGCCGACTTCCTCCAGGGTGTGGTCGGTGTTCATGTCGATGCCGAAGCGCATGCGCAGCACCTTGGCCTCGCGCGGCGTCAGGCCAGCGAGGACGTCGCGCACGGTCTCGATCAGGTTGATGTCGGTGGTGGCGTCGATCGGGGACATCACGTTGGTGTCCTCGATGAAATCGCCCAGGTGGGAATCCTCGTCGTCGCCGATCGGGGTTTCCATCGAGATCGGCTCCTTGGCGATCTTCATCACCTTGCGGATCTTGTCCTCGGGCATGTCCATCTCCTTGGCCAGCTCCTCCGGGGTGGCCTCGCGGCCATAGGTCTGGAGCATCTGGCGCGAGATGCGGTTCAGCTTGTTGATCGTCTCGATCATGTGCACCGGGATGCGGATGGTGCGGGCCTGATCAGCGATGGAGCGGGTGATGGCCTGACGAATCCACCAAGTGGCATAGGTCGAGAACTTGAAGCCGCGACGGAACTCGAACTTGTCCACCGCCTTCATCAGGCCGATATTGCCTTCCTGAATGAGGTCGAGGAATTGCAGGCCGCGGTTGGTGTATTTCTTGGCGATGGAGATGACCAGGCGCAAGTTGGCCTCGACCATTTCCTTCTTGGCCTTGCGCGCCTGCACCTCGCCGTAGGCCATGGTCTTGACGATCTCGCGGATGTCGCCAAGCGTCATCGAGGTCTTGTCCTCCAGGCCGAGGATCATCTCCTGCTGGGCGATGATCTGCTCGCGCACGTCGCGCAGGCCGGAGCCCCACTTCTGCTTGCGCTTGAGCATCTCGTCCACCCAGTCGAAATTGACCTGGTTGCCGTCCCACGCCTTCAGGAAGTCCTTGCGCGGCATGCCGGCCTGGCGGGTGGACAGTTCCATGATGCGACGCTCGCGCATCTTGATTTCGTTCTGGACGCTGCGCAACTGGGCCACCAGCGCATCGAAATACGGCAGCGGGAACTTGAAGGTAACGAAGATGTCGGCCATTTCCTGGCGCAGCTTGCCGACCGGCTTGTGGCCGGCGCCATGCTTGGCCAGCGCCTTTTCGAATTTGCCGTAGAGTTCGGCCATCGCGGCCATGCGCGCCCTGACTTCCTCGGGGTCGGGACCGGAGGGCGCGGGTTCGTCGGCGGCGCCATCGTCCGCATCGTCCTCCTCGGCATCGGCATCCTCGTCCGTGCCGTTGCCGGCATCGGATTCGTCCTCGGCAGCGGCCGCGGCGTTGGCTTCCTCCACGTAATCGTTGAAGCCGGCGATCACCTCCGGCAGGCGCTTCTTGCCTTCGGCGTGCAGGGCGTAGTCGTCCAGCACCATCTTCACCGACGGCGGGAACAGCGCCAGCGAGGCCAGCATCTGGTTCAGCCCTTCCTCGATGCGCTTGGCGATGGCGATCTCGCCCTCGCGGGTCAGCAGCTCGACCGTGCCCATCTCGCGCATGTACATGCGCACCGGGTCGGTGGTGCGGCCGGTCTCGGTATCGAGCGCGGATAGCGCGGCGGCGGCTTCCTCCGCGGCGGTGTCGTCGACATCGCGGTTGCTGCCTTCGCCGGTGATCAAGAGCGTCTCGGCATCGGGCGCGACTTCATGGACATCGATGCCCATGCCGTTGATCATGCTGATGATATCTTCGATCTGCTCCGGGTCGACCAGATCGTCGGGCAGGTGATCGTTGACCTCGGCGTAGGTCAGGTAGCCCTGTTCGAGGCCCTTGCTGATGAGCTGCTTGATTTCGGACTGGGCCTGACGTTCATTGGCCATATGGCGCCACCTGAAAGAAACGGAACCCGCGATTATACCGTTTTGCCGCTGCCGCGGGGTTCAGGTTCGCAGCAGGAAGGTGACCGGGCCGTCATTGACCAGGCTGACCTCCATATGGGCGCGGAAACGCCCGGTTTCCACCCCCGGGGCATGGCGGCGGCGACATTCCTGTACCAGTTGCCGGTACAGGCGTTCAGCTTCGTCCGGGGCGGCGGCGGCGCTGAAGCTCGGGCGCAGGCCGCTGGCGGTATCCGCGGCCAGGGTGAATTGGCTGACCAGGAGCAACTGGCCGCCGGTATCGGTCAGCGAGCGGTTCATGCGGCCGTTGCCGTCGGCGAAGACGCGGTAGCTCAGCAGCTTTTCGGCCATGCGGACGACGCGGGCCGCGTCGTCGCCGCGTTCGGCGCAGACCAGCGCCAGCAGACCCGGACCGATCCGGCCCACGGTTTCGCCATCGATATCAACCTGGGCGCGGCCAACGCGCTGGATCAGGGCAAGCATCCGCCAAGAATACCTTTGACCGGCCAGCGCCTACACTAGCCGGATGCGCGCCTCCCTCCTGTTCCTGCTTGCCCGGCTGGCTGGCTGGCTGCCGTGGCCGGCACTGCGCTGGCTGGGCGACCGGCTGGCCGGATACTGGCGCAACGGCCACCGCCGCGAGAGCCGGGTGGCGATGCGCGGGCTGGAGCTGGCCTTCCCCGGGATGCCCGAGGCCGAACGCGCGGCCCTGCACGAAGCGACGCTGCGCAGCACCGGCCGCCAGAGTTTCGAGACGCTGCGCATCTGGACCCGCCCGGCGGCGGAAACGCTGGCGCTGATCGACGAAGGCCCGGGCGTGGCCTTGTTCGATGCCGCGCTGGCCTCGGGGCGCGGGCTCATCGTGGCCGCGCCGCACCACGGCAACTGGGAACTGCTGAACCGCTGGCTGGCGATGCGCACGGCGCTCGCCATCCTTTACGCGCCACCGGAATCGCCGCTGGTCGAGGCCTTCCTGCGCCGGGTGCGCGAGGCCCGGGACGATGCCGGCCGGGTCGAGCAGATACGCGCCGAGGGCATCGGCATCCGCCAATTGTTCAAGCGTCTGCGGGGCGGTGGCGTGGTCGGCATCCTGCCCGACCAGCAGCCCAAGCAGGGCGATGGCGTATGGGCGCCATTCTTCGGCGTGCCCGCCTCCACCATGACCCTGGTCGGACGGCTGGCCGAGCGCACCGGCGCTCAGGTGCTTTACGCCTGGTGCGAGCGCCAGGGCGAGGGCCCGCGCTTCACGCTCCAGGTCGAGGCCGCGCCACCGGCGATCGCCAGCCACGACGCGCTGGCATCGGCAAGCGCGCTCAATGCCGGCATCGAGGCCATCGTGCGCCGCGACCCGGCGCAGTACCAGTGGACCTACAAGCGCTGGTCGCAGCAGCCCGAGGGCGGAAAATTCGGCAATCCCTACTGGCCGGACTGCTACTGAGCCGGTTCATTACCGACGGCTCGTTACCGGCGACGGGCCAAACCGGCTAGGCTTGCGCGACTTCGATTCCGCTATCGCCATGTTTTCCGAACCCGCGCTTTCAGTCGTCCACCCCGATATCTGGCAACCGCTGCCGGCACGCGGGCGGGTGCTGTTCCGCCTCAGCCATGCCGTCGGCTTCGGTCTGCTGGCACTGTTGCCGGGCATCGGCGGCGGCGTGCTCGCGCACAACGCCTTCAATGCGCCGAACTGGCTCGGGCCGCTCGCCGGGCTGGTCATCGGCGCGGCATACGGCGCGTGGCTCGGCGGACGCCGCCACGGCTATTACCGCTGGAAGCTGGACGAGGAAGGCTTTGCCGTGAAAAGCGGCAAGCTGTGGCAGAGCTGCACGCTGGTGCCGGCCACCCGGGTGCAGCATCTCGACATCAAGCGCGGGCCGCTGGAGCGCGGGCGCGCACTGGCGACGCTGATCGTGCATACCGCCGGCACCCGCGCGCACGCGGTCCGGCTGCCCTGCCTGGACGAGAACGATGCCGAGGCGCTGCGCGCCGAGTTGGCGCGCCGGATCGAGCCGGAACGCGATGACGACTGAAGCCCGCGCCATGCCGCCGCCGATCCCGCCGCTGCGCATCGATGGCGAAGAACACCGGCTGCATCCGTGGTCGTGGCTGTTCGTAACCTTGCAGCACCTCAAGCAGTTCGTCATCCCGCTCCTGTTCCTGCTGTTGGCCGGGCGCGGCAACCGCAACGAACTGTGGCCGCTCATCGGGGTGGGTGTGCTGGCCGCCATCTCCGTGTGGCAATACTTCACCTACCGTTACCGGCTGCTGGACGAGCGCATCGAAATCCGCAGCGGCCTGCTCGAACGCAAGCTGCGGCAGATCGCCTATGCGCGCATCCACAACGTCGCCCTGCACCAGACGCTGCTGCACCGGATCTTCGCCGTGGCCGAGGTGCGGCTGGAATCGGCCGGCGGCAACAAGCCCGAAGCCGAGATGCGTGTGCTGCGGATGGACAAGGCGCTGGCGCTGGAGAAACTGGTGCGCGAACGCGGCGGCGAAAGCATCGCCAGCAGCGAGCCGCGCGCCGGCTCCGAGGCGCGGGTGCTGCTGGCGATGGATACCGGCGAGGTGATCCGCCACGGCTTGATCTCCAACCGCGGCCTGGTGCTGGTCGCCGCCGGCTTCGCCGCCGTATCGCAAGTGTCGTCCGACCTGTTCGCAAGCCTCGGCGAGCGTTTCATCCGCTCCGGCGTGGGCTACGTGGAAGGCCGGCATTTCGGCTGGCTGGACTATCTCCTGGCCGGGCTGTCCTTTTTCGTCCTGTTCGTCGTGGTGCTGCGGGTGCTGTCGGTGGCGGTGTCGCTTATGCAGTACCACGGCTTCACGCTCAGCGAAACGGGCCGCCGCCTGACCGTCAGCCGTGGCCTTTTCACCCGTATCCGCACCAGTGCGCCCAAGCGGCGCATCCAGGCCTGGTTATTGAAGGAAGGCGTGCTGCACCGGCTGTTCGGGCGTCGCGAGCTGTCGGTGGATACCGCGGTCAGCGCCAGCGGCCAGCACCAGCAGCGCGGCCTGCGCGAGCTGGCCCCGGTGGCCAGCCCGGCGCGCTGCGACGAAATCGTCCGCCACCTGCTGCCGCGCGTCGAATGGCCGCTGGAGGACTGGCGGCCACTGCACCGGCTGGCCTGGCTGCGAATGTGGCTGAGCGACTGGTTGTGGACGCCGCCACTCGCCGCCGCGCTGATTTGGCACTTTGGCGACTGGGGCTGGCTGGCGCTGCTGTGGCTGCCCTGGTCGGCCTTCCTGTCGTGGAAGGCCGCGCGATGCACCGGCTGGCGCCTGCATGGCGGGCTCATCGCCGTGCGCCACGGCTGGTGGTCGCGGCAATGGCGCTTCGCGGAGGTGGACAAGCTTCAGGCGCTGCAATTGACGCGCTCGCCGCTCGACCGCCTGTTCGGCATGCGCGGCCTGCTGCTGGACACCGCCGGCGCCAACGCGCTGGCCCCGCTGCACATCGCCCACCTGCGCCCCGAGGATGCCGAAGCCCTGCGCGCTACGCTGGCGAAGCGGCTGGCGAAGAGCGCGCTGCGCTGGTGAGCCTCAGCCGCGCGCGATGACCGCGCGGTAGAACGCCTCGATCCCGGCCAGCTTGTCCTCGATGCGGAAACGTTGCATCGGGTAATCGCGACGCGCGGGCCTGGCTTCGTGCATCGCGCGCAGGGCGGCGGCCAACGCATCGGCATCGCCGATCGGCACCAGCGGCGTGGCGATGACTTCGCGCAGGTGCCGCGCCCCTTCGCTGGCCGAAGCCAGCACCGGCAGGCGCGCGTCCATCGCCTCCAGCAGCACCAGCCCGAACGGCTCGCTGCGAGCGGCGGAAACGAAGACGTCGAAAACCTCCAGCCAATCGCCCGGATTGGCCACGAAGCCCGGCATCGCCACCGCCTTCGGCGCACTTTCGCGCAACCGTTGCCACGCCCCGCCCTGCCCGGCGATCACCAGCCGCGCCGCGCCCGGCAGGCCAGCGCGCCGCCATGCTTCGATCAGCACGTCCAGGCCCTTGCTGTCCTCGATACGGCCAAGCGCGCCGAACACGAAAGCCTCGGGCGCGATGCCCCACTCGGCGCGCAGCCGGGCGCGGGCGTCGGGCGCCGGTGTCCGCGGCAGCGTCCAATTGTCGATCTGCACGCTGCGCGCGCGCATCGCCGCGGGCATCTCGGCCAACTGCCAGGGCGCGATGGCAATCAGGCCATCCAGCCCTTCGTGCTGCTGCGGCTTGTAGCGGATGTGCAGGGTGGCGATGCGCCGGCTCGCGGCATCCTTCCACCCCTTCAGCGCGCGCGCGCCACCGGAAAGATGGGCGTGGGCGATGTCCGGGCGCAGGCGTTTCAGCACCCGCCGCGCACGCCAGCCGGCGAGCAGGTCGCCAACCACGATGACGCGCACGCGCCCGGACAGGCGATGGGCGATGGCGTCGGGGCGGTCCTCGGCGCCGGCCTTGCGCAGGATCATCGTGACCTGGTGCCCCTGCGCGGCCTGCGCGTTCGCCAGTTCCACCGCATGCCGCTCGCTGCCGGCGAAGCGACGGGTCAACAGCAGGTGGGCGATGGACAGCGGCGCGGCGCTCATCGGGGAAGTGTCGCATGACATACTCCCGCGCCATGCAATCGGCACAGGAAAAACTTCCGCTCTCCGGCGTGGTGGTGGCGAAGAACGAAGCCGACCGCATCGGCCGCTGCGTGGCGTCGCTGATGCCGGTCTGCCGCGAGGTGATCGTGCTCGATTCCGGCTCCGGCGATGCCACCGTCGCCATCGCGCGCGAACTCGGCGCGCGGGTCGAACATCGCGATTGGGACGGCTTCGCACGGCAGAAGAACGCCGCCATCGCGCGCGCCACGCAGCCATGGGTGATCCTGCTGGATGCCGACGAATGGCTGGAAGCGGACGCGCAAGACGCGCTGCGAGCGCTGTTTGCCGGCGAAATCGAACAGGCCGATGTCTGGCTGTTGCTTCGCCGCACGCACTGGCTGGGCCAACCGATGCGCCACGGTAGCTTCGCGCGTGAAGCGATCGAGCGGCTGTTCCGCGCCGATCTGCGCCACGCCGATGTGCCGGTGCACGAGTATCTCGACACCGCCGGGCGCACGGTGCGCCGCTCGCGCATCCGGCTGGAACACGACACCGCGCGCAGCGCGCGCGAATACCGCAACAAGTTGGCGAAGTACGCCGCGCTTTGGGCCGAGGCGCGCGCCGCGCGCGGCAAGAACGCCTGGCCGGGGCGCGGCCTGCTGGCGGCGGCGGCCTACGCGCTCAAGAACCTGATCGTGCAAGGCGGCGCGCTGGACGGCCACGCCGGCCGCGCCTTCCACCGCGAGCACATGCGCTACGCGGCGCTGAAGTACCGGCTACTCCGTGAGTTCGCCCGGCGCCGCTGAGCCTGGCGTCGGCACGCAACCGGGGCGTGTCGCGGCGGCCGGCAGCAACAGCCAGCGGCGGCGGTTGTAGACGCCCATGTCGATGGCGTGGCTGTCGTCGATGCAATCGTCCAGCGCATCGTCCTCGATCAGCAGCCAGCGCGTTTGCGGACGCTCGGCCTGCCAGGCGCGGGCATCGCGCAACTGCCCGGCGTTGTCGCGCTTGAAGCCAAAGGTGCGCGCCGGGCGGTCGGCCATCAGCAGATTCTGTTCCTTCCACGCCACCAGCGCCAGCTCGGCGTCCGGGCCAATCCTCTCGCCGCTCGCGCGCATCAGCCCGCGCGCCGAGCTGGCATCGTTCAACAGCGGATAGCCGATGAAGCTGTAGCCCAGCCACAGCGCGGCGATCACCGCATGCAACGCCGCAACGCCGCGCTTCGGCCGCAAGGCCAACGCGGCGAACAAGCCGACGCCGCCGATGACCGCCAGCATCGCGCCCAGCGCATCGCCATCCACCGTGCCGCGGATCGCCGCGAGCCGGGCCTCGAAACCGGGCTGGCCAAGCACCACGGCCAGGCCGGCGACGAGCAATGACAGCGCGAACAGCACAGCGGCGACGAAAGCGCCGGCGCGCACACCGCGCCGGCCCACGACATCGCCCAGCCACGGGCCCATCGCCAGGCACAGCAACGGCAGCGCCGGCAGGATGTAGACCTCGCGCTTGCCGCTGGAAAGCGAGAAGAACAGCACGATCAGCGCCACGCCCCCGAGCGGCAGCAGGACGCGGGCATCGCGCGCCTTCAGCGCCTCGCGCCAGCGCGGCGCGACGAAGGGCACGGCGGCGACCGCCGGCAACCATTGCGTCGCCATCACCACGAGGAAGTAGTACCAGGGCTGATGGTGATGCCAGGCATTGGCGTAGCGCTGGGCGGTCTGCTTGAGCAGGATGTTGTCGGCATAGCCCTGCATCAGCGGGTCGCCGCTGGCCTTGACCGCCAGCAGCATCGGCGCCAGCCAGAGCAGGACCGGCAACAGCAGCATGGCGACGCCGCCCAGCCATTCACGCCCACGCACCCGGCCGATGCCGGGCCAGCGCCGCCCCCACGCGAACGCGGCCGGCAACAGCACCAGCAGCGCCACCACGCCGACGCCCTTACTGATCACGCCAAGCCCCGCCGCCGCCCAGCCGAGATACCACCACGCCGCGGCCGGGCCGCGCAGCAGATGGCGCAGCAAGCCGTAGACCGAGAGCGTGATCCAGAACACCACCAGCGGGTCGATCTGCGCGCGCTTGGCCTGGAAGGTGAACTGGAGGGCGAACAGCAATGCCCACGATGCGTACGCGCCGGCCTCGGCATTCCACAGCCGGCGGCCGAGATCGCGCACCAGCGCCAACGTGCCGAGCGAAGCCAGCAGGGTCGGCAGCAGGAAAGAAAGGCGCAGGCTGCCGGTCGTCGAGAGGAAGACCGCTTGCAGCCACATCAAGAGCGGCGGCTTGTCCGGATACAGCTCGTCGCCGCGCATCGGGAACAGCCATTGCCCGCTCTCCACCATCTGCCGCGCCACCAGCGCGAAGCGCGGCTCGTCGGCGGGCCAGGGGTCGCGCAAGCCAAGGCCGGCAAACAGCAGGACGAAGGCGGTCAGCCAGAAGAAAAGACGTTCACGGCGGGTATCGAGATTCGGCATGGCGGGCAGGATAACGGAGCGCTCCTGCATCGCGCTTCGGGCCCGGCTGCCATGGGTCTTGTAGCGGCATCCGGCTTGGCCGCCACGGCGGCCTTCCATTGGCTCAATCGCGCGCGAGGCGGGCGTAGAAAAAGCCGTCCATGCCGTCTTCGCCCGGCAGGCGTTGGTGGCCAAAGCCGGTATCGCGGCCAAAACGCGCATCCAGCGGCTTGAGCCGCGCCTCGGGCGTGCGGGCCAGAAACGCCTCGATCTGCCGCGCGTTCTCCACCGCTAGGATCGAGCAGGTCGCGTACAGCAGGCTGCCGCCGGATTCGAGCAGAGGCCATAGCGCATCCAGCAAACGCGCCTGCAACGCGACCAGTGCGGCGATGTCGGTTTCGCGCCGATGCAGCAGCACGTCTGGCTGGCGGCGAACGATGCCGGTCGCCGAACACGGGGCGTCGATGACGATGGCACCGAAGGGCTCGCCGTTCCACCACCGATCAGGCGCGGTCGCATCGGCCACCCGCGATTCAACGCAAAGGCCGAGCCGGGCGAAGCCTTCCTCCATGCGGCGCACGCGGCGCGCGTCGGTATCCAGCGCCAGGACGCGCGCGCCGGGATGGCGCTCGGCCAGGTGCGCGGCCTTGCCGCCCGGCGCGGCGCACGCATCCAACACGCGCGTGGCGACCGGCGGCGCCAGGGCATCGGCGACACGCTGGGCGCTGCCGTCCTGCACCGAGACTTCGCCCGTGGCGAAACCGGGCAGCGCCTCCACCGGCAGCGGCGTGTCGAGGCGGATGGCGTCATCCATGTCCGGCGATGGATGCGGGGCGATGCCGGCATCGGCAAGGCGCTCGGCATAGGCGGCGCGCGCGATGCGGCGGCGATTCACCCGCAGCCACATCGGCGGCGGTTGGGCGCTGGCGGCGAAAACGGCTTCGGCATCGTCCGGCCAGGCGACGCGGATGTGCTCGGCCAGCCAGCGCGGCCAGGCGGCGTCGGCGCGCGGCGCCGGCAGCGGCTCACGCAAGGCGCGGCGCAGAAGGGCGTTGATCAGCCCGGATTGGTGGCCACGGCCCAGCCCGCGCGCGGTCTCGACCGTGGCATCGACCGCGGCGTGCGCGGGCAGCCGCATCGCATCGAGTTGGGCGAAACCGGCGTAGAGCAACGCCCGCAAGGCGCCGTCGCGCTTGCCGGGCGGGCGCGTCATCCAGCCGTTCAGCGCCTCGGCGTAGCGGCCATGCTCGCGCAACGCGGCCATCACGATCGCCTCGACCAGCGCACGGTCGCGCGGGTCGGCGAGCTTCGGCAGTTCCACGCCCAGTTCGGCCTTCAGCGAGCGGCCACGGTGCAGTACCGCGTCGATCGCGCGGACGGCGGCCATGCGGGGTTGTACGCCGCTCATCGGCCGCTCAGCGGATGCGTCGCGCATTGAGCCAGTCGGCGGCGGTGATCGCCTTGCCCCCTTCGCGCTGCAACACGCGGATGCGCAGCGCGCCCGCGCCGGTGGCGACATCGATGCCTTCACGGCCGGTGGCGATGATCGTGCCGGGTGGGGCATTGCCGGCATCGACCGCCGCGAGCGGCAGCGCGCCGTGGATGCGCACGCGCTCGCCGCCCAACACCGCCTCGGCCACCGGCCACGGGTGGAAGGCACGCACCTGGCGCGCCAGCCGTTCGGCTGGCCGCGTCCAGTCCAGCCGGGCTTCGGCCTTGTCCAGTTTGTGGGCGTAGCTGACGCCCGCTTCGTCCTGCGCAATCGCGCTGGGCAGAAGGCCGATCCGCAGCAAACCGAGGCCATCGGCCAACACTTGCGCACCGAGCGCGGCAAGCCGGTCGTGCAGGCTGCCGCCGGTATCGGTCTCGCCGATCGGCGTGGTCAGGCTCAGCATCACCGGCCCGGTATCCAGGCCCTTCTGCATCCGCATGAGGCAAACGCCGGTTTCGGCATCGCCCGCTTCGATCGCCCGCTGGATGGGCGCCGCGCCGCGCCAGCGCGGCAGCAGCGAGGCGTGCACGTTCCAAGCCCCATGCACCGGGATATCGAGGATCGATTGCGGCAGGATCAGGCCGTAGGCCACCACCACCAGCAAATCCGGTTGCAGCGCGCGCAGCCATTCGCGCGCCTCGCGGGCTTTCAGCGTTTCGGGCTGGTGCACGGCGACGTTGGCGGCCAGCGCGGCCTGCTTGACCGGCGACATCTGCACCCCGCGCCCGCGCCCGGCCGGGCGGTCGGGCTGGGTCAACACGGCGCTCACGCCCACTTTCTCGCGCACCGCGTGGAAGCAGGGCACGGCGAATTCCGGGGTACCGGCGAAAACGACTCTCATCGGTCAGCGGCCAGGGGCGGAAAGCAGAGCCCAGGGAAAAGCCGAAGCGGAAGCCGGGCGGCGGCTTTGTCTCCAGGCGCTGTTATTCAGTCGCTCCGCGACTTTTCCCCGCCCCCCGGCCCCCGGCCCCCGGCCCCCGCTCATGCCGCCTTCTTCTGCTTGGCCAGCTTCCGCTTCACCATCTCGCGCTTGAGCGGCGAGAGGTAATCGACGAACAGCTTGCCATCGAGATGATCCATCTCGTGCTGGATGCAGACGGCCAGCAGGCCATCGGCATGCCTTTCGAAGGGCTGGCCATCGCGACCCAGCGCGCGCACGGTGATGGCATCGGCGCGGGTGACATCGGCATAAATGCCGGGCACCGACAGGCAGCCTTCCTGATAGACCTGCTCGCCCTGCTTCGCCAATATCTCCGGGTTGATGAAGACCAGCGGCTCATCGTGCGCCTCGCTGACATCGATCACCATGAAACGCTGGTGCACGTCCACCTGGCTCGCCGCCAGGCCGATGCCGGGCGCGGCGTACATGGTTTCGAACATGTCATCGAGCAGCTTCTGGAAATCCGCGCCCGGCACGGCGCCGGCATCGACCGGCACGGCCTTGGTGCGCAGGCGGGGATCGGGAAATTCGAGTATCGTCAGCAGGGCCATGGCGGTCGGGCAATGTCCGGCCGTGGGGAAACGGCCAATCCAAGTCACTAGTGTAGAGGGCGGATTCTAACGTGATGGTTGTGAATCCGCCCCCGTTGAGGTCAAAATGCTCCGTTGCGGGGCCGATCCTTGGGGAATTTTTTGATGGCTGTCGATTTTTCACGCGTAACGCACAAACTGCGGATCGCCTTCATTGCCACCGCGCTGACCGCGATGGCCGGTTACACGCTGGCGCAGGAGTTCCGCGGCGGCCACCCGGATACCTACGTGGTGCGCAAGGGCGACACCCTGTGGGACATCGCCGCGCGCTTCCTGAAGAAGCCGTGGCTGTGGCCGGAAATCTGGCAGGCCAATCCACAGGTCGGGAATCCGCACCTGATCTACCCGGGCGACGTACTGAGCCTGGCCTACCTCAACCGCGTCCAGCCCGGCCCGCGCGCTGACGCGCCGATCCCGGCGGTGCCGCTGTCGCAGGTCGAGCCGTTCCTGAAGGACATGCGGATATACGACCGCATCGACAACCTCCCCTATGTGGTCGGCCTCGAAGACGACCGCCTGCTGGGCATCCAGAGCCAATCCGTGTACGTGCGCGGCCTGGGTCCCAGTTCCCGATCCGGCCAGCGCTTCGCCGTGCTGCGCCCGGTGCAGACCTACCGGATGGGCCGTCGCGCCGGCTGCTGCGCGCTGGTCGGCCACGACCAGCTCGACCGTGCCGGCCGGCCCATACTGGACCCGTCCTACGAACGAATTTGGAGCGAAATCCTGCTGGCCAAGGGCGGCAGGATGGAAAAGCTCGGCATCGAGATGCGCAAGGTCAATACCGGCGTGATCACCCGTGGCGAGGCTGGCGGCATCGAAGCCTCCACACTGATGCTTGACGACAAGATGGTCGAAGTCCGGATTGGCGACAAACTGGTACCGATCGAAAGCACCGCCTACGACCTGCAATTCATCCCGCACCCGCCGAAACGCCAGTTCCCCTACCAGAAGGCCCAGGTGTTGTCGGTGGCCGACCGCAACATCGTGGCCGGCCCGCGCGACGTGGTGGCGCTCTCGGTCGGCGCCCGCGACGGCGTCGACAACGGCACCGTTTTCTCGATGTGGCGGGTCGGCAGCCACGCGGTGGACCGCGTGCAGGTGCCGGAACGCAGCCAGGATCTGGTCGGCGGCAACAACCGAGTGCGCCTGCCGGACGAATTCGCCGGCCATGTGATGGTCTTCCGCACCTTCGACAAGGTCAGCTATGGCCTGGTGATGGACAGCGTCAAGCCAAGCAAGGCCGGCTATGAGCTGAAGCATCCCGACGCCCCGTACTGAGCGGACTTTTCCGACCCGACCACCAGACGGCGCCCGAGGGCGCCGTCTTCGTTTCCGCGGCAGGCTGTACGCATGCCGCTCACACCCGACACGGATGCCCTGTTGCGCCTGGCCCTGGCCGGCGGCGCCCTCGCCCCGCGCCACCGCTTGCTGGCGGGCGCCGGCTCACCCCAGGCGGCCCTGGCCGCCGGCCCCGGCGCATGGCGCGACGCCGGCCTCGACGAAACGGCGCGCTCGACCCTGCGCGGGCGCGATGCTGGCGCCGAGCGCCGCATCGACCAAGCTCGGCGCTGGCTGGACACGCCCGGCCATCACCTGATCGGCTGCCACGGCCCCGACTATCCGCCGCTGCTGGCCCGTACCCGCCGCCCGCCGCTGGCGTTGTTCGTGGCTGGCGAGCCGGGGCGGCTCTGGCATCCGCAGATCGCCATCGTCGGCAGCCGGCGAGCCAGCGCCAACGGGCTGGACAACGCCCATGCCTTCGCCCGGCGACTGGCCACCGGCGGCTGGGCGATCACCAGCGGCCTCGCCGCCGGGATCGATGCCGCCGCCCATGCCGGCGCGCTGGCCGCCCCCGAAGGGCTGACGGTGGCCGTATTGGGCTGCGGTCCCGACGTCGCCTACCCCGCCGCCCACACGGAGCTGATGGCGCGGATCGCCGGGCGCGGCGTGCTGGTCAGTGAACTGCCGCCGGGAACGCCGCCCATGCGCGGCCATTTCCCCGCGCGCAACCGGATCGTCGCCGGGCTGACCCTGGCGACCCTGGTGGTGGAGGCCGCCGAACGCTCCGGCGCGCTGATCACCGCCCGGCTCGCCGCCGAGGCCGGGCGCGAGGTGTTCGCCCTGCCCGGCTCGATCCACAACCCGATGGCGCGCGGCTGCCACCGCCTGCTGCGCGAAGGCGCCGGCCTGATCGCCAGCCCCGACGAAATACTGGCATCGCTGGCCCCGCTCCTCGACCACCTGGCCACCGGCTTGCGCCAACGCCTTGGCGGCTCCACCCCGGCGTCGGGGGATGACGACAACGCCGACCCTCCCGACCCCCATGGCTTGTGGCGGGCGCTCGGCCATGACCCCACCCCTATGGATACCCTGGTGGCACGAACGGGATTGACGGTGGTCGAACTCTCGCCCATGCTGCTGGCGTTGGAACTGGAAGGCCGTGTGTCGGTCGAACATGGTCGCTACACCCGCAAGTCCCCGGTATCCCGCTGATCACCTGTAACGCGCCACCGGCGCAGGGCGAGGGCAATGAAAGAAAGCATCCTGGACGTGCTGCTGTACCTGTTCGAGCATTACTTCACCAACGAGGACGTCGACCAGCACGTCCGCGACCGCGACTCCCTCCAAAGGGAACTGCTACAGGCCGGCTTCAGCCCCGCCGAGGCCAACCGCGCATTCGACTGGCTGGAAGCCCTGGACGCCCGCCGCCCGGTTGCCCGCACCACCCGCGCCCATGCCCCACTGCGCGTCTTCCACGGCCCGGAGCTGGACAAGCTGGACGTCGAGGCGCGCGGCTTTCTGCTGTTCCTCGAACAGCACGGCATCCTCGACCCCGACCAGCGCGAGTTGGTGCTCGACCGCGCGATGGCGCTGGATCAGGACGACATCGACCTCGACGACCTCAAGTGGGTGGTGCTGATGGTGCTGTTCAACCAGCCCGGCGCCGAAGCCGCCTACGCCTGGATGGAAACCCAGATGTTCGGCGACGATCCCGAGCCGCTGCACTGACGCCGGCGCCGGGCAAACGCCCGGCGCATCGTCGGCGAGGCCGGCTCAGAACGGGATGTCCAACGCCGGCTCCAGCGCCAACAGGCGCTCGCGGAAAGCCTCCTGTATCTCCCGCAACGCCGGCTCATCCACCGCTTCGAAGCGCAACACCAGGATCGGCGTGGTATTGGAGGCGCGCACCAAGCCCCAACCGTTCTTCCAATCGGCGCGGAGGCCATCGATGGTATTGCTGCGGGCCTCGGCGAAATCGCCCATCGCCACGAACCGCTCGATGAAGGCGTGCGGGTCTTCGACCGGAATCTTCAGCTCCGGCGTGCTGATGCCCTCGGGTATCCCGGCGAACACCGTATCGGCGTCGTCCGTGCGCGCGGCCAGTATCTCCAGCAGACGCGCGGCCGAATAGATCCCGTCGTCGAAACCGTACCAGCGCTCCTTGAAGAAGAAGTGGCCGCTCATCTCGCCGGCCAGCTCGGCATCGGTCTCGCGCATCTTGGCCTTGATGAAGGAGTGGCCGGTCTTCCACATCAGCGGACTGCCGCCGTGGCGCAGCACCCACGGCATCAACGCGCCGGTGCATTTGACGTCGTACACGATCACCGCGCCCGGCTGTCGCTCCAGCACGTCGGCGGCGAACAGCATCAACAGACGGTCAGGGAAGACGTTGCGGCCGGCCGGCGTGACCACGCCGAGGCGATCGCCATCTCCATCGAAAGCCAGACCGATATCGGCGCCGCTGCGCTGCACGGCCTGGGTCAGATCCGCCAGATTGTGCGGATCGCTGGGATCGGGATGATGATTGGGGAAATGGCCGTCGATCTCGCAATACAGCGGCTCGACCTCGGCGCCGATCGCCTCCAGCACCTTCGGCCCGAGATCGCCGGCGGCGCCGTTGCCGGCATCCACCACCACCCGCAGCGGCCGCCCCAGTTGGATATCGGCGGCCACCCGCTGCAAATAGTCGCCGGCGGCATCGCGGGTCTCCAGCGCGCCCGGCCCGGCTGCGCGGTACAGCCGCCCCTCGACGATGCGCTGGTACAGCGCGACGATCGCCTCGCCGGACAGCGTCTCGCCGCCGACCACGATCTTGAAGCCGTTGTAGTCCGGCGGATTATGGCTGCCAGTCACCGCCACGCAGGAGCCGGCGCGCAGGTGATAGGCGGCGAAGTAGACCAGCGGAGTCGGCGCCAGGCCGATGTCGATGACCTTGCGGCCGGTGCTGCGCAGGCCCTCGATCAGGGCGGCGGAAAGCGCCGGCCCGGACAGCCGGCCATCGCGACCGACCACGATGTCGCTCAGCCCCTGCTCCCGCATCAACGAGCCGACGGCCTGGCCGATCGCCCGCGCCACCTCGGCATCCAGCCCCTGTCCGACCACGCCACGGATGTCGTAGGCGCGGAAGATGTCACGGTCGAGCCGCTCCGGCGCGAGGCCGGCGGCCACGTTCGAGTCCTGCGACATTTCGATTTCCTCCATACCCATTCGGTCGGCCAGCGACACGCGTCCCCGGCCCTCCGCCTGCGTGAGCGGAGCGGCGGCCAGCGTCTCGCCGAGCGTCGGCGCTTCCGCTTCGTCCACCACGGCCGCCGGGCGCCGGCGATTCAGGCGCGGCCAAGCCAGCAACAACCCCGCGACGATGGCCAGCAGCAGACCGATCGCCCCACAAGCGAGCGCACCCAGCCCATAAGGCCCGGCCTCGGCGGTCGGCAGGCCAATGGCGATGCGGAAACCGCCGCCGCGCACCGGCGCCGCGTTGGCCTCGGAAGTCCCGGCCAGCGCGGGATCCCCGTCTTGGATCACGTTCACCATGCCTTGGCGCAGGGCGATGTAGCCATTGCCCGTTTTCACCGTGGCGATCAGGCGATTGGCCTCGGTCAGCGGGAATGCCGCCAGCGCGGCGGCGCCCTCGGGCAGCGGGACGCCGGCCAGCAACATGCCGCCGGCGCCGCTCCGGCCGACGCGCATCACCGGCTTACCGGCCATCTGCACTTCCTCGACCACCGCCAGCTTGCCGTAGCCGGTCTCCGGCAACTTGTCGTAGAAAGCCCCCAGGTCGGCGGGATACACCTCCACCGCGGCGGCCTTGGGCAACGCCGCCGTCAGCGCCGCCGCGGCCTCGCGGTCGCCGGCCTTCAACGCCTCGGCCACCTCGGGCTTCGCCACGGCCTCCACCACCTGGGCGCTCAAAGCGCCGAACTGGTGCCCGATCTCGCCCGCCACGCGGTCGCGCTCGAACATCAGGGCTTCGTCCGCCGCCTGCGCCCACCACAGCCGCAGCCCCGACCACATGAACCACAGCGCCAGCAGACCGCACAGCACCGCCATCAGTGTCAATGCCCGCCGCGCTTCCTCCGGCGAACCCATTTGCAGTTTCGGCAACGATTGCCGGTTGATCTTGATCGCCATCATTTCCCCTCAGCGCAAACCCGTGTGACCAAACCCACCAGCGCCGCGCGCGCTGGCCTCGAATGCCTCCACCCTCTCGAACACCGCCCGCACCACCGGCATCAGCACCAGTTGGGCGATGCGGTCTCCCGGCTCCAACGTATGCGCCGCGCCGCCACGGTTCCAGACCGACACCATCAGCGGCCCCTGGTAATCGGCATCGATCAGCCCGGTGCCGTTGCCGAGCACGATGCCGTGCCGGTGGCCGAGACCCGAGCGCGGCAACACCATCGCGCACAGGCCGGGGTCGGCAATGTGGATGGCGATACCCGAGGGCACCAGCGCGGTCTCGCCCGGCGCCAGGGTCAGCGGCGCATCGATGGCCGCGCGCAAGTCCAGGCCGGCGCTGCCCTCGGTGGCATGGGCGGGCAGCGGCCACTCCCCCCCGATGCGGGGGTCGAGCACTTTCATTTGCAGGATATGTTGCATGGATCAGAGTCGTGAGGTGATGAGATCGATGAGGGTGGCGGCGAGCGCGGTCTTCGGCGCCGGGCCAAGACGCGCTTCGCCATCGCGCCAATAGAGGGAAAGGGTATTGTCGTCGGCTTCGAAACCACTACCGGCGACGCCGACCCGGTTGGCGCAGATCATGTCCACGCGTTTGGCCTCCAACTTGCCGCGCGCGTAACGCGCCAGGTCGTCGGTCTCGGCGGCGAACCCCACCACCAGCCGGGGGCGCAAGGGATGCGCGGCAACCTCGGCCAGGATGTCCCGGGTGCGCACCAGCGTCAGGGTCAGGGTGTCGCATCCGGGCGTCTTCTTGAGCTTCGAGGCGGAAAACGCCCTGGGAGTGAAATCGGCCACCGCCGCGGCGCCGATGTAGACATCCGCCGGCAGCGCCGCCATCACCGCGGCGTGCATGTCGGCGGCACTGCGCACGTCGATGCGCTCGACATCCCCCGGCGTGGCCAGTTGCACCGGCCCTGCCACCAGCACGACCCCGGCGCCACGGCGCGCGGCTTCGGCGGCAATCGCGAACCCCATCTTGCCGCTGGAGCGATTGCCGAGGAAACGCGCCGGGTCGATGTCCTCGCAGGTCGGCCCGGCACTGACCACGACCCGCCGACCGGCCAGGCTCATGTCAGCCGCTCCGCCAGCGCGGCGACGATCTCCTCCGGCTCGCTCATCCGCCCCGGCCCGGTCTCGCCACAGGCCTGCGCGCCGACGCCCGGGCCAACCAGCCAGACACCGCGTGCCTTTAGCGTCTCCACGTTCGACTGCGTCGCCGGATGCAACCACATGCGGTGATTCATCGCCGGCGCGACGAGCATCGGCGCGGCGGTGGCGAGGCAGAGCGTGGATACCAGATCGTCGGCCAGGCCATGCGCCAGCTTCGCCAGGGTGTGGGCGGTAGCGGGCGCGATGACGATGGCATCCGGCCAGCGCGCCAGTTCGATATGCCCCATCGCGGCCTCGGCGGCGGCATCCCACAGGCTTTCGCGCACCGGGTTGCCGGTCAACGCCTGGAAGGTGGTCGCGCCGACGAAATGCCTCGCGCCCTCGGTCATCGCCACCCGCACCGCCACCCCGGCCTTGCCGAGCAGGCGCGCCAACTCCGCCGCCTTGTAGGCGGCCACCCCGCCGGTCACGCACAGCAGGACGCGTTTTCCTCCGAGGGGGGTCGCGACGGTCACGGGCCGGGAATTTCCTACATGCCAACAAACGCCCAGCTTACCCGAACCCGGTATTCGCCCGATGCCGAACGACACCCACCCGGCGCAAGCTGACCGCACGCCCACGCATTGCCGCCTCATGCCTATCCGCCACTGGCCCGAAAACGAACGCCCCAGGGAAAAACTGCTCCGGAAGGGCGCGGCCAGCCTGTCGGACGCCGAATTGCTGGCCCTGTTCCTCGGCTCCGGCCTGCGCGGCCAGGACGCGGTCAGCACCGCGCGCGGCCTGCTGACCGAAACCGGGTCGCTGCGCCGCCTGCTGGAGCGCCCGCCCGGCGAACTGGCGGCGCTGCGCGGCGTCGGCCCGGCGCGCGCCTGCCTGCTGTCGGCCGCACTGGAACTGTGCGGGCGCTTCATGGCCGCCGGGCTGGAACGCGGCGACGCGCTGACCGAGCCCGAGGCCGCCGGCCGCTACTTCGGCCAGCGCCTGCGCAGCCGCACCCACGAAATCTTCGCCGCGCTGTTTCTCGACAACCGCCATCGCGCGCTGGCCTTCGAGGAACTATTCACCGGCACCATCGACGGCGCCGAGGTGCACCCGCGCGAGGTGGTGCGGCGCGCGCTGGCGCACAACGCGGCGGCGGTGATCGTCGGCCACAACCACCCCAGCGGCGACCCCAACCCCAGCCAGGCGGACTTCGCCGTGACCCGGCAACTGAAACACGCGCTGCGGCTGGTGGACGTACGCCTGCTCGACCACTTCGTCGTCGCCGACGGCCCACCGGTATCGAT
The DNA here is from genome assembly GCF_003697345.1 of Solilutibacter pythonis. Classification (GTDB taxonomy): domain Bacteria; phylum Pseudomonadota; class Gammaproteobacteria; order Xanthomonadales; family Xanthomonadaceae; genus Solilutibacter; species Solilutibacter pythonis. The sequence goes on along the minus strand of NZ_RFLY01000016.1, from coordinate 39,921 downwards.
GGCCGCCCGCGGCTGGGTTTGAAAGCCGGATGCGCCACACTGCCGTAGACTATGCGGCCGCAACACCCCACGCCGCATCCCAGTGAAAGCCCAGCTCAAGTCCCTGGTCGAACAGGGCATCGCCGCCCTTCGCGCCACCGGCACCCTACCCGCCGATACCCCCACACCCGATTTCGTCATCGAGCGCCCGCGCGAAGCCAGCCACGGCGATTTCTCCACCAACGCCGCGATGCTGCTGGCGAAGGCCGCGCGCGGCAACCCGCGCGCGCTGGCCCAGGCGCTGGTGGATGCCCTGCCGCGCGACGCCGCCATCGCCCGCACCGAGATCGCCGGGCCGGGCTTCATCAACTTCCACCTCGCCACCGCCGCGTGGCAGAGCGTGGTGCGCGCGGTGCATGCCGGGGGCGACGCCTTCGGCCGCAACGACAGCGGCGCCGGCCAGACCGTCGGCGTGGAATACGTCTCCGCCAACCCCACCGGCCCGCTGCACGTCGGTCACGGCCGCGCCGCCGCGATCGGCGACTCCATCGCCCGCGTGCTGGCGGCCAACGGCTGGCGCGTGATCCGCGAGTTCTACTACAACGACGCCGGCATGCAGATCGAGAACCTGACGAAATCGGTCAAGGCGCGCGCCGACGGCCTGAAGCCCGGCGACGCCGGCTGGCCGGCCGACGCCTACAACGGCGACTACATCGCCGACGTCGCCGACGCGTACATGCGCGGCGACCTCGTCGAGGTCGAAGGCCAGACCATCACCTCCTCAGGCGACAAGGACGACCTCGACGCCATCCGCCAGTTCTCCGTGGCCTGGCTGCGCCGCGAACAGAATGCCGACCTCGCTGCCTACGCCGTCGCCTTCGACAACTATTTCCTCGAATCCTCGCTGTATGCCGACGGCAAGGTGGAAGAGACCGTGGCCGAGCTGCTCAAGCACGGCCATGCCTACGAGGAAGGCGGCGCGCTATGGTTGCGCACCACCGATTTCGGCGACGACAAAGACCGGGTGATGCGCAAGTCCGATGGCAGCTACACCTATTTCGTGCCAGACGTGGCCTATCACCGCAACAAATGGCAGCGCGGCTGGCGGCGCGCCATCACCGAACTGGGCGCCGACCACCACGGCTCGCTGGCGCGGGTGCGCGCGGGCCTCCAGGCGCTCGACGCCGGCATTCCCCAAGGCTACCCGGATTACGTACTGCACCAGATGGTCACCGTGATGCGCGGCGGCGAGGAAGTGAAGCTCAGCAAACGCGCCGGTAGCTACGTCACGCTGCGCGACCTGATCGAAGAGGCCGGCAAGGACGCGACGCGTTGGTTCCTCATCGCGCGCAAGCCCGATTCCCAGCTCACCTTCGACATCGACCTGGCCCGCTCGCAGTCGAACGACAACCCCGTCTACTACGTGCAGTACGCCCACGCCCGCGTTCACAGCCTGTTGCGGCAGGCGGCGGAAAAGGGCCACGACATCGACATCGACAACGGCCTCGCCCACCTCGACGGACTCGGCGACGGCACCAGCCAGGCATTGATGATCGAGCTTTCGCGCTACCCCGAGGTGGTCGAAACCGCCGCAGTCACGCTGGAGCCACACGCGATCGCGCAGTATCTGCGCGAGCTCGCCACCGCCTTCCATACCGCCTATCACGCGCAGCCGGTGCTGGTGGAAGACCGCGACGAGCGCGACGCCCGGCTCGCCCTCTGCACCGCCACCGCGCAGGTGCTGAAGAACGGGATGGATTTGCTCGGTGTCTCGGCACCGGAAAAAATGTAAGGAGCAGGAACGAATGGCCGCACGACGCGGAAAATCCCAGGCCCGCCGCAGCGGCGGCGGAAACAGCGGGCTGCCGGGTTGGGCCTGGCTGGTGATCGGCGTGCTGATCGCGCTGGTGGCGGTATTGGCGGCGCCAAAGTTCATCGGTGACGGCCAGAAGGGCGAAGGCGGCTTCTTCCGCATCGGCGGGCCGCAACCCAACCCGGACGCACAGCCCAAAGGCAACCACGAACCCGATGGCGCCTTCGACCCGGCTACCGCCGCGCGGACGCCGCCGCCACCGGCCAAGACCACGACCGAAAAGCCCACCGGCTTTGATTTCTACGAAGTACTGCCCGGCGAGGAAGTGGCGATGACCGATGCCCAGCTCGCCGCCATACAGAAGGAAGAGGCCCGCCGCCAGGCCGCCGCCGATGCCGCGGCGAAAGCGGCCAACCAGGATGCCGCCAACCAGGCCGTCGATGCCCATGCGCGCGCGGTCGCCGCCGCGAGTGGCCAGGCGCTGCCGCGGCCGATCAACGAGAGCGGCGCGCAGCCGGCCCCGGCTGGCAACAACCCGCCGGTCGCACCGCCACCCGCGCCGCCCGCCTCCCAGGCCGCGCGCGCCGAAACCGCCGCCAGGCCGGCCAACGCCACCCCGTACATCCTGCAAGCCGGCGCCTTCCAGGCCAATGGCGATGCGGAAGCGACCAAGGCCAGAATCGCCCTGCTCGGCCTCAACGCACGGGTGGAATCGGCCGACATCGGCGGCAAGACCGTCTTCCGCGTGCGCATGGGCCCCTACGCCAGCGCCACCGAGCTGGCCGACGCCAAACAGAAACTCGCCAACGGCGGCCTGTCGGCGGTGGCGATCAAATCCAAATAAACCGCCCCGCCAGGCGGTAGCGCGGCCCAACCGCTACCGCGCCGGCCTCTTTCACGAGATTGACCCGATCGCTTCCCCGACAACCGTGAATCCCTGGCCGATGCTGGATGCCATCGAGTCACGCCCTTGCGGGCGGGTACGCGCCCACTGACAAGTACATCGCACGCCCGGCGTGGCGAGTTTCAATTCCCGCGCCCATGCGGGCGCGACACTTTCGATAAAGCGAGCTTCTTCACGATGCCCACGATTGTTTCAATTCCCGCGCCCGCGAGGGCGTGACCATTGCATCCGTAATCTTCCCGGTGCTCGCCCGTGGCTTCAATCCCAAGCCCGCGAGGGCGCGTCCCAGGTGCAGCAGCGAAGCCAGCGACCTTTCGAGGTTTCAATTTCCACCCCCGCAAGGGCGCGCCCCAAGGGCAAGGCCGGGAATCACGGAGCACGTCCCGTTCCCCGCCCCAAGGGCATGATCAGTTCCTCAACCTCCGGCAAGCGCCAGTCGGCGTTTCAATTTTCACGCCCGCAAGGGCGTGACGTGGAAATATCTTAAAATTGCGGAGCCGGAGGAGTTTCAATTCCCACGCCCGCGAGGGCGTGACTAGTGATATCCCCCACCCCCTTAATAGCTCGCCAGTTTCAATTCCCACGCCCGCGAGGGCGTGACTGCTGGCACACGTAGCGGCCAAGACGCTGGATCAAGTTTCAATTCCCACGCCCGCGAGGGCGTGACGCGGGCCTCGTCGTCAATCGGGCGAATCTTCCCGTTTCAATTCCCACGCCCGCGAGGGCGTGACCAAGGCGTTCGGCGGCAAGACCATGCGGCGCATCCTGTTTCAATTCCCACGCCCGCGAGGGCGTGACCGCTGATGATAGCTGGACGCGGTGCAGTGGCACAGAGTTTCAATTCCCACGCCCGCGAGGGCGTGACCCCACCCGCTTGTGCTGATGCCCACAGGTACAGGGTTTCAATTCCCACGCCCGCGAGGGCGTGACACGCTCGCAATCTGATTAGGGGACATCATGTACCAGTTTCAATTCCCACGCCCGCGAGGGCGTGACATTCCACCGCCAGTCGCCATGCCAGCACATCGGCGTTTCAATTCCCACGCCCGCGAGGGCGTGACCTGTGGAGACCGCTCGTGCGTGCTTTTTATCATTCGTTTCAATTCCCACGCCCGCGAGGGCGTGACGTGACACGCGCAGATGCGCGACGCCGAGCGCCTGCTGCGCGTTTCAATTCCCACGCCCGCGAGGGCGTGACAGGCTGTCCAGGAATACGTGCGCGTGGGGGCTCGATGTTTCAATTCCCACGCCCGCGAGGGCGTGACGCGGGAGCGTGGCTGCCCGCCCTTGGCCTGGCTGTTTCAATTCCCACGCCCGCGAGGGCGTGACATCAGCCACACAACGGCATCTGCAATCCGGTAGATGTTTCAATTCCCACGCCCGCGAGGGCGTGACATCAGCCACACAACGGCATCTGCAATCCGGTAGATGTTTCAATTCCCACGCCCGCGAGGGCGTGACTCTCCACATCAATCGGCGGCGTACCGTGGAAGCGTTTCAATTCCCACGCCCGCGAGGGCGTGACCCCCTGCCATGCACCCCATCACTATCATCACTGGCGTTTCAATTCCCACGCCCGCGAGGGCGTGACGACCCCGCCTTTCGGCGGGGCTTGACTGTCACAGTTTCAATTCCCACGCCCGCGAGGGCGTGACCAGGTGCGGATGTAGTACTGCCACGCCGCTGCGGTTTCAATTCCCACGCCCGCGAGGGCGTGACCTCGGCAATTGCCGTCCTCGTCTGGATCAGCGCGTTTCAATTCCCATGCCCGCGAGGGCGTGACCCGCATCGCGCCTCGCCGCTTCACGTGGGCGCCTGGTTTCAATTCCCACGCCCGCGAGGGCGTGACACTCTATAACGCACAGCTTGATGGACGCGCTTATAGTTTCAATTCCCACGCCCGCGAGGGCGTGACTCCACCAGATGGCCGTGCCCGGCCATCCCTGCATGTTTCAATTCCCACGCCCGCGAGGGCGTGACGATGGTTGGCCCGCTCTTGGCTTATGCGGTCATGAAGTTTTAATTCCCACGCCCGCGAGGGCGTGACGAGACCCCGCCTTTCGGCGGGGCTTGACTGTCACAGTTTCAATTCCCACGCCCGCGAGGGCGTGACAGCTGGCGCAACGTTGCCTCTAACATCATGACGCGTTTCAATTCCCACGCCCGCGAGGGCGTGACTGGGCCGTTGTAATTTTGCTGGTGCTGATCTGGTTGTTTCAATTCCCACGCCCGCGAGGGCGTGACAGCTAATGGACGAATCAAAGATGAACGTTGACCCGGTTTCAATTCCCACGCCCGCGAGGGCGTGACCGGGGGCCTCCGGGGATTCCCGGAGGCCTTCCGGGTTTCAATTCCCACGCCCGCGAGGGCGTGACTCGTAAATAAGTGCCATCTGGTGTAGGACGCGCTGTGTTTCAATTCCCACGCCCGCGAGGGCGTGACCAGTGCGCTGGCATCGCTCAGCACGCGTAGGTCGTTTCAATTCCCACGCCCGCGAGGGCGTGACGGGCGGACGGTGCGGGTTGGCATACCGGCACAAAGGTTTCAATTCCCACGCCCGCGAGGGCGTGACCCCCTTCACCTCCAGCGTGGGCTGCATGTTCTTGACGTTTCAATTCCCACGCCCGCGAGAGCGTGACCATAGCAGGAGTGAGGGCAGCGCCGGACTCGAACGTTTCAATTCCCACGCCCGCGAGGGCGTGACGCCGCAACAGGCTCCGAGAAATCCAAAGAACAGGGTTTCAATTCCCACGCCCGCGAGGGCGTGACGCTATCCGTGTCGCCTTGCTCTTTGCCCTTTTCGTGTTTCAATTCCCACGCCCGCGAGGGCGTGACGGCACTGCCTCCTGGCATCGCACGCGGGGTCTGGGTTTCAATTCCCACGCCCGCGAGGGCGTGACCAGAGACGGCTGCTGATCTGCTGGCAAGTGCCACGGTTTCAATTCCCACGCCCGCGAGGGCGTGACGCGCTGATCTTGAGCGCCGAGAAACAGCATTCAACGTTTCAATTCCCACGCCCGCGAGGGCGTGACTGCACCCTCGCACGGTACTCCGACGCCGATATCGTTTCAATTCCCACGCCCGCGAGGGCGTGACCTCGCTGAGGTACTGCCGAGCGGAGCCAAACAGCAGGTTTCAATTCCCACGCCCGCGAGGGCGTGACTCGATCAACGGATCAAAGACCTCGAGATCGTCCATGTTTCAATTCCCACGCCCGCGAGGGCGTGACGCTCGATCATGCCGTGAGCGGCGTTCTTGGGCATGTTTCAATTCCCACGCCCGCGAGGGCGTGACGTCGGCGGTGGCCCTTTTCTTCGGAGCCACGATGTTTCAATTCCCACGCCCGCGAGGGCGTGACGCCGATTGATGTATCGGTTTCACCAGCTTGCAGGGTTTCAATTCCCACGCCCGCGAGGGCGTGACGCCAACGTCCCCTTCGTCCACCTGGGCCGGGACTTGTTTCAATTCCCACGCCCGCGAGGGCGTGACGATGATCGTCTCCGCTGTCAACTGCCTGTAAGGGTTTCAATTCCCACGCCCGCGAGGGCGTGACCAACTTCAAGCTGGCGAAGCAGACCACCCAAGACGTTTCAATTCCCACGCCCGCGAGGGCGTGACGCGGCGAGTTGATCGCGGTCGCGGTGGAACAGCACGTTTCAATTCCCACGCCCGCGAGGGCGTGACTCCAGATGCGCGATGAAGTCGGCAAGGCGACTGGCGTTTCAATTCCCACGCCCGCGAGGGCGTGACGCGCAGCAGCGCGCCAAGCGTCCGCACAACTGGCGCGTTTCAATTCCCACGCCCGCGAGGGCGTGACGTTTCCGAGCCGGCCAGGCCGTGGTTCGCACGGTCGTTTCAATTCCCACGCCCGCGAGGGCGTGACTCAAGCCGCAGGCGCAACACTGACCGCAGACACTGTTTCAATTCCCACGCCCGCGAGGGCGTGACGCGGCAACAACCTGTGATACTTGGACAGCGCAGGTTTCAATTCCCACGCCCGCGAGGGCGTGACTTGGTCTGTGCGCTGATCGTAGTAATCGGGGCGCTGTTTCAATTCCCACGCCCGCGAGGGCGTGACGCTGCCGCTCCGTGTGGCTCCTTGCTGCCCGGCTGGTTTCAATTCCCACGCCCGCGAGGGCGTGACCGTCAAAGAGACACGGCTCAGGATGAGCACAGTCGTTTCAATTCCCACGCCCGCGAGGGCGTGACGGCTGTTAAACAGGGACACATGCCCTGAAATCATGTTTCAATTCCCACGCCCGCGAGGGCGTGACTAGGGAGGATGCTAGGCTATCTGTAGCTTACTGTCGTTTCAATTCCCACGCCCGCGAGGGCGTGACTGTGGTTGTTGCTGGGTACGACTTAATAATAGCAAGTTTCAATTCCCACGCCCGCGAGGGCGTGACCGCTTATCCGGCGCGACGGTGTGTGGAGCTATACCGTTTCAATTCCCACGCCCGCGAGGGCGTGACTGCATACGGGCCTGCTGCTGGCCCTAACCAATCATGTTTCAATTCCCACGCCCGCGAGGGCGTGACGTTCAGTGGCGAATCCGTGTTGGCGCCCGTGATCGTGTTTCAATTCCCACGCCCGCGAGGGCGTGACATCATCCACGCCGCGCCCATCCCTGACAGGATCGAGTTTCAATTCCCACGCCCGCGAGGGCGTGACACCCAGAGCTTGCCGCGGAGTATGAGGCCCGGCAGGTTTCAATTCCCACGCCCGCGAGGGCGTGACCCGCGCAGCTATGCCGGCGCTACCGCGTTCAAGCCGTTTCAATTCCCACGCCCGCGAGGGCGTGACCATGATCCCCGTAACTTACAAGCGCATCCGTAGTGGGTTTCAATTCCCACGCCCGCGAGGGCGTGACGTGCAATTCACTGGCGACGAAATGACCAGCTCAACTGTTTCAATTCCCACGCCCGCGAGGGCGTGACGATCAAGGTCGGCGTCATGCGCGACCTGCTGCGCCAGTTTCAATTCCCACGCCCGCGAGGGCGTGACTGCCGGACACGACCTTACTTGATGAGCCACGCAGGTTTCAATTCCCACGCCCGCGAGGGCGTGACCGCCCGAGTGGTTCGCCGGCATGTGCTACGTCAAGTTTCAATTCCCACGCCCGCGAGGGCGTGACAAGCAATCTGAGCGCGGCGGAAAAATCGCTAACGGTTTCAATTCCCACGCCCGCGAGGGCGTGACGAAGGCTTTAGCGCATTGCGTCGCCGAAGAAGTGTTTCAATTCCCACGCCCGCGAGGGCGTGACAAGCTGTCGACCTGCGCCGCCAAGCTGCACGAGCTGTTTCAATTCCCACGCCCGCGAGGGCGTGACCAAAGCCGGACGCCAGCACGATGTCGCCGGCAGCGTTTCAATTCCCACGCCCGCGAGGGCGTGACACTCGCCCTTCCACTGAGGTCCCGATCATGAACACGTTTCAATTCCCACGCCCGCGAGGGCGTGACCCACCTCCGCGATCAGCTCCTTGATGTCCTTCAGGGCGTTTCAATTCCCACGCCCGCGAGGGCGTGACTTCGCAAGATGCTCAAGGGCGCGCTGCCGAACCCGTTTCAATTCCCACGCCCGCGAGGGCGTGACTACCCCGGGGCGATCCCGGTCACAACGAGGAAACAAGTTTCAATTCCCACGCCCGCGAGGGCGTGACTTGCGACTTGTGGACCGTCAGGGCATAGCCATAGTCGTTTCAATTCCCACGCCCGCGAGGGCGTGACGAGCGTAATTGCCTCATTACGTGTTTACGTCAAGTTTCAATTCCCACGCCCGCGAGGGCGTGACCATCGGCAACGGCCTGTCCGTGGTCGAGTTTGACCCGTTTCAATTCCCACGCCCGCGAGGGCGTGACTGGAATTGATCGGTGGTGTGGATCATGTCGCAGAAGTTTCAATTCCCACGCCCGCGAGGGCGTGACCTTGGACAGCCTCGTTGGTCAGGATCAAGGCATGAAGTTTCAATTCCCACGCCCGCGAGGGCGTGACGCTGCCCGCCGACCACACCATCCACGACTTGGAGTTTCAATTCCCACGCCCGCGAGGGCGTGACAACTCGAGCGCGAGCGGCACGCGGGTGCGGTAGCGGTTTCAATTCCCACGCCCGCGAGGGCGTGACTCATTTGCTCGTGCCATTTCATCTTAATGTACTTGTTTCAATTCCCACGCCCGCGAGGGCGTGACCCCGCCTCCACCTGCGCTTGCTGGCGTCGCAGCTGGTTTCAATTCCCACGCCCGCGAGGGCGTGACACCCTAGGCGAGACCGAGACGGCGTTGCTGGAAGAGTTTCAATTCCCACGCCCGCGAGGGCGTGACCGGCGTAACGGCCGCACGCGCGTCACAGTAACGCGCGTTTCAATTCCCACGCCCGCGAGGGCGTGACATCATCGACCTAGCAAACGTACTAGGGATAGATGCAGTTTCAATTCCCACGCCCGCGAGGGCGTGACCATCACACTGCCATGACACTCGACGAACTGCAAGACGTTTCAATTCCCACGCCCGCGAGGGCGTGACCCCAGCGCAATGACCTATGTCATCGCTTTGAGCGGTTTCAATTCCCACGCCCGCGAGGGCGTGACCCTGCAACAGCCCGGTCATGCCGCGCACCATCAGGGTTTCAATTCCCACGCCCGCGAGGGCGTGACGACCAAGACTACCGCTAACGGGTAGGGTGTAACGGGTTTCAATTCCCACGCCCGCGAGGGCGTGACCCGCCTAGCCCATAAAAGGAGGAAACTCTGACATGCGTTTCAATTCCCACGCCCGCGAGGGCGTGACCTGCACGTCGTAGAAGCTGGCGTCGTCGTCATAGACGTTTCAATTCCCACGCCCGCGAGGGCGTGACAGGTACGGCACATGCGCCAGCGCGACCGGGTTGTCGTTTCAATTCCCACGCCCGCGAGGGCGTGACTTACCCTGATCGTCATAAGCCATATCCGACAAAACGTTTCAATTCCCACGCCCGCGAGGGCGTGACCCAAGGATTGCTTTTCCTCGTCCTGCCTCATGGGTTTCAATTCCCACGCCCGCGAGGGCGTGACGATATCAGCATCGGAGTACCGGGCGAGGGTGCAGTTTCAATTCCCACGCCCGCGAGGGCGTGACCGGCGCAATCAAGCGCGCATTGAAGACGCTATGCGTTTCAATTCCCACGCCCGCGAGGGCGTGACCGGAGTAGCGAGGACGACGGCCTGGTCGACTGCCAGTTTCAATTCCCACGCCCGCGAGGGCGTGACGACCAATATCCATTCCATAACTCCCGTAATTAGCCCGTTTCAATTCCCACGCCCGCGAGGGCGTGACGCGCAACGATCCAACCATTGCTGATGGATAATGCCCGTTTCAATTCCCACGCCCGCGAGGGCGTGACTGTTGAGCGCCTGATTGACTTCCTGCTGCGACTGCGAGTTTCAATTCCCACGCCCGCGAGGGCGTGACGTCATGATGCCCGCCTCGACGTACTGTTCCAGCGTGTTTCAATTCCCACGCCCGCGAGGGCGTGACGTCATCACCGGCCAAAAATCCGTGGAGGGGACCGTGTTTCAATTCCCACGCCCGCGAGGGCGTGACCGCCATCTTTGAGGTGATCACGTGAGCGAGAAAGAGTTTCAATTCCCACGCCCGCGAGGGCGTGACGCTGCGCAAGGTCGCGACCGAGGAGGTGCCCCAGTTTCAATTCCCACGCCCGCGAGGGCGTGACCATCGAGTCGCCGTTCGTGCCGCTGGCCTTCACCAAGTTTCAATTCCCACGCCCGCGAGGGCGTGACGCGGCCAGCAGCGCGATCAGCGCGCCGGCCAGAAGTTTCAATTCCCACGCCCGCGAGGGCGTGACCAGCAAACGGCAGGTTATTCCGCTCCAACTCACTGTTTCAATTCCCACGCCCGCGAGGGCGTGACCCGTTGACGTGGTTCGCGAGCGACAACTGCTTGTAGTTTCAATTCCCACGCCCGCGAGGGCGTGACTTGCCTGTCAACAAAATTTTGTCTTGCCTGCTAGTTTCAATTCCCACGCCCGCGAGGGCGTGACGCCGTTATCGGTTGCCACGACATCCCGCACGCTGTTTCAATTCCCACGCCCGCGAGGGCGTGACCCGCGCAGCTATGCCGGCGCTACCGCGTTCAAGCCGTTTCAATTCCCACGCCCGCGAGGGCGTGACGGGCGGCGAACTGGTCAAGACCGCCAACGTGCCGGCGTTTCAATTCCCACGCCCGCGAGGGCGTGACGACAAAGATAATAGCCAACCATATCTTGAGGGGCGTTTCAATTCCCACGCCCGCGAGGGCGTGACCCATTGCAGCGCAATGGAAGGAGTGACCACGATGGTTTCAATTCCCACGCCCGCGAGGGCGTGACTAGCTCGGAGGCAGTGCGGTTTAAAGCCCGGAATGTTTCAATTCCCACGCCCGCGAGGGCGTGACGTCACGACTGTGGACGACGTCATAGCTGAAGGAGATGTTTCAATTCCCACGCCCGCGAGGGCGTGACCGCTCGGCGACAACGTGCGGCAAACAGAGTGGGTGTTTCAATTCCCACGCCCGCGAGGGCGTGACCTGGCTGGTATATCCAGAGCGGTGGCGCGGTAGGTTTCAATTCCCACGCCCGCGAGGGCGTGACTGTCGCCGGTCGCCTCTGCGCGCGCGATCTCCTGGTTTCAATTCCCACGCCCGCGAGGGCGTGACCCCGGTATCCGGCTGCGGCTGCGAGACCCGACGGTTTCAATTCCCACGCCCGCGAGGGCGTGACGATGGAGACCAGCCGTGAGCGAGTCAATTTCGAGCGACGGTTTCAATTCCCACGCCCGCGAGGGCGTGACCACGGTTATTCATTGAAGATCTCCTTGTTCAAGCGTTTCAATTCCCACGCCCGCGAGGGCGTGACCAACAGGAGTTGACCATGATCGACAATGCCATCAAGTTTCAATTCCCACGCCCGCGAGGGCGTGACTCGGGATTGAAGGGCGTCAAGTGATTACGCAGGTGTTTCAATTCCCACGCCCGCGAGGGCGTGACAGTCAGGCCCGTCGATCATGCGGTAGTACAGCGTGTTTCAATTCCCACGCCCGCGAGGGCGTGACCGCTACCATCATAAACCACTGATCCACAAATAGAAAAAAATGCTTTTCCGCGAATGTGCGGCGGGGACATGCGACCGTTCCCCTTAGCTGGGGACTCACGCCTTGTCGGTTCGTAAGAACAAGGGGTTAGAGTTGTGCGAACGTCCCGGGTTTAGCCAGGACACTTGTGGTTCGCGCTCAGAAGACCAGCGGACCTTTCAGGTCGAGGGCGGGTTTGCTGCCAACGTGCTCGACTTTCCGCTCCCAGTTGGAACCCAGTTGGTAGAAACGCAGGCTGTCCAGCCCGGGGTCGATCAGGTCACACAGTCGCTGCCGTAGCGCGACCCATTGCGCTGGATTGACTTCGATCTCGAAGACCGAATATTGAACACGTTGTCCAAGATCACGACAAGCCTTGGCGACTTGGCGCAATCGTCGGTCGCCGCCAGGAGAAGTGGTACTGACGTCATAGCTGACCAACACCATCATGACCGAGCGCCCAGGTTATTTCCAGAGAAATGGCGGATAGCCATCCAGATCGCCCCGCAAATGCCGCGCCAGCAATTGGGCCTGCAAAAATGGCAGCAGGCCGATGTCGACTTTCTCCTCCAGGAAGGCGTGCCCTAGTTGCTCGCGCTTTCGTTCCTGGTAAGCCACCAGCGCCGTTTTTCGCGCCTGTTCCTTGAGCAGCACCGCACCATTATCGAAGACCTGGAAATCGCGCTCATTCAATTGCCTGCGGTTGATCAGCGATAACGCCATCCGCTCGCCAAGCAGCGGACGCAATTCCTCGGCCAGGTCGAGCGCCAGACTTGGCCGACCGGGGCGATCACGATGCAGGAACCCGACCGCCGGATCGAGCCCGACGGTTTCCAGCGCCGAGCGGCAATCGTGTGTAATCAGCGTATAAAAAAACGACAGCAGCGCATTGAAGGCATCACGGGGAGGACGTCGGTTTCTACCTGAAAATCGAAGCGCGGGGACATCCACCCGAATCAACTGATCGAATACGCCGAAATAAGACTTCGCCGCCTCGCCCTCCCGGCCACGCAGCACGTCGACATCATGCTCTTGAAGCAATCGCCTGGGAATATGCTTCAGCCGCTTGAGCGCATGTTGGAATGCGGGCACGTCGGGGATTCCACTGCCATGATCGCGCCAGCCGCGCGCAAGCACGGCGCGCTGGTTGTGAATTTTCCCGATCAGCACATGACGGACGATGGCGGCACACCGCACCGGGTCGTCACTGGCGCGGTATTGCGCGCGTCGTAGCAGCACGTTGCCCGAAACCGGCCCTTCCACGCGGGCTTGGAACCGGCCTTGCGAGGTGAGGTGACTGATGCTGATGCCTTGCTCCATGCAATAGCCCATGAGCGGCGGCGAAATACCGACCCGGCCGATACAAACCAAGCCTTCCAACATATGCGCGGGCAGCCTGACCCGCTCGTCCCGATCGACTTCCATCACGACATTGGCCCCGTCCTTGCGGAGCCAGGCGCCATCGGTGGTGACGTACAAGGTATTGAGCTGCCGGCGCACGACTCACAGCTCCAATTGACGAGCCAGCCAGCTCGCGACCGGGTGGCCGGATAACAACTTCGGTTGACAAAGATCGAGCAACGAACAGGCATCGCACCGCTTTGGATCATAACTGGCCGAAGGCGTTTTCCCGGCATCCCGCATTATCCGGGTCTTGCGAATCGTCTCGCGGGTCAGCGAGCGCAGGGATTCGTCGAATTCGACATCCTTGCGCCGGCGCGTCTGGCCATAGAACAACGCGCCCATCCGAACCGATTGCGCCAGCATGGATTCCAGGCACAGTGCCTGCGCGCATAGCTGCACCTCATCGGCCCGGTGTGGCTTGGGCCGCCCACGCTTGTATTCGACCGGGAATACGCTTGCCCCCTCTTCGCCGGAATGGAACTCCACCATGTCCGCCTTGCCGACGATGCCGAGCGCGGCGTTCACCAGCGGCATCGCGCTGACCGACCGGACACCTCGCCGCTTTTCGGCCTGCGGGGCATCGGTACGCTGGTGTAGTACGCGTCCTTCCGCCGTCAGCCGGTTTTCGGCCCATTGCTGTTCGACGTGGATCAGGGCGCATTGCCGCGGGCAATACAAATAATGCTGGAGGGCGGAGATCGGGATGAAGTCTTCGTCCTCCACGTCTCCGCCCCGCCTTCAGAGCAGCTCTTCCACGCTGACCCCCTCGGGCAGCTCGCGGTCGATCACGACCCGGTAATCGCCGTAGCCGCGGGCGGGCGCCGGTGATTCGGCATCGATACGCTCGACCTTCACCTTGTCGAACAGCACGTGCGCCGGCGCATTGCCCATGACGTGTTCATGCTTGAACACGATCAGTTTACGGGCGGCCATTTCTCCACGCGCCGCCGAACGGTCATGCTCGAACATGTTTGTCAGCGCGCGCCAGAACAGTTGCAGATCGTCCTCGGAGAAGCCGGTGCGCTCGGCCAGCTTGGCGGAAATGAAGCCATGCGCGCGATACAGGCCATAGGGCAGGATGTGCTTGCGCCCCATGGTGCGTTCTTTTTCCAGATCCTTCTCGTTGGTGACGGCCACACGGGTGATGGAAACCTCCAACGGCAGCACCGGCTCGACGGAGCTGGCGAAAGCCATCTGGATCGGCCCACGTACCTGGCCGGTATTGACTTCCGTGGTCATCACCGCGCCAAAACTGCGCACATCGAAAAAGTTGCCGCACATCCATGCGGTCAATTCGCGGGCTTGGGCCTCTTTCTTGGGCAATTTCTTCGGCTCCGGTTTGATGCCGAGCGCTTCATAGGCTTGCTTGTGCTGGTTGTTCAGCACCGATTTTTCCTGCATGTAGATGGCGAAACCGGGGGCACCCTCTTTTTCCAACGCCACGTAGTTGCGAATCTTCCGCTTCAGGGCCACGTCGGTAACTAGGCCACGGTTGGTTTCGGGGTCGAGCCGCGGCAGGTTGCCGGCATCGGGGTCGCCATTGGGGTTGCCATTGGTGACATCGAACAGGTAGACGAACTCGTAGCGGTGGGCGATGGCGCTCATGCGGTTTCTCCTTCGGATTCGGTATCGATTTCGGTATTGGCCGCTTCATCGCCATGGCCGGCGAAGCGAGCTTGGTTCTGGTGGTAATAGCCGATGGCGAAGCGGCCCTGTTGCTCGATGGACAGGCTGCGCGGGAAGCGGGTCGGCAACGCATTCATGACCTGGCCGATCTCCTTTTCCAACACGACCGCCAGGCCGGGTTTCTGCTTGCGCAGCTTGGAGAAGTGATTCTGCGCATTACGCAGCAACACCGGAAAAATACTGGCCGGCGTGGCCGAGGCCGCGCCGTAATAACGGTCGCGGATGGTCGCATTGAGCTGTGCCCCCAATGCAGCGCGCTGGATGTTTTCCAGCGTGGAGAACAGGCGGCCGAGCAGATAGCCGGCATCGGAACAATCTTGATCGAGACTCACGAGAACCTCCCTTTGCTTGTCGTGTGGATTTTTGAGCCTTGCGTTACGTACCAGTACCGCCTTGCAGAGCGCGACGCGCGTGCGAGTGATTTTTCCATCGGCGCGGAAACGCATGACCAATGCGGCCAACAGGCTTTGCGGGTAACGCCTCCCGTTCAGGATCGCGCGGGTCAATTCGCCGGCCAGCAGGGGAGAAACGTCCTCCGCGCTGGGTTTCTTGCCCTCGTAAAGCGGGGCGGTGGCCAGGGCCAGGGTCTGCGGGGTGGGTAGGTGGCGCCATGGCAGGGGTGCCAGCGCGATGTCGTCGAAATGATCGGCCAAGCGTCTGGCGAACCGCGCCAGGCTCACGGTTTCCCAGAAGCGGATGGACAGGCGCGAGGCATTCGGCGCCAGACCCAGTACGTGGATACGGGTGCCGTCATCCAGCCGCCCGCCGAGATCGCGCAGCGGGAGCGCCCGCCGCACTTGTTCAAGGGCTTCGCGCAGGCGAGTGGTGGCCTGGGCATCCTCATCGCCCGGGTTGAAGAAGCCGGCCAGCAAATCCTCGGCCTCGCTCGCCGCCCCGGCATTCGGCGCTTGCGCCCAGAACACCACCGTGGTGTCGCCGATCTGCACGCGCTGGCGGTTTGAAGCAACCCGGCGCAGCAAATGGTTGAGCGCGGTGGTGTAGGCGAAGGCGGCGGGTTCGGATACCGGCGCGTTTTCGCCCTGGCGCTTGCCGTAGGAATTGAAGGCATCCAGATTGAACGAGACGATGGAGGCGCCCGAACTCTGCGCGCCGTTGACCCCCCTGATCGCCGGATGCAGCCGCGCGAGCGGCGCTTGTTCGCCAGTCACCAGACATAGGGCGGAGGCGCCATCCGCCGTCCCGCTTTGTCGATCGGCCCAGAGCCTGAGGGCGGCCGGGCGCTGATGCAGCCAGCGCAGGCCCTCGCTGCTTTTCTCGTCGTCCCGCAAGCGGAACACCAGATTGGCATCGAGCAGCTCCTCGCCGAAGGGGGCGAACCGCGGATGCCCGTCGAACTGCGCGGGTCGCCATTTCTGCAAGAAAGCACGAAGCGCCTCCAGGCCGGGATCGTCGTTGCCCGCCAGCGCTTCCTGGTGCAACGCCTTGAACGCGGCATGTTCTTGCTCGCTGCGTTTGCTGCTGGCGCTGACGCCCAGCACGTAGCTGGTCTTGTCCCAGAGGAAATTGGGTTTGACGCCGGCTGTACGCTTTTCCGGCCGCGGCACGCTGAGCAGGGCGGGAATCTTCTTCTTGCCCGAATCCTCGCGCAGGTCGATCACCTCGACCACCTCGCCCTCCACCGACAGCACGATGGCGAAGCCGATCTTCTCCTGGCTGTAGCCGGGCCGCGCCACGCCGGAATCCGCGTCCTCCAGCAGGCGTTGGTAATAGTCGTTGAGTGCGCCGAGGATCATGCGCGCACCTCGCCGCCATCGAAGGGCGGCACATCGATCAAGCCATCCACCATGCGGGCGCGGAAGAAGCGCGGCGTCATGCCGTTGGCGAAGTCGATGTCGTGCAGCATCCACCCCAGGTCGCGTTCGCCTTGCAGGGCGGCATCCGGCGCGGGCTTGCCGGTCTCGTCTTCGACCAGGGCGAAATTCGCGGGAAATTCGCGCGTACCGAGACAGGGCATCTGGAAGCACTGCCCGCGCCGGGCACGGCGGTTGAAGATGTCCAGATGCTTGCCTTCGTTGTCCTCCGGCCCAGCCCGGCCGGTCAGCTCGAAATGCGCGCCGATGACGTAACCGACATCGCGCAATACCGTGGCGGCACGTTGCTGGCGGTCGTCTTCGACCAGACTGACCAGCCCCTCGGTACGCCCCGCCTTGATCGCCTTGCGGATGTTGGCGGCCGAAAGCTTGCCGCCCACTTCATTGCGGCGGATGGATTCGAAGCGGATCGGTTTCAGCACCTGGATGCTGTCCACCACCCATTCGATGGCCGGCTTCCAGTGGATCGCTTGCAGGATGCCGCGCGCCGCCGATGGCGTGATGACGTCGTACGATACCCGTTCCACTTTCATCTCCGGCCGGGTGAACAGCGCCCGCTCGCCCCAGACGTGAAGTTTGATTCCGTAAGCCATATCCACCCCTATGCTCAACCTGAAAACTTTCCCATTACCCCCTCATGCTGAATGTTATAGCAGCCTTAAGAGAGGAAGACTGCCTCCACCCAAAAGTGGAGGCAGAAACACACGCAAAGCTCCCTCCGGGAGGGATCATCAGTATTTCTATTCCCAGCCCAAGGTAAATTCAAGTCATTGCTTGAGCTGACTTCTCAACGTAAGGTAGCAGTGCGCGGCACTTCCATGTGCCATGCACCGAAGCTCCTATATTCTGTTCAAATGATGGCCAACCATCATTTCCTCCTTTGGTCTGCACGAACCACTGGATACACCCTTCAGAAAGAGCACTTCGGACACAAGGGCCAGCGCTGTCACGCTGGCCCTTTCTTTTTATCGCGCGGGAATGCCCTTGTCAACACATTAAAAAAGCAAAGTTCACCCTTCGGGATGATCATCAGTAAAGTTTGATGGTGTGCGGAATCGTTGTTTGATCCAGCCAGTAGTGGCCAGCTCGGCGCGTGCTGGCCATTCGATTGATCGGGTCAGAGCTCCCCACGCTCCAACATCTCGACCAGCCGGTCGATGTCCATGCCGTAGCTCTTCGGCGCGACGTGGCGTGGCGGCTCCAGAGGCGGTACGGGGCGCCTGCATTGACCTCGGCACGCGATCAGGAGCGCGCTTCTGGTACTTGAGCCGCGACAGCGTGTGCTTGCGGATGCCCTCGGCAAACAGAATCTTGGCCCGGAATGCCTCGAACGAGTAGCCCCGACACAGCCGGTTCATCACTCGGATCAGGTTGTTCAGGCCCTCAGTGTAGGCGTTCGTCACCGGATGCTCGAAGTAGTTGAGAATGTGGAAGCGCCAGTTGGACCACGCCCGCAGCAGATCGACGAAGTACGGCCTGATCTCGGACGTCAGGGCCTGCTCCCATGCCGCGTAGCGCTGAACCGCGTCCTCGGGCGACGCGGCGACGCGGCCTCGTAGATGCCGTAGAACGCCTCCTTGGCGCGGTACGCCTCGCCCAGCGCCGGATAGTTCTTGGTCCAGCCGTCGAGGTTGAGGCGATCCTTGTCAGTCAGGTCACACTGGCGCTTGAGCAGCACGAAGCGGTCGTGCATCAACCCACCCGCTGAGATGGCGTCAGTGCCCCACGCAGGCCCTTGCGTGCCTTCTCCACAGCGTCGTTCGCCATGCTAACCACGTGGAACTTGTCGATGACGATGGTGGCGTGCGGCAACACCGTCTCGACGGCATCGCGGCAGGGCGTCCACATATCCATCGCCACGACCTGCACCTTGTCGCGACGATCCAGCTTGGCAAGGTACTTGAGCACCGAGTCCTTATTGCGGTTCGGCAGCAGGTCGACCAGCGTGTTGTTGCCGATGTTTGAGATCACGCAGCGCGGCTTGATCAGGTGGATTTCGTCGTGCCCATGATCTTGGGCATCTCGAAGCGCACCTGTGCTTCCAGCTCGTTGGTTTAGTCCCGGAAGATGTTGCAAACGTCTTCTCGTCGATGCCGGTCTCGTCGGAGATCGACAGGAACGGCCGCTTGAGGCTCTGCTGGCCGATCCAGCATGCCAGCCGAGCGGTCACGGCTACGTCGAGCAGCGTCTCGTAGAAAGTCTTGCCGCAGCTCCGGCACTGGAAGCGCCGGGTGTCGATGTACAGCCCGACACGTCGGGTGTGCATCGGCAGGTCTTTGACGTGTCGCTCCCGCCGTCCGAAGCCGACCAGCGCGTCCGACCGGCAATGGATGCAGGTCGTGATCGGCGACACCACCACGACGTAGA
The DNA here is from genome assembly GCF_003697345.1 of Solilutibacter pythonis. Classification (GTDB taxonomy): domain Bacteria; phylum Pseudomonadota; class Gammaproteobacteria; order Xanthomonadales; family Xanthomonadaceae; genus Solilutibacter; species Solilutibacter pythonis. Next base: position 20,838 of record NZ_RFLY01000016.1, on the reverse strand, counting down.
CGCGATAGTCGTGCTCGTCCTCCTCGCCCCGCCTCACCCGGTACGCGGGGAGGTTCAGGATGTTCGTTGGCACGACCAGGACTGCTCACGGTCGTCAGTTGTTTGGATGGAGTCGACGAGTGAGAAGCTTTCGAGGAAGCGAAGAAGAACTGAACCAATGGGGCCATGCTTCTGCTTTGTGACAATGACCTCAAGCATCTCTGGGTCGGCATCATTCCGATTGAGCAGTAGAACACCGTCAGCAATGTCTTCAATCGCTCCAGAATCTCGAAGATCACTCAGGACTGGGCGGCTATTGTTACCGTAGCCTCTCTCCGTAGAGCGCAGCAAATGTGAAGTGGCAATGATTGGAGCACGAGTCTCTTTAGCAAGTTCTTTGAGCGATGCGATTCGGTTGCCTCTGAGGCCGGGAACTCGCATCTGTTGCAGATTATCGACAACGATGAGTTCTGGGGCGCCGTGATCCTCGGCAATCCGAAATACCTTGCTTCGCATCACTTCCGGAGTCAGCCCCAGCGTATCGTCGATCCATATTCGAGCCTGTTTCAGGATGTGGACTGAATTTGTTATTTTCCTTCAATGATTTCCATCAATGTCGCGACCAGACCGAATGGCTCCAATTGCGACCCGACTCAATGCCGCGACTAAGCGTGTTGCCATCAGAGTGGAGGTGGACTCCGGAGTGAAGAATACGACTCCGCCTTGATTCTTGCCCCCTACATACTGACTTATTCCAAGCGCGAGAGCCGTTTTCCCCGACATCGGTCGTCCACCGATGACAACCAAGCCCTCTGGATGGAGACCAGCCGTGAGCGAGTCAATTTCGAGGAAACCCGTTGAGAATTCATGGTCGAAAGGATCGTTGTAGCGGCCTTGCAATCCCTCGAACCATTGAGATAGCGCCGCTTCCGTAGGAACGGCATCGCGAACAGGGGCCTTGGCAACCCACTCTTTAGCTTTCGTCAAGGTCCATCGCCATCGAACTCCTCGAAATACTGGCCGCAGCTCAGCGTCCAACGACCATTGCCCCCATCGGAAAGCCGCATGGCATCGTCCGAGAATTCGCGCTTGAGCGGCGCGACGTCTCGGGATCAGAATGCAATCCAGCCAGCCTCACGACTTCTGGCACGGACTTCTCGGGCACTGAGAAACCCCACTCTGGCGCCACGGTTTCCAGATTCGCGGACACCTCCGTGGCGGTCACGCCAAACACTTGCACGGGGTTTATCGTGGTGCGGGTGTCTGCCGGATCGACCACGTCTTTCAGCAACCGCCAGTTTCGCTCCTAACATTCGAGCGCACGCACAAGGTCTTTTGTTCTCTAGTCAATCAATGCGCAGACGCTTCCTGGCCTTTACGGAGCAGGTTGCGGAGACTGAGGCTCACTCGCTCGCCAGCGTCCACTTGACTGGTCGTCTTGACTACATCCGCTGCGCCTGCACTGTGGACGGACAGATAAAGAATGTCTGCGAGCATGCCAATCAAGCATGGTTTCAAAGCGATTATTTCAAGGCTCCGGCCCATCATCGGTCGACGGTTCATCGGCGCTTGGAACTGATCTGGCAGGCTTGGAAGCCCAATATTCGAAAAGACGTTTCACTTCCAGTTTCTGTCCGAGCATCTTCATCGAAGCCTGTTGGTACTGACCCAGTGCATCCCGCCCCCACGCAGCAACATCCGGCATATCAGGCTTATCCGGGGCAAAGATTCCATCCCACAACCTGGCAGCCGCAGTTGATCTCGGCAGCAGTTCGAGTGCCTTTAGAATACCTTGGCGCTTACTCTCCAGCAGACGCCCCATCTCTGCCTTCTGGACAAGCGCTGGTTTCAATGTCTCCACCGTCCACCAGTCAAACAGGTCGCGTGGCGTTAGCGCCGAGCCCCGATAAAACAACTTTTTCGCCAGCACTTCCGCAATGGGCTCCAGTGGCAGTCTTGTTTCCTACGAGACTTCATCTGGGAGACCGAGCAAGGAGCCTCGGACAATGAAGTCGATTTCGCCATCCGGCAAGTTGAGCTTGAGGAAGTCCGCCGCCTCTTCCTAGCCCGCAATCACCGCTTCAACACGCTCATTCAGGCGAGGAGTGATGTACCCGACCCATTGTGGATCACGTATGAAAAGGTCGATGTCATGGCTGATGCGGTGATCCAACGCCAGCATCAAGCGAGTGCCACCACCGAGTTTGGGCTGAAAAGCGCTGCCGGCGTATTCCTGAACGTCGGCGATGATCGTCAGTGCAGCCCGTTCGAGGTTCCGCCATGACCCGGACTGGCGGTGAGCAATCACCTCATCATGCGTGGTGCCACTCACAAGAAGTGCTCCACCGAGGTCTCCCACGTCCGAACTGATGGAAGCGCATCGGCCAATGCCTCGCGATAGAGATTGTTGACGCGCCGAACATCGGCAGCGGCTTCGACCGTACACCGCAGTATCAAGTCTGATGGAAGCTCGGCGAACAAAGAACTGATCAGCGCGGCAGCAGCAGGGGGCACTGACAAATTGCGCGTGGAACCAGCACGCAGCGCAGAGGCCAACTGTTCAGCGGTCAACACTGGCCCGACGAAGCGTCCAGGTGCCCCACAGCCAGCTCCAAGCCAGATTGCTGCCCCATGATTAGCCACCAACCAAAGAATCCAAATACCCAAATTCAAATTACAAGTCTGTCCGCCTCTAAAAACTGCGGCGCCTCCCAATGCAGCCCGAACCGCTTGTCGTACAAGCGTGGATTGAGCAGCACCACGAATTGATCGGCGTAGCGCTCGGGGGCTACCGGCTGGATGGCGTGCGCTTGCCGCAGGGCGTCGTAAGCCTGCTCCGGAACTTGCACCAGATAGGGTTGTAGCTTGCGCGCGGCGCCGGGCGCGAACGCCAGGTCGTCCAGTGCTTCGTCCACCTCCGGGATACGCTCGCCGCTGTCGTGGTCGAAAGGAATGATGATCGGCCGCATCCGGGTCTGGATGAGGCGGAACTTCGCCGCCAGCGTCTCCAGCGGCAAGGTGTCGGGCGCGGCCGCCCTGAGCAGGCCGAGCAGGTCATCGCGGTCCAGCCTTCCATCGCCAAGACGGGCGTATAGTTCGCGAAAATAGGCTTCGACCGCATCCAACGCCAGCAGGTCGTCCCGGTGTGCCGGCTCGATGGCGCGGAACACGGCCGCTTGGTGCTCCAGCTCGCGGGGCGGCTGCCAGTCGGGGGCCGCGAACACCAGGACATCGCTCTCGCCCGGGCCTCGCCGGCCTTCGCGGTTGCATCGCCCGGCGGCCTGGGCGATGGAATCCAACCCGGCTTCGGCGCGCAAAACGGCCGGGAAATCCACATCCACGCCGGCTTCCACCAAGCTGGTGGATACGACGCGGCAGGGCTGCCCATCCTTCAAACGTTGACGGATATCCGCCAGCACGTCGCTGCGATGGCGGGCATACATCAAGGTGGTGAGGTGGCGCGCACCCGGCGCATCGGCGATGGCATCGAACAGCGTTCGGGCATGGCGGCGATTGTTGACGATGCAAAGCGCCTGCTCGCGTTCACGCAGGGCGCCGGCAAGCGCCTGGTCATCCATCACGCCGACGTGCCGCACCCGTACCCGGCGCAGGCGCTGATATAACGCGGACGGGTCGGGCGCCAGCTCATGGACGTTTTCCAGCCCGTCGCTGAAGCCCTGATCCCTGCGCAGGGCAGGCTGCGTCGCCGTGCAAAGCACCAGGCTCGTGCGATAGTTCAAGGCCAGTTCGTCCAACAAGGCGACGCAGGGACGCAGCAGATCCAGCGGCAGGGTCTGGGCCTCGTCCAGGATCACCACGCTGCCGGCGATGTTGTGCAACTTGCGGCAGCGCGAAGGGCGATCGGCATACAGGCTTTCGAAGAATTGCACCGCCGTAGTGACCACGATGGGGGCATCCCAGTTCTCCATCGCCAGGCGGCGTTTTTCGATGGATTGCGGGGCGCTGTCGGGGTCTTCGTGGAAGGCGCTGTGATGCTCCAATACCGCCGCCGCGCCCAACTCACCAAGCGCGGCGCGGAAGACGGCGGCGGTCTGCTCGACGACGCTGGTGAAGGGAATCACGTAGATCACCCGGCGCAGGCCGTGGGCGATGGCATGATCCAACGCGAAAGCCAGCGAGGCCAGCGTCTTGCCGCCGCCCGTCGGCACGCTCAACGAAAACAGGCCGGGCGCGTGCGTGGCCTCCGCGCGCACATGCGCCAGCACCTCGGCACGGATACGGTTGACGTGGCTGTCGGCCTTGAAGCTGGACAGGCGGGCATCGAGACGGTCTCGCAACGCTTCGAGCGCCAGCCCGGCATTCTCGGGACGCGGCGCTTTTCCTTCCAGCCGCCGGTAATAATTGTCGGTATCGACGAAATCGGCATCGACCAGGCAGGAAAAGACCATCCGAGTCAACAATGAAAGCTGGAACGCGCCGCGCGCCTGATTCGGCTTGAATCCCCGGGGCAACGCAAGATGCGTGGGAAGCTCGATTTCCCGCGCCCAATGCGGGAGCAGGGGCGGCAGTGTGGCGAGATAATCATCGCCCAATCGCTCGGCAAGCGACTTCCGTGCCCTCTCCAGACCGCTGCCATTCGCCAGGCCCGCATGGTGGCCGGCAATGGCATAGGCGATCAGATTGGCCAGCCCTTTTTCCCGGCCCACATAACGCTGCGTCGCCACCCACGCCCCCCAAGTGGAGTGATCGACCTTCGGCACCTCGCCCTCCAGCCGCCCCTGGAACTTCTCGGTGTATTTACCCAGGTCGTGTAATTGCCCCGCGGGGCGCGCCAATGCCTCTGCCCCGAAGAACGCCGCCCGTTGCGCGGCCCCCTCCCCTACGTCGTTGCAATGGGCCGACAGCGGTTGCCAGTCGGATTTATCGGCATGCCTGCCGGAATGCGCGTAGAAATCCATCCCATCCCCCTCCTCCGTGGTTTACCGAAGCATACACCGCTTTGGTGTATCTACCACGACACTGGAAATCGACACTCTCGAAAAAGGATGGGGAGCTTCCAGCCATCATCGACAACCGCATTTCACTTCAATGGCGCTTGTCCAATTCGGCAAGCAGCGTGTCATGCCCCTGCCGCGCGGCCAACGAGCGCACGCTGGCGCCAGCCGCGTCCACGGCATCGAGATCGGCACCATGATCGGCCAGTTCCAGCAGCAATTCGGTACGCCCGAACAGGGCCGCGAACATGGCGGCAGTCTGGCCGGCATTGTTCTTTCGATCGATATCAATGCGCGGGTCCGCCAGCAAAAGACGCGCGGAGGCTTCATCGCCACGAAACAAGGCGCCCATCAATGCCGTATTGCCGGTCCGGTCGCCGCGATTGGGGTCGGCGCCACGCTTCAGCAAATCGCTTACCAGTGCCGGCTGACCATTGTAAGCGGCCAAAATCAAGGCGCTGAAGCCACGCTCGTTAGTCACTTCGATATCGATACCGCGCTGCAAGAGCGTTTCCACCAAATCCATATCGCCCGCACGGACAGCCTTGAACCAATATGGCGCAAGCCCCTGTGGGCTCAGGTCCCGGGCGGGCTCGGCCGATATCGCCATGGACGGACCAAGCAACATCAACAACAAGAATACGTGGCGTGCAATGGAAGTCATTTCAGTTTCTTTTCGAAGGGACGAGCTGCCCGGCCAAACCAGGCCATGTTCATGAAGAGGTGTCCGGGGTGGCCTTCCTGAAGGGAGAGCGGCATGAACCACCCCGGACGGCCGGCGATGCAACTGCATGCCGGATTCGGTATGCGCACCGCATGACGCCGGTGCGCGAGCTGGATCAACCTTCGAGCTTGGCCGCGATCCGTTCCACTTCACGGAGGTCGGCTTTCACCGCGCTCGCCAGTTTCCGGCCGTAATCGGCATCGGCCTTGTAGAAGTGCGCCACCATCGTGTTCTTGATCATGGCATCACGCACCTGCCCAAGGTCAGCCGCCAGATTGCGAATCAGATTGCCCTGCGCCTTGCGCGACAACCCCCGCCAGAACGCACCGGCCTGACTGAAATTATCGGTCTTGGCGATACGCTGCTGCTGGGTGGCGCCGCTCAAAGCCAACTGCGAGTAGAGATGGCGGCGATCCTCGACATGGCCATCGCCGGTACGGCTGGGCTGGTAATTGACGTTATCCATGTCCTCCCGCAAGCGCATGAAACCATCCTGATTGTGGTTGGCAATGGTTATATTGCGCGGCGCATTGATCGGCAATTGCTTGTGATTGGCACCCAGCCGGTAAAGCTGAGTATCGGCATAGCTGAAAATACGCCCCTGCAACAAGCGATCCTCGCTCGGCTCGATACCCGGGATCAGATTCGCGGGCGCGAACGCGCTCTGCTCCGTGGACTGGAAGAAATTGCCGGGCACTTTATCGAGCGTCATGGTGCCGAGTTTCACCGCCGGCACATCCGGCCAGATCTTCGTGGCATCCAGCGGATTGAAGGCGAAACCATTGAGCTGCTCGGGCTTCAGCACCTGCACGTAGAGATCCCAGCTCGGGAATTCGCCACGCCCAATCGCGCCGTAAAGATCGTTGGTCAAGTGATTGAAATCGCGCGACTGCACTTCGGCCACCTGGTCCAGGTCAAGGGTCTTCACCCCCTGATTGCTGCGCCAATTGAACTTGACATAGCGCACTTCCCCCGCGGCATTGATGAATTTGTAGGCATGCACGCCATTGCCATCCATCATGCGGTAACTCGCCGGCGTTCCCAGATCGGAATACACCTGCGTCAGCATGTGGGTGGATTCGGGCTGATGGCTGAAGAAATCGAAGAAGCGGTTCGGATCCTGCACATTATTGATCGGCGAGGGCTTCAACGAATGGACCATGTCCGGAAACTTGATCGCATCGCGGATGAAGAATATCGGCAGATTGTTGCCCACCAAATCCCAGTTGCCCTGATCGCTATAAAACTTAGTGGCGAAGCCGTGAGGATCTCGCAGTGTCTCCGGCGAGCCAGAGGGGTGGATTACCGTCGAAAAACGCACGAATACCGGAGTGACCTTGCCCGCTGCCAGAAACGGAGCCGCTTGCGTCAGGGCACTGTGGTCGCCAGAACTGACGAACCGGCCAAACGCGCCAGTACCGCGCGCATGCACCACACGCTCGGGAATGCGCTCTCGATCGAAGCGCTGCAATTTCTCGATGAGGTGCACATCCTGCAACAGCACCGGCCCATCGGGGCCAGCCGTCTGAGAATTCTGGTTGTCGCCAACCGGCGCACCGTTATCGCGCGTCATTGTGCTGTCGGAGACGCCACCAGTCGTCAGACCGGCGACCAGCAAAGCTGTCGTCCCTAGCGTTGTAGTGAATGTCATGGCAAACCTCGGCTTTGAATACACATGGATACCGCTCTCCCGCAGGCATACTGCGAGAGTTCGCCATCAAAATGAAATCGAAATTTCCCATCCGCACGATAGAGCTTACCTATCAATCAGGGAGATTTAAATCCAAGAACGAATTAATTGACTGGAATACTCCAGCCTTAATGAGCACTTGTCTTTCAATCCCGTCAGGAACCGCTCACCTGGGCGCCAATGATTACTCAATGCGGGCAGCACAACAATAATATTAATTTTGGATAAGTCAACCCACCCCGTTGGCAATAAGTTCAAAACATCCATTTTTTACATGAAAAAAATCCACCGACAATTAGATTTTGATCCGAAAATATTAAAGTATTTCCATACGACCGTGAGTGCCGTCGAGCAAATGGGATTTTCGGCATACATTATTTAGCGGCCTACGCGGCCGTGAACCATATCGGGCTGTCCGTTACGCCCTGGCGCTTTTTCTAAGCGGCCTACGTGGCCGTAAACGAGGGTGGTGGCCGCAGGCAGGGGCCGTCGCATTTCTAAGCGGCCTACGCGGCCGTGAACGCCGACGAACAGAAATCAACGGCTGATCGTTTTTTCTAAGCGGCCTACGCGGCCGTGAACTAGCCCTATAGGGCGATACTCGCATCCATCGTTTTCTAAGCGGCCTACGCGGCCGTGAACCTATAGTCGTCTTGAGATAGTGTCCCGTAATTTTTCTAAGCGGCCTACGCGGCCGTGAACTATGCGCGCGGTTCCAGAGCTGCACTTCGCCCTTTCTAAGCGGCCTACGCGGCCGTGAACCGTAGCTTTTATCAGCCTGATGAGTCTCTTGTTTTCTAAGCGGCCTACGCGGCCGTGAACGATGGCCCTACGGGACGCGGGCACAAGACCGTTTTCTAAGCGGCCTACGCGGCCGTGAACTGGGTGATGATGGGTCATGGCGGTGGGATGATTTTCTAAGCGGCCTACGCGGCCGTGAACCTTCCAGTATTTCGACAGCCCGCGTGGTTAGCTTTCTAAGCGGCCTACGCGGCCGTGAACCGGATTATCCCGTAATCTTGCAGCACCCGATTTTTCTAAGCGGCCTACGCGGCCGTGAACTCGATTTTGCCACAGTTGCTACCCTGCCTGGATTTCTAAGCGGCCTACGCGGCCGTGAACATCGTATTAATGTCCGTCCGCATGATCTCGATTTTCTAAGCGGCCTACGCGGCCGTGAACGATTTGACGTCTCGGTCCCCCGAGATGTGGCCTTTCTAAGCGGCCTACGCGGCCGTGAACGTATCGTTTATCGGTCTTACTGGTGTCGATAATTTCTAAGCGGCCTACGCGGCCGTGAACGGAGTTGCTACGCCGGGGCAATGATCTGACCGTTTCTAAGCGGCCTACGCGGCCGTGAACCCCGGTGGCGGCCGGTCCTCGATCCCTCGTGCTTTCTAAGCGGCCTACGCGGCCGTGAACTCCTGTCGCTCGCGTCTGTACTAACCCTGTATTTTCTAAGCGGCCTACGCGGCCGTGAACTAGTGAGCTGCGTACCGCGGGACTCAATCAGTTTTCTAAGCGGCCTACGCGGCCGTGAACAGCAAGTAATAAGAGGGGCCGGGACTCATCCATTTCTAAGCGGCCTACGCGGCCGTGAACTAGCCAAAATTCGGCGTAACCCATTGAATTTACAAAGAACAAGGTTAACTGAGAGCAAGTTATCCCTTTTATGCTGGGAATGGCTAAGTTATTGATTACAAAGGCCATCCTTGGCCTTGCCGAAATTTGGGTCAGAAGCTCGGTACACCGCTCCCCGTGCTCATTCCATGGCTGTTGAAGCCCCCCGAGCCGATCGAGTCTACTTGCCGTTGGTTAATGAACAGACGATAGTGCTGGCCGGTGCTGCTACTGCGCTGGGTAGTGAATGGCAAGTCCAGCCAATCACCAGCATCATCCGGTATACGTTTGGCTGCTTCCTCCTTACTCAATCCGTGTCGCCGCATCGCGCGTTTCCGCATGTTGTTTGCGCTCTTGGCTTTCTGGCGCTCCACCCGCCAATATGTCCGATGCGCCGGCACGGGATTTGGACCATCGATTCGCACATGGTCACGCATGCCACGGAACCAGTCTCTTTCCATCAATAGTTTTAAATCTTCGGAATTCCCATGCAGACGGACAACACCTCCCAGGGTCGGGCGCTTTCCTTTACTCCACTGTGGAAAGCTCACACCCATCCGCTCAGTGCCCGCCTTCACCAGCGCGCGGTGGAATTTGGCGATCAATGCATCCATCAGTATATACCGAGGGAACTCACCGTCCGGCCGCAAGGTGATTTCGATATAGGCATCCATCTCAACCCTCGCCGAAGACGCCGCCACGAAGCAGCACGGCCATCACATAATGCTGTTGTTCGACGGCAGGCACCTTGTCCTTGAGCATCCAGCCATCGAACAGGGTGTAGAAATCATCCTTGCTTCCACGCGGTTGTCGATAGGCCTTGCCTTGGGTAGTAACCGACCCATAAGGTTCAACCGCTATGGGGCCATTGACATCCGCCCCTTGATACCAAGTATCCACCGTCCGCAGGGCATTACCGATCTTCTGCGAGTGCATGGCGGCGACGGCATCTTCCTCGGAACCGACACCATACAGCGTCTTGCTTTTATCTCCACGTCCGCGGTCAAGAATCAGCTCCTGCGAAGGAAACACCTCCTGTCCTTCCCCCACTCGCAAATAGGCAGTGACTTGCAACAAGACATGTTCCTGGCCTGACAAACCCATCTGGATGGCATTCTTCACGTCGCTTACGGCCGACTGCGCACTCGCCGGCACTTCGAAGTCGCGCAGCGAAAATGCCAGCGCATCGAATATACCGATATTTTCCACGGCGCCATTTCTCAAACGATCGACATGCACTTCAACCTGTTCGGCGCCAATACGGTTCCGCCACAGGAATCGGCCATTGGCCAAGTTGATCGCATAGCGCTGGGCCAGGGCCGCGAGGCCATGCCGCTCCTTATACTCGCTCACTACCGATAGCAGCCTTTCGCGGTATTCGGATTCATTGCAGGCGGACGGCTCGCCCATGCCCGGTAAAACCCGGAGCGTGAAACGCACCCGCAGCGTATCGGCAGACATCGGTAATGCCGCGACATCCACGGTCTGGAGATTGGGTTTGTCGATGGCGGCATCGAGCTTGAGCGGGTCTTGTTCACCCGCTTTCAAACGGTTGGAAATAGTGCCCCGCACGGATTTTTCCCGGATACGTACCGGCTCCCAACGCTCGCTGTTGCCGCGCCCATCCCAGCGTCCCGCGTTGAAAACGGCATCGGATGGATCGAGCTTGCGTTCGAAGGCCAGAACGGACGGATTCTTAATGGTCATGATGTTCTCCAGAGTCAATGATTATGCGTCTTCGAGCCAGTCCAGTTCATCAGCCGGCATTTGCGGGTTGATGAAATCGTTACGACACCGATATACCCCTGTATCCGCTTGAGTATCGGGATACCAGAGCAGCTGCCCGGGGTATTCGATGCGATGCGGGCCAATCCATTGACCCAGCGAATACAAGCTTTCAACGAAGCGGAACGGCGTGTCCGCGTCGCGCGCATTGACCACGCTGCCCGCGGGCTGCAAGTCGGTCAACGCGGTGTAGCCAACCGGAATCGGTACGATCCAACCGCTGCCCTTGGACCGATCCTGCACCCATTTCCGCTCACTGCTGTCGTAACGGTGGTTCCAGCGCGAACACGTCAACCACGCGTCCAGCACGGTGGCATCGGGATTATGCTTGCGTTGCGCTTCGAGCGTTTCCGACAACAGATCGTCACGCGACACCAGTGCGAAGCCCGGCAGCAACCGCAATATGGTGGAACGGAACACGGCATTACGGCCTTCGGCATCCCCCGTCATCGCCGCCCAATACGGCTGCGACCTGGGCCCGGCGGAAAGCTGCGTGCCACCGGCGATGCGCATCGTCTCCAACGAATCACCGAGCCGTGCCGCCAATGCTTGGTCGCTGTCCCGATCTCGCCCGATCATGGGCGCTTCCACCGCCAGAACGAGACTGATGTCCAGGTGAATGCGCCCTTCCTCGACGATGGCGGCGATCTTGCCATCCTTGCCAATCGGATTGCGGGTGAGCCGGAACGCCTTGTCGTATCGGCCGGTGACGAGTTCCTGGTGGCGATGACAAATCACGCCAATCGCCCGGAAGCGAATATCCTCGACTCCCGCCAGTCGCGCTTTTCGCTGCAAGGCCCACATTAGGCCGATGAAAGCGGTCATGGAAGGGAAGCCATGGGTCAATGGGCTTGAAATGGCATTGGCGTTCTGCACGCGACGCCTGGGAAATATCAGCAGATGGCTGAAGCCGGGGCATTGATCATTCATGACGCCACCCCGGTATTCCATTGCCGCTTGTTCGGCAAGTCGCGCCGCATGGGATTGGGCCAATCCACCGCATCGACGACGGCCTCGCGCGCAAAATGCCTGAGCTCGACATCACCCGTGGGTACGTCCTCCTTGCGCAGCCGGTCGCTTAACCATTTTGCGAAGCGGGCCGCCACTTCGTCGGGCCAGTCCTGGTGATCGAATGCCTTGTTGAAAGCAAGATCGTCCTCATGCCCTTCCGGGTCATTGGCTTGCTCCCGACACTGAAGTGTCCTGCGCCCGGGATCGAGCCAGAGTTTTTCGCATTCCGCGAGATTGCATTCCACCTGCCGCGTCCAACCCGGCTCGAACGATTGGGCTGTCGTCACACCGAAGACCCCCAGCATCGTCCCCAAACGCCGCTCCAGCCGCCGGCGCTTATCATCCTGCGCATGACGGCGCTGGTCGTAGGATTTCACATGCTTGATGTAAGCCTTCAGCAGGGCACGCACATCCTCAAAATATTCAAAGCGTGGAATGGCCGTAGTGACTCGCAGGAATTCACGTGGGCGGCCCTGTTTCCATTCCGGCGGCAAAGATGCCAGAAGATAATTGATCCCCCCCCGCTCACTATTCAATTGCGAAACGTTCTGGGGCTTAGTTCCCCCGAGTTTTCGCACACCAAGCCCTTGGTATTCCGGTTCCACACCATGATGCGGCTTATTCTCGCGCCGGGCTTTGCGCATCTCGACCACGTCATCGTCAAAGCGGCTGCGCTGTATATTGGCATGGACCGCATGCATCAGGCTGCTGGGAAACATCGGCTGCAAAAGATGATACTGGGTATCGTCGGTCGCATCTTCGCCAATGCACCAATACAACTGCTTGGCATTGAGATGGCTGGCATATGTTTCCGCAGGACGCACCAGTGACCGGAACGCCGCCGCATGGGCCACCGCCACGGCGGGATCGTCGGACAGTGCGGCAAGCAAGTCCGAATCCTCGCTTTGCAGCCAATCCAAAAGACGCCGCCCCTCCACCTCCAGTTTCAGCAGTTTGTAGACATCCAGTGCGGCGGCATTACCGACGATATCTTCGGCATACGTTTCCCCCAGTGCATGGGAACCGGCTTCGGGCCGCTCCGGCAACTGTTTGGGCCGGACATACAGGCTGCTGCCCTTGGCATCCGGGTGCGTGGCCTTCAGCACATGAGTAACTGCCTGGATCTGGCCGACTCGTCGAGCCGCGTCGGCGAGCCAGGCGTCGTATCCGTATTTGGAGGCTAATACGTCGTCGTCCTTGCCACCTTTCGACTTGGCGACAAATCGCTCCTCAATGAAACCGCCAATGGTTTCACGGATACGCTGGGTTCGTTCGTTCATGGGGACTCCTGTTCTTCGGCCCAGGAAGGTCGAATGAGATAGGACTCCCGCAGCAACTCGCTACGGGGTGCGCGCATGGGGGCCAACAGGCCCCCATACTCTTCTGGTGCGATGCGTACTAAACATCTCGTCCCTCCTATAAATCGCGAACGTCGATTGGGAAAGTTGCCAGGTTGCCAGGACGCCATCCCTGTCAGAATGGAAATATCGCCAATTCAACGATAATTCAATCATTCTGAAAAATAAATCCATTGTATGCGTATTTCGAAAAACGTTTGCACGTTACGATGTACTCTATTGGCCGCCGACTTCTACTGAACAAGTAGCTGAGAAAATTGCACGCGTGCTTCACGGCACCGACATCCACTGCCGAACAGGCAGCCTTGCGGCAACACAGCCGTACGCCCCTCACCAACCGGATCACCCTGATACCTGACACGCCAAGCGCACACCCGCCCCCAGGCTTCTCCTCGCCATGGCGATCGCCACAAGAATGCTGAAGCAGAGGCCAAGCACGCCAACACCCCACACAACCGACCTCCCCCGATGGGCATGAAAACGATCGCCCCATGACGATCATGCCCCCATCAGCCCGCCAAGGTGAAACCCAACACCGGGTGCCATCGCCAATGCGCCAGGCGACCATCGGTGGGCAATGGCACATTGGCGATGGTGAAGCGTTCGGCGGCCGTGCGAAGCGAAACGTTCTGCGCTTCGGCCAGCGGCTCCAGTAACGCGAGCATGTCGAACCGCATCCACGGTGCGATTCGCGGCCCACCGCTGGCAGTCAGATCGATATCCTCCAACGCGTCTCCGGCGGTGGTATAGATTTTTTCACCGGGCGCTTCCCGCACCCGGTGCGGAATCAGGCGTGTTTCGTCATCATCCGGCAGGAATGCCAGGGTCTCTTCGCGACATCCGCCATCGTCGCGGAACGGCTGCTGCTGCGGTAACGCCCAGGTAAGCGCCGCGCGCGGCGTGGCCCAGATGCTGGCCGCGTTGAGCACGCCCTTTTGACTGGCGCGCATCACCAGGTGCAGGCGCGCATGCTCCAGATCCACCAGCCGCGTCCGTGGACGCAGGCTTTCGAGCGGCCTGGCCTGGACTCTCGAACGGGCATCGATGACGGCATACTCCTCTGGCGCCAGCAGCGTGCTCAAGGCATGGCTCTCCAAGCGCAGCGCGCCGGGACGATCTCGCATCTCCTCGAACCCCGGCCGCACGAAGGCGGGCCTGCCCCGTTCGAAATGCTTGAGGTTGGTGTCGAAGATGAACACATTGGAATGTTCGTTCGGTGGGTCGCGATGCCGGCATACGCGCCCGGCCAACTGGATCAGCGAGCGCATCGACGAAGGCTCCACCACGGCCCAGTCCAGCGACCAATCCCTGCCCACTTCCGCAACGGGGGAGGCGAGCACCACGAAGACGTGATCCCGCTCGGGACAGGCCTCCAGCAATTTGCGGACGTTGGGCCGCGAGCAGGCCGGGTCGTCCACGCCACGCCGATCCAGCACGGTATCCAGCTCATGCTCGATGGCCGAACGCAGGAGCAGCGGGAACCGCGAGTGATAGACGCACAAATGGATATGGATGCCTTCCGGCGCGCCCAGCCGGAACAGCTCCGTGGCCACGTCGTACAGCGGCTCGACGTTCGCCATCCGCACCACGCCGAAACTGCGGCGCTTGCCGGTTTTCGCATCCACCGCGGCATGCAGCGCATGCGCCTTCAATATCGCTTGCCGCGCATGCTCGGCGAACTGGCGGCGAATACGTTCCTTGCTTTTCGCATTGATGGATAACGGCAGCAATTCGCCCCGCCGTTTGGGCGGCTGCTTGCCCAGCGCCCCCACCCGGGCAGCGACGAAATCCGCATGCGCCGCTTCGAACTGTTCCGGTTCGCGGCAATCGGCCGCCACGGTCTTGAACTCGTCCACCCACAGACAGGCGACCGGTGGCGGCGGCAACATCTGCCCACCGCCCATGCCGCGGTTGCCCTGGTACTGGATGCGCCCCCGCCGGTAGGCTTCGAACAGCCCATGAACCAGGCCCGGCGGCAAGGTGGCCGACGACAGCAGCACTCTGCCACCAAGCAATCCCGCCCAGTGCACCAGCCGGGTCAACGCGGGCAGGTCGGAGAGATCGAAATCGTCCGGCTCGTCCAGCACCAGATCGCCGCTCATCAGGCGCAACATCGGCGCGATCTGCCGACCGGCGCGTTGCGCTTCGGCAGCGGGCATCAAGTGATCGATGGTGCAGACCAGCACCGGCGCGCTCAGCAGGTACTTGATGCGCTCATCGTTCATCGCCATGCGCAGCAGCGGGTGGTCTTCAGTATTGCCTTCGTAGAACACCGCGCCGTCTTCTTCCATCAGCGCCTGCGTGGAAGCCGAACCGCAACGCTCGGCCCGCCGCTGGTGATATTCGAACAATCGGCGGTTGGCGGAGCCGCCCACACGGATGGCGATTTCGTCATCCTGCAACCCCAGGTCGCGCTGGAAAGAGCGCCCGGTTTGCAAGGTGAGCGTGCGCAGGCCGATGGCAAAGCTGCACCGCATGCCACGCTGCGGATCGGCCAGCGCATACATGATGCGCGCGTTGGCGATGGTCTTGCCGCGCCCGGTCGAGGCCATGTTGACGATGAAAGCGCCATGCGCGCACGCGCGTTCACGCATGGCCTCGGCAGCATCGAAGGCTTTGTCCTGCCAACGGAAAGCGGGGTGGCGGGTGCGTTTGCGGAGCGTCCTGTGGACCAAATGGGGCAAGTGCGCGGTGAAGTCCGGCAGGCTGCGGCAAATCATCGCCGCATTGCGCGCAACGCCCAGCAGATGCTCGTCCAGTGGCTGCTTGAGCCTGCCCTCCCGATCGGTATTGGCATAGATGGCGTAACCGACATCCCCGCTGACGCGCTCATGCGAATCCGTCGGCAGCGACGAATAATGGTGATCCGCCAACATCAGACTCATGCGGGCGACGTGCATGACGTAGGGATTGGACAGCCAGTCGCCCTTGCCGGGCTTGGCCCGCAACGCCAGCAAGCGCTGTGCGAGCTTGGCGGCGCGGGCGCGCCATCGGGGCAGGCGCACCGGCAGTTCACCCGCCATCGACCAGTAAGCGCATGTTTCTTTCGTCTCTGCCTGCCGCCGGACTTCGTTCCAGTCGTGGCGGACATCGGCGAGCAGATCGTGCAGCCGTCCGCTTTGATCGAAATCCCTGCATCGCCGCCCCAGCCAGGACTGCTCGCCGGTTTCCTCATACATCGGCATGATCGGCAGGCGGTGATGCGTCAGGACCAGCCACGCCACGGCGGCGGCCAAAGGCGGCAAATGGGCGAAAGGGGGCGCGGTGGTATCGATGCCATCGCGCAGATAGCGCCCGGCCGCCAGCCATGCGACATCGTCATCCACCGTCGGGCTGGCGAGACGCCGCAGCCAACCTTCATCGTCATCCTCGCCGACGAAGGTCAGGAACAAGCGCAGCGAGACCCATTCGTGCCGATACAGATTGCGCTCGACAAGCCGGCCCGCCAATCGATGCTGGAACGCCACGCTGGCCTTGCCAAGGTCATGCAGCAAGGCGGCCAGTTGCGCCAGCAGACCGATGTCCTCGCCGGTATGCCAGTCGTTTTCATCGGTATTGCGCAGCACGTCGCGGCGGGTCGTGTTGGTGGGCACCGCGCCCTGCGCATTGAAGCGACTCGCGTTGCCGACAATCCACAGCAACTCGGTGTGGTTCAAGCCGCGAATCCAGTGACAGGCCACCGCCGTGTTCTTGCGCGCGCTCTTGCGCAGCAACTGACGCAATGTATTCAGACCTTCCCGCGTGATCGGCGTCTGCCAGGCGCGCTCGCCCCGGCGCTCGGCAAACTGGTCGAGGATGCGCCGGGTCGCATTGATCGCCCGCCCGCTGCACTCGGAAACCAGCAGGATATTCATGCCGAGGCCGTTTCCAGCGCGATTTGCTTCAAGGTATCGATCATGAAGTCCAGCGCCTCCATGCGCGTGAGTCGTTCGATGCAGGCTTGCCGGAAGGTCTGCTCCTCGTCGCCGCGCATCGCCGAAACGAATGCCTGCGGCAGAATGGCCGCGTCCTTGACCAGATCGGCGACATCGAACACCAACCCGCCACGGCGCGTCTTGCCATGAAGCACGGCCAGGCCATGCGGCAGACCCAATACCCAGGTCGCGCTGGCAGCCAGTCCATAAGCCAGATAATTGCCGTGATCGAGAAACCGATTGGCCGGGTCGGTGCCGCTTCCGCGTTTGGCGCGGGTGAAATCTCCATAACCCGCCGTGCGCGCGGCGAGGCGGAACAGGGCCTTGGTCAGCCGGGCTTCCTCGGTCAGCAACGCATTGACGTCCGCACACGTTTCGACCGCGGCGGCCGATTTTTCCAACGACGCGCCCAACAACCGGGCATCGGGCTCGAACCCGGCATCGCGCAGTGCGCGCGATTTCAGCCATTGCGCGCCGCTGCACTGAAGACGCGCCTTCTGGATTGATTTGGCCGCGCGCAGGCGCCGCGCGTCATCGAACCAGAACGACACCCACGCCTGCAAATATTCGGTGGGCCGATATTCGCTTTGCGGCGAGAACCAGGCCACATCGACATCGACCTCGTTGGCCGAAAACAGTGGCGTTCCACCACCGCCACAGAAGCCGACCAGTACGCCGGCCTTGGCCAGTTCGCGCATCGCCGCCTGGGTGACGGAGGTGCCCGTTCCCAATAGCACCACCGTGGTATTGGCGATGGGAATATTCCAGTAAAGGGACTGCTTGCCGGCATCGGTAACGTATTCGACCCGACCGCCGTTGACCAGCACCCGGCAATGCTGCAAATAGTAGAGATTGACCCGCTTGGACAGCAGAATGGACTTCATATCCGATGGCGACAGATCGTCCACGGCTTCCCCCCTGGCATCCGGGCCAGCATGACAACAGCATATTTCACCGGTTCGACGGCAAACAAAAACCCCCGCATCGCTGCGGGGGTTCTCGTCTTGCGGCCCTGGCGGGAGATTCGCCGGGTCGTCGCCAGCGGGTTGCGCGGCCGGCAAGCGGAAAGCGATGTGCATGAGCCGTCACATGCGCCTCCGGGTAGCGGCCGCCAACCCGATGGGAGGGAGCGGGCGTCTTAGAAATCCATGCCGCCCATGCCGCCCATACCACCACCCGGCGGCATCGCCGGCTCTTCCTTCTTCGGCGCTTCGGCCACCATGGCTTCGGTGGTGATCATCAGACCGGCAATCGAGGCGGCGTTCTGTAACGCGGTGCGAGTCACCTTGGTCGGGTCGAGGATGCCGGCTTCGACCATGTCCACGAACTCGCCGGTGGCGGCGTTGTAGCCGAAGTTGCCCTCGCCTTCCTTCACCTTGTTGACGATCACGCTCGGTTCTTCGCCGGCGTTGGTGACGATCTCGCGCAACGGCGCCTCCATCGCGCGGAGCGCGATCTCGATGCCGTGGTTCTGATCTTCGTTGGCGCCTTTCAGGTTCTTGATTGCCGACAGCGCACGGATGAGGGCGACGCCGCCACCCGGCACGATGCCTTCTTCCACCGCCGCGCGGGTCGCGTGCAGGGCGTCTTCGACGCGCGCCTTCTTTTCCTTCATTTCGACTTCCGTCGCCGCGCCGACCTTGATGACGGCCACGCCACCGGCCAGCTTGGCCACGCGCTCTTGCAGCTTCTCGCGGTCGTAATCGGAGGAGGTTTCCTCGATCTGCGCCTTGATCTGCTTGATGCGCGCCTCGATACCGGCGGTGTCGCCTGCGCCATCGATGATGGTGGTGTTCTCCTTCGAGACCTGCACTTTCTTGGCGCGGCCGAGATCCTTAATGGTGGCCTTCTCAAGCGAGAGGCCGACTTCCTCGGAGATCACGGTGCCGCCGGTCAGGATCGCCATGTCCTCCAGCATCGCCTTGCGACGATCGCCGAAGCCCGGCGCCTTCACCGCGCAAACCTTGACGATGCCGCGGATGGTGTTGACCACCAGTGTCGCCAGCGCCTCGCCCTCGACTTCTTCGGCCACGATGAGCAGCGGCTTGCCGGCCTTGGCCACGCCTTCGAGCACCGGCAGCAGATCGCGCACATTGGAGATCTTCTTGTCGTGCAGCAGGATGAACGGGTCTTCCAGCTCGGCGCTCATGCTCTGCTGGTTGTTGACGAAGTACGGCGATAGGTAGCCGCGGTCGAACTGCATGCCTTCGACGACGTCCAGCTCGTTGTCCAGGCCCGAGCCTTCCTCGACGGTGATCACGCCTTCCTTGCCGACCTTCTTCATCGCATCGGCGATGATGTTGCCGATCGATTCGTCCGAGTTGGCCGAGATGGTGCCGACCTGGGCGATGGCCTTGTCGTCGGCGGTGGGCTTGGACATGGACTTGAGCTGGCCGACGGCCTCGGTGACGGCCTTGTCGATGCCGCGCTTGAGGTCCATCGGGTTCATGCCGGCGGCCACGCCCTTCATGCCTTCGCGGATCATCGCCTGGGCCAGCACGGTGGCGGTGGTGGTGCCGTCACCGGCGTTGTCGGAAGTCTTGGAAGCGACTTCCTTCACCATCTGCGCGCCCATGTTCTCGAACTTGTCGGCCAGTTCGATTTCCTTGGCGACGGACACGCCATCCTTGGTGATGGTCGGAGCGCCGAAGCTCTTGTCGAGCACGACGTTGCGGCCCTTCGGGCCGAGGGTGGCCTTGACGGCGTTGGCCAGCACGTTGACGCCGCGCACCATGCGCGAACGGGCGTCTTCGCCGAAACGGATGTCTTTGACAGCCATGTGTTCAATCCTTCAAATGACGAATTCGGGGGGTGGGAATCAAGCGAGCACGGCGAGGATGTCGTCCTCGCGCACGATCTTGTATTCGATGCCGTCGTGCTTGTAGGCGCTGCCGGAATACTGGCCGTAGATCACCTTGTCGCCGACCTTGACCTGCATCGGACGGGTCTGGCCGTTGTCGAGCGCCTTGCCGGCGCCGACCGCGACCACTTCGCCCTTGGTCGGCTTTTCCTTGGCGTTGTCGGGGATGACGATACCGCCGGCGGACAGTTCCTCGGCTTCGATCGGCTTGACCACGATGCGGTCGTAGAGTGGCTTGATGTTCATGACGAATCTCTCAAGTGGTTGATTGGGATGAAAAAACCCGGCCATTTTAGCAATCGGCGCCGGGGAGCGCCAAACCGCCGGACGCGCAGGGCGCCGAGCCAGGATGCCTTCGAGATGGGGCGGCCCCCGGGGCTTTCAAGGGGCGACCGGCATCACCGTGCCCGTGCGTTGCGCGCCCGTGCGACCCGTCACCCTGGGCCAACCTGAGCGGAGGCCAGCGGGCGACCCATGCGTTGCGCACCCGCGCGACCCGTCATATGCAGGTGATCGCATCGAAAGCGCCGGGCATGTGCGTTTCGCACCCGCGCGACCCGTCACGCTCGTCGAACAATTGCGCGGCGCTGCGACCGGCCCCATGCGTTGCGCACTTGCATGACCCGTCACGGAACGTCCGCCTCGCCACCGCCACGTCCCGTGCTCGACACGCAATCGATCCTCGCCCTCACCTATGCGACGACCTCGGCCGCCCATGCCGCCGGCCGCGCCGCGATATGGATAGACTGCCCCAGCCCCGCCCCACATGGAGCCCACCCATGCGCACACTGGGATTATCGATATTGATGATGAGTATGGCCGCCTGCTCGCCGGTCAGCGAATCCGTCCAGCCCCCGGCACCGGATGCCACCCACTATGGCGACGGCTTTCCGGTCATCAAACCCTTCGACCTGCCGAAAGCCGGCAGCAAGGTCACGGCGG
>NZ_RFLY01000015.1 GCF_003697345.1 Solilutibacter pythonis | reverse complement strand
GCTGGTATTGCTCACCAGCTGGGCGGTGCTGGGCCACTACCGGCGCGAGTTGGCGGTGACGCAAGCGGAACTGCGCCGCCACGAGAACGCCATTCCGGTACTCCAGGCGTTTCAAGCCTCGGATGCCATCATCTGCGGCGGCCGTCTCTGCGTCAACCCCGACGTCCAACGAATGGGCGACAAACGCCAGTACCGGCAGGCGAAGCCCAGGCCAGCGCAATAAGCGCAATGGCGGCCAGCCACGCACCCACGGCGACTGGCAATGGTCCATGACTCCCCGGGCAAGGCTTGCCCGAAGCGGGTTCCGCTCATGTACGTATCCATGACGCAGCCGGGCTAAACCACCAGGGCGCATGCGTCATCCAGCGCCATCTTGAAAAGGGGCGAGCCGGCATCGCGCCGGCTCGCTCCGGGATTCATCGCCTCAAGCGGCGAGAATCTTGTTCCATTCCGCCACGCGATCCGCCTTGGCGGCCAAGGCAGCATCGACATCGCCTTCGATCTTGATCGAGTTGATGGCGTCGCCCTGCTTCACCGCATCGACCACTTCCAAACCTTCCAGCACCTTGCCGAACACGGTGTGCTTGCCATCCAGCCAATCGGTCTTGATGTGAGTGATGAAGAACTGGCTGCCGTTGGTATTGGGGCCGGCGTTGGCCATCGAGATCACGCCACGCTCATGGCGAACGCCGTTGTCGGTCTCGTCCTCGAACTTGTAACCGGGGCCACCGGTGCCACGCCCTTGCGGGCATCCCCCCTGGATCATGAAGTCGTCGATGACACGATGAAAGTTCAAGCCATCGTAAAAACCGCGCTTGGCGAGATTGACGAAACTGGCAACGGTCAGCGGCGCCTTGTCGGCATACAGCTCAAGCTTGATCGGGCCGCGTTCGGTATCGATGGTGGCGGTGAGGGACATGGGAACTCCTGTGGATGGGGGGACGAACATCGTCACCCCGCTCAACATGGCGATGCCGCGAGCCGTCATCAAGGGCCAGGCCAGTTCCCGTGTTGCCTTGGCGAATGCGCTTCACGATCGACACAACGCCACCGGCCAGCCAAACGACGCGCGCCTTTCCCCCGCAAGGATTCTCGCCGCTCATGCCATGGGCGCCGGCATCGCCGGAACCCATGGCGGCACCGGCGCACGGGGATCAGAGCTTCTCCGCCGCCGCCTCGCCCGGGTGGAAGGTCTCGTAGACGATGACCGGGATCTTGAGATCGCCCAGTTGCTCGACGATCAACGGCTCCACCTCGGCCCACTCCAGCCCGCCGACGCCGGTGGCGAGCTTGGGCAGGGCGATGCTGGCGATGCCTTCCTCATCGATGAACTTGCGCAGCGCCTTCAACGCATGACGTACGTTGCCAACGCTGGCGCGGCCCGGCTTGCCATGCCCTTCCGCCGGCGCCTGGGTATAGAGATTGACGATGCGCTGACCGTCCGCGCCCATCCAGACCCACAACTCGCCGGGCTTGGGGTGCTGCACCTGCCAGTAATGGCGGAAATCCTTGTACAGCGAGGGTGCATGCTCGCGCAGCGCCAGCGCCAGGCCCTGGTGGAAATCGTCGTTGGGCGCGACGCCATGGGCGATGGCCTGCGCCTTGCTTTTGGTGATGTCGCCGGAAACTTTCTGGATCATGCGTCTTCCTTCTTCTGGTCGGGTGGGAGCAGCTTTGCTGCGAGTCCAGTGTGCGCCCCTGCCCGCCGAACACATTGCCCCCCGTCATGTCGCGGCCGGCGGCGGCGGCGTATAATTCGCGGTAATCCCATCACAACCGATGGCCGCCCTCCGCGGCCTGTTCGCATGTCCATTCAGAATCTCCGCAACATCGCCATCGTCGCCCATGTCGATCACGGCAAGACCACCCTCGTCGACCAACTACTGAAGCAATCCGACACCTTCGACGAGCGCACCGTGCTGGCCGAACGGGTGATGGACAGCGGCGACATCGAAAAGGAACGCGGCATCACCATCCTGTCGAAGAACACCGCGATCAAGTGGAAATCGCCGGAGGGTGAGGAGTTCCGCATCAACATCGTCGATACCCCCGGCCACGCCGACTTTGGCGGCGAAGTGGAGCGCGTGTTGTCGATGGTCGATTCGGTGCTGATCCTGGTCGATGCCATGGACGGGCCCATGCCGCAGACCCGCTTCGTCACCCAGAAGGCGTTCGCGATGGGCTTCAAGCCGATCGTGGTCATCAACAAGGTGGATCGCCCCGGCGCCCGCCCGGCCTGGGTGCTGGACCAGACCTTCGACCTGTTCGACCGCCTGGGCGCCACCGACGAGCAGCTCGATTTCCCGGTGGTCTACGCCTCCGGCCTGAACGGCTACGCCGGCCTCGACGAGTCGGTGCGCGAGGGCGACATGACCCCACTGTTCGAAGCCATCGTCAAGCACGTGCCGGTGCCGCCAGTCAGCGAGGAAGGCCCGTTCCAGATGCGCGTGACTTCCCTGGACTACAACAACTACGTCGGCGTGATCGGCATCGGCCGCATCCAGCGCGGCAAGGTGCGCACCAACATGCCGGTAAGCGTGATCGGCACCGACGGCAAGACCCGCAACGGCAAAGTCCTGCAAGTGCTGGGATTCATGGGACTGGATCGCATCGAAGTACCCGAGGCGCAAGCCGGCGACATCGTCGCCTTTTCCGGCATCGAGGGACTCGGCATTTCCGAAACCGTCTGCGACCCGTCCGCGGTCGAACAACTGCCGGTGCTCTCGGTGGACGAGCCGACCATCTCGATGACCTTCCAAGTCAACGATTCGCCCTTCGCCGGCCATAAGGATCGCTCGGGCGGCAAGTTCCTCACCTCGCGCCAATTGCGCGACAGGCTGATCCGCGAGACCCAGCACAACGTCGCGCTGCGCGTGGAAGATACCGCCGACGCCGACAAGTTCAAGGTCAGCGGCCGCGGCGAGCTGCACCTGTCGATCCTGATCGAGACCATGCGCCGCGAAGGCTACGAGCTGGCGGTATCGCGCCCTGAGGTCATCATCCGCGAGATCGACGGGGTGATGCAGGAGCCCTACGAGCAACTGGTGGTCGATCTGGAGGAGGAGTACCAGGGCGGCGTGATGTCGCGCCTGGGCGAGCGAAAAGCCCTGTTGCAGAACATGGAGCCGGACGGCAAGGGCCGGGTGCGGATGGAATTCATCATCCCGGCGCGCGGGCTGATCGGCTTCCAGACCGAGTTCAAGACCCTGACCTCCGGCAGCGGCCTGCTGTTCCACGTCTTCGACCATTACGGCCCGAAGACCGATGGCGCGATCGGCCAGCGCCAGAACGGCGTCTTGATCTCCAACGACACCGGCACCTCCACCGCCTATGCACAGATGGCGATGCAGGAGCGCGGCCGCCTGTTCGTGGAGCCGCAGGAGGAAATCTACGAAGGCCAGTTGGTCGGCATCCACGCCAAGGACAACGACCTGACCGTCAACGCCCTGCGCGCCAAGCAGCTCACCAACTTCCGCGCCTCCGGCAAGGACGATGCGCTGGCGCTGACGCCGCCGGTCAAGTTCTCGCTGGAGCAGGCGTTGGAATTCATCGACGACGACGAACTGGTGGAAGTCACGCCCAAACAAATCCGCCTGCGCAAGAAGCTGCGGAGCGAAACCGACCGCAAGCGCGCCAGCCGGGCGGGCTAACCTGCTCGGGGGGCGCTGGCGGCGCCCCCACAACGACACATCGAGGGTTTTCGAAGCGCCCGCCGACATTGCAGCGCAATTGTCGCGGGCGTTCGGTTCGATCCATCGCCCTCTTTCCACGGCACCGCCGGCGCATGTATTCGACTCCCGGCGGGCGGCCCCGGGTAAATGTCCTTACCGGGCTTTCCAGACCCGCCCCCACCACGATCCTACGCCGGCCACGTTGCCCGCTCAGTCCAGGCAACGCGGCCTGGCACCTGGCCGGGCCGCGAGCAGATGCACTGTTCGAGCGGATTCCTACCGGCAATTTCTCCAGGGCACTCACCAGCCGATGGACAAAGGGATGAGCGCAACCTCGTACTCGCATCGGAGCGCATCGCCTGCCCGCCGCTTGGCGGCCCCCCTCCCCGCCAACCCCCACAATATTGGCCCCCCATCCCGGAAGGGCGGGCCGGCGATCTCACCACACCCCAGCAAATCACCGCCTTCATCCCGTTCGTGAAAATGGCAACCCCCTCCTCGCCCACACATGCCAAACAGCCTTGAAAAGCGGCCATCCCCACATCAATTGCTTTCGATGAGCGAAAACGCCCTTCCCGAGCACATCACTGACGACTCCAGTCCAGCCCCCCATCCGGGATTGCACGCCATCGCCCTGGTGGAAATGACCAAAGGGGCACTGGCTTTGCTTGCGGCCAGCGGGCTGGAGATCCTCGGCCCCGCGCCGCTGCAAGAGGCTCTGCGGGCATTGATCCGGCATTTCCAACTCGATCCCGACGGCGGCGTCACCGGCTGGCTGTCTCATGCCATCAATCCCACGGGCATCCACATCACCGCCGCCATCGCCGCGCTTTACGGCGTGATGCACCTGTTGGAAGGCTGGGGGCTATGGCGGGCGAAAGCCTGGGCCTCATGGTTCGGCTGCCTGTCAGCCGCGGCCTATCTGCCCTTCGACGTGACCGCCTTCGTCCACCATCGGCATTGGCTGGAAGCCGCCGCGGTCGCCATCAATCTGCTAGTGGTCTGGGTACTGGCGCGCGATCTGCTCAAACGCCGCCAGACCCATTGATCCCGCTCATTCGCTTTCGCTTTGCGGAAGCGCGGCCAACGCGGCCGCCTTGGGCAGTGGTCCCCAATCCAGCAGCCGCCTGCTGATTCGCGGCGTGTTATCGCGCACCCAGTCCGCCATCTCACGCCGCTCATCATCGTAGAAACGGCGCTGCACCATGAGCAACATGGCACCGCCATTGGCTTGCATGAAGCGGGCATAGTTGACTTCAACCACGCCGCTATCGCGCAACACCCCCAGCAGACGGTATTCGCCCGCCACCGGCTGATCTTTTCCAAACAGAATTCCCCGTTCCTCGAAACCGGAAGCCGTGGCCTGCGCCCATTGCGCCATCTGGCGCGGGTTCATCCCCGGCTTCTCGATCAGCGTAAGCATCTGCCGCCAGCGCCGCAAATCCGGCTGGTCGGCCGGCGTATATTCGTTGTGCCCGTTTTTCGACCAGCGGTGCAAGTAACGTACGCCGTCGAAACTCAGCACCTCGGCCGATCGCGCCTGTCCGGCTGCCGCGATCGGCGGCGGCCCTGACAGGGCCACCCCGGGAACAAGAGCCAGGATGGCGCACATCAACAGCATGACTCGCATGGAGTTCCCCTTGAACAGGAGGTGATGCGGGACTTGAATGGCTCGCTCAGCCACTCAACTGCCCCGCCTTGCGCCCAATCAGCATCGCCGTTTCCAGTGCCTGCTCGTAGTTCAGGCGTGGATCGACGGTGGAGCAATAGGCGCGTTCGAGGTCGGCATCGGTGAGATCACGGGCGCCGCCGGTGCATTCGGTAACGTCCTCGCCGGTCAGTTCCAGATGGATGCCACCGAGTCGCGTCCCGGCCGCCGCATGCAGATCGAATGCCTGCTCGATCTCGGCGCGGATGTTGTCGAAACGGCGCGTCTTGTAGCCGTTCGAACTGTTCTCGGTGTTGCCGTGCATCGGGTCGCAGATCCACAGCACGCGCGCGCCTTCGCGCCTGACGGCATCGAGCAGCGGCGGCAGCTTGCCGGCAATTTCCTTTGCGCCCATGCGGTGGATCAGTGTCAACCGCCCGGCTTCGTTGCCGGGGTTCAACACTTCGATCAGGCGCAACAGGTGATCCAGCGTCATCGACGGCCCAACCTTCACCGCCACCGGGTTGCCGATGCCACGGAAATACTCAACGTGGGCGCCATCCAGCGCGGCGGTGCGCATGCCGATCCACGGGAAATGGGTTCCCAGATTGAACCAGCCCGAGTTACGCGGCACTTGGCGGGTCAGTGCTTCCTCGTAAGGCAGCAGCAACGCTTCGTGCGAAGCGAAGAAATCGACCCGATCGAGATTGTGCGCCGGCTCGCCGGACAGCGTTTCCATGAAGCGCATGGCGTCGGAAATACCATCGATGATGCACCGATACTCATCCGCCAACGGCGAATGTGTGACCCAAGCCAGATTCCAATTCTCTGGATGGTGCAAGTCGGCAAACCCGCCATCGATCAACGAACGCACGAAATTGATAGTCAGTGCCGAACGGGAATGCGCGGCGATCATCCGCTCGGGATCCGGTACGCGCGCGGCCGCAGTGAACTCGGGAGCGTTCACGATATCACCGCGGTAACTCGGCAATTCCACGCCCTCCCGCACTTCCACATCGGATGAACGCGGCTTGGCGTACTGGCCGGCGAAGCGGCCGACCCGCACCACCGGCATGCGCAGCGCGTGCACCAGCACCACGCTCATCTGCAACAGCACTTTCAGCCGGTTGGAGATCACTTCCGGCGTGCAGTAGGTGAAATTCTCGCAGCAGTCCCCCCCTTGCAGCAGGAAGCGACGGCCTTCCTGAGCATCGGCCAACTGCTGACGCAGGGCAAGAATCTCCCACGAAGTCACCAGCGGCGGCAGCGCATGCAGTTCATCCAAAGTGCGTTGCAGCCGGCCGGCATCCGGATAGGCCGGCTGCTGCTGCGCAGGTAGCGCGCGCCAGCTCGGCGGCGACCAGTCTTGCGCCATTGGCACAGGGCGCGGCCCGGAGGGACACGGCATCGGAGTCGCCCCGCTCATCGCGCACGCGCCTTGCCGAAGGCGGCCAACAGTGCCCAGGCGCCCAACAGCGCGAACCAGATCAAAGACCACATCGGCATCGTCAACCCGAGAAAAGTCCAATCGATGTTGCTGCAATCACCACCGGCGGTCAGCACTTTTCTGATCGCCCCCGGCCACCCCTGCATCTCCGCCACGAATCCCATCCCCGCGCCGCAGTTGGATATCTCGGGCGGATACAGCTGCACCCAGACATGCCGCCCGGCGATCATGCCTCCGACGACCGCCGCCAACATCGCCAACACGCCGTATGTTCTGCGCATCGCCAACGACTTCGGCGCATGCACGCCGCCGGCCAACATCACCGTGCCAACGGCCGCGAAAGCAATCCGCTGCATGATGCAGAAATCACAAGGGATCAGCCCTTCGTACTCCTGAAGAATGAGCGCATAGCCGATCAGCCCGGCGCAAGCGAGGAAGCCAAGAAGGAAGCGGGTACGGAACGACCATTGCAACGGATTCATCGAAAAGCTCTGGGACGTGGATTCTTGCAATGCAACATAGCAGATATTCTGCGCCGCGTTGACCTCCCGAAACCGTCATCCCCCTCACGCAGCGCATAAATGAAAAGCCCCGAACACTGTCGGGGCTTGTTCCAAGCTGAGGCGGCCGTCGAATCAATCGGCGCTCGGGGCACCGGGGCGATCAACCAGCTCGACATAGGCCATCGGCGCATTGTCACCGGCGCGGAAACCGCACTTCAGGATACGCAGATAACCACCCGGACGAGCGGCGTAGCGCGGGCCGAGCACGGTGAACAGGGTGCCCACGGCCTCCTTGTCACGCAAGCGGGAGAAAGCCAGACGGCGGTTGGCAACGCTATCCGTCTTGCCAAGGGTGATGAGCGGCTCCGCGACGCGACGCAGCTCCTTGGCCTTCGGCAGAGTGGTCTTGATCAACTCGTGCTTGATAAGCGAGGCGGCCATGTTACGAAACATGGCTTCACGATGGGCACTGGTGCGACTGAACTTGCGGCCGGCATTCTGATGACGCATGGCGGTATTCCTTTAATGAATGTTGGATCTGTGGATGTCACTGTCGCCTTCCCGGCGTTGAAACATGGACTGCGGATGGTCCGTTGCCGCCCCTCCTGGACGGCGCCCGCGGCATTTTCCGCTTTGGCGTTGATGCGACTGTTTAGCTTGCCGGAACCCCTGAGGACACGCGTTTCAGCGACCCGAGCAAACGCCGTTTATGAATCGAAGGACAGCCAAGCACTTCATGGCTTGGCGTCCCGGCCATGGGCACCGTTCACCGGCGCCCTGGCCCTTCCTCTTGCTCAGCCCAGCATACCGTGCTGGGAAACACCGGCCGGGGGCCAGTTTTCCAGCTTCATGCCGAGCGAAAGACCACGCTGAGCGAGCACTTCCTTGATCTCGGTAAGCGACTTCTTGCCGAGATTCGGGGTCTTGAGCAACTCCACTTCGGTCTTCTGGATCAGATCGCCGATGTAATAGATGCTCTCGGCCTTCAAGCAATTGGCCGAGCGCACGGTCAACTCAAGATCGTCGATTGGACGAAGCAGGGTTGGATCCACGCCGGTGGCCGACTGCTTGGCTGCGCCGCGCTCACGATGGGTGAAGTCACCGAACACCGAAAGCTGGTCGGTGAGGATATCGGCGGCGGTGCGCACCGCGTCCTCGGCGTCGATCGTGCCGTTGGTCTCGATGTCCAGCACCAGCTTGTCGAGGTTCGTGCGCTGCTCGACACGCGCCGCTTCCACCGAATACGCCACGCGACGCACCGGCGAGAAAGAGGCATCCAGCATCAACCGGCCGATGTTGCGGGTTTCTTCGTCCGGGCGACGACGGGCCGATGCCGGCTGGTAGCCGAAACCACGCTCGACCTTCAGCTGCATGTTGATCGAAGCATCCTTCGTCAGGGTACAGATCACGTGCTCGGGATTCAGTATCTCGACGTTGTGGTCGAGCTTGATGTCGGCGGCTGTCACCACGCCCGGGCCCTGTTTAGCGAGCGAGAGCATGGCGCTCTCGCCGCTGCCCATGCGGATGGCGACGTCTTTCAGGTTCAACAGGACTTCCAATACGTCCTCCTGCAAACCTTCGATGGTGCTGTACTCATGCAGCACGCCGTCGATGCCGACTTCGGTGATGGCGAAGCCAGGGATCGACGACAGCAGCACGCGGCGTAGCGCGTTGCCGAGGGTATGGCCGTAGCCACGCTCCAGCGGTTCGATCACCACCTTGGCACGATTACCGGAGGTGCGCTCGATCTGCGGGGCGCGCGGACGCAGCACTTGGTTGGCGATTGCCGTCATGTAGGGCGTCTCCTGCAAGTCCCCGGGGCAATCGG
This sequence comes from Solilutibacter pythonis, assembly GCF_003697345.1. GTDB lineage: Bacteria > Pseudomonadota > Gammaproteobacteria > Xanthomonadales > Xanthomonadaceae > Solilutibacter > Solilutibacter pythonis. Next base: position 69,755 of record NZ_RFLY01000015.1, on the reverse strand, counting down.
GGACTTGTCATATGGGGGAGGATTACTTCGAATACAACTCGACGATCAACGCTTCGTTGATGTCGGCGGGCAGTTCGGCGCGATCCGGCACGGCCTTGAATACGCCGGCAAACTTCTTGGCGTCGACTTCCACCCAGGACGGCGACAAGTCCATCTGCTGGGCAACCCCCAACGCTTCCTGCACGCGCAACTGCTTTTGGGCGCGCTCGGAAAGGCTGATGGCATCACCGGCCTTGACCGCATAGGAAGGGAGGTTGACGAACTTGCCATTCACCAGCACGCCGCGATGCGAGACCAACTGGCGCGCCGAGGCGCGAGTGACCGCGAAGCCCATGCGATAAACGACGTTGTCGAGGCGGGTCTCAAGGAGTTGCAGCAGGTTTTCACCCGTGTTGCCCTTCCTGTTCGAAGCCTTCTTGTAGTAGTTGCGGAATTGGCGTTCCAGCAAACCGTAGATGCGCTTGACCTTCTGCTTCTCGCGCAACTGGGTGGCGTAATCCGACATCTTGCCCTTGCGGGCGGTCGGACCGTGCTGGCCGGGCTTCTGCTCCAGCTTGCACTTGGAATCCAGCGCGCGCGCCGGGGACTTGAGCGACAGGTCGGCGCCTTCGCGGCGCGCGAGCTTGCAGGTGGGACCGATATAGCGAGCCATGTCTGTGAGCTCCTTAGACGCGACGCTTCTTCGGCGGACGGCACCCGTTGTGCGGGATCGGCGTCACGTCGATGATGTTGAGGATCTTGTAGCCGACGTTGTTCAGCGAACGCACGGCCGATTCGCGGCCCGGACCCGGGCCCTTGATACGGACTTCCAGCGACTTCACACCGTAGTCGAGCGCGGCCTTGCCGGCTTTCTCGGCGGCGACCTGCGCCGCGAACGGGGTCGACTTGCGTGAACCGCGGAAGCCGGCGCCGCCGGACGTGGCCCACGACAGCGCATTGCCCTGGCGGTCGGTGATGGTGATGATGGTGTTGTTGAACGAAGCATGGACGTGCGCGATGCCGTCGGTGACGACGCGCTTGACCTTCTTCTTGGTCTTGGTAGCGGCAGGCTTGGCCATGTCGATTCCTTACTTCTTGATCGCTTTGCGCGGACCCTTGCGGGTACGGGCATTGGTCTTGGTACGCTGTCCGCGCAGCGGCAGGCCGCGACGATGACGCAGGCCGCGATAGCAGCCGAGGTCCATCAGACGCTTGATCGCCATACCGACTTCGCGACGCAGGTCGCCCTCGACGATGTACTTGCCGATCTCTGCGCGCAGGCGCTCGACTTCGGACTCGGACAGGTCGCGCACCTTGGTGGTCGAAGCCACGCCGGCGTCTTCGCAGACCTTCTTGGAACGGGTACGGCCAATGCCGTAGATGCTTTGCAGCCCCACCCAGACGTGTTTCTGGGCAGGCAGGTTGACACCTGCAATTCGCGCCATGACGCGGTCTCCAAACGGTTGACTGGCCAAAAAATGAATACTTGGCCGGGGAAACGGTTAAGTCTAACAAAAATCCCGGATCAGTGGGAAGCCGTGCCATCCAAGCCACCGCTCCGGCATGGGGAGTGTGCCCATGCTCCGGCGAACGATCCGACGCTAGGCCCAGGTTGCCCCGGCCGCACGCGCTACTCTGGCGCGCGCATCGCGTTGGTTCACCCGTGCGCGGGATGCCGCCCGGGTCGCCCATCAAAACCGATACGAAGACGCATCGGCGCGAATTTGGATGCCGAAAGCGTATTGCCTCCGACGAATTTCATAAGGCGTGGGACTTGCCCGACGCCACTTTCACTTCAGGCTGGAGTGGAGCGACACGCCCCGCTCCACCTCAGCGACCGCGTGAGCCGCCCTTGAGATTGGCCTTCTTCAGCAGACTTTCGTACTGGTGCGACATCAAGTGCGCCTGCAACTGCGCAATGAAATCCATCACCACCACTACCACGATCAACAGCGAGGTGCCGCCGAAATAGAACTGGGTTCCAAGTTCCGTGCGCATCACCTCCGGCAACAGACAGACCAGCGCCAGATACAGCGAGCCAGCCAGCGTCAAGCGGGTCAACACGCCATCGATATAATCGGCGGTTGCCTTGCCGGGGCGAATGCCCGGAATCAGCGCACCCGACTTCTTCAGGTTGTCGGCGGTTTCCTGGGAGTTGAACACCAGCGCCGTATAGAAGAATGCGAAGCCGATGATCATCGCCGCGAACAGGATCATATGCAGCGGCTGTCCCGGCGCGAGCGCCGCGGCGATGCGCTGCATGGTCGAACCCGAACCGCTACTGGTACCGAACCACTGCGCTGCGGTAGCCGGGAACATGATGATCGACGAGGCGAAGATCGGCGGGATCACGCCAGCCATGTTGAGCTTCAGCGGCAGGAACGAAGTCTGATTCTGGTACGCGCTGCGCCCCCCTTGGCGACGGGCGTAGTTGACCGTAATGCGACGCTGGCCACGCTCAACGAAGATCACGAACCAAGTGAACGCAAACACCAGGAGCGCAATCAGGATGCCCTGCACCGGCGTCATGTCACCGTTGCGCAATTGCTCGAAGGTATGCACCACGGCGGCGGGCAGGCCAGCGACAATACCGGCGAAGATGATCAACGACACGCCGTTGCCAATACCGCGCTCGGTGATCTGCTCGCCCAGCCACATCAGAAACATGGTGCCCGCCGTCAACGCCACCACCGCGGTGAACACGAAGGCCATGCCGGGGTTAGTCACTACCGGGGTACCGTCTGGCGCTACCTGGTTCTGCAACGCAGTGGCGATACCGATCGCCTGGAAGATCGCCAGTGGCACGGCGCCATAGCGCGACCACTGGGTGATCTTGCGACGGCCTGACTCGCCTTCTTTCTGGATCGCTTTCAGCGTCGGGAAGATCTGCACGCACAACTGCATGATGATCGAGGCCGAAATGTACGGCATCACGTTCAGCGCCAACAGCGACAAACGCTCCAGGGCGCCGCCCGAGAACATGTTCATCATGTTCACGATGCCCTGCTGCTGGGACATGAATGCGGTCATCGCCTCCGGGTTCACCCCTGGCACCGGGATATGACAACCGATGCGATAGACGATCAACGCCCCCAGGACGAACAGCAGACGCTGGCGCAGTTCACTGAACTTGCCAGCGCCAGCTATACTGGCCAACGCACTCGCGCTGCGCGACATCGGGGCTTACTCCTCGATCTTGCCGCCGGCGGCTTCGATGGCTGCCTTGGCACCGGCCGTGACCAATACACCCTTCAGCACGAAAGCCTTGGTGACATCACCCTTCTTGACGATCTTGATCTTCTTGGCCGTTGCCGGGACCAGCTTGGCGGCACGCAGCGCGGCAAAATCGATCTCACCCGCCTCCAGCTTGTCCAACTGGTACAACAGCACCTGAGCGGTATCCGCCTTCAGCTTGGAACGGAAGCCGATCTTCGGCAAACGCATGTACATCGGCATCTGGCCGCCTTCGAAGCCGGCCTTGATCTTGCCCTTGCCGGCGCGCGCAAACGAGCCCTTGTGACCACGACCAGCCGTCTTGCCAAGGCCGGAACCGATACCGCGACCGACACGGACACGCTCCTTGCGGGCGCCTTCGGCGGGCTTCAACGTATTGAGTTTCATGTGATTACTCCTCCACCTTCACCAGGTAGTGGACCTTGTTGATCAGACCACGAACCTGCGGGCTGTCTTTGAGTTCGCGCACATCGTTGAGCTTGTTAAGGCCGAGCGCGCGCACCGACAGGCGATGCTTGGCCTGCGAACCACGCAGGCCCTTGACCAAGCGCACCTTCACGGTGCCGTTGCTGTTATTGCTGGACATGGAGGATCTCCTCGACCTTCTTGCCACGCTTGGCGGCAATGTTGGCAGGCGAATGCATCGCTGTCAGGCCCTTCAAGGTAGCGCGCACCAGGTTGATGGGGTTGCGCGAACCAGTGGCCTTGGCCAGCACGTTCTTCACCCCGACTGCTTCCAGCACGGCGCGCATCGCGCCGCCGGCGATGACGCCGGTACCTTCGGAGGCGGGCTGCATGTACACGCGCGCGGCGCCGTGACCGGACTTGACCGAATGCCACAAGGTGCCGTTGTTGAGATCCACGGCCTTCAGGCTCTTGCGGGCCTGCTCCATCGACTTCTGGATGGCGACCGGCACTTCGCGCGCCTTGCCGTACCCGAAGCCCACCCTGCCATTGCCGTCGCCAACCACGGTCAGTGCGGTGAAGGTGAACTGACGGCCGCCTTTCACGGTCTTGCTGACGCGGTTGACCGCGACCAGCTTTTCGATCATGCCATCGTCGATTTCTTCGCGGGGCGCGCGATCACGATCGCGGCCACGCCCTTGACGTTCTTCTGCCATTTCGATTTCTCTCGTTGAATTTACTTGCGGCGGTGCCGCTTATCGTTGTGGTGTATAGCCATGAGGCGGAGCGACGGCATGAAACCGTCGCCCGGAAACGATCAAAATTGTAGACCGGCCTCGCGGGCGGCATCGGCCAAAGCCTTGATGCGGCCGTGGTAGCGATAGCCCGAGCGATCGAAGGCGACGGCTTCGACACCCGCGGCTTTGGCCCGCTCGCCAATCAGGCGACCGACCTTGGCCGCTGCTTCGACGTTCTTGCCGTTCTTCAAGCCTTCCATGACATCTGCCTGGGTGGTCGAGGCCGAAGCCAGCACCTTCGAACCATCGGCAGAAAACAATTGGGCATACAGGTGCTGACCGGTGCGCAACACCGACAGGCGCGGCACGCCGAGTTTGCGGATGTGAGCGCGCGTGCTCTTGGCGCGGCGCAGACGGGCGGATTTCTTGTCCATTTCTTTTCTCCAGGAGCTGAAGGCGTGCGTTACGCCTTCTTGGCTTCCTTGCGGATGATGACTTCGTCGGAATACTTCACGCCTTTGCCCTTGTACGGCTCCGGCGGGCGATAACCGCGGATCTTGGCGGCAACCTCACCGACCTGCTGCTTATCGGCACCGGCCACGACGATTTCGGTCTGGCTCGGGGTGCTGATGGTGATACCTTCCGGGGTTTTGAACAGCACCGGATGCGAAAAGCCCAGGCTGAGATTCAAGTCCTTGCCCTGCATCGCGGCGCGATAACCCACGCCGACCAGCTCCAGCTTGCGCTCGAAACCCTCGGACACGCCCTTCACCATGTTGGCGAGGATGGCGCGCAGGGTGCCGGTCATCGCGATGCGATCCGGCGAAGCCGCGCTAAGTGCGATCTCGTTGTTCTCGACCGTCATCTCAATGCCTTCGGGCTGGGTGATGGACAGATCGCCCTTGCTTCCCTTGACGCTGATCAGACCATTGTCACTCTTGATTTCCACACCCTTCGGCAGGGCGATAGGCTTCTTGGCTACACGGGACATGCTGCTCTCCTTAGGCCACGAAGCACAGGACTTCGCCGCCGACGCCCTGCTGGCGCGCCTGCGAGTCGGTCATGATGCCCTTCGAAGTGGAAACGATGGCGATACCAAGGCCACCAAGCACCTTGGGCAGATCGTTCTTGCCGCGGTACTGGCGCAAGCCCGAGCGCGAGACACGCTTCAAGGTCTCGATGACCGGCTTGCCCTGGAAATATTTCAGCTCGATTTCGAGGTCGGCCTTGCCGCCGCCGAGATCGTTGACGCGATGACCAGCGATGTAGCCCTCGCCCTTGAGGACGTCGGCAATGGCGATCTTGGTCTTGGAGGACGGCATTTTCACCGTCGGCTTGCCGACCGCGGCCGCATTCTTGATGCGGACCAGCATGTCGGCGATGGGATCAGTCATGCTCATGTAAAAATCCTTGAGTCAGCACCGATATCCGCTTTCGCAGAAATCTGGGGATGGAAAATTTCCGATGAAGACACCCGGTTGGTGAAGCCAACCGGGATCGACAATTAGGAAGTCGCACATTGTGGCCTGGATTACACCAAGCCGCAAGTCTTACCAGGAAGCCTTGCGCAAGCCCGGCACGTCGCCACGCATCGTGGCTTCGCGCAGCTTGTTGCGGCCCAGACCGAACTTGCTGTAGACGCCCTTCGGGCGACCGGTCAGCACGCAGCGGCTGGTCTGGCGGGAAGCGGACGAATCGCGTGGCAATTTCTGCAACTTGACCGAGGCTTCCATCTTTTCTTCGTAGCTCGCGTCCTGGCTTTTCAGGATTTTCTTCAGCGCCTCGCGCTTGTCGGCATACTTCTTGACAAGCTTGGTACGCTTCAGATCGCGGTTGATCATGCTGGTCTTGGCCATGTCTCTCTCTCGATCAGCGGAACGGGAAGCGGAAGGCTTCAAGCAGCGCCTTGGCTTCTTCGTTGGTCTTGGCGGTGGTGGTGATGGCGATATCCATGCCGCGGACCGCATCGACGGCGTCGAAGTCGATTTCCGGGAAGATGATCTGTTCCTTCACACCCATGTTGAAGTTGCCGCGACCATCGAACGAACGGCCGGAGACGCCGCGGAAGTCGCGAACGCGCGGCAACGAAATGTTGATCAGGCGGTCAAGGAACTCGTACATGTGAGCACGACGCAGAGTCACCTTGCAGCCGATCGGCCAACCGTCGCGGATTTTGAACGAGGCCACCGAAATGCGGGACTTGGTCACCACCGGTTTCTGGCCGGAGATCTTGGCCATGTCGGCCACGGCATTCTCCAGCACCTTCTTGTTGGTGGCCGCCTCGCCCACGCCCATGTTGAGCGTGATCTTGCTGATTTTCGGCACCTGCATCGGATTGGTGTAGCCAAAACGCTTCATCAGCGCGGGCACCACTTCTTCCTTGTAGATTTTTTCCAGTCGCGTGGTCATTGCTTCATTCCTCAGGCGTCAACCGCCTCGTCGCTGGAGCGGAACACGCGCAATTTGCGTCCATCCTCCAGCACCTTTGTCTTGATGCGCTCCCCCTTGCCGGTGGCCGGGTTGAGCAGCATCACGTTGGAAACATGGATCGAGGCCTCGCGCTCGACGACGCCGCCAGCCTGACCGGCTTGCGGGTTCGGCTTGGTATGGCGCTTGACCATGTTGATGTTGGACACGACCACGCGGTCGCCCAGGACACGAATGACGTCGCCCTTCTTGCCCTTGTCCTTGCCGGTGATGACGACGACCTGGTCGCCCTTCTTGATGCGATTCATGGTGTCCTCCGGCTCACAGCACTTCGGGTGCGAGCGAAACGATCTTCATGAACTTCTCGGAGCGCAGTTCGCGCGTCACCGGCCCGAAGATGCGGGTACCGATCGGTTCATGCTTGTTGTTGAGCAGCACGGCGGCGTTGCCGTCGAAGCGAATCAGGCTGCCATCGGCGCGACGCACGCCCTTGCGGGTGCGCACGACCACGGCGTTGTAGACCTCGCCCTTCTTCACCTTGCCACGCGGAATGGCTTCCTTCACCGACACCTTGATGATGTCGCCGATGCCGGCATAGCGGCGCTTGGAGCCGCCGAGCACCTTGATGCACATGACTTCCTTGGCACCGGAGTTGTCGGCAACGTCGAGGTGGCTTTGCATCTGGATCATGGTCTGGCCTCCTCTTATTCAGCTGCGTGGGCGAGCACTTCGACCACCCGCCAGTTCTTGGTTTTGGACATCGGAGCACATTCGACGATGCGCACGAGATCGCCTTCCTTGCAGGCGTTCTCGGCATCGTGGGCGTGCAACTTGGTGGAGCGACGGATGTACTTGCCGTACAACGCGTGCTTGACGTGACGCTCGACGAGCACCGTCACCGTCTTGTCCATCTTGTTGCTGACCACGCGGCCTTCGACCGTGTGCTGCTTTTTATCAGTGTTGTTCATGGTCATTCCTGTGGTTACTGCCCAGCGGCGCCGAGCAGCATCTTGACGCGTGCAATGTCGCGGCGAACGCGACGCACGTCGTGGGTCTTGGCCAGCTGACCGGTAGCCTTCTGCATGCGCAGGGAGAATTGCTCCTTCTGCAAATCGAGCAGGTGGGCCTTAAGGTCGGCGGGCGACTTTTGGCGAAGTTCGTTCAGTTCCATCAGCGCACCGTCCGGGTCACGAATTGAGTGGTGACCGAAAGCTTGGCTGAGGCCAGGCGGAATGCTTCGCGCGCCATTTCCTCGCTGACGCCTTCGATCTCGTAGATCATGCGGCCGGGCTGGATCTGGGCGACCCAGTACTCGACGTTACCTTTACCCGAGCCCATGCGGACTTCGATCGGCTTCTGGGTGATCGGCTTGTCGGGGAACACCCGGATCCACATCTTGCCGCCACGCTTGACGTAACGGCTGATGGCGCGACGCGCCGCCTCGATCTGACGGGCGGTGAGGCGACCGGTCTGCGTCGCACGCAGGCCATATTCGCCGAACGACACCGCGTTGGCGCTCCACGACAGACCTTCGTTACGGCCCTTGTGTTGCTTGCGGTACTTGGTACGTTTGGGTTGCAACATGATTAACCCCTCGCTTCACGCTCGCCGCGCGGCTGGCGCGGGCCGCGAGCCGGACGCTCGCTGCGCTCGTTGCGCGGCTCTTCGTTCTTCTCCTGGCCCACTTGGGAGAAATCGAAGATTTCGCCCTTGTAGATCCAGACCTTGATGCCGATCACACCATAGGTGGTGTGGGCTTCGGCAAAGCCGTAATCGATGTCCGCGCGCAGGGTGTGCAGTGGCACGCGGCCTTCGCGGTACCACTCCGAACGGGCGATTTCGGCACCGTTCAAGCGGCCGGCCACGTTGACCTTGATGCCGAGCGCGCCGAGGCGCATCGCATTGCCGACAGCGCGCTTCATCGCGCGGCGGAACATGATGCGACGCTCCAACTGCTGAGCGATCGATTCGGCCACCAACTGGGCGTCCAGCTCCGGCTTTCGCACTTCGGTGACGTTGATGTGGGCGGGCACGCCCATCATTTCCGACACGTCCTTGCGCAGCTTCTCGATATCTTCGCCGCGCTTGCCGATCACCACGCCCGGACGGGCGGTATGGATGGTCACGCGCGCTGACTTGGTCGGGCGCTCGATGGTGATCTTGCTGATGCCGGCGGAGGCCAGCTTCTTGCGTAGCATGTCGCGGACCTTGAGATCCGCGGCCAGGAATTCGGCATATTCCTTCTTGCCCGCATACCACTTGCTGTTCCAGTCCTTGGCGATGCCAAGGCGGATGCCGACGGGATTGACTTTATGACCCATGATTACTTGCCCTCGCCGACGACGATGGTGATGTGGCTGGTGCGCTTCAGGATGCGGGTACCCCGCCCCTTCGCCCGCGCCATAAAGCGCTTCAGCGTGGGCCCCTCGTCGACCATGATGGTCTTGACCTTGAGCGCATCGGCATCGGCGCCGACGTTGTTCTCGGCATTTGAAACCGCCGACCACAACAACTTGTGGATCATGGCCGCGGCTTTCTTGTCGCTGAATTTCAGCAAATCGAGAGCGCGGGCGGCGGGAAGGCCGCGCACCTGGTCGGCGACCAGACGGGCCTTCTGTGGGGAGATACGCGCGGTGCGCAGGACTGCTTTAGCTTCCATGGTCATCTCCTTACTTCGACTTCTTGTCGCCGCCGTGACCCTTGAAGGTACGGGTCAACGCGAATTCGCCGAGCTTGTGGCCCACCATGTTTTCGTTGACCAGCACCGGCACGTGATTCCTACCGTTGTGGACAGCGATGGTGAAGCCCACCATTTCCGGCAGGATCATCGAGCGACGCGACCAGGTCTTGATCGGCTTTTTGGTGTTGCTGCCCGCGGCCTCCACCTTCTTGACGAGGTGGTGATCAACGAACGGGCCTTTCTTGAGTGAACGTGCCATGGCCTATCAGCTCCTGCGATCGCGCACGATGAACTTCTGCGTGCGCTTGTTCTTGCGGGTCTTGTAACCCTTGGTCGGGACGCCCCACGGGGTGACCGGATGCGGGTTGCCCTGGCCGGCCTTGGCCTCGCCACCGCCGTGCGGATGGTCGACCGGGTTCATGACGACACCGCGGACAGTCGGACGGATACCGCGCCAGCGCTTGGCGCCCGCCTTGCCCAACTTCTCGAGGTTGTGCTCGACGTTACCGACTTCGCCAATGGTGGCGCGGCATTCGACCGGCACCTTGCGCATCTCGCCGGAGCGCAGGCGCAGCGTGGCATAGCCTTGCTCGCGGGCGATCAACTGGACACCGGCACCTGCGGCGCGCGCCATCTGGGCGCCCTTGCCCGGCTTCATCTCAACACAATGCACCACGGTGCCGACCGGGATGTTGCGCAGCGGCAGGGTGTTGCCGGCACGGATCGGGGCGGACTCGCCGGCCACGACCTGATCGCCGGCCTTCAGACCCTTCGGGGCGATGATGTAACGACGCTCGCCGTCGACGTATAGCAGCAACGCGATGTGCGCGGTACGGTTCGGGTCATATTCGATCCGCTCGACCTTCGCCGGAATGGTTTCCTTGTCGCGCTTGAAGTCGATGGTCCGATAGTGCTGCTTGTGACCACCGCCGATATGGCGGGTGGTGATGCGGCCGTGGTGGTTGCGACCACCCGTCTTGCCCTTCTTCTCCACCAGCGGCGCGTACGGCGCCCCCTTGTGCAGGTCGGGCGTGACCACGCGAACCGCGCTACGGCGGCCAGCGGAGGTCGGCTTGAAAGTCATCAAAGGCATGGTGAGCTCCTTAGGCCTTCGCCGTCACGTCGATGGTCTGGCCTTCGGCCAGCTTGACGTAGGCCTTGCGCCAGTCGTTGCGGCGACCCATGCGCGAACGGAAAGCCTTGGCCTTACCCTTCACGTTGACCACATTCACCGATTCGACCTTGACGTCGAAGATCTGCTCCACGGCAGCCTTGACGTCGGCCTTGGTGGCGGTGGTCGCCACTTCAAAGACGTACTGATTGGACACTTCCTGCAAGCGCGCGGTCTTTTCAGACACGCGCGGCGCACGGATCACTTCGTAAACATTGGTGGTCATGCCAGCCACTCCTCGATCTTCTTCACCGCATCGGCGGTCATCACCACCGAGTCGGAACCCACCAGCGAGACCGGGTCCAGGCCCTGCACATCACGCACTTCCACGTACGGCAGATTGCGCGCGGCGAGGTACAGCGATTCACTGGCGTCCTCGACGACCAGCAGCGGACGCTTGCCGACTTCGAGGTCGGCCAGCTTGGCCACCAGCCCCTTGGTCTTGGGCGAATCGACTTCGATCGCATCGATGACCGTCAGGCGCTCCTGACGGTTCAGCTCCGACAGGATGGCGGCCATCGCGGCACGATACATCTTGCGGTTGACCTTCTGCGCGAAGCTGCGCGGCTTGGCCGCGAAAGTCACGCCGCCGCCGACAAAGATCGGCGCGGTCAGGGCGCCATGACGGGCACCGCCGCCTTTCTGCTTCTTCGACTTCTTGGTGGTGCCGGCGACTTCCGAGCGCGTCTTCTGCGCCTTGGTTCCGGCACGACCGGCATTGCGGTAGGCAACGACGACCTGATGAACGAGATCTTCGGAAAACTCGCGGCCGAATACGGCTTCGGAGACCGACACCTTATTGCCACTACCTTTGATGGTCAGTTCCATGCTCATGCTCCCTTGCTGGCCGGACGCACGATGACATCGCCACCCGGCGCACCCGGCACGGCACCGCGCACGGCGATCAAGCCACGCTCGGCATCAACCTTGACCACTTGCAGATTCTGCGTGGTCTGCACATCGGCACCCATGTGGCCGGACATCTTCTTGCCCGGGAACACGCGACCCGGCGTCTGGCGCTGGCCGATCGAACCCGGCGCACGATGTGACAGCGAGTTACCGTGGGTGGCGTCGCCCATGGTGAAGTTCCAGCGCTTGATGGTGCCCTGGAAGCCCTTGCCCTTGGTCACGCCCTGCACGTCGACCATCTGGCCTTCGGCAAAAATGTCGGCCTTGATTTCGCCGCCGATTTCGAAATCGGCCAGCTTCTCGTCGGCGACACGGAATTCCCACAGGCCGCGGCCGGCTTCGACCTTGGCCTTGGCCAGGTGCCCCGCACCCGCCTTGCTGATCAAGGCTGCGCGCTTGATGCCGGCGGTGACCTGCACGGCGCTATAGCCGTCGTTCTCGACGGTCTTGATCTGGGTGATGCGATTCGGAGTGGCCTCGATCAGCGTCACCGGCACGGACTTACCGTCCTCGGTGAAGACGCGGCTCATGCCCGCCTTGCGGCCGACCAGGCCCAGGTTATGGATTTTCGTCGACATGATGGCTTCCTCAGGTCAACTTGATCTGGACGTCGACGCCAGCCGCGAGTTCGAGCTTCATCAGCGCGTCCACGGTCTTGTCGTTGGGATCGACGATATCGAGCACGCGTTTGTGCGTGCGGGTCTCGTACTGGTCGCGCGCGTCCTTGTCGACGTGTGGCGAAACCAGGACGGTATAGCGTTCGGTCTTGGTCGGCAGCGGGATCGGGCCGCGCACCTGCGCACCGGTCCGCTTGGCCGTCTCGACGATCTCGCTGGCCGAGCGATCGATCAGGCGATGATCGAAGGCCTTCAGCCGAATGCGGATTTTTTGGTCCGTCATGACGGAAATTCCTTAAGGTAGGTCTAAAGAGCGACAGGCATGGCAACTGGATGTGCCATGCCCCGTTGTTGCGACACCACAGCTTGCGCTGCGGCCATGCGCGGTACAGCAATCCCTCAAACGACAAGGCGGCCCGGTTGCCCGGCCCGCCCAGACTAAAAACGTACACGCGAAACACCCGATCTTGACGGATGAGCCACGCAACCTGTCCTTGTCTGGCGAATACGAAGTGCTTCCTGCCCTTCATTTCGCTGGCTGCGGCTCACGTGAATCCACGCCACCGCAAGAAGCCTCGCATTCTGGCAGGATTTTCTGCGCGATGCAAGGCTTTGATTGAAAAATATTTTTAAGACCCGACGCCGGAAGAACCCGGCGTCGGGGAGTTGACACGTTGGATACGCCACCCCGCGCCGATCACGACGCGGGGGCGAAGAAGGATTACTTCAATATTTTGGCGACCACGCCCGCGCCGACGGTACGACCGCCTTCGCGAATCGCGAAACGAAGCCCTTCGTCCATCGCCACCGGGTTGATCAGGCTCACCTTCATCTTCACGTTGTCACCCGGCATCACCATCTCCGTGCCCTCGGGCAACTCCACCGCACCCGTAATGTCCGTCGTGCGGAAGTAAAACTGCGGACGGTAACCCTTGAAGAACGGCGTGTGACGACCACCCTCGTCCTTCGACAGCACATACACCTCCGCCTCGAAGTCCGTGTGCGGCGTGATCGAACCCGGCTTGCACAGCACCTGCCCGCGCTCCACTTCGTCACGCTTCGTGCCGCGAAGCAGCAGACCCGCGTTGTCGCCCGCCTGCCCCTGATCCAGCATCTTCCGGAACATCTCCACGCCCGTCACCGTCGTCTTCGCGGTCGGACGGATGCCGACGATTTCGATCTCGTCGCCCACCTTGATGATCCCGCGCTCGATACGTCCCGTCACCACCGTGCCGCGGCCCGAAATCGAAAACACGTCTTCCACCGGCATCAAGAACGGCTTGTCCACGTCACGCTCCGGCTCCGGAATGTAGGTGTCCAGTGCGTCCACCAGCTTCAGAATCGCAGGCACGCCAATCTCCGACTGGTCGCCTTCCAGCGCCAGACGCGCCGAACCGTGAATGATCGGAGTGTCGTCGCCCGGAAAGTCGTACTTCGACAGCAGCTCGCGCACTTCCATCTCGACCAGTTCCAGCAGCTCGGCGTCGTCCACCATGTCCGCCTTGTTCAGGAACACCACGATGTGCGGCACGCCCACCTGACGCGACAGCAGAATGTGCTCGCGCGTCTGCGGCATCGGGCCGTCGGCCGCCGAGCACACCAGAATCGCGCCGTCCATCTGCGCCGCGCCGGTGATCATGTTCTTCACATAGTCGGCGTGGCCCGGGCAGTCCACATGGGCGTAGTGACGGGTCGGGCTTTCGTATTCCACGTGCGCCGTCGAAATCGTGATCCCGCGCGCCTTCTCTTCTGGTGCCGCGTCGATCGACGAGTAGTCCTTGAACTCACCACCAAAACGTTCCGCGCCCACTTTCGTCAGCGCCGCCGTCAGCGTCGTCTTGCCGTGGTCAACGTGTCCAATCGTGCCCACGTTCACGTGGGGCTTCTTGCGCTCGAACTTTTCCTTTGCCATCTCAGCGATTCCTCATAGTTAATGAATGTGGTTGGTGCAAGCGGGCCGGGACGTCCGCCCCGGCCGCGCTCGTCAGGCCTTTTTCATCGCCGCTTCGGCGATGTTGGCCGGCGCCTCGGCGTAATGATCGAATTCCATCGTGAAGGTGGCGCGACCTTGCGACATCGAACGCAGCGAGGTGGCATAACCGAACATTTCGCCCAGCGGGATCATCGCATTGATGATCTTGCCCGACGGGCTGTCGTCCTGGCCTTGCAGGATACCGCGACGCCGGCTGACATCGCCCATCACGTCGCCAAGGTAATCCTCGGGCGTGACGATCTCGACCTTCATGATCGGCTCCAGCAGCACCGGGCTGGCCTTGTGGAAGCCTTCCTTGAAGCCCATGGAACCGGCGATCTTGAACGCCATTTCCGAGGAGTCGACTTCGTGGTACGAACCATCGACCAGACGCACCTTGATGTCGACGATCGGGTAGCCGGCCAGGATGCCGTTGGCCATCGCCTCCTGGATACCCTTGTCGACCGCCGGGATGTATTCCTTCGGCACCACACCGCCGACGATGGCGTTCTCGAACACGTAGCCGTCGCCCGGCTGCTGCGGCTCGATTTCCAGCCACACGTGACCGAACTGGCCCTTACCGCCGGACTGGCGGACGAACTTGCCTTCCGACTTGACCTGCTTGCGGATGGTTTCGCGATAAGCCACCTGCGGCTTGCCGACATTGGCCTCGACGTTGAACTCGCGCTTCATGCGATCGACGATGATGTCCAGATGCAGCTCGCCCATGCCGGCGATGATGGTCTGGCCGGACTCCTCGTCGGTACGCACGCGGAAGGAGGGATCCTCCTGCGCCAGACGGCCCAGTGCGATGCCCATCTTTTCCTGGTCGGACTTGGTCTTCGGCTCGACCGCCATCGAGATCACCGGCTCCGGGAAGGTCATGCGTTCCAGGATGATCGGCGAATCCTGCGAGCACAGGGTGTCGCCGGTGGTGACGTCCTTCAGGCCCACGGCGGCGGCGATATCGCCAGCCAGCACTTCCTTGATTTCCTCGCGGTTATTGGAGTGCATCTGCAACAGGCGGCCGATGCGCTCCTTCTTGCCCTTGACCGAGTTCAGCACCTGGTCGCCGGCATTGAGCACGCCGGAATAGACGCGGAAGAAGGTCAGCGAGCCCACGAACGGGTCGGTGATGATCTTGAACGCCAGCGCCGAGAACGGCGATTTGTCGCTGGATTCGCGGGACAGCTCCTTGGTTTCGTCATCGACGTCGACGCCACGCACGGCCGGCACATCCACCGGCGAGGGCAGCAGCTTGATCACGCCATCGAGCATAGCCTGCACGCCCTTGTTCTTGAACGCAGAGCCGCAGAACATCGGCACGATCTCGGTCTTCAAGGTGCGTTCGCGCAGCGCATTGACGATTTCGTCCTCGGTCAGCTCCTCGCCCCCGAGATACTTGTCCATGAGCTCCTCGCTGGCTTCGGCCGCGGTCTCGACCATGAAGCTGCGGGCTTCCTCGGCTTGCTCTTGGAGCTCTGCCGGAATGTCGCGGTATTCGAACACCATGCCCTGGCTAGCGGTATCCCAGTGGATCGCCTTCATCTTGAGCAGGTCGACCACGCCCTCGAAGCCGTCTTCCGCACCGATCGGCACCTGCATCGGCACCGGCACCGCACCCAGGCGCGACTTCAGCTGGTCACGCACCTTGAAGAAGTTGGCACCGGTACGGTCCATCTTGTTGACGAAGGCGATGCGCGGCACGCTGTATTTGTTGGCCTGGCGCCACACGGTTTCCGACTGCGGCTGCACGCCGCCCACGGCGCAGAGCACGAATACCGCGCCATCGAGCACGCGCAAGGAACGCTCCACCTCGATGGTGAAGTCCACGTGCCCGGGGGTATCGATGATGTTGAAGCGGTGCTCCGGCATGGATTTATCCATGCCCTTCCAGAACGCCGTGGTAGCCGCCGACTGGATGGTGATGCCGCGCTCCTGCTCCTGCTCCATCCAGTCCATGGTGGCCGCGCCGTCGTGGACTTCTCCGAGCTTATGGCTCTTGCCGGTATAGAACAGGATGCGCTCGGACGTGGTGGTCTTGCCGGCATCGATATGAGCCATGATGCCGAAGTTGCGGTAACGCTCGATGGGAGTGGTGCGGGCCACGGTCGTCTCTCTTTGTTTGCTTGGATGCCCGAAAAAACCGGGCTTTCAGATGGCCGGACGCCGCCCCTGGGGCGGCATCCGGATGAATTCGCGGGAAACGCGGTGGAAACGGGTTTTCCGCGATGCATTCACCGGCGATGCCGATAACTGCCACGGGTCGCAATGATATGCGACCCGCGTGACGCGATCACCAGCGGAAGTGCGCGAACGCCTTGTTGGCCTCGGCCATGCGGTGGGTTTCCTCGCGCTTCTTGATCGCGCCGCCACGGTTTTCCGAGGCGTCCAGCAATTCGGCGGCCAGCTTGCGCGGCATCGAGTTTTCACCGCGCTTGCGAGCGGATTCGATCAGCCAGCGCATCGCCAGCGCCATGCGGCGGGAGGCGCGCACTTCGACCGGCACCTGATAGGTGGCGCCGCCGACGCGACGGGACTTCACCTCGACGGTCGGAGCGACGTTGCCGAGCGCTTTCTCGACCAGCTCCAACGGGTTGTCGTTTTTCTGGCCGATGACGTCCATCGCGCCGTAGACGATCTTTTCGGCGACCGACTTCTTACCGCTCTGCATGACCATGTTGATGAAGCGAGCGATGGTTTCGCTACTGTGCTTGGGATCGGGCAGCACCGAACGCTGCGGGGTATTGCCTTTGCGGGACATGTTTCTTCTCGTGTGTCAATGCGCCTGGCGTAGCGCGTGAGCAAATTGCGGGATGACGCGAAAAACCCCGACGCGACGCGCGCGGGGCCGGCACGTCGATCAGCTCTTGGGACGCTTGGCGCCGTACTTGGAGCGACGCTGGCGGCGCTTGGCGACGCCGGCGGCATCGAGCGAGCCGCGCACGGTGTGGTAGCGCACGCCCGGCAGATCCTTGACGCGGCCGCCGCGGATCAGCACCACGCTGTGCTCCTGGAGATTGTGGCCTTCGCCACCGATGTAGGAGATCACTTCGTAACCGTTGGTCAGGCGCACCTTGGCGACCTTGCGCATGGCCGAGTTCGGCTTCTTCGGTGTGGTCGTATAGACGCGGGTGCAGACGCCACGACGCTGCGGGCAGTTTTGTAGCGCCGGCGAGGTGCTCTTGTAGGTTTCAGGGCTGCGCGGCTTGCGCACGAGCTGATTGATGGTTGCCATGCTTGTCCAGATGTATCGGCGGCCCTTGCGTTGTGCGTCGGGCCTGGGGATTTGATCGCCGCCCGTACCCGCCTGGCGGATTCCATGAACGGAGACAAAAAAGTATAGCTTGCGTTCGACATTTCCGTCAACGCAAGCTGCTGTTTGCGTGCGGGCCCGCGCATCACGCGACCTCCGCACAACCCCGCGCTTCCTTGTGCCGAAGACGAAGGGCGTCCTGTCCTTCATTTCGGGTAATGGGCGGCCCCGAAGGGCCGCCGACAACTTGGCGATTGTAAAGCGACTGCCGTGTCTGCGCAATCGCTTTGCCGCCATCGGCGCCACCGGCAAGCCGACGGCGCCGTTCGGGTCAGGCTCCGGTGTTGTCTGCGCCTTCCTCGATCATCACCATTTCCACCGGCATCGGCGTTGCGACGGCCGGCTCGACGGTTTCGCCGGTCAGCACTTCCATATCGGCGGCGGTCAGGCCGGCGGCGTTGCGACGGCGCTGGGCGTGGTAGGCCAAGCCGGTGCCGGCCGGGATCAAACGACCGACGATCACGTTTTCCTTCAAGCCGCGCAGGCTGTCGCGGGTACCGCGCACGGCGGCTTCGGTCAGCACGCGGGTGGTCTCCTGGAACGAGGCCGCGGAGATGAAGGACTCGGTCGCCAGCGATGCCTTGGTGATACCCAACAGCACCGGCTGATATTTCGCCGGCAGTTCGTTACGGGTATCGGCCTTGGCATTGGCCTCGATCACGCGCTGGCGCTCGGCCTGCTCGCCGACCAGGTAGCGGGTATCGCCGGCATCGACGATCTCGACCTTGCGCAGCATCTGGCGAACGATCACTTCGATGTGCTTGTCGTTGATCTTCACGCCTTGGAGGCGGTAGACGTCCTGAATTTCCTTGGTGAGATAGGCCGCCAGTTCTTCCACGCCTTTCAGGCGCAGGATGTCCTGCGGGTTCGGCTCGCCATCCACCACGGTCTCGCCCTTCTCGACGTGCTCGCCTTCGAACACGATGACCTGGCGGTACTTCGGAATCAGTTCCTCGTGGTCGACGCCATCCACGCCCTTGATGATCAGCCGCTGCTTGCCCTTGGTGTCCTTGCCGAAGCTGACCACGCCGGAAATCTCGGCGAGGATCGCCGGGTCCTTCGGCTTGCGCGCTTCGAAGAGGTCCGCCACGCGCGGCAGACCACCGGTGATGTCGCGGGTCTTCGAGGCTTCCTGCGGAATCTTCGCCACCACGTCGCCCACGCCCACGGCGGCGCCGTCCTGCAAGTTGACGATCGAGCGCGGCGGCAGGAGATACTGCGCCGGCAAGTCGGTGCCGGGGATGTTCAGATCCTTGCCGTTCTTGTCGACGATGCGCACCAGTGGGCGCAAGTCCTTGCCCTGCGAGCCGCGACGCTTGGGATCGGTGATCTCGCGCGAAGCCAGGCCGGTGAGATCGTCGGTCTTCTCGATCACGGTGACGCCATCGACGAAATCGTAGAAGCGCACGAAACCGGCCACTTCGGACACGATCGGGTGGTTGTGCGGGTCCCAGTTGGCGATGGCCTGGCCCGCCTTGATCGCCGCGCCATCGGGCACGGTGATGGTCGCGCCGTAGGGCACCTTGTAACGCTCGCGCTCGCGGCCGTGGTCGTCCAGCACCGAGAGTTCGCCGGAACGCGACACGGCAACCACGCCGCCGCTTTCGTGCGCCACGGTCTTCATGTTGTTGAACTTGACCGAGCCGGTGGTCTTCACCGTCACGTTGTCGATGGCCGCCGCACGCGAAGCCGCGCCACCGATGTGGAAGGTACGCATGGTGAGCTGGGTGCCCGGCTCGCCGATCGACTGGGCGGCGACCACGCCGACCGCCTCGCCCATGTTGACCAGGTGGCCACGGCCCAGATCGCGGCCGTAGCATTGCGCACAGACACCGAACGGGGCATCGCAGGTGATGGTCGAACGCACCTTGACCGACTGCACGCCGGCGTCTTCAAGCTTCTGCACCCAGGCTTCGTCAAGCAGGGTGTTACGAGTGACGATGGGTTCGTCGTCGTTGCCCGGCAGGAATACGTCCTCGGCCACCACGCGACCCAATACGCGCTCGCGCAGCGGCTCGACCACGTCGCCGCCTTCGACGATCGGGATCATGGTCAGGCCGTTCACGGTGCCGCAATCGCTTCCGGTGATCACCACGTCCTGCGCCACGTCCACCAGACGGCGGGTCAGGTAGCCCGAGTTCGCCGTCTTGAGCGCGGTATCGGCCAAGCCTTTACGCGCGCCGTGGGTCGAGATGAAGTACTGGAGAACGTTCAGACCTTCGCGGAAGTTCGCGGTGATCGGGGTCTCGATGATCGAGCCGTCCGGCTTGGCCATCAGGCCGCGCATGCCGGCCAGCTGGCGGATCTGCGCCTGCGAGCCACGCGCGCCGGAGTCGGCCATGATGTAGATCGAGTTCATCGACTTCTGGTCGATGGTCTCGCCCCGGGCGTTCTCCACCTTGTCGGTGCCGATGGTGTCCATCATCGCCTTGGCCACGCGCTCGTTGGTGCGCGACCAGATATCGACCACCTTGTTGTAGCGTTCGCCGCCAGTGACCAGACCCGACTGGTACTGCTGCTGGATTTCCAGCACCTCGGCTTCGGCTTCCTCCAAGATGCCGGCCTTTTCCGCCGGGATGATCATGTCGTCGATGCCGATCGACACACCCGCGCGGGTGGCGTAGGAGAAGCCGGTGTACATCAGTTGGTCGGCGAACACCACGGTGTCCTTCAAGCCCAGCTCGCGATAGCAGGTGTTGATGAGACGGCTGATCGCCTTCTTGTTCAACTCGGTGTTGACCAGCGAATACGCCAGGCCCTTCGGCAGGATGTCGGCCAGGAGCGCACGGCCCACGGTGGTTTCGACCACCGAAGTCCGCGGCACACGTCCGCCTTCATCGTCCAGCACGTACTCGGTGATGCGTACCTTGACCTTGGCGTGCAATTCAGCCACGCGGTTGTCGTAGGCGCGCTTGACCTCGGCCACGTTGGCGAAGGCCATGCCCTCGCCCGCCTTGTTCTCCAGCGCGCGGGTCATGTAGTACAGGCCCAGCACCACGTCCTGCGAGGGCACGATGATCGGCTCGCCGTTGGCCGGCGACAGGATGTTGTTGGTGGACATCATCAGCGCGCGCGCTTCCAGCTGGGCTTCCAGCGAGAGCGGCACGTGCACGGCCATCTGGTCGCCGTCGAAGTCGGCGTTGAAGGCGGTACAGACCAGCGGGTGAAGCTGGATGGCCTTACCTTCGATCAGTACCGGCTCGAACGCCTGGATGCCGAGACGGTGCAACGTGGGCGCGCGGTTCAGCATCACCGGGTGTTCGCGGATGACCTCTTCCAGGATGTCCCAGACTTCCGCCTCTTCGCGCTCGACCAGCTTCTTGGCCGCCTTGATGGTGGTGGCCAGGCCGCGGCGTTGCAGCTTGGCGAAGATGAAGGGCTTGAACAGTTCCAACGCCATCTTCTTCGGTAGACCACACTGGTGCAGACGCAGGTACGGGCCGACCACGATCACCGAGCGGCCGGAATAATCCACGCGCTTGCCCAGCAGGTTCTGGCGGAAACGGCCCTGCTTGCCCTTGATCATGTCGGCCAGCGACTTCAGCGCGCGCTTGTTGGTGCCGGTGATGGCGCGGCCGCGGCGGCCGTTGTCCATCAGCGCATCGACCGATTCCTGCAACATGCGCTTTTCGTTGCGCACGATAATGTCCGGCGCGGCCAGTTCCAGCAGGCGGCGCAGGCGGTTGTTGCGGTTGATGACGCGGCGGTAGAGGTCGTTGAGGTCGGAGGTGGCGAAGCGGCCGCCATCCAGCGGCACCAGCGGACGCAGGTCCGGCGGCAGCACCGGCAGCACGGTCATGATCATCCACTCGGGGCGATTGCCGGATTCGAGGAAGGCTTCGACCAGCTTGATGCGCTTGGTGAGGCGCTTGAGCTTGGTCTCGGAACCGGTGGAGGCGATCTCCTCCTTCAGCTTGACCATCTCCGCTTGCAGGTCGATGTCGCGTAGCAGCTCGAACACCGCCTCGGCGCCCATCGCGGCCTCGAAGTCGTCGCCATGCTCGGCGCGGGCCTGCATGTACTGCTCTTCGTTGAGCAACTGGCCGGCTTCCAGCGGGGTCAGGCCCGGCTCGGTGACTACATAGGCTTCGAAGTAGAGGATGCGCTCGATGTCACGCAGCGTCATGTCGAGCATCAGGCCAATGCGGCTAGGCAGCGACTTCAGGAACCAGATGTGGGCGACCGGCGCGGCCAGATCGATGTGGCCCATGCGTTCGCGGCGAACTTTCGCCAGCGTCACCTCGGTACCGCACTTCTCGCAGACCACGCCGCGATGCTTCATGCGCTTGTACTTGCCGCACAGGCACTCGTAATCCTTGACCGGGCCGAAGATGGCCGAGCAGAACAGGCCGTCGCGTTCCGGCTTGAAGGTACGGTAGTTGATGGTTTCCGGCTTCTTGACTTCGCCGAAGGACCAGGAACGGATCATGTCCGGGCTGGCCAGTGCGATCTTGATCGCGTCGAAGTCCGGCACAGTGCGCTGCTGGTTGAACAGGTTGAGAAGGTCTTTCATTTTTGGGTCTCCGGGAGCTTGGTGAGCAATTGAGTCGAGCGGCTTCTTTCAGCTTCTCGGGACGCGGGATGCGGGATGCGGGACACGAAGATCAAAAGCGGTTGCTTTTGCCTTCCGAGTCCCGAGTCCCGAGTCCCGAGCCCCGGCTCCATCAATGCTCTTCCAGCTCCATGTTGATGCCGAGCGAGCGGATTTCCTTGACCAGCACGTTGAAGGATTCCGGCATGCCCGCGACCATGTCGTAATCGCCATCCACGATGTTCTTGTACATCTGGTTGCGACCCTGCACGTCGTCGGACTTGACGGTGAGCATTTCCTGCAACGTATACGCCGCGCCATAGGCTTCCAGCGCCCAGACTTCCATTTCGCCGAAGCGCTGGCCGCCGAACTGCGCCTTGCCGCCCAGGGGCTGCTGAGTGACCAGCGAGTACGGGCCGGTGGAACGGGCGTGCATCTTGTCGTCCACCAGGTGGTTCAACTTCAGCATGTGCATGTAGCCGACCGTGGTCTTGCGGTCGAACGCTTCGCCGGTGCGACCGTCGTACAGCTGCGTCTGACCGCTAGTCGGCAGGTCGGCCAGTTCCAGCATCGTCTTGATTTCGGTTTCCGCCGCGCCGTCGAACACCGGGGTCGCCATCGGCACGCCGTCGGTCAGGTTCCGGGCCAGTCGCAACAGTTCCTCGTCGCCGAACTGCGACAGATCGACGCGCACTTCGCCCAGCTTCTTGGCATCGTGGTTGTAGATCTGGTCGAGGAACTTGCGCAGCTCGGCCACCTTGGCCCGCTCATCCAGCATCTTCTGGATCTTGCGGCCCAACCCCTTCGCCGCCCAGCCGAGATGGACTTCGAGAATCTGGCCGATGTTCATGCGCGAGGGCACGCCCAGCGGATTCAGTACGATGTCGACGGTCTGGCCATCGGCCAGGTACGGCATGTCCTCAACCGGCACGATGTTGGACACCACGCCCTTGTTGCCGTGGCGGCCGGCCATCTTGTCACCAGGCTGAATCCGGCGCTTCACCGCCAGGAAGACCTTGACCATCTTCAGCACGCCCGGGGCGAGGTCGTCGCCCTGATTGATCTTGGCGCGCTTGTCCTCGAAGCGGCGCTCGAACTCCTTCTCGTGCAGGGCGATCTGCTTCTGCGCGCGGTCGATGGCTTCCGCCGCGTCCTCGTCCTTCATGTTGAAGTGGAACCAGTCACGCGGACGGGCCTGGTCGAGCACCAGCGAGGTCACGGTTTCGCCCTTCTTCAGGCCACCGCCGCCGTTCGCGGTCTTGCCGAGCAACTGCGCGCGCAGGCGGGCGAAGATCGCGGCCTCCAGAATCATGCGCTGGTCGTCGAAATCCTTCTTGACCCGGCGCACTTCCTCTTCCTGGATCTTGATCGCGCGCTTATCCTTCTCCACGCCGTCGCGGGTGAAGACCTGCACGTCGATGACCACGCCATCCATGCCCGGCGGCACCCGCAGCGAGCTGTCCTTCACGTCGGACGCCTTCTCGCCGAAGATCGCGCGCAGCAGTTTTTCTTCCGGCGTGAGCTGGGCTTCGCCCTTCGGCGTGACCTTGCCGACCAGGATGTCGCCGGCGCGCACCTCGGCGCCGATGTAGACCACGCCGGATTCGTCCAGGCGGTTCAGCGCATGCTCGGACACGTTGGGGATGTCGGCGGAAATTTCCTCCGATCCCAACTTGGTGTCGCGCGCCTGGACGGTCAGCTCTTCGATGTGGATCGTGGTGTAGCGATCCTCTTCCACCACGCGCTCGGAGAGCAGGATGGAGTCCTCGAAGTTGTAGCCGTTCCACGGCATGAACGCGACCAGCATGTTCTGGCCCAGGGCCAGTTCGCCGATGTCGGTCGAGGGGCCGTCGGCCAACACGTCGCCACGCTCGACCACGTCGCCCACGTTCACCAGCGGGCGCTGGTTGATGCAGGTGTTCTGATTGGAGCGGGTGTACTTGACCAGATTGTAGATGTCGACGCCGGCATCGGTCTCGCCCTCGATCTCCGATTCGTTGGCCTTCACCACGATGCGGGCCGCGTCGATCTGCTCGATCACGCCGCCGCGACGGGCGTTGACGGTCACGCCGGAGTCGCGCGCCACCGCGCGCTCGATGCCGGTGCCGACCAGCGGCTTCTGCGCCCGCAGCGTCGGTACGGCCTGGCGCTGCATGTTGGCGCCCATCAATGCGCGGTTGGCGTCGTCGTGCTCGAGGAACGGCACCAGCGCCGCGGCCACCGACACGGTCTGCATCGGCGAGACATCCATGAAGTCCACCTCGCTCGGCGGACGCAACTGGGTATCGCCCTGGTAGCGGCAGTTGACGAACTCGGCGGTCAGCTTGCCCTTGGTGTCCTGCGCTGCATTGGCCTGGGCGATGACGTATTCGTTCTCCTCGATCGCCGAGAGGTATTCGATCTGGTCGGTGACTTTGCCATCCACCACCTTGCGGTACGGGGTTTCGAGGAAGCCGTAACTATTGGTGCGGGCGAACACGGCCAGCGAATTGATCAGGCCGATGTTCGGGCCTTCCGGCGTTTCGATGGTGCAGACGCGGCCGTAGTGGGTCGGGTGCACGTCGCGCACTTCGAAGCCGGCGCGCTCGCGGGTCAGGCCACCCGGGCCCAGCGCGGAGACGCGGCGCTTGTGCGTCACCTCCGACAGCGGGTTGTTCTGATCCATGAACTGCGAGAGCTGCGAGGAACCGAAGAACTCCTTCATCGCCGCCGCGACCGGCTTTGCATTGATGAGATCCTGCGGCGTCAGGCCATCGGCCTCGGCCATGGTCAGGCGCTCGCGCACCGCGCGCTCGACACGCACCAGGCCGACGCGGAAGGTGTTCTCGGCCATCTCGCCGACCGAACGCACGCGACGGTTGCCGAGGTGATCGATGTCGTCCACCACGCCGCGACCGTTACGGATCTCGGTCAGCACGCGGATCACGTCGAGGATGTCGGAACCTTCGCCATTGGCTTCGACCAGACGCTTGGATTCGTCATCGGCACGCGAGGCCAGATACTTGTGGTCGTACAGCACCGGGGCGCCGGTGACTTCCTTGCGGCCCAGGCGGCGGTTGAACTTCATCCGGCCAACACTGGACAGGTCGTAGCGCTCGAAGGTGAAGAACAGGTTGTGGAACAGGTTCTGCGCGGCGTCCTTGGTCGGCGGCTCGCCGGGACGCATCATGCGATAGATCTCGACCAGTGCCTCCAACTGGCTGCGGGTGCTGTCCACGCGCAACGTGTTGGAGAGGTACGGGCCGCGATCGAGATCATTCACCCACAAGGTGCCGACAGCGGCGATGCCCGCCTTGCGCAGCTTGCCGAGCAGTTCCTCGGTGATCTCGTCATTGGCGGACGCCAGCAACTCGCCGGTGGCCGGATCGATCACGTCATGCGAGAGAATCCGGCCAACGATGTAACCGTCCGGCACCGCCAGCGCGTCGATACCGGACTGCTCCAGTTGCTTGACGTGGCGCGCGGTAATGCGCTTGCCGGCCTCGACGATCACCTTGTCGCCATCGGCCAGGTCGAATTCGAGCGTTTCGCCGCGCAGGCGCTCCGGCACCAGTTCCAGCTGCACGCCTTCGGTGGGGTCGATATGGAAGGTGTTGATCTCGAAGAATTCGTTGAGCATCTCCTCGTTGGAATAGCCCAGCGCGCGCAGCAGTACCGAGACCGGCAGCTTACGGCGGCGGTCGATACGAGTGTAGAGCGCGTCCTTCGGGTCGAACTCGAAATCCAGCCAGGAGCCGCGGTACGGAATCATCCGGGCGCTGTAGAGCAGCTTGCCCGAGCTGTGGGTCTTGCCGCGATCGTGATCGAAGAACACGCCCGGCGAACGGTGCAGCTGCGAGACGATGACGCGCTCGGTGCCGTTGACGATGAAGGTGCCGTTATCGGTCATGAGCGGCACTTCGCCCATGTAGACCTCCTGCTCCTTGACGTACTTCACCGCCTTGTTCGAGGACTCGCGGTCGTAGATCACCAGGCGCACGGTGACGCGCAGCGGGGCGCCGTAGGAGAGACCGCGGTTACGGCATTCGCGCTCGTCGAACACCGGAGTGCCAAGGGTATAGCCGACGTATTCCAGCGCGGCGTAGCCGTTGTAGCTGGTGATCGGGAAGACCGACTTCAACGCGGCGTGCAGACCTTTGTCCTCGCGCGCGTTCATGGCCTTCTCGGCCTGTAGGAACTCTCGGTAGGAATCGACCTGGATCGCGAGCAGGAAGGGGACTTCGAGAATCGACTTGCGCTTACCGAAATTCTTGCGGACGCGCTTCTTCTCGGTAAAGGAATATTCGGTGCTGGGCACGCTGGCCATGGGAGCTAACCTCGTGTGTCAGGGGCGGATGGGTCCGCCGGATGACCGGAACCCGTCCGGTGGGACGGAAATCGACAATGGGAAGTCGCTGGTATTGCCGGCACCAGCACGCCCTCTCCCGCTACTTCCGATTGTCGACTCGGTATGTTCAGGAACCAGAAATCAGAGACCGGGGGGTGGGGAATATCGCGAAAACCGCTCGCTTTTCCCTGGCCCTGGTCGCCAACCTTTGGCCCCTGCCTTCAAACGCCAAAGGCCGGGGACGTTTTCGCGCCCCCAGCCCTTGGATGTCGCCGATGTTTCGCGGCGACCAAACCGCACTTACTTCAACTCGACCTGGGCGCCAGCGGCTTCCAGATCCTTCTTCATCTTCTCGGCGTCTTCCTTCGAAGCGCCTTCCTTCACGGTCTGCGGAGCGCCTTCGACCAAGTCCTTGGCTTCCTTCAGGCCCAGGCCGGTGATGGCGCGAACGGCCTTGATGACCTCGACCTTCTTGTCGCCGGCTGCCTTCAGGATGACGTTGAACTCGGTCTGCTCCTCGACCGGACCGGCGGCCACAGGGCCGGCGGCCACGGCGACCGGAGCGGCGGCGGAAACGCCGAACTTCTCTTCGATGGCCTTGATCAGCTCCATCACTTCCATCAGGTTCTTTTCGGCGATCGCGTCGACGATCTGTTCGTTGGTAAGAGACATGGGATTACCTCTGTAGTTTCAAATGGGTTGGATGTGAACCGAAGCGGTCAAGCCGAGGCGGCTTCTTCCGCCGGCTGGTCGGCATCGCCACCTTCCTTGTCGGCCACCGCCTTGACGGCACGGGCGAACATGGAAGCCGGCTCGGCCAGCGCGCGGGCCAGCATGGCCAACGCCTGTTCCAGGGTCGGCAGCGAGGCCAGCACTTCGACGTGACTGGCGGGGTACTGTTCCCCCCCCACCACGACCACCTTCGGTTGCAGTTTGTCGTTGGACTTGGCGAATTCCTTGATCAGGCGACCGGCTGCGCCGGGCTCCTCGGTCGAGAACGCGTACAGCAGCGGGCCAACCAGCGATTCTTTCGCCACGTCGAACTCGGTGCCTTCCACGGCGCGCACGGCCAGGGTGTTCTTGACGACTTTCAAGTACACGCCGGTCTCGCGGGCCTTCTTGCGCATCGCGGTCATTTGCTCGACCGTGGTGCCAGCGTACTCGGCTGCGATCAGGGAGTGCGCCTTGCCGGCAATTTCAGCCACTTCGGCAACGACGTCTTTCTTTTGGGACAGATTCAGAGCCATAAGCACTCCTGTTGGGATTTCCGCCAGCCGCTCCAGCGGCGGACGGGACTTGGCGATGCCTTCCGTGACATCGGGGACGACGTGCATCCCTTGGTGCGCTTCTGAACCGGGACAACCCGTGAAAACTTCCAGAAGGGCGACCATCTGCGCAGGACGCTCCCGCGAGCCGATTAAGCAGCCCCGCTTTCATCGACGGCGATTCCGTGCCGTGCCGAGCTTCCATGCCCGTCGCCGATGTGCGCCGACCGCTCCTGCGGTCTTTGATGGCTCCGCGGCGGCTTGCGCCGCCGCGACGCCTTCAAAAGGGTGATGGCGATACCACCGCCATCCTGCCGACCCATCCTGAGACGGGCCGTTGAAACCGTGGCCGACGAACCGGACTTTCAACAAGCCCGGCCGCCGACCGCGTGGATCACTTCATCAATGCCAGCGAGGACTGATCGACGAGCACGCCCGGACCCATGGTCGAGCTAACCGAGACCTTCTGCAGGTAAGTTCCCTTGGCGGTTGCCGGCTTGGCCTTGATCAGGTCGCCGAGCAGCGCGGTCAGGTTTTCCTTCAGCTTGTCACTGTCGAAATCAGCCTTGCCGATGGTGCAGTGGATGATACCGGCCTTGTCGGTGCGATAGCGCACCTGACCGCCCTTGGCATTCTTGACCGCCTCGCCCGGGTTCGGGGACACGGTACCGACCTTGGGGTTCGGCATCAGGCCACGCGGGCCAAGCAGGGTGCCGAGCTTGCCGACCACGCGCATCGCATCCGGGGTGGCGATGACGACGTCATAGTTGAGGTCGCCGGCCTGCATCTTCTCGGCCAGGTCATCCATGCCCACGGCATCGGCGCCGGCAGCCAGCGCTTCCTCGGCCTTGGCGCCGGCCGGCACGAACACCGCCACGCGCACGCTCTTGCCGGTACCGGCCGGCAGCACGGTGGAGCCGCGCACCTGCTGGTCGGACTTGCGCGCGTCAACGCCCAGACGCACCGCGACGTCCACGGCCTCGACGAATTTGGTTTTGCTGTTGTCCTTGACGATCTTCAGGGCTTCGTCAATCGGGTAGGCCTTGCCCGGCTCCACGGCCGCGCTGATCGCCTTCTGTCGTTTGGTCAGTGCCATGTTCTTACTCCTCCACCGTCAGACCCATCGAACGGGCGGAACCCGCGATGGTGCGCACAGCCGCGTCCAGATCGGCGGCGGTCAGATCGGGTTCCTTCGCCTTGGCGATTTCTTCCAGCTGGGCGCGCGTCACCTTGCCCACCTTCTCGGTGTTGGGACGCTTGGAACCGGACTGGATGCCCACGGCCTTCTTCAACAGGATGGTCGCCGGCGGCGTCTTGGTGATGAAGGTGAAAGTGCGGTCGGAATAAGCGGTGATGACGGTCGGAATCGGCAGGCCCGGCTCCAACTTGGCGGTCGCCGCGTTGAATGCCTTGCAGAATTCCATGATGTTAAGACCGCGCTGACCGAGCGCGGGGCCCACCGGCGGTGAGGGATTGGCCTGGCCGGCCTTCACCTGTAGCTTGATGTAGCCAATGACTTTCTTTGCCACGTTGGTTTCTCCTGGAGTTCGAACGTCTGCACGCGTCGCCGCTGCGGGACTTCTCCGTTGCTTGAATCAGGAAGCCCGCGCCGCGAGGCCCGGGCTTCCGCCTTGGATCAGGCTTTTTCGACCTGACCGAATTCCAGCTCCACCGGCGTGGAGCGGCCGAAAATGAGCACGGCCACACGGACACGGCTCTTCTCGTAATTGACTTCTTCGACGACGCCATTGAAGTCGTTGAACGGGCCATCGGTGACGCGCACCATTTCTCCTGGCTCGAACAGCACCTTCGGGCGCGGCTTCTCGACACCATCCTGCACGCGTTGCAGGATGGTATCGGCCTCGCGATCGCTGATAGGCAACGGCTTGTCCGCGGTACCGCCGATGAAACCCATCACCCGCGGGGTTTCCTTGATCAGATGCCAGGATTCGTTGTCGATCCGCGGAATGCCGTTGTCGTCCTGAGTGGCGATCTGCACCAGCACGTAGCCGGGAAAGAACTTGCGCTCGGACCGGCGCTTCTGGCCGGAACGCATTTCCACCACTTCCTCGGTCGGCACGATCACGTCGCCGAAGCGTTCCTGCATGTCCATCCGCACGATACGATCGCGCAGCGCCTGCGCCACCGATTTCTCGAAGCCGGAATAAGCATGCACCACGTACCATCGCTTGTTGTCGGTCGATGCCACTTCCATCTTCATTCCTTAAGTCTTCGCGGTCCGTCTCAGCCCCAGAGGAGCTTGGTGAACTGGGAGATCACCAGGTCGAAGCCGCCCAGCAGTAGGCTGACCACCACCACCACGGCCATCACCACCCAGGTGGTACGCATGGTCTCTTGGCGGGTCGGCCAGAAGACCTTGCGGAGTTCAAACCGGGTTTCGGAGAAGAACTCACGCAACTGCGGCCCCTTGGTGGAGGTCATGAACACGACCGCCCCCAGCAACAAGCCGGCGATGACCGCCGTCGCGCGCTGCCAGGTCGGCCACTCGCCTTGGAACCAGTAGAACGCGAATACCCCGACCGCCACCAGCAGGCCGGCGATGACGAACTTGGCGATGTCGGCACCGGAAGCGCCTTGCTTGTCGTGGACGACCTTGCTGTTCACTGGCCGGGGATTCCTCGATTGGCCGCGGTGCGCACAAGACGCTGACCGCTCGCATCCCGATCGGGACGGGTGGCACGCCAGGAGGGACTCGAACCCCCAACCTGCGGTTTTGGAGACCGCTGCTCTGCCAATTGAGCTACTGGCGTACGGATTTGGATATTGCTTCAAAATGGCAACGGCGGCCGAGGCCGCCCTTGCCGTTTCAGGCTGTGCTCCGGGCGCCATGAGCACCCGGAGCGGCAAGCATTACTTCAATATTTTGGCGACCACGCCCGCGCCGACGGTACGACCGCCTTCGCGAATCGCGAAACGAAGCCCTTCGTCCATCGCCACCGGGTTGATCAGGCTCACCTTCATCTTCACGTTGTCACCCGGCATCACCATCTCCGTGCCCTCGGGCAACTCCACCGCACCCGTAATGTCCGTCGTGCGGAAGTAAAACTGCGGACGGTAACCCTTGAAGAACGGCGTGTGACGACCACCCTCGTCCTTCGACAGCACATACACCTCCGCCTCGAAGTCCGTGTGCGGCGTGATCGAACCCGGCTTGCACAGCACCTGCCCGCGCTCCACTTCGTCACGCTTCGTGCCGCGAAGCAGCAGACCCGCGTTGTCGCCCGCCTGCCCCTGATCCAGCATCTTCCGGAACATCTCCACGCCCGTCACCGTCGTCTTCGCGGTCGGACGGATGCCGACGATTTCGATCTCGTCGCCCACCTTGATGATCCCGCGCTCGATACGTCCCGTCACCACCGTGCCGCGGCCCGAAATCGAAAACACGTCTTCCACCGGCATCAAGAACGGCTTGTCCACGTCACGCTCCGGCTCCGGAATGTAGGTGTCCAGTGCGTCCACCAGCTTCAGAATCGCAGGCACGCCAATCTCCGACTGGTCGCCTTCCAGCGCCAGACGCGCCGAACCGTGAATGATCGGAGTGTCGTCGCCCGGAAAGTCGTACTTCGACAGCAGCTCGCGCACTTCCATCTCGACCAGTTCCAGCAGCTCGGCGTCGTCCACCATGTCCGCCTTGTTCAGGAACACCACGATGTGCGGCACGCCCACCTGACGCGACAGCAGAATGTGCTCGCGCGTCTGCGGCATCGGGCCGTCGGCCGCCGAGCACACCAGAATCGCGCCGTCCATCTGCGCCGCGCCGGTGATCATGTTCTTCACATAGTCGGCGTGGCCCGGGCAGTCCACATGGGCGTAGTGACGGGTCGGGCTTTCGTATTCCACGTGCGCCGTCGAAATCGTGATCCCGCGCGCCTTCTCTTCTGGTGCCGCGTCGATCGACGAGTAGTCCTTGAACTCACCACCAAAACGTTCCGCGCCCACTTTCGTCAGCGCCGCCGTCAGCGTCGTCTTGCCGTGGTCAACGTGTCCAATCGTGCCCACGTTCACGTGGGGCTTCTTGCGCTCGAACTTTTCCTTTGCCATGTCTCTACTCGGGTCTGGATTGCGGTGGTGAAACCAAAATGGTGCTCACGAATGGAATCGAACCATCGACCTCTTCCTTACCAAGGAAGTGCTCTACCGACTGAGCTACGTGAGCGAATTTTCCGCTGGGGAGCGGTCCCAATGGAGCGGGAGACGGGAATCGAACCCGCACCATCAGCTTGGAAGGCTGAGGTTCTACCATTGAACTACTCCCGCACCGGGAAGCTGGTCCAGCCGCGAAGGTGGTGGAGGGAGGTGGATTCGAACCACCGAAGGCGTAAGCCAGCAGATTTACAGTCTGCCCCCGTTGGCCGCTTGGGTATCCCTCCGCCGAAAACCGCCAGCGGTGAAACAGCCCGTTATTCTGGCGAGGGTTCCCGCCGCTGTCAACGGCTGGGAGTGAAAAAGTTTCAGTGCGGCGGCGCATCGAGCTTGCCGGGGAGGTTCGGCTGCGCCACGGCATCGCCGCGCAACCGTTCTTCGGCATGGATCGCGACGTGCGGCACGCCATCGGCGCCGACCCAGCCGCGATACATGCCCGCGGTATTGAACGGGAAGGCGAAATCGCCTTTCGCGGTCATGACGATGGCACCACCATCCCCGCCCAGCCGCACCACCTCGCCATTGATCACGGCGGCACCCGCCTCCACGGCGGATGCCTTCAAGTACTCGACCCGGCCGCAAATCGATCTGGCGGCCGCGGTACGGATGAAGAACTCGCCCCAGCCCGTGCCGGACACCGCGCAGCCATCGTCGGCCCAGGTACCGGCGCCGATGATAGGACTGTCCCCAACCCGGTTCCAGCGCTTGGCGGTCATGCCGCCGGTGGAGGTACCGGCCGCCAAATGTCCTTGCGCATCCAGCGCCACGGCACCCACCGTGCCGATGTATTTCAGGTACTCGGGCGTGGCGACGGCGGCCTTGCCGGCTTCCTCGCGCAGGCGTTCTTGCAGTTGGTTCCAGCGTTTCTCGGTGCGAAAGTACCCGGGATCGACCAGCTCGACGCCCTGCCCGCGCGCGAATGCCTCGGCACCTGCGCCCATCAGCATCACGTGCGGGGATTTTTCCATCACCGCGCGGGCCAGCAGCACCGGGTTTTTGACACGCTGGACACCGGCCACGGCACCGGCGCGACGGGTATGGCCCTCCATCACCGAGGCATCCAGTTCGTTGCGGCCTTCGTGAGTGAACACCGCGCCGCGTCCGGCATTGAAGTATGGGCTGTCCTCCAGCACGGTGATGGCGGCAGTGACCGCATCCAACGCGGGTTTGCCGGCGACAAGCTCGGCATGGCCGCGACGCAGAGCGGCCGCCAGAGCTGCGCGCGCGCCGTTTTCCTCGGCCGGATTCATGTCTTTGCGGATTACGCCGGCGCCCCCATGAATGACCAGTACCGGTTCCGCCGCATTGGCGGTGGAAACGCCAATGGCGGCGGTCAAGGTGGCGGTAAGCAGGAATCGAATCATCGTGCGTCACTCCGTTGGTGATGGCGGCGATTGTGCTTCAGCCGCACCACCCAGGCACGCATTGTCGTGCGAATTCCGGCAACCGGCGCGGCCCGCCGGCGCCGCGAATGGGCATCACCGGGCCGCCGACGCGCCTCGCTTCGCGGGGGCTGCGGGCTTGGCGCGGCTGGCGCCGATGGTCATCCGCTCGGCATTCTTCTCGACGGTTTTCAGGCCGATGCCGCGCACGTTGACCAGTTGATCGACGCTTTTGAAAGGGCCATTGGCCATGCGGTAGTCGACGATGGCCTGCGCCTTGCCCGGGCCGACGTTAAGCAGGACGCGGTTGAGCGTGGCGGCATCGGCGGTATTGATATCGACGACCTCGGCCGCGAACGCGTGGCCGGCGAACAGGGTGGCGGCGAGGATCAGGGCCTTCAAGCTGGCGGTGACGGTTTTCATGACGATGCTCCTTGTCTGGAAGATGGCCGGCGGACTTGCCGGGCAACGCCAGTCTGGGCAAACCGGCAGGCTCGCCCCATCGCCGGACATCCAACGAAAAGGCCGGGCATCGGCCCGGCCTCGCATCGGAATAACCTGAATGGATCAGACGTTGAAGCGGAAAT
This sequence comes from Solilutibacter pythonis, assembly GCF_003697345.1. GTDB lineage: Bacteria > Pseudomonadota > Gammaproteobacteria > Xanthomonadales > Xanthomonadaceae > Solilutibacter > Solilutibacter pythonis. The sequence continues at coordinate 36,052 of NZ_RFLY01000015.1, read as the reverse complement.
GCAGCACATCGCCTTCGGCCACCTTGTATTCCTTGCCTTCGAGCCTGAGCCGGCCGGCCTCCTTGGCGCCGGCCTCGCCCTTGTACTTGATGAAATCGTCGTAGGCGATGGTTTCGGCGCGGATGAATCCTTTCTCGAAATCGGTATGGATGACCGCCGCGGCCTGCGGGGCGGTGGCGCCCTTCTTCACCGTCCAGGCGCGCACTTCCTTGACGCCGGCGGTGAAATAGGTCTGTAGCCCCAGCAGCGCGTAGGCGGCGCGGATGACGCGGTTCAGGCCCGGCTCGTCCAGACCGAGGTCGGCCAGGAAGGTGTCGCGATCGGCATCGTCGAGTTGCGAAAGCTCCTCCTCGATGGCGGCGGACACCGGCACCACCTGCGAGCCTTCGGCTTCGGCGCGCGCACGCACGGCGTCGAGATACGGGTTGTCGTCGAAACCGTCTTCCAGCACGTTGGCGACGTACATCACCGGCTTGACGGTCAGCAGGAACAGGTCGCGGATCGTCGCCTTGTCGTCATCGGACAGGTCGAGCGCGCGCACAGGCCGGCCTTCATCGAGCCCCGCGCGCACGCGCGAGAGCACTTCGACGCGCGCCCTGGCCTCCTTGTCGCCACTCTTGGCGTTGCGCTCGGCGCGCTGCAACGCCTTCTCCACCGACTCCAGGTCGGCCAGCGCGAGTTCGGTGTCGATGGTCTCGATATCGGCGATCGGATCGACCCGGTTGTTGACGTGGATGACATCGGGATGCTCGAAGCAACGCACCACATGGGCGATGGCGTCCACCTCGCGGATATGGGCGAGGAACTTGTTGCCCAGCCCTTCACCCTTGGCCGCGCCCGCCACCAGGCCGGCGATATCGACGAACTCGACCGCGGTCGGCAGGACGCGCTCGGGCTTGACGATTTCGGCCAGCGCGGCGAGGCGCGGGTCCGGCACCGGCACCACGCCGACGTTCGGCTCGATGGTGCAGAAGGGGAAGTTGGCCGCAGCGATGCCCGCCTTGGTCAGTGCGTTGAAAAGCGTGGATTTGCCGACGTTCGGCAGGCCCACGATGCCGCATTGGATGGCCATGTATCAGGATCCAGAGGTCAGGGGCCGGAAGTCAGGGGAACCACCGGCCAGGTGATAAGGAATACGGTAAGGCGAACGGCTGCACGAGCTTCTCACCGGCCCCTGGTGGTATGCAGCCTTTTCATCGCCTCGTTGAAGTCGCCATCGGCGGCCAGGGGCAATACGTCGATGGCGGCATCGATGGCGCGGCCGGTGAGGATGTCGTCTTCGGCATTCGCGCGGCCCAGCACCCAGCCGGTGACGCGATCCTTGTGGCCGGGATGGCCGATGCCAACGCGCAGCCGGTGGAACTGGCCGTGGCCGAGCAGGCGCACGATGTCGCGCAGGCCGTTCTGGCCGCCATGACCGCCATCGAACTTGAGCCGCGCGGTGCCGGGCGGCAGGTCGAGTTCGTCGTGGACGACCAGCATCCGCGCCGGCTCGATCTTCCAGAACCGCAGCGCCGCCGTCACCGACTTGCCGCTCAGGTTCATGAAGGTGGCCGGTTTCAACAGCCAGACCTCGCGGCCGGCGATTTCCACCCGGGCGGTCTCGCCGAAGAGCTTGCCCTCCACGCGCCAATGCGCGCTGGCCTGTTCGACCAATTCGTCCACAAAACGAAAACCCGCGTTATGGCGGGTTCTCGCGTGTTCGGCGCCGGGATTGCCCAGGCCGACGATGAGGCGCAATCCGTCCATCGGATGAGGCGGCGGCGAAGGCGTTCGACCTTCGCCGCCCGCCGCCGGTTACTCGGCGCCTTCCTGCTTGGCGGCCGGTACGTCACCGGCTTCGGTCTCGCCTTCGGCCGAGGCTTCCTCGACCTTGACGAAACGCGCCACGGCCACGGCCGGGTTGTGCTCGTCGCTGATCGGATGGGCCAGTTCGACGCCTTTCGGCAGCTTGATGTCGGCCAGGTACACGGTGTCGCCGGCTTCCATCTTGCCGAGGTCGATTTCGATGAATTCCGGCAGGTTCCTCGGCAGCACGACCACGTCGAGGTCGTTCAGTTCGCTAGTCACCGACACTTCGGCCGACTTGCCCGCCGGCGAGCTGTCGATGTTGACGAAGTGCAACGGCACCTTGACGTGGATCTTCTCGCCCGCCTTCACGCGCTGGAAATCCAGGTGCATGATGACCTGCTTGTACGGGTGGCGCTGCATGTCGCGCAGCAGTACGTCCTGCGCCTTGCCATCCACATCGAGGCTGATGATCGAGGCGTAGAACCAGTCATGCTGTTGCGCCAGCCAGACCGGCTCCTGCTCCAATTCGATGCTCTGCGGCTCGGCGCCGGCCCCGTAGATCACGGCCGGCAGGCGGCCCGCACGACGCAGGCGGCGGCTCGCACCTTTCCCCTCGTCCTTGCGGCCCCAGGCCGTCAGCTTGTGTTCGTTCGACATTTTCTTGACTCACTTTCAGTTGATGGGCCGCATCGCTGCGGCGGGGCGACTCCTCCGCGACCAGGGGAGCCGATTGCGCGGTTCACCCGCGCGAATGGGATCAATCCACGTACAGCGAGCTGACCGATTCGCCGAAGGCGATGCGGCGGATGGTCTCGGCCAGCAGTTCCGCCACCGACAACTGGCGGATTTTCTCGCAGGTGCGGGCGGCGTCGGACAGCGGGATGGTGTCGGTGACGACCAGTTCGTCCAGCGCGGAGCGGGTGATGTTGTCGATCGCCGGGCCGGACAGCACCGGGTGGGTGATATAGGCGGCCACCTTGGCCGCGCCATGCTCTTTCAGCGCGGCGGCGGCGGCGCAGAGGGTGCCGGCGGTATCCACGATGTCATCGACCAGCACGCAGTTCTTGCCCTCGACGTCGCCGATGATGTTCATCACCGTGGCCACGTTGGCCCTCGGCCGGCGCTTGTCGATGATGGCGAGGTCGGCATCGTCCAGGCGCTTGGCGATGGCCCGCGCGCGCACCACGCCCCCGACGTCGGGGCTCACCACCACCATGTTGCCGGTGCCGTAGGCGCGCCAGATGTCGGCCAGCAGCAAGGGCGAGGCGTAGACGTTGTCCACCGGGATATCGAAGAACCCCTGAATCTGGTCGGCATGCAGATCCAGCGTCAGCATGCGGTCGGCCTTGACCGCGCTGAACATGCTGGCGGCCACCTTGGCGGTGATCGGCACGCGGGCCGAGCGCGGGCGGCGATCCTGGCGGGCATAGCCGAAATACGGCACCACGGCGGTGACGCGGGCGGCCGAGGCGCGACGCAGCGCGTCGATCAGCACCAGGAGCTCCATCAGGTTCTCGGCGCTGGGCGCGCAGGTCGGCTGGATGACGTAGACATCCTTGCCGCGCACGTTTTCCTCGATCTCCACCTGCACTTCGCCATCGGAGAAGCGCCCGACCAGCGCCTTGCCCATGCGGATGCCCAGCTCGCCGCATACGGCCTTGGCCAGTGGACGGTTGGCGTTACCGGAAAAAACCAGCAGGTTTCGATCGTCCATTGGCGGTCAGCGACAGGTGTGGGAGCGGATGGCGGGAACGCACGCCGCACCGGGATGATTTCTCCCGCCCGCGGGCACATGCTTCCTTCGGAATGGATGGCAGGGGCGGAAGGATTCGAACCTACGCATGCCAGGATCAAAACCTGGTGCCTTAACCACTTGGCGACGCCCCTATCTTGTTTTCGCCCTTTCCAGTGCGTCGAGCAACGGCGAGCGCGCCGCGCCTTCCGCGACCCGCGCGTCCAGTTGCGCGGGCAACCGCGCCAGCCCGGCCTCGGCGTCCTCGCGGGTGGCGAATTCGACGAAGCAGCCGCTGCCGCTGCCGGTCAGCCGTGCGTGGCCGATGCCCGAAAGCGCGACGAGTGCGGCATCGACCGCCGGCTCGCGCCCACGCAGCACCGGCTCGAACGCATTGCCGAGCCGTTTCCCGGAAAGGAAGTCGGCTATTGTCGTGGCAGAAGAATCCCGCGTCAAATCATCGGCTTGGAACAGGGTCGCGGTCGGTATGTGGACGCCGGGAAAGGCCAGCACGTACCAGGCCGGCGGAAGCCGCACCGGGCTGATGCGCTCGCCCACGCCCTCGGCCCAGGCATTGCGGCCATGGACGAAGACCGGCACGTCGGCCCCCAGCGCGAGGCCCAGTTCGGCCAGCCGCCCAAGCGGCCAATCCAGCCGCCACAGATGGTTGAGCGCGACCAGCACGGTCGCCGCGTCGGACGACCCGCCACCGAAGCCGCCCCCCGCCGGGATGCGTTTTTCGATAGCGATATCCGCACCTTGGCGGATGTTGGCTGCCGATTGCAGCAATCTGGCGGCACGGACGGCGAGGTCCCCGGCTTCGGCAACACCCGCCGCCGAAGCGCCGATGCGATGGATCGCGCCGTCATCGCGCGGGCGCAGATGCACGTATTCGCCCCAGTCGAGCAGCCGGAACACGGTTTGCAACGTGTGGTAGCCATCGGCGCGGCGGCCGGTGATTTCCAGCATCAGGTTGAGCTTGGCCGGGGCCGGCCAGGACGACCAGCCCAGACTGGCCGGGAAAGCCGCTTCATTCACCGGCGCCATCGCTCCATTGGTCGATGACCAGCCGCACCCGGCTCTCGCCACGGGTGGCGGTGATGCGGGTGGGCAGTTCTTGGTTGCCGGCACGGACGAATTCGATGCGCCAGCCGTGCTGGTCGAACCCGAGCAAGTAGCCGCCCGGTTCGCTGAATACGTAACGCCGTGGCCGGTCGGCGCCGGACGCGGACTCGCCGCGGAGCCATGCGCCCATGTAAACGATCGGGATATCCCAGCCAGTGGCCTCGCGCAGCAAGGCAGCGGCGTCGGGGCCGTTCTTCGGCCCCTGGGGCAGGCCGGAGATGGCGGCGCCTTGCGGGTTCACGTCCAGCCGCCAGCTTTGCCGGGTGACGGGCGCGCTCAGCGTCACGCTGTAATCGGCGTTCTCGCGCTGCCGCCATTCGATGCGGGCGTTGCCGCTCTGCCGGCCGCTGGCGACGGCGACACGGCCGCTCATCGACCAGGCGCGCCCATCGCCGGCCGTCGCCGGGCGGTCAGCCATCGAAACGAACCAATCGACCACGTAGTTCGGGCAATTGTCGGGGATCGTGGATGCGTTTTCATCGCAAACGATCACCCCGCCCGTCGCCGGCTTCACATTCCGACCGGCGCAGCCAGCCAGCAGGACGAGGACGATGGCGAACGCACCGCAACGCCAAACCCACTGGCTGCGCCCGGTCGCGGGGAGTATCGCCGTGGCCACGGTCTTGGCCGCTTGGGACGACGCCCCAAGGCCACGGCCATTCTGCATTTCGATCCTCATTCGTCCGCTCCGGTCTTTTCCAGTGCGCGCTTCAGCGAACGGTTGTCCGGGTCGATCCGGCGCGCTTCGTCGAAGTAGCTGCGCGCCTCGTCCCGGCGCCCGAGCACCCACAGCACTTCGCCGATGTGCGCGGCGACTTCGGCATCCTTGTTCAGCGCGAACGAGCGTTTCAGCTCGACCAGCGCTTCCTCGCGGCGGCCGAGCCGGTACAGCACCCAGCCGTGGCTGTCGATGATCGCGGCGTTGCCCGGCTCGGCCACCCGGGCGCGGTCGATCAGTTCCAACGCCTCGCGGTAACGGGTGGTGCGGTCGGCCAGCGTGTAGCCGAGCGCATTGAGCGCGGCGACGTTGTCGGGCTCGATCACCAGGAGCTTGCGCAGGTCGGCCTCGGCGCGGGCCAGGTCGTCGAAGCGCTCCCAGGCCAGCGCGCGCGAATAGAGGATGGCGAGGTTGTCGGGGATGGCGGCGAGGCCGCGCGCGTAGGCATCGAACTCGCCTTCGCGGTCATTGTCCTTCTGCCGCAATTCGGCTTCGGCGAGGTAGGCGTCGCGGCGGACGTCGCCCTCGGCCTGGTCGTCGTTCTGCAAGACGCGCAGGGCGGCGTAGGCATCGGCCTTGCGCGCCATCGCATGCAGCGTGGTGGCGCTGCGCAGGCGGGCGATCGCGGCGACCGGACCATCCTTCAGGCCGTCGTACCAGGCCAGCGCGACCGGATAGCGCTTCAGGGTTTCGGCCACCTGCCCCAACAGCAGGCGCTGGCGCGGGTCGGGCGAGGCGGCCTGTTTTTCCAGCTCGGCGTAGAGTTTTTCCAGGCCGGGGTCGTCCCCGGCCTTGGACAGCATGGCCGCGCGCAAGGCTTGCACCCGCAAATCCTGCGGGCCTTCGGCCAGTACCGCGGCGGCGGTGGCGGGATCGCCCAGCGCTTCGTATTCGCCGGCCAGCGGCATGCTCATCGCCGGCGCCTTGTGCAGGCGCGCGCGCACCTGGTCGAGACGGGCGCGCGCATCCTCTAGGTCGCCCGCCTCGCGCGCCAGCGATGCTTGCAGCAGTCGCACGCGCGGCTCGTCCGGGTAGGCGCCGACGATATCGGCCACCAGGTCGTCGAGCAGCGTTTTCTCCTGCAAGCGCTGGGCAAGCCCGGCCCAGGCCAGCATCGTCGACAGCTCGCCCCCCGACAGCGCGCCGCGCTTGCGCAGGCGGCGCAGCACCTCGGCGGCGGGACGGTTGTCCTTGCCACCGGAGGACAGCGCGATCAACGCATAGCGCCAGCCGCGCGGGTCGGCATCGCGCACCAGTTTCTCGGCGCCGGACAGCGCCGGCGCGATACGGCCTTCGCGCAGGGCGATGGTGGCTTCGGCCGCGGTGAGCACGAGCGAAGGCTCGCCGCCCCGTTTCCACAGCGCCAGCGCTTCGGCGGCGACGCGATCCTGTCCGGCCAGCAGGGCAATGCGCGTCGCGCGTTCGGCCAGGGCGACGTCGCCGCTCTTCTTCGCCGCGTCGAGGTAGGCGCGCGCGGCCTGGTCGAGCTTGCCCGCCTGCAACGCGAACTCGCCGGCCAGCACCGGCTCCAGCGCGATATTGCCGGCCGGCGCGCGCGGCGGACGCGACCAGGCCGGGCCGGCGGCGACCAGGGCCATCAGCAGGAGCAGAACGGGTCGGCGGGAATGGGCGATGGGCATGGGCGTAAAATGCGCGGTCTTATGCAAAACGCCGCCAGCTTAATCGCAAGCCGCTGAACATGCCGAACGGCCCGACCTTCCACGCCCTGGGCGTCAACCACCAGACCGCGCCGGTCTCGATGCGCGAGCGTCTGGCCTTCGATGCGGGCGCGCTGCCGGCGGCGCTGGCCGCCCTGCGCGCGGTGCCCGGCGTGCACGAGGCGGCGATCCTCTCCACCTGCAACCGCACCGAGTTGTACGCCGTGGCCGAGGGCGATGGCGCGATGCTGCGGGACTGGCTGGCCACCCGCCCCGGCGAACGGCTGGCGCTGGAAGCCTATCTCTACCGGCATCAGGACGTGGAGGCGGTGCGCCACCTGTTCCGGGTCGCCGCCGGGCTGGATTCGCTGGTGCTGGGCGAGCCACAGATTCTCGGCCAGGTGAAGGAAGCCTGGGCGACGGCGCGTGGCGCCGGCACCCTCGGCAGCCGCCTCGACCGGATGTTCCAGCAGGCATTCGGCACCGCCAAGCACGCCCGCACCCATACCCGCATCGGCCAGCACCCGGTCTCGGTGGCCTCCACCGCGGTGCGCCTGGCACAGGACACCTTCGCCCGGTTGGAGGATTCCACCGTCCTCCTGATCGGCGCCGGCGAGACCATCGAGCTGACCGCCAAACACCTCTCCGATGGCCGGGTGAAGCGGCTTCTCATCGCCAACCGCACACTGGCGCACGCGCAGGACATCGCCGGCCGCCACGGCGGCTTCGCCCTGCCGCTGACCGAACTCGACCGCCACCTGGCCGAGGCCGACATCGTCTTCTCGGCCACCGCCGCGCGCGAGCCGATCCTGCACCGCGCGCAGGTCGCCGCCGCGCTGCGGGCGCGCCGGCACCGCCCGATGCTGCTGCTCGATCTGGCCGTGCCGCGCGATATCGAGGCCGCCATCGGCGAGCTGGCCGACGTCTTCCTCTACACCGTGGACGACCTGGAACGCGCGGTGGAGGAAAACCGCCAGAGCCGCCGCGCCGCCGCCGAAGAAGCCGAGGCCATCGCCACCCTGCATGCCGAGCGCTTCATGGAACGGGTCGCGGTGGCGCGCAACGACGCCCCGGTGCGCCGCCTGCGCGCGCACGGCCAACTGGCCCGCGACGAAGCCATGCGCAAGGCACAGCGGCTCCTGGCCGGCGGCGGCGATCCGCAAGCCGCGCTCGACCTGCTTGCCCACACCCTGACCAACCGCCTGCTGCACGCGCCGACTATCGCCCTGCGCGACGCCGCCGCCACCGGCGATGCCGAGCTCGCACGCGCCGTCGACCGCCTGTTCCCCCCCCTGTCCGAAGCCGAGACCGATGCAAGCGACGCTCCGCCGCAAGCTTGAAGCGCTGGCGGAACGCCGCGACGAACTGGAACGCCTGCTCGCCGACCCGGCGGTGATCGGCGACCAGCGCCTGTTCCGAAGGCACTCGCGCGAATTCGCCCGACTGACCCCGGTCGCCAGAGCGCTGGCCGGGGAAGCCCAGGCGCGCGCCGACCTGGCCGCCGCGCTGGAAATGCGCGCCGACCCCGAATTCGCCGAGATGGCGGCGGAGGAAATCCAGGCGGCCGAAAGCCGCATCGCCCAGCTTGAAATCGAACTGATGGCCCACCTGGTCCCGCGCGACGCCCGCGACGACGGCAGCCTGTATCTGGAAGTACGCGCCGGCACCGGCGGCGACGAGGCGGCGATCTTCGCCGGCGACCTGTTCCGCATGTATTCGCGCTATGCCGAACGGCAGGGCTGGAAGGTCGAAGTGGAATCGGCCAACCCCGGCGAGCATGGCGGCTTCAAGGAGATCGTCGCCCGCGTCGAGGGTGAAGGCGCGTACTCCAGGCTGAAGTTCGAATCCGGCACCCACCGCGTGCAGCGCGTGCCGGAAACCGAATCGCAAGGCCGCATCCACACCTCGGCGGCCACGGTGGCGATCATCGCCGAGGAGGCCGGCGACATCGAGATCGAAATCAATCCCGCCGACCTGCGCATCGACACCTACCGCTCCAGCGGCGCCGGCGGCCAGCACGTCAACAAGACCGAATCGGCGATCCGCATCACCCACGTGCCGAGCGGCGCGGTGGTGGAATCGCAGACCGAACGCAGCCAGCACGCCAACCGCGACAAGGCGATGAAACGGCTGAAGGCGATGCTGGCCGAGGCCGAGATCGAACGCCGCGAGGCCGCGCAGGCGGCCGAGCGCAAATTGCAGGTGGGCAGCGGCGACCGCAGCCAACGCATCCGCACCTACAACTTCCCGCAGGGGCGGATCACCGACCACCGGGTGGAAGGGCTGACGCTGTACGACCTGCCGAACGTGATCGAAGGCCATCTCGACGCATTGATCGAGCGCCTTGCGCGCGAGGCCGAGGCCGACGCGCTGGCAGCGCTGACCACGGCGCCCTGACGCCCGCCGCGCTAACCTTGGCGCCCACCGTCCGCCGAGAAGCGCCGCATGAAGACCCGTATCCGCCAGGCCGAGATTGAGGACGTCGATGCGCTGGTACCGCTGTTCGATGCCTACCGCCAGTTCTACGACCAGCCAAGCGATCTCAGCCGCGCCCGCAACTGGCTGCGCGCGCGTATCGGCGCCAACGAATCGGCCGTGCTGATCGCCGAGCGCGGCGACGAGGTGGTCGGCTTCACCCAGCTCTATCCGATGTATTCCTCGGTGCAGACCGCCCGCATCTTCGTGCTGAACGATCTCTACGTATCGCCGGAGCAACGCCGGCTGGGCATCGCCAGGGCACTGCTGAAGGCGGCCATCGAACATGCCCGCAACGATGGCGCCAGCCGCTTGCAACTGGAAACCAGCCGCCGCAACGAAGCCGCCCGCACGCTCTACCGCGACGCCGGCTGGCGCGAGGACGACACCCAGTGGTACTCGGTGCTGTTGTGACCGCGCCGATAAACGGTTTCAATCCAGCCGCGACTGCTCGCCCGCGCGTCGCCCCACCGGCGACACAACCGGATTCACCCGACTGGACGCCCCTTCGATGAAAAAGAAAGACTACGAGGCCCTGCTGGCGCCAATGCAATTGGAATTGGTGCACATGGCGCGCTGGGTGCGGGCGAAAGGCAAGCGCGTGCTGGTGCTGATCGAGGGCCGCGACACCGCCGGCAAGGGCGGGGTCATCAAGGCGATCGGCGAATATCTGAACCCGCGCCAGTGCCGGGTGGTCGCCCTGCCCAAGCCCGACGAACGCGAACAGACCGAGTGGTACTTCCAGCGCTACCTCGCCCACCTGCCGGCCGCCGGCGAAATCGTGCTGTTCGACCGCAGTTGGTACAACCGCGCCGGGGTGGAGCGGGTGATGGGCTTCGCCACGCCGTCGCAGGTCGATGCTTTCCTCGAACAAGCGCCGGTGCTGGAAAAGACCCTGGTCGATGACGGCATCCTGCTGTTCAAGTACTGGCTGTGCTGCGATCAGGCCAAGCAGGAGGAACGCTTCGCCGAGCGCCGCGACGACCCGCTCAAGGGCTGGAAGCTCTCGCCGATCGACCTCAAGGCGCGCGAGCTCTACGACGAATACACCGACGCCCGCGAAACGATGCTGACGGCCACCCACACCTCGCACGCGCCGTGGACGCTGGTCGATTTCAACCAGCAGCGCGTCGGCCGCCTGACGTTGATCCGCGACCTGCTCGAACGCCTGCCGGATACCCGGATCGACGAGCCGGCGATCGCGTTCCCGCCCCTTGCCGGCAAACCGAAGAAGGAACGCTATACGGTGGTCGCGCCGCTCGAACCGTACAAAGCCTGATTCGCGGTGGAAACGCCAGCCTGGCGCTTCTCACTCATCGCATCGTGATGCCGCCGCCGACCTTCGCCATCGTCCCGCCGCTGTCCGCCCGCTGGCTGCGCCGCCACCTCACGCGCGCTTGAACCCGCCACCGACGTGTCGAGCCGTCGATGTCCGATGTCGAGGCCACCCGCCTCGCGCGCGCCTGAACCCGCCGCTCACCCTGTGCGGAAACCACCCGGCATCCCGGCCACCTCGATGTCCTCGCGCCGCACGTCGTCCACCCTCGCCAGCGGCGGGCCTTGGCGCAACCAGCGCTCCAGGGCGTCGAGCGCGGCGACATCGCCTATCGCCAGGACTTCCACCCGGCCATCGGGCAGATTCAACGCGTGACCACACAGACCGAGCTTTTCCGCCTCCCTCTGCGCGCCGGCGCGGTACCAGACGCCCTGCACCTTGCCGCCGACCAGGAATTTCGCCGCCCTCACCCGCCCACCGCCGGGCCGCCATGGCTGGCGATGGCTTCCTCGATCCGCCGGGCGGTGACGGGGCCCAGGAAGGATTGCGCCAGCTTGCCGGCGGGATCGACCAAATGGCTGACCGGCAAGCCGCGCGGCGCCTCGAAGGCGCTCGGTTGCGCGATGGGGTCGACGAGCGCGACCGGGTACGCCACCGGGTGTTTTCGCATGAAGCCGCGCAGTTCGTCGGCATCTATATCCTCGTAGGCCAACCCGATCACCTGGATGTGTTCGCGCATGGCATCGAGCGCGGAGAGTTCCGGCATTTCCTCCAGGCATGGCCCGCACCAGGTCGCCCAGTAATTGACCAGCACCCACTGACCACGGTGGGCGTCGATGTCGAAGGTCTTGCCATCGAGCGTCGGCAGCGAAAGCGCGACCGGGTCGCCAACCTTCGCCGGGCGCGGCGCGGCGGCCGGGGACGAGGCGGGCGGCGACCCGGCCCCGCCGCCGGAAGCGGGCGTCCCGGCCTCGGGGCGACAGGCCGCCAGCAGCAGCGCGGCGGCGGCGGCCAGGGGCAGGAGAAACGAGTGGGTCCGGTTCACGGTGATACGGTCTCCTCGGTAGCGCGCGGCAGCGTCTCGTAGACGCTGGACACGCGGCGTTTCAGTAAATCGCGCAGCGGCAGGCGCACATCGTCGAGCACTTCCAGCACCGCCCGCCCCAGCACGTCATCCTTGCATGGCAGGTGCGCCTCGTGGATCGGTATGCGCAGCCTGCCCACGCTGTAAAGCTCGGCCAGCGTCACATCACCCAGATCGCGCGCGAGCAGCCAGTCGCCCCCTTCGGCGCGCGCCAGGATGCCGGCCTCGGACAACTGGCTCAGCATTTCCTGCACCAGGCTGTCGGTCAGGATCGGGTCGAGGCGGCGGATTTCGTCGATATGCAGGCCCCGCCCCTGCCCCCGGGCCAGATGGAAGCGCCCCAGCATCCGCAGCATTCCGTAGATTTCGTAGCCCTCGGGCAGGCGCTGGTTCGCCGGCTGGTAGCGGAATGCGGAGAGGCTCGAAGCGAACGACGCGCCCAGCAGCACCGCCACCCAACTGAGATAGATCCACATCAGCAGCACCGGCAGCAACGCCACCGAGCCGTAGATGCGCTCGTAAGTGTTGAAGTTGCCCAGGAAGACGCCCAGCCCCCATTTCACCAGCTCGAACCCGACCACGCCGAGGACCGCGCCGGCCAGCGCGTGGCGCCACTTCACCGTGCGATGCGGCACCACCCGGTAGATGGTGGCGAACGCCCCCAGCTCGATGAGGATCGGCGTGGCGCGCAACAGCAGGCGCTCCAGCCATTGCCCGGGCATCGAATCGAAGATCGCCAGCGCGAAGAACTGCGCCGAAAGCGCCAGACTCGCCACCGCGAATACCGCCCCCAGCGTCAGCACCGTCCAATAGACCAGGAAGCGGCTCAACTGCGGGCGGCTGGTCGGCACTCGCCAGATGCGATTGAAGATCGCCTCCACGCTGGTCAGGGTGATCAGCAACGACACCACCAGCGCCACCGTCCCGACCACGGTCAGCGCGTTGGCGTTCTCGGAGAATTGCAGCAGGTACTCCTCCACCGCGCGCGCCGAGGAAGGCACGAAGTTCATGAAGATGTAATCGCTCAGCTTCTTCGCCCACTTGCCCTCGGTGAACACCTTGAAGGCCGACAGCGTGCCGAAGATCACCGTGGCCAGCGGCACCAGCGCGAACAGCGTGATGTAGGCCAGCGAACCGGCCGCCTCGAACAGCCGGTCGTCGATGAAGCGCCCGCCGACGAAGCGGGAGAAGCTCATCATCCGCGCGCGGTCGGTGACGCGGCGGACGATGGCCCGGGTTTCCTGCCCGAAACGCTGGACGAAGCGGGGACGACTCATCGCGCAAGCCTACCGCATACACTGTGCGGCCCTGGCGCGGAACGCACGACGATGAGCGAAATCCTGGTGCTCTACTACAGCCGTGGCGGCTCGGTGGCCGCGCTGGCAAGGCAGATCGCCCGAGGCGTCGGCGAGATCGAGGGCATGTCGGCGCGGCTGCGCACGGTGCCGCCGGTGGCGCCGCGAACCGAAGTCGCCTTGCCCCCGGTACCGGAGGCGGGCGCGCCCTACGTCTCGCACGACGACCTACGCGAATGCGCCGGCCTCGCGCTCGGCAGCCCCACCCGCTTCGGCAACATGGCCGCGCCAGTCAAGCATTTCCTAGACACCCTGGGCGGCGAATGGGCCAGCGGCACCCTGATCGGCAAGCCCGCCGGGGCCTTCACCTCCACCGCCACCCAGCACGGCGGCCAGGAATCCACCCTGCTGTCGATGATGGTGCCACTGCTGCATCACGGCTGCGTGATCGCCGGGATTCCCTTCAGCGAATCGCGCCTGTCCACCACCATCGGCGGCGGCACACCCTACGGACCCAGCCACGTCGCCGGCGACGACGACGACCCCACACTGAGCGACGACGAAGCCCAACTGGCGCGCGCCTTCGGGCGCCGCCTCGCTTCGCTCGCGCGGAAGCTGGCGGCATGAGCGGCGCGCACCGGCTGCTGGTCGTCGCCCTGATCGCGCTGGCGGCGCTGTTCGCGCTCGGTTTCCGCGGCCAGCCGGTCACGCTGGCCTTCGCCTCGCTGCCACCGGCATTGCTGGCGGCCGCCATCCTGCTCGGGATGCGCAGCGCGCCGTTCTGGGCCAGCGTGTTCGCCCTCGGCTGGTTTTCCTACGGGGTGATGGAGTCATGGACGATGGCCGGCCACGCGCGCGCCTATGCGCTCGGCATCGCCGTGGTGGCGGTGGCGATCATCCTGGCCGGCAGTTGGGCCGGCCTCATGGCGAAGTTCGGCCCCAAGCCGGGCGCGTGAACGCCATCGCACTACAATTCCCGCCTCACTCGCCAAGGATCCTCGCAATGGAAGACCTGCTCATCGTCACCACCGGCGGCACCATCGACAAGGTGTATTTCGATGCCAAGTCCGACTACCAGGTGGGCGAGCCGCAGATCGGCAAGATCCTCGGCGATCTCGGGGTCGCCTTCCGCTTCCACGTCATCCCGCTCCTGCGCAAGGATTCGCTGTTCATCGACGAGGGCGACCGCGAATTGCTACGCGCCACCATCGCCGCCCAGTCCGAGCGCTGCGTGCTGGTGACGCATGGCACCGATTCGATGGTGGAGACCGCCAAGGTGCTGGCGAAGATCGAGGACAAGACCATCGTGCTGACCGGCGCGCTCAACCCGGCGCGCTTCGAGGGCAGCGATGCCGAGTTCAACATCGGCTGCGCGGTGGGCGCGGCGCAATCGCTGCCGGCCGGCGTCTACATCGCCATGAACGGGCGCATCTGGGACCCGGAGAAGGTGCGCAAGAACGTCGAGGCCAATCGCTTCGAGGCGCGCTGAGCCCTCAGTTGGCCGGGCCGAGCGAGCGCCAAGCGCCGCCCAGTTTCTCGTCCTCGCTGCCGATCGACAGCACGCTGCCGGGAATGTGCGGGTCGGGGGCGGAAAGCGCTTCGACCTTGAAGCCGTCGATGATCCAACTCGGCTCATGCCCGGGGACGAGCCGCAGCGGATCGGCCGCATTGCGCACGTCTAGCACGCCCACCCGCCAGACCAGCGAACGGAACGGGCCGTACTCGTCGGGGTCGCTGGCGGCCACCGCCCACAGCGCACCTTCGCCATCCACGTACAAATCGGCGATGTCGCGATGCGACGACGCCTGGCGCCAGTGGCCGGGCGTGTGCAATCGCGTTTCCCCGCCGCGCCACGTCAATGCGCCGCGGCCGGCATCGAACTCGCCCAGGCGCAGGCTGCCATGCGGGCGGAGCGGCGAGCCGCCGCGCTCGCCCAGCACCAGCAGGTGGCGCTCGCCCTCGATGCGCGCGCAGGCCAAGCCCTCGTACCCCATTTTGTCCTTGCCGTTGCTGCGCTCGCTCGGCAGGGCCAGCGCCTTCAGCAATTCCACCCGGCCGGCACGCACGCGCAGGTGGAAGACGCGGCCGTACTCGGCATCGCGATAGCTGCTCTCGGCGGCCAGGAATTCGTCGTCGCGACCTTGCAGAGCGCAAACCGCCTCCAGGTCGTTGGACTTGCCGCCGACCTTGGCCCAGCCTTGCGCCGGCAGCGGCTGGAAGCGGCTGCCGCCTTTAGCCACCGCGTCCAGCGCGCCGAAGCGGAGGTCGTCGGAATAGGCCTTGGTGTCGATCACCACCAGGTAGCGGCCGTCGCTCATCGGCGCCATGCCGCTGATACCCGGCAGCGGCATGGGCGATGACGGTGGCGCGGCCGTATGGGCACAGGCGGAGACGAGCACGGCACAGGCCGCGACCGCGCAGGAACGCGACAGATTCATGGAAGGGACACCGGGGGAGATGGGGCCATCTTCACCGCGGCCCGGCCGATCGGCAAGCGCGGATGACGGAAGTCAGCGCCCGGGGCTCACAGCATCCCGGTTTCGAGCCGCGCGGCCTCGCTCATCATGCTGCGGTTCCACGGCGGATCGAACACCAGTTCGACATCGGCCATGGCGATCGTCGGGATCATCTCCAGCTTGTCGCGCACGTCGCTGACCAGGATGTCGCCCATGCCGCAGCCGGGCGCGGTCAGGGTCATCTTCACTTCGACCTCGCGCTGGCCGTCATCGCGGCGACGCAGGTTGGCCTCGTAGACCAGGCCCAGTTCGACCACGTTGATCGGTATCTCGGGGTCGAAGATGGTGCGCAACTGGCGCCAGACCAGTTGCTCCACGTCCTCGTCGCCGGCGCCCTCGGGCAGTTCGATGGGCAGCGGCGGCTCCTTGCCGATGGCGTCGGCGTCCTTGCCGGCCACCCGCATCAGATTGCCTTCGACAAACACGGTGAAGCTGCCGCCCAGCGCCTGGGTGATGTAGCCGATGCTGCCGGCCGGCATCGTGACCGCCTCGCCGGAGGGGACGAGGACGACGGGACAATCGCGCTCGAAGCGCACGGGTTCGCTGCTGCGGGAATACATGGGGGTTCGGAACGCGGGGGCCGCATAGTGTATCGCCGGCGGCGGTTATGCTGTACGGCTTGTCTCCCCGAAGTCCGCACATGCCGCCACGTCCCCTCCCCATCGCCTCCCTTCCCGGCCTGGCCCTGCTGGCGATGGGCGCGGCCGGCTCGGCGGCGATCTGGGTGCTGGCTTCGTTCGCGCTCAACATCTGGTCCAGCCTGTTCGCCTTCATCGCCACGCTCGACATCGTGTGGCTGGCGCGAATGGCGCGGCTCAGGCCCGGCCCCTGGCGCGCCGCGCAGGCGATGCTGGCCACGGCGCTCGCCATCGCCCTCGCCCAGTGGTGGCTGCTGGCCAGCGATGTCGGCGCCCAGCTCGGCCTGCTGCCGTGGGAATCGATCCCGAAAATGGGCGGCGGATTCGTCTGGACGCTGGCCAAGCTGCGGTTGGAGCCATTCGATCTGGCCATCCAGGCGGCGGCGGTGACGCTGGCCGGCTGGTGGTCGCGCTGAGGCTCAGGCCCGGCGCAGCCGGTAGTCGCGGGCATCGATGACGAAGGCGGTTTCCCGCGTCTGTCCGCGCACGCCGGCCGGGTCGTCGTAGCGACGCTCGCGGCAAACGGCGGAAGGCAGTTCGACGAAGCGCGCGCGCAGCAGATCGCCGGCGATCTCGACGCGCAAATGGCCGTGGCGGCGGGTCTGGACGTGCTCGATGCGCGCCTCGCCCTGGCGCAGCAAGCGCTCCAGGTGCTCCGCCAGCCGGGTGCCCGCCTCGGCATTGGCGGGGTCGCGGCGCGCGCTGGTCAGCAACATGTCGTACAGCGGCGTGGACGACACCGCCGGGGTGGTGAATTCCAGCGTGCGCCGGCCCAGCCGCGTGACGAAGCCGGCATGGATGTCGCCGGAGAACACCACCGCGCCGCCGCCGGCGTCCAATGCCTCGATCCAGCCGTCGCGCTCGCGGCCGAAGCCGTCCCACTGATCGATGTTGAGGTAGAACTTGCGCCGCATCAGCGCCGGCGCGCCGAGCGCGGGATCGGCGAGATCCAGCACCATCGGCGCCATCGTCACCGAATTCGCCAGGAGCCGCCAGCGCGGCGCGGGCCGGGCGATCGCCGCGCCGAGCCACGCCGCCTGCGCTTTGCCATAGGCCGAGGGCACCGGCGACTCGGCCGCACGCAGTGCCTGCAACAGGTCGAAGGCGTCCTTCACCACCAGGTAGCGGCTGCCCACCTCGCCAAACAGCGTGGTCTTGCCCAGCGCCAACCACGGCAGGCCGCGCGGATATTCGCCCTCGACCGGTGGCGGCTCGACCCGCAACAGGCGCGGCACGGCGGCGTTGTAGCGGGCCAGCACTTCGCGCAGGACATGCAGTGCGATCTTGCCCCGCGCGGCGGCGGCGGCGCGGCGGGCGGCTTCACGTCGGTCTAGCCCGGCATCGCGGTAGCCCCGGTTCAGCGCGCGCTTCAATGGCGTTTTCAGCGGACGCCAACGCTCTTCGTCCAGATCGAGGTAGGGCAATAGCTGCGCGCCGGCGAGTCGCGGGTCGAAGCCGCTGGCCGGCAGCAGGCGGGCGATGGCATCGGCGTCATGGACCAGCGCGCCGGGGAAGGCGTCCTCCGGGATAGCGTGGTCGGGGCGGTGGCTGCGGTAATCGGTGAGCAGGAGCTGCACGTCGCGGCCCCAGCGCAACTCGCGCCAGAGTTCGGTGCGCGGATACAGCCGGGCCGTGTCGATGCGCGACTGGCCGTTGGCGTCGATCGCGCCGATCTCGACATCCACCGGCATGTATTCGAAATACGCCTGCTCGGCGTGGCGACGACGCTGGCGGTCGGCTTCGTCGCGACGGCCGTCGAGATAGGTGGCGCGCTCGCCCCAGCAATCGTCGGAAAACTCGTGGTCGTCCCAGATGGCGACGAGCGGCGCGCGCTCCAGCAGCCGTTGCAGCACGTCATCGCCGCGGAAGGTGCGATGCAACTGGCGATAATTGTCCAGGCTGCGGGCGGCGAGAAAGCGCGAAGCGCCTTCGCCCATCACCAGCGCGCCGGCAACGTCGTCGAAACGGATCGCGCGCGCGCCGTCGCCGGACTGGAAGCGCGGGTCGCCGACGGTCTCGTAGATGAAATCGCCGAGATGGAGCAGGAAATCCGGGGTGTCTTCGAGCAGCGGCAACAGGCTGTTGTACCAGCGCCCGCCGTAGTCCTGGCAGGACAGCACGGCGAAACGCGCCGGCGCGGCGACATCCCCGGCCGGGGCGGTGCGGGTCAGGCCGGGCGGCGAGCCGATCCATTCGCCATCGACCTGGCGCAGGAAGCGATAGTGGTAGGCGCGGCCAGGCGCCAGGCCGGTGACGCGCACGCGCAGGCAATGGTCGGCGGCGGCCTCGGCCAGCAGTTCGCGCTCGACGCGCAGGCGGGCGAAGCCGGGATCGTCGGCGACCTGCAAGCGCACGGCGACATCGCCTCCGTCGACGGCCGGCGCGCGCGTCCACAGCAATACCCGATCCGGTCGTGGATCGCCCGAGGCCAGGGATTGCGGGAAATGCCGCAGCCCCGCGCGACGCGCGGCCGTGGCGTCCGCGCGCGCATGGCCGGGAAGCGGCCAGGCGGCGGCGAACGGTGTCGCGGCGGCGGCCACGGCGAGCGTCTTGAGGAATCGGCGGCGTGCGGGCTGTGGCGTATCCAAGGCAGGCCTCAGGCGGAAAGCGCGCATCTTGGGCGACGACGATGACCGTACCGTGACGCATGGCGCGGCGTCATATCGACGAAATCTTCACTCCACACCATACGCGACTGAATCGTCCACGCCGGATCACGCCGGATCACGCCGGATACGGCCCCCCACCCCTCCACTGGAACCGCCATGCAACGCCATCGCCTCAGCCATGCGCTCACGCTCGCCCTTGCCGCCACCATCCTGCCCGCCCATGCCCGGCCCGCGGACGGCCACGACGCTGCCGCGGACACCCTCGACCGCATCACCGTCACCGCGCAGAAGCGCGAACAGCAGGTTCAGGAAGTACCGATCGCGATGACCGCTTATTCCGGCGAGTTCATCCAGAAGCTCGGCGTCAGCGGCTTGGGCGACCTGGCCGGCTACGTGCCCGGCCTGCAAGTGCAGGAGCAAAGCCCCAACAACCCGGGCTTCGTGATTCGCGGCATCACCTCCGACAGCGGCGCGGCCAACGAACCGGCGCGCGTCTCGATCTTCCAGGATGGCGTTTCGCTCAGCCGCTCACGCGGCGCTTCGGTCGAGCTGTTCGACATGGAGCGGGTGGAAGTGCTGCGCGGGCCGCAGGGCACGCTGTTCGGCCGCGCCGCCGAGATAGGCGCCGTGCACCTGATCCAGAACAAGGCCCGCGACGAGAACAGCGGCCGGGTGCGGATCGGCGTGGGCAATCACAACCAGCGTCTGATTGAAGGCTATTTCAATGCCAGCCTGCAACCGGAAGGGCTGTTTGGCCGCGTCGCCTTTTCCCGCGAATCGCGCGATGGCGCCTACGAGAACCTGAGCGGCGGCAAGCTGGGCGGCAAGGACACCTCCGCGCTGCGCGGCAGTCTGGGCATGCAATTCGGCGATGCCGGACGCATGGACCTGATCCTCAACTACCAGCAGGACCGCCCGCCGGGCACCGCCTTTCGCAGCGGCACCATTCCCACCCGCGAGGGCGGCACCGATCCGTGGGGCCGCGCCGACTTGAACCGCAGCGAGCAACTGGGCCTGGAGCGCAAGGTCTATGGCGCCACCGTGCTCGGTCAGTTCCACCTGAACGACCACTGGAGCATCAACACCACCAGCGGCTGGCATGGCTTCCGCTCCACCGAGCAGTTCGATGCCGATGGCTCGCAGTTGCCGGCGCTGGAGTTCGCCGAAATCGCCGAGGGCCGCCAGTGGAGCCACGAGCTGCGCGTCAACTTCGATAACGGCGGCCGCTTCGCCGGCTTTTTCGGCGCCGGCTGGTTCCGCGAGGAAGGCTCGCAGCGCGTCGACTTCACCACCGACGAGCGCAGCCTGCTGACGCTCCTGATGCAGGACACCGGCATCCGCACCCAGGTCTCGCAACTGATGTGGCTAATGGGCGCGCTGCCGCCGGGCGTGCTCTTTCCCAAGCCGCCGGTGCTGAACCCGGACGGCACGCCCTTCCTGGGCCTGGGCGCGATGTTGCCGCCGGGCCTGGCACTGAACCCGCGCCACACCGAGTCCTTCGCCAACGACGGCAGCACCACCGCCTGGGACGTGTTCGCCGATGGCACCTGGTCGATCACCGACCGCTTCGACCTCACCGCCGGCGTGCGCTGGACCCGCGAGAACATCGGTGCCGGCTACCAGGGCTTCCCGGGCAACGCGCCCTCGTTGCTGGGCGGCCTCGGCACCGGCACGCCGAGGCCGGGCAGCCGCAACATCCTCAACCTGGCCACCAACGGCCGCCTTGGCGACAACGGCAAGTTCGACGCCCTGGTTGGCCGCCTCGCCGCCCACTACACCTTCGGCCCGGCGCTGGCGGTGTACGGCAGTTGGGCGCGCGGCCGCCGCCCGGAAGTGCTCAACGTCACGCCGCAGGGCAACGAAACCCTGCCGGCGGAAATCGTCAACAGCGTCGAAATCGGCCTGAAAGGCGCGCTGAACCAGGAACGCTTCGTGTACGACGTCACCGCGTTCCGCTACGCCTATTCCAACTTCCAGACGCTGCGCCCCAACCCGGCCGGGGCGATCCCGCCGTTCGTGCCGACCAATGCCGGCAACGCCACCGCCAGAGGCGTCGAACTGGCCCTGCATGGCCGTCTGCTGGAGGGCCTGACCGCCTTCGCCAACTTCGCCTGGCTCGATGCCCGCTTCGACGAGCGCGACGACAACGGCAACCCGCAAGCCTACGCCGGCAACCGCTTCCGCCTGACCCCGGACCGTTCCGGCTCGGTGGGGCTGGACTGGGAAGTGCCGTTCGGCCGCGGCAGCTTCTACCTGCGCCCGTCCTACACCTGGCAATCGAAGGTCTATTTCGAGGACGACAACAGCGAGGCGCTCTCGCAGGACGCCTACGGCCTGCTCAACCTACGCCTCGGCCTGCGCTTCGACGATGGCCGCTGGGACATCGGCCTGTGGGGCAACAACCTCAACGGCGAGAAATACCTGATCGACGCCGGCAACACCGGCCGCCTGTTCGGCACGCCGACCTTCGTGCCGGGCAACCCGCGCCTGTACGGCATCAGCGCCAGCGTCAAGTTCTGAGGGCCGGGCGCCACATCACCCGCCACCACGCGCGGGCCGAAAGAGCGGCCCGCGTTTTTCGTGGCGGATGCGCCACCGGCGGCTCAATGCCCGCCGCCGTCCAGCATCTTCAGCTCGCCGACCAGCACATTCGCCATCTCGGCGCCATCGCCGTACAGCATGCGGGTGTTGTCGGCGTAGAACAGCGCATTCTCGATGCCGGCGAATCCGGTGCCCTTGCCGCGCTTGATGACAATGGTGTTCTTCGAATTCACCACATCGAGGATCGGCATGCCGTAGATCGGCGAGCCCGGGTCGGTCTTCGCCACCGGATTCACCACGTCGTTGGCGCCGATCACCAGCGAGACGTCGGTGTTGGCGAATTCGGGGTTGATGTCGTCCATGTCGGCAATCAGGTCGTAAGGCACCCCGGCCTCGGCCAGCAAAACGTTCATGTGCCCCGGCATGCGCCCGGCCACCGGGTGGATGGCGAATTTCACCTTCACCCCGCGCGCCTGCAAGCGCTGGGTCAGCTCCCATATCTTGTGCTGCGCCTGCGCCACCGCCATGCCGTAGCCCGGCACGATCACCACCCGCTCGGCATAGGCCATCAGCGCGGCGACGTCGCTGGCCTCGATGGGTTTCATCGAACCGCCGATCGCCTGCGCGTCCCCGCCGGCGCCGCCGAAATTGGAGAACAGCACGTTCTTGATCGAACGGTTCATCGCTTTCGCCATCAACCGGGTCAGCAGCAGGCCGGCCGCGCCGACCATGGTGCCGGCGATGATCAACGCCTCGTTGCCCAGCACGTAGCCCTCGAACGCCACCGCCAGGCCGGTGAAGGCGTTGTAGAGTGAAATCACCACCGGCATGTCGGCGCCGCCGATGGGCAGCGTCATCAACACGCCCAGCGCCAGCGCGGAGACGAAGAAAGCCACGACCCACGGCATCTGCATCGTGTACGACGCCACCGCCCCGGCCAGCACCGTCAGAATCGCCACGCAGGCGTTGAAATACTGCTGGCCGGCGAAGGTGTAGCGCTTGTCCATGCGGCCATCGAGCTTGGCCCAGGCCACGACGCTGCCGGTCAGTGAAACCGCGCCGATCAGCGCGCCCAGCACCGCCAACCCCAGCGCGAAACGCCCATGCCCAGCCCCGCCGCCCGAGGCCCTGACCAGCTCCACCGCGCCGATCGCCGCCGCCGAGCCGCCGCCCATGCCGTTGAACAGCGCCACCATCTGCGGCATGTCGGTGATGGCGACTTTCCTGCCCCAGACCCAGTTCAACGCCACGCCGATCACGATGGCCACGATCATCAGCGCGATGTTCTGCAAGCCCGGCAGAAAGAAGGTGGCCAGGGTCGCCAGCAACATGCCCGCGCCCGCCCACTGGATGCCGCTGCGCGCGGTCTTCGGCGTGCTCATCCGTTGCAGGCCGAGCAGAAACAACGTGGCGGCAATGAAATAGCTCAGTTTGACCAGCAGCAGCATGTTCATTCCATGACTCCCGTTGCCGAATGTCGACGGTCGATCCGGTGGTGTTCGCACATCTCGACGGCAGTCTCGAGCAGGCCAACCATGCCGGGACCGAACGCAACCAGGCCCAGCGAGCGCTGGTTCATCACCGTGGTCTCGGAGCGGTACGCACCCAACAACCCCAGCGCCATCGCGCCCAAGGCATGGAAAGCCATCGATGCCAGCATCCAGCGCCCCTTGCGCGGGTCCCCCCAAACCCGGTGGGACAGGGTGTTCTGCGTTTTCGCCGGGTCCTGCAACGAGGGCACGCCGGCATACGGCAAGGCGTAGTTCCAGTCGTCGTAGATCGTGTCCACGCCACCTGCCTTGCCCGCCCTCAACACCGGCACCGACTCGGAGGCATACCCCAGCGCCACCGACAGCGCCGGGTATCGCACGCAACTCAGCCATTGAAAGAAATCGCGCACCGAGCGATGCGCTTGCGCTTGCGGAACCCCGCCGCTCACGCCTTGCCTCCCGGTTTGTTGCTGGCCTTGAACATCTCCAGCATCCGCTCGGTCACCACATAGCCGCCGGCGGCATTGCCCGCGCCGAGCAGCACGGCGACGAAGCCGATGACCTTTTCAGCCGTGGTATCGGCATGGCCCAGCACCACCATCGCGCCGATCAGCACGATGCCGTGGATGAAGTTGGAGCCGGACATCAGCGGCGTGTGCAGGATCACCGGCACCCGCGAGATGATCACGTGGCCGGCGATCGCCGCCAGCATGAAGATGTACAGTGCCACGAATCCGTCGTTCATCGCCTGCCCTCGCGGTTTTTCGCATCATAACCACGACTGAACACCACCGGGCAAGGTCAACCGACCGGCCGGTAGCGCGTTGTTCCTGCGAGCCCCCGTACATGAAACCCGACCGATGTGCCCCGATGCCGGCCCGGAGCCGTGCTTGAACGCCACGATACCGATACCGATGCCGCCGCCGATGGCCGGGCAGACGCTGGATGCGTTTCTGGCCGAGGTGGGGCCGCGCGCGTTCCGTTTCGCGGAAGCCGGCTTGCGCCACCGCGAGGACGCGCTGGACACCGTGCAGGAGGCGATGCTGAAGATGCTCGGCTACCGCGACCGCCCGGCCGCGGAATGGCCGCCGCTGTTCTGGCGCATCCTGCGCACGCGCATCATCGACGCCCAACGGCGGCGGCGTTTCCGCTTCGGCTGGCTGAGTTCGTCCACCACCGACCACGGCGACGTGGTGGACTGGACCGAGGACGCCGGCCCCGACCCCTCGCGCAGCCACGACGGCCGCGAAGCCTGGGCGCGGATGCGCCAGGCGATGCGCACGCTGCCGGCGCGCCAGCGCGAAGCCTTCACCCTGCGCGTGCTGGAGGAGTTCGACGTGGCCCAGACCGCCTCGATCATGGGTTGCAGCGAAGGCTCGGTGAAAACACATCTATCGCGCGCGCGCGCCGCGCTGCAATCGCAACTGGAAGACTGGCGATGACCCCGCAAGAACACGATTTCGACCAAACGATGCGCCAGCGCTGGCGCGAAGCCGCGAACCATCTCGATGGCCGCACCCGGCATCACCTGCAACCCGCCACGGCGATCCGGGCCGCACAGCCACTGGCGCCGACCGCGCGCCACCGATGGCCGGCCGGCGTCGCCCTCGCCGGACTGGCGCTGGCCGCGGGGCTGGTGATCGCGCCCAACCTGCGCCACGGCGACCCGGCGTCCAATCCCGCCGCGCTGGCGAGCGATCTCACTGCGGCCCCGGCCACGCCCACCGCCGAGGACGACCTGCTCGGCCGCAACCCTGATTTCTACGCCTGGCTAGGCTCGGACGAAGTCCGCGGCCTGGCGATGGAATGAACCATGATCACCAAGACCCGCCTGCCGCCCTCCCTGCTGTCCCCACTGCTCCTCGCCCTGGCATTCACCGCACCCGCCCAGCCCCCCCCCGACGCACCGCCGCCGGCCGGCGACTGGGAACGACTCAGCCCCGCCCAGCGCGAACTGCTGCTGCAACCGCTGCGCGAACGCTGGAACCATGCCGACGCCAGACAACGCCAACGCATGCTTGCCCACGCCCAACGTTGGCGCGACATGCCGCCAGAGGAGCGCGCCCGCGCCCGACGCGGCCACGACCATTTCGACCGCCTGACGCCCGAGCAGCAGAAACAGATGCGGGTGCTGTACGAAAAGACCCGCGACATGCCGCGCGCCGCGCGCCGTCAGACCCTGGTACTGTTCCACGCCATGCGCACCATGAACGCCGAGCAGCGCGAAGCCCTGCGCCGCGAATGGGCGGCGATGAGTCCCGAACAACGCCAGAGTTGGGTGCGCGAACACGCGCCGCATCGCGACCACGCCGAGCGGCCCGACGCCCCGCCGCACCAACCCTGAGTCCGTCACGGCATCGCCGCCGCGCGACGGCGGCCACACGGTCTTCGCCAGCAGTTCGTCGTTCCAGTCGAACTTCAGCGCGCCCTCGCCCAGCGGCAGGCGCGCACGACATCCGGGAAGCACGCCGAACGCCAGCCGCGCGGCGGGCAGCCCGAAGCACCCGCCCGGTCAACCGGCGACGGCTTCCCCGCGCGGCGGCCACACGGTCTTCGCCAGCAGTTCGTCGTTCCAGTCGAACTTCAGCGCGCCCTCGCCCAGCAGCAGGCTGGCGAAGTTGAACACGTTGCGCGCGTACATCTCGCTGGCATGCAGAGCACCCATCGATGCCAGGTCGAGCGGCCCGGCAACGGTCACGCCACCGGCGGTCTCAATGGTCTGCCCGGGCACGGTGAGTTCGCAGTTGCCGCCGGTTTCCGCCGCCAGGTCGACAATCACGCTGCCCGGCCGCATCGTTTCCACCATCTCCGCGGTGAGAATCCTGGGCGCCGGGCGGCCCGGCACGGCGGCGGTACAAACCACGACATCGACATTCCTCAAATGCTCGCCAAGGCGGCGGCGCTGCTCGGCGCGCTCGTTCTCGGTAAGCGCGCGCGCATAGCCGCCCTCGCCCGCCGCGCTAACCCCGAGGTCGAGGAAACGGCCGCCCAGCGATTCGATCTGCTCGCGGGTTTCCGGGCGCACGTCGAAGCCCTCCACCTGCGCGCCCAGCCGTTTGGCCGTGGCGATGGCCTGCAAGCCGGCGACGCCCGCGCCGACGATCAGCACTTTCGAAGGCCGGATGGTGCCGGCCGCGGTGGTCAGCATCGGGAAGAAGCGCGGCGCCAGCTCGGCGGCGATCAGGGTGGCCTTGTAACCAGCCATGCCGGCCTGCGAACTCAGCACGTCCATCGCCTGGGCGCGGGTGGTGCGCGGCAGCCGCTCCAGCGGGAACACCACGACGCCGCGCTGGACGAACGCCTCGGCGCGCGCCGGATCGGCCTCCGGCCGCGCGCCGCCAACCAGCGTCGCGCCGTGCTTCATCCAGGCGATGCGCGCGGCATCGGGCGGCTGCACGCAAAACACCAGGTCGGCGTCGGCCAATGCGGCGCCGGCATCGTCGGCGAGCTTCGCCCCGCTCGCCTCGTAGGCGGCATCGGGAAAGTGCGCGCCGGCGCCCAGGCCGCGCTCGATCGTCACCTCCGCCCCGGCCTTGACCAGCTTGCCGCAGGTTTCCGGCGTCAACGCGACCCGGCGTTCGCCCGCCGCGGTTTCCTTCGCCACTCCGATCCGAACCGCCATCGCCGCCCCAGGATTACGTGAGTTGCCCGCATCCTAACCGGAAAGCTGCGGCGCGCGCGCCGACCAAATGCTATCGGGCGCGCCCTGGCCGGCCCGCCTGGCGGATTTCCGGGCGATCCACAGCAGCGCCGGCACGGCCGCCAATGCGGTGAGATCGACGGCCGCCAGCCAGCCCGGATGGTTCCACGTCCCGCCGATGCCCCATACGCCAGCCAGACTCGACAACGGAATACCGAGCGTCAGCACCGCGGAGAAGCGCAGCAATTCCGGCGCGGCGCGCGCGGCCCCGCGTAGAAACGCCCAAGCCAGCGCGCACGCGAACACCGTGAAATAAACGCCTTCGTGCCAAGCCGCCAGGTTTTCCACGCGCGCGGGCAACCACTTGGCGGCGGCAAGCGTGGCGGAGACGCCCGACACGCAGCCCAGGCTCACGCCCACCGTCAGCGCTCCCAGAACGCGGGTATTGCGCTTTTGCACCGGGCGTTCGGTGCCGCGTTGCTTCTTGCGCCGCGATTCGATCCACAGCAGGTTGCCGGTATAGAACACCATCGCCCCGGCCAGCCCCAGCAGGAAATACATCCAACGCACGGCATTGCCGCCAAAGCTGCCGAAATGCAGCATGAAGAACGTATTGACGGCGCTGTCGTAAGGCGCCATGCGGCCCGGCAGGTCGTGCGGATCGACCACCCCGGTGTAAGGGTCGAAGTGGGTCGCGGAATAGGTGCGCGCGCGGGTGCCATAGCGGATGTCCCGCCCGGTCACGGTGCCTTCGACCACCCCTTCGCGGTTGCGGCGAAAGACGAAACTCTCCACGCTGAAGCCGGGGAGCTGGGCGTTGGCCTTTTCCAGCAGCGCCTGCGGCGGCAGGATCTTCGCCCCGGCCGGCGACGCCGGCGCTTCGTGCGGCCATTGCAGCCCCCCGGGATAGACCAATTTGTCCTGTACCGCGTAGATCGGCGTGTGGAAGGCGAATATCACGCTGGTCAGGGCGATGATGAGGTGGAAGGGCAGGCTGACGATGCCGAGCGCGTTGTGCGCATCCAGCCACATGCGCTTGATGTTCCCGCCCACCCGCAGCGCGAAGAAATCCTTGGCCAGCGTGGGCAGCAGGACGATGACGCCCGAGACCAGCGCCACCGCGTACATCAGCGCCACGATGCCCATGATCTGCGTATTGACGATGGCCGGGAACGGCAAGCCAACCTCCTGGTGCAGCGTATCCACCGTCTGCGCCGCCGCCGCCCGGCGCGCGGCTTCGACCCGCAACCGGCCATCCGGGGCGAAGCCGGCCCGGTAGTCCTGATAATCGCCACGGTTCTCCCCGCGCACGCGCCAGACCAGCCGCGCGGGTTCGTCCGCCGTCGTTTCCACGATGACCCGGAACTCGTCGGCGGCTTCCGGGTGCTTCGCCATTACCGCGTCGATCAACGCCTGCGTATCGCCCAGCGGCGGTGGCGGCGGCAGAGCGGAAGGCGGCGTGGCCCAGCGCTCCAGCGGCTTTTCGAACATGGTGATCGCGCCGGCATAGAAGGCCACGAACAACATCAGCCCCGACAGGATGCCCACCCAGATATGGACATCCTTGTAGACCTTGACGATATCGCCGCGGACTTTCATTGCCCCCCCGTGACGACGCGCAGCAGCAACGCCGCCGACAGCGCCGCGGCAACCGCCCCCAGCCACGCCCAGGCGCGCAGGCTATCGCGGAACAGGAACACCCCCGAGATCACCCCCGCCCAGACCGGCGCGACCAGCCACATGTTGAACTGGTTCTTGCCGCCATCGGGCGCGATGCCGCCGGGGCCGAACCAGGCGAACAAGCCGCTGGCGGCCACCGCGATCACCAGCCCCAGCACTACGCCGGCGCAGGTCTTGCCAAACCAATGGGCGCTCTGCAAGCGCGGCCTGGCGGCCTTGGCGGATTTCACGGCACTCATCGCGCCTCCTCGCTCCGCCCGCCAGCGGCCCGCCACGCGCCCGCGAAAGGCGCCAGCGACCACACCAGCATCACCCCGGTGAGCCAGGTGAAGAACGCGGCGGCGGCACCCATCAGATCGAGCAGGATGAACAGCGACGCTAGGAGACAGACCGCCGCCGGCCACCCGCGATACCGCGCCGGCCACGGGCCGCCGCTCCGCCACTGTTGTCGCGGCGAGGCCAGATACCCCCACCAGGCGCCAACGAGCCCCAGCCCACCCGCCAACACGGCCAGCATCGACTCCATCGAAACCGTCATTGCCGCCGCGCCTGGTCGTCCGATGCGGACGATTCCGCCACCTCGCTCAGGAACACCGGCAGGCTGGCGCCCAGCGTGGCGCCGTGGTCGAGACCGGGCAGCACGCGCCAGGCCACCGGCAGACCGGCTTCGCGCAGGCGCTGGGCCAGTTGCCGGGCGGCATCCGGGGGCGCCTGACGGCGTGCCTGGCGCAGGGCCTGGACCACCGCCGTATCACGGACGGACGGTGACGCGTTCGCCCGGCGCGTTCCGCCCTGGCCCACCCACAGATCCACCCGTGGCGGGGGCCGCGGCCACTGGCGCTGGGTATGGTCGGGCTTCAACAGATGGCCCTCGCCCCACCAGAGCGAGGGATCGACCGCCGCATAACGGGCGAACGCCTCCGGCCTGGTGAAAAGAACGTGCAATACGAAAACCCCGCCGTAGGAATGTCCCCATAGCGCCTGCCGATGAAGGTCGAGTGGCGCGAGCCGGGCGATTTCCGGCAGCGCCCGGCCACGCAGCAATGCCAGGAAATCGTCGGCCCCGCCGTTCAGGCGGTGCGCCACGACATCGCGCTGGACGCCCGCCGCGCCGGCACGGCGCGGGGTGTAATCGAAGGCGCGAGCGTCGGCATCGATGCGCAAATCATTGTCGTAAGCCACGTAGACGATCACCGGCGGACGGGGCGCATGGGCCAGGCGCTCGAGCAGGGCGGCATCGGTTTCCATCAATGCCGCGTTGCCATCCAGCAGCCAAACCAGCGGATGACCACCCGGTATCGCGCGCTCGGGCACGGCGATGCGCAAGCGGTAGCGGCGCGCGCCATCGGCCGACGCCAGTTTCAGCGATTCGAAGCGATAACCCTTCGCGCCGGTATCGGCCACGGTGATGCCGGTGCGCCGGGAAACGTCCGGCTGCGCCTCCGCCCGCGCCATCGGGAACAGGCAGAGACAGGCCAGCAGCCAGCCGGTCAGCAAGCGCACCGGATCACCACACCAAACGCAGCGAAGCCGACACCGTGCGGCCGGTACCGTAATGGCAGGAAGTGAAGCCGCCGCAGGTCGATACATATACCTTGTCGGTGAGATTGCTCACGTTCAACGCCAACTGGCTGGCGAACGAACCGTTGTGTCCCAGGTCGTAACGCAACGCGCCATCCCACAACAGATACGCGGGAATCGCATGGAGATTGGCGCTATCGCCGTATATTTGCCCGTTGTAGCGGGCGCCGGCGGCGATGCTAAGACCGTTCAGCGCGCCCTCGTGGAAGGTGTAGTCGGCCCACAGCGCCGCGGTCCAGTCGGGCACGCCGGCCAATTGTTTGCCCTGGTAGCCGGCACTGTCCCGGGTGACTTCCGATTTCATGCGGGCGGCGGCGCCGATGATGCTCAGGCCATCGAGCGGCGTGACGCGCGCCTCCAGCTCGATGCCACGCACCCGCCCCTCGCCGCTCTGTATCCGGCAAGTCACGTTGCCATTGCTGCCGCAGATGTTGCCGTGGGTCGGATCGGGATCGTTGGTGAGGATGTTCTGCTGGCGCAGATCGTAGGCCGACAGGGTGATGAGTCCATCGAACCGGGCTGGTTGGAACTTCACGCCGCCCTCGACCTGCCGGCCGGTGATCGGCGAGAACGGGGTGCGGTCGTAGCTCATCTCGATGCCCACCGTGGAGGGCTGGAACGATTCGGAGTAGCTGAGGTACGGCGACCAGCCGCTCTCTCCGGCATAGAGCAGGCCCGCGTTCTTGCTGAAAGCGCTGTGACTCGGCCGGGTTTCGCTCCATGACGAAACCTGGCCGCCGGCCGCGCCGCGTCTGGCGGATGCGCTCAGGTCATCGGTGCGGTCGTGGCGGCCGCCCAGGGTGAAGCGCCAGTTGCCCAGCGATATCTGGTCTTGCAGATAAAGCCCGGTCTGGCGGTTCAGGCCCCGGCTCAGGCGCTCGCTCCGGGTCACCGGGACATAACCGCCATGCACCGGGGCGAAGATGTCGATCGACGCGGGATCTTCCATGGCCGCGCGGATGCCGTTCCAGTCCGCTTTCTGCCAGTCCGCCCCGAGCAGCAGCACATGGGTCAGCGCGCCGGTGCGGAACCGGCCCTGGATGCGCGTGTCCACGGTCTGGCCCGTGGAATCGCCCGTCGCCCAAATGGCACGGCGCTCCTGGGTGCGGCCATCGGTATTGAGCGGCCCCTTGGTCACCACGGTGCGGTAGAGACTGTCGGTGCGGGTATGGCGCACGCTCTGGCTGAGCGTCCAGTTCTCGTTGAAGGCGTGTTCGAACAGCCAGCCGGCCGTCCAGACCGTGCGGTCATACACGTTCCAGTTCGGCTCGCCGATGAACGTGGTGTTCTTCATCCGCCCGTACCGGGTGGGGATCAGCGTGCCGTGCATCGGCAGGAACTGGTAGGTGGCGCCACCTTCGTCGCGCTGGTGCATGCCAAGCAGCGTCAGGCGGGTCTTCCTGGCGATCTGCAAGGTATAGCTCGGCGCGATGAACCAACGCCGCTGGCGGGTCTCGTCGATCTGGGTGCGGCCATCACGATACAGCCCCACCAAGCGGAACAGGTGACGGTTGTCGGCGTTGCCGCCACCGACATCGAACGCCGCCTGGTACTGGCCATGTCCATCCAGGCCTAGGCGCAGCACCTGGCGCTGGTCAGGCTCGGGCGTCTTGCTGACCTGGTTGACCATGCCGCCAGGCGCCACCTGGCCATACATGACCGCCGACGGGCCTTTCAGCACTTCGACCCGCTCCAGGTTCCAGTTGTCGAACATGGTACGGTTGAACTGGGCGCCCTGCGGCGCGCGCATGCCATCGAGGGTGACGTTGTTGCCCCAGCTGCCCGCATCGAAACCACGGATGCTGAAATCATCGACGCGGTTGTCGATCCCGGTGCTTTCCAGGGTCACGCCGGCCACGTAGCGCATCGCCTCGTTCAGCGTCTGCACGCCACGCGCGTCCAGCTCCTCGCGGGCGATGACCGATATCGATTGCGCCGTCTCGGCCACGGGCGTGTCGGTCTTGGTCGCGCCCTGGGTATGCGTGGTGGTCCGATAGGCATTGACGATGACCCGGTCGAGCATCCTCGCTTCGCCATCATTGTCGTGGTCCGGTTGCGCCCCGCCACCGGCGAATGCCACGGATGGGGCCGCCAGGGCCAGGGAAATCGCCATACATAGGGCCGAACGGGCCGAGGCCCGGCTAGAACGAATTTGGCTGAACATCGTCTACTTTCTGTGATGAATGGATTTGATGAGATGAATAGGGGAATCCATACCCCATCGAATTGAATCGAAATGATATCAATTATCACTAACAAAAAGTACTGCCGATATCCCTTCCCGGCCCCTCCCCCAGGCAACCCCATCCCCACTGCGCCGAACCACCCGCCAGCGACGCCATCGCGGCGGCATCCAGCGGCCACGACTTCCCGCATTCGGTACCGGCGGCCATGGCAACCCGCGCCTTTTCGCCCTCCGGCCCGGCAACCTCGCGCATGTGTAGGAACGCGGCTGAGAAGACCTATCTGCGCCCGCATGGCCACGACCGGCAATCTCGATACATGCGTAGAAACGCTGGGATTCGCGGCCGGCGGCCCGCCGCGTGTCGACGCACCATCCAAAACGCCCACTTCCCGGGCCGATACCTACGGCTCCTCCGGTGGCGCGGGCCAACCCCATTCACCAGGGCGATCCACGCGCAACGCGAATCCGGCCTAAGCTTGCGGCTATCCTAAATCCCCCCGTTCGCATCGCCACTTGCCCGTGGCCGCCTCGACATCCGCCATGAACCTTGCCTGCCTGGACGACCGCCGCTCGGTGCCTTCGCGCCTGCTCACCGAACCCGGCCCCGACGCCGATCAACTGCACCGGATGCTGCAAGCCGCCTGCCGCGTGCCCGACCACGGCAAACGGGTGCCGTTCCGTTTCCTGCGCATCAGCGGCGCGGCGCGCGCGGCGATGGGCGAATGGCTGGCCGCCCGGAAACACGCGTGCGAGCCGGACGCCAGCGAAGCCGTGATCCAGAAGGAGCGCGAACGTTTCAGCTTCGCGCCGCTGATCGTCGTGGTGATCGCCCAGCAAGGGCACGATGAGAAAATTCCAGCCAGTGAACGTTTTTCCACCGCCTCCTGCGCCTGCTTCGCCCTGTTGCAGGCGGCGCAGGCGATGGGCTTCGGCGCGCAATGGCTGACCGGCTGGGCGGCCTACGACGAAGCCGCGCGGCGACGCCTGGGCCTGAGCGGGGACGAAGCCATCGCCGGCTTCATCCACATCGGCACGGCGAAGGCCCCCGCCCCCGAGCGCGAACGGCCGGACGCCGCAACCCTGCTGCGCGACTGGCAGCCATGAGCGAAGCCCGCGCACGGCCGGCGCTGCATCTGGTCGATGCCTCCCTGTACGTGTTCCGCGCCTGGCATTCGATGCCCGACGATTGGCACGACGCCGATGGCTGGCCGCTCAACGCGGTGCAGGGCTTCGCCCGATTCCTGCTGGAACTGCTGGAACGCGAACGCCCCAGGCACATCGCCATCGCCTTCGACGAAGCACTAGAAGGCTGCTTCCGCAACCGCCTGTACGCCGGCTACAAGGCCAACCGGCCACCGGCGCCGGAGGAACTCAAGCGCCAGTTCGCCTATTGCAAGGCGCTGTGCGAGGCGCTCGGCATCGCCACCCTGGCGCATGGCGAATACGAGGCCGACGATCTCATCGGCAGCGCGCTGACCGCCGCGCGCGCGCAGGGATTGCGCGGGGTGATCGTCTCCGCCGACAAGGATCTCTCGCAATTGCTGGAAGACGGCGACGAGCAGTTCGATTTCGCCCGCGGCCAGCGCTGGAGCGCGGCGGGCGTGAAGGCGCGGCACGGCGTACACGCGCACCAGATGGCCGACTACCTGGCGCTGGCCGGCGACGCCATCGACAACATCCCAGGCGTCAGCGGTATCGGGCAGAAGAGCGCGGCCGCACTGATCTCGCACTTCGGCGGGCTGGACGAACTGCTGGCGCGGATCGACGAAGTCGCCTTCCTGCGCCTACGCGGCGCGGCGGCGATCGCCCGCCGGCTGCGCGAGCAACGCGAACACGCGCTGCTGTGGCGGCAACTGACCCGCATCGCCTGCGATGCTCCGCTCGATCCGCACGCCCCACCGTTCGCCCGCGCCGGCAACGACACCGCGCGTCTGGACGATTTCGCCGAACGCGTCCGCTTCGGCCCGCTGACGCGGCGCCGCCTGCAAGCGGCGTGACCGGCGTGGTCGCGCCGTCATCCTCCAGCCATTAGCATCCACCGCATGGACGACACCCACGAAACCCTCCACGAAGGCCAATGGCTGCGGCTGGTCCGCCACGGCAAATGGGAATACTGCGAGCGCTGCCACGGCGGCGGCGGCATGGCGGTGATCGTCATCGCCGTTACCCCGGAGGACGAAGTGCTCTTCGTCGAGCAGTACCGAGTACCACTCGGCGCGCGCACCATCGAAATGCCGGCCGGGCTGGTCGGCGACGACCACGCCGACGACACCCTGGAAGCCGCCGCCCGCCGCGAGTTGATCGAGGAAACCGGCTGGGCGCCCGACCAGGTGGAAGCGCTGCTCTCCGGCCCCACTTCCTCGGGCCTGACCAACGAACGTATCGCCTTCGTTCGCGCCACCGGCCTGCGCAAGGTCGGCGAAGGCGGCGGCGTGGGCGACGAGGGCATCACCGTCCACGCGGTGCCCCGCGCCACGGCCCCGGCCTGGCTCATGCAAAAACATCGTGAAGGCTACGAGCTGGACCTCAAGCTCTGGGCCGGGCTATGGATGATCGACCACGCCCCGGACGGCACACCGCTCGACTGAGCGCCCCCATTTCAGCACCACCATCGCGGGCGTTCGCCGCCGGACACCCGGCGGCGGCACGCGCCACCCAGCCCGGCCGCCCCCGCCTCGTCGCATCGCTGCGCTGCCGCGCTATCCGCCCCTTCCGGCAAGGTGCGGATTGAGCTTCGTCAATAAGCCCGCCGCTGTATCGTGGCAGGCTTGCGCCATTGACCAAGGAGCCATCGCATGAGCGAAAAACGCACCCCGCCCCCCCGCCGTACCCGACAGACCCCCGCCACGGCCAAGAGTCCGCCACGCCGCCGTCCCCGCAAGACGCCGGAAATGGTCGCGCCCGACGAAGCCGCTTCCGCCATCGCCCAGGCCGAGGCCCGCGCGCGCATGTCCGCGAACCCGGAGCCGCTACCGCCGCCCCTGGGCGCGTCACCGGAAGAGCTGGGCATCTCGCACGAATCGGCCGGACTCATGGAGGCCATGCCAATCACCGCCGAGGAAAGCCTCTCGGCACCGCTGCCCGTCGGCTACCCCTACCGCACCCGCATGCGCCGCAAGGATTACGAGGCGGAAAAGAAGCGCTTGCAGATCGAGCTGCTGAAGGTGCAGAGCTGGGTCAAAGAAACCGGGCAGCGCATCGTGCTGCTGTTCGAAGGCCGCGACGCCGCCGGCAAGGGCGGCACCATCAAGCGCTTCATGGAACACCTCAACCCACGCGGCGCGCGCGTGGTGGCGCTGGAAAAACCCAACGAACAAGAACGTGGCCAGTGGTATTTCCAGCGTTACATCAGCCACCTGCCCACCTATGGCGAGATCCTGTTCTTCGACCGCAGCTGGTACAACCGCGCCGGCGTCGAGAAGGTCATGGGCTTCTGCTCGCCGTCGGAATACCTGGAGTTCCTGCGCGAAGCGCCGGAATTCGAACGCATGCTGGCGCGGAGCGGCATTCGCCTGTACAAGTTCTGGTTCTCGGTCAGCCGCGAAGAGCAATTACGCCGCTTCAACTCACGTCGCAACGATCCACTCAAGCACTGGAAACTTTCGCCGATCGACCTGAAATCGCTGGACAAATGGCCGGACTACACCGAGGCCAAGGAAGCGATGTTCTTCCACACCGACACCGCCGATGCGCCGTGGATCGTCATCAAGTCGGACGACAAGAAACGCGCGAGGCTCAACTGCATGCGCTATTTCCTCAGCACCCTGCCGTACCCGGACAAGGACGAGAGAGTGATCGGCCGGCCCGATCCGAACATCGTCGGCCATGCCGCGAACGCGCTGGCCGACAGCGAGCAATAAACACCTCGCGGACACGGAAACGGCGCCTTTCTGAACTGCCCCCCAAATATTGGACGGTCGGTTGATAGCTTACGCTGCCAAGGGCTGGGTTCGGTATTGCACCGGGCTCAGCCCTTTCAGTTTCAGCATGATGCGGTCGTGGTTGTAGTAGTGAATGT
>NZ_RFLY01000014.1 GCF_003697345.1 Solilutibacter pythonis | reverse complement strand
GCTGGTATTGCTCACCAGCTGGGCGGTGCTGGGCCACTACCGGCGCGAGTTGGCGGTGACGCAAGCGGAACTGCGCCGCCACGAGA
The DNA here is from genome assembly GCF_003697345.1 of Solilutibacter pythonis. Classification (GTDB taxonomy): domain Bacteria; phylum Pseudomonadota; class Gammaproteobacteria; order Xanthomonadales; family Xanthomonadaceae; genus Solilutibacter; species Solilutibacter pythonis. Next base: position 90,890 of record NZ_RFLY01000014.1, on the reverse strand, counting down.
ACGCCATTCCGGTACTCCAGGCGTTTCAAGCCTCGGATGCCGTCATCTGCGGTGGCCGTCTCTGCGTCAACCCCGACGTCCAACGAATGGGCGACAAACGCCAGTACCGGCAGGCGAAGCCCAGGCCGGCGCAATAAGCGCAATGGCGCTCGGCGACCATTGGCGGAGGAAGCCCAAGTGGGCAAGACCACACTCGGCATCGGCGACGTTCGGGGCGGCCGCGACAGGCGCTTCAGGATCAGCGGAGCGGACATCGGCAGCGATTCGGGTGGAAATCCCATGCACCGCACATTGAAAAGACGACGAGGGTGAAAGATGATGCGAGGCCCTGCCCACCCACTCCCCGCCCGGTCGAATGAACTTCTGGCGATACCAATGGTTGCTGTTCGTCGCCGTGCTGGTGATCCTGGTGGCGCCCTACCTGCTGATGCGGGGCGTGAACGCTCGCATCCACCACGCCGACCAGATGGTCGCACACACCAGTCAGGTCGATTCCACTCTCAGCCAACTGCTGCATGAGGTGCGCGACCTGGAATCGGCCGCATCCACCCTCACCGCCAACGTCGACGTGCCCAACGTGCGCCGCCGCATCGCTGAAAGCTCGGCCGGCGTGCCGGTCTTGCTGGAGGAATTGATCCGCCTGACTTCCGACAACCCCCGCCAACAGTTGCGGGTGGGGGCGCTGAAGGCGCGCATCGAACAACGCGTGCAACTCAGCCTGCGGATCATCGCCTCCAAGAATAAGGAAGAACGCCGGCACCTGCTGTCAACGATGATCAACGAATTTCCCATGCGCGGTGCTTCCGCCGAAGTGCGCAAGGAAGAGTTCTGGCTGCTGGAGGAACGCACCGCCGAGGCCCGGCGCCTGCGCAGCCAGGGCGAATGGATATCGCTCGGCAGCACACTGGTCCAGCTCGCCCTGCTCAGCCTGATGCTATGGATGCTGCGCAGACACCAGATGCGCCGCGAGCATGCCGAGCGCGATACCGCCAACGCCAACGCCCGCGCGCTGGCCGTGATGCAGACCATCCGCGAGCCGATTGCGCTGATTGACCGCGAGCAACGGGTGGTGATGCATAACCTGGCGTTCGATGAACTCTATGGCGACGGAAACGGTGAAGCCCAGGCAATCGATGGCGAACACATCGGCCGCATCGGCGGTGACGCCTGGTCGGGACGCGAAATGACCCAGCGCCTGCGCGACGTGGTGAGCCGTGGCCGCGAGTTGTGGGATTTCGAACTGAGCCAGACCACCACAGACGGCATCCAGCGCACCATGCTGCTGAATGCGCGGCGCATGAGCCTGCCCGACAGCGAGGACGAAGTCGCCCTGCTGATCCTGAGCGACCTCACCCACCAGAAAGCCGCCGAGCAGGAAATCAACGAACTGAACCGCCAGTTGGAAGGCAAGATCGAGCAGGTATCCGACGTCAACCGCGAGCTGGAGGCGTTCAGCTACTCGGTCTCGCACGACCTGCGCGCCCCGTTGCGGCACATCTCCGGCTTTACCGAGAAACTCGGCCGCCAGCTCGGCGAACGGGCCGACGAGAAATCCCGCCACTATCTCGCCACCATCGGTGCCTCGGCGCGGCGCATGGCCGCCCTGATCGACGACCTGCTGGTGTATTCGCGCCTTGGCCGCAGTGCATTGCGCCTGCAACCGGTGGACATGCAGTCGATGGTGCAGGAAGCCCGCTCGCTGCTCGACTCCAACACCGAAACCGATACGCCGGGACGCCGCATCGAATGGCGGATCGACACGCTACCGGTCATCGTCGCCGACGAAAACATGATGCGCCAAGTCTGGAGCAACCTGCTCGGCAACGCGGTGAAGTACAGCGCACCGCGGGAATTGACCCGCATCGAGGTTTCCCACCAACGCCTGCCCGATGGCCGCCACGAGTTCTCGGTCAAGGACAACGGCGTCGGCTTCGACATGGCCTACGCCGGCAAACTGTTCGGCGTTTTCCAGCGCATGCACAAGGCCAGCGAATTCCCCGGCACCGGTATCGGCCTGGCTACCGTGCAGCGCGTGCTGACCCGCCACGGCGGCCAGATCAGCGCTGAATCCGCCCCCAATGAAGGCTCGACCTTCCGCTTCGTCTTGCCGGCCATGCTGGACAATCCCGCCACCGGCCGCGACTGAGCGCGGCCATCACCGATGGAAAACCGCCGATGAAGGACATCCGTCCCATCCTGCTTGCCGAAGACAGCCCGGCCGATGCCGAAATGGCGATCGACGCCCTGCGCGAAGCCAACCTCGCCAACCCGATCGTGCACGTCGAGGATGGTGTCGAGGCGCTCGAATATCTGCGCCGTGAAGGCCGTTATGCCGACCGTGAACCGGGCGACCCGGCGGTCCTGCTGCTCGACATCAAGATGCCGCGCATGGACGGGCTGGAAGTGCTGCAAAAACTGCGCGACAAGGGCGAATTCGGGCACCTGCCGGTAGTGATCCTGTCCTCCTCGCGCGAGGAAAGCGACCTTGCCCGCAGCTGGAATCTGGGCGTCAACGCCTACGTGGTCAAGCCGGTCGACATCGACCAGTTCTTCGAGGCCGTGAAGACGCTCGGGCGCTTCTGGGCGGTGTTCAACGAAGCTCCCGGCCAGCACTGAACACGGCCCGGAAACGCCGATGACCACGCCATGCCTGCGCATTCTGCTGATCGAGGACAGTGCCGACGACGCGGAACTCATCACCATCGAACTGGCCCAGGCCGGTCTCGATTTCGAACTGCATCGGGTCGAATTGCGCACCGAGCTGGAAGCGGCCCTGGAGTGTGGCGATTGGGCGCTGGCAATCTGCGACTCGCGCCTGCCCGGCTTCAATGGCATCGATGCCTACGCCCAGGTGCGCGAACGGCTGCCATCGCTGCCGTTCATCTTCTGCATCGGCGGCCCACCGGACGATCCATGCTTCGCCACCGCCGCAGCATCCGCCGACGCCTGCATCAGCAAGGACCGGCTCTCGCAACTGCCGGCCACCGTACTTGGCGTGCTGGCCGCTTGATCTCAGGGTAACGTCCGGCCGGCCATCCACTCGCATCGCCTCAGGCGCGCCAATACGCACGAGCCGATCAGGGCATCCCGCCTTGCGCCGATGAAGGCGGTGGCGAAACCGATCCACGCTCGATACCCGATATTCGCAGCCCACCGCGGCACTTCCACTTATTCCGCCACACCACGCCCACGCCGCAAGCCAGCCGTGATCGTGACGAAACCGGGGTAGTCATCACCATTCGTTGCGATGCGGCAGCAATGCGCGCAGCTCGGCATCGGTCAGATTGCGCCACTGTCCTGGCTTCAGATGCCCCAGCTTGACGCCGCCGATCCGCACCCGCAACAACTGCTTGACCCGGTAGCCGAAGTGCGCCGCCATCAGGCGAATCTGGCGGTTGAGGCCCTGCACCAGCGTGATGCGAAAGCCGACCGCGCCCAGCTTGGCGGTCTTGCACGGCAGCGTGACCTGCCCGTGCACTGGCACGCCACGGCTCATCCCGCGCAGGAATTCCACCGTCACCGTGTGGTTGACCGCCACCAGATATTCCTTCTCCAGCTTGTTCTCGGCGCGCAGGATCTCATTGACGATATCGCCGTTGCTGGTCAGCAGGATCAACCCTTCCGAATCCTTGTCGAGGCGGCCGACCGGGAAGATGCGCTCTTCATGGCCAACGAAATCGACGATGTTGCCCTTGACCGACGCCTCGGTGGTGCAGGTGATGCCGGCCGGCTTGTTGAGCGCGATATAGACGTGGCGGCGCTTGCCGGCGACCGTGCCGCGGCGGGCGAGTTTCTCGCCATTGACGGCGACCACGTCGGCCTCGGCCAATTCCGCGCCGATCCGCGCCCGTTCGCCATTGATCGTCACCTTGCCGGCGGCAATCAGACGGTCGGCCTCGCGGCGCGAACAGAAGCCGGTCTCGGCGATGTATTTGTTGAGGCGCATGGCGGACGCGGTAATGGCGGGCCGGCATTGTCCCATGCCGAAGCGGGAGCGAACCGGCCCGACACCCGTGTCGCGCGCGAGCGCTTCGGCCCGAGCCTGGGCGGCCACGCGGCCACGCGCTCATGCGAACGAGCCGTGGCGAATGGGCCGTGGCGAGCGGCCCGTCGCAACGGATCGATGCGGCTCACCAGATCCGCACGCGTTCCTCCGGCTCGATGTACAACGCATCGCCCGGCTGCACGTCGAAAGCGCCATACCAGGCGTCGATATTGCGCAGCGGCGCGAAGGCGCGGATCTGGCCGGGCGAATGCGGACCGTTGACGAGCTGCTGGCGCAGCGCATCGTCACGCCAGAGCGTGCGCCAGACCTGCGCCCAGCCAAGGAAGAACCGCTGCTCGCCACTGAAGCCCTCGATCACCGGCGCTGGCTGGCCGCCCAGCGAACTGCGCCAAGCGTCCAGCGCGATGGTCAGCCCTCCCAGGTCGCCGATGTTCTCGCCCATCGAGACCTTGCCGTTGATGCGCATGCCGGGCAATTGCGGGAAGCTGTAGCTTTCGTATTGCGCGCCGAGCCTGGCCGCCTGCGCCTCGAACTTGGCGGCATCTTGCGGGCTCCACCAGTCGCGCAATACACCGGCACCATCCGATTTGCGGCCCTGGTCGTCGAAGCCGTGGATGATCTCGTGACCGATCACTCCGCCGATGGCACCGTAGTTCACCGCCGGATCGGCCTTGGGATCGAAGAACGGCGGTTGCAGGATGGCCGCCGGGAACACGATCTCGTTCTTGACCGAGTTGTAATAGGCGTTGACGGTCTGCGGGGTCATGCCCCACTCGGCCTTGTCCACCTTCTGGCCAAGCCGGCCGCGGCGGTAATTCCATTCGAAAGCCCGTGAGCGCAGCGCGTTGCCGAACACGTCGCCATTGCGGATATCCAGCGCGGAATAATCGCGCCATTTCCCCGGATAGCCGATCTTGAGGCCGAAATTGGCCAGTTTGGCCGCGGCCTCGCGCTTGGTTTCCGCGCCCATCCATTCCAACTGCGCCAGGCGCGCGCCCATCGCCGCCTTCACGTTGGCGACCAGTTCGTCCATCCGGGTCTTGGATTCGGCCGGGAAATACAACTTGACGTAATCGCGGCCGATCGCCTCGCCCATCGCCTCATCGGCCAGCGCAACGCCGCGCTTCCAGCGCTCGCGCTGCTCGGGCTGGCCGGACATGAACTTGCTGCGGAACTCGAAGTGGGCATCGACGAAGGGCTTGGAGAGCAACGGCGCGGCTTCGTCGGCGGTCTGGAACGCCGCCCATGCCTTCAGAGTGTCGAGCGCGGTCTCGTTGAAGATCGCGGCCAGTTTAGGCAGCGCGGTATCCTGCCGCACCACCACCCGCGGCGCCCGCGCCAATCCGGCGGCCTTGAAGTAATCGGCCCAGGGGAAGCCCGGCGCGTAGGCGGCGAACTTCGCCATCTCCACCGGGTTGTAGGTTTTGTCGCGGTCACGGCTTGCGGCCCGTGTCCAATGGGCTTCGGCGATGCGTTTTTCCATCTCCACGATCGCGGCGGCGTCGCGCGCCGGCTCAGGCCAGCCGACCATCCCCAGCATCTGCTCGACATACCGCTGGTAGCGCGCACGCTGTGGCGCGAACGTTTCCTCCAGGTACATCTGGCGATCACCCAGCCCCAGGCCGGACTGGCTCATGTAGAGCGTGTAATGATCGGGATCGCGCTGGTCGTCGGACACCCAAACGCTGAAGAAGCTGCCGCCGAAACGTTCGTTGGCGCGGCCCATCCATGCCGCCAGCCGAGGTTTGTCGGTAATGGCCCGGATGGCGGCGATCTCTGGCTTCAACGGCGCCATGCCCAGCTTTTCGAGCGCGGCCTCGTCCATGAAGCCGCGATAGATCGCGGCGATCTTGGCCGCGTCGCCATCACGCGCGGGATCGCCGGTTACGTAGCTTTCCACCAGCTTGTGCAGGCGCGCCTCGGACAGGTCGCGGAGCGCATGGAACACGCCGTAGTTCGAACGGTCGGTGGGAATCGGCGTGTTCTTCGCCCAGGCGCCATTGGCGTATTCGAAGAAATCCACACCCGGCCTGACGCCGCGCCCCATCCCTTGGGTGTCGAACCCCCAGGCGCCGAAGCCCGGCGTGGCGATGACATCCCCTTGGCCGCCTGCCTTCGCCTCACCCGCATCGAACAGCAGTCGCTCGCCACAAGCCTCGTCGCGGCAATGCCCGTGGGCGGAAACGGTGGCGGAAAATCCCAGCGCCAGCGCGGCCAGGGTGGCGGTGAACAGCAATGTCTTGGTCAACTCGTTTCTCCGGAAACTCGAAAGCGGGATGCCTTCGGAAACATCCCGCGTCTGGCGGGCCCAAACCCGGGAAAGGGACTTTTACACGAATGGGGCCGGGCCAGGGAGTGTCGATGGTTGGGGCCGGTGACGGCCGTCCCGCCCGCTGATGGCGCCCCGCGGATAGAATCCAGACGATTGGCGTCATATAAGGAACCCCCGCATGTTGATCAAGGCCGCTGACGACAAGCAGCCCCTGCTCGACGCCCTGGAAAAGCGCATGGAAGGCGACGGCCCCCATGCCCGGCAGGCAAAAGAGGATTTCCACCGGTTGCGCGCCGGCATTCTTGGCGAGAAGGATGCCGCCTACTTCATCGATTTCGACTACGGCGACTGTTCGAAAAACTGGGCGGTGATACACGACCTGCGTGTGGAGCAGACCGGACGCGTCGCCCAGATCGATCACCTCCTGATCAACCGTTGGATGGAGTTCTACGTGATCGAGACCAAGAGCTTCAACAGCGGCGTCAAGATCACCGAGGAAGGCGAGTTCCTGCGTTGGAACAACTGGCAGAAGCGCTATGAAGCGATGGAATCGCCGCTGAGCCAGAACGAACGCCACATCACCGTGCTGAAGGACGTACTGGATACCCTGGCGCTTCCACAGCGGATGAAGATGCGGATTCCACCGCAATTCATTTCGCTGGTGATGGTTTCGGCCAAGGCGAAGATCATCCGCCCGAAGCATTTCGACACCTCGCGCGTGATCAAGGCCGACCAGTTGAAGCAACGCATCAAGCGCGATACCGACGAAGAGAATCCGGTACTGACGCTCTTCAAGTTGGGCAAGCTGGTGGCGGCGGAGACGGTTCACGACCTGGCGCTGCAACTCGCGGCCCGCCACCGACCATTGCCCCCCCAGCCACCGCCTTCCCGCCCGTCGCGGGAGCACGCGAGCGCCCCGCCCTCCTCAGCCCCGGCACCTGTCGAACCGATACCCGTTGCGACCGTAACGAAAGCGCTCTCCACGATCCCCGGGCCGACATGCAAAAACTGCCGCAAGATCGCCGGGCGTATCCTCCATGGCAAATTCGGCTATTACTTCAAGTGCGATAGCTGCGATTCCACTACCTCGATCCGCTTCACCTGCAAGGAACACCACAAGCCGCGCCTGCGGAAACAAGGCCGGCAGTTCTTCCGCGAGTGCGAGGATTGCGGCAGCCAGGACCTCTACCATGTGAACGCCCCCTGAGATGGCGCTGCTGACGATTCCAGTGCTGCTCTATCAGTGCCTGTTCGTGCTGATCCAGTTCGTGGCGAGTCGCATCGGGAGAAAGACCGGCCTGGTCATGCTCGTGCTCTCGCTCGCCTGGACACTGACCCACCTGTTCTTCTGGCCGCTCATGGTCTTGCAGAGCGTCGTCATCGTCACCAGTTGGCGGGTTTTCCGCAAGCGGCGGGGGCATGCCGAGAAATATCCGGCCAAGCGAAACGGCTGATCATTCAAAGCGGCCCCGTGTCCTTCCCAGGACGGGGCCGCCATGCGTGGGTGAAATCAATCGCCCGGTGTTTCGTCGGGCGGGTTTTGTACGTGGATCGCGATGCCGCTGCCGTATTTCTGCCGTGGCGAGATGCTCACGCCCACCCCCACGCCCCCATGACCATGCCCGCCGATGCGGCCGCCTCCGGCGCCGATGCTCACGCCCGGGCCCCCAGCCCCCCGCATCGCATGCTGGAAAATCACGCCATTGGCGCCCACGCTCGCGGCCTGCTTGCGCAAGCGCTCAAGAATGGCGCTGTTCTTGTTGCGCTCGCCATAGGTGAACGCGCCGCTGGCCACGTCCAACCGGGCGACTTCCTCGTAAGCCGTATCGGGCGGACCGTAGTAGATGCGGACTTGCGAAGGGTCGATCGGCGCGCGGGCCGTGCCCGTCACCAGTGGCGCGCTGGCGCAACCGGCCAATACGAACATCGCAACCGAGGCCAGTGCGAGGCCATGGGGTCGAGCTGAATTTCGCATGACGATACTCTCCGTTTTGACCATCTCATCCTGCTCCCGCCGGCATGGATACCGCAACACCCCATCACGCCAAGCCGGAAGCCATAGGCCGCTCACCCGCGCCAATTTGCGTGAGCACGCCAGAACGCGACGCTGCGGAGATAGGCTTCGCGATCCAGCGGCACGCCGGAACCCCCCTCTTCCACGCCCAGCGCGTTGCGCAGCAGGGTGATGGGCGCCATCGGCGTTTCCTCCGGCGCCATCGTATACAGGCAGCCGACCACGCCCCAGTCGGCCTCGATCGGCGAGCCTTCCTTCGCCAGTTGCTCGTGGCTGTAGAGGATCGGGATCAGATAATTGGCGACCGGCGGCTCCAGTCCTTCGAACCAGCGTGTCAGTACCGGCAGTTCGTCGCTGTCGCGCGCCTCGTAATCGGAACGCAGCAAATGACGATTGGCATCGGTGATCGGCATCGCCAGGCATCGGGTCGAAGTCCAGTTGCGGTGCACGTGCAATTTACAGAACGGCGCATAGCCTTCAAGCACCTTCAGCGGTTCGCGGGTATTGAGACGACGCTCGAATTCCGCCGCGCCGATGTCCTGGATGGCATTGCGACGCGGCTCGCGCGGAAACAGGCGCGGCCGGGCGAAATCGGTCAGGACGACGGAAGCACCATGCCGCATCACATGTTGCGCCGGTATTCGCCGCCGACATCGTACAGCGCGTGCGATATCTGCCCGAGGCTGTGGGTCTTGACCGCTTCGATCAGCGCCTCGAAGACATTGCGCCGCGCGCGCGCCGAAGCCTGGAGGAAAGCGAGCCCCTGGCCGACATGCCGCTCCTCGACCGTGCCGCCGGCCACCTGCCCATCGCCGGCGCCGCCGGCCATCGCCAGGCCGTTGCGGGCCTGCTGGAATCCATGCACGTTGTCGATCTGCTGTTGTTTTTCCTCCGGCGTCGAACGAATCAGCTCGATCTCGGTGGCAACCTCGCCATGCCCCTCCTTGCCAAGGAAGGTGTTGACGCCGACCAGCGGCAACGATCCATCGTGCTTCTTCTGCTCGTAGTACAGGCTTTCTTCCTGAATCTTGCCGCGCTGGTACATGGTATCCATCGCGCCCAACACACCGCCGCGTTCGCTGATCGCTTCGAACTCCTTGTACACGGCCTCTTCCACGATGTCGGTCAACCGATCGACGATGAAACTGCCCTGCCACGGGTTCTCGCAAAAGTTCAGCCCCAGCTCCTTGTTGATGATCATCTGGATCGCCACCGCGCGACGCACGCTTTCTTCCGTGGGGGTGGTGATGGCCTCGTCGTAGGCGTTGGTGTGCAGGCTGTTGCAGTTGTCGAACAGGGCGTAGAGCGCCTGCAAGGTGGTGCGGATGTCGTTGAACTGGATTTCCTGCGCGTGCAGCGAGCGGCCGCTGGTCTGGATGTGGTACTTCATCATCTGGCTGCGCGCCGAGGCGCCGTAGCGCTCGCGCATCGCGCGCGCCCAGATGCGGCGGGCGACGCGGCCGATCACCGTGTACTCCGGGTCCATGCCGTTGGAGAAGAAGAACGACAGATTGGGGGCGAAATCGTCGATCCTCATCCCGCGCGCCAGGTAGTACTCGACGATGGTGAACCCGTTCGATAGCGTGAAGGCCAGTTGCGAAACCGGGTTCGCGCCGGCCTCGGCGATGTGGTAGCCGGAGATCGACACCGAGTAGAAGTTACGCACCCCATGGTCGACGAAATACTGCTGGATGTCGCCCATCATCCTGAACGCGAACTCGGTGCTGAAGATGCAGGTGTTCTGTGCCTGGTCTTCCTTCAGGATGTCGGCCTGCACGGTGCCGCGCACGGTGCGCAGGGTCTCGTCCTTGATGCGGGCATAAGTCCCGGCATCGACCACCTGGTCGCCGGTGACGCCAAGCAGTTCCAGCCCCAGGCCATCGTTGCCCGGCGGCAGTTCGCCGGCATACCGCGGCCGTGGGCGATCTTCGAGAAGCCGCTCGATCGTTTGCCGCGCGGCCTGCCAACGCGCCTCGTCCGCCTTCAGGTATTTCTCCACCTGCTGGTCGATGGCGGTATTCATGAACATCGCCAGGATGATCGGCGCGGGGCCATTGATGGTCATCGAGACCGAGGTGGTCGAAGCGCATAGGTCGAAGCCGGAATACAGCTTCTTCATGTCGTCCAGGCTGGCGATATTGACGCCGGAGTTGCCGATCTTGCCGTGGATGTCCGGACGCGGCGCCGGATCCTCGCCGTACAGAGTCACGCTGTCGAAAGCGGTGGACAGGCGCGCCGCCGGCTGACCGAGCGAGAGGTAGTGGAAACGCCGGTTGGTGCGCTCGGGCGTGCCTTCGCCGGCGAACATGCGGATCGGGTCCTCGCCGCTACGGCGATACGGGTAGACGCCGCCGGTATACGGATAGCTGCCCGGCAGGTTTTCCTTCTGGAGGAAGGTCAGCAGTTCGCCCCAGCTTTTATGCGTTGGCGCGGCGATCTTCGGGATCGGTTGGTGGCTCAGCGATTCTCGGTAGTTCTCCACGCGGATCGTCTTGCCGCGCACTTCGTATTCGGTGATCCCGTCGGTGATCGATTTCAGCCGCGCCGGCCATTCGCGCAACAGCCTGACCGCCTCGGAATCGAGCGATTGCACCGCGTCGTTGTAGCGCTGGCGCAGCGTCGTCAAGGAACGCTCGCCGCCTTTGGTCAGGGCCTCGTCGGCATACAGCGCGAGGGGGGCCGGCAAGCTGGCGTCATCCAACTCACGCAGCGCCTGCCACAGCGATTGCGCGCGCTCGGCGGTGTCGGCCTGCGATTCGATGCGCGCATTGATCGCCCGGCCCTGCTCGGCGATTTCGGCCAAATAGCGTACCCGCGCGCCGGGGATCAGCACGGTCGCGCGTGGTTCCTTCAGCGCGGTGTCGATGTCCGGCGTCCATTTCTCGGTGGGCAGGCCGAGTTTGCCGCGGAGCATGCGGCAGAGGTTGGCGAACATCCAGGAAACGCCCGGGTCGTTGAACTGCGAGGCGATGGTCGGGTAGACCGGAATCTCCTCTTCCTTCGCCTGGAAAGCGACGCGGTTGCGCCGCCACTGCTTGCGCACGTCGCGCAGGGCGTCCTCGGCGCCGCGCTTATCGAACTTGTTGAGCACGATGAGTTCGGCGAAATCGAGCATGTCGATCTTTTCCAGCTGCGAGGCCGCGCCGTAGTCGCTGGTCATCACGTACATCGGGAAATCGACCAGATCGACGATCTCCGAATCGCTTTGGCCGATGCCCGCGGTCTCGACGATCACCAGATCGTAGCCCAGCGATTTCAGAAAGCCGATCGAATCCTTCAGCACCAGGTTCGTGGCCGCGTGCTGGCGGCGGGTCGCCATCGAACGCATGAACACGCGCTTGGAGCGCAGCGAATTCATCCGAATGCGATCGCCCAGCAACGCGCCGCCGGTGCGGCGACGGGTCGGGTCGACCGAGACCACCGCGATGCGCATCCACGGAAAGCTGGCGAGAAAACGGTTCAGAAGTTCGTCGGTGACGGAGGACTTGCCCGCGCCGCCGGTGCCGGTAATGCCGATGATCGGGGTCGAACGCCGGGACTCGGCGGAAGTCGCCGCCCGCTCCGCAGACGCCACGGGCAAGCCCGATTGCCACTGTTTGCGCAGCAGTGCGAGTTCGGCTTCGGAATACGCGCCATCCTCAATGGCCGAGAGCATCTCGCCAATCGCGATCTCATCCTCGATGGAAGGCGGGCGGGCTTTTACCGAGGCGCGGGTCCCGAGGCCCGAATCCCGCGCCGCCGCCGCACGCCGCACCACGTCCTCGATCATCTCCACCAGCCCCATCTTCATGCCGTCGTTGGGGTGGTAGATGCGCTCGACCCCGTAATCCTCCAACGCGCGGATTTCCTCGGGCGTGATCGTGCCGCCGCCACCGCCGAACACGCGGACGTGGGCCGCGCCCCGCTCCTTCAGCATGTCGACCATGTACTTGAAATATTCGACGTGACCGCCCTGGTAGCTGGATAGGGCGATGGCGTCGGCATCTTCCTGCAATGCCGCGCGCACCACGTCCTCCACCGAACGGTTGTGCCCGAGATGAATGACCTCCACGCCCTGCCCCTGGATCAACCGGCGCATGATGTTGATGGCGGCATCGTGGCCATCGAACAGACTGGCGGCGGTCACGAAACGCAACGGCGAGCGCCCGGCGGCGATATCGGGAAAATGGGCGGCGGGCATGCTCATGGGCGCGTCACACTCCAGGGGAACCGATAGATCGGCGGATTGTAGCGCCGGGCACCATGCGCAACGGTGCGGAACACGGGCCGCCGGCATCACCCGCCACATACGCCAACGAAGGTTTCCACGCGATGGCCGGAGGGCGGCCATGGGCTAGAATGTCGGGCGTTTTTTCGCGCAGCCGCGCTTCATTCACCGCAACGCCCGCATGGGCACGGAGTCTTACATGGTTTTCGAAATGCTCGACCGGACCGGTCACGAACAGGTCGTCTACTGCCACAACCAGGATGCCGGCCTGAAGGCCATCATCGCCATCCACAGCACCGTGCTCGGCCCGGCGCTCGGCGGTACCCGCATGTGGTCGTACCAGAGCGAGCAGGAAGCCCTGAACGACGTGCTGCGCCTGTCGCGCGGCATGACCTACAAAAACGCGGTCGCCGGCCTCAACCTCGGTGGCGGTAAGGCGGTGATCATCGGCGACGCTTCCAAGGACAAATCCGAAGCGCTGTTCCGCGCCTTCGGCCAGTTCGTCGAATCGCTGAGCGGCCGCTACATCACCGCCGAGGACGTCGGCATCGACGTCAACGACATGGAATTCGTCTACCGCGAGACCGAATACGTTACCGGCGTGCACCAGGTGCATGGCGGCTCCGGCGACCCTTCGCCATTCACCGCCTACGGCACCCTGCAAGGCTTGATGGCCACCCTGAACAAGAAATTCGGCGACGAGGAAGTCGGCAAATATGCCTATGCGGTGCAGGGCCTGGGCCACGTCGGCATGGAGTTCGTCAAGCTGCTCAAAGAGCGTGGCGCCAAGATCTTCGTCACCGACATCAACCAGAAGCTGATCGACAAGGCCGTGACCGAATACGGCGCCGAAGCCGTCGGCTTGGAGGAAATCTACGACGTACCGGCCGATGTCTATTCGCCTTGCGCGCTCGGCGGCACCCTCAACGAAAACACCATCGATCGCATCAAGGCCAAGGTGATCTGCGGCGCGGCCAACAACCAGCTGGCGACCAATACCATCGGCGACGAACTGACCCGCCGCGGCGTGCTCTACGCGCCCGATTACGCGGTCAACGCCGGCGGCGTCATGAACGTGGCGCTGGAACTCGACGGCTACAACCGCGAACGCGCCATGCGCATGATGCGCACCATCTACCACAACCTCACCCGCATCTACGAAATCGCCGAGCGCGACACCATTCCAACCTACCAGGCCGCCGACCGCATGGCTGAGGAGCGGATCGAGAAGATCGGCCGCCTCAAACTGTCGATGGGCCGGGGCGCGCCCCGCTTCCAGGGCCGTATCCGCGGCAATTGATACGCGCATCGCGCGGCCCGGGCGAGGCATCCAACCTCGCCCTTTCATATCCCGCACCGGATGACTGCCATGCACATGCCCAAGCTCAACGAAGAAATCGACGCCCTCCGCGACGCCGTGCACCGCTTCGCCCGGGCGGAAGTCGCCCCTCGCGCGGCCAGTGCCGACGAGGAGAACCGATTCCCGCAGGAACTGTGGCCGATGCTCGGCGAAATGGGCCTGCTCGGCCTGACCATCCCCGGCGAATACGGCGGCAGCGGGATGGGCTACCTCGCCCATCTGGTGGCGATGGAAGAAATCTCGCGCGCCTCCGGCTCGATCGGCCTCTCCTACGGCGCCCACTCCAACCTCTGCGTCAACAACCTGTACGCCAACGGCAACGAGACGCAGCGGCGAAAGTACCTGCCCAGGCTGTGCAGCGGCGAATGGAAAGGCGCGCTGGCGATGAGCGAACCGGGCGCCGGCTCCGACGTGGTCGGCTCGATGAGTTGCCGCGCCGAATCGAAGGGCGAGCGCTGGATCGCCAACGGCAACAAGATGTGGATCACCAACGGCCCCGAGGCCGACGTGCTGATCGTCTACATGCGCACCGCGCCGAAGGAAGCGGGATCGCGCTGCATGACCGCCTTCATCGTCGAAAAGGGCATGAAGGGTTTCTCCACCGCGCAGAAACTGGACAAGCTGGGCATGCGTGGCTCCAACACCTGCGAGCTGGTGTTCGAAGATTGCGAAATCCCCGCGGAGAACGTGTTGGGCGAGGTTAACCAGGGCGTCAAGGTACTGATGACCGGCCTCAATACCGAACGCCTGGTGCTATCCGGCGGCCCGATCGGCCTAATGCAGGCCGCACTCGACGTGGCCCTGCCCTACGTGCGTGAGCGCAAACAGTTCGATACGGCCATCGGCACCTTCCAACTGATGCAGGCCAAGATCGCCGACATGTACACCGCGCTTGCCTCCAGCCGCGCCTTCGCCTACCAGGTGGCGCGCGACTACGACGCTGGCCACAAAAGCCGGATCGATGCCGCCGCCTGCCTGATGCAAGCCTCCGAGGCCGCCGTGCAGGTCGCGCTCGAGGCGATCCAGGCGTTAGGCGGCAACGGCTACATCAACGAATTCCCGACCGGCCGCCTGCTGCGCGATGCCAAACTCTACGCAATCGGCGCCGGCACCAACGAAATCCGCCGTATGTTGATCGGCCGGGAATTGTTCAACGGACACGGCTAGAAACCACGTCGGCGGGTACGAACGCCACCGGCGCGGTCATCACGAAAGCCACCGCGCAAGCGGCACTCGCACTTGCGGACGGCACATGAAAAATGCGGCCCGAGGACCGCATTTTTCGTTTGGAGCCGCCGGGATCAAAAACCCTGCCGCCAACTGGCCTGCAACAGCGCATCGCTGCCCCGTTCGTTGCGGCGATGGCTGGCATCCAGCCGCAACCCGCCATCACGAGCGCTATTGAGGCTGAGGCCAAGCCCAAGCAGGCGCTGCTGCCGGGCCAGGGACATCGCCGTGACCGGCATCCACTGCTCCAGAGCACTGAAACTGGCGAAGAGCTGTCCGCTCTCGGACAGCGTGCGCTGCCACTCGAGGCGGCCATCGACACCAAGCCGCATGCCCCCCAGCCGCCACTCGCGGTTCGCGCGGAGGCCGGCATACGCCTGCCAACGGTTGAAGCGCCAGGCGTTGACGCGCAGCCCGAAGCCCTCGCCACCGTTCTCGCTCAAGCCGCCACTGCTCACCTGGGCGAACTGCGTGCCGAGGTAAGGCGACAAGGCGACCTTGCCCGGATCGGCGCGCCAGCCGGTTTCGGCATTGGCGAACAGGTACTGGCCACGCCCGACGCTGTTCACCGTCTCGTTTCGCAAGCCGAACAGCAAGCGGCGCTCCATATCCCGCTCGAACCGGCCAATACCGACACCACCGCGCCACCATGCCTGCCCGGCCGTCCAGCCGGCATATGCCTGGGCCTCGGTCTGACGGTTACGGGTGCGATCGCCCAAGCCGCTCATCCACCCCATGCCCTCGCCGTGACTAGCGGCCATGCCGAGGACACCACGGGTACCGATGCGACGATCAGTCCCCATCATCCAACCGCTCAACTGGTAATCCAGCCCGCTGAAGCCCGCCTGCGCCAGCTCGCCGCCGGCGCGCAGATCGCGCGACCAACTTCCCTGCAAACGCGGATTACCGGCCAATGCATCGAAGCGCCCAGCCATCGCGCGGCGACCGGCATCCATCGATTCCAGCGTCAACGCCAGATTGGCCGCGTGCATCTGCCCACCGAGGCTGCGCAGGGCGCGTTCGGCACTGGCGGCGTCGAATGTGGTCCGTTGCAGATCGCCCGCCGCGCCGGCAAAGCCGGAATCCCGCCCGACGCTGCCGCTGTCGATGGCGTTGAACGCACCCTCGACCCGTGCCGCGGCATCGAGCGCCGCGCCGCCAATTCCCATGCTGGCCACCGCGCGGGAAACATCGATGCGGCGGATGTCGAGATAGACATTTTGGGCGTCATAACTCAACGATGCATCGAGGAATACGTTGGTTGCGGCCTTCACCGAGCCGAAGCGGCCATTGATCTCGCTCGCCTGGAGCAATTTCTCCTTGGCGGTGGTGACGTAGCCTTTCTTGACCCCCAACACGCTGACGGTTCCCGCCAGATTGGCCGCCCCCGCCACTTGCAGCGGCCTGCCCAGGAACACCCCAAGGTTGCCAGAACCGGTCTGGTTGAATTCCTTGGCCTTCACCTGGCCGGAAACGATGAAAAAGCCGCCGTTGTCGACTTGGCCGACATTGCCCCCCATCCAGACCATGCCCTCCTTGTCGATCTTCAAACCGGAGGAAACATGATCGCGGGCGATATAGAGCGAACCCTCTTTCACATGCGTTCCCCCCAGATAGGTGGAACTTCCCAGCAAGAGCAGGGTGCCATTACCGTCTTTGATCAGGCCACCCGTGCCGTAAATGTCGTTACGCCAAATCGCGGCGCCACTGAAGTTGGCATTGAAGTCTCCCCAGGCGAATGCGCCCGGCCCATACGAAGCCCGGGTGACATCCAGCAAGCCCCAGCCGAATACCGGGTCCACCCCCGGGGCGCCCAGGTCCTTGGCGGTTCCCAGCAGGGTTTGCCGCACCTGATCGTTGCTCATCCACGAAAACTGCGACCATACCAACGCCGCCGCCCCGGATACCAACGGCGCGGCATACGACGTGCCGCCGCCACGAAGCAACGTACTGCCTGCCTGATTGGTGGCATCCGGGGCGATGAAGACGTTGGTTCCCGGCGCCACCAGGCAATAGTTCATCGCCGGGCCGCATTGCTGTGAATAGCCGGCCAACTGGGTCGGTTTGTCCGGATCGAGCGCCCCGACCGTCAGCCAGCCCCGCTCCAGCACCGGATCGCCGCCATCCATGCTGGGCAGCATGGCGTTGTTCGATGGCTTGTGGGCATAGCGCTGATCTTCGCCGGCATTGCCATTGGCGAATACCACCAATCCGCCGCGATTCACGACGAAATCCTTCCAGGCATTCGCCAGCTCCAGAGTCAACGCGGGATCGTTCCAGTAAAAACCGCCCCAGGAATTGTTGATGATGCGAGCGCCTTTGTCCGCCAATTCTCTATTGACGTTCTGGAAGAACGCACCCATCTGGTTGCCCGCCTTGACTTCCGTACCCTGCCCCGAACCGTCATCCTTCGGTTGACGGTCGCCGAGGATCCGGTACGAAGCGATCAACGCATCCGGCGCCACGCCACCGCCCCACATGCTGGTGCTCTGCACTTTGCCGTTGGCATCCGTGTAATTGCCCAGCACCGGGCGGCCGGCCGCCAACGAAGCCACGGTGGTGCCGTGGCCCGTTACGTCATCCACGCGGGTGTTGTTGCCTGGTGGCAAGCGGTTGTCGAGGTTGGCCACCACTCTCCCGTTCAATGTCACATGCCGGCGGTTGACGCCCGAATCGACGAGGCCGATCGTCACGCCCGCGCCGGTCCGGGTATTGGCCAGCGCCCCGGCGGCATTGGTCAGGATGAGATGCTGATTGATGCGAGCATCGGCCAACGCCGGCCGCACCACCAAGTCTGGCGCGGGCGGTGGCTCAAGATCGATCAAAGAACGATCCACCGTTACCGTCGGCTTGAAACCGCCGGGGGACGGCGGGTCTGGACGAACACCCCCTCCCCCGCCGTTACAAGCGGAAAGCCCCACCACAAACGCCACGGCTACGACCAGCGGCAAACGCGCCGGCAACCTGGAACCCGATTTTTCATATCGACTCATTTGATTATCCCCTGCGCCATCCTGGCGCTTTAAGTTAATCAAATATGTATATGAAAGCGCACGCATGCACAATCGTCCAAATGGCCATATCAACCAAAATCCGCCACACAACAAGCAGACCCGGCGCATTCGGGCGATAATCGGCCAAATCCCTTACGACCGGAGATCCTCATGTCTGACATCGTCATCGTCGGCGCCAAGCGCACGGCCATCGGTTCCATGCTCGGCCAGTTCACCGGCGTGCCCACGCCCATTCTCGGCGCTAGCGCCATCGGCGCTGCGCTCGAACAGGCCGGCCTGGCCGGCGACGGGATCGACGAAGTGATCATGGGCTGCGTGCTGCCGGCTGGACTCGGCCAGGCACCGGCGCGCCAGGCCGCGCGCGCGGCCGGCATCGCCGACGCCGCCGGCGCCACCACCATCAACAAGGTCTGCGGCTCGGGCATGAAGGCGGTGATGCTGGCCCACGACCTGATCAAGGCCGGCAGCGCCAAGGCGGTCGTCGCCGGCGGCATGGAATCGATGACCAACGCCCCGCACCTCCTGAACGGCTCTCGTACCGGCATCCGCTATGGCAATGCGCCATTCATCGACCACATGGCCTTCGACGGCCTGACCAATCCCGATGACGACAAGGCCATGGGCGTGTTTGGCGACGCCGCCGCCGCCAAGTACGGCTACAGCCGCGAAGAGATCGACGCTTATTCCACCGAGAGCGCCCGCCGCGCCCAGAAGGCGATGGCCGATGGCGCCTTCAAGGCCGAGATCGCGCCGGTCACGGTCAAGGGCCGCAAGGGCGAGGTGGTGGTCGATGGCGACGAGGAGCCGGGCAAGATCGACCTCGCCAGGATTCCCACCCTGCGCGCGGCCTTCGGCAAGGATGGCGTGCTGACCGCGGCCTCCTCCTCGAAGATTTCCGATGGCGCCGCCGCGCTGGTGGTGATGTCGGCCGAGGCCGCCCAAGCCGCCGGCGCCACGCCGCTGGCAAGGATCGTCGCCCACGCCACTTGGTCGCAGCAACCGGAGTGGTTCACCACCGCCCCGGTCAAGGCCATCGAAAAAGTACTGGAAAAGGCCGGCTGGGCCGTCTCCGACGTCGACCTGTACGAAATCAACGAAGCGTTCGCCGTGGTGGCGATGGCCCCGATGAGCGATCTCGGCATTCCTCACGACAAGCTCAACGTCAACGGCGGCGCACTGGCGCTGGGCCACCCGATCGGCTGTAGCGGTGCCCGCCTGCTAGTCACGCTGATTCACGCCCTGCAAGCGCGGGGCCTGAAACGCGGCATCGCCAGCCTGTGCATCGGCGGAGGCGAAGCGACGGCCGTGGCCATCGAACTGACCTGAGCTGAGCCATGCCTGTGGATGTGGGGAGACATCCTCACATCCATCTCCCCATGAGCCGGCATACTCACATCACCCATCAACCAAGCCGGGCGCATTCGACGCGGTTTTGACGACACTAAAGTCCAGGTAAATCCGGCTCAACGCAAAGCAGAAAAAATCCGGCCAAACCACTTGACATCGTTCATGAGCTTGTCATGATGTCGACAACGCGCAACGCCGCGCGTTGCCCACCCCTTATCGAGGATTCCCACGATGACCATGAACAAAGCCCTGATCGCCCTGACCATGGGCCTGGCTCTGGCCGCTTGCTCCAACAATGCCGAACAGGCCCAGGAAGCTGCCACCGACGCCAACGCCGCCGCCGCCGAAGCCCAGGAGGCCGCCGCCGCCACCGGTGACGCCGCCGCCCAGGCCGGTGCCGATGCCGCCACCGCCGCTGCTGACGCCGCCGCCGCTCAGGCCGATGCCGCCGCCGGCGCCGAAGCCGTGGGTCAAGACAACAAGGCCGCCGACGCTGCCGATGCCGCCACCGATGCCGCTGACGCCGCCAAGCAGGCCCAGGCTTCGGCCGAAAACGCCAGCGACGCCGCCAAGAAGTAATCTTTCTATCGTTGTCCGCTGCAAAAAGCCGCTGGTCCGCCAGCGGCTTTCTTTCCTCGGGAGGAACGGCCAAAGCCCTCCTCCCACCCCCAATCCCGCCTGACGCAGCCCGCGCCAGCCACCGGGAGACAGGCCGCAACACTGCGACCGAAACGACGCCATCACTTCCCCAACTCCTGGAGAATTTCATGAACATCAAGCTCGCCACCCTGATCGCGGCCAGCGTCTTCGCCCTCGCCGCCTGCAACTCCCCGACCGCCGAGCAGAAGGCTGACGAAGCCGCTGTCGCCGCCGACCAAGCCGGTGAACAAGCCGCCGAAGCCGCCAACGCCGCGGGTGATGCCGCCGTCGCCAGCGCCGAAGCCGCGGGCACGGCCGCCACCGACGCCGCCGATTCCGCCGCCAGCCGCCTGGATACCGCCGCTCACGATGCCATGGCCGCCACCGAAAAGGCCGCCGCCGACGCCAAGACGGCCACCGAGGAAGCCAAGGCCAACGCCGCGGGCGCCATCGCCGACACCGCCCACAAGATCGCCGACAAGATGGAAAGCGAGAAGGCGGAAGCCAAGGCGGCCGCGGACGCCAACAAGAAGTAAGCAACCCGCGCTCCGGCGCGAATCGCACGCTTGCAGTACCCCACGGGGCCCGAATTTTTCGGGCCTCGTTCTTTTTTGCGTGGAAGAGACCTGGCCCAGGGGGAATACGCTTGCACGGCAACCGGTATCCTTGTTGGCTTCCCACGTGCACGCAGACGCCATGCCCGCGCTTTCCTCCCGACTCGATCCCCGCTCCGCCGATTTCGCCGCCAATGCCGATTACCACCGCGCACTGGTCGAGGAATTGCGCCAGCGCCTGCACCGCGCGGCCGAGGGCGGCGGCGAGGCCGCGCGCAGGAAACATGGCGAACGCGGCAAACTGCTGGCGCGCGAGCGCATCGACACCCTGCTCGATCCCGGCGCGCCCTTCCTGGAACTGAGCGCGCTCGCCGCCGAAGGCATGTACGACGATGCCGCGCCGGCCGCCGGCATCGTCACCGGGATCGGCCGCGTATACGGCCAGGAATGCGTGATCGTCGCCAACGATGCCACGGTCAAGGGCGGCACCTATTTCCCGATGACGGTGAAGAAGCACCTGCGCGCGCAACAAGTGGCGCTGGAGAACCAATTGCCCTGTCTTTACCTGGTCGATTCCGGCGGCGCCTTCCTGCCGCTTCAGGACGAGGTATTCCCGGACCGGGAGCACTTCGGCCGCATCTTCTACAACCAGGCGCAGATGAGCGCGCGCAACATTCCGCAGATCGCGGTGGTGATGGGCAGTTGCACCGCCGGCGGCGCCTACGTGCCGGCGATGTGCGATGAATCGATCATCGTCAAGGAACAGGGCACCATCTTCCTGGGCGGCCCGCCGCTGGTGAAGGCGGCCACCGGCGAAGTGGTGGATGCCGAGACGCTCGGTGGCGCCCACGTGCACACCAGCCTTTCCGGCGTGGCCGACCACTTCGCCGAGGACGACCACCACGCACTCTCCATCGCCCGCGAGATCGTCGCCACGCTCAACCGCCGGCGCACGCCGCCGGTAACGCTGAAGGACAGCCTGGCACCGCTCTACCCAGCCGAAGACCTGTACGGCATCGTGCCCCAGGACACCCGCAAGCCATTCGACATCCGCGAGGTGATCGCGCGCATCGTCGATGGCAGCGAGTTCCAGGAATTCAAGGCGCGCTACGGCAAGACGCTGGTCACGGGCTTCGCCCATATCCACGGCTGCCCGGTCGGGATCGTCGCCAACAACGGCATCCTGTTCTCGGAATCCGCGCTGAAGGGCGCGCATTTCATCGAGTTGTGCAACCAGCGCGGTATCCCGCTGGTGTTCCTACAGAACATCACCGGCTTCATGGTCGGCAGGAAGTACGAAAACGCCGGCATCGCCAAGGACGGCGCCAAGATGGTGACTGCCGTGGCCTGTTCGAACGTTCCCAAGTTCACCGTGGTCATCGGCGGCTCGTTCGGCGCCGGCAACTACGCGATGTGCGGCCGCGCCTACGGCGGGCGCTTCCTGTGGATGTGGCCGAACGCGCGCATCAGCGTGATGGGGGGCGAACAGGCCGCAAGCGTGCTGGCGACGGTGCGCCGCGACGGCATCGAGGCCAAGGGCGGCGAATGGCCGGAAGCGGACGAGGAAGCCTTCAAACAGCCGATCCGCCGACAATACGAGGACCAGGGCAACCCGTACTACGCCACCGCACGGCTGTGGGATGACGGCATCATCGACCCGGCCGATACCCGCCGTGTACTGGGGCTTGCCTTGGCGGCCTCGCTCAACGCACCGATCGAGCCAATGAAGTTCGGCGTGTTCCGAATGTGAATGACATTTGATGTGACGCATGTCACATATGAACAAAAATCAACGCAATACAGCCGTGACGCCATCTTCACATGTTAATTTCGGAGTCCCGCAGCCCCCGCTGCCCCTGTGAGAATCTCGATCATGGTAAGTTGGAGAGACCCCGGCAACAACGCCAAGAAAGAAGTCGCGGACTTCCCGAGCGATGCAGTGACCACGCCTTTCGGTCAACACGCGCCAACGACGCCTGCGGCGGCGCCCGTGCAGGCCACCCAGCCGGCACCGGCTCCCGCATCGAAGCCGGCGGCGAAAGAGTCGGTGATCGCCGCCGACCTCAGCATCGAGGGCAAGATCCAGGGGGCCGGGCACATCCGCATCGCCGGTAAGTTCAAGGGCGATGTCGACGTCAAAGGCGACCTCACCGTGGAGCAGGGCGCCAAGCTCGACGGCAGCGTACGGGCGGAGAAGGTCACGCTCTCAGGCGAACTTGATGGCAATATCCTTTCCGCGCGCCGGGTCGATCTGCTGGCGTCGAGTGCGATGCACGGCGACATCAAGGCCGACGACCTCACCATCGCCTCCGGCGCACGCTTGCGCGGGCAGGTCGAATGCGGCGCCTGGGAAGGCAAGGCGGCGGGCAAGTCCGAATCGAAGCCCGAATCCAAGAAGGAAGGCGCCGCCGCCGCATGAGCGGTTTATTGGGGCGCGGCAATAAATCGGCCGAGGTGGGCGCGACCCGCACCTGCCCGCATTGCCGAGCCACCATCCTGGACAGCGCCGTGGTCTGCCCCGGCTGCAAGGGGCACTTGCGCTTCGATCCCGCTCCAGACCGCAAGGTGCTGGATTCGCCCCTCAGGATCGAGAGCACGCTACCCGGCCCGGCGCCGGGCGAGGCATGGGAATACTCGGTGGTGGCGGTGGTCAAGAACGAGCGCGGCGAGGAAATCGCGCGTCATATTATCGGTGTGGGGGCGATCAAGCCGGGCGAACAACGCACTTTCTCGCTCAGCGTGGATCTGGTCGCCAGCACCCGCATGCGGGCACGCTGAAACCTCAGCCGCAGCCGTCGCAGCCGCCGCACTTGTCCGATTTCGATACCGAAGCCGGCGCCATCATCCGCCCCAGTTTTCCCATCCATCCGGGCCTGCCCTCGCGCAGCAACGCAAGGGCGAGCGCGATACGCGTCGCCCGCCACGAACGCGGAAAGCGCGTACGCCAGACAAACAGCGCCGCCAGCAGCACCACGACGCCGATCACCGCATATTGCAACGCCAACGACATGGCTCAGCCCGCCCCCAGCGCCTTCGCCACCTGATAAGTCACCAGCGAGGCCAGGTAAGCCAGCGCGAACAGGTAGCCGGTGGCGAAGGCGGTCTGCCGCCAGGAGCCGGTTTCGCGCTTGATCGTCGCCAGCGTGGACAGGCACTGCGGCGCATAGATGAACCAGACCAGCAACGACAGGGCCGTCGCCAGCGACCAGTCCTGGGCGATCAGCGGCGACAGCGCTTCGGCGGCGGCATCGTCGCTGGCGGCGGACAGCGCATAGACGGTCGCCAGCGAGGCCACCACCACCTCCCGCGCGGCCATGCCCGGGATGAGCGCGATGCATATCTGCCAGTTGAAGCCCAGCGGGGCGAAGATACCGGTCATCGCATGGCCGATGCGGCCGGCGAAGCTGTAATCGATCTCCGGCAACGTGGCATCGGCGGGCGCGGACGGGAACGACAGCAGGAACCACAGCAGCACGGTCATCGCCAGGATGATGCCGCCGACGCGCTTCAGGAAGATCATCGCCCGTTCGTACAGGCCGATCAGCAGGTCCCGCCAGTGCGGCAGACGGTAGGACGGCAGTTCCAGCAACAGGGGATGTTCGCCGCCGTCGCGCTTCCAGCGCTTCATTACCCAGCTCACCGCCAACGCGCTGGCGATCCCGGCCATATACAGCGCGAACAGCACCAATCCCTGCAATTCCAGCCCCCCCAGGACTTTGCGCTGCGGGATGAAAGCGCCAATCAAGAGGGCGTACACCGGCAGGCGCGCCGAGCAGGTCATCAGTGGCGCGACCAGGATGGTGGCGAGGCGGTCGCGCGGATCTTGAATGGAGCGGGTCGCCATGATCCCCGGTATGGCGCAAGCGAAGCTCGACAGCAGCGGGATGAAGCTACGCCCGGACAGACCGGCTGCCGCCATCATACGGTCGAGCAGGAAGGCCGCGCGCGGCAGATAGCCCGATTCTTCGAGAACGAGAATGAAGAAGAACAGGATCAATATCTGCGGCAGGAATACCACCACCCCGCCCAGCCCCGCGATGATGCCGTCCACCATCAGGCTTTGCAGCGGCCCTTCCGGCATCAATGCGCCGGCGGTGTCGCCAAGCCAGCCGGTACCGGCCTCGATCAGGTCCATTAATGGCGTGGCCCAGGCATAGACGGCCTGGAACATCAGAAACATCAGTACCGCCAACGTGGCCAAACCGAACAGCGGATGCAGCAGCCAGCGATCGAGGGCATCGTCGACCCGCGCGGTGCGTCGCGGCATGCGCACGCTGGCCTCGATCAAGCCACGCGCCTGGGCGTGCAGCGCATCGCCATCGGGCACGGGACCTGTTTCCGCCAGCGGCGGCAGCCCGGCATCGATCAGTGCATCGATGCGCGCCAGCAATGCCCTGGCGCCATCGCCCCGCACCGCCACGGTTTCCACCACCGGCAAGCCCAGCCCGCGCGCCAGCGCCTCGACATCGATGGCGATGCCGCGCCGTTCCGCCGCATCCATCTGGTTGAGCGCGACGATCATCGGCCGCCCCAGCGACTTCAGCTCCAGCACGAAGCGCAGGTGCAGGCGCAAGTTGGTGGCATCGATCACGCAGACTAGCAGGTCCGGCGCGGACTCCCCGGGATAGAAGCCGCGCGCAACGTCGCGGGCGATGGCTTCCTCCAGGCTGGCCGGCGTCAGGCTGTAGGCGCCAGGCAGATCGAGCACGGCGCAATGACGGCCGGCCGGGGTGTTCAGACGCCCCTCCTTTCGCTCGACGGTGGCGCCGGCATAGTTCGCCACCTTCTGGCGGCTGCCGGTCAACAGGTTGAACAGCGCGGTCTTGCCGCTGTTGGGATTGCCAATCAGCGCGATGCGCGGAGCGGTGGCGGCATTCATGCGGCGATCACCTCAATTCGTGCCGCCTCGCTGCGGCGCAACGCGAAACGGGTGAAACCAACCTGCACCATCAGCGGCTCGCGCCCGAACAGGCCGGTGGCGCGCACCTCCACCGCTTCACCTGGCACGAAGCCCAACTCACCCAGCCGCCGGGCGATGGCGTCATGCTCGTCCAGCGCGTGGACACGGGCCACCTGGGCCGGAGTATGGAGAGAGAGTTCAGACAGACGCACGGCAGCGATTCAGACAAGAAGCATTCTCAAGTATACGTAATGCCGCGCGCCGCGCCGCTATCATGGACGCTCACTGCGAGGAAGGCCGGATGAGCGGATCGATGCAACTATCGTGCGGGAGCGCCGTCGCCCGGGTCAGGCTGACCCGCCCCGCCCTGCACAACGCCTTCGATGCCGGCCTGATTGCCGAACTGACCATCGCGCTCGAATCGCTGGCGAGCGACGAAAACGTGCGCGTGGTGGTGCTGGAAGGCGAAGGCGCCTCGTTCTCCGCCGGCGCCGATCTCAACTGGATGCGCGGCATGGCCGCCGCCAGCGAGGCGGAAAACCGCCTGGACTCGCTGGCACTGGCGAAGCTCATGCGCACCCTGGACGAACTGCCGAAGCCCACCCTCGCCCGCGTGCATGGGGCGGCGTTCGGCGGCGGCGTCGGGCTGGTGGCCTGCTGCGACATCGCCATCGGCGTGCCGGAAGCCCGCTTCGGCCTGACCGAAGCCCGACTCGGCCTGTTGCCGGCGGTGATCTCGCCTTACGTCGTCAACGCCATCGGCGCGCGTCAGGCACGTCGTTACTTTGCCAGCGCCGAAATCTTCGATGCCGCCGAGGCACTGCGCATCGGCCTGCTTCACCAGGTGGTGGAAGCCGGCGAAATCGATGCCGCCATCGACCGCCAGATCGACCTGCTGCTGAAGGCCGGGCCGGTCGCCAGCGCCAGCGCCAAGCGGCTGGTGAGCGATGTCATCGCCCACCACGACGGCGCCAGGCACGATGCCGACAACGCCGCCCTGATCGCCCGCCTGCGTGTGTCGCCCGAAGGCCAAGAAGGGCTGTCGGCCTTCCTCGACAAGCGCAAGGCCGCCTGGAGCGCCTCGCCATGAGCCCGTTCGACCACGTCGGCCTCCCCGTTGCCGGCCTCTCGTTCCACCGTGAACCGCTCCCCACGTCTGGCCGCGAGTTGATGATGGAAGTGAGCGCCGAACAGACCGGCGCCGGAAACCACGCCAGTCTTGGGCGCAACGGCAAACCGGTTTTCCGAACCGGCGATGGCGCGCCGCCATTGCAAGGCCGCCCGCGCGTCTATTTCAAGGCCGCGTGCCGCGAACCGATGGATGCTTTCCATGCCAGGGCACTGGCAACGGGTAAGGACGCCGCCGCCCCGAACCATTACGACGCTCTCGTACTCGCCCCCGCTGGGCGCGACATCGAAGCCATCCGCCACGCACCGGAACAAGCATGTTCGACAAGATATTGATCGCCAACCGCGGCGAAATCGCCTGCCGCGTCATCCGCACCGCGCGCAGGATGGGCATCCGCACCGTGGCCGTGTATTCCGAGGCCGATGCCGACGCCCAACACGTGCGCCTGGCCGACGAAGCCCATCCGATCGGCGGCCCGCGCCCGCAGGACAGCTATCTGCGCGGCGACGCCATCCTGAAGGCGGCGAAAGAAAGCGGCGCGCAGGCCATCCACCCCGGCTACGGCTTCCTGTCCGAAAACGCGGATTTCGCCGATGCGGTGGAAGCCGCCGGCATCGTCTTCATCGGCCCCAAGGCCGGCTCGATGCGCAGGATGGGCAGCAAGGCCGGCGCCAAGGAGCTGATGCAAGCCGCCGGGGTGCCGGTGGTGCCGGGCTACACCGGCGAAGACCAATCGCCCGACACCCTGCAACGCGAGGCCGACCGCATCGGCTACCCGCTGATGATCAAAGCCGCGCACGGCGGCGGCGGCAAGGGCATGCGCATCGTGCGTTGCGGCGCCGAATTCGCATCGAACCTGGAAAGCTGCCAGCGCGAGGCGGCGAACGCCTTCGGCCGCGACCGCGTGCTGTTGGAACGCTATATCGAGCACCCGCGCCACATCGAAATCCAGATATTCGGCGATGCCCAAGGCAACCTCATCCATCTGAACGAACGCGAATGCTCGGCCCAGCGCCGTTACCAGAAAGTGTTGGAAGAATCGCCCTCGCCCTTGCTCACCCCCGAGTTGCGCGCGGCGATGGGCGAAGCCGCGGTGGCCGCCGGTCGCGCCATCGATTACCAGAACGCCGGCACGGTCGAGTTCATCGTCGGCCGGGATGGCCGCTTCTACTTCATGGAAATCAATACCCGCCTGCAAGTCGAGCATCCGGTGACGGAAATGGTGACTGGCCTCGACTTGGTGGAATGGCAACTGCGCGTCGCCGCCGGCGAGCCGCTACCACGCGCGCAGCATGCGATCTACAGCAGCGGCCACGCCATCGAAGTCCGCCTTTACGCCGAAGACCCGGCGGCCGGCTTCCTGCCCGGCTCCGGCAAGCTCACCCGGCTGCGCCTGCCGGAATTCATGCCTGAGACGCGGATCGATTCCGGCGTGATCGAAGGCGACACGGTGACGATCTTCTACGACCCGATGATCGCCAAGCTGATCGTCCACAGCAGTGATCGCCCCCGCGCGCTGGCGCGCTTGCGCGAAGCGCTGGCGGCTTGCGAGATCGAGGGGCCGAAATCGAACATCGCCTTCCTCGAACGGCTGGCGCGGCATCCCGCGGTGGTCGAAGGCACGATCGACACCGGCTATCTCGACCGCCACCTCGACGAATTCCTCGACCGTGCCGGTGACGACCGCGAAGGGCCGGCGCTGCGCGCCCTGGCCGCCACCGCGCTGCGCCTGCGCGACGCGGCGCGATCGCGGCCGCGTTCGCCGTGGGAGATCGTCGATGGCTGGCGGCTCGGTGGTGGCGGCCACAGCCCGCTACGGCTGCGACACGGCGAACACGACGCGCATTTGAAGATCGGCGGCAAGGAAGGCGACTTCACGGTGCGCGAGGGCGACGTCCTCACCCGCCTCGAAGGACTCCGGTTGAGCGGCAATACGCTTTCTGGCCGCGTCAACGGCCATGCCCGGCGCCTGCTGGCGCGGGTCGAAGGCGATGCGGTGAGGTTGCACGACGGCACGCACGGCCATCACTTCCTGCG
This sequence comes from Solilutibacter pythonis, assembly GCF_003697345.1. Classification (GTDB taxonomy): domain Bacteria; phylum Pseudomonadota; class Gammaproteobacteria; order Xanthomonadales; family Xanthomonadaceae; genus Solilutibacter; species Solilutibacter pythonis. The sequence continues at coordinate 62,184 of NZ_RFLY01000014.1, read as the reverse complement.
CATTCCGCTGCATCACCTGGAGGACGAACACGCCCCACAGAGCGACGATGCGCTGAAAGCCCCGATGCCCGGACGCGTGGTGCTGGTGAAAGCCCGCCCCGGCGATACCGTCGAAGCCGGCAGCGTGGTGCTGGTCATGGAGGCGATGAAGATGGAACTGGCGCTGAAAGCCCCGCGCCAGGGCGTGATCGCCGAATTGCGCGCGGCGGAGGGCGATTTCGTTGAAGCCGACGCCATCCTCGCCACGCTGGAACATTGAGGTGGCGCTTCCCTCGCACATTCGCATCGTCGAAGTCGGCCCGCGCGACGGCCTGCAAAACGAGAAGACCTTCATCGCCACCGCCGACAAGATCGAGTTGATCGACCGGCTATCGGCCACCGGCCTCGGCACCATCGAGGCGACCAGCTTCGTCAGCCCGGCATGGGTACCGCAGATGGCCGATGCCGCCGAGGTCTACGCCGGAATCGGGAAAACGCCCGGAGTCGCCTATCCGGTGCTGGTGCCCAATCTGCGCGGCTACGAGCGCGCCCGCGCGGTCGGCGCGACCGAGGTCGCCGTGTTCACCGCCGCCTCCGAGGCATTCAACCGGAAGAACACCAATGCCGGCATCGAGGAATCCCTGGCCCGCTTCGCCCCGGTGATCGAGACCGCTCGCGCCGATAGCGTGAAGGTGCGCGGCTACGTCTCCACCGTGCTCGGATGCCCCTACCAGGGCGAAGTGCCCCTGGCCGACGTAGTGCGAGTGGCGCGAACCCTGCACGCGATGGGCTGCCACGAAATCTCGCTGGGCGACACCATCGGCGTCGGCACCCCGGCCAAGGCGCGGACGATGCTGCGAGCGGTCGCCGCGGAAGTGCCGATGGACGCGCTGGCGATCCATTTCCACGACACCTACGGCCAGGCGCTGGCCAATATCCTGGCCTGCATCGAGGAAGGCGTGGCGGTGGTCGATGCCGCCGTCGCCGGCACCGGCGGTTGTCCCTATGCCCGGGGGGCCAGCGGCAACGTCGCCAGCGAGGACGTGGTTTACATGCTCCAGGGCATGGGGATCGAAACCGGGATCGACCTCGCCAAACTCATTGAAACCGGAGTATGGTTGGCACAACACCTTGGCCGTCCATCAGGCAGTAAGGCCGCGCTTGCTACGACACGATGACCGAAGAAAACGCCCGCACTTGGGGAGGCGGCGACGACTGGGACAACCTCTGCCTGAGGTTGCAACGGTTTTTGAAAGATGCCGTCTGTCCTGAACAAACACGCGAATTGGCCCGCGAGGCATTGCGCGCGATTAAGCTGGCCGAATGTGCGGCGGCAACAGCGCGGAGCCGCTATCGCAGACTGTTCGATGCCATTCCCGATGCCGCCATCATCATCGACTGGGACGGCACCGTGCTCGACTTCAACCGCGCCGGCCTGCACCTGATCGGCCGCAGCCACGAGGAAGTCATCGGCCGGCACATCGGGACACTGAACCCCGAACTGCCCGACGACTACCTGATCCCGGTGCAGGACGCGCTCAGCCGCGGCGGCAGCCACATGGCCGAAGTCACCAACATGCGCGCCGATGGCAGCCGCCTCCCGCTGGAAGTGCATTCGGGCGCGATCGACTTCGACGGCCGGCAGCACATCATCGCCATCTCCCGCGACCTCAGCAATCGCGTCGATAGCGAGCGTCGCTACGTCGACCTGCTGGAATCGGTGGACAAGGGCATCGTGGTACAGGATGCCGAGGGCGCGGTGCTGCACGTCAACAGCGCGGCGATGCGCATCCTCGGCCTGCGCCCCGGCGACTCACCGCACGCCGCGCTGAGCACGCCACCGTGGCGGGTGATGGATGAAAACGGCAAGGACATCGGCACCGAGCAGTTGCCCTCGGCTCTCGCCCGGCGCAACGGCAAGGTGGTGGCGAGCCAGGTGCTGGGCCTCTACCGGCAGGACGATCGGACTTTCCGCTGGCTTTCGGTCACGTCAATCCCCCAGTTCGATGCGGAATCGCATCATGTCACCCAGACCATCTCGCTGTTCGGCGACATCACCGCGCTGAAGCGCGACAGCGCGATGTTCGACCACGTGCAGACCCTGGCCACGATCGGCGCGTGGGAATGGAACCACGCCAACGACGAGCTGTACCTGACCCGCGGCGCCCGGCGGATACTCGGCATCGATCAGGGGACCGAGCGTTTGGCGGAACTGTTCGCCCGCCTACATGCCGGGGAAGCCCGCCGACTGCGAGCGGCGCTCAGACAGGTGATCGCCGATGGCCAGCCGTTCAACCTGGAGCTGCGGCTGAGCGCACGCGACGGCCAGCCCGACTGGGTGCTCATCCAGGGCGCGAAGGACGAACGCGATCCATCCGCGCACCGCATCACCGGCACCATCGAGGACATCAGCGAACACAAGCGGGTGGAAGACCGGCTGCGCCAGCAGGCGCGTACCGACTCGCTCACCGGCCTGCTCAACCGCGACGCCATCCTCTGCGAGATCGAGACGCAACTGGACGGGCAGGCGTCGCGTTTCTCACTCCTCTACATCGACCTCGACCGCTTCAAGATCATCAACGACGTGCTCGGCCACCACGTCGGCGACCATCTGCTGGTCGCGGTGGCCGGGCGCCTGCTCGACGCGGTTGGCCCGGACGCATTGTGCGCCCGGCTCGGCGGCGACGAATTCCTAGTGCTGTGCCTCGGCAAGGAGCCGAAGCCGGCCAGCGAAATCGCCGAGGACATCTTGGAATCACTGGCCCGAGCGTTCCAGATCGATGGGGAAGAATTCACCATCGGCGCCAGCATCGGCATCGCCCATGCGCCCGGAGACGGCGTGAACGCCACCGAACTGATCCAGAACGCCGATATCGCGATGTACGACAGTAAGCGCCGCGCCTTCAACGGCTGGCAGAGCTACAGCAGCGACCTCGCCCACCGGCAGCACAACCGACTGCGGATCGACGGGCTGATGCGCAATGCCGTGGACAACCACGAGCTATATCTGCTCTACCAGCCCAAGGTGGACCTGCGCGACGGCAGGATGATCGGCGCCGAAGCGCTAATGCGCTGGAACAACCCGCTGTTGGGCGGGATGCCGCCCGAGGAATTCATCGCCCATGCCGAAAGCAGCGGCGAGATCATCCGGCTGGGCGCCTGGACATTGCGCGAAGCCTGCCAGCAAGTGCGGCGGTGGCGCGACGCGGGACTCGACCCGATGCGCATCGCCGTCAATGTCTCCTACCGCCAGCTCATGGCCAGCGACCTGGCCACGACCGTGGCCGACGCCCTGGCCGCCGCCGGCATCCCGGGCCCGGCGCTGGAGCTGGAATTCACCGAACGCGTCTTGATCGAAGATGAACCGGAAACCCTGCGCACCTTCGCACGCCTGTACGAAATGGGCGTGGTGCTGTCGATCGACGACTTCGGCGAAGGCTACAGCGCGCTCAACTACCTGCGCCGATTGCCGATTCACGGCCTCAAGCTCTCGCAACTGTTCCTGCAAGGCGTGCCCGACAACACCTCCGACGTCGCGGTCTGCCAAGCGGTGGCCGGGATCGCCCGCAGCCTCGGGCTCAGCTTGGTCGCCGAGGGGGTGGAAACCGAGGCGCAACGCGATTTCCTGCTCGAACTCGGCATACCTGTCGGCCAGGGCTTCCTGTTTTCCAAGCCACTGGCGCCCGAGGCATTCGCCCGTCACCTCGCCAGTGGTTCGGTACTGCGGGCGGTCACTGAATAATGCCGATGCGATCGACACCGCCCGGCTGCCAGCCAGGCAAACCGGGCTGATGCTTCGGCGCCCGCCGCATCGCGGGTAAAATCGGCGTTTTCCGCTCCACGAGGTTCGCATGCAGCTTTCCGCCACCCGCGCCATCGTCACCGGCGGCGTTTCCGGCCTTGGCCTCAGTGTGGCCCGGCACATCGTCGCCCAGGGCGGCAAGGTCGCGCTGTTCGACGTCAACGCCGACAAAGGCGCCGAGGCCGTCGCCGCCCTGGGCGCGGATAACGCCCGCTTCCTCCAGACCGACGTCACCGACGAAGCCGGCGTGGCCGCCAACGTGGATACGGCAAATGGTTTCCTCGGCGGCTTGAACGTTTGCGTCAACTGCGCCGGCATCCTGGGCGCCGGGCGCGTGCTGGGCAGGAACGGGCCGATGGCGCTGTCGCGGTTCCAGGCCACGGTGATGGTCAACCTGGTCGGCAGCTTCAACGTGGCGAAAGCCTGCGCCGAGGCGATGCAACACAACACGGCCTGCGCCGATGGCGAGCGCGGGGTGATCGTCAACACCGCTTCGGTGGCCGCCTACGAGGGGCAGATCGGGCAGGCCGCCTACTCGGCCTCGAAAGGCGGCGTGATCGGCATGACCTTACCGATGGCGCGCGAACTGGCGCGTTTCGGTATCCGGGTCAACACCATCGCCCCCGGCATTTTCTGGACGCCGATGGTCGATGGCATGCCGGACGACGTGCGGGCGTCGCTATCGGCCTCGATCCCCTTCCCTTCGCGCCTCGGCAAACCCGAGGAGTTCGCCGACCTGGTCGCCTTCATCCTGGCCACCCCCTACCTCAACGGCGAAACCATCCGGCTGGACGGCGCGGTGCGCCTCGCGCCGAAATAAGCCGGCCCGCATTCCCTATTCACGCAACATCCACCGCGAATTCATCCCATGAAGGCTTACGACATCAAGAAAGGCAACGTCGTCGAACACAACGGCGGCGTGTACCAAGTCCGCGACATCGAACGCTCCAGTCCGCAAGGGCGCGGCGGTAATGTGCGCTTCCGCTTCGTGATGTATTCGGTACCGGGCGGCAACAAGCTGGATGCGAGCTTCGACGGCGACGACAATCTCAACGAAGTCGAACTGCTCCGCCGCCAGGCCACGTTCTCCTACAAGGATGGCGAGACCTTCGTATTCATGGACGACGAGGATTACAATCAGTACTCGCTGGATGCGGCCGCCATTGGCGATGCCGCCGGCTACATCACCGATGGACTGGCTGGTTGCCATGTGCAGATCATCGACGACCAGCCGGTCGGGCTCCAGTTGCCCACCTCGGTGGTGCTGGAGGTGATCGACACCCCGCCGGAACTGAAAGGCGGCACCGCCACCAAGCGACCCAAGCCCGCGCGCCTCGATACCGGCATCGAGATTCAGGTGCCGGAATACATCGCCAACGGCGAGAAAGTCTGGGTCAACACCACCACGGGCGAATTCGGTGGGCGCGCCGAATAAAGTGATGACGGCGGGCCTTCTCGCGTTGCTGCTGACGGCCTGCACCGCGCCCGCGCCCAGTGCCCAGGCAAGCGCCGAGGCGAACACGCCGCCGCCCGCGCCGGCGGCGGCCACGACAGAGGTCGATCCGCGGAGCCTGCCGCCGGACGTGCAGGCGTTCATCCTCAACCAGCGCATGTGCCGGCACTTCCGCCGGCCAGCCGATCAGGGCGGCAACGCGGCGATGGCCCGCGCGATCTGCGTCAAAGCCGACCCCGATGCCTGGAAAACCCTGCTGCGCAAATACCGGGACGACGACACCATCGGCAGTATCCTACTGGCCGAACGGCCGGAAGGTGGCAACGCCGAATGAACCGCGTGGCCGCGAGACCATCGGTCTCCGGCATCCCAAGCGGGCTGCCTGACGTGCGCGCCCAACCGCCCACCGCGATCGAAATCACCCGCATGCGCCCCGGCCGCCCGGACTCGGGCTACCGCCGGCCCGCCAACGCCCGGCGCCTCATCCCCCACCAACACCGGCCGGGCGAAACGCTCTACGATGCCGACGTCGGTCCCGAAGGCCACCGCACGACCATGAAATCGGCCAGGTCGCGCGGGAGAAACACACCGGGATCGATGCCGAACCGAACCGGCTGAAGCGAAATGCCGCCCTCATCCGTCACCAAGTGCGCTGCTCGGGCGCTACCAGGAGTCCATCGGACCATGAACGCCTCACTCCACTTCCGCCCCGCCCGCGATGCCGACATCGTCACCCTGCTGCCGGCGATGCAGGACTTCTACGTACTGGAAAAACTGCGCTGGGACGAAGCGCGTCAACAGGCCGCGCTCGCGGCATTGATCGACAACCCGCGCGCCGGCCGGCTGCTGGTCATCGAGCGCGACAGCGAACTGGCCGGTTACGCGGTGGTCGGCTTCTGTTTCAGCCTGGAATTCGATGGCCGCTACGCCCTGCTCGACGAGCTTTACGTGCTACCGGCCTTCCAAGGACTCGGCCTCGGCAAGCGGCTGCTGCGCGAAGCCGAGCAACTGGCCCTGGCCGAGGGCTGCCGCGCGCTCCGGCTGGAAGTCAGCGACGACAACCCGCACGCGCGCGGTATCTACGAGCGCGCCGGCTACCAGGCCCAGCCGCGCCGGTTGATGAGCCGCTGGCTGGATGCCGATGGCTGAGGTCGCGCCACTCGCCCCCGCAGCCGGCGGTGCGCGACCGGCTGCTGAAACCCTCATGGGTCGAACAACTTGCCCGGATTCATGATGCCGTCCGGGTCGAGCGCGCGCTTGATCGCTCGCATCGCCGCCACCTCCTCCTCGCTGCGGGTGCCGGTCAGATAGGGCTTCTTGACCAGGCCGATGCCGTGCTCGGCGGAGATGCTGCCCCCATGCCTGGCCAGCACTTCCGCCAGCAGCCGCGTCACCCGCTCGCAATCGCGGACGAAATCCGCCTGCGCCATGTCCGTGGGCTTCAGCACATTGATATGCAGATTGCCGTCACCGATGTGGCCGAACCAGACCACCTCGAAATGCGGATATTCGGCCGAGATCAGCGCCTCGGCCTCGTGCAGGAAGGCCGGCAACGCCGATATCCGCACCGAGACGTCGTTCTTATACGGCAGACGCGGGGCCAGCGCCTCGGTAACGCCCTCGCGCAAGCGCCATAGTTGCGCCGCCTGCGCCTGGCTGCCCGCAATCACGCCATCCAGCGCCCAGCCTTCGACCAGCCCCCGCTCGAACAGCGCCAACGCGGCCGCTTCATCGGCCTCGCCCTCGTGCGCATACTCGACCACCGCGTGGAATGGGTAATCGTCGTCGAAAGGCGGCTGCGCGCCGTGTTCCACCACATGCTTCAGAGCCAACGAAGTGAAAAACTCGAACGCCTCCAGCCGCAACCCGGCGCGCATCGCCATGAAGGCGCGGATCACCGCGTCGAAATCCGCCAGCGCCAGCAGCATCGTCCGGGTGGGCGGCGGCGGCGCGGCCAGCCTGAGCGTGGCCTCGACCACCACGCCCAGCGTGCCCTCGGCGCCGATGAACAACTGGCGCAGGTCGTAGCCGCTGGAATTCTTGACAAGCCCCTTGTTGAGCCGCAGCAGTTCTCCCGCGCCCGTCACCACGGTCAACCCGGCGATCCACTCGCGGGTGTTGCCGTAGCGCAGTACGCGGATGCCGCCGGCATTGGTGGCGATGTTGCCGCCGATGCTGCACGAGCCGCGCGAGGCGAAATCCACCGGATATTGCAGGCCGTGTTCGCGCGCGATGTTGTGCACCGCCTCCAGCGCGATGCCGGCCTGCACTTCAACCGTGCGGTCGATGGCGTCGAAGGCCAACACCTTGTTCATCCGCTCCAGGCTGAGCACCAGCTCGCCGTTGGCCGCCACCGCGCCACCAGACAGGCCGGTGCGTCCCCCCGAGGGCACCAACGCCACCCGATGCTCGCGCGCCCAGCGCACGATGCCGACGACTTCCTCCACCGTGGCCGGCAACGCGACGGCCAGCGGCGCGGGCGTCCAGCGCCGGGTCCAGTCGCGGCCATAGTGTTCCAGGTCGTCCGGTGCGTTCAACAGGCGCGGGCCGGGCAGAATTTGGCGAAGGGCATCGAGGCGAGCATCCATGCCGGGAGACTAACGCCAATCGTGCGGCGTCGCAGCAAAAAGCGCAGAATGGAACGCCATACTCTCCCGTTTCGCCGCCACGCCATGTCTCCGACCTCCTTTCCCAAATCCGACATCCGCGTTCTACTGCTGGAAGGCATCAGCGAAACCGCCGCCGGCATCTTCGCCGATGCCGGCTACAGCGACATCCGCCGCTTCGACAAGGCGCTGCCGGTGCCCGAGCTGCACCGCGAACTGCGCGAGGCGCACATCGTCGGCATCCGTTCGCGCACCCGGCTCGACGCCGCGGCGATGGCCGAGGCGCGCAAGCTGTTCGCCATCGGCGCGTTCTGCATCGGCACCAACCAGATCGATCTGGCCACGGCCAAGCACGCCGGCATTCCCGTGTTCAACGCGCCCTACTCCAACACCCGCAGCGTGGCCGAGCTGGTGATCGCCGAGAGCATCATGCTGATGCGCGGCATCGTGCAGAAATCCGCGCAATGCCATCGCGGCGGCTGGTCGAAATCGGCCGCCGGCAGCCACGAGGTGCGCGGCAAGACGCTGGGCATCGTCGGCTACGGTCACATCGGCACCCAAGTGGGGGTGATGGCCGAGGCGATGGGGATGCACGTCATCTACCACGACATCGAGACCAAGCTGGCGCTGGGCAACGCGCGCCATGCCGGCTCGCTCGACGCCCTGCTGGCGGCAAGTGACATCGTGACCCTGCATGTGCCAGAAACGCCGGCGACGCGACTCATGATCGGCGAGGCGCAACTGGCCAGAATGAAACCCGGCGCGCATCTGTTGAACGCCTCGCGCGGGACGGTCGTGGATATCGATGCGCTGGCCGACGCACTCGCGCGCGGGCACCTCGCCGGCGCGGCGGTGGACGTGTTCCCGGTCGAACCCGAAGGCAACGCCGAGGCGTTCGCAAGCCCACTGTGCGGCATGGACAACGTGATTCTGACCCCGCACATCGGCGGCAGCACGCTGGAGGCGCAGGACAACATCGGCGCCGAGGTCGCGGCCAAGCTGGTGCGCTACAGCGACAACGGCAGCACGCTCTCGGCGGTCAACTTCCCCGAAGTAACGCTCCCCGGGCATCAGGGCAGCCATCGCTTCCTGCATATCCACCGCAACGCGCCGGGCGTGCTGATGAAGATCAACGAGGTGTTTTCCAGCACCGGCATCAACATCGACGGCCAGTACCTGCGCACCGACCCGGAACTGGGCTACGTGGTGATCGACGCCGCTTCCGACCGCGACCAGGCCGGCCGGCTGCGTGAGCGGCTGGCCTCGATCGACGGCACGCTGCGCACCCGCGTGCTGTATTGATCAGGCGGCGTCGGCCAGCCAGCGCCGCGCCATCCGCCGCAGCGATTCGTCGGCCCGCGCATCCTCGGCCAACCCATCGATATCGCGCCAGGCGAGCGCCAGCGATTCCTCGCTGACGACGAACGCCTCGCCACCTTCGGCATGGACGACGAAGCGCACATCGTGATGCCAATGCCCCGGCACACCCTTGTACTCGGGAATCCAGTGGCGATCGAGATCGAAGATGGCCGACTCGACACGCAGGCCGGACAAGCCGGATTCCTCTTCCGCCTCCTTCAAGGCGACCTGCGCCAGGTCTTCCTCGCCATCGGCGTGGCCGCCCAGTTGTAACCAGCGCCCAAGCTTGCGGTGATGGGTCAGCAGGACGCGCCGGCCATCGCCACTGACCAGCCACGAGGAAGCGGTGAAATGGCCTTCCCGGCGTTCGCGCACAAAAGGGTTGGCGGCATCGCCCAGCAGTTGGATGAAATCGGCGGCGGTCGCGGCGGCCGCGGGTTCCGCCCGGGCGAAACGCCGGAACGATCCAAGCAGGGACTGGCGGGCGGGCGAAAGCGGTAATTCAGGCATCGAGGACTGGCCCAGTCGTGACGAAAGGATCAATTATCCGCGCTCGGCGCTCCGCATCCGAGGCGAATCCACGTTGCGATGCAAAATGCAACGGTGCTTGTCGAGCGTTTCGCCACTGGAGTAATGTTCGGACTCCAATCGATTCAGGCACCGCCTCGGTGCTCGACAGCCTCCCGGGAAAACACGAATGCTGAAAGACCTCTTGATGACCAAGCCCATCCAGGCGGCCGGCCACGTTGATGCGGGCGAGCCGGTCGAGGGCAGCTTGCAGGGCGAGGCATCGCTCAAGCGCGTCCTGACCGCCCGACACCTGGTGCTGCTTGGCGTGGGGGCGATCATCGGCGCCGGCATTTTCGTGATGACCGGAACCGCCGCGGCCAACTACGCCGGCCCCGCGGTCATCCTGAGTTTCGTGCTGGCTGGTTTCGCCTGCGCGCTCGCCGGCCTCTGCTACGCCGAGTTCGCCTCGATGATGCCGGTCTCCGGCTCGGCCTATTCGTATACCTACAGCACCATGGGCGAGCTCGTCGCCTGGTTCATCGGCTGGAATCTGGTGTTGGAATACATGTTCGCGGCATCCTCGGTGGCGGTGGGCTGGTCGGGGTATCTCAACAGCTTTCTGTCGTCCTATGGGCTCGGCATTCCCGAAATACTGGCGCAGGCGCCTTATGCGTACTCGGCGGAACTCAAATCGTTCGTCAGCACCGGGGCCTTGCTCAATCTCCCGGCCGTGCTGATCGTTGCGGCGATTTCCGCACTGTGTTACCGCGGCATCACCCAATCGGCCTGGGTCAATGCGCTGATCGTGGCCATCAAGGTCACGGTCATCGTCGCCTTCCTCGGTTTCGCCTCCCGCTACGTCAACCCCGACAACTGGCACCCGTTCATCCCGGAAAGTCAGGGCGACAACCGTTTCGGCGTCCAGGGCGTGGTGCGCGGCGCGGCGGTGGTGTTCTTCGCCTACATCGGTTTCGATGCGGTATCGACCGCCGCCGGCGAGGCCAAGAATCCCCAACGCGACATGCCGATCGGCATCCTCGGCTCGCTGGTGGTCTGCACGCTGTTCTACATCGCGGTGGCCGCCACGTTGACCGGCCTGCTGCCCTACACCGAACTGGGCACGGCCAAGCCGGTGGCGACCGCCCTCGAGGCCTATCCCGCGCTCGCCTGGCTGAAGACCCTCGTCGAGATCGGCGCCATCGCCGGGCTTTCCTCGGTGATCCTGGTGATGCTCATGGGACAACCACGCATCTTCTATTCGATGGCGAAGGACGGCCTGATACCCGGCCTGTTCGCCAAGGTGCATCCGAAGTACCACACCCCCTACGTCGGCACGGTGATCGTGGGCGTGCTGGCCGCGAGCATGGCCGGATTCCTGCCCCTGGATTTCCTGGGCGACCTGGTGTCGATGGGCACCCTGCTGGCCTTCGCCACCGTCTGCGCCGGCGTGCTGGTCCTGCGCTACACCCGCCCCGACCTGCCGCGCCCGTTCCGCGTGCCGCTGGCGTTGCTGATCTGTCCGCTGGGCGTGCTCGCCTGCCTGTATCTGTTCTGGCAACCCTTCGGCGACCATTGGGAAGTGATGCTGGGCTGGACGGTGATCGGCTTCGTCATCTATTTCGTCTACGGCTATCGCCACAGCAAACTACGCCAGCGGAACAAGGGCTGATACGGTGACGGCCCGCAAAATCGGCCCCGTGTTGGCGACCTTCGTGGTCGCCAACAACATGATTGGCTCGGGTTTTTTCCTCCTGCCCGCCACGCTGGCGCGCTCCGGCGCGGTGACGGTGTTCAGCTGGCTGCTCGGCACGGTGCTGGCGATGATGCTGGGCGCGGCCTTCGCGCGGCTCGCCCGCACTTACCCCGACCTGGAATGCCTGGACGACTACATCCGGCCTTCGGTGGGGCGCGATGCCAGCTTCATCGCCTCGACCACGTACTGGCTATCGTCCTGGATCGGTAACAACGCCATCGCGGTCGCCGCTTTCGGCTACATGGTGACGCTGCTACCGCTCGACGCCGGCAACCCCGCCGTGCAGGTCGGCGGGCAGATCGGGCTCATCTGGCTGATGTTCGCCATCAACCTGCTGGGGCCGCGGCCAGTCGCCAAGTTCCAGAGTTTCTGCGTGGTGTTCGGCCTGATGCCGGTGGCGATGGTGCTGCTGTTCGGTTGGGGCGCCTTCGACCGTGGCATCTACGATGCGGCCTGGAACGTCACCGGCAAGGCGGACGCCAGCGTCGTCTTCGGCGCGCTGGCCCCCATCTTCTGGGCCTTCGTCGGCCTGGAAACCGGGGCGATGATCGCCGGCGTGGTACGCGATCCCGACCGCGACATCCCAATCGCCACGTTGGGCGGCGTCGCCATCGCCGGGCTGGTCTACATGACCTCCTCGGTACTGGTGATGGGGATCGTCCCGGCCTCGGAACTGGCGGCATCGAGTGCGCCGTTCGCACTGGTCGCCACCACGATCTTCGGCCCCTGGGCGGCGGCGATGATCGCGATCGCGGCCACGTTGAAAGCCTCCGGCACGCTCGGCGGCTGGATGCTGGTGACTGGCGAGTCCGGCGCGCGCGCGGCGCAACGTGGCTTTCTGCCGGCAGCATTCGGGCGTTTCAACCAGCATGGCGCCGCCGCGATCGGGCTGTTCATCATCGCCTGCGCGATGACCCTGCTGGCACTGCTGACGCTTTCGCCCACCGTTTCCGGGCAGTTCGAGGTATTGATCGAAATCGTCGTCACGCTGGTGGTGCTGGCCTACGCGGCGGCCGGTCTGGCGCTGGTGCTGGGCACCGCCACCCGGCGCCCCAGCGCCAGCGACCGGCTGCTCGGCATCGGCGCGCTGGTCGCTTGCGTGCTGCTGCTGTGGTCTTCCGACTGGAAAATGCTGGCCGGCGGCGCGGTCGTCGTGGTCATTGCCTGGGCGCTGTACCGGCTGCTCGGCCAGCGTCGCTGAACCGCCACCGTTGACTCGCGCATGGCCGGTTGTTTGTAAACTGCGGCCATGCACAGCCCCCTTCCCTATGACAGCCAGCACCTGCGCCAACTGACCGGTGAACTGATCACCCACGTCCGCGAACTCGGCCACGCCGGCTGGACGCCCGCGACCAGCAGCAATTTCTCGATGCGCCTGGACGAACGCCACGCGGCCATCACCGTTTCCGGCCGCGACAAATCCAAGCTCTGTGAGAGCGACGTCATGGTGGTGGATTTCGACGGCCGCCCCGTCGCCACCGAACTGCGCCCATCGGCCGAAACCTTGCTGCACACGCAGCTTTACCGCCGCGCCCGGGAAATCGGCTGCGTGCTGCACACCCATTCGCTGGTGCAGACGGTAGCCTCGCGGCTGTTCGCGCCACAGGGCCATGTGCGCTTCGAGGACTACGAACTGCAAAAAGCCTTCGCCGGCAACCACACCCACCAAGGCGCGATCGACGTGCCGGTGTTCGCCAATACCCAGGACATGCGCGAATTGATGCCGAAAGTGGAAACCGCGCTCGAAACCCGGCCGATGTGGGGCTATCTGATCGAAGGCCACGGCCTCTATGCCTGGGGCCGCGACATGCCCGAGGCGCGCCGCCACCTGGAAGCCTTCGAATTCCTGCTGGCCTGCGAACTGAAGATACGGGAGCTGAAGCGATGAGCCGCCTGCGCGTCTACGACGACAACGATCCCGGCAGCGTGTTGCTGGAGACCCACGCGCACATGGAAATCGCCCGCGAACTGGACCATATCGGCGTGGTGTTCGAGCGATGGCTCGCGGTAAAGCCTGTCAAGGCCGGCGACACGCCCGAGGCGATCATGGCCGCCTACCGCGACGACATCGACCGGCTGGTCGAGGCCAACGGCTTCAACAGCGTGGACGTGGTCAGCATCGCGCCCGACCATCCGCAACGCGAAGCGATGCGCGCCAAATTCCTGGAAGAACACACCCACAAGGAAGGCGAAGTACGGTTCTTCGTCGATGGCAGCGGCCTCTTTTCGCTGCACGCCGACGGCAAGGTGTACGAAGTGCTGTGCGAGAAAGGCGACCTGATCCACGTTCCCGATGGCGCCGCGCACTGGTTCGACATGGGCGCGGCACCGGCGTTCGTCGCCATCCGCTTCTTCACCAACCCCGATGGCTGGGTCGGCGACTTCACCGGCAGCGACATCGCCCGGCGTTTCCCGCGCTACGAGAAATAAGCGCCGCCGACAACCATGAGGCGCTTCAATCCGGCGGGCGGCGGGCGGGACGCACGCCGTTTTCCCGCCCGCCAACACCCCAGCCCACACCCTCCGGCAAGTGAGAGAAAAATGCCCCCCCTCATCCTCACCGACATCGAAGGCACGACCAGCTCGATCTCCTTCGTCAAGGACGTGCTGTTCCCCCATGCCCGTCGCGCCCTGCCCCGCTTCGTGCGCGAGCATGGCGATGAGCCCGACGTGCGACGCTGGCTGGACGACGTCGCCACCGGGCACGGCGCGATGTGCGACGACGCGACGATCGTCGAGACCCTGCAAGGCTGGATCGACCAGGACCGCAAGCACACAGCGCTGAAGGCGCTGCAAGGCATGATCTGGCGCGCGGGCTACCAGAACCGCGATTTCACCGCGCACGTCTATCCCGATGCCGTGCGGAAACTGCGCGAATGGCACGCCGACGGCTTGCCGCTGGCCGTGTATTCCTCCGGTTCGGTGCCGGCGCAGAAACTGTTCTTCGGCCATTCCGATGCCGGCGACCTGCTGCCGCTGTTCGATGCCTTCTTCGATACCGAAATGGGGCACAAACGCGAGGCGGCCAGCTACCGCGCCATCGCCGCGCGCCTCGGCCGCGCGCCGGGCGAAATCCTGTTCCTCTCCGATGTGGTCGAAGAGCTGGATGCCGCGCGCGAGGCCGGCATGCGCACCGTGCTGCTGGACCGCCGTGAGGATTATCCCGAGCCGCGTATCGGCGAGGCCACCCACGGCCACGCGCGGGTAGAGTCATTCGCCGCGATCATCCCTTGAGGTATCCGCCACCGCCACGCCCGCGCGTGGCGTCGAGTTAAGGCGCACACCGTCCCCGGCCCATTCGACGGACCGCCGCCGCCACGCCCGCGCGTGGCATCGAGGCTTCAAGGTTCGGCATCCCGCAGCCGGTAGCGCGTCCTGGCTTGCCGCCAGCCGTGCCAGCGATCCAGCGCACGCACTTCCACATCATGCTCACCGGTCGCCAGGTCGGTCGGCAACGCGCCGCGCCAGAGATGCGGCGATGGCGTCGCCTCCGGCGAGCGATCGTAGCCGCGGAGTGCGGCGGCTTCGTCGTCGCGGACGTTTTCCGCCAGCATGGCCGGGTCCGGTTGCGACACTTTGCGCATCGGCTTCCACGCGCCGCCATCGATACGGTATTCCACCCGCGTGTCATCCATCCCCATCCATACGTTGGCGTAGACGGCCCAGGCCGGATAAGCGCCACGACGCAGCACCCTCGGCGCGTAGAGACCGATTCCGGTATCGGCAGCATCGCGCGCCGGGTGCCAGGCCAGGGTGTACTCACCGCCAAGCTCGACCGTCAGCATCGCCCAACCGTTTGGCGTGCCATCGGCCATCGTCGCCGCCGGGATGCCGGCCGCATCCTCGACGCCCGACCAGAACGCACCGCAAACCGCGCCGATGTTGTATTCGTGCAGCGGCATGACGCCGTGCCAACCAGTATCCATGCCGTGGAAGACATGCCGCTGGGTGTGGGTATGGGCGCTGACGATCAGCACACGGGGGAAATCGCGCAGCAAGGCGAACAGCCGTGCGCGGTCTTCGTCGCGGAAGGTGTCGCGCCCCGGCGCTTCGAACAGCGGAATGTGCAGCGCCAGCACCAGCAAACGATTTCTCGGTGCCTGACGCAGGTAGTTTTCGAGGAAAACGAACTGATCCTCGCGGAACCCGCCGATGTATTTCGGGGTGGAGGCAGGTTGCCAGACGACATCGTCGAGCACGATGAAATTCGCTTCCGCCTCCTCCCAGGCGAAGGTATCCGGCCCGAAGTGCGAACGGAAAGTAGCCAGCGAGCCGGCATCGTCGGCACCGACGTCGAGATCGTGGTTGCCGGGCGCATGCAGCCAGGGCAGCCCCAGGCGGGCGGTAGCCGCATTGAGCGCCGGGTACAACGAGAGGTCGTCATCGACGATATCGCCCATCGACATGCCCAGCCTGGCGCGGGTCTTGCCGATCAGCGGCTCGACGATGTCGCGGCGGTAGTAATCGATGTCCCGCGGCGATTTCGGTTGCGGGTCGCCGAACAGCAGTACTTGCAGGTCGCCGGAGGATGCCGGCGCGCGACGCACCCCGAACGGCCGGCAATCGGCGCCGGCGCGCCAATGATCGGGCAGGCCGTCTTCGCGCCGGGCCACCGTCGAGCCGGCCGGCTTGATGACGAAGACCTCCGCGCCCGGGCGCGCCGGCAGCCGGTAATCGCCACGGGCATCGCTGCGCACGATGTCGCGGCCATTGGAAACGGCAATCCCCGGCAGGCCCGGTTCATCGCCGCCACGGCGGCCATCGCCATCGCGATCCTCGTAGACCGAACCGACATGGCATCCACGCTCACCCGCATGAACGGACAGGCTGGCAAGGATCAGCAGGCAGGAAGCCAAGCGTATTCTCTTCATCCGGCGATTATCGCCCTGGCCCCGCGGGATGGAAACGGCTCCGGAAAGGCCTTCGGAAACATGGCCGGTGGGCGGCCAACAGATCCATCCGCCCCGGCATCGGTACCGCTTCACGATGCGGCAAGGCGCTGATGCGCCTCCCCATTTCTAGCGTCGCGCTTGCAGGCGTGCGCGCAGGTCGTCCAAGCCAAGTCCGCGCGCACGCATCAATACCAGCAGGTGGAAGACCAGGTCGGCGGCTTCGTCCAGCAGTTCGTCATCACCCTGCGCCACCGCCGCCAGCGCGGTTTCCACCCCCTCTTCGCCCACTTTCTGAGCGATGCGGCGGACACCGCTTTCGAACAGCACGCCGGTATAGCTGCCCGGCGGCCGTTCGCGTTCGCGTTGCGCCACCAGCCGGTCAAGCGCGCCGATCACGTCTCCTGGCGCCCCGGGGAAACAACTCTCGCGTTGCAGATGGCAAGTCGGGCCATGCGGATGCGCCCGCAGCAACAGCGCATCCCGGTCGCAATCGGTCTCGACCGCGACCAGATCGAGAAAATTGCCCGAGCTTTCGCCCTTGGTCCACAGCGCTCCGCGGCTGCGGCTGAAAAAAGTCACTCGGCCGCTTTCCAGCGTATGCGCCAGAGATTCGCGCGACATCCAGCCCAACATCAACACACGCAGGCTGGCGGCATCCTGCACGATCGCCGGCAGCAAGCCCGTCTGCTTCTCCCAGTCCAACGATTCGATCTCGATCATGTCAGCCTCACCGGTATGCCTTGCACCTGCAATTCACGTTTGAGTCGGGGGATGGCAATGGTCTCGGCATGGAACACGCTGGCCGCCAGCGCGCCATCGACATCGGCCTGACGGAACACTTCGGCGAAGTGCTCGACCGCGCCGGCGCCGCCGGACGCCACCAGCGGCACCGCGCAACGCGAACGCGCCGCCTGTAGCTGCGCGATGTCGTAGCCGGCGCGCACGCCGTCGCTGCCCATGCAGTTCAGTACGATTTCACCGGCGCCCAGCGCCTGCGCCTCCTCCAGCCATTCCAGCGTGCGCCGCGCCAGCCGCCGCGTGCGCGCGACATCGCCGGTGTGGCTACGCACCCGCCACTCGCCATCGGCCTCGCGCTCGGAGTCGATACCGACAACGACGCACTGCATGCCGAACGCATCGGCCAGCTCACTAATCAGCGCCGGGCGCTCCAGTGCCGGCGTGTTGATCGACACCTTGTCCGCGCCGGCATTCAGCACCGCGCGCGCGTCGGCCACGCTGCGAATGCCGCCCGCCACGCAGAACGGGAGATCGATCGCGCGCGCAACCCGTTCCACCCAGTCGCGATCCAACGCACGCCCCTCCGGGCTGGCGGTGATGTCGTAAAACACCAGCTCGTCGGCGCCGGCCTCGCGGTAACGCCGGGCGAGTTCGACGATATCGCCCATATCGACGTGATCGCGGAAGCGCACGCCCTTGACCACGCGGCCACCACGCACGTCGAGGCAGGGAATGATGCGACGGCTCAGCATCGCAACGCCTCCGCCAGCGTGAAGCGACCTTCGAGAAGCGCCTTGCCGAGCACCGCGCCGGCGCACCCGGCATCACGCGCGGCGCGGATGTCGCCGATATCGCGGATACCGCCGCTGGCCTGGATCCGCAGCGAGGGCAAGGCCGCGCGCAAGTGGCGATACAAATCGATGTTTGGCCCGGCCAGCATGCCGTCGCGGGCGATATCGGTACAAAGCAGATGCCGCAGACCGGCATCGGCGTAGCTCGCCGCCAATTCGTGCAACTGGTGCGGCGAGTCCTCGGTCCAGCCGTGCGAGGGCAGCCGCCATTCGCCATCGTCCCCCTGCCGGGTGTCGAGCGCGATGGCAATCCGTTCAGCGCCGAAGCGATGCAACCAGCCCAATACGCGCCGCGGCTCCCGCACCGCCAGCGAACCGACCACCACCCGGGCCGCCCCCGCCTCCAGCATCCTTTCGACATCGGCCTCGCCGCGTACGCCGCCGCCGGTCTGCACCTGCAAATCCGTCTCACCGACAATCGCGCGCAGCAACTCGTAAAGGGTGTAACCGCCCGCATATGCGGCGTCCAGATCGACCAGGTGCAGCCAGGCCGCACCCGCCTCGGCATAACGGCGGGCGACATCGGCCGGCGCATCGCCATAGCGGGTTTCCCGCGCGTAATCGCCCTGCTTGAGCCGCACCACGCGGCCCGCACGCACATCGATGGCGGGATAGAGGATGAAGCTCATGACCGCCTCCCGATGAAATTGGCGAGCATGCGCGCCCCGACCGCGGCCGAACGCTCCGGGTGGAACTGCATGCCACAGACGTTGCCGGCCTCGACGACCGCCGCGAAGGTATCACCGTGGGTGGTGGTGGCGATGCAATCGGCCGTCACCGGGGCTGCATAGCCATGCACGAAATACGCTTGCGCATCGGCCTCGACGCCTTCCAGCAGCATCGACGGGCGCCGGGGCGACAAACGATTCCAGCCCATGTGCGGAACGCGGATGCCTGGCGCCGGGGTAAGCCCGCGCACACGGCCGGCCAGAAGCCCGAGACAGTCCACGCCCCCCTCCTCCGAATGTTCGAAGAGCAACTGCATGCCCAGACAGATGCCGAGCAGCGGCGCCACCCGCCGGCGCAAGGGCGGAATCAGGCCACGCTCGCCGAGCAAGCCCATGGCGGTGGCAGCGGCGCCGACGCCGGGCAGCACCACGCGATCCGGCGTCCCGAATTCGTCGCCATCGCGCACGAGCCGCGCCTCGATGCCAAACCGCTCCAACGCATAACGCACCGAGCCGAGGTTGGCGCCACCGGCGTCGATCAAGGCGACGTTCAGGGCGCTCATCACAATGCCCCCTTGGTGCTGGGCAACTCGTGGCCTTCACGGCGTATCGCCTGCCGCAGCGCGCGCGCCACCGCTTTGAAACAGGCTTCGATCCGATGGTGATCGTTGTCGCCTTCGAGCTTCACATTGAGCGTCAGGCCCGCCGATTCGCACAGCGAGCGGAAGAAATGCTCTACCAGTTCGGTGGGCAGCTCACCGACCTTCTCGCGACGGAAAGCGCCCGAGAATTGCAGCCACGGGCGGCCGGAGAAATCCAGTGCCGCGCTGGCCAGCGCTTCGTCCATCGGCAACACGAAACCGTAGCGGGCGATGCCGCGCTTATCGCCAATCGCCTCGCGCAGGGACTGGCCCAGCGCGAGCGCGCAATCCTCGACCGTGTGGTGCTCGTCGACCCGCAGATCGCCCGCGCACCGCAGTTCCAACGCAAAGCCGCCATGTTTGCCGAACTGCTCCAGCATGTGGTCGAAGAAACCAAGGCCGGTACTTATCTTCGGTTCGGCGACACGGTCGAGATCGACGAACACCTCGATGCGGGTTTCCTTCGTGCGGCGTTCAACGCGCGCGGTGCGCGGCGCATCGAGCAATGCGTGGGCAACGTCGGCCCAACGCGCGCCTTCGCCGAACGATGGGGAAGCCAGCTTGAAACCGCGGATGCCCAGATTGGCGGCGAATTGCAGGTCGCTGTCGCGGTCGCCCACCATTGCCGAGCGCCGCCAGTCGACACCGCGATCCCGCAGATACGGCAGTGCCAGCCCAATGCCGGGCTTGCGGGTCGGCGCGTTGTCGGCCGGCAGGCTGCGGTCGATGAGCACATCGCGGAAGCGGATGCCCTGACTCTCGAACACCTGCATCATCAGCGCATGCGGCGCATCGAAATCCGCCTGTGGAAAGCCCGGGCCGCCCAGTCCATCTTGGTTACTCACCATCACCAGTTGCCAGCCGGCATCGACGAAGCGCAGCAAGGCCGGGATCACGCCTTCGACGAAACGCAACTTGTCCAGCCTGTCGATCTGGAAATCTTCCGGTTCCTCGACGAGCGTGCCGTCGCGGTCAACGAATAAAATCGGCTGCAAGGCGCTCATGCCGCCTCCAGGCTAGCCAGTGCGGCGAGCACCGCATCG
Source organism: Solilutibacter pythonis (assembly GCF_003697345.1). Taxonomy (GTDB): domain Bacteria; phylum Pseudomonadota; class Gammaproteobacteria; order Xanthomonadales; family Xanthomonadaceae; genus Solilutibacter; species Solilutibacter pythonis. Next base: position 41,889 of record NZ_RFLY01000014.1, on the reverse strand, counting down.
TTATGCGCCGGCGTGCCCAGGCTGATGCGCAAGGCGTCGCCCAGTTGCGGCATCGTGCGCATATCACGCACCACGATGCCCGCTTCAAGCAGCCGGGCCAGTGCGGATTGGGCATCCTCGAAACGCACCAGCAGGAAATTGGCCTGCGATGGATACACCCGGCGCACGCCCGCCAACGCCCCCAGCAGGCCGACCAGGCGCGCGCGTTCGATTCGCGCCTCCCGCACGTGGGTATCGGTATCGGCCAGTGCGGCGGTGTCCAGGGCGCTCAATGCCAGTTCGACACAGGGCGTGGGCAACGGGTACGGCGCCTGTGCTCGGCGCAGGCAGGCGATGACTCCGGCATCGGCCAGCACACTGCCGATCCGCGCCGCCGCCAGCGCATGCGCCTTCGATAGCGTGCGCAACACCACCAGATTGGCGTGCCGCGCGATCAAGCTGGCGGCGGACGCCTGCATCGCGTATTCGCCATAGGCTTCATCCACCACCAGCAGGCAGCGCCCGGACAGCCGTTCGGCCAAGCGTTCAATGGCATTCAGCGGTAGCAATTCGCCGGTCGGGTTGCCGGGGTTGCACAGGAAGAGCAGGCGCGCGTCGTGGGCCAGGGCGGCATCGGCCAGAGCGGAAAAGTCGGGGGCGAAACCAGCGGCGTTCTCGGCCAGCGGTATCTCGATCACTTCGGCGCCGTGCAGACGGGCACAGACCGCATACATGCCGAACACCGGCGGGGCGATGACGATGCGCCCCCGGCCCGGCATGCAGAACGCGCGCAGCAGCAGGTCGATGCCTTCGTCGCTGCCGCGGCCAACGAGCACTTGCGCTTCCGCCACGCCGTAGAGTTCGGCCAAGCGCGCGCGCAGCGCCCACGGCTGCGGGTCGGGATAACGACGGCAGCGGCCCGAGGCGTCGGCGGCGTTGGCATGGGCCGATTCGTTGGCGTTGAGCCAGATGGCGCCGCGAAGATCGTCACTGCGCGCGGAACGATAGCCGGTGAAGCCGCGCAGGTCCTCGCGCAGCAAAGCCTCCGCGCCGCTCATGCCAGCGCCGCCAGACGCAGGCGGACGGCCAGTGCATGCGCCTGCAAGCCTTCGGCATCGGCCAGCGTGACCGCGCATGGGCCGATGCGGCGGATCCCCGCCTCGCTCGCGGTCTGTACCGTCAGCGATTTCGTGAAACTGGACACCGACAGCCCGCTCCAGGCCCTCGCCGCGCCGCCGGTCGGCAACACATGGTTGCTGCCGGAGCAATAGTCGCCCAGCGATTCCGGCGTCCAGTCGCCCATGAACACGGTGCCCGCGCTGGTGACGGCATCGAGCCAGGCCCGCGGCTCGCGCACCGCCAGGATGAGATGCTCGGGCGCGTAGCGGTTGCCGATGGCGATGGCTTCGGCAATGTCGCGCACGCGGATCAGGCGCGAGGACTCCAAGGCTCTGGCGGCAATTTCCCGGCGCGGCAGGTCGGCGAGTTGCACATCAACGCGCCGGGCGACGCTATCGAGCAGTTCCTCCGAATCCGACAGCAGAAACACCTGCGAATCCGGTCCGTGCTCAGCCTGCGAGAGCAAATCGGCGGCGACGAAGGCCGGATCGGCTCCGGCATCGGCGATCACCAGCACCTCGGAAGGCCCCGCCGGCATGTCGATGGCCGGACCATCGCTGCGTTGCGATGCCTGGCGCTTGGCCTCATCGACCCAGGCATTGCCGGGGCCGAACAATTTGTCGCATCGGGGCACGCTTTCGCTGCCGAAGCTCATCGCGGCAATCGCCTGCGCACCGCCGAGCTTGAATACACGGATGTTGGGCGCGATGCGCGCGGCCACCAGCACCGCCGGGTCCGCGCTGCCATCCTTGCGCGGCGGCGTGCACAGAACGATTTCCGGACACCCGGCCAGCATCGCCGGAATGACCAGCATCAAGGCGGTGGAAGGTAGCGGCGCGCTGCCGGCCGGCACGTACAGGCCAACCGGGCTGATCGGCCGCAACACACGCTCGCACCGCATGCCGGGCGCGGTATCGAGCAAGTACGGCTTCGGCATGCCGGCGCGGTGGAAAGCCTCGATTCGCGCCGCGGCTTCGGCGATTGCCGCGCGCAATTCGGCGGGCACCGTCTCCTCGGCCGTGGCGAATTCATCGGCCTCGACTTCCAGCGCATCGAGACGAACACCATCGTGATATTCGGTGAGCACCCGCAAGGCGGTATCGCCACGCAATGACACGTCTTCCAGAATCGCCCGCACCGATGCCCGCACTTCCACCGACAATGCACGCGTCGGACGCTGCAACAGGCGCTCGCGGGCGTTTTCGTCCAGCGCGTTCCAATCGACTCGTTTCATGCCAACATCCTTTCCACCGGTAGCACCATCAGGCCGCGCGCACCGGCCCGCTTCAGCTCTTCCAGCCGTTGCCAACTGACCACGCCGTGACAAAGCGCTTGCAGGGCCACCAATTCGCCACCGTCGAGCGGGTAGCGTATCGGTGGCTCGGCATCCGGCAACAGGCGGATCAGCGATTCGACCATCTCACACGGCGCCTGGAACATCAGAAGTTTGCTGTCGCGGATGCGGATCACGCCATCCATCCGCCGCAGCAACATGTCGGCAAGGCCGGCCAACACCGGTGTCAGCGCCCCCGTGGGGCCGGCCAGCACGGCCTCGCTGTGCAAGATGTCCTCGACCGCTTTCAACTGGTTGGCGGCCAATGTGGCGCCGCTCGACACCAGGTCGCAGATCGCATCGGCCTGGCCCAGACGCGGCGCGATCTCGACCGAACCGGACAGCTCGACCGACTGCGCCGCTATGCCCTGCTCGCGCAGCCAATTGCCGAGTATCGCCGGGTAACTGGTGGCGATGCGCAGGCCGGCAAGCTGCTCCGGCCCTTGCCACTCCCATGCCTGCGGCACCGCGAGCGACAACCGGCAGGCGCCGAAACCGAGCGCGCGCCATTCGCGGAAGGCCGCCGGCTTGCCATCGGCCTCGCGCCCGGCGGCCTGCTCCAGCAACAGATTGCGACCGACCACGCCGAGATCGCACAGGCCATCGGCGATCAGCCCGGGAATGTCGTCGTCGCGCACCAGCAGCAAGTCGATCGGCGCGGACTCGCCGTAGCAGAACAGCCTGTCCGGGCTCTCGCGCCAGGACAGTCCGCAGCTGCCAAGCAGCGCGCGCGCCGGCTCGGCCAGGCGGCCGTTTTTCTGTATCGCGATGCGCAGACGGTCACGCATGGCGGTGTTGGCGGAAGGAGGATTCATCGTATGTCTCGGAATGGATGGGAACCGCATGACGCTCAGGCGCCGGGCAAACGCAACCTGTGCGCCACCTGCCTGTAGCCGCCGCTGCCGTGTTCGATCGTTCTCGCCACCCGCCCCACCGTGGTCACGCTGACCGCGGTGCGTTCGTGAATATCGCGGTACGGCACGCCCAACAGCAGCAAAGGCACGGTCTTCCAGCGGTCGCTCATTGCCTCCAGCTCGGCCGGCGTGCATAGGTCTTCAAGGAATCCACGCACTTCCTCCGGGCTTTTCAATACCGCCATCGCCATGGCCAGCGCATCGAGATCGGTGCTGGCTTCGGATTGGGAAGCCGATTGCGGGCGCTGCTTCATCGCTTGTTCCAATAATTTAATGTATTAACGCGCTAGCGCATTAGTCCAGAAGAGCGAACGGATGTCAAGCCCCTGCCGGGCCGGATTCATCAGTCCACTGAACCAGGCCGCCCCCAGCCGGACCGGGGGCGCCTCGAAACCGGCTATCCAGCCGGTATCCGCTAGGCTTCGGCCCGCTTCGCCGCCGCCAGAACCGCGCCACTGACGACCATCGCCACGGCGGCGGCCACATCGCCATCCAGTGCGCGATCGCGCCGCATGAAGCCAAGATGCCGCCGCACTTCCTCGTACGCGGCGGCCACCGCATGCCCGGGGTGAAAGCTGTCGGCCTCGGCCAGCTCACGACGCAAGGCATCGACCTCGGCGAGGAACGACGCCCGGTTCGGCGCGTCGGCCAGCGGCCCGCCCAGCACCTTGGCCGCGAATGCCCCGGCATCGACCCGGCGGGCCAGATCGCGCGCGGCGTTGATCATGTCGCGGCGGAAATCGAGCGCCTGCGCGGCGGTGGCCAGTTCCAATCCCAGCACCTTGGCAAGGTCATCGGCCATCGCCAACACATGACGCGCCTCGTTGGCGCCCATGGAAACATGGTCCTCGGCATTGGCGCTGGTCGGCACCGAATAGACCGAAGCCGGCATCGCCCGGGAAGCAAGATCGTTGACGATGGCCGCGGCCGTGTACTGCACGATCATGTAGCCGGAATCGGTACCGTCCTCGTTGCCGATCAGGAACGCCGGCAACCCATCGTTGGTGGCCGGGTCGACCAGTTTGTTGAGGCGCCGCTCGCTGATCGAGGCCAGCACCGGGATCGCCGCCTTGACGTAGCTCATCGCCAGCGCCAACGGCATGCCGTGGAAATGCCCGGCGGAAATCACCTGCTGTTCGACGTGTTCGGCCTCGGCATCCGGGAAAACCAGCGGGTTGTCGGTGACGGCGTTCAGCTCGATGTCGAGCACACGCGCGGCTTGCGCCACCGCATCGCGCACAGCGCCATGCACCTGCGGGATGCAGCGCAGGCTGTAGCTGTCCTGAGGCTGGTGCTTCTTGCCGCCGCGAAACGGCTTGAAACGCCGGTAGAACTTCTCGCGACCATGCCGCTGATCATCCGGCACCCAGTCCCAGCCGATGTCGAAGGTCAGCGCCCGCGCCTCCGGCGTATCCCAACTGCGCGGCTGCCACTGGCGGAAACGCGGCACCAGGTGATAAGGGATGTCGGCAAGTGTCGAGCCATCGAGCAGACGGCGCAGGTTTTCCGCCACGCGCACCTGCCCCGGATGCGGACGCAACGCATGCACCTCGGACGCGAAAGCCCCGAGACGGCCGGCGAAGGCGTCGATGGTCATCGCCGCCGCGAGATCGGCGGTATCGAGCAGGTTTTCCAGCCGGGCGACGGCAAGCACGCCGGTCGCCAACATCTGCGCGGTGCCGTTGTTGAGCGCCAATCCCTCCTTGTAGCTCAGCCTGACCGGCGCGAGACCGGCCCGCGCCAGCGCCTCCCTCCCCTTCATGCGCTGGTCTTGGAAGAAAACTTCGCCGCCACCCAGCAAGACAATGGCCAGATGCGAGAGCGGCGCCAGATCGCCCGAGGCCCCGACCGAACCCAACTGCGGCACAACCGGCACGATGCCGGCATTCAGCATCGCCGCCATTGCCTGCAAGGTCTGTACGCGAATACCGGAATGCCCGCGCAGCAGCGTATTGATCCGAATCCCCATCATCGCCCGGACGACCTCAGGCGCGAACGGCTCGCCCACGCAGACCGCGTGAGTGACGATCAGGTTCTGCTGCAATTCCTCGTGCAGGGAAACCTCGCGAGGTTCGTCGACATCCAGTGCATCGCGCAGGTGATGCGCGCCGAGCAGCTTGTCGGCATTGCTGCCGAAACCCGTGGAAACACCGTAGATCGGCTCTTCACGGGCAACTTGCTCGGCCAGGAACGCGGCGGCGCGCTCCACGTGCCGCAACGCCCCGGCATCCAGCTCGACCCGCGCCCCATGCGCGATGGACACGAGCTCCACGCGCGTCAACGAATGGCCATCGAGGCGGATGACCTCCCGCTTGCCCGCGCTCACGAAGCTTCTCCCTTGATGCGGGTATCGATCCACGCGGTGGCCTCATCCAACGCCACAACCTGTTGCTCGCCACTGGACAGATCCTTCAGCGTGACCGTGCCGGCGGCTCGCTCGCCCTCGCCACGCAACGCGACGAAACGGATGCCCGCCCGGTCGGCGTACTGGAATTGCCGGGCGACCTTCTTCGGCGCCATCTGCGTTTCCACCTTCAGCCCACCGCCGCGCAACCGCTGCGAGAGCGCCAGCGCCTCGGCGAAGTCGTCCTCGGAAAGCAGCCCCACCAGCACATCCACCGAACTGGCGGCGACATCGATGATGCCGGCCTCGCACAGTTGCCAGAACAGCCGGGTCAGGCCGATGGAAATGCCGACGCCCGGCAGCCGGGACTTGCTGTAATGGCTGGCGAGGTTGTCGTAACGGCCGCCCGAGCAGATCGACCCGATCTCCGGATGCGCATCCAGCGTGGTCTCGTAGACGATGCCGGTGTAGTAATCCAGCCCACGGGCAATCGACAGGTTGATCGCATAGCGCGACTCCGGGATGCCCATCGCCTTCAACTGCTCCAGCGTGGCGACGAGCGCATCGCGGCCTTCGTTGAATTGCGTCGTGCCCTCGCCCAGCGCCGCGAGCTTCTCCAGCGCGTCGGCATGGCCGGCCGAGCGGACGCGGGAGAACGACAGCAACTTATCGGCAACCTCGCCGGCAAGCGTGAAGCCATCGCCGGTCAAGGTTTCGCGCACCGCCGCCTCACCGCGCTTGTCGAGCTTGTCCAGCTCGCGCAACACCCGGTCCTGCCGCTCGTCGACGATGCCCAGCCCTTCGAAGAAACCGCGCAGCAACTTGCGATGGTTGAACTGGATGGTGAAATCGCCGATGGCGAGCCGCTCGAACACGGCATGGATCACCGCCGGAATCTCCGCATCGTGACGCGGATTGAGCACATCCTTGCCGATCACGTCGATGTCGCACTGGTAGAACTCGCGGAAGCGCCCGCGCTGGGCGCGCTCGCCACGGTAGACTCGCTGCATCTGGTAGCGGCGGAACGGAAAAGCCAGCGCATGCTCGTGCTCGGCCACATAACGCGCCAGCGGCACGGTCAAGTCGAAACGCAACGCCAGTTCCGGCAACCCCTCGCCCTTCTTCTCCAAGGCGCCGGTCGATTGCACGAAGTAGACCTGGCGCTCGGTCTCCCCACCGCTCTTGGTCAGCAGCACGTCCGATAGTTCGAACACCGGCGTCTCGACCGGCAGGAAGCCGAAAGACTCGTAAGTCTCGCGGATGGTGTCGAGCATGCGCTGGAACGCGATCTGTTCGCGCGGCAGAAGCTCCATCACGCCGGGCGGAGTACGGGGCTTGATCAAGGCAACCTCGGGGACTCTGGAAAGCCGTCTAGTGTAACGAGCCGCACCTGATCGATCGCGGGGGCTTGCGCCGCCAACCGCCGAGGCTATAGAATGCCCAGCTCGCAATCGGGGTGTAGCTCAGTCTGGTAGAGCGCTACGTTCGGGACGTAGAGGTCGTAGGTTCGAATCCTGTCTCCCCGACCAAAAAAGCCTTGAAACAAGGCATTTTCGAGAAACCGGCCAAGCGCCGGTTTTTTCGTGCCGGCAATATGCCGGTACGGACAGCCGTCAAGTCGCGTCCTCCCGTTTCGCGTCGCGGAGGAACCCATCCATCAAATCCCTCAGCCACTGGCATCACGAATACCTACCGCTTGACTGTGGATGGCGTGTCTCTGCGGCTACCTGGCGCCCAACCTGCCATCCTCGAAGAGGAGGACGGAACCCCAAAGAGCCACAAGCAGGCCAATCAGCGAAATTGGCAACATGAGTACGGGACATATAAAGTTCGAGTGACCGCATAAGCAGTTTTACACTTCCACAGCAGCGGCAAGCCCACGATCCACCATGCCGGCACCCCGGTCACATCACAATCAAAGGCGAGCCGGGACTCGTAGAATTCGCCATCGAAAACGGCTCCAAGATCATTCGGTTCCCTCTCGGTCACTTTATCGCGCTTTCTTGAATGCCGGAATTATTTCAGCGAGGCCGCAAGCAAAGAAGCTGAAAGCCATCGGGCATCAATAAAAAGCAACCAATAGCCCCGGCGCGCATAACGCACGCTGGGGTTATCAGCAAAGCCAGGCGTCTCGGCAACACGCCCCATGTTTGACTGCTACGTTTTTTTCCGCTGCGGTACCGCATAGCCAAATCCGCCAACGGCTGGGAAAGAGAGCAATACACTACCCGACCCGCCAGGGTCCGAACTGACAGCCATTTCTTTCCGCCTTTAATTCGGACATGGCAAGGATTCGAACTTTAGAGCGTGGCAGGTGGGGAGCACGCGAACAGGCATCGCAACGGCAACACCCCCATCATGACAAGACGCGCTCATGCACCAAAAGAAAAGCCCCTGAGTTTCAAAAGAAACTCAGGGGCTTTGCCATTTTAAATGGCGGAGCGGACGGGACTCGAACCCGCGACCTCCGGCGTGACAGGCCAGCATTCTAACCAGCTGAACTACCGCTCCGCGAAGAAGAGAAAGTCTACATCGACCTTTCCAATCTGACAACACTTTTTTGTTTTTCCGCACCACGCGATAACGCGACCGGAAAGATGGTGGGAGCTGAGGGGATCGAACCCCCGACCCTCTCCTTGTAAGGGAGACGCTCTACCGCTGAGCTAAGCTCCCCTCGCGGCGCGAACCGCGAAGGGTCGGCATGATACCCGCACAGGCGCTTGGCCGCAAACCGCCGCGACAAAACGGAAAAGCCCGGCACAAGACCGGGCTTTCGCATCGAACGAGATCGCGGGGATCAGTTCACCGCATCCTTCAGCGCCTTGCCGGCCTTGAACGCCGGGGCTTTGGAAGCGGCGATCTGCAACGCTTCGCCAGTCTTCGGGTTGCGACCGGTACGGGCGGCGCGCTCGCGCACTTCGAAGCTGCCGAAACCGGCGATGGCAACGCTCTCACCCGATTTCAGCGCGCTGCTGACAGCCTGAACGAAAGCATCCACGGCACGGCCCGCATCGGCCTTGGACAGGTTGGAAGAAGCGGCAACGGCATCGATCAGTTCTGCCTTGTTCATTTTTATCTCCTTGCAATCGACGGCATCAGCCGTCTTTATTGTGATCCGCGATGGCTCGACGGCCTGCGGTGTGGCGGTGTTCGGCGGCATGGCCGCAACCCGCCTTTTATACAGTGCCAGGCAAGCCCGGGCAAGAAAAACGCCGGAAATCAGGCGTTTTTCATCCATGGAGGCTGCGCCCTCAATGCTTGACTTCCGCCTTGCGTTTGCGCTTGTCCTCCGTGGGCTTGAGCATCGGTTCGACCGGCATGACGGACTCAGCCGCCGTTTCCGGCACCTCGACGTTCGCCGGTGTGAGCGGCCGCTCCAACGCGATATCCAGCACCTCGTCGATCCACTTCACCGGCACGATACGCATGTCACGGGTAACGCTTTCGGGGATGTCGGCCAGGTCCTTCTCGTTCTCCTGGGGAATGACCACGGTCTTGACGCCCCCACGCAGCGCCGCCAGCAACTTCTCCTTCAACCCGCCGATCGCCGAAACGCGCCCGCGCAGGGTGATCTCGCCGGTCATCGCCACATCAGCGCGCACCGGGATCTTGGTCAGCATCGAAACCAGCGCGGTGGCCATGGCGATACCCGCGCTGGGGCCGTCCTTGGGCGTGGCGCCATCGGGTACGTGGACGTGGACATCGAACTTCGACAGGAAGTCCAGGTCGATACCGAAACGCTCGGTGCGCGAGCGCACCACGGACAACGCCGCCGAGGCCGACTCTTTCATCACATCGCCAAGCTGGCCTGTGAGAATGAGCTGCCCCTTGCCCGGTACCAGTGTGGACTCGATCTGGAGGAGGTCGCCCCCAACTTCCGTCCAGGCCAGGCCAGTAACCAGGCCGATCTCGTTCTCGGCCTCGGCACGGCCGTAGTCGAAGCGACGCACGCCAAGGTACTGGGCGAGGTTCTCCTCGCCTACCTCGACCGTCTTCGGTGTTCCCTTCGCGGGGCCGGCCAGCGCGATTTCCTTCACCACCTTGCGCGCGATCTTGGCGATCTCGCGCTCCAAGTTACGTACGCCGGATTCTCGCGTGTAGTAACGAACGATGTCGCGAATCGCGCTTTCCCGTATCTCGATCTCGCCGTTCTTCAGGCCATTCGCCTTGATCTGCTTGGGCACCAGATAGCGCATCGCAATGTTGAGCTTTTCCTCCTCGGTGTAGCCGGGGATGCGGATCACCTCCATGCGATCGAGCAGCGGGCCGGGAATGTTCATGGAGTTGGAGGTGGCGATGAACATCACCTCGGAGAGGTCCAGATCGACTTCGAGGTAATGGTCGTTGAAGGCGTGATTCTGTTCGGGATCGAGCACTTCCAGCAACGCCGCGGAGGGGTCGCCACGGAAGTCCATCGCCATCTTGTCGATCTCGTCGAGCACGAACAGCGGGTTCTTGGCATCGACCTTGTTGAGGTTTTGCACGATGCGCCCCGGCATCGAACCCACGTAGGTGCGGCGATGTCCACGGATCTCGGCTTCGTCACGCACGCCGCCCAGCGCCATGCGCACGAACTTGCGGTTGGTCGCCTTGGCGATGGACTGGCCGAGCGAGGTCTTGCCCACGCCGGGCGGGCCGACCAGGCAAAGGATCGGCCCCTTCATCTTGGATACGCGCGACTGCACCGCCAGATATTCGAGGATGCGTTCCTTGACCTTTTCCAGGCCGAAGTGGTCGGCGTCCAGCACGTCCTGCGCCACCTTGAGGTCTTTCCGCACCTTGCTGCGCTTCTTCCACGGCACCCCCAGCAGCCAGTCCAGATAGTTGCGCACCACGCCGGCCTCGGCCGACATCGGCGACATCTGCCTGAGCTTGTTGTATTCGCTCTTCGCCTTGGTTTCCACCGCTTTGGGCATGCCGGCGGCGGCGATCTTACGGGCGATCTCGTCCAGTTCGTTGCCGCCGTCCTCGCCTTCGCCCAGTTCCTTCTGGATCGCCTTCATCTGCTCGTTCAGGTAGTACTCGCGCTGGGATTTCTCCATCTGGGACTTCACCCGGCCGCGGATCTTCTTTTCCAGCTGCTGCACATCCAGTTCGCCGTGGACGAGCCCGATCAGCATCTCCAGCCGTGCGCCGGTATCGAGCGTTTCCAGCAGCTTCTGCTTGTCGGCCAGGCGCACGCCGAGATGGGCCGATACGGTGTCGGCAAAGCGCGCCGGGGCATCGATGCCGGCCAGGGTCTGAATCAGCTCCGGTGGCAGCTTGCGGTTGGACTTGACGTAGTCTTCGAACAACACCAGCAGCGAGCGCGCCACCGCTTCCAGCTCGCGCGAGTCGCGCGAGGAGATTTCCGGCAATTCGCCGACTTCCGCCAGCAAGGCGCCCTGCCGCTCGCTGAAGTGGGAGACCCGGGCGCGACCGATGCCTTCGACCAGCACCTTGATGGTGCCGTCCGGCAACTTCAACAGTTGCAGCACTTGCGCCAGCGCGCCAATGCGATAGACGTCATCGGCTCCCGGGTCATCGGTCTCGGCGGATTTCTGCGCCACCAACACGATGCGCTTATCGGTCTCCATCGCCATTTCCAGCGCGCGGATCGATTTCTCGCGGCCGACGAACAACGGGATGACCATATGCGGGAATACCACCACGTCTCGCAATGGCAGCACGGGCAGCACCGCGCGGGGTATCAGGTTTTCCTGTTCGCTCATTTCTCATTCGCTCCGAATCTCGTGGGCCAAGCCCATGGCTCCCTTTATGGGGCTCACGATACGACGACGCAAGCGCCACAAACGAAAACCCCGGCGCTGGCCGGGGTCTCATTCGACTTCATTCACCCGATGCCTTGGGCATCGCCGCCTCCGCGGGCGGATTCTCGTAGATGACGAATGGCTCGGTCTTGTGCTCGATGACCGACTCGTCCACCACCACCTTGCCGACGTTGTCCATCGAGGGCAGGTCGTACATGGTGTCGAGCAGGGTCGATTCGACGATGGTGCGCAGGCCACGGGCGCCGGTCTTGCGTTTGAGCGCCTTGCGGGCGATGGCCGCCAGGGCGTCGGGACGAAACTCCAACTCCACCCCTTCCATCTCGAACAGCTTGCGGAACTGCTTGGTGATGGCGTTCCTCGGCTCGGTGAGTATCTTGACCAGAGCCGCTTCGTCCAGTTCCTCCAGCGTGGCGACCACCGGCAGGCGGCCGACGAACTCGGGGATCAGGCCGAACTTGATCAGGTCCTCCGGCTCGACCTCGGCCAGCACCTTGCCGACCTCGGCCTTGCGTTCGCTCGATTTCACCTTGGCATTGAAGCCGATGCCACCCGCCTCGGTGCTGCGCTGCTGGATCACCTTCTCCAACCCGGCGAAAGCACCGCCGACGATGAACAGAATATTGCGGGTATCGACCTGCAAGAACTCCTGCTGCGGGTGCTTGCGCCCGCCCTGCGGCGGCACGCTGGCAACGGTGCCTTCTATCAGCTTCAGCAGCGCCTGCTGCACGCCCTCGCCGGAAACGTCGCGGGTGATCGAAGGGTTCTCGCTCTTGCGGCTGATCTTGTCGATCTCGTCGATGTAGACGATGCCGGCCTGTGCCTTCTCGACATCGTAATCACATTTTTGCAGGAGTTTCTGGATGATGTTTTCCACGTCCTCGCCGACGTAGCCGGCCTCGGTCAGCGTGGTGGCGTCGGCCATGGTGAAGGGTACGTTCAGCATGCGCGCCAGCGTTTCCGCAAGCAGCGTCTTGCCCGAGCCGGTCGGGCCGACCAGCAGGATGTTGGACTTGGCCAACTCCACGTCATCCGATTTCTGCCGGCTTTCGATGCGTTTGTAATGGTTGTAGACGGCGACGGCCAGAGTCTTCTTGGCGCGCGCCTGGCCAATCACGTACTGATCGAGAACTTCGAGGATCTCCTTCGGCTTCGGCAACGCGCTGCGTGCCGTCTGCGACTTCTCGGCCAGTTCCTCGCGGATGATGTCGTTGCAGAGATCGACGCATTCATCGCAGATGAACACGCTCGGACCGGCGATCAGCTTGCGCACCTCGTGCTGGCTCTTGCCGCAGAAGGAGCAGTAGAGGATCTTGGTGTTGTCGCCGGAACGGCTCTGGCGGTCTTCGGTCATGCGTGGTGTTTCCGTGATGCGTGGATGCGGCTGGAAACCCCGTGAAAAACGGGTTCCGGCCGAGAATAGCACAGGCCCGGCGGGCTACCGGGCCTGCATTTCCGGACAGCGAAACGGCCGATCAATTCGGCTGGATCGAGTCTTCCGGGCGACGCTCCAGCACCTGGTCGACCAGCCCGTAATCGCGGGCGGCCTCAGCGGATTTGAAGTTGTCGCGCTCGGTGTCGCGGGCAATGGTTTCCAGTGACTGACCGGTGTGGCGGGCCAGAATCTCGTTCAGGCGCTGGCGCAGGGTCAGGATTTCGCGGGCATGGATATCGATATCCGTGGCCTGGCCCTGGAAGCCCCCCAGCGGCTGGTGGATCATCACCCGCGAATTCGGCAAGGCATGGCGCTTGCCCGCCGCGCCCGCGGCCAACAACAGCGCGCCCATCGAAGCGGCCTGACCGATGCAGATGGTGGAGACATCCGGCTTGATGAACTGCATCGTGTCGTAGATCGCCAGACCCGCGGTGACGATGCCGCCCGGGGAGTTGATGTAGATGCTGATGTCCTTTTCCGGGTTTTCCGCTTCCAGGAACAACAACTGAGCCACGATGACATTGGCCATGTGGTCGTCGATACCGCCGACGAGGAAGATCACCCGCTCCTTCAACAGGCGCGAGTAGATGTCGTAGGCACGCTCGCCGCGGCTGGTCTGCTCGACCACCATCGGCACCAGGTTCAGGGCTTTCGTCTCAAGACTCATGGGCTACTCCGGTTGCGGCCGCCAGGGCGCCGATCACTCGGCGCGGATGGCGTCCTGGAAGGACAGCGGCTGTTCCGTGTGCTGGGCCTGCTCGGCGATCCAGTCGGTCACCTGCTCTTCCATCACACGGTTTTGCAAACCAGCCAGAAGTTGGGGATCGTTGCGATAGAGTTCAATGACCTGATCCGGCTCTTCGTAGGTCGAGGCGATCAGGCGCATGGTCTCCATCAGCCGGCCACGGTCCAGCATCAGCTTGTTGCGGCGGGCCACCTCGCCGGTGAACAGGCCGATCAACACGCGCTTGCCGGCGGCCTCCATGAACTGCGCGTGGTCGAGCTGCACTTGCTGCCCCTGTTCGCGCGCCTGCTGCGCGGCGGTCTCGGCCATGTTGCGGGCTTCTTGTTCGACCAGCTTCGGGGGCATCGCGATATCGCCGTACTTTTCGATGATCTGCTCGCCCACCGCGCGACGCAGACGGTACATCAACGCGCCCTTCAACTCACGCTCAAGGTTGCTGCGAATCTCGTCGCGGAATTGCGCCAGTTCGCCGCTCTTCACCCCGAAGCTGCGGATGAAGCCGTGATCGACCTCCGGCAACACCGGCTCGGCCACTTGTACCGCCTTCAGGGTGACCTCGGCTGTCTTGCCGGCCAGCGCCGGCACCGGCCACTCGGCCGGGAACTCGATCTTCGCGGTCTTTTCCTCGCCCGCCTTGAGGCCCACGATCTCCGCCTCGATCGGCGCGAACAGCATACCGCTGCCCAGTACCGCCGAGCCGCGCTCGCCGCCCTCGGCCGGCAAGCGCACGCCCTCGGCCACGGAGAACATTTCGACATCGGCCAGATCGCCCTCGGCCGCGGCGCGCTCGACCGGCGACCAGCTGCGACGCTGCTCACGCAGGTTTTCGATCATCCGATCGATGTCGGCGTCCTCCACTGCGGCGATGTTGCGAATCACGTCGAGCTGAGCGAGATCGATCTCGCCGAACTCCGGCACCACTTCGAAATCGGCGACATAGGTCAGCTCGCCTTCGCCGCTGGCGTCGGTGTCTTGCTCGATGCGCGGATTGCCGGCGATCTGGAAGGTTTCCTCCTTCAGCGCATTGCCAAAGCCCTCGCGCAGCAGGCCGTCGAGAATCTCCGCGCGCACCTGTTCGCCGAAGCGCTTGGCGATGACGCTGATCGGCACCTTGCCAGGACGGAAGCCCTTGATGCGGGCATCGCGCGCGATCTCGCGCAGGCGGACGTTGACCTTGTTTTCGATATCGGCGGATGGAACACGGAACACCACGCGACGGCCGAGGTCGCTGGTGGATTCGATCGAAACTTGCATGGGATGACTCCTGCCCGCCAAATGCCGCGGCGGGTTGAACGTGAAATGACCGGATCAAGACATGCCCGCCCCCTCATCAAGCGGGCGAACGAACGATCAAGTTTGGCGGATTTCGCCGCCCGGCGCCAGCCGTACCCCGCCGGCGAAGACCCGCGCCAGGGAGAAAACGATGCTCGCCACGGGCCGCGCCCGGCCCTGCGCACGATACTGTTTTGCGCAAGCGCGAGCCGATTGCGCCTGTAAACTAGCCGGCCCAGCTTGCCGGACGCCGCCCGCCCCCTCATTTGCAGGGAACGCGGGCGATCCCGTGTCCGCCACGCCAGACATCCGGACACGAAACACGCATGAAAACCACCGCCGACATCCGCCGCGACTTCCTCGATTTCTTCGCCACACGCGGCCACGCCATCGTTCCCTCCGCACCGCTGGTACCGGGCAACGACCCGACGCTTCTGTTCACCAATTCCGGCATGGTGCAATTCAAGGACGTGTTCCTCGGCGCGGAGAAACGCAGCTACGTGCGCGCGGCCGACGTTCAGCGCTGCCTGCGCGCCGGCGGCAAGCACAACGATCTCGACTCGGTCGGCTACACCGCGCGCCACCACACCTTCTTCGAAATGCTCGGCAACTGGTCGTTCGGCGACTATTTCAAGCGCGACGCCATCGTCTGGGCGTGGGAGCTGTTGACCGACGTCTGGAAGCTGCCGGCCGAACGCCTGCTCGCCACCGTCTACCACACCGACGACGAATCCTTCGGCATCTGGCGCGACGTGATCGGCCTGCCGGAAGCCCGGATCGTCCGCATCGGCGACAACAAGGGCGCACCGTTCGCCTCCGACAACTTCTGGCAGATGGCCGACACCGGCCCTTGCGGCCCCTGTACCGAAATTTTCTACGACCATGGCGAGCAGTACGCGGGCGGCCCACCCGGCTCGCCGGACGAGGACGGCGACCGCTTCATCGAAATCTGGAACCTCGTGTTCATGCAGTTCGACCGCCATTCCGATGGCCACCTGACGCCGCTGCCCGCCCCCTGCGTGGACACCGGCATGGGCCTGGAGCGGCTAGCGGCGGTGCTGCAAGGGGTGCATTCCAACTACGAAATCGATCTGTTCCAGACATTGATCGGCAAGGTCGCCGAACTCACCGCCACATCCGATCTGGGCAACAAGTCGCTGCGCGTCATCGCCGATCACATCCGCGCCGCCAGTTTCCTGATCGCCGATGGCGTGCTGCCCTCGAACGAAGGACGCGGCTACGTGCTGCGCCGGATCATCCGCCGTGCATTGCGCCACGGCTGGATGCTGGGCGTGCGCCAACCGTTCTTTCACCGCCTGGTCGCCACGCTCGACGAACTGATGGGCGAGGCTTACCCCATCCTGCGCGAGCAGCGCGCCACCATCGAGCGTGCGTTGAAGGCGGAAGAAGAACGCTTCGCTGAAACGCTCGATGCCGGCATGCGCATCTTCAACGAAGTGGCGGAAAAATCCGAGGGTCACATCCCCGGCGCCGATGCCTTCCGCCTCTACGACACCTACGGTTTCCCACTCGACCTCACCCAGGACATGGCGCGCGAACGCGGCATGGAGGTGGACGTGGCCGGCTTCGACGCCGCCATGCAGCAGCAGAAGGACACCGCGCGCGCGGCCGGCAAGTTCGGCGGCGGTCTGGCGCTGCCGGCCGAACTGGTGGCCCAGCTCGCGCCGACCCAATTCCTCGGTTACGACGAAACCGAAAGCGGCAGCCTGAAGATCGTCGCGCTGATGCAGGCGGGCAAGCCGGTCGAAACCGCAGAACCGGGCGAGGACATCGTGGTCATCCTCGACCGCACGCCCTTCTATGCCGAATCCGGCGGACAGGTCGGCGATACCGGCGGGCTGGACGGCGTGGAGAGCCGTTTCACCGTCACCAACACGCTCAAGCTGGCCGGCCAGTTCCACGGCCACGCCGGCCGCCTGCAATTCGGCGTGCTGCGCATCGGCGACCACGTCCACGGCGCCATCGACGCCACTCGCCGCGCCGCCACCCTTCTCAACCACACCGCCACGCATCTGCTGCACGCCGCCCTGCGTCAAGTGCTCGGCACGCACGTGCAGCAGAAAGGGTCGCTGGTGGCGCCGGATCGCCTGCGCTTCGATTTTTCGCACTTCCAGCCCCTCGGCCACGACGAGCTGGGCGAGATCGAGCGCCGGGTCAATGCCGAGATCCGCGCCAACCACAAGGGCGAAATCCGCCAGATGACGATGCAGGAAGCGCTGGACCTCGGTGCGATAGCGTTGTTCGGCGAAAAGTACGGCGAACGGGTACGGGTATTGAAATTCGGCGAGAACAGCATCGAGCTGTGCGGCGGCACCCATGCGCGCCGTACCGGCGACATCGGCCTGTTCAAGATCGCATCCGAAGGCGGCGTGTCCGCCGGCGTTCGCCGCATCGAAGCGCTGACCGGACAGGCCGCGCTCGACCACGTGGCGCACGAGGAGAGCCGCCTTGCCGAAGCCGCCGCGCTCGTCGGCGGCAACCCGGCCGAGATCGGTGACAAGCTGCGCATGCTCATCGATCGCCAGAAGAAGCTGGAACGCGAGCTGGAAATGCTGAAGGCCAAGGCGGCCAGCTCGACCGCCGGCGAGCTGGCCGAACTGGCGCGGGAAGTGGCCGGCCTGAAGGTGCTGGCCGCCCGCGTGGAAGGCTTCGACGCCAAGGCGTTGCGTGACGCCATGGATCAGCTCAAACAGAAACTGGGCGACGCCGTGATCGTCCTGGCCGGCGCGGATGGCAAGGGCAAGGTGGCGCTGGTGGCCGGCGTCAGCGGCGCCGCGCAAGGCAAACTCAAGGCTGGGGAACTACTGGGCGATGTCGCCCGTCAAATCAACGGCAAAGGCGGTGGGCGGCCTGATATGGCACAGGGCGGCGGCGAGGATGGAGCGGCCCTGAAATCCGCACTGTCCGGCGTGGCGGACTGGGTCGGCGCACGCGCCTGATCCCCGGGTGAACCCGCCAGGTGGATCAGCTCAACCGCTTTCATTCATAATGTGATGGTGGAATACTCAACAACATCATTAAATTAAAGTGTGGATCAAGCCACACAGGAGCTAGACGACAATGTTGATCTTGACGCGCCGGGTCGGCGAAACGCTGATGATCGGCGACTCGGTGACCGTGACGGTACTTGGAGTGAAGGGGAATCAGGTTCGCGTCGGTATCACCGCGCCGAAGGACGTAGCCGTCCATCGGGAGGAGATCTACAAGCGCATCCAGGACAGCGACGGGCACACAACCAACGAGGGTTTGCCCACGAACGGTTGAACCGTTATCCTTGTCGGCCTTCGCAAGCCGCGAAACCATCCCGGAGACTTGCCCGAGAGGCCGAAGGGGCTCCCCTGCTAAGGGAGTATGGGGTCAAAAGCTCCATCGAGGGTTCGAATCCCTCAGTCTCCGCCAGATACGTAAAGCGCCCCTACCCGGGGCGTTTTGCGTATCCGGCCCTTTACCCGGCGTGGGAAACACACCATGCGCGACAAGTCCCGGCCGACGGGAGCCACATCGCCAATGCCCGGTATCGCCTCTCCCAACTTCGGCGCCGCGCGCCATCGTTTCGAAGGGTGAGGTCGGTGCGATGTCATCGCGCCACTACGCCCATGGACACCCCGCTCGCCTGTTCCGAGCAGCACCGCCAGCAGCCACCATCACCGCCAATCCCCCCAAGAAACATGCCCATCGCGCCCGGCAACGCCATGACCCACGAACTGGTTTCATCAATTTCGATGAATGGGGTTGACGCGCCAAGCATGCTTCCCCATAATCTCGCTCCTGCCACGCGCCCGTAGCTCAGTTGGATAGAGCACCAGGCTACGAACTTGGGGGTCGGAGGTTCGAATCCTTCCGGGCGCGCCATCTACAAAGAACAAAGGGCCAGCAACGTATCGGTTGCCGGCCCTTTTTCTTTGGGGTCGCTCGGCTGGCCCAAGCTCAAGCGGGCACACACAGCGCTTCTTACCGGCCCTGTTTCGCCTGTACGGTGAAGCCGATACCCTCCACCACGACGACGACACCGAGCGATTCGGCCACCCCCCCCCGAACGATGGCGTCATATCGAAAGACGGCCCCAATCCACGGGGCCATCGTCTAACCCTTGACGCATACGACCTGACGCAAGGTATGGACGACTTCGACCAGGTCGGCCTGCGCCGCCATCACCGCATCGATGTCCTTGTAGGCGGCGGGCGATTCATCGATCACGCCGTTGTCCTTCCGGCATTCGACGTGCGCGGTCGCCTCGCGGTGCTGCTTCAGCGTGATGCTTTCTCGCGCCGCGCGCCGGCTCATCACCCGGCCCGCGCCATGGCTGCAACTGTGGAAGCTGTCGTCATTGCCCAGGCCACGAACGATGAAACTCTTCGCACCCATGCTGCCGGGAATGATGCCGAGTTCGTCCTTGCCCGCCCGCACCGCGCCCTTCCGGGTCACGAACATCTCCCGCCCACCGTGCGTTTCCTTCCGCACGTAGTTGTGATGACAATCGACGGCCACGGCTTGCAGCTTGAACTTCGGCAGTTCGCCGCGCATGGCGTGAAGCGTCCGCCGCATCATCGCTTCGCGGTTGGCCCGGGCGTAGTCCTGCGCCCAGCTAACGGCTTCCACATAATCGTCGAACAATGCCTCGCCCTCCATGAAGAAGGCGAGATCCTCGTCGGGAACGTGATAGCCAAGCACCCGCTTGCCCAGCTCTGCGCGGGCGCGCTGGATGAAATAGCTGCCGATCAGATTGCCAGTCCCCCGGGAGCCGGAATGCAGCATCACCCATACGGCTTCGCTCTCGTCCAGACAGACCTCGATGAAGTGGTTGCCGCCGCCAAGCGTGCCCAGTTGCCTGTCCACCTTGTCGATCCGGACCCGAGGGTGCTTGGCCTTGATGCGCTCAAGCCGCTGCCATAGACCAGAGTTGGCCAGAGCCGTTTCGATGCTGTCGGGCATCTTGCGATGATCGCCGCCCGGGCCATTGCCGACCGGGATCGCCCGCTCGATGGCCGAACGCAGCCTTGCCAGGGAATCGGGCAAATCCCGCGCATTGAGCGTGGTGCGCACCGCGGCCATGCCACAACCGATGTCCACGCCCACCGCGGCGGGAATGATGGCCCCCTGCGTCGGCACCACCGACCCCACCGTGGCCCCGATACCCAGATGGACATCCGGCATCACCGCCACCCAAGGGCCGACGAAGGGCAGGCTTGCGATATTCCGCAACTGCTCGCGCGCCCGCGCCTCCAGTTGCACGCCACGCACCCAGCCCTTGATCGGGGTCCGGCCCTCCATATGCAGCCATTCGAAGTTTGAAGCGTTCATATGTTTCCTTTCCTTGAAGAACCCGCGCGCCGAATCCTTACCGGCGCGCGGGATGTCGTTGGCTTATTTCAGCGTCACGAGTTGCTTGATGACGCCATCCAGGCCGCCGAACACGGTCAGCTTGTCGATCTTTTCCGTCACCTTCTCCAGAGCCTCCAGCTCCTTCAGGCGCATCAAGACCGGGCTGTCCTCGATCAGCCTGGCGGTGTTGAGCAGGGAACGCGTGGCGTTCGCCTCCTCGCGGCGGCGGATCACGTTGGCCTGCGCCTGCTTCTCCGCCTGCACGACGCCATTGAGGATCTCGCGCATCTCGCCCGGCAGGATCACGTCCTTGACGCCGACACCGATCACATCGATGCCGAGCGTCTCCACGCGAGCACGCGCGTAGGCAAGGATTTCCGCATCCAGCGTGGCCTTGTCGCCGAGCAACTCGTCGAGCGTCTTCACCGCCACCGCCTTGCGCAGACCGTACTGCAACTCGCGGTAGAGGTAATCGCCATACTTCGCCACCCGGGTACGCGCGGCGACCGGGTCGCTCACTCGCAACGAAGCGGCCAGGTTCACGCGCAGGCTCACCTTGTCCCGGGTCAACAGTTCCTGGCCCGAGACTTCCATGCTCTGCACTCGCAGCTCGACGGTTTCCGCCGCCACATTCTTCTGAAAGTTCCAGAAGGCGTAGCTACCGGCACCGACCACCTCCGCCAGCACGTTGTCGACAAACACCAGGCCCGCCGATTCCACCGGAACATCAAGCACCACGGCAACGCGCGCCAGCACGCCCAACTGGCGTAGGCGACGCGTCACCGCTGGCACGACGCGCAGGCTCTCGGCAAGCGACGGCTTTTCCAGCCCGACCCGTACCAAGCCGCGCCAGTACAGCTTGCGCGAACCCGGCGGCAGCACGTCCTCAAGCCTGCCGTTCTTCGACACCAGGCCAACCTCGTCCATGCCCACGTCGGCCAGCACGAAGGTTTCACCGAGCTTGTCGCCCAGCGCGGCGACCAGCGCGTCGGTATCGTTGCCGACGTATTCCGGCTTGCGAATGTCGTGTACGACGACTTCCGGCCGGCCACGCCATGCAAACAGGCGATGCACGCCGGGCGCGAGGATGCGCTCGAAACGACGATTGCGATACACCAGGCCGCGCTCAGCATCACCGATCACGACCCGTTGGGTCCAGAACATCATGGGTTTTCTCCTTGTGGTTTGGCTCTGGTGATCCGGCTCGCTGAGGCGCGGGGAGCCGGTTGCCGCGTTCGTGCCGCGCGCGCGATGCGTTCGGCGGAAAAAGTGGAAACGCCCCTGACGCGCGCCTGGTGGGCGGCCGGTGCTGGCGTTGGCATCTATCGTGGTTCCACGGTTGCGCCCATGCCGACGCGCCGCTGTTTCGCCACGTTGTCTGCCACCGCCAGGACGCGGTGCCGGCCAGGCACCCGCCGCGTGATTCGTTGCGCGCCGCGATCCACTGCCGCGCCTGGCGAAACACGCGCGGGGCGGTTCCGGTTTGGGCTTGCGCCCGACGTGCTGATTTGAAACCAGCCATCGTTGGAGCGGGACTCGAACCCGCGACAGGTGGATTAACAGTCCACTGCTCTACCCGACTGAGCTATCCAGTGGTCAACGTGCGGGACTCGAACCCGCAACCGACAGCATCCGAAGCTGTTGCTCTCCCAGTTGAGCCAACGTCGTCGCAGCCGTCTCGAAGCGGCATCGGCATACGCTTGCGGCAACGCCGTGCGCACCGGACGGGAACGAAAGCCCGTACCGCTGTTGCCGCCCAAGATTTCGACTGCGCATTGCCGCCTCCTTCGAAGCGGCAATTCGTTGCGTCGCATCGCGCCACGGCCCGCACCGAAGGCACCCAAGGCGCCGCGCCGATACGGGCGAGGCCCGCTCGTCGCGTCCTGCGCGCCCCATACCACCGGCCAGCATGCCCGTGTGCCTCGGGATCGCGCGATGCACGCTTGTCCAGAACTTCCTTTGCGAATGCTCAAACGAAAATGCCCCCGGGTTGGTGTCCGAGGGCATTCGCGGTTCCTCGGGAGATCGGGGTGACCGATCTCCCGGGCAGGAGTCGATCAGGGTGTGGGGCGCTTGCCTTCGTATGCAAACCACGCACGCAGGCCCGCAACGCGCTTGAGCGGCGATGGCATCGGGCGGTTGGCGATGTAGTGGGGATTCGGCATGATCGAAAGCGTGCTCGACTCGAAGAAAACACGTTGCGCGGATTCGCAACGGCAGCGCAGCCTAGCCGCGATGCCGCGCGCATGCAAGCGAAATGCGCATTACCCGACGAAGGGCGCCGGCCGGCAACCGAGCGGTACCGGCCAGCCAACCCGCCGCCAGCGAAACATCGACGCCCCCTGGCCTGGAGTGACACCGCGCGCAATCCTCGAACCATCGGCAAATCGCGGCACGCCAATGAAGCGCGCGCGTCGTTGACCATGCGTCATACGCCAGACGCGATGACGGGCGAACGACGCCGACGCCCCCACGCGCTTGCAAGCCCGATTGCTCCCAGCCCGGCCGATCCATGAAGCGCGGGAAGCCAAAACGGCCACCGGCCTGTATGATAATGATTCTCAACTGGAAGACATTCCTGCCTTGTCCCTCCCGCACGCGGAACTGAACACGCTCTACCTTCAACATCACCACTGGCTGCTGGGATGGTTGAGAAAGCGCATGGGCGGGGAAGAGTCCGCGCGCGACCTGGCCCAGGACACCTTTCTGCGCCTGATGAACAAGCAGGAAGCCCCCGACCTGCGCACGCCACGCGCCTATCTCACCTGCGTGGCGGAAGGGTTGCTCATCAATTTCTGGCGACGCCGCGACATCGAGCGCGCGTATCTGGAGCACCTCGCCACGCTGTCCCTGCCCTGGTGCCCCCCAGCGGAGGAGCGGCAGGCCGCGCTGGACGCCCTGCTCCGGCTGGACCGGATGCTGGGTAACCTGCCCGCCCGCACCCGCGAGGTTTTCCTGCTCTCCCGGCTCGATGGGCTGGGCTACGCGGAAATCGCCCAGCGCCTCGGCATATCCGTGCGCACCGTCAAGCGCGACATGGCCGCCGCCTGGCTGGACTGCCTGCAAGCGATGGAATAGGCATGGACAGCGCCACCGACCTCCCACAAGCCCTGCGCGAAGCCGCCGACTGGCTGGTGCGCCTGGAGGATGACAGCACTGGCCCGGACGAGCTGGAAGCGCATCGCCACTGGCTGGCCGCCGCCCCCGCCAACGCGGCGGCTTGGCGGCGGGCCGGCGCGCTCCGCTCGCTGTTCGACACATTGCCGCCCTCGCTTGGCAGCACGGCCCTCCCCCCCGCCAAGATCGACCGACAGCGCCGGCAATGGCTGGGAACGGCGGCCGCACTGACCGTCGCCGCGCCCCTGGGCTGGCTGACGCTACGCGAAACCGGCGCCCTGCCCGCCGGCGAAGTCATTCACACCGCCATCGGCGAGCAACGCGACGTGCGCCTGCCCGATGGCGTACACCTCCGGCTCAACACCGGTACCCACATCGAAGTGGCCTACGACGACCAGCAGCGGCTGTTGCGGCTGATCCGTGGCGAGGTCATGATCGAGACCGCCGCCGACCCCATGCGCCCCGCGCGCCCGTGGCGGCTACACACGCCACACGGCATGCTGCACCCCCTCGGCACCCGCTTCGGCGTGCGCCTGGAAGATACCGCCACCCGCCTCGCCGTGGAACGCGGTGAAGTGAAAGCCATCCCCGCGCGCGCACCGCAACGCGCACGTATCGTCCAGGCCGGCCAGGAAATGCGTTTCGGCGCCGATGGCGCGGGCGCCAGCCTCGCCCTTGCGGAAACCGCCTTCGACTGGCTGCATGGCCGCCTCGCCGCGCACGCCATGCCGCTTGAGCAGCTCACGGCGGAGCTGGCCCGCTACCGCCGTGGCTGGCTGGATTGCGACCCCGCCATCGCCGGCATCCTGGTTTCGGGCATGTTCCAACTAGCCGATATCGATGCCGCGCTGGCCCTGCTTGCCGACGCCTTCCCCATCCGCATCGAGCACCGCACCCGCTGGTGGGTACGGCTGCGCCCGGCGCTCCCCTTGGCCCAGTAAGCGCTTCCAGCTCCCGGAAAACCCTCTGGGACACCCCGGAAACCGACAGCGCACCGGTACCACGCGGCAAGCGTCCCCAGCGCCCAGAAAACCCACCGGGATGGAACGGCTTGGCCCCTTTGCCTGACTCGACGGGCAATGAAAACGATAATGACTTTCAATAGGAATCAGCACCGTGCCATCACGCCCCTCTCCCCGCCCCTTGCCGCTGGCGCTCGCCTGCGCGCTGGCCTTGGCCTCGCCCGTGCTACTCGCCAGCCCCGTGCCCGCCCAGGCGCAGGCGCGCGCGCATGCCCTCGACCTGCCCGCCGCGCCGCTCGCCACCAGCCTGAACCGGCTGGCCGCCGCCACCGGCGTCTCCATCAGCTTCGACCCGGCCATGACCCACGGCCTGCAAGGCCCGCCGCTGCGGGGCGACTACACCCTGGAGACGGCCATGCGCCAGCTACTGGCCGGCAGCGGCCTGACCTGGCGCCAGCCACGGCCCGGCGCGCTGACCCTCCAACGCCTCCCCGCCCCGGCCGATACGGATGACGTGATGGTCACCGACGTGCTCTCGGTGGAAGGGCGCGGCACGAGTGAGGGCACACCGGCCGATACGTTCTATGAAGCGCCGCAATCCGGTGCGCACATCTCGCAGCAACGCATCGAGCGCTTCCGCGGCACCCAGGCCGGCGACGTGCTCAAGGGCATCCCCGGCGTCTTGAACGGCGACAACCGCATGGGCGGCAACGCGCTGGACGTGAACATCCGCGGCATGCAGGGCGTGGGCCGGGTGCCGGTGGTGATCGATGGCAGCCAACAGCAGAACACCGTGTATCGCGGCTATTCCGGCGTGGCCGGGCGCACCTACGTGGACCCGGATCTGATTGGCGGCATCACCGTCAGCAAAGGCCCCAGTGGCGGCGCGGAAGGCCAGGGCGCGACCGGCGGCGTGGTGAGCATGCGCACCCTGGAGGCGCGCGACATCATTACCGACGACAAGGACTGGGGCCTGCGGGTACGGCTGGGCTACAGCGACAACAGCCGCAGCCCGCCGCCGGCGTTTACCAGCGGTGGCCTGCCCAACACCATTTATCTCGTTGATTGCTCACCAGCACTACTACAAATGGGCTACGCGCCTTGCGCCAAAATAAGCGCCGCGCCATCCGCCAATCAACCCCATTCAGAACGATTGGCACGCCCTGGCTTTGGTCAGCCAACCGGCGGCTACGGCAGCTTGGCCTTTGCCAAGCAATGGACGAATTTCGAGCTGGTCACGGCCTACGCACGGCGCAAAAGCGGCAATTATTTTTCCGGTAAAAACGGGCCAGCCATTCCCAGGTTCATGGGCTACCAAAAAGAAAACGTCATTCTTGACCCAAGCCTGCCCGACTTCTGGATGACCTATGTCAAGCCCGTGGCGCAAACCAACCTCAACCAATTCCGCGGCGGTGAGGAAATCCTCAACACGTCAACCGACAACACCTCGTGGCTGCTGAAAGGGAAATGGAACCCCTCGCCCGACCAGGCGCTGGAAATCGGCCTGATGAATTACAAGAGCGAATACGGTGAACTGATGCCCTCCATGGTGATTCGTGGCGAAGGCCCGATCCAATCCGGCATCAGCACGGTGGATGCCAATACCCATACCGTGCGCTACAAGCTCGACCCCCGGAATCCGCTGATTTCCCTCAAGCTCAACCTGTGGCAGACACGGGTGAACAACATCATGCGGCTGGCTTATTCATTTCCGGCCTTTGGCCTTTTCAAGCACACAACGACTATGCACTTCCAGTCCGTGCGACGCGGGCTGAATATCAGCAACCAGTCCGAGATCGATACCGGCATGGGAATGCTTATGCTCGATTACGGCGCAAGCCTGCAAAAGGAGAACTTGCAGCCATTACCCGGACAATCCACCGACGAGGGCGACCGCAACGCCAACGCGGGATTCGCCCTGTTCTCAGGCGACCGGGATGCCAAACGCAAGGAAAGCAGCGCCTATGTGTCAGCCGAATGGACACCACTGGACTGGCTAAAATTCAACGGCACCCTGCGCCACAGCCGATTCAGCTCTTACGACCGCAACAGCAATTGCAAACTCACGAAACAGCTTTGTGAAAAGGGAAACTACGAAGGAAGCGCCAGCGGCACCGCCCCGATCATCGCAGTCACCTTCATGCCACTGGAAGGCATGCAAATCTACCTCCGCCATGCCGAGGCCTTACGCATGCCGGCTTTGTTCGAAGTATCCAGAGGCGGCTCGGCCGACCCCAACCCGGCCAACCCCGTACGCCCGGAACACGCGCGTAACCGCGAGATCGGCTTCAACCTGCTGAAAAGCGATGTGTTGGGCGAGGACGACCGGCTGCGCTTCAAGCTGGCGGCGTTCCGCAACCACGTCAAGGATTACATCACCTACGCCAACGACCTCAAGGGCAGTGGCCTGATCAATATCGATTATGCCGACTTCCGTGGCTACGAGGCCAGCCTGGAATACGAAACACCGCGCTGGCATGCCGCCATTTCTGGAAACCGCTACAGCAAGATCGAATTCTGCAATTTCAGTTTTGAGCCTGGTGCGCAGTTGGAGCCCTGCATCGCGGACAGGCGGTATGCCGCCGCCGGGCT
Source organism: Solilutibacter pythonis (assembly GCF_003697345.1). Lineage (GTDB taxonomy): Bacteria > Pseudomonadota > Gammaproteobacteria > Xanthomonadales > Xanthomonadaceae > Solilutibacter > Solilutibacter pythonis. Next base: position 14,966 of record NZ_RFLY01000014.1, on the reverse strand, counting down.
GGGCTATGCGGTCAACCATATCCCGCCCAAGACCTCCGGCACGCTGGAGGCCGGGGTCAGGTTGTTCGACCAGCGCTTGAGCCTGGGCGGGCGCGTGACCTATGTCGGCCAACGCGCGGATTCACTGGTGATCGCCCCGGGCAGCAGCTCCACCACCGTGGTGTGGACGCCCTATACCTTGGCCGACCTCTACGCCAATTACCGGTTCAACAAGCGGGTGGCGCTGGATTTCACCATCGACAACCTCACCGACCGTTACTACATGGACGCGCTGACGCTGGGCCTGATGCCCTCGCCCGGGCGCACCATGAAACTGGGTTTGACCGCGCGGTTCTGAACCGTGCGGCCATGCATGGAGCTGTGGCAGGCGGGCGGGATGCCCGGCATCTTTAACTTCAACTTGAATAGGAATATCTCATGAAAAAGCAATACAAGTTTTCCACCCTGGCGTTGGCGCTGCTGGCGATCGGTATGATCGGCTCGGCGCAAGCTGAGGATCAGTTTGTTGGCGGTTCCAGCAATACCAAAAATGTCGTCACCGGCAAATCGGTAGGGAATGGCGGGCCACATAAGCCCGGGTTTGCAGGTATTGGTGTCCGCACCCTATACAACCTGAAGATTGTCGACCTGCAAGGCGTCGCCAAGCTGAGCATCCCCTACGGCACGTCCGATGGCGTCTCCGTCTACAGCCTGGCATTGCCAGTCGTCAATCTGCCAGGTTCGCATCTGGGCATGGGCGTGTTCAGCTTCGCCAAGGTCGGCGCGGGCGACGTCTGGTTCGGTGAGTGGTCCACCAACGGCAGCATCGGCGGCTTCACCGACCGCACTGTCTACTACGTGGGCGACAAGGCCGGCACCACCATGCCCACCGGCGGCAGCGCCACTTACGCGGTCAAGGGCATCAACAAGCACAACACGCTTGGCACCAACCTGATGTCCGGCACCTTCACCGCCGATTTCGGTGCCAACACGCTGAGCGGCAGCATTGCCAACAGCGACCTGAAGGTAACGATCAACGCCAACATCAGCGGTTCCGGCTTCAACGGTACGGCCACGGCCATGTCCACCAACACGTCCACGCCCAATGGCGCCAGCGGCAGCTCGCAGGGCCAGTTCTACGGCAACCAGGCGGCCGCGCTGGCCGGCATGGCCACTTTTGCCGGCGGCAGCCAGTACGACACGGCCTTTGGCGGCAACAAGCAGCCGTAATCCCGGTGCCGGAGGCACTACTCGGGGATTGACGTCCCGACACCCGCCCGATTCAGGACGAACCGGGCACACGCGATGATTCAAAAAGCGGTGGGGCAAAGCCAGCAGGAGGCCAGCCATGCCCCGGCACGGAACACGCCGGACAACCCGATTCATATGCACGAAACCCCATTACCGAGACCCGCCGCCCGGCAAGCCCGCGCCTTGCTGGCCTGCCTGCTGGTCGTTCCGCCGGCCCTGCTTGCGCAGGCGCGCGACGATACCCGGCTGCGGCTGGACCACGCCATCGAGCGCGATGCGCGCGCCAAGGAGCGCGCCCTGCTTGAAGAGGAAGCACGTCAGGATGCCAGCGCCGCCGACACCCTGACCATCGACGGCCAGACCTATACCGTCGCCCCCGACGTGGACCAGACCGGGCGCGCGCTGTACCTGGCCATCGGCCGCCGCCAATGGGCGGACGCGCGGCGCTTTCTCGACCGTTATCTACAACTGCCCGGCCACGACAACATGCTGGTGCACCACGCCCAGGGCGCGCTGGCGCGACAGGCGGGGCACCTCGCCCAGGCCGAGGCGGAATACCGCGCGCTGCTGGCGATCCAGCCGGATTTCCTGCCGGGCCGACTGGAGCTGGCGCGGGTGCTGTTCGAAAACCACCAGGACGGGGAAGCCGAACGGATGTTCCGCGACATCCGCGCCGGGCTGGACACGGAAGACATCAGAACGCGCGGCGTGACGCACAACGTCGATACTTTCATCAAATCGCTCGAAAAGCGCCGGAGCTGGCAAGGCTCGGTGGCCGTCGGCGCGCTCTGGAGCAGCAACCTCAACCAATCCTCGCGCGACCGCACCTGCCTGTGGCTGGATACGGGCAGTGGCAAATGCCTGGTCGAGCGCATCGCGCCCGAAGCCATCGCCGCGCCGGGGCTGGATTACGAGGCCGCCATCGCCCGGCGCTTCCCACTTTCGGGCCACCACGGCCTGTACGTGCGCGGACTGGCCTACGGGCAGGCATGGCGCGGACATAGCGCCTTCAACGATGGCAATGCCAGCCTCCAGGCCGGCTGGAGTTTCGAGAACGCCCGCCATCAATTCACCCTCGCCCCGCTCTACGAACATGCCCTGCTGGGCAACCGCACGCTGTATCGCGGGTACGGGGTGCAGGCGGAGTGGTCGCATTCGCTTTCCCCCCAGCGCTTCTTGAAAGTGGAAGGCAGCCACCGTTATCTACGGCACTTGCGGCAGGGCTACGACCGTCTGGACGGCACGCAGAGCGCGGTTTTCGCCACCCTCTGGCAGAGCCTACCCGGGCGCTGGACGCTCTTCGGCGGCCCGGACATCACCCGCCGCCGCGCCCGCGTGGAGGTGGAAAGCTGGCACTCGTACGGGCTTCGGCTGGGCGCGCACAAAGCCTTCGGCGAGCGCTTCGACGCCATGCTGATGGCCACCTTGCGGCAACGCCGCCATGCCGCCTTCAACCCCTTGCTCGGCGCCCGCCGCGAAGACCTGGAGCAGCATTGGACGCTGCTGCTGCGCGCGCCCGCATTCGACGTTTTCGGGCTGACGCCCGGCCTGTTGCTGCGGCATGGGCGCACCCGCAGCAGCGTGGACTGGCTCTACGGCCACGAACGAAACAGCGCGAGCCTGCGGCTCGAACGCCGCTTCTGATCCGAATTTCTCCACCCCAACCGACACGAAATCATGACCGACCCGATGCCCTCTCCTTTCAGCAAGCAGCTCAAGGAAGCCACCCGCGAAACCCATGACGCGCTGGACCAGACGATCATGCGAAGCGAGCCGTTCGCCAGCCGCGCGCACTACGGCCGCTTCCTGCGCATGCAGTACCTGTTCCACCGCGACATCGCGCCGCTGTTCGCCCACGCCGGCCTGCGCGCGCGCGTGGCCGACCTGACCGAGCGCCAGCGGCTGGAGGCCCTGCGCCAGGACATGCGGGATCTCGACATCCCCGTGCCCGAGGACACCGCCGCGGTGATCGATGCCGATATGCCGCTGCCGGCCGCGCTGGGCTGGTTCTACGTGGCCGAAGGCTCCAACCTGGGCGCGGCGATCCTGTTCAAGCAGGCCGCTCGGCTGGGCCTGGGCGCGAACTTCGGCGCGCGCCACCTGGCCGCGCATCCCGATGGCCGCGCGCCGCATTGGCGCGCCTTCACCCAGGTGCTCGACAGCGAGCCGCTGGACGAGGCGGCGCGCGCCGAGGCCACCGAGGCCGCGCGCACGGCGTTCCGACGGGTACATGCCCATGCCGCCCATTGCTTCGCCTGAGCGCCCGGCCGGCATGCGGACGTTGTGGCTGGCCCTGGGCTGGTTGATGGTGGCGCTCGGCTTCATTGGCGCGCTGCTGCCGGTGATGCCGACCACCATCTTCCTGCTCCTGGCGCTGGCCTGTTTCACCCGCTCCTCGCCGCGCTTGCAGGCACGCCTGCTGGCGCATCCCCGCTATGGGCAGACCCTGCGCGACTGGCACGAGGAAGGCGCGATTTCCCGCCGGGGCAAGCGCTACGCGCTGGCCGGGATGGCGCTCGGGTTCGCCCTCTTCATCGGGCTGACCCGCCCGCCGGCGTTGCCGGCGTTCGCCGCGCTGGCGCTGCTGCTGGCCGGGGCCGTGTTCGTCGCGACACGGCCGCTGCCGCAACGCGCCCGCCCCCCCGACGCATGAGCGGCAAGGGACGCCGCCTCATCGTCATCCATCCTTTTCCATACGAGCCGAACCCCATGCAGAACACTCCGACTTTTTCGCCCGAACACGCGGCCAACCTCACCCCCTGGGGCATGTATCTTTCCGCCGACTGGGTGGTGAAGGCGGTGATGATCGGCCTGGTGCTGGCCTCGCTCGTGACCTGGACGGTGCTGATCGTCAAGCAGCGGGAACTCGCCCGCCGCCGCCGCCGCCTGCGCGCGGCGCGGAACCTGTTGGCCGGAAGCCGGCAATTACCCGACCCCGGAGAGTTCCCCGCCGATGGCGACGACACCGCCCGCCAACTGCTGGAAGCGGCCCGGGCGGAGCTGGCGCTCTCCAGCACGCTGGATGCCCCGGCCGGGGTAAAGGAGCGGGTGGCCTCGCGGTTTTCGCGCATCGAGCTTGGCTGGCTGCGCGAGGCGCGCCAGGGGATCGGCATCCTGGCCAGCATCGGCGCGGTCGCGCCGTTCGTCGGCCTGTTCGGCACGGTGTGGGGGATCATGAACAGCTTCATCGGCATCGCCCAGGCCAATACCACCAACCTGGCGGTGGTCGCGCCGGGGATCGCCGAAGCCCTGCTGGCCACGGCGCTGGGACTGGTGGCGGCGATTCCGGCGGTGGTCATCTACAACCATTTCACCCGCTCGCTGGGCAGCCTACGCGGGGAACTGGGCGATGTCTCGGCGCTGATCGAGCAGACCGTCTCGCGCGAGCTGGATCGCGGCGCGACCGGCAACGCGGATTGAGGAGGACGTCATGGCGATCGGAATGCGCGACGCGGGCGACGACCTGCCCGAGGAAAACCACGAGATCAACGTCACCCCCTTCATCGACGTGATGCTGGTGCTGCTGATCATCTTCATGGTGGCCGCGCCGCTGGCGACGGTGAACGTGCCGGTGGAATTGCCCGAAAGCAACGCCCCGCCCCGCCCGGCGGACAAGCCCCCGGTATTCCTGACCGTGCGGGCCGACGACACCCTGCACGTGAACGACAGACACGTCGAACCCGAGAAACTGGGCGCGGCGCTGGATGCGCTGACCGACGGCAACCATGACGAGCGCATCCACCTGCGCGCCGACAAGCAAGTGCCCTACGGCGAGCTGGTCGAGGTGATGAACAGCCTGCGCCGCATCGGTTATCTGAAAGTCGCGCTGGTCGGGCTGGAGGGGTCGGCGCCATGAACGGATGCCATCGGGGCTGGGTGCGATGGGCGGGCGGGTTCGCCGCCGCGCTGGCACTACACACCGCCGCCATCGGCGCCTCGCTATATTGGGCGCGCCTGCCCGATACCCCCACCACGCCGATGCCGGCGCTGCTGGTGGACATGACGCCGGAACCGAAAACCGCCGCGCCGCCCACGGACTTGCCGCCCGGGCCGCCACAACCGGCACAGGACGCGGCACGCCCCAAGCCGCGCCCCAAGCCCAAACCCGAGCAGCCGAAGCCGCCGCACCCCGACGTGGAGCCACTGCCCGCACCGGTACCCGACCCCGCGCCCGCGGAAACACCCGAAGCCGACAATGCCCACGAAAGCGAAGCCTCCCTCGCCAGCGCGCCCCCCAGTGCCGCCTTGCCGAGCGCCGAGCAGGCGGCGGGCCGGCAGGCGCTCTCGGGCATTGGAAAAACCCGTGTGTCCAACTGGCAGGGCGCGCTGCTAGCGCACCTGGAACGCCACCGCCGCTATCCGCGCGAAGCCGAGCGCGCCGGGTTGCAAGGCACCGTCTACGTGCGCATCTCGGTAGACCGGCAGGGCAATCTGCTTGGTTGGCGCATCACGCGCGGCAGCGGCCACGACCTGCTCGACGAAGCCGCACTCGCCACCGTGCAACGCGCCAATCCGGTACCGCCGCCGCCGCCCGACATCACCCCGATGCCTGTGGAAGTGATGATTCCGGTGGATTTCTCCATTCGGCGGAAATGGTGATGGCGACAAGACACCCCCATACTCGACCCTCGCAGCCAGGTTGCGGCAAGCGCCCCAGGGCATCCGCCGGCATGACCCAGCCATTCCATCCCGATACGGAAACTGGCATGCCCAAGCAAACGTCCCCCTCCGCACTCCCGCCGTCCCATCACCGCCGTGAGGCTTCCCGGTCCTTCGACGAACCGCCGCACCACGCGTGGCATCCGTCGCGGCAAGCTCCACCCCCGTCCACGACATACATGCGCGAAGGCCACCGCGAGGCGAGCCAAGCGTTCGAGACCGACGAAAAACGCGCCGTGCAACACGCAAGCTCAGCACCGGGGAGAGAACACGCCGTCATCGTGATCGCACACCGGCTTTCGACCACGACCGGAGCGCGGCAGATCCTGGTCATCGACGACGACCAGTTACCCGAAGCCGGCCCCCCTGCCGAATTACCGGCGAGAGACGGCCGCCATGCCGCACCGTGGCGGGTACGGCAAAGTGTCAAGCAATGGCGGGCCGCGGCATGAATCCGGAAGCATCCGCACTGGGAAATCCCATGAACGACATGCGGCCGCTGCTGCTGGTCAACCTGATCTGCATGGCCGCCATCTATGCCTTCGTGGCATTGGCCAGCCCACTGGCGCATCTCCTGAACCTAAAGGCATGGCACATCGGCATGCTCTTCGGCGTGGTGGGATTGATATGGATAGGACTGGCCGGCGCCTGGGGCCAGGTGGCCGACAGGCGCGGCAGGGTAACGACACTGCGCATCTCGATGATCGGCTTCACCCTGGCCTATCTGGCGCTGGCCGCCTATGCCTGGTGGGCGCTGCGACAGACGCCGCACGCCACGCCCGCCGCGACATTGAGCTTGGCGGTAATGCTGCTGACGCGCGGCGTGATGGGCGGCTTCTACGCCGGTATCCCGGTGGCGGCGATGGCCTGGGTGGCGGACCGGACCGCCCACACCGAGCGCGCCCCGGCAATGGCCCGTCTGGGCGCGGCCGGGGCCATCGGCATGGTGCTTTCGCCTCCGCTGGCCGGCTGGGTGGGCCGTCACGACATCGCGCTTTCGCTGGCGGTTTTCGCGCTTCTCCCGTTATTCGCGCTCCCCCTGCTCTCGCGCCTGAAAGAATCCCGTCAGCCCGCCGCCGCCACACAAATGGCCCGGATGAACCCTGGCGACCGCCGCATCCGTCGAGCTTGGCTCGCCACCTTCGCCATGTACGGCAGCGTGATCATCGCCAACATCTGCCTGGGGTTCTTTCTGATCGACCGGCTGCGCGTGGAGGCGCGGGACTCCGCCGCCTGGGTCGGCGCGGCGCTGGGCTGCGCCGGACTGGCCCTGATCGTGGCGCAGACGCTGGTCTCGCGCCGGCCCGATGTCACGCCCGCGCGATGGCTGCGCTGGGGCACGCTGCTCGGTGCGGCCGGTTTCGGCTCCGTGCTGCTCTTCGCCCATCCGCTATCGATCTGCCTGGGCTATTTCATCGCCGGTTTCGGCCTGGGCATGGCGTTTCCCGCCACCTCGGCGCTGGCCGCCAACGCGGTCGAGGCGCACGAACAGGGCGCCTGCGCCGGGGCGATATCGGTGGCGCAGGGACTATCGATGGTGGTCGCGCCGGTCATCGGCACGCTCGTGTACCAGTGGCGCGAATGGGCGCCGTTCGCCCTGATCGCCCTCGTGCTTGTCGCGGTGTCGCTGGGAAGAGCACCGCCATCCCTGCCCGCCCATACGGATCGACGATAACCGCACCGCCGCGCCGGAAACATGGCCCGGGCGTCCGGCCGTTACCGGATGCCCGGGCCACCCAGGATGAATGTCAGGCCGGGCAGGATAAAACCACCGCCCGGAGACCGATCGTCACCCCAGGCCGGACATGGGCCTCAGCCTCGGGTAACCAATAACCGGCAGCGGCGCAAGGCGGATCAGAACTCCCAGCCCAGGCTCAACACCCATCGCGCGCCGGCCTGACTGGCTTCGTCGAGGTTTTCTGATAACGCCTCGCCATAGCTCGTCGTATCCGTCCAGGCCAGTTCGGCCTTGACCGGGCCGAACTGCCGGTTCACGCCAAGCAGGAGATCGTCGTAACTGTCGCCAGCGGCCTTCTTCAGATCGTAGTGGCCGGCCTGCGCCTTCAGGCCCCAGCCGGATTCGCCCAACGGCAGATCGACACCGGCGTTGTAATAAATGCCGCGCGCGCCCAGCTTGAAGATGTCCGGCGAATAGGCGAGGCCGACATAGACGTGTTGCGGGAAGGTCAGCTTGCCTTCTATCTCGGTGTAATTCACGTTGAAGCCCGGTTTGGCGCGTGGATAGGTGACGCGGCTCAGCGACAGCTCCAGCTCGCTGCCGTTGCCGAACACCTCGCCCGACCAGCCGATGTAGGGATCAAGCTCGTAGCGGATGCCGTCGTTCTCGTCGCCGGTCGCGGTGAAATCGACGTTCGAGGCCCAGACCCCGGCATGGAAGCCGCTGCGATGGCTCAGGTTGAGATCGAATTGCAAAGCCGGCTTGCCGCGGGTCTGGGAAATCCCGCGCCAGACGTAATCGCTGACGCCGGTGACACCGCCGCCAAGCGTCCAGGCGGCCTCCCGCCCAACCTCCGGCCCGACCTCCTGCGCCAAAGCCGGCGCGGCCAGCAGCGACAGGCTCAAGGCCAGGCCCAGAGAAGAAACACGCATGATCGCCTCCACGGCGGAAATCGAGAGGCGCATACGATAGCGCCAGACATCGCCTTCGTCGCGCCGAATTGCGCGGCAAGGCTGCGCTCAGCACGTAGAATTCGCATCGAACATCTCACCCCGGAGCCACCCGTGACCCTGCGCCTTGCCCCGCTCGCCTGCGTTGTCCTGCTCGTTGCCGCCTGTGGCGGCAAGCCCGCCGGCGACACCGCCGCCGCCCCTCCGGGCCCGGAGAAGAAGGTGCTGAACGTCTACAACTGGTCGGATTACGTCGCCCCGGACACCATCGCCAATTTCGAGAAACAGACCGGCATCAAGGTCAACTACGATGTCTATTCCGAAAACGAGACGCTGGAAACCAAGCTCTCCGCCGGCAATTCCGGCTACGACGTGGTCTTCCCCTCGGCGCGACCGTTCGCCCAGCGCCAGGTCAAGGGCGGGATGTACGCCGCGCTGGACAAGACCAAACTGCCGAACTGGCGACACCTCGACCCGGCGATCCTGAAGGGCCTGGAGGACATCGATCCGGGCAACGCCCACGTCGCGCCCTACATGTGGGGCACGACCGGCCTGGGCATCAACGTCGGCAAAGTGAAGGAAATCCTGGGCGAGGACGCGCCCATCGATTCCTGGTCGCTGCTGTTCGACCCGGCCAATGCCGCCAAGCTCGCCCAATGCGGCATCAGCGTGCTCGACGACGACCAGGAAGCCTTCGGCGCCGCGTTGATCTGGCAAGGCCGCGACCCCAATGCCGGCAGCGCCGACGAAATCGAGCGGGTCAAGCGGGTGTACGGCGCGATCCGTCCCCACATCCGCAATTTCAACAACGCCGAGTACAAGGACGCCCTGGCCAATGGCGACGTCTGCGTGGCGATGGGCTATTCCGGCGACGTGGGTCAGGCCCGCGACGTCGCGGTGGAGGCCGCCAAAGCCGCCGGCCGGTCGGTGCCGGACATCCGCTACGTGATTCCGAAGGAAGGCGCGATCCGCTGGATCGACGTCATCGCGGTGCCGAAGGACGCCCGGCACCCGAGCAACGCGATGGCCTTCATCGACTACCTGCTCGACCCGAAAGTGATCGCGGCGGTCAGCAACGAAGTGGCCTACGCCAACCCGAACAAGGACGCCACCGCGCTGGTCGATCCCGGCATCGCCAACGATCCCGGCGTATATCCGCCGGAAGCGGTGCGCGCCAAACTGGTCGACCCGAAATCGCTGCCCGAAAGCATGCAACGCCAGCGCGTGCGCGCCTGGACCGCGATCAAGAGCGGGCGCTGAGCGCATGAGCTCGCCCCGCCCCCTCCCGGTCGAGCCTTGGCGCGACGCCGACGCCAAACCCTTCGTCCGCATCGAGGCCGTGACCAAGACCTACGGCAAACTGCACGCCTGCGACGACATTTCGCTGGACGTCTACCGTGGCGAATTTTTCGCCCTGCTCGGCGGCTCCGGCTCCGGCAAGAGCACGCTGCTGCGCGTCCTGGCCGGCTTCGAAACCCCGGACAGTGGCCGGGTGCTGATCGACGGCATCGACGTCACCGCACTGCCGCCGTACAAGCGGCCGGTCAACATGATGTTCCAGAGCTACGCGCTGTTCCCGCACATGACGGTGGCGCAGAACATCGCCTTCGGCCTGAAGCAGGACGGCATGGCCGGCGGCGAGATCAAGGACCGCGTGCGGCAGATGCTGGAGCTGGTGCAGATGCCGCAACTGGGCGGCCGCAAACCCGACCAGCTTTCCGGCGGCCAGCGCCAGCGCGTGGCGCTGGCCCGCGCATTGGCCAAACAACCCAAGCTGCTGCTGCTCGACGAGCCGCTGGGCGCGCTCGACAAGCGCCTGCGCGAACGCACCCAGTTCGAACTGGTCAACATCCAGGAGCGGGTCGGCACCACCTTCGTGATGGTGACGCACGACCAGGAGGAGGCGATGACCATGTCCACCCGCATCGCGGTGATGGATGCCGGCCGCATCGTCCAGGTTTCCACACCGGCGGCGCTGTACGAATACCCGGCCACCCGTTTCGTCGCCGAGTTCATCGGCGGTATCAACGTGTTCGAGGGCCGGGTGCTCGCGCACGACGCCACGAGCGGCATCGCCCGCATCCAGTGCGAAGCGGTGGCCGGGGGCGTCATCCTCGCCCGCCAGGCCGACCCGCTGCCGGAGGGCACGGCGGTCAGCGTGGCGGTGCGGCCGGAGAAGATCGACGTCCACGAGGCCGAAGTACGCGACGAGAACGTCGCCGTCGGCAAGGTGCGCGACGTGGCCTATCTGGGCGATGTCTCGATCTACCACGTCGAAACCGAATCCGGCACGGTGATCCGCGTGCAGGAAACCCACATCGAACGCAGCTCCGAGCCACATTACGAGTGGGAGGAAACCCTGTGGCTGACCTGGAGCGCGGCCAGCGCCGTGGTGCTCACGGCATGAACGCGCACGACCCGCGCGCGCAAGGAGCATGGTCGTTCTGGGACGAGGTGGTGCGCAACCTGTTCGGCTGGTTCCGCGCGGTGGGCACGGAGTTCCGCACCCGGCGCGGCCGTTTCCTCGTCACCATGCTGCCGGTGCTGTGGCTGCTGCTGTTCTTCGCGGTGCCATTCCTCATCGTGCTGAAGATCAGCTTCGCCGAAGCGGTGTTCGGGCAATCGCCCCCCTACACGCCGCTGCTCGAAACCACGGCCGAGGGCGCCACCAGCCTGCGCCTGCACACCTCGGCCTACGCACTGCTGTTGCAGGACCCGCTCTACGTCGCCGCTTATCTGAAATCGCTGCTGTTCGCCAGCGTCTCCACCCTGCTCTGCCTATTGCTCGGCTACCCCATCGCCTACGGCATCGCACGCGCCAGGCCGGTACTCCGGCTCTTGCTGCTGGTGCTGGTGATCCTGCCGTTCTGGACCAGCTCGCTGCTGCGCACCTACGCCATGATCGGCATCCTCAAGGCCAATGGCCTGGCCTCGCAGGCGCTGGCGGCGCTTGGCCTCATCGATCCGGGCGGCGCCATCCTGCATACCGATCTCGCGGTCTACATCGGCATCGTCTACAACTACCTACCGTTCATGATCCTGCCGCTCACCGCCACCCTGATGCGCCTGGACTTCACGCTGCTGGAAGCCGCCGCCGATCTCGGCGCTCGTCCGTGGCAATCGTTCCTGCGCATCACTCTGCCGCTGTCGATGCCGGGCATCATCGCCGGCGCGCTCCTGGTATTCATCCCGGCGGTGGGCGAGTTCGTCATCCCCGACATCCTCGGCGGCCCCGATGCGCTGACCATCGGCCGCGTGCTCTGGACCGAGTTCTTCACCAACCGCGACTGGCCGGTGGCCTCCGCGGTCGCCATCGCGATGCTGCTGTTGATCGTCATCCCCACCCTGCTGTTCGAATACTTCGAAAACCGCCGCGCCGAGCGCGAGGCCCACGCATGAAACGACGCAACTGGGGCCTGGGCGCGGTGATGCTGGCGGGCTACGCCTTTCTCTATATCCCGATCGTCTCGATGATCGTGTATTCGTTCAACGCCTCCCGCCTCGCCACGGTCTGGGGCGGCTTCTCCATCCACTGGTACACGGCGCTGTTCCAGAACGAGCAATTGATGACCGCGCTCGGCCGCAGCCTGACCATCGCCGCGATCTCGGCGAGTGCCGCGGTGTGCATCGGTACCGCCAGCGGGCTGGCGCTCTCGCGCTTCGGCAAGTTTCCCGGGCGCGGCACGCTGAGCCTGATGAACTCCTCGCCGATGGTGATGCCGGACGTGATGCTCGGTCTGTCCTCGCTGCTGCTGTTCGTCGCCCTGCAACAACTGTTGGGCTGGCCCGAGCGCGGCATGCTGACCATCACCCTCGCCCACATCACGCTCACCGCCTGCTACGTCACCGTGGTGGTGCGCTCGCGCATGGTGGCCCTGGACGAAAGCCTGGAAGAAGCCGCGATGGATCTCGGCGCCCGCCCCTGGCGGGTCTTCTTCCTCATCACCCTGCCGCTGATCGCCCCGGCGCTGGTGGCCGGCTGGCTGCTGGCCTTCACCCTCTCGCTGGACGACCTGGTAATCGCCAGCTTCACCTCCGGCCCCGGCGCCAGCACCCTGCCGATGGTGATCTATTCAAAAGTCAAACTCGGCGTGACACCGGAAATCAACGCACTGGCGACCCTAATCGTCACCGTGGTGGCCGCTGGCGTGGCGATTGCCGGCATCGTCATGCACCGCCGCGAAGCGAAGGCCGAAAATACCCGCTAACTGGACGTCAACGACCAGGATCGCCCCAGCCTTACCCCGGCCCCCTGGCTGCACGACCCCGATACCCAGCAATGGCAGCGCAATCGCGCCACCGACGCGCGGCCCAACGGCGGCTATCACTATCAGCCGGAAGTGGCCTCCCCCGAACGCGCCGCCCAACTCGACCGCCAGGCCGCCGACGTCATCCAGGCCAATATCGCCCACGGCCCCGCCGCCCTCGCCGCCCGCTACGACGTGGCCCACCGGCTCAATGGTTGGGCGAACATCGAGACCGTTTCCATCCCGGCCGCCATCCACACCGCCCGCGACCCCGACCACCTGCAAGCCTCCAACGCCCGCCCCTACCAACGCGGCGACGATGGCCTGTGGCGGCACGGCGATGAAGTAGCGACTGGCCCTATCGCCGCCGAACTCGCGGCCACCCGCGCCGCCCTGCAACCTCAACTGGCCCAGCACGCCCGGACGATGGCCGCCCTGCCCACTTGGCAGGCCCCGACCCAGGAGCAACGCGACCTCGCCCAGCTGGCCAATACCTATGCCAGCCACGGCGTGGCTCCCCATACCGAAACACTGGCCGCCGTCCATCTGGCGGTGAACACCACCCGCGTCCGGGCCGGCCTCGACCCGGCCAACACCGCCCTCGCGCTCGATCCGAACGCCACCGGCAAATACGGCATCCACACCCACAGACCACGCCGGTTATGCTGGCCGCGAGGGAAACGAGCAGCAGCCGCAAACATCCGTGGCGAACGGCAAACATCGATCCGTGCGGGGACAGCGCCAGACCGGCCGTCTCTGTGAAAACACCCCACCCAGGAAGCCAGACCATGAAGATCATCGACAACCTTTTCAGGCGAAAAGAACCGAAAGAGCCGTGGCCACTTCGGTTCGATAGTTATTCATTGGGTGCATATTGCTTCAATACACTCAAGTGCAGAATCATCTTCAATCGCCGCCAGCTCTCTTTATATCTCGACGAACCTTCTGGGAAACCTCTCCCCAAGGAAAACTGGAGCGCTTCGTTTGGCAGTACGGAAGCGTTCGAGACTCACGGATTCCCTTCGCCTGTCGACATCAAATGGACGGCATTGGATGGCATCGAACGCGAAACGGAGATAGACCTGGAGACGGTCTTCCCGGGACATGAAATCCTGCATAACGTGCCACGCGAAAGTGTCCATGAGTACTGGGCCACTTACATGAAGCACCACGCCTGGATCTTTCTCGAAGTCAATGATCGCACCATCAATATTTATATTGAAGCATGGGTTTTGACCAGACATGAACAGCCGGGCGATCCCGAATTAAAAGAAAGCCGGAGTGATCTACTGCTGGCCTGGACAAGAACCTACCAAGGGGAGTGAGCGACATGACCGAGCACCGTAATAAAGTTTCCCTCATGCTGGGCCAGGATGGCTTACCCATGGACGATGTCTCGCACTACGAGGCAACGCCTGAACATCTACGCAGCTTCGACCAAGCCTCCGATCAGCTATCCAAGTTCAAACCCCTCAGCTATCCCTGTGAAAACACCTCCACCCAGGAAGCCAGACCATGAAGATCATCGACAACCTTTTCAGACGAAAAGAACCGAAAGAGCCGTGGCCACTTCGGTTCGATAGTTATTCATTGGGTGCATATTGCTTCAATACACTCAAGTGCAGAATCATCTTCAATCGCCGCCAGCTCTCTTTATATCTCGACGAACCTTCTGGGAAACCTCTCCCCAAGGAAAACTGGAGCGCTTCGTTTGGCAGTACGGAAGCGTTCGAGACTCACGGATTCCCTTCGCCTGTCGACATCAAATGGACGGCATTGGATGGCATCGAACGCGAAACGGAGATAGACCTGGAGACGGTATTTCCGGGGCATGAAATCCTGCATAACGTGCCACGCGAAAGTGTCCATGAGTACTGGGCCACTTACATGAAACATCATGCACGAATTTATTTGGAAATCAATGATCGCATCATCAATATTTATATAAAAGCATGGATTTTGACCAGACATGAACAGCCGGGCGATCCCGAATTAAAAGAAAGCCGGAGTGATCTACTGCTGGCCTGGACAAGAACCTACCAAGGGGAGTGAGCGACATGACCGAGCACCGTAATAAAGTTTCCCTCATGCTGGGCCAGGATGGCTTACCCATGGACGATGTCTCGCACTACGAGGCAACGCCTGAACATCTACGCAGCTTCGACCAAGCCTCCGATCAGCTATCCAAGTTCAAGGCGCCTC
>NZ_RFLY01000013.1 GCF_003697345.1 Solilutibacter pythonis | reverse complement strand
GACTGTTCTGTGTGGCCAGGTTCAGTTTTCCGAGCAGTTCGGTATCGGATAGGATGGCTGCGCGTAGCTGGGCTTCCTGGTCGGGAGATATGCCAGGTTGTTGGCCGAATTGGACGAGGATGGCTTCGAGCTGCGGGTTTGCTTGTGTCTGCGTCATGATCGTCTCCCTTCAGTATGGGGCTAATAGCCCAATGCGCCGAACGCATGTGGGGTACGCCTTCCCGTTTGGGAATACTTTAAGCTCAGGGGTGATTCCAACATGCATGTTCCCTTTGCTGTAACTAACACCGGACAGCCGGCCGATCTTGTCATATCTGAAAATTTCAGAATACCCGAATGATAGTAGGGCCTTATGGTATCCCTCGAAGCTTAGGCCACATATTGGCAGCATGTCGGAAAATTGATTTATCTTATTGATAAACTCAAGATTTAATGAGTTTCTCATTTCCTCTTCGGGGTGCGGCCATAGGATAATGACGTAGCTCCAATCCCCAATTAGGGACTGGGTGTGGAAGAACCCTCTGTCAATTGGTCTTCTTTTTAGTGTCAACCCCATCACCTCCTGAACCCGCTCAAGGGTGATGTCACCCCGGGATTCCACGCCTTCGATGAACTTCAGGAAACGTCGCCCCACCTCTTCCGCGCTCAGTGTCGGGTTGGGGGGGATCTGGGCTTCCTGAGTGTTCATCGCGGGATTCTCCTGGGGCTTTGCGGGCGGGGGGGCGGCATGGTTGCCGGGCGGGCCGGCTGGCGGCCTTGCGTCGGGCAGGTGGCTCTGTGGTGGTGAAGCGCCGGTTTGTACGGCGCGGGTCGGCCCGGCGCAGGCGGCAAGCGCGGCGGCCGATAACAGCAAGAGTGCTGAGCGTGTCATCGTCATTCCCCTCCTTGACTTGCAAGCTAGCATGATCTAAAAGGCTGATGTCACCTCGGTGGGATCACGGCAATTGAGGTCGGTGCTGTGCGTGGGTGCTTGGCTGGGCTGGAACGCGGTGGGCAGTGGCGGGATAAGAAAAGCGCTGCTTGATTCGATGGTGGCCGGAATCGCCAGCACTAGCACCAGCGCAGTGCGACGCGACGATCTGCCCGGGCGTCTCGTGGCGGTGCGCCGCGCGGATAAAATGGCCCGATGAAACTCAATATTGCCGCCTACCACTTTGTCCCGATTGCCGACGTGCCCGCATTGGCGGCCCGCATGCGTACCGAATGCCAGGCGCGTGGATTGCGTGGCAGCGTGCTGGTGGCGGGCGAGGGCATCAATCTGTTCCTGGCTGGCGATGAAGACGCGGTGCGCGGGTTTCTGGACTGGCTGCGTGCCGACCCGCGTTTCTCGGGGATCGTGGCGAAGGAAAGCTGGAGCCGGCATGTGCCGTTCGCGCGGTTGAAGGTGAAGCGCAAGCGCGAGATCGTGTCGTTCGCCGGTCGTCCGGCCGGTATTGGCGAGGCGCGCGTGCCTTCGGTGGCGGCGAAGACGCTGGCACGCTGGATCGAGGCCGGTCACGACGATGCCGGCAAGCCATTGCTGCTGCTGGATACCCGAAACCGCGAGGAGATCGGCTATGGCACTTTCAGGGGCGCGCGCACGCTGCCGATCGATAATTTCAACGACCTGCCGGCCGCCGTCGAAGCGATCCGCGGGGAATTGCGCGATGCCACCGTGGTGAGCTTCTGCACGGGCGGCATTCGTTGCGAGAAGGCGGCACCGTGGATGCGTGATATCGGCCTGGAAAACGTATCGCAGTTGGAGGGCGGCATCCTGCGTTATTTCGAAGAGGTCGGTGGCATGGGTTACGAGGGTGGCTGTTTCGTGTTCGACGAGCGCATCGCCCTTGACCCGGAATTGCGCCCGCTGCGTGACGAGCCGGTCATCGCGCCGCCGGTGCGGCAGTGAACGAGTGGGCGCTGCTGCTGATCGGGGTGATCGTCGCCTGGATGGCGGTGAAGGTGATCGGCATGATGCTCAAGGTCACGCTATGGCTGCTGTTGGCGGGTATCGCCTATTTCTTCTTCGCCAGCGTGTTTGGCTGGCCGTTGCCGTAGCGGGGGCGGCTAGACCGCCATGCCCGCCGCGCGGCCCGACGCCCATGCCCACTGGAAGTTGTAGCCGCCCAGCCAGCCGCTGACGTCCACCACCTCACCGATGAAGTACAGTCCGGGGACGTGCTTGGACATCATCGTGGATGAAGACAGGCCGTCGGTATCCACGCCGCCGAGCGTGACCTCGGCGGTGCGGTAGCCCTCGGTGCCGCTGGCGGTCAGTGGCCAGTTTTCCAGCGTGTTCGCCACCGAATCGAGTTCGCGCGTGTCGAATTGCCGCATGGCCCGGTTGGGCAGCCAGTGTTCGGTTAGCCGTTGGGCGAAGCGTTTCGGCAACTGTTCGGCCAGCAGGGTCTGCAACTGCGCGTCGCGGCGTTCGCGTTGCCAGCGCGCGAGCAGATCGGGGATGTCGTGTGCCGGTAGCAGGTCGATGGCCAGCGTGTCGCCTTCGCGCCAGTACGAGCTGATCTGGAGGATCGCCGGGCCGCTGAGGCCGCGGTGGGTAATCAGCATCGCGTTCGTGAACGCGTATTTTCCACAGCGCGCTTCGACAGGGAAGGCGAGGCCGCTGAGGCCGGCCAGACGCTCCAGATGCGTGCCGGAGAGCGTGAGCGGCACCAGTCCGGCACGGATCGGCAACACGGCGTGACCGAACTGGCGGGCGATCTGGTAGCCAAGGCCGGTCGCGCCCATGCGCGGGATCGACAAGCCGCCACTCGCCACCACCAGCGAAGGCGCGCGAAACACGCCACGCGAACCACGAAGGACAAAGCCGTGGGCGTCTTGCTCCAGTGATTCCACATCGCAGCCGGTTTCGATTTGCACCCCGCCCCATTCGCATTCGTCCAACAGCATGCGCACGATCTGCCTGGAGGATTCGTCGCAAAACAATTGCCCCAGTTCCTTTTCGTGATAGCCGATGCCGTGGCGCTCGACCATCGCGATGAAATCCGCCGGCGTGCAGCGGGCCAGCGCCGATTTGCAGAAGTGCGGATTGGCCGACAGGTACTGGGCGGGCGAGGCGCCGGTGTTGGTGAAATTGCAGCGTCCGCCGCCGGACATCAGGATTTTTTTGCCGCAGCGTTCGGCGTGTTCGATCACCAGGGCGCGGCGGCCGCGTTGGCCGGCCGTCAGTGCGCACATCAGGCCGGCCGCACCGCCGCCGATGATGAGGACGTCATGGGAGAATCGCATCGTGTTCCCTGCGCGATCGACTCGCCGCCGCCGAGACAGGGCGATGCCCGCCACGGCCGGGGATGATCAGGTTATCGGGGCGTCCGCGATTTCGGCAGACCGCCCTTGCCGAAGCCGGCGCGCTTCTTGAAGCCGGGCTTGCCGGGTTTGCGTTCGCCATTGCCGAAGCCGGGCTTGCGCGGGCGCGCCTCGCCATCGCCAAAGCGCGGCTTGCGGGCGAAACGCGGTGGCTCGTCCTGTTGTTCGAGGTCGGCGGCCTCGGCGCGGCGCATGCGGATCGGCCGGCCGGCCACGCGCACGTTCTGCATGAATTGCAGCAGCTCTCGCGGCATGCCTTCGGGCAGGTCGACCAGGCTGTAATCGGTGCGGATGTCGACGCGGCCGATGTAGCGCGCTTCGAGCTCGGCCTCGTTGGCGATGGCGCCGACGATGTTGCCCGGCTTCACGCCGTGCGCGTAGCCGACGTCGATGCGGAAGGTTTCCATGCCCGCGTCGGGGCCGTCATGGGCGGGACGGGGCTGGCGCGGCGTACGTTCGCTTTCGCGGGCCTTGGGGGCGTAATCGTCGCCGCGCGCGGGGCGTTCGCGTTTTTCGCGCGGCGGCGGCGGTGGCGGGTCGTTGGGCAGGAATAGCGGGGTATCGCCTTGCAGCATCTGCGCCAGCGCGGCGGCGATTTCCGCCATCGGCACGTTCCGCTCGCGCTCGTAGGCTTCCAACAATTCGCGGAACAGCAGCGTATCCGGGCCGTCGAGCGCGCTGCTGATGCGGTCCTGGAAACGGCCGATGCGTTGCTGGTTGACGTCCTCGGCGCTGGGCAATTGCATTGGTTCGATCGGCTGCCGGGTGGCGCGTTCGATAGCGCGCAGCATGCCGCGCTCGCGCGGGGTCACGAACAGGATGGCCTCGCCCTTGCGCCCGGCGCGGCCGGTCCGGCCGATACGGTGGACGTAGCTCTCGGTGTCGTAGGGAATGTCGTAATTGAGCACATGGGTGATGCGCTCCACGTCCAGTCCGCGCGCGGCGACGTCGGTGGCGACCAGCACGTCGAGCTGGCCGTCCTTCAACCGCTGGATGGTGCGCTCGCGCGATTTCTGATCCATGTCGCCATTGATCGCGGCGGCCGCGATACCGCGCGCGGTGAGTTTTTCCGCCAGCTCCTCGGTGCCCAGTTTGGTGCGGGCGAACACGATCATGGCGTCGAACGGTTCGGCTTCGAGGATGCGGGTGATCGCATCCAACTTGTGCAGGCCGCTGACCAGCCAGTAGCGCTGGCGGATGTTCTCGCCGGTGGTGGTGGTGGCCTTGATCGCCACTTCCACGGGGTTGCGCAGATATGTCTGGGCGATGCGCTTGATCGGCGGCGGCATGGTGGCCGAGAACAGCGCGATCTGCCGCTGCGGCGGGGCTTTCTGCATGACCGCCTCGACATCGTCGACGAAGCCCATGCGCAGCATTTCGTCGGCTTCGTCGAGCACCAGGGCACGCAGTTTCGACAAATCCAGCGAGCCGCGTTCGAGGTGATCGATCACCCGGCCGGGCGTACCCACCACCACCTGCACGCCACGGCGCAGCGCCTGCAATTGCGGGGTATAGCTCTGGCCGCCGTAGATCGGCAGTACGTGGAAGCCGGGCAGGTGGCCGGCGTATTTCTGGAACGCCTCGGCCACCTGGATGGCCAGTTCGCGGGTCGGCGCCAGCACCAGCGCCTGCGGGGCGGCAAGTTTGGGCTCGATGCGGGCCAGGATCGGCAGGGCGAAGGCGGCGGTCTTGCCGGTGCCGGTCTGCGCCTGGCCCAACACGTCGCGGCCTTCGAGTAGCGGGGGAATGGTGGCGGCCTGGATCGGCGAGGGTGATTCGTAGCCGACGTCGGCCAAGGCTTTCAGGATCGGCGCGGGCAGGTCGAGTTCGGCGAAAGTCGGGATAGGGGATTCTTGTTCGGCGCTCATGGCGGGACTCCTGCGCATGGCGCAAATGATGGGACGGCCCATTCTACGCCTCTCCCCGCTGAATCCCGGGGGATCGTCCCCATATCCGGCGGATGGACATCCGATTCGACAACCGGCTTCCGCGCGCGTTGCCGCGCGACCCCGACGACGACGACCGCCCCCGCCAAGTCGAAGGGGCGGTCTGGTCGGCGGTGAGACCGACGCCGGTGGCGGCGCCGCGTGTCGTCGCGGTCTCGGCGGACATGCTGGCGACCTTGGGCCTGACGATGGCGGACGCGGCATCGCCCGAATTCGCGCAGGTCTTCGCCGGCAATGCGCTCCTGCCCGGCATGCGGCCGCATGCGACGAATTACGGTGGCCACCAGTTCGGCGGTTGGGCCGGGCAGTTGGGCGACGGCCGCGCGATCACGTTGGGCGAGGCCGTCGCGCCCGATGGCCGGCACTGGGAATGGCAGTTGAAGGGCGCCGGGCCGACGCCGTACTCGCGCCACGCCGATGGCCGCGCGGTGCTGCGTTCGTCGATCCGCGAATTCCTTTGCAGCGAGGCCATGCACCATCTCGGCATCCCCACCACCCGCGCCCTGTCGCTGGTGGCGACCGGCGAGCCGGTGCTGCGCGACATGTTCTACGACGGTCACCCGCGGCCCGAGCCGGGCGCGGTCGTCTGCCGAGTGGCACCTTCGTTCCTGCGCTTCGGGCATTTCGAGTTGCCGGCCTCGCGTGGCGATGTCGGCCTGTTGCGCCAGCTCGCCGATTTCTGCATCGAACGCGACTATCCCCATCTGGCCGGTTTGGCGGACGTGCCGCGTTACGCCGCGTGGTTCCACGGAATCGCCGAGCACACCGCTCGGCTGGTGGCCGAATGGATGCGCGTCGGTTTCGTTCATGGCGTGATGAATACCGACAACATGAGCGTGCTCGGCCTCACCATCGATTACGGTCCCTACGGCTGGATCGACGATTACGATCCCGATTTCACCCCCAACACCACCGATGCCCACGGCCGCCGTTACCGTTTCGGCTGGCAGCCGCGCATCGCGCTGTGGAATTTGCAGCAGTTGGCGGTCGCGCTGTCGCCCTTGCTGGCCGATGCCGCGCCATTGCATGCCGGGCTGAGCGCCTATGGCCAGGCCTTCGCCCGCATCGACGCCCTCAACATCGCCCGCAAACTGGGGTTGGCCGAGTGCGATCGGCCCGCGATGGCGCTGATGCGCGATTTGCAGGCGTGGATGCACAAGACCGAAGTGGACATGACGATCTTCTTCCGCGCCCTGGGCGATACCGAAGCCGGGGCGCTGACGCCCGCGCATTTCTCCGCCGCCTTCTACGACGAAGCCAAGCGTGACGCCTCTGCCGACGCGCTGACGGCGTGGCTTGTGCGCTATCGCCAGCGCGTTGCCGACGACCCGCTCGGCGCCGATGCGAGGCACGCCATCATGCGGCGGGCCAACCCCCGCTACATCCCGCGCAACTGGCTGACGCAGCGGGCGATCGAGCGCGCCGAGGGCGGCGACGAAAGCGGCATCGCCGAGTTGCTGGAGGTGATGCGGCACCCCTACGACGAACAGCCGGGGCGCGAGGCGTTGGCCGGCAAGCGCCCGGAGTGGGCGCGCCACAAGGCCGGCTGCTCGATGTTGTCGTGCTCGTCGTGATGGCGCGGGGCACGGCCGGTAGAATCCGCGCATGCCCTTGATTACCCTCAACGCCGTCGATTTCAGCATCGGCGGCCCGCTGCTGCTGGACAAGATCGATTTCGCCATCGAGCCGGGCGAGCGCATCGCCCTGATCGGGCGCAACGGCGCCGGTAAATCCACGTTGATGAAGCTGATCGCCGGCGAGCTGAAACCCGACGATGGCGACATCCGCGTCGAGTCCGGCCGCCGTATCGCCCGTCTGGAACAAGAAGTGCCGCGGGATGCGCTGGGCAGCGTGTTCGACGTGGTGGCGCGCGGCCTGGGCGATGTCGGCGCGTTGTTGGCGCGCTATCACCATCTGATCCACGAGGCCGAGGTGGATACCGGCGCGCTCGCCCGCGTGCAGGGCGAAATCGAGGCCGCGCAGGGCTGGTCGCTGGATCGTCGGGTCGAGGATGTATTGCAGCGGCTGGAGCTGGATGGCGATGCCGACTTCGCCCGGCTCTCCGGCGGTATGAAGCGGCGGGTGCTGCTGGCGCGCGCGCTGGTGGCCGAGCCGGATCTGCTGTTGCTGGACGAGCCGACCAACCATCTCGATATCGAGGCCATCGACTGGCTGGAGGGCTTTCTCAAGCAGTGGAGCGGCGCGCTGGTCTTCGTCACTCACGACCGCCGCTTTCTGCGGGCGCTCGCCACCCGCATCGTCGAGATCGACCGGGGCCGGCTTACCAGTTGGCCTGGCGATTGGGGCAACTATCTGCGCCGGCGCGAGGAACGCCTCAATGCCGAGGCGCAGGAAAACGCCCGCTTCGACAAATTCCTGGCGCAGGAGGAAGTATGGATACGGCAGGGCATCAAGGCCCGCCGCACCCGAGACGAAGGCCGCGTGCGCCGCCTGAAGACGATGCGCAGCGAGCGCGCCCAACGCCGCGAACAGCTCGGCAAGGTGCGGATGGAAGTGGCCGGGGCGCAGGCGTCGGGGAAAAAGGTGATCGAGGCGAAAGACCTCTCGTTCGCCCATGGCGCACGCACGCTGGTGCGCGATTTCGGCACGACGATCCTGCGCGGCGACCGCATCGGGCTGATCGGCCCGAACGGCAGCGGCAAGACCACGCTGCTCAAGCTGCTGCTGGGTGAGCTTGCACCGGCAGCGGGCGAAGTGCGCCAGGGCACGCAGTTGCGGATCGCCTATTTCGACCAGTACCGCGCCACGCTGCGCGAGGACTGGAACGCGATGGAGAACGTGGCCGAGGGCAGCGACAGCGTCGAGATCGGCGGGCGTCGCAAGCATGTGCTGGGGTATTTGCAGGATTTTCTGTTCACCCCCGAACGCGCCCGCGCGCCCATCACGCGGCTCTCGGGCGGCGAACGCAACCGTCTGCTGCTGGCCAAGCTGTTCGCGCAGCCCTCCAACCTGTTGGTGATGGACGAGCCGACCAACGATCTCGACGTGGAAACGCTGGAGTTGCTGGAAGAACTGCTGGCCGACTACGACGGCACGCTGCTCCTGGTCAGCCACGACCGGGATTTCCTCGACAACGTGGTCACTTCCACGCTGGTGATGGAGGGAGAGGGCCGCATCGGCGAATACGTCGGCGGCTATGACGATTGGCTGCGTCAACGGCCGCGGCCGCCATCGCCCGAAGCCAGGCCCGCGCGCGAAGCGGCGGCGAGGAATGAGGCCGCGGCGCCCATGCCGCCATTGGCGAAGAAGAAGTTGAGCTACAAGGACGCGCGCGAACTGGAAGCCCTGCCTGGCAGGATCGAGGCTTTGGAGGCGCGGATCGCCGAGCATGGCGAGCGGATGAACGACCCCGGCTATTTCCAGCGCGACGCGGCCAAGGTGCAGGCCGATAACGCGCTGCTTGCCGCCATGCAGGCGGAACTGGAAGCCGCCTACGAGCGTTGGCAGGCACTGGACGGCTGATATCCCGCCCGTGGCTCAGGGCGGCAGCGGCGCCACCATGCTTGCCAGCGACCAGAAGGCGACGCCCTGGCCGGCCCAGAAGGCGCTGCTCTCTTCGAGGATTTCGCACAGCCTGGTTTCGCAAGCCGGTGCGGCGGCTTGCAGGTTTTCAAGCCCATGCCAGAGCAGGAGCCGGGGCGTCGGCCGGCCCAGCCAGGACAGGTCGCGCAGCCCGTCCTCCAGCGCATCCCAATTGCGGCCCCAGTCTTCGGGAAAATCCAGTGCCGAATGGATATGGGCGAGCAGGGCGTCCTTGTCGGTAATCCCGTTGAGATCGATGTCGTGAGTGGCGATGCCTTCTTCACGGGCGATCGTCAGGAGCGCCGGTACGTCCGTCCGCATCACTCGGTACAGGCCGGCCTGGCGGGTATCGCGCAGGTCGAGCGCGGGCTGTTGGCCGTTCATCGCGGCACCTCGACGCGGCGGAAGCGTTCGTAATGGTCGTCGGTGTAGTACCAGGCGTCGGGCGGGTCGCCGCCGGTGACGATCCGCCGCGCGCCGCGGTGACTCAAGCCCGGTGTCTTCACGGTGTATTCGCGGTACCAGCCGCGGGGTTTGTCCGGCAGGCGGCGTTCGCGATTGCCGAACACGCTGCCATCCTGCCGGTACGGAAACGGCCCCCCGCGCTGGATCAGGGCGATGGTGTCGAGGGCTTCGCGCGGTAACGGCGTGGCCGGCAAGCCATCGGTGGGAGAAGGTACCGGCAGTGGCTCGGCCGGCGTGTCATGGGTAGCCGGCGCGGGCGCCGTTGAAGGACGCCAGGGCTGGCCAAGGAACAGCCATAGCCCGACGAACAGCAGGGTGATCGGCCAGAGGCGGATTTTCATCGGCAAGGCTCCGGGCCATCGGCGCGGGTGGGAGACGGAATCATGACGGATGTGGGGAAAGTCCGGGCCTGACAGGGCGGGGAATCAACGCGCATCGAATCCGGTCGCGGCATTCCGGCGCCATGGAAAACCGGGCGCGAGGCCCGGTTTCCGTGGCTTGCCGCAACGCGCTCAGGGCGTTGCCGGTTGGGTGGGCGCGCTCAGGCCCCGACGCTCCAGCAGCGGCTGGATGTCCGGGTTCTTGCCGCCCGTGAAGTCGCGGAACAGCACCATCGCGTCCTTGCTGCCGCCCTGCGAGAGCAGGCGCTCGCGCAGGCGGTCGCCATTGGCGCGGGTCAGCCCGCCGTTTTCGCGGATCCACTTCACGGTGTTGGCGTCCAGTACTTCCGACCAGATGTAAGCGTAGTAGCCGGCCGCGTAGCCGCCCATGATGTGGCTGAAGTACGGTGTGCGGTAACGGGGCGGCACCGCGGCATAGTCCAGGCCGACGTCCTTCAGCGCCTTGGCCTCGTAGGCCATCACGCCCGATGCCTGCGGCAACCGCTCGGCCGGCACCTGGTGCCAGCGCTGGTCGAGCAGGGCGGAGCCGAGGTATTCGGTGGTGCGGAAGCCTTCGTTGAACTTCGCGGCGGCTTCGACCTTCTTCAGCAGTTCAGCCGGCATCGGCGCGCCGGTCTGGTGGTGCTTGGCGTAATTGGCCAGGATCGAGGGCCAGTCGGCCCACATCTCGTTGACTTGCGAGGGGAATTCGACGAAATCGCGCGGCACGCTGGTGCCCGAGAAATACGGATACCGCACGTTCGAGAACATCCCGTGCAGGGCATGCCCGAATTCGTGGAACATCGTGTTCACTTCGTCCCAGGTCAGCAGGGTGGGTTGGCCCGCCGGCGGCTTAGTGATGTTCTGGTGGTTGGCCACCACCGGCTGGGTGCCTTCCAGCCGCGATTGCCGCACGTAGCTGTTCATCCAGGCACCGCCGCGCTTGGATTCGCGCGCATACGGGTCGAAGATGAAGATCGCCAGCTTCGACCCGTCGCGGTCGAAGACGTCGTAGGTCCAGGTATCCGGGTGGTACTTGGGCAGGTCGCCACGCTCCTTGAAGGAAATGCCGTAGAACTGGTTGGCGGCGAAGAACACGCCGTTTTCCAGCACGTTCTTCATCTCCAGGTAGGGCTTTAGCTGGGCTTCGTCGAAGTCGTACTTGGCCTTGCGTACTTTCTCGCTGTAGAAATCCCAGTCCCAGGGCGCCAGTTCGAAGCTCGGCTGGCCTTTGGCCTTCTGCTCGGCGTCGATCATCTTTTGCAGCTCGGCGCCCTCGCGGCGGGCATTTGCCACGGCCGCCGGGGCCAGCTGTGCCAGCATGCGGTTGACCGCTTCCTTGTTGGCGGCGGTCTGGTTGGCCAGCGAGAAGCTGGCGAAATCCGGATAACCCAGCATGGCGGCGCGTTCGGCGCGCAAGCGGGTCATCTCGGCGACGATACCGGTGTTGTCCCAGCGGTTGCCGCGGCTGCCGCGGTTGACCGACGCCTTGTGGATGCGTTCGCGCAGCGCGCGGTTTTCCAGCTGCGACAACGGCGGCTGGCCGGTGGTGTTGAGCAGAGTGATGACGTACTTGCCCGCCATGTTGCGCGATTTGGCGGCGGCCGCGGCGGCATCGATCTGTGCATCGGTCAGGCCGGCCAGTTCCTCGCGGGTCTCGACCACCACGGCGGAGTCGTTCACTTCGGCCAGTACGTTCTGGCTGAATTGGGTACCGAGCGCGGCCATGCGCGAGTTGATGGCCTTCATCCGCGTCTTCTGGGCGTCGTCGAGCGCCGCGCCGGCGCGCACGAAATCATCGTGGTAACGCTCGAGCAGTCGCAGGCTTTCGGCATCCAGCCCCAGCGTGGCGCGCTGGTCGTACAGCGCCTTGATGCGCGCGAAGAGCTTCGGGTTCAGGCGGATGGCGTCGCCGTGGGCGGAGAACTTCGGCGCGTAGTCGGATTGCAGTTTCTTGCGGGCGTCGTTGGTGTCGGTGCCGTTGAGGTTGAAGAACACGGCGGTGGCGCGGTCGAGGGTTTTCCCGGATTTCTCCATCGCCACGATGGTGTTCTCGAAGGTCGGAGGTTGCGGGTTGTCGGCGATGGCCTCGACTTCCTTCAGTTGCTCGGCCATGCCCTGGTCGAAGGCGGGCGCAAAATCGCTGTCCTTGATCTTGTCGAAATGCGGATAACGCAGTTCGAGGCTGCTTTCGGCGAAGAACGGGTTGGTGGTCTGGGGGGACATGGCGCTGCTCGTCGCGGGGGCGGGTGACTGCTGGCCGGCCGGCGCACTCGCGCAAGCCGCGAGTGTGGTGGCGATGGCGAGCGAAAGGGCGCCCGCGAGCGGGCGGCGGGGAATTCGTGATGTCATCGACTGACCTCTGTTCATCGTTGGAACCGGGCAGGGTACTGCATTGGCGAAGCCGAAGGCATGGGCGAAAAGTCAGGCCGGAGCTGAACGCAGCTTGCGCGCTTCACGTCGCGGAGACCCGGCGCTGGCGATGCTGCCCGCTCTTCACACGAGAGAGGATTTCCGATGGCCGACATCACCAGCGTCATGACTTCAAGCCCCGTGAGCTGCCAGCCTGGAACCGCCTTGCGGGAGGTCGCACGGATGATGGTCGACAACGATTGCGGGATGATCCCGGTGGTGGACGAGGGCGGCAAACCGATCGGCGCGGTGACTGATCGGGATATCGTCACCCGTGTCGTCGCCGGTGGCGGGGACGCCAGCAGCGCCACCGCCGGGCAGGCCATGACTTCGCCGGTCAGGACGATCGACACCGCCACTTCGCTCAGGGATGCCACCTGCGTGATGGAGGCGGAGAAGATTCGCCGGGTGATCGTGGTGGATGGCGAGGGCCGGCTGGCCGGCATCGCCGCCCTGGCTGACCTGGCGCGCGCCGGCAAGGACGAAGCCACCGCGCAGGTGGTGAAGGAAGTCTCGGAACCAGGCAAGCGCTAATCCGGCATATTTGTCGCGGCGGGGACGCATCCGCCGCGGCGGCGGTTCATTTCTCGACGAACGCGCGTTCGAACACGTATTCGCCCGGCGTGCCGATACGCGGCGCGGCGTTGAAGCCGCGACCATCGAGCAGGGCACGGAAATCCGCCAGCATCGCGGGGCTGCCGCAGACCATCGCGCGGTCGTGCGCCGCGTCCAGCGGATCGAGGCCGAGGAAGCGCGCGGTGCGGCCATCGGCCAGCATCTCGGTGATGCGGCCCCGGTGATCGTGGCCGCGGTACTCGAACGCTTCGCGCGAGACGGCCGGGAAATACAGCAGTTTGTCGCGGACGATATCGCCGAGGAATTCGTGGTTCGGCAATTCGTGCTCGAAGAACTCGCGGTAGGCCAGGTCTTCCACGCTGCGTACGCCGTGGCAGACGATGACTTTCTCGAAGCGTTCGTAGGTTTCCGGGTCCTGCGCCACCGACAGCCACGGCGCCAGGCCGGTGCCGGTGCCCAGCAGATACAGGTTGCGGCCCGGATGCAGGTCGGAGATCAACAGGGTGCCGGTGGGCTTGCGGCTGACCAGCAGCTTGTCGCCCGGCTTCAGGTGCTGGAGGCGTGAGGTCAATGGGCCATCCTGCACCTTGATGCTGAAGAAGTGCAGGGTTTCGGCCCAGTTGGCGCTGGCCACCGAATACGCCCGGACCAGCGGCTTGACACGGCCGTCGGCGGTTTCCACTTCCAGCCCGATCATCACGAACTGGCCGTTTTCGAAGCGCAGGCCGGGGTCGCGGGTGGTGGTGAAGCTGAAGTAGGCATCCGTCCAGTGATGCACTTCGAGGACGGTCTCGGTGATGTATGGGGATTCGGACATGGGCGAACTGTTGAGAATGGTTCGCATATTCTAGCGACTGCGCGCGAGGGGGTTTGATTCACGGCAAACCCGCGCCCGCGCGAGGCGCTTCAAAGCGTGCGGATGTAGAGCACCTGGGTTGAATCTTCCGGGTCGGGCACGCAGTCGAAACCATGCGCGGGTGCGAACTCGTGCATGTAACGGTTGTCCGTGCTGTCCACCGAGACCATCCGCTTCAGGCCGCGCGCGCGGGCGGCTTCGGTCAGCCGGCCAAGCAGTACTTGCTTGAGATTGCTCGGGCGCCATTCGTCCAGCACCACCAGGGCGATTTCGCAGGAGTCCGGGGCGTTGCCGACCGAGTAGCGCGAGACGCCGACGATGCGACCGGCCCCGGTTTCGTCGCGGGCGATGGCGACGAAGGCTTCGTCGTCGACATGGTCGATGTCGGTCAGCCGCTTCAGTAGTTCCTCGCTGGGTTCGTTAATCTGTTCGAGAAAGCGATAACGGCGCATTCGTGGCGACAGCGCCATGATGAAATCGCGCTTGGCGGCATGGTCTTGCGGGCCGATGCGGCGGATCTCGACTTCACGGCCGTCGTCGAGGCGGGTCGGCTGATTCACGGCATTCATGCGGATTCTCCCGGCGGGTGGCGGTCATTTTCTGTATCCGGCATGGCGGGGCATTGACTATTCTCAAATTCCGGCGGGTGGCCGTGGGGCGAGCGCGGCCCCCCGCCGATGAGTGTCCGCCGCGCCGCAAAGACGGGCCGGAGGCCGCCGCCATCCGGGGTGGTCATGGGCGTTCTAGCCCTTGTCGCGCACGTAGACCATGTTGGCGCGGCCATCGGCGCCTTTGCGTGGGTCGAGTTGGTAGCGCGGATGCGCGACGATCAGGTCCTTGAGTTTGCCGAAGCCATAGCTGCGGGTGTCGAAATCCGAGGCCAGCCGCGACAGGTTGCTGCCGACCGCGCTCAGCGACGCCCAGCCATCGTCGTCGGCGGCGGCATCGACGGCCTCGCGCAGCAGGGCGTCGAGCCTGGCGTCGCGCTTGAGCTTGCGCGGGTTGGCGGGGCCGCTCTCGACGGTTTCCTCGATGCCCAGGTTCTCGACGTAGGTGAATTTGTCGCAGGCGGCGACGAAAGCCTGCGGTGTCTTGCGCTCGCCGAAGCCGTGAACGATCAGGCCCTGCTCGCGGATGCGCGCGGCCAGCCGGGTGAAGTCGCTGTCGCTGGAGGCGATGCAGAAGCCGTCGAGGTGATCGGCGTAGAGCAGGTCCATCGCGTCGATGATCAATGCGCTGTCGGTGGCGTTTTTGCCGGTGGTGTAATTGAACTGTTGGATCGGTTGCACGGAATGATCGAGTAGGGATTTCTTCCACCCGGCGAGATGCTGGGAAGTCCAGTTGCCGTAGGCGCGGCGCACGATTGCCTGGCCGGACTTGGCGATCTCCTGCAACAGCAGGGGCAGGCGTTCGGCCTGGGCGTTGTCGGCATCGATCAGCAGGGCGAAGCGGGTGACGCGGGCGGGTGCGGCCATGTCGGTATCCATCGGCGGAGGCGGCTCAACGATACCCCGCCGCTTGCAGCTCGAACAGTTCGGCGTAGCGCCCGCCTTGCGCCATCAATTCGGCGTGGTTGCCGCTGGCCTCGACCTTGCCATCGGCCAGCACCAGGATGCGTTCGGCCATGCGCACGCTGGAAAAACGGTGCGAGATCAGCACGGCGGTCTTGCCTTCGGACAACTCCTTGAAGCGCTCGAACACCTCGTATTCGGCGCGCGCATCGAGCGCGGCGGTGGGTTCGTCCAGGATCATCACCTGGGCGTCGCGCATATAGGCGCGGGCGATGGCGATCTTTTGCCATTGGCCGCCGGAAAGATCGACACCCTCCTTGAAGCGCCGGCCGATGATCTGCTCGTAGCCTTTCGGGAGACTGGCGACCATCGCGTCGGCCATGCCACGCCGGGCGGACCGTTCGATCCGCGCGCGGTCGTCCATCGCCTCGATCCAGCCGACGCCGATATTCTCCGCGGCACTCAGGTGGTAGCGCACGAAATCCTGGAAGATCACGCCAATGTTGGCGCGCAGCGCGTCGATGTCGTAATCGCGCAGGTCACGGCCATCGAGCAGGATGCGACCTTCGTCCGGGTCGTAGAGCCGGGCCAGGAGTTTCACCAGCGTGGTCTTGCCCGCGCCGTTCTCACCGACCAGCGCCAGCACTTCGCCCGCGCGCAGTTCGAAGGAAAGATGACGCAACGCCCAGCGTTCGCCCCCCGCGTAGCGGAAGCCGACGTCCTCGAACACGAAGCCCTGGCGGATCGGCTGCGGCAATGGCAGGGCATCCGGTTTCGAGACGATCTCGGGCCGGATGTCGAAGAAGGCATACAGGTCGTCGAGATACAACGCTTGCCCGGTCACTTGCGAAAAGCCGGTCAGCAGGCTTTCCAGCAATTGGCGCAGGCGGCGGAAGCTGGCGGCGAGGAAGGTCAGGTCGCCAATGGTGAAGTCGCCACGCACCGTGCGCCAAGCGATGTAGGCGTAGGCGATGTAATAGCCCAGCGTGCCGAGCGCGGCCAGCAGCGTGCCCCAGAGCGCGCGCTGGCCGGCCAGTTGGCGGTTGGCGGCGTGGAACTGGTCGGACAGCCGGCGAAAGCGTTCGATAAAGAAGCGGTTGAGGCCGAATATCTTGACTTCCTTGGCCGTCTCCACGCTCGCGCCCATTTGGCGGATGTATTCCAGTTGCCGTCGCTCCGGCGTCCACTGGAAATTGAGCGAATAGTTGAGCGCGTTGAAATGCGATTCGCCGATGAAGGCCGGGACCAGCGCCACCACCAGCAGCGCGATCAGCCACGGTGCGTACACCAGCAGGCCGGCGGCGAAGCTCGCCACGGTGATCGCATCCTGCGCCTGGCCGAACAACTGGCTCATCAGGTTCATCCGGCTCATCGTCTGGCGGCGCGCGCGGTCGAGCTTGTCCTGCAATTCGGCGTCCTCGAAATCTTCCAGGTCGAGGGTGGCTGCATGTTCCATCAAGCGGATGCTGGTGGCATTGGTGAAGCGCTCGGAGAGCAGGGTGTCGACGTAGCTGGTGAGCCGGCCGAGCAGGTCGGAGAGGATGGCGAGCGCGAATTCGGTGGCCAGTAGCCACAGAATGTGGGCGAGTTAGCCGGTCTGCCACGCGGCCTGGAGTTGCGTGGGGACATCGAGTGCGACCAGCCGCACCGTCTCGTCGATGATGAGCTTGCCCAGGTAGAGCATGGCGATGGGCAGCAGGGCGCGCACCAGCCGGATGCCCAGGCTGGCCAGCGTCATGGTTTTGCTGGTCGCCCATATCCCGCGCAGGAACGGCGGGATATTGCGCATCGCGCCGAAGCGCTGGCGGAAGTTCAGTTGCGAGGGCGAGGCGGGCGGCATCGGGCCAGTATGCGGGGGCGGGTGTCGTCGTCGTGTGCCTTCTCGGCGCGGGGCGGGGCGGGCCTCAGCTTTCCAGGTAACTGCGTTCCAACAGGGGTTTGGCTTTTTCGAGATCGGCCGGGGTGCGCAGGGTCAATTCCAGCTCGCCGGTGCCCCAGTGGCCGATCTGGCGCACGTCGCGGCTGAAGCCTTCTTCCAACCGGGTGCTGTCGGGATCGATCTTCAGCATGACCAGCATGCGGTTGGGATAGAGCACCACGCAGGCGAAGTTCTTGAGGCGGCGGAAGGCGGTATAGAGTTTCAGCCGCCGTTCCTGCACGTCGTCGCCCAGCGCGAGCAGCCACGAGGCCAGCGATTCGTACACTTCGCGGGTCTGCGCATCGGCCAAGGCGAGTTGTTCGGCGAAGGTTCTGTCCTTGCCCTGGGCCTTCGACCTGGCGGTGCCCGCATCGCCCGTGGCGGTTCCGGTGGCGTCGTCCACGCTCACCGAGTTGACCAGTTCCAGCAACAGCAGGTCGTCGGCGAACAGTTTGTAGCGCAGCAATTCGATGTTGCGGGCGATCTGCTGCACGGCGTGTTGGTCGTAGCGGGTGAAGTCGGCGGCGATGCAAATCAGGCGGGTGCCGGCCCAGTCGATGTCCTCGGCGACGCTCTTGCCCAACCGCTCCATCGCCAGCCAACGGAATTCGGCCTGATGGTCGAGCAGCCAGTCCAGATAGAACAGCCCCTGGTTGATCACGTTTTCGGTGCTGTGGCGCTTGTATTCGACGATTACCGGGCAGTCGTTCTCATCCAGCCCCAGAGAATCGATCCGGCCTTTGTGGGTCTTGCCGGTGGCGTATTCGCTGGCGAGAAAGCGCACGCCCAGCAAGGTGCACATGTGGGTTTCGATCAGCGATTGCAGATGCTTTTCGAGCTTTGCCGGCCGCGCGGGTAGTTCCGCCACGGTGTCTCGATGCAGGCGGAAGAGCTGTAGGTCGCTCATGCGGGTTTCCATTCGTCGGTGGCCTGGCGATCCGAGACCGCCAGGCCAAGTGTGCGAGGGGTTCAATCGTCGTCGTTTTTTGCTTGCAGCGCGACTGGTAGGTTCCAGCCGAAACGCAGCGCCGCGATGCGTAAGGTAAAGGCGATGACGGCGCCGACGATGGTGGTGAGGGCCGGCGGCAGGCCGAGCGCGGCGCCCAGTGCCACTACGCCGCCGCCAGCGAACGCGGCCACGGCGTACAACTCGGCGCGCAGCACCAGCGGCACTTGTGCCAGTAGCACGTCGCGGACGATGCCGCCGCCGACGCCGGTCAGCACGCCGAGAAGCGGCGCCATCAGCGGCGAGATGCCGGCCTCCAGCGCCTTGGCGGTGCCGGCCACGGCGAATACCGCCAGCCCCATCGCATCCAGCACGCGTACCGGCTGCTGGGCGCGTTCGATCGCCTGGCTCCAGAAGAAGCCGGCCAGCCCCGCGCCAATCCAGATGGCGGGATAGTGCCAACTGCTGAGCGCGGCCGGCGGCACCGCGCCGATCAGCACGTCGCGGGCGATGCCGCCGGCGCTGGCGGTGGCGAAAGCCAGTACCAGCACGCCGAACAGGTCGAGGCGATGGCGCACGGCGAGCGTCGCGCCCGAAAGCGCGAAAACGAAGGTGCCGATCAGGTCGAGACAGGTCATCAGGCTGTGCATCGCGGCATTGTCGGCGATAACTGAACGACGCGATCGGACGGGGCGATCGCGGGCATCGAAACATCCGCTCGGATGCCGCCAGGGCAGCCGTTAAAATGGCCGGTCAACCCATCGGAAGCCCGCCGTGAGCCAGCCCGTTTCGATCAAGCAGGAAGATTTCATCCAGTCGGTCGCCGACGCTCTGCAATACATCAGCTACTACCACCCGGTCGATTACATCCAGAACCTGGCCATTGCCTGGGAGCGCGAGGAATCGCCCGCGGCCAAGGATGCGATGGCGCAGATACTGATCAATTCGCGCATGTGCGCCGAGGGCCACCGCCCGATCTGCCAGGACACCGGCATCGTCACCGTCTTCCTCGAAATCGGCATGGACGTGCGCTGGGACGATGCCAACCTGGGCATCGAGGAAATGGTCAACGAAGGCGTGCGCCGCGCCTACCGCCACCCGGACAACAAACTGCGCGCCTCGGTGTTGGCCGACCCGGCCGGCAAGCGCCGCAATACCGGCGACAACACGCCGGCGGTGGTCAACATGAAGCTGGTGCCGGGTCGTACGGTGGAGGTGATCGTGGCGGCCAAGGGCGGCGGATCGGAAGCGAAATCCAAGTTCGCGATGCTCAACCCATCCGATTCGATCGTCGATTGGGTGCTGAAGACGGTGCCGACCATGGGCGCCGGCTGGTGCCCGCCGGGGATGCTCGGCATCGGCATCGGCGGTACCGCAGAAAAGGCGATGCTGCTGGCGAAGGAAGCTCTGATGGAGCCTATCGACATCGCCGATCTCAAGGCGCGGGGCCCCGCCAGCCGCGCCGAGGAGCTGAGACTGGAGTTGCACGACAAGGTGAATGCGCTCGGCATCGGCGCGCAGGGGCTGGGCGGGCTGACCACCGTGCTCGACATCAAGGTCAAGGATTACCCGACCCATGCCGCCAACCTGCCGGTCGCGATGATCCCCAACTGCGCCGCCACCCGCCATGCGCATTTCACCCTGGACGGCAGCGGCCCGGTGATGCTCGACCCGCCATCGCTGAAAGACTGGCCAGAGCTGACCTACGACGCCAGCAAAGGCAAGCGCGTCAACCTCGATACCGTGACCAAGGACG
The DNA here is from genome assembly GCF_003697345.1 of Solilutibacter pythonis. Taxonomy (GTDB): domain Bacteria; phylum Pseudomonadota; class Gammaproteobacteria; order Xanthomonadales; family Xanthomonadaceae; genus Solilutibacter; species Solilutibacter pythonis. Next base: position 71,369 of record NZ_RFLY01000013.1, on the reverse strand, counting down.
AAGTGGCCAGTTGGCAGCCCGGCGATGTGCTGCTGCTTTCCGGCAAGCTCCTGACTGGCCGCGACGCCGCGCACAAGCGCATGACCGACATGCTCGACCGTGGCGAGGCGTTGCCGGTGGATTTGAAGGGTCGCTTCATTTATTACGTTGGCCCGGTCGACCCGGTGCGCGAGGAAGTGGTGGGACCCGCCGGCCCGACCACCGCTACCCGGATGGACAAGTTCACCCGGCAGATGCTGGAAAAGAGCGGCTTGCTCGGCATGGTCGGCAAGGCCGAGCGCGGCCCGGCGGCGATCGAGGCGATCCGCGACCACGGCGCGGCCTATCTGATGGCGGTCGGTGGCAGTGCCTATCTGGTATCGAAGGCGATCAAGGCCGCCCGCGTACTGGCTTTCGAGGATCTGGGCATGGAGGCGATCTACGAATTCGAGGTTGAAGAGATGCCAGTGACCGTGGCCGTCGATGCACGTGGCGCTTCGGTGCACCAGACCGGCCCGAAGGAGTGGGCGGCCAGGATTGCCGGTATCCCGGTGACGGTCGAGGGCTGAACCAGCCTGTTCGCGCGTTGCCGGCGGCGGCCGGGCGATTCGCCCGCTCCCCGTTGTCGGCACTGCGTATCCGCTGCCGCTACCGGCCCGTCGAGCGCGCGCGCCCCGGCGTCCACGAGTGGTCTGACATCTGCGAGGCGAACGGCTGGGCTTGGGTTACATGAGCAGACGGCGATCTTTCGCGCCGGGAGACCGCATGGTTCATGGCGGGGCGGGAGATTCAAGGGATCAGCCAGACCAGCGCGAACAGGCCGATCATGGCGAACGCCAGCGTCAGCTTGAGCACCACGCCGAAAACGATGCCGAGCCAAGTGCCGAGGCCGATCTTGGCGGCATCGCCCAGATCGTTGCCGCTCAGCCGGCGGCGGTGCAGCAGTTCTCCGGCCAGCGCCCCCACGAAGGGGCCGGCCAATAGCCCGAACGGCCCGAAAAACAAGCCAGCCAGCGTCCCGAGCATTGCCCCCACGAGCGCCAGCCGGCTGGCGCCGACACGCTTGGCCCCCATCGCAGTGGCCCAGAAATCCACCGCTAGCGAGAGCGCGGTGAGCAGGCCCAGTGGGATCATCCAGCCCCAGTGCACGTGCTGGAAACCGTCGGCCCAGGCGGCCAGCAGCAGGCCCGCGAACACCAGCGGCAGGCCCGGCAGCGCGGGGAGCAGGATGCCGAGCATGCCGATGGCGACCAGAATCGCCGCCAGGACATAGAAGATCGAGGAGTGGTCCATAGGTATCGGGTTGCTTGTGGGGAGAACATTGCAACAGATATGGTCTGATTGCATTTTCATGATCGCGGCGCTACTTTGGCGGCGCTGAGTTCCAAGGGTCGCCGTGACCATGGCCTGGCGTGTCGGCTTCATCGTAATGCTGCGTCGTCTGACCGTTTACTTACTCCTTGTAACCAGCAGTGTCGGCGGTCTGTCGGCACTCACCCTGCAATATTCCAAGGAGCAAGTTTGATGTCGAACCGTGAAACCGGCACCGTCAAGTGGTTCAACGATGCCAAGGGCTTTGGCTTCATCAGCCGCGAAAGTGGTGAGGATGTCTTCGTGCACTTCCGTGCCATCCAGTCCCAGGGTTTCAAGACCCTGAAGGAAGGCCAGAAGGTGACGTTCACTGTCGTGCAAGGGCAAAAGGGCCTACAGGCTGATGCCGTCGAGCCGATGTAAATCCGCTTCAAAATTCTTTGGATTCGCAGATCGAATCGACAAGCCTCGGTGCGAGCCGGGGCTTTTTTATGAGGCCCCTTCAAGCTGGCCCGGCTTTCAAAGTGGCGTTTGAATGGGCGCGTGCAGGGAGATGGCCCGAGGGCCGAATCAAATGACGAAGTGGTCTGGCGCCGGCGAAGTCGGCGTTTGACGCGGTTGCTCGCCTTGGACTCCCGTTGCAATGAACTGCCCGTTGCGATCCGTTCGTTCGACTTGCGCGGTCCATCATCCTACGCTCGCCCATCTCGACGATTCGCTTGGGAGCGGAGTGGACAATCGGCCATGCAATTCAATGTACTAGAGGAATCCCTCTTCGAAGAATTCGTCGAATTCACTGCTTTGGGTGGCTCGGCGCATCTGTTCCATGCTGAAGCCGCGCCTGAGCAGGAACCCGGCGGCCTTGCGTTGTAATTCTCGGTCTTCGGCGAGGCCAGGGCCAAAGCGGCGTTGAACCAGATTGAAGGCCAGGCGGCTCCAGTCTTCCTCGCAACAAGCAAGCGCGGCGCCAATGATGGTTTCGTCCAAACCGTGGCTGGACATTTCGGCACGGATACGCAGTGGACCTTGCCCTTGCGCCGCTCGGCTGCGCACCAGGTTCTCGGCGAAGCGTTCGTCGCTCTGCCAGCCGGCTTCTGTCATGTACGCGACGGCGGCCTTGGCCTCGCTCCGGGGCACGCCCTTGACGCACAGCTTGCGGGTGAGTTCCTTGCGCGAATGCTCACGCCGAACCAGCAGGGACAGCGCCCGCTGGTTCGGTGTGGGTTCGGGCGAGGTCTTCCGACGGCGGCTCCGGCGTCCTGGGCTGGCATCGCCGTCGGGCGATTGGTCATCAGTGCTCACGATCCTTGACCCATGACTCGTTGCCGGGAGCGATGGTGTCCTTGCTGCGGATACGACCATCGACGCCCTTGGTGGTCAGCTCGCCACCGCCCTGATTCCTCAACATGTCCCGGGCGGCGACCTCCGCTGCCCGTTGGGTGGAATGAAGGCTGGATGCGCGATTCGAATCGTTGCGTTTGTTGGCCCATTGGCCGTCGCTACGTTTGTAGACCGTTCTGTCCTGATCCTTGCTCATTGTCATGTGTCTTTGTGGGACGGGGCTGGTTCATTCGCCGGCAGCGGCGGTCTCGCGCTCATCGCGCGAGGTTTCATCGGGGATGAATTTCTCACGCAGCTGGCCTTCCAGCTTGGCGGCGATCTGCGGGTTTTCCTTCAGATAGTTGCGGGCGTTTTCCTTGCCCTGGCCGATGCGCTCACCGTCGTAGCCGTACCAGGCGCCGGCCTTGTCCACCAGTTTGGCGTTGACGCCCATCTCGATCAGTTCGCCTTCGCGGCTGATGCCCTCGCCATAGAGGATTTCGGTCACGACCTGCTTGAACGGAGGAGCCAGCTTGTTCTTGACCACTTTGATGCGGGTCTGGTTGCCGATGATCTCGTCACCTTTCTTGACCGCGCCAATGCGGCGGATGTCCAGGCGCACCGAGGCGTAGAACTTGAGCGCGTTGCCGCCGGTGGTGGTTTCCGGGCTTTGGCCCGGCATCATCACGCCGATCTTCATGCGCAGTTGGTTGATGAAGATGACCAGGCAATTGCTGCGCTTGATGTTGCCGGTCAGCTTGCGCAGGGCCTGGCTCATCAAACGGGCTTGCAGGCCCGGGAGCTGGTCGCCCATCTCGCCCTCGATCTCGGCCTTGGGCGTGAGCGCGGCGACGGAGTCGACCACCACCATGTCCACCGCGCCGGAGCGCACCAGCATATCGGCGATTTCCAGGGCCTGCTCGCCGGTATCGGGCTGGGAGAGCAGCAAGTCGTCGACGTTGACGCCGAGTTTCTGCGCGTAGACGGGATCGAGCGCGTGCTCGGCATCGATGAAGGCGGCGGTGCCGCCGATCTTCTGGCATTCGGCGATGGCTTGCAGGGTGAGGGTGGTCTTGCCGGAGGATTCCGGGCCGTAGATTTCCACCACGCGGCCCTTGGGTAGGCCGCCGATGCCCAATGCCAAGTCGAGCATCAGCGAGCCGGTGCCGATGGTTTCGACCTGCTCGATGGCGCGGTCGCCCATGCGCATCACGGAGCCTTTGCCGAACTGCTTTTCGATCTGGCTGAGGGCGGCGGTCAGCGCGCGTTTGCGGTTTTCGTCCATCGGGGTGTCCTTTTGCTTGGATTTGGATTGGGAAGTAGGAGTGGAGCTATCGATGCGCACAGGCTAGATGGCCGATGTCGCACAGGCTGCGACGACAGCCCATGCATCGACGATATTTTCCATGGGTTTTCCGCGGCAGCGGCGGAGCGCGGCGATGTGTGTAGGTGAAAGCCTCATCGGTTTGGCCTCACCAGGCCGCAGTACAGACCTTCGATAGCGAAGTCCTGGCCGGGCAGCACTTCGATTGGCGCGTAATCGGGGTTGCGTGGCAGCAGGCGGATGCGCTCGCTGTTCTTCTTCAATAGCTTGACGGTGATTTCCTCGTCGATGCGGGCGACGACGATCTGGCCGTTGCGGGCCTCGCTGGTGCGGTGAACGCCGATCAGGTCGCCGTCGAAGATACCTTCGTCGATCATCGAGTCGCCCTTGACCTTCAGCAGGTAGTCGGGCTTGGGCGAGAACAGCACGCGGTCGAGAATCAAGACTTGGTCGGCGCCGATGTCGGCCCCGATCGGCTGGCCGGCGGCGACCTGGCCCAGCACCGGGAGATGCACGGCGTTGTCATCGAGGGTATCCGGCGGCAGGCCGGCTTGCGGTGACTGCGGCGGGCGTAGCACGCGCAGACTGCGGGCGATGCCGGGTTTGCGCTCGATTGCGCCGGCCGCTTCCAGCGCCTCCAGGTGGTACTGGGCGCCGCGCACGCCCTTGAAGCCGAAGGCGCGGGCGATCTCCACCTGGGTGGGGGGATAGCCATCGGCCTCGATGCGCTCGGCGATGAAGGCGAGGATGGCCATCTGGATGTCGGTGAGGGTGTCGTTGCTCATGTGAGTAGTAATACTACTAACTTCGTAAGTGCGCAAGCCCGGGTAGCCGCATCGGCGACGATCTGCTGCAATGGATTCCATATGAAAGCTGAAACCTGCCCCTGCGATCGCGCCCGCGCCTACGCGGATTGCTGCGGCCGCCTGCATGCCGGCGCGCCCGCCGCCGATGCCGAGGCCCTGATGCGTTCGCGCTACAGCGCTTATGTATTGGGGGCGGAGGATTATCTGAGGGCAAGCTGGCACCCCTCGACCCGGCCGCAAGGGCCATTGCTGGAGGCGTTGACGCGGCTCAAATGGCTGCGGTTGAAGGTGCTGGCGCATCGTCGCTGCGACGATGACCACGCAGAAGTCGAGTTCGTCGCCAGGTATCTCGATAACGGCAGGCACCGACAATTGCGCGAGAACAGTCGTTTCCGGCGGGAAGCGGGGCGTTGGTACTACGTGGATGGCGATATCGGCTGAGGCTCAGTCCGCTTCCCGCAGCAGACCGTCGAAGGCGGCGGCGACCGTTCGCCGCCTGACCACGTCGCGGTCGCCTTCGAAATGGAACATCTCGGCCCGGGCATAGCCGCCGCGTCGTTTCCACCCCACCCAGACGGTGCCGACCGGTTTGGTGTCGCTTCCCCCGCCAGGTCCGGCGATGCCGGTTACCGCCACCGCCACCGTGCCGCCGGAGTGAGAAAGCGCACCGGAGACCATTTCCACCACGCATTCCCGGCTGACCGCGCCGTGCTGCTCCAATGTCCGTGGGCGCACGCCCAGCAGCGCTTGTTTGGCCTCGTAGCTGTAAGCGACCATGCCGCAATCGAACCATTCCGAGGAGCCGGCGATGCCGGTCACGGTCTTGGCGATCCAGCCGCCCGTGCAGCTTTCGGCGGCCACCAGCATGTCGTGGCGGGCACGCAGCCGTTCGCCAAGCCGCTGGGCGAGGGTGTCGAGTTCGATATCGGTGGGAACGGGCATTGAATGAACCGGGGATGTTCGTTGCCCGCATTCTCACCCGTATATCCGGCTTCGACCAGTGTGCCGGGCAAAAAGAAACCCCGGCCGAAGCCGGGGTTCTGGTTGCACGCCAAGATCGCTCAGTACGTCGCGGTCAGACTGGCGCCGGAAAACGCACTATCGCCCCGCACCATCACGTGCCAAGTGCCCGCGGACGGGGCGTTGAAGATGCAGGCTTCGTTGTTGCCGCGGCGGTAGGGACGGCAGTGGTAGCGGGTGGCGGTCGGTGCGCTGCCGAAACGCACGTACAGATCGGCATCGCCTCTGCCACCGGACAGGGTGATACGCAGCCGGCTGCGATTGGCCGGTACCTGCACCGTCCATTTCCGTTCACTGCGGCTGGTGCCGGAAATCCCGCTCACTGGCGTACCGTTCTGTAGCACGTTGGCGTCGGGGCTCGGGCCGGGGGTGTTGCCACCGCCATCGCTGCCACTGCCACCGCCGCCGGTCGCGGCATCGACCGCCGCCTTGGCGTTGATGATGCCGGCGCCGCAGCCTTCGGGGCAGCTTACCTGCAGGGGGCGGGCGGTGGATTGCAGCAGTTGCAACATCCGTGCCGGGGTCAGCGGCGTATTGACCGCCGATTGCACCAGCGCGACCACACCGGCCACGTGCGGCGCCGCCATCGAGGTGCCGCTCATGTAGGTATAGCCTTCGTTTGCCGCCCGGGTGGTGCCGGTATTCACGGTCGAGGCAATGCGGTCGCCAGGCGCCGAGATATGGACGCGCCGGCCGTAGTTGGAGAACCTGGAAGCGCGTCCGCCAGAGGCATCGGTGGCGCCGACGTTGATGACGTTGGCGCAGTTGCCCGGCATATGGTTGGCGGTGGTGTTGTCGTTACCGGCCGCCGTCACCACGATGGTGCCGCGTCTGGTGGCGGCGTTGATCGCGTTCTGGTAGCTGGTGGAACAGGCGGCGGGAACCGTGGAACCCAGGCTCATGTTGATGACTTCGGCCGGGTTGGCATTGGCCGGAACGCCGCTGACGCTGCCACCGGAGGCCCAGGTGATGGCATCGACGATGTCGGAAGTGGCGCCGCCGCACGCGCCCAGCACGCGCACCGGCAAGATCCGTGCGCTCGGCGCGGTACCGGCCACGCCACGGCCATTGTTGCTCACCGCAGCGACCGTGCCGGCGACGTGAGTGCCGTGCCAGCTGGAGTTCTGGGCCTCATGGACGCCGCCGCACTGGTTGGCGGTGACCCAATCGCCTTCGTCGCGCGGGTTGCTGTCGCGGCCGTTGCCGTCGCGTGCGGCGGTGGCGCTGCTGATGAAGTCGTAGCCCGGTAGCACGTTGGCGTCCAGATCGCTGTGGGCGCTGATACCCGTATCTAGCACCGCCACCACGATGCCGTTACCGCGGGCGGTGTCCCAGGCCTGGTCGGCACGGATGCCGCCGGCACCGCTGCCGTAGCCGTATTGCAGCCTGTAATGGGGGTCGTTGGGTGTCCAGCTCTTGACCATGATGTAGTCGGGCTCGACGTACTCCACGTTGGGGTCGGCGGCCAGCGCGCGCATCAGCGTTTCGGCTTCCAGCCCGTTGAGCTTGCGATTGGGGCGGATCAGGTCGGCGCCGATCGACAGTCGCCGGGAGTGTTTCAGCGTGACCGGGTTGCCGAGATTGCCGGCGCTGCGGGCCATCGTGTTCGGCAGCATCGATTCGGTCGTGTCCAGCGAACGCTGCACGGTGGCGGGGTTGCGCTTTTGCACTGTGCCGTCTTTGTAGCGCACGATGAAACCGTTGTAAGCGGCGGGATTGTCAATGCCGACGGTATTGATCTTCGCCTGGGCGAAGGCCGTTCCGGCGATGAACGGTGAAAGCATGGTCGCCGTGGCGGCGGCCAACAGGGTCTTGCGAAGGGTTTTGCTCGATTTCCTTGACATAGAACATTACCTCTTGATATCGCTGTGTCAGCTCAGGGAAATGCCGGGAACGGCGACGTGAAGATAGCCGTGCCGGCAGATGGAAGCTGCTGACCTTAAGCATCCATAAATGACCTTATACGTCAGTTTTTCCATAGAGCAATGCGATCGCTGTCACTGTTCCGAAATAAAAATGCATCTCATGGCGATTGGTGCATGATTCATCTCGCCACGATTTCACTAGGTATTTCTTCGGAAAACCCGCTATTTCCGGTCGGATTAAGGTCTGTCCGCGTACTGCCGGGGCCTGTTCGGGACAGCTTGCCGACTGTCGCGATGTACTGTGGAATAAACCCGTCCATTCCGTCGAAGGTGCAGTGCATGAAGCAAGCGTTCCAGCAGTCGCGCAATCGGAGTCTTCCAGCCCTTGTCCGTGGTCGTGAACGGCTTGGCCGCCGCCAGTCCGGTTTCACCCTGATCGAGATCGTGCTGGTGGTGATGTTGATCGGCGTGGTGGTGGCGTTCGCCGCTTCGCGCATCCTAGGCGGTGGCGATCGCGCCAAGGTCGGGCTGGCCAAGGCCCAGTTGCAGACCACCGCGGACAAGATCGAGCAGTACAAGATGGACGTCGGCCAGTTCCCCGCCAAGCTCAATGAACTGCTCACCCAGCCGCAGGGCAGCAGCGGTTGGCTCGGTCCCTATGCCAAAGAGGTCGAACTGAAGGACCCGTGGGGCAATCCCATCCAATACAAAGTGCCGGGCGAGGGCGGTAAGCCGTTTTCGCTGGTCAGTTTCGGGCGCGACGGCAAGCCCGGCGGTTCCAGTGTCGATGCCGATCTCGCCAGCGAATAATCCGCCGCGCGTGGCGTTGCCCGCCAGCGGGAGCGCTGGTGGCTTCACCTTGCTGGAAATCCTGCTGGTGCTGGCCTTGGTGTCGGGCGCCATGCTGATGATGAGCGCGGCGCTCTCGCGCAGTGGTGAAGGGCCACGCCTGCGCGCGGCGGCGGCGCAGATGGCCAACGGCCTGCGCGATACGCGCGCCAGGGCGATGCGCGAACAGCGCGTGCAGCGCTTCGTGGTCGATCCGCGGGCGCATCGGTGGCGGGCGGCGGGGCGCTCGTCACGGGCATTGCCGGAAAGGAGCCGGGTGGCGATGACCACCGCGGCCGAGTTGCGCACCCCAGAAGGCGCCGCCATCGTGTTCTTTCCCGATGGCGCCTCCAGTGGCGGTCGTATCGAACTGGCGCAGAACGGACAGGCTTGGCGGCTCGACGTGCATTGGCTGACCGGGCAGGTCCGCACCACTCGGGTGGCGGCGCGATGAGGGCACGTACGGGGCGGGGTATCGGCGGAGCACAACGTGGCTTCAGCCTGATCGAGATCGTGGTGGCGTTCGCACTGATGGCGCTGGTGCTGACAACCGCGCTGGCGGTTTCGGCGCGCGCTTATCGCCAGGTGGATTGGTCGGGGCGGGCCGCCGAGGCCGCGCAGTGGGCGCAGTCGCTGGCCGACGAGGCCGAAGGCCGCCCGCTGGCGCTCGGCCGCGAATCGGGCAGCGTCGGCGCGGGGCGCTACCGCTGGAGTCGCGAAGTCGGCGAATACCGGGACCCCGATGGGCTGATACTGAGCGCCGACGGCCAGCCGCGGCTCTGGCGCAGCGTACTGGAAGTGCGCTGGCGCGATGGCGAGCGCGAACATGCGATTCGCCTGGTTGGCCTGCGTGTCGGGGATACCGCCCGGCCGGCGGACGACATTCCCGGCGCGGCGTCGCCCAGGCCGGCCCCCAAACCATGAGGCGCATGCACGGTTTCACCTTGCTGGAAGTGCTGCTGGCGACCTTGCTGCTGGCCAGCGCCATCGCCGTCACCGCCGCCAGCGTGCGCGGAATGGCACGGGCAGGGGCCCGCAGCGAGACCAAGTTGGCCGAAAACGGCGAGCGCAACGCCGTGCTCGGCTTGCTGCGCGCGCGTATTGCCGCCGCGATGGCGGTGAAGTTCGACCTGGGCGATGGCGGAGAGACGGTGTTCGTTGGCGGCCCGGCGCGGATGGAGTTCGTCACCGATTTGCCGCCGTACACCACGCTCGCGGGGCCGATGCGCCAGGTGATCGAAGCGCAGCCCGTTGCCGCCGGCCAATTGTTGTGCGTGGCCAACGGCCCGCGCCAAATCTCCGGTCTGCGCTGCCAGCCCGGTGCGCAGACCACGCTGGTCGATGGCCTGGCACAGGCTGGTTTCCGCTATCGCGGGCGCGACGAAGACGGGCGTCCGGGACCGTGGCTGGACGAATGGAAGCGCCCGGAAATCCTGCCGGAATGGGTCGAAGTCAAGTTGACCGCGCGGCCCGGCCAGCACGAATGGCCGCTGTTGCGGGTACGCCTGCCGCTGGCGACGGGGCCGGCGCCGTGATGCGGCGGGTTCCCTCATCGTCCGTGCGTGGTTTCGCCCTGCCGCTGGTGCTGTGGCTGATTGCCACGTTGATGACCATGGTCGGCGTACTGGCCTATGCCGCCAAGGTCGGACACATCGAGTCACGCACCCAGTTCGACCGGGTCGAAGCCGAAGCGGCGGCGCGCGCCGGCATCGTCTACGCGGTGGCTCGCACCGACCGTGGCCTCGGCAGCGAGGCGTGGGGACCATCGATGACCCCACGCCGCTTGCGGTTCGAAGGCTGGGACATCACCGTGAACATCCGCGACGAGAGCGGCAAGTTCGATCTCAACCGTGGCGACCCCCAATTGCTGCGCGCCCTGTTGCAACTGCGGCAGGTACCCGCCGGACAAGCCGCGCGGCTGGTGGAGCGCCTCGAAAGCCAGCGCCGCGGCGAAACGGCTTTGGCCGCCGCCGCGCCGCCGTTGCCAGGCGCGCCGGCCAGCGCTGGCGACAAGCCGGGCCAGATCGTCAGCGTCTCGGAATTGCGGCAGTGGCCGGGCATCGCCCCGGCCACCCTCGACGCGATTGCCGGCGAACTCACCGTGAACGGCGCCTCGGGCCAGCCCGAATGGCGTCTGGCCAGCCCGCTGATGCGGCAGGCGTTGGCGGCGACCGGCGTCACCGGCGTGGATGCGGCACCCACCACGGGCCCCGAATTCGGCAGCGGAACTTATGCCATAGAATCGATCGCCGAACGTCCCGGCAAGCCGCCGGGACGCATCGTCGTGGTGTTGCGGGTATTTCCGCGCGGCAGCGGCGACATGGCTTCCACTTGGCTGGCTTGGGAACACGGTAAATGGCAGCAGTAATCCCAACGCGACAAGTTCGAACCCCCGCCAGTGCGATTGCCGGGTTGCACCGTCTGCTCGACTGGTGGGGGCAGGGGCTGCGCCTGGCCCTGCCATTGCGTTGGCGCCAGCGCTGGTTCCCGCCGCCGCCGGGCGTATGGCTGCGATTGGACGAAGCCGATGCATTCGCCTGGGTCGGACGCCGCGACGATGCCGCGCCAGCTCCTTCGCCCGCCGGCGGCGCGCCGGAGGCGGTGCTTGCACGCCATCCCGATCTGCCGCGCTGGCTGTTGCTGCCGGCGGGGCATGCGGTGCATGCGCGGGTGCAGCTGCCGCAGGCGGCGGCCGGCCATCTGCGCGAGGCGCTGCGTTATGAGATCGATCGGCAGACGCCGTTCGCCGCCGATGCCGTCGCCTGGGATGCGCGGCTGCTGGCGCTCGATGCGGTGGCCGGCACCGCCCAGACCGAATTGGTGGCGGTGCCGCTGGCACGGCTATCGCCGTCGCTGGCGCGCGCGCAGGCGCTTGGCATCGTGTTGCAGGGCGTGGATGCGGCCGATGACGAGGGTCGGCCGACCGGCGTCAATCTACTGCCTCGGGAACTGCGTTCGCGGCCGATGAGCCGCTGGCGCCAACGCAATCTGACGCTGGCCGCCATCGCGCTCTTGCTGGTGGTGGCGGGCGCGGCGGGCTCGCTCCAGCGCGAACGCCATCGTGCGACGGACATCCAGGCCAGCCTGCAACGCGAGCGCGCCGAGGCGCGCCGAGTGGCCGAGCAGCGCCAGCGCCTCGCCGACCTGACCGACGGCGCGCGCCAGATCCAGGCCCAGCGCGCCCGGCGCGCATTGCTGCCGGTGCTGCTCGACGCACTGGCCGAGCGTCTGCCAGGCAACAGTCATGTCGAACGCCTGAGCGTGCAGGGTGAGCGCTTGCAGTTGTCCGGCATCGCCCCGCAATCGACCCGTCTGGTGCCGGCATTGCAGGGCAGCCCGCTCTGGCGCGAGGTGACGATGTCGGGTGCCGTGGCGGCCGATGCCAGCCGGGGCGGCGATCGCTACACCCTCGATATCCGTCTGGCGCCGGCGGGCGGCGAGGCCAAGCCATGAGCGCCGCGACGCCCGCGCTCTCAGCCGCTGAGCGCCGCCAGCGCAACTTGGCCATCTTGCTGTTGGCGGCGGTAATGGCGATGTTCGGCATCCTGCTGCACCAGTTCTGGTGGAAGCCTTGGGCGGCGGCGCGCGCGCAGGCCGACCAATCGGCCGAACGCCAGGCCAGGGCGCAGGCGCTGGTCGCCCAGCGTGGCGTGATCGAATCCGCACTGGCCCGTGCCGAGGCCGCCGCTCGCCAGCAACCCTTGTGGTTGCCGGAAGCCAGCATCGCTCAGGCGGTGGATGGCATGTCCGAGCGCGTCGATCAGGCCGTGGCCCTGGTCAGCGGCGAAGGCCGGCGCTGCAAGGTGGTGAGTCGCAACCCCTCGCAGGCGGATGCCGCTTCCGCCCGCCCCCGGCGCGCGGTGCTGGCGCTGCGGCTGCGCTGCGGCAACGCCGAGCTGCTGCAACTGCTCCATCTGTTGGAAACCAGCCAGCCGCCGCTACTGGTCGATGAGCTCAACATCTCGGCGCCGCCGCAGTATCCGGGGACGATCATCACGGCCGCCGCCGGTGTGCTGGACGTGGGCTTCAATGTTTCCGGCTACGTGCAGGCCGCGCCAGTGGTGGAGGGCGCGCCATGAGCGCGGCGCGGCGGATGCCGGTCTCGACCCGGCTATGGACGCTGGCCGTGGTGGTGGCGGTGGCCTTCTGCGGCTGGGCATGGTTTTGGCCGCCCACCGGATACCGGGTGGAAACCGTACCGGCGCGCCAGCCGGCCTATCCCGAGAGCGTCACGCTTTCCCCTGCGGCGCCGAATCCGGCCGACCCGGCCTGGGCGCGCCCGCTGTTCTTCAACGACCGCAGCCCGCGCGTTGCCGACGTGGGCGGGGAGGGGACGGTCAATGGTGAGACCGGCAACAGCTTCCTCGCCACCTTGACCGGCATCGTGCGCTCGCCCGGGCTCAATCTCGCCACCCTCACGCCGACGCAAAGCGGCAAGCCGCTACGGGTGCAACTGGGCGCGGAAGTGACGGGGCAGCCGGGATGGCGCCTGGTCGACCTCGGCCCGCGTAGCGCGACTTTTCGTAACGGCGAGCAGTCGCAGGTGCTCAAGCTGAACGCTCGCGATGCCATTAACACGCCCCCGCCAGCCGCCGCACCGCCCGCACCCGGCAGCCCTAGTGAAGCGGCGGCCATGACGAGCGCCTCGGCCGCCGCCGAGGCCGCGGCGACGCAAGACGACATCACCACCGAACAACGCCAGCAGGTGGAAGCGATCCGCCGGCGTATCGAGGAGCGACGCAAGCAAATGCGTCAGCCATCACCTCCCGCCCCGCCTGCTGAACCCCATTGAGCGTGCCACGAGTCCCCCGATGACCTTCATTCGTTTTTCCGCCACCACCCTCTTCGTTCTGCTGGCAGGCTGCGCCACCGCGCCCGTGCCGGATATGCGCCGTGACGCCGATCTTTCCCGCAGCACCGGTGTCGCCGGTACCCAGGCCGCCGCGCAGGAAAGCGTGCTGCTGGAAGGCGAGGACGGCCCACGCGCGATGATCCGCCATGGCAGCAAGCGCGCCATCCAACCGCCGCCGGCACCGGCGCTCAGCGGCCCGGTGCGCGGCCGCGGCGGCACCTCGCTGGTGTTCCAGGACGAACCGATCCAGTCGATCATCGCGGTGATCCTGGGCGACATGCTGGGGCAGAACTACGTGATCGCGCCGGGCGTACAGGGCACGGTCAACATCAACACCCCGCGTCCGGTGACGCAGGCCGAAGCGCTGCGCCTGCTGGAAAGCGTGCTGGCCTGGAACAACGCCCGGCTGATTTGGGCCGATGGCCGCTACAACATCGTCCCCACCGAGCAGGCGGTCGCCAGCGGCCTGATGTCGCCCTCAACCGGGCCGGGCAGCGGCGCGCGCGGCATCGGCTACCAGGTGCGGCCGTTCGAGTTGCGCTACATCTCGGCGACCGAGATGGAGAAGATACTGAAGCCGTATGCGCGGCCTTCGGCGATCGTCAACGTGGATGGCGGACGCAATCTGATCACCCTCGCCGGCACCCCCACCGAGTTGGAAAACTATCGCCGCACCATCCAGACCTTCGACGTGGACTGGATGGCCAGCATGTCGGTGGGCGTGTTCCCCCTACAGAGCGGGCGCGCCGCGCAGGTGGTGACTGATCTGGAACGCGTATTCGGGGAACAAAGCCGCACGCCGGTGGCGGGGATGTTCCGCTTCATGCCGCTGGAGGCGTCCAACTCGGTGATGGTGATCGCCTCGCAGCCGGCGTATCTGGACGACATCCAGCAGTGGATTGACCGTATCGATGGTGGCGCCAGCGGCGGTCGGCTCTACACCTACGAGCTGAAATACGTGAAGGCGCGCGAACTGGCGCAGCGGCTGGGCGAGGTGTTCGGCGGGCAGGGCGGACAAGGGGCGGGGCCGGCGCCGTCGATCATGCCCGGCCTGACCCCGACCGAGGTTCAAGGTGTGGCGGTGTCCGGCGACGCCGCGAAGCCCGACCCCGGCGGCATGGGCGGCGCGATGTCGGGCGGCGGCGGGCTGGGCGGCGGGCAGTTGTCGCTGAGCCCGCAGACGCAAGGCGGCGTCGGCGCGGTCAGGTTGCAGGTCAATGGCGATCAAGTGGGCGTGGCCGCGGTGGAGGAGAACAACGCGCTGCTGGTGCGCGCCTCGCCGGCGGCGTGGAAGTCGATCCGGGAAGTCATCCAGCGTCTCGACGTGATGCCGCTCCAGGTGCACATCGAGGCCCAGGTGGTGGAAGTGAACCTGATCGGCGATCTGCGCTACGGCGTCAACTGGTACTTGGAAAACGCCTTGCCGGAATCGCTGCGCGCCGCCGCGGCGGCGCGCCAGGGCTTCGGCGTGGCCGGCGGCAGCATCCTCGGCGAAGGCACGGGTGCCGGACTCACGCTGAACTTCCTCGGCACCAACGTCGCCGCCGTGCTGACGGCCCTGGACAAAGTCACCGATTTCCGCCTGTTGCAGACGCCTTCGATCGTGGTCAAGAACAACGCCGAGGCCACCCTCAACGTCGGCAGCCGCATCCCGGTGGCCTCGGTGTCGGTCAACCCCGGGGTGCCTGGCGGCGGCAATACCTACAGCCAGGTGCAATATCTCGATACCGGCACCATCCTCAAGGTGCGCCCGCGCGTTACCCGCGACGGCATGGTCTTCCTCGACATCGTGCAGGAAGTCAGCAGCCCGGGCAGCCAGGCCGACATCTACGGCAACGTGCGCATCAACACCCGGCGGATGAAGACCGAGGCGGCGGTGCAAAGCGGCGATACGGTGATGCTGGCCGGCCTGATCAGCGACGAGGCCAGCAAGGGCACCAGCGGCGTGCCGTTCCTTTCGCGCTTGCCGGTGATCGGCGGGTTGTTCGGCGTGCAGACCGACAAATCGACGCGCACCGAGGTGATCGTCCTGTTGACCCCGCGCCTGCTCCGCAACCCAGCCGAGGCGCGCGCGCTGACCGACGAATACGGCCGCCGCTTCAAGGGCCTGGAACCGATCCGGCGGGCCCCGTCAAGGAAGCCGCGCTAAGCCGCGCGGTTGCATGACATGGCCGGCCGCTTGCGACGCGGCCGGCGCGGGCCCGCATCCAACCGGCGTCAGGGGATTGAGCGCACGGGGCGATTTCCATCGCCCGAGCGCTGATAGGAGACGAAGCGGCCCGGTGGAAAGCGTTGCCGACTTGGCGGCGACTGGATATACACGCCCGGAAGCGAGCGCGCATCGGCCGATAGCCCAATCAGGCAGGACAGGGATGTTTCCCCGTCACGCCTCGCCGGCATGGGCGGCCCGGGCCCGCCACAAGGAGCGGGCCGATGAAGCCAGCCATCAACCCTTGCGGGCGCGGGCGAAAGCGTCGGCCAACGCGCTGTTGACGGGCGGGGCCGAGGAAGGCCGTACCGGACGGGGCGGTCGCCGGTCGTCGCGCGATGAGCGCGAATCGGCTTCGCGGCGCGGCGGACGGGCTTCGGGGGTGTCGTCCAGGCGGCGGGTCAGGGCGATGCGTTTGCGCGCCACGTCCACCTCCAGCACCTTCACCTTCACCTTCACGATATCGCCGGCCTTGACCACCTCGCGCGGGTCTTTCACGAACTTGTCGGCCAGCATCGAGATGTGGATCAAGCCATCCTGATGCACGCCGATATCGACGAACGCGCCGAACGCGGCCACGTTGCTGACCACGCCTTCCAGCACCATGCCCGGGCGCAGGTCCCTGATGTCCTCGACGCCTTCGGCGAAGTGCGCGGCCTTGAACTCGGGGCGGGGGTCGCGGCCCGGCTTCTCCAGTTCTTTCAGGATGTCGCGCACGGTCGGCAGGCCGAAGCGTTCGTCGACGTAATCCTCGGCGCGCAGCGCGCGGACGAAACCGCCATCGCCAATCAGGCCGGCCGTGGCGCGGCCCGATGCCGCCACGATGCGTTCCACCACCGCATAGCTCTCCGGGTGCACGCCGGAGGCATCCAGCGGCTCCTCACCATCGGCGATGCGCAGAAAGCCGGCGCATTGCTCGAAAGTCTTCTCGCCCAGCCTCGGCACCTTCAGCAGATCCTTGCGGCGCTTGAACGGGCCGTTGGCGTCGCGGTGGATCACGATGTTCTCGGCCACGCCGGCGGACAGGCCCGAGACGCGCGAGAGAAGCGCGCTGGAGGCGGTGTTGACGAACACCCCGACCGCGTTCACGCAATCCTCGACCTTGGCGTCGAGCGCCCGCGCCAGCCGGTACTGATCCACGTCGTGCTGGTATTGGCCCACGCCGATCGCTTTCGGTTCGATCTTCACCAACTCGGCCAACGGGTCCTGCAAGCGCCGCGCGATCGACACCGCGCCGCGCAACGAAACATCCAGTTGCGGGAATTCGCGCGCGGCCCGTTCCGAGGCCGAATACACCGAGGCGCCGGCCTCGCTGACCACGATCTTCTGCAATTTCAGCGCGGGGTTCTGTTTGATGAGGTCACCGGCCAGCTTGTCGGTCTCGCGGCTGGCGGTGCCGTTACCGATGGCGATAAGTTGCACGTCGTGGGTGGTGCAGAGCCGCTTCAGCGCCGCGAGCGCCTGATCCCACTGGCGCTTCGGCTCGTGCGGGTAGAGCGTGTCGGTGGCGAGCAGTTTGCCGGTGGCGTCCACCACCGCCACCTTGCAGCCGGTGCGGATGCCGGGATCGATGCCGAGCACGGTCTTCGGCCCGGCCGGCGCGGCCAAGAGCAGATCCTTGAGGTTGTCGCCGAATACCTCGATGGCCTCGGCCTCGGCCTGCTCGCGCGCCTCGTTGAACAAGTCGAGCATCAGGTGCAGTTGCAGCTTCGCCCGCCAGGCCAGGCGGCAGGCATTGCCGAGCCAGGCATCGGCGGCGCGGCCCCGCGGTTTGATTCCGGCATTGAGTGCGATGCGGCCCTCGGCATAGGCATTGCCTTGTTCGACGTCGTTGCCGGGTTCGAGATCGAGGGTGAGGAACTCCTCGCGGCGGCCGCGGAACAGCGCCAGCAGGCGGTGCGAGGGGATCTTCGCCAGCGGCTCGGCATGGTCGAAGTAATCGCGGAACTTCTCGCCCGCCGTCTCCTTGCCCTCGATCACCCGGGCGCGGATCACACCCTCGCGGTGCAGCCAGTCGCGCAGTTCGCCGATCAGCGCGGCGTCCTCGCCCCAGCGTTCCATCAGGATCGCGCGCGCGCCCTCCAGCGCGGCTTTGACGTCGGCGATGCCTTTTTCGGCATCGACGAACTGCACGGCGAACGTTTCCGGCTCCAGCGAGGGATCGGCCAGCAGGCCATCGGCCAACGGTTCCAGCCCGGCCTCGCGGGCGATCTGCGCACGGGTGCGGCGCTTGGGCTTGTAGGGCAGGTATAGGTCTTCCAGCCGGGATTTGCTATCGGCGGCTTCGATCTCGGCACGCAGCTCATCGCTCAGCTTGCCCTGTTCGGTGATGCTCTCGATGATCGCCGCGCGCCGCGCCTCCATCTCGCGTAGATAGACCAGACGCGTTTCCAGCGTGCGGAGCTGGGTGTCATCCAGTCCGCCGGTGACTTCCTTGCGATAGCGCGCGATGAACGGCACCGTGGCGCCTTCGTCCAGCAGCCCGACGGCGGCGCTTACCTGCCCGGCACTGGCGGAAATCTCATGGGCGATGGTGGCGGCAATCTTCTGCGCGAGTGACTTGTCCTGCATTTGTCCGAAACGAAAACGCGGCAAAGCGCCGCCCGTGGATTGTCGCCGTTGGCCGCGGACATTCACAGCTTGACAAGTGCGTCCGGGCAAGAAAAAACCCGCCGTGAGGCGGGTTTTCCGATTGGTGGAGCCAGGGAGGATCGAACTCCCGACCTCGTCATTGCGAACGACGCGCTCTCCCAGCTGAGCTATGGCCCCGATATCCGGGCCGCCATTCTAGCCATCTCGCGGGGATGGCGCTAGTGGGGATGCCGGGGCTTGGGCGGACGGGCCGCGTTCGGTCATCGCGGTGGCCGAGACATCGGCGGTCACGTTGCCGAGCGTGGCGAAAACATCCGGGATGGTATCCACGGCCAGCAGCAGGCCCAACGGGTCCACCGGCAGGCCGAGCGCCTGCGTCACCGGCATGTTGGTGGCCATGAAGCTGACCTGTCCGGGCAGGCCGATCGCGCCCAGGCTCACCACCACCGCCAGCGGCACCGCCGTGGCCCATTGCAGCGGGCCGATGTCGATGCCGTAAGCCCAGGCCACGAAAGCCGCCACCGCGACGTATTGCACAGGGCTTGTGAGGCGGAACAGCGACACGGCCATCGGCAACACCAGCGAGACCGTCGGCAGCGGGATGCCGAGGCGGCGTTGTGAGACATCGATCATCGCCGGCAGCGAAGCCAGCGAGGATTGGGTGCTCATCGCCACCGCCTGCGCCGGAAAGATCGCGGTGGCGAACTGGCCCAGCGGCCGGCCGGTCCAGGCCCGCACCAGCGGGTAAAGCAAGGCCGTGACCGCCAGATAGAGCACGCAGACCAGGGCGATATAGATGCCAAGCGCCTGCAGGGTGGCGGCGCCGGCCTGGGCGGTGACGGCCAGCACCAGCGCGAATACGCCGAGCGGCGCGACGGCCAGCACCCAACGCACGATCACGATCATCACATCGGCGATCGCCTGCACCAGTTCCAGCAGGCGCTCGCGACGCAATTCATCGATGCGGGTCAGGGCGAAGCCGAAGAACAGCGAAAACACCACCAGCGGCAGCATGGCGCTGGCCGCAGCGGCGGCGATGGCATTGCTAGGCACGATGCCGGTGAGCCAGTCGGCGGCCTTGGGCGGTTCGCTGGCCAGCGGCGTGCCGGCCGCGCCCTTGAGCGCCTCCATGAGTTCCGGGCTGTGCGGCATGAAGGAGAGAAAGGCCGGCGCCGCCAGCGCGGCGAAGCTGGCCGAGAACGCCAGCAGCACGAGAAAAATGACGATGGCGCGGCGCGCGATACGGCCGGAGGCGGCGGCATCGCGCGCCGCGGCCACGCCCAGCACCACCAGGGTACCGACCAGCGGCACCACGGTCATTTGCAGGGCGTTCAACCAGAGTTTGCCAATGGGTTGGGCGATGCCGGCCACGCGCGCACCGGTCTCCGGGGAGGCCCAGGCCAGTCCCAGGCCGATCACGCCCGCCAACGCCAGCGCCAGCAGAATGCGAGTCGTGGTGGAGAAGGGCGGCCTCATGGTGTCGCACTCGCGGCGATGCGGTGCGCCGGGGCGATCATCGCGCCGTTCAACGGAAAATCTCCATGGCCGGCAGGCCCCAGTCTACTTCCCTGCGACGGTATTCGGCCTCGGGCATCAGCACGAAAACCGGGTGGCGTGCCGGGTCCAGCCAAGCCAGCAGCGCCCGCATCGCCGGCTCGGGCATCGCCGTGCAACCGGAAGTCGGCGTGGCCGGGTCGCGCCAGAGGTGGGCGAAGATGCAACTGCCCTGGCCCGGTACGTTCCGTGGGTTATGGCCGATGGTGAATCCGAGCTTGTAGCGCTGGTCGCCCTGCCTGGCGAGGTCGAGCCGCATCGGTTCGGTCGAGCCTTCGACCGTGGCCTCGCCGACTTCACGGCTGTCGACGATCCGGTTGTAGTACGGCGAGGCATCGACATCCATGCACCAGTGGCTGGTTTGCATTTGTCGGTAGGGCAGACCGTTCGGCGTCTCCTCGCCGTAGCCGAAGGCATGTCCGAGCGGGAATATCCCGGCCGGGTTGCGGCCGTCGCCTTCGCGTTTCCGCGGGCCCTTTGCCTGGGCCGGATGCAAGCCGATCCCCCAGGCCGAGCCGCCACGGCCAAGCATTACCCGTTGCGCTTCGCCGACTTGGCGCCATTGCCCGGGCCCGCGTTCGAATCGGCGCAAGGTGGCGTGCGGGGCGTCCCAGCTTTCGCTCGTCACCACCATCATCTGCCGCGCTTCGCCCCAGGCGGTGGGACGCGCCGGCGGCGTACCGGCGCAGGCGACGAGTATCGGCAGGGCGAGGGCGAGTAGCCAGTGGGATTTCATGCGCGAAAGACCGTGGAACGGGTGGAAAGATTCACCGCAGATTGGCCGAAGCCGCCCGCCACGGCAAGCCGCCGTGTTCAACGGCGCAGGCGTACGATGCGCCGGATGGCATCGACGTAGGCGCGCCCATCCTCGAAACGCAGCGCCTGCAATGGCGTGACGACCACGCCCCCGGGACGCTTGTCGATGCCGCCGCCGGGGCGTGCCAGCCGCACCTCAGGGGTGTCGTGAATCACCCAGGTCTCTCCCGCACGTTGGCCGATCACCATCATGACGTGGCCGGGGAGATAGAGCAGGTCGCCGGGTTCGAGCGCCGCCAGCATCGCCTGGCGCGCGGTGGCGTTGGTGGGCGGCGCGATGCGGGTGAAGGCCGGGCTGGCGGCCTGGTCGCCCGTGTTGCGCGGCATCCGCAGGCCGAACGCGGCGTGGACATCGGCGACGAAACCGCTGCAATCGCGAGCATCGAAGCTGTGGCCCCAACCGTAAGGTTCGCCGAGAAACTTGAATGCCTGCGTCAACAGCGTGCGTTCGGTGAACGGCAATGGCGCGCGGGCCACATCGCTGCCGTTGGGCAGGCGTGCGGATCGCAGGCGCAGGCGGCCCTCCGGGTCGCGCGTGGGCAGGTCGATGACATAACCGCCGTCTGGGCGATCCGTGGAAAGCGGCACCCGCGTGCCCATGTCGAGCGCGATGCCGGAATCGGTCAGCACGCGTGAACCCGTCACGATCAATGCCGGTTGGCGTTCGACGTAGGCGAACACCTCGGCGGCGGCGGCGGCGGCGATGCGATCGGCGCGTACCCAGGCGGCGTAGTCGGGAGCCATCACGAACAGCCAGTCGCCATTGAGACTCTCGTGCAGGATGCGCACCAGCGTGCCCGGAAACAGCGCGCTTTCCTGGAAACGGTCGATCAGGCGCTCGCCGGGGCGGTGGAACACAGGCCGGGCGTCGGGGAAGGTGCGCAGGTCGGCACGACGCACGACCAGGCCGAACCGCGCGTGTACTTCGTCCGGTATCCGCGCCAGCGCCAGCTGCGTTTGCAGGCGTTCCCGGCTGGCGGCGCCCAGCGCGCGCGCGTCGCTGCCATAGAGCGCGCGCCTGGGCCAGACCGAGCGCCGCATCACCATCGCCCGTACTTCGTTGCCGGGCATCGTCGGCGGCAAGGCGCGCAGGTCGTGCATGCTGGCGTCCTCGGCCAGTAGACGCCGGTTCCGCGCGGTGATGGCGTCGGCATCGAGCAGTATCCGGTCGGGCGTTCGACTGCGGGCGATCCATGCGTCGGCCTCGGCGCGGCTAGCGGCGCCACGCGCGGCGGCCAGGGCGGGCAGGGCGCACAGCAACAAGATGAGGCATGACGCGCGCGGGCGCGGTGTGGGGAAGTCGGGCGACATCGGGATCAACCATCGAGGCGGAATGCGCCGTTGATAGCACAGCACGATGCGGATGCCGGTGCGCCAACGCTGCAAACCCGGCTCGGCCGCGCCGCGCCGCTGCCGCGAGGATCGTTTCCGCCGGCGGCAATGGCGCTGGCACGGCGGCGCCGGCGCTGCCGTTGCCGGCATCCCGTGCGACCTGGATGACGAACCGCGCAAAGTTTCGATGTGGATGGATGGCCGTACCCGGACAGGATTGGTGGATGCGCGAGGGGGAGCGCCGTCACTTCCAGTCCAACGACTGGCGCTTGCCCGATCTCGCTGACGCGGCGCGCGCAATCAGTGGATCAATCGCGGGGGCGGAAGGCCAGCAGATCGCGCTCCAACTGGCGTCTCTCGCCCAGGCCCGCATAGCGCGCCTCGTTGAAGCGCTTGGCGAGGGCGCGGATCGTTTCCGCATCCCGTGGGCGCGCGGTGGCGATGCGCGCCGCCCAGTCGCCGGCGCTTTCGCTGACCTCGCGGGACAGGCCGAAGCGGCGATAGCGCCGCGACAACGCATGCCAGGCGCGCAACAACGCGTCCGGCTCGCGCTCGCCACGGTTCAGCCACCACAGCATCCAGCCCACCGCCAGCGCCGTGCACAGCGCAAACAGGAAAACCAGTTGGCCTGGCTTGACGCGGTCGATGCCGAGCAGGCCGAACATCCGCGCCTGACGCTCCGCATTGAAGCCCAGGACGAAATCGTTCCAGCCGCTGCGCAGGTAATCGGCCAGGTTCCATATCTGGTTGAACTTGACCAGACCGCCGCCGAAATTGCCGGGCAGGCGATCGTCCACGGTGTCGTAGATGCGTTCGGGGGCGACCGCGGCGGTGGGGTCGATCCGCACCCAGCCGCGTTCGGCCAACCAGACCTCGGCCCAGGCATGGGCATCGGAATTGCGCACGATCCAGTAATCGCCCATCGGGTTGCGGTAGCCGCCGGCGTAGCCGGTCACCACCCGCGCCGGCACGCCGGCCGCGCGCATCAGAAACACGAAGGACGAACTGAAATGCTCGCAGTAGCCGGTGCGGGTGCGGAACAGAAATTCGTCGACACTGTCGCGGCCAAGCGGCGGCGCGGCCAGCGAATAGGCGAAATCGGCATTCACCATCGTCATCGCTTTCCGCACGATGGCGGCGGGGTCGCCACCGGTCTCGTCACGCCAGCGCCGGGCCAGATGCTGCGCGCGCGGGTTGGATTGACGCGGGAAGCGCAGCGCGCGGTGGCGCTCGGTGGCGCCCAGGCGCGGCTGGAAACGCGCCACCGGCGCCGAATGCAGCGACCAACGGGTCAATGCTTGCAGGGGTTGCGCGCTTAACAGATCGCCGTCCGGGCTGCGGAAACTGCCCTCGGCGGCGGCCATCGGCAAATCCAGCGCGGTGAGGTAGCGGCGTTCGCTTGGCTCGACCTCCAGCGTGTAACGCCAGCCCGCGTTGGCCGGCACGATGGCCGGCACCGGTGCCGGCGCGCGCCCGGGCGGCCGCGATCCTTTCCACGTCCGGCCATCGAAATCCCACAGTACCGGACCACGCCAGTACATTTGCGAAGTGGGCGGCGACGCGCCCTGAAAGCGCACGCGCAGCGCCGGGCTGTCGTCGCTCATCAGGTCGAGCCAGTCGCCGGGCGATATCGAATCGGACAGGCCGATCTTGGCATTGGCGCGCTCCGGCACGCCCCACAGCGGAGTAGCGATACGCGGGAACAGCCAGAAGGCGGCCAGGGTCAGTGGCAGGCCCAGCGCGACCAGCTTGCCGATCCCGTGCAGGCTGGCCCGCGCGCGCTGCGGCGCGATGCCGGCCTCGACATCGGCCAGCCATTGCAGGTTGGCGAGCGCGGCCACGGTCGCGGCCAGGCCCAGCGCCAGCGATAACGGCCCCTGGTCGAGCAGGAAGGTGGCGAAGGGGGCGAACAACGCGAAGGCCACCAGGCTGCGGGCATCGCGCAGGCGATGGGTCTCGGCCGGCTTCAGCGCCAGCATCGCCGCCAGCAGGGCGCAGCCGGTATCGCGGCCCATGCGGAAATCGAAGGCGATGAACACCGCGCCCGCCACGGCCAGGGTCAGCACCAGTTTGAGTAGTCCCGACGGTTTCACCCGACATGACAGCAGCGCGATGCCAATGGCGCCCAGCGCGATCGCCGCCGCCAGAGCCGGCGGCAACTGCAACAGCAGCGGCGTCAATGCCAGCGCCAGGGTCGGCAGCAAACGACGGCGGGTGGCCGGGTCAAGCATCGGCGCCTTCCGGCATCAGTGCCAGCGCGCGCAGGCACTCGTGGCGATGGGCGGGGCCGCTGCCCGGGCCGAGCGGCGCTTGCAGCGGCAGGGCGAGCCGCCAACGGCGGCCTTCGCGGTCGGCCAGGTCGATCCAGTGCGCCAGGCGGCGAATGCGCGCTTCGTGCGGCAGGCGGACGGCATGCCAGTCGAGTTCGATGTCGTCGCCGTGCGAGGCTTCCCAGGTGCGCGACATCAACTGCTCGCGCCGCGCACTGGCTTTCCAGGCGATGCTGCGCAGAGCGTCGCCCGGCTGGTAGTTGCGTAGCAGGTGCAGATCGTCGCCGGTGAAATGCGGGCGGCGGTGTTCTCCGTCCTGCATCGATTCCGGCAGCGGCGGGCCATCGGTCTCGGGCGTGGGGTAGACCAGTAGAAGCAGTTCCGGGCGCAGCCAGGCCCAGGCCCGCGCCAGCCCCAGGGGGCGGGTGGTGGCGATTTCGATCCGCTCGATCTCCAGCCAGCCGCGGCGCTCGGTCGGCAGGCGGATCTCGGCGATACCGCCGCCGTGCGCCGGCAGAGAGAACACCGCATGCGATTGGCCGATCGCCAGTTGCAGGCCGTCGCGCGGGCGTTCGTCACGGCTGGCGAAACTGAGCCTGAGCGGCATCGGCTCGCCGGCGGCCACTGGTTCGGCGGCAATCGCCTCGGCGCGCAGGCCGGACAATTGCAGATGCGCGGCCAGCAGGCTGGCGATGCCGGCGCCGGCCAGCAACAGGGCGAGCAGCAGGGCCGGGTTGTTGTTGTAGTTCAGCGCGCCCACGCACATCGTCCCGATCAGCAGCAGGAAGAACAGACCAAAGCGGGTCGGCAGCACGTAGATGCGGCGGCGTCCCAGTACGACCGGCAAGGATTCGCCGGCGCGCGGACGTGCCAGACGGGCGATCGCCGCCATCCACCATGGGCGCGTGGACAGGCTCAATCCAGCGGCACCGCGCGCATGATCGATTTCGCCATCTGCATGCCGCTGCCGCCTTCGCCCACCAGCCGGTGTGCGGCCAGCGGCACGAACAGCGCTTGCACGTCCTCCGGCAGTGCGTGGCCACGGCCCAGCAGCAGGGCATGGGCGCGGGCGGCGCGAAGCAGCGCCAGCCCGGCGCGCGGCGACAGCCCGATCCGCACGCCCGGATGCTGGCGGCTCCGCGCGAGCAGGGCCTGCACGTAGCCGACCAGCGCTTCGTCGACGTGGATTTCCAGCGCCGCTTTCTGAAGGGCGAGCACGTCGGCTTCATGCAGCATCGGACGCGCCGAGGCAATCAGCCGGCGGCGGTCTTCGCCCATGAGCAGGGCGCGTTCCGCGCCGGCATCGGGATAGCCCATGGACAGCCGCAACAGGAAGCGGTCGAGTTGCGAGTCCGGCAGCGGGTAGGTACCGGAAAGATCGACCGGATTCTGCGTGGCGATGACGAAGAACGGCGCCGGCAGCGCGCGGGTGACGCCATCGACCGTGACCTGCTGCTCGGCCATCGCTTCGAGCAGTGCGCTTTGCGTGCGCGGTGGCGCGCGGTTGATTTCGTCCCCCAGCAGGATGTGGGTGAACACCGGGCCGGGATGGAATTCGAAGCCGCGCGTGGTGGCGTCGTAGACCGAGACGCCCACCACGTCGGCCGGTAGCAAGTCGGAAGTGAACTGCACGCGCTGGAACTTCAGCCCGAGCGTCGCCGCCAGCGCGTGCGCCAGCGTGGTCTTGCCGAGGCCCGGCAAGTCCTCGATCAACACATGGCCGCCGGCCAGCAGGGCGACGAAGGTCAGGCGCACTTCATGCGGCTTGCCCAGCACCAGCGTGTTGACCTGGGCCAGCGCGGCGCGCAGGCGCTCCGGCAATTGGTCGTCTGTTTTCGGATTCAACTCGTTTACCCTTGGCGATCTTCTCAACCCCTGCCGCGAGTCTAACGGTGTTGAACGATCATGTGCTCGCCTGGCGGCGCGCTTTCCTGTTGGCCTGGAGCGTTTTGTTGGTCGCCAAGCTGGCGATCGCCGCGCGCTTGCCGCTGTTCGTCGACGAGGCTTTCTACTGGCAGGAAGGCCAGCACCTGGCCTGGGCTTACTCCGACCTGCCGGGCCTGACCGCCTGGCTGACCCGGCTCGGCGTCACCCTTGGCGGCCATCACGTGCTGGCGGTGCGGATGCCATTCCTGCTGCTGGGCGCGCTGTTGCCGTGGCTGGTGGCGAAGATCGCCGCGCGCTGGTTCGGCGAGTCGGCCGGCTGGCAGGCCGGCCTGTTGACCACCCTGATGCCGCTTTCGGCCACGCTGGGCCTGCTGGCCCTGCCGGACGTGCCGATGGCGATCGCCACCGCGCTTTGCCTGGATGCCGGCGCGCGTCTGCTGGGCCGGGTCAGCGCCGGCAGCGCGCTGGAACTGGCGCTCGGCCTGGCGATGGGCGCGCTCAGTCACTACCGCTTCGCCGGGGTGATCGTGGTCGGCTTCCTCGCGCTGCTGATGTTGCGCCAGGGGCGTCGGGTACTGCGCGACCCCCGGGTGATCGTCGCCCTCGCCATCGGGGCCGTCGCCTGGCTGCCGCTGGCGGGCTGGAATGTCGAGAATGCCGACGCCGGCCTACGTTTCCAATTGCTCGACCGCCATCCTTGGACCTTCCATGCCGATGGCCTCATGTTCGTGCTGATCCAGGCATCGATGGTGACGCCGCTCCTGTTCGCATTACTCGTACAGACCTTCGCCACGGCGCTGCGCGGCGGCGAGAGCGACGCGCAATGGCGCTACTTCGGCCTACTCGGCGGCATCTCCACCCTGGGGTTGTTCGCGTTGGGCTTCTTCGCCGACAACGAGCGCGTCAGCTTCCACTGGACATTGCCCGGCTACCTCGCCCTGATGGCGGCCGCGCCGGTCGTGCTGGCGCGCTGGCGGCCGTCGTGGCGACGACTGACCTGGGCGATGCTCGTCGCCGGCACACTGGCGATGCTCGGCTGGTATGCGGCGGTTTCCACCCCCGATCTGCGCGCGCGGATGGCGATGCAGAAGCAGTATCCCTCCAATTTCGCCGGGTGGGAGGATGTCGCCGCCGCCGTCCGCGAGGAACTGGCGAAATTGCCCGCCGATACCGAACTGGTTGCCGACAACTTCAAACTCGGCGCCGAACTCGGCTTCGCGCTCGGCCGCGGCGACATCCGCGTGCTCGATCACCCGATGAACGTCAAACATGGGCGCGCGCCGCAGCTCCGGCTATGGGGCCTGACCCGCGACATCCCGGCGCCTGGCGACGAGCGGCCGGCCTTGTTGGTGATCGGCAGCAGCGAAGTGCGCTACAAGGATTTGCTCGCGCATTACCACGCGCTTTGCGACGCGCTCGGCCCGCTGGTGCCGCGCCGCATCGTCAATGTCGATCACGGCGCTCAACGCTTCGTGCTGGTGAAACTCTCGCCGGGCGGACGGGGCGACTGCTCGGCGCCGGCCATGGCCTACGTCGACGCGCCGGCCATCGGCGCGCGCGTCGCGCGCCGTTTCACCGTCACCGGATGGGCCTTCCGCGAGGGCACCGGGCTCGACGCGATCGAAATATTGCTGGACGGCCACCCGATCGCCCGTGCCGAATATGGGTTGGATTCTTCCGGCACCTTGCGGTTCTGGCGCCCCCGCCACGAACCGGGCGGCAACGCACTCGGGTTCCGTGCCGAGGTGGATGCCGGCGGTTTGCCGGCCGGTCGCCACTGGCTGGGCCTGCGCCTGCACGGCCGCGATGGCGTGGTGGAGGACTGGGCCGAACAGCCACTGTCGATCGGCGACTGAAAGCTCGCCAGCGTTTGACAGTACCTGGGCAAGTTCTTACTATGCCGCGTCTTATGTCCGCCGATTCGTCCACTGCCGTCGATGCATGGCGCATGGTTTCGGCCCGGCGGGTGCTGGAAGGCGAACTGCCGCTGGCCGCCCTGCCGCGTCTGCGCGAAGCCCTGAATGAACACGAAGGCGTGGTGCGTTACCGAATCGAATTCGGGCGCGACACGCTCGATGTGGCGTTCGTGGCCTTGCGTATCGAGGCCGGGTTGCCGTTGCAGTGCCAGCGCAGCCTGGAGACTTTCGTGCAGCCGGTGACGATCGAGCAGACGCTCGGCCTGATCCGCGCCGAGGACGAGGAAGCCGCGCTGCCGCCAGGCTACGAGCCGCTGCTGCTGCCCGCCGACGCGCGCATCGTGCCCGCCGAGCTGGTCGAGGACGAACTGATCCTCGCCGTGCCGGTGGTCCCGGTCGCACCCGGCTCGCAAGCCCTGGCGCGCGACTGGCCGGCCATGGCGGAGGAAAGCGCCGCGGCCAACCCGTTCGCCGCGCTATCCGCGCTGAAGAAGCAAAAAAACTGAGTTTCACCCGTACACGCAACACCCCGGTTTCATTGGAGTTCAACCATGGCAGTCCAGAAGTCCCGCGTTTCCCCGTCCAAGCGTGGCATGCGCCGCGCCCACGACAAGCTCTCGGCCAAGCAGCTCGCCACCGACCCGACCTCGGGCGAAACACATCTGCGTCACCACATCACCGCCGACGGTTACTACCGCGGCAAGAAGGTGATCGAGACCCAATCCAAGGTCGTCGACGAAGATTGATCCCGCGCCATTGCGCTGGATGCCAGCGTGCGCAGGAAGCAAGTCCCATGACGATGCCGGTGCGAGCCGGTATCGTCTTTTCGTGTCCGCGTTCCGGCCCTGGCGGGCGCGTGGGCGCCGCTGAACCTCAATGGAGTCAGGCATGACCGCCACCCCGCGTATCCACTCCCGCATCGCCGGCACCGGCAGCGCATTGCCGCGACGCGTTGTCAGCAACGACGAACTGGCGAAACAAGTCGACACCAGCGACGAGTGGATCGCCAGCCGCACCGGCATCCGCCAGCGCTACGTGGCGGGCGAGGGCGAAACCACCGTATCGCTGGCGCGCGACGCCGCCTTGAAGGCGATGGAGGCCGCCGGCGTGAGCACCGCCGATATCGACCTGATCGTGCTCGGCACCACCACGCCCAACCTGATCTTTCCGTCCTCGGCGTGCCTGTTGCAGGCCGAACTCGGCATTGCCGGCTGCCCGGCCTTCGACGTCAACGCCGCCTGCTCGGGGTTCATCTATGCGATGAGCGTGGCCGACAAGTTCATCCGCGCGGGCGATTGCAAGACCGCGCTGGTGGTCGGCGCGGAAACCCTGACCCGGATGATCGACTGGTCCGATCGCAGCACCTGCGTGCTGTTTGGCGATGGCGCCGGCGCGGCGGTGCTCAAGGCCGATGCCGACACCGGCATCCTCAGCACCCATTTGCACGCCGATGGCGGCAAGAAGGAACTGCTTTGGAACCCGGTGGGCGTCTCGGCAGGCTTCAAGCCGGGCGAAGACAATGCCGGCGTACGCGTGCTGATGACCGGCAACGAAGTGTTCAAGCACGCGGTCAAGGCGCTCGACTCGGTGGTCGAGGAAACACTGGAGGCCAACGGCCTCGACCGTCACGACATCGACTGGCTGATCCCGCACCAGGCCAACCTGCGCATCATCGAAGCCACCGCCAAGCGCCTGGACATGCCGATGGAGCGGGTGATCGTCACCGTGGACAAGCATGGCAACACCTCGTCCGGCTCGGTGCCGCTGGCGTTGGACACGGCGGTGCGTTCGGGCAAGGTCGAGCGCGGCCAGCTACTGCTGCTGGAAGCCTTCGGTGGCGGCTTCACCTGGGGCTCGGTGCTGCTGCGTTACTGAGCGCCACCCGCATACCAGCCGGTAACGGCGTCTCCACCGGCGCACATGGGCCGCTGTTTACCGTTTTCGCCGAACACCGGCCCATGCGTCCCCGTACAGACGGGGCATCGGCACGGCCGTTAAACTTGCCGGCTTTCCGCACTGGGAACCTGCGTGAGCGCACAACTGGCATTCGTTTTCCCCGGCCAAGGCTCGCAGAGCCTCGGCATGCTGGCCGAGCTTTCCGAGCTGCATTCGGCCATCCGCGACACCTTCGCCGAAGCCTCGGAAGGCGCCGGCATCGACCTTTGGGCACTGTCGCAGAACGGCCCGGAGGAAATGCTCAATCGCACCGAATATACCCAGCCGGCGCTGCTGGCCGCCGGCATCGCCATATGGCGGTTGTGGCAGGCGCGGGGCGGGGCGCAGCCGGCGCTGCTGGCCGGCCA
This sequence comes from Solilutibacter pythonis, assembly GCF_003697345.1. Classification (GTDB taxonomy): domain Bacteria; phylum Pseudomonadota; class Gammaproteobacteria; order Xanthomonadales; family Xanthomonadaceae; genus Solilutibacter; species Solilutibacter pythonis. The sequence goes on along the minus strand of NZ_RFLY01000013.1, from coordinate 41,185 downwards.
CAGTCTGGGCGAATACACCGCGCTGGTGGCGGCGGGCGCGCTTTCATTGCGCGAAGGCGCGCATCTGGTGCGCATCCGTGGCCAGCTCATGCAGGACGCCTCGCCCCCCGGCACCGGCGCGATGGCCGCGGTGATCGGCACCGACGACGCGCTGGTGGCGGAAGTCTGCCAGGCCGCTTCCGACACCCGAGTGGTGGTTCCGGCCAATTACAACTCGCCGGGGCAGATCGTGATCGGCGGCGATGCCGTGGCGGTCGAGCGCGCACTGGCGCTGCTGGCCGAGAAGGGCGTCAGAAAGGCGGTGAAACTGGCCGTCAGCGTGCCTTCGCACACCCCGCTGATGCGCGAGGCGGCAAACCGCCTGGCCGAAACCCTGCGTGGTCTGCATTGGCGGATGCCCACGATTCCCGTGGTGCAGAACGTGGATGCCGCCGTACACGATTCGCTGGACGGCATCCACGATGCCTTGACGCGCCAACTCCACCTGCCGGTACAGTGGACGCGCTGCGTCGAGACACTGGCCGCCGCCGGTGCCAGCCGCATCGGCGAATGCGGCCCCGGCAAGGTGCTGACCGGCCTGGCTAGACGTATCGACAAATCCCTCGACGGCCGCGCGCTTGGCGACGTACCGACTTTCGAATCCGCACTGCAAGAATGGAAAGCCTGATGAGCAAATCCCTGGAGAACGAAATCGCGCTGGTGACTGGCGCTTCCCGTGGTATCGGCGCGGCCATCGCCGACGAACTGGCCGCGCGTGGCGCGACGGTGATCGGCACCGCCACCAGTGAGTCCGGCGCGGCCGCCATCGGTGCGCGTCTCGCCGCCCATGGCGGGCATGGCCGGGTGTTGAACGTCAACGAAGCGGGCAGCATCGAAGCACTGATCGAAGCCATCCAGAAGGAATTCGGCGGCCTCTCGATCCTGGTCAACAATGCCGGCATCACCCGCGACAACCTGCTGATGCGGATGAAGGACGAGGATTGGCAGGCCATCCTCGACACCAACCTGACCAGCGTCTACCGCGCCAGCAAAGCGGTGATGCGGGGCATGATGAAGGCGCGCAAGGGCCGTATCGTCAACATCGCTTCTGTGGTCGGCGTCACCGGCAATGCCGGGCAGGCCAATTACGCCGCCGCCAAGGCCGGCATCATCGCCTTCTCGAAATCGCTGGCGAAGGAAATCGGCTCGCGCGGCATCACGGTGAACGTGGTGGCGCCAGGCTTCATCGCCACCGACATGACCCGCGACCTACCCGAGGACGCCAAGGCCGCGATGAACGGACAGATCGCGCTGGGCCGCCCCGGCGAGCCCGCCGACATCGCGCGCGCCGTGGCCTTCCTGGCCGGCCCGGATGCCGCCTACATCACCGGCGAAACCCTGCACGTCAACGGCGGCATGTACATGCCCTAAGCCGTTTTCGGCGCCCGGCGGATGGCTCGCGATCGCTGAATGCGACCATGCGCCGCCGTCGCTTGCGGGTCATCGCTTTCCCTTACACTAGCCACTTGTTTCACTGGAACCAATCCCCGGAGGGGTCACACATGAGCAACATCGAAGAACGCGTCAAAAAGATCGTGGTCGAACAACTGGGCGTCAAGGAAGAAGACGTCACCAACAGCGCGTCGTTCGTCGACGATCTGGGCGCGGATTCGCTCGATACCGTGGAACTGGTGATGGCGCTCGAAGAAGAATTCGAGTGCGAAATCCCCGACGAGGAAGCCGAGAAGATCACCACCGTGCAGCAGGCCATCGATTACGTGAAGGCCCACGTCAAGGAGTGATCCTGCTCGCGCAGGAATGATGCCGGGGCCGCTTTTGCGGCCCTGCGCATGTTGGAAACCGCCACATCGCCACACGGAGTTCGCATGTCCAAACGTCGCGTCGTCATCACCGGCCTCGGTATTCTCTCGCCACTCGGCAACGATCTGGAAAGCACCTGGGCCGCGGTCAAGGCCGGCCGTTCTGGCATCGGCCCGATCACCCATTTCGATCCCACCGCCTTTCCGACCCGGATCGCCGGCGAGGTGCGCGGCTTCGACCCGGCCGCCTTCATCGCCCCCAAGGACGTGAAGAAAATGGACCCATTCGTGCATTACGGCGTCGCCACCGGCCTGATGGCGATCCGCGATGCCGGGCTGGACATCGAAGGCGAGGCGGCCGAGCGTATCGGCGTGGCGGTCGGCGCCGGCATCGGCGGGCTGTCCGGTATCGAGGAAACCACGCTCAAGGTCGCCCAGGGCGGCCCGCGCAAGATTTCCCCCTTCTACATCCCCAGCACCATCGTCAACATGATCTCGGGCCAGCTCTCGATCATGACCGGCGCCAAAGGGCCGAACATCGCGGCAGTCACCGCCTGCACCACTTCCACCCACAACATCGGTCTGGCCTATCGCATGATTCAGTACGGCGAGGCCGACGCGATGATCTGCGGCGGCGCCGAATACGCCACCACGCCGACCGCGGTGGGCGGCTTCTGCGCCATGAAGGCGCTCTCCACCCGCAATGACGCGCCTGAACAAGCCTCGCGCCCCTGGGACGAGGGCCGCGACGGCTTCGTGATGGGCGATGGCGCCGGCGTGCTGGTGATCGAGGAATACGAACGCGCCAAGGCGCGCGGCGCGCGCATCTACGCCGAACTGGTCGGTTTCGGCATGAGCGGCGATGCCCATCACATGACATCGCCAAGCGAAAATGGCGAAGGCGCGGCGCGTTGCATGGTCAACGCCCTGCGCGATGCCGGCATCGATGCAGCCGAAGTCGGCTATATCAACGCCCACGGCACCTCGACGCCGGCCGGCGACCTGGCCGAAACGATGGCGGTCAAATCCGTGTTGGGCGATGCCGCCAAGCGCGTGATGGTCAGCTCCACCAAGTCGATGACCGGCCACCTGCTGGGCGCGGCCGGCGGTGTCGAGGCGGTGTTCTCGGCGATGGCGCTGTTCGATGGCGTGATCCCGCCCACCATCAATCTCGACAATCCTTCCCCGGGCTGCGATCTGGATTACGTACCGCACACCGCCCGCGAGGCGAAGGTGGATGTGGTGATGTCCAACTCTTTCGGCTTCGGGGGAACCAACGGGACGTTGGTGCTGCGTCGGATTTAACGGCATTGCTCCTTCCGCCCCATAGCCCGCGCAAGGGCGTGGGGCGGGGCGCCGGGAAGCGCCGTGGCTAGAACACTTTCGCCCGCGTCAGGTCGGGCGGGGCGTTTTCCTTCCGCGCTCCAATCCAGGCGCGGCTCGCGTGGGCGAGCGCGGGCGTTTCCCGCTTCGCCATTCCCTTCCATGTCACCTGGAAAATGGCCCTCCTCCATGTCTGCCGCCTCTCGGGTTTTCGGGGGTTACGACCGTTCGTTCAGATAAACCGTGCATATCCAAGCGCTTGACCACCACATCGATTTCGCCGAACTGCGCCGCTTGGCGCCGGCGCGTTATCCACTTCTGATGGCCTCGTCCGCCGCCGCGCTGGATGCTTCGGCGAGGAAGCACGCGCGCTGGGACATGCTGCTGGCGAGCACCGGCGAGGGTTTCCAGTGCGATGCCGAGGGCGTGCCGCGCGACCTGCGGGGCGGGCGGCTGGCCGGCGGCTTTCTCGACCATTTGCAGTGCGAGTGGCGTGCCGCGCGTTGCGAACGACCCGAAGGCGAGGCCGCCAGGTGGCCATTCCGCGGCGGCTGGGCGTTGTTCCTCGGCTACGAGCTGGCGCGGGAAATCGAACCGATCCTCGAATTGCCGCATGCCAGCGGCGCGCCGCCGGTGGCGATGGCGCTGCGCTGCCCGGTAGCCCTGCTGCACGATCACCTCGACGGCACGACCTGGCTAATCACCGAACCCGGCGCGGAATCGCTGCGCGACACCGTGATGGCCGATCTTGCCGCGCTGGCGGGGTTGCCGTCGTTGCCCGCCTGGCGGCCGCCGCGCTCGGTCGAGGAAGACGCGCCCGAACGCTTCACCGAAGGCGTCGGGCGGGTGCTCGATTACCTGGCCGCCGGCGATGTCTTTCAGGCCAATCTTTCGCGCGGGTGGCGGGCGCGCTTCGATGCGCCGCTCGATCCGGCGTTGCTGCACCGGCAACTCACGCGGGCCAATCCCGCGCCGTTCGCCGGGCTGTTCGCGCATGGCGACTGGGCGGTGGTCAGCGCCTCGCCGGAGCGGCTGGTATCGCTGCGCGGCACAACCGCCGAGACCCGGCCCATCGCCGGCACCCGTCCGCGGACGCCGGGCGACGACGAAGCGAACCGTATCCGTGAACTCGTCAGCCACCCCAAGGAGCGCGCCGAGCATGTGATGCTGGTCGATCTGGAGCGCAACGACCTTGGCCGGGTCTGCGCCGGCGGCAGCGTGGAGGTGGACGAACTGATGACGGTGGAAAGCTACGCCCACGTCCATCACATCGTCAGCAACGTGCGCGGCGCGCGGCGCGCCGATGCCTCGCCCATCGACCTGATCCGCGCCGTGTTCCCCGGCGGCACCATCACCGGCGCGCCCAAGGTGCGCTGCATGCAGATCATCGCCGAACTGGAAGGCGTCGGCCGCGGTGCCTACACCGGCGCGATGGGCTGGCTGAACCGTGATGGCGACCTCGATCTCAATATCCTGATCCGCAGCGCCGAAGTGCGGGGCGAACTAGTGCGCTTCCGTACCGGGGCCGGCATCGTGATCGATTCGGAGCCAGGCAGGGAACTGGCCGAAACCCGCGCCAAGGCGCGCGGCATGCTGCGCGCTCTGGGGGTGGACGATGACTGAAGCAGCCGTGCGCCTGTTCCTCGGCGATACCGAAGTCGCCTCGATCGCCTTCGGCAACCGCGCCTTCGCCTATGGCGAATCGCTGTTCGAGACGATGCGCGCGCATCGCGGCGACATCCCGTGGTGGGAACCGCATATGACGCGGCTGGCCGAAGGGGCCGGAAGACTGGCAATGCCACTGCCCGCCCTCGATCGCGTGGATGCCGAGGCGCGGAAACTGCTCGACGGCGAAAATGCAACGCTGAAGCTACACCTCAGCCGGGGTGGCGCGCGCGGCTACGCGGCGGATCGCCATGCCTCGCCATTCTGGATGCTCTCGCGCCACCCCTTACCGACGCCGAGAACGGCGCTCGACATCATCCATTGCCGGACGCGCCTTTCCGCGCAGCCGCTGCTGGCCGGGCTCAAGCACGGCAACCGCCTGGAACAGGTGCTGGCGCGCGCCGAAGTGGAGGCGGCACATGCCGACGAGGGACTGATGCGCGATGCCACCGGCCACCTCATCAGCGCCACCACGGCCAATCTGTTCGCGCTCATCGGCGGCGAATGGCGCACGCCGGCGCTCGATCGCTGCGGCGTGGCGGGGGTGATGCGCGGCTGGCTGCTGACGCGGGCCGAAGCCCGCATCGCGCCGGTGACGCAAGCTGAACTCGAACAGGCCGAGGCGGTTTTCCTGTGCAATGCGGTGCGCGGTATCCTGCCCGTCCGGCGGCTGGGTGATCGCACTTGGCCGGCGCTCCATCCCGCGACCCACGCGTTGCAGGCCCAGCTGGCCGACGCGCATCCGGGATTCGCCCATCCCAAGGAAATACCGTGAAGAAGAGAGGCTGCCGAAGCGCCATCACCACCTTTTTCCTGCTCGTGGTCTGTGTGGCGTTGGCGCTGGGCGCGCTCTGGCAACGCGAACGCGCATTCGCCGAATCGCCGGTGCCGGGGCTGAAGCCGGGTGCCAGCGTGATCGTGGCGCGTGGCGACTCCTTCAAGGTCGTACTCGGCAAGCTGCGCGCGGCGGGCGTTGGCGCCGGCCATGATCTGGAATGGCAGGCATTGGCGAAATACACCGGTGCGGCGGGCAAGGTGCAGGTCGGCGAGTATGCGCTCAAGCCCGGCATCACCCCACGCCGAATACTCGCCGACATGCGCGATGGCAAGGTCATCAGCTACCGCTTCACGCTGGTGGAGGGCTGGAACATCCGCGACCTGCGCCGGGCGCTGCGCAACGCGCCGAACCTCAAGCAGGAAACCGCCGACCTCGACGACGCCGGGATGATGAAAGCCATCGGCAAGGCCGGTGAGCATCCCGAGGGCCGCTTCCTGCCCGAGACCTACCAGTACAACCGTGGCGACAGCGATGCCACCGTGCTGAAACGCGCCTATGCGGCGATGGAAAAAATGCTGGACGACACCTGGAAGGGTCGCGATCCCGAACTGCCGTTCAAGACCGCCTACGAATTGCTGACGATGGCTTCCATCGTCGAAAAGGAAACCGGCATTGCCAGCGAGCGAGCACAGATCGCCGGGGTGTTCGACCGCCGGCTCAAGCTCGGCATGCGGCTGGAAACCGACCCGACCATCATCTACGGCCTGGGCGAGAAATGGGACGGCAAGTTCACCTGGGCGCACCTGCGTACCGATGGCCCCTACAACACCCGCACCCGCGCCGGCCTGCCGCCGACGCCCATCGCCATGCCCGGCCGCGATTCGCTCAAGGCCACCGCGCATCCGGCGCCGGGCGATGCGTTGTTCTTCGTGGCCGTGGGCGATGGCAGCGGTCGTAGCCGCTTCGCCCGTACCTATACCGAGCACCAGCGCAACGTGCGGGCCTACCTGGCCAACCGTCGCGCCGATGCCGCGCGCGCCGACGAGCCGATGCGCGGTACCGTGACGATGAGCGAGGACGGTGCGCCGCTCAGCGTGTCCGATGCCCCGGCAAGCGAAGTGCCGGCACGATGAGCGGGCTGCGGTCGTATCCCCGTTTCGTCAGCATCGAAGGCGGCGAGGGCGCGGGCAAGAGCACGGTGATCGGCGCACTCGAAGCCGCCCTCCGCGCGCGGGGTGAACGCGTGGTGACGACCCGCGAACCCGGCGGCACGCCGCTTGCCGAACATCTCCGTGAACTGCTGTTGGACCCCGCCCACGAAGCGGCCAGACCGGAAACCGAACTGCTGCTGATGTTCGCCGCGCGCGCCCAGCATGCGCACGAAACCATACGCCCCGCGCTGGCATCCGGCGCCTGGGTGCTGTGCGACCGCTTCACCGATTCCAGTTACGCCTACCAGGGGGCGGGGCGGGGGATCGATACCGGCCTCATCACCACTCTCGAACGCGCGGTGGTGGGCATCGAACCCGGCCTGACCCTGCTACTCGATCTGGATACCGAAGCCGGCCGCGTGCGCGCGCTGTCGCGCGGTGGCGCGCCCGACCGCATCGAGCGCGAGCACGACGCCTTCTTCGCGCGCGTGCGCCAGGGGTTTCTGGCCCGCGCAAAGGAAAACCCGGCGCGTTTTCGCGTGCTCGATGCCGGCCAGCCAGCCGATGTGGTGGCCGCCGCCGCGCGCGCCGCGCTGGAGGCGCATCGCCCATGAACGCACTCGCCCCCTGGCAGCAACGCGTCTACGACAAGGCCGCCGAGGCGCTGGATGCCGGCCGCCTGCCGCATGCCTTGCTCTTGGCCGGCCCGGCCGAACTGGGTAAGCGCGCCGTGGCGGAAAAACTCGCCCGGCGCGCCCTGTGCCTGGCGCGCGCACCGGGGGCCGAAGCCTGTGGCGAGTGCCGCAGTTGCCATTTGTTCGACTCACGCGCTCAAACCGATCCGCCCGAGCAGCGCCCGGACGGCAGCCTGGCGCACCCATCCGGGCACCCGGCGCATCCCGACGCCCGTTTCATCGGCTACGGCTGGAACGAGAAGACCCATAAGCCGCGCGGCGAGATCGTCATCGAGCAGATCCGCACGATGAGCGAGAAACTGGCGCTGACGCCGCAATACGGCGAGCATCAGGTCGCCATTCTCGATCCCGCCGACGCCATCAATCACGCCGCCGCCAACGCGCTGCTGAAAACCCTGGAGGAACCGCAGCCCGGCCGCTTCATCTGGCTCATCAGCGCGCGCCCGGCGCGCCTGCCGGCGACCATCCGCAGCCGCACCCAGGTGCTGGAATTCCGCCTGCCGCCGCGGGATGAAGCACTGGCCTGGCTGGCGGCGCAGGGCCATCCGGCCAGCGCCGCCGCCGAGGCGCTGAAGGTCGCGCATGGTCATCCCGGCCTTGCCCACCACTGGCTGGGAAGCGGTGCGCTGACCCTGCGCGCCGAGGTGGCGAAGGACCTCGACGGCCTGCGTCGCGATGCCGCCCCGGCGGCGGCGCTGGCCCAGCGCTGGGTTGGCGACGAACACGCCGCGCTGCGCCTGTCCTTCGCCGCCGATCTGGCACTGGAAGCCGCGAGGCATGCCGAACCCGCGCGGACGAAACGCCTCGCGGCCTGGTTCGACCAGAGCAACCGCACCCGCGAATTACTGCGCACCCCGGTGCGCGCCGACCTTGCCGTGCTGGAACTGCTGCTAGCCTGGCACGCGGCAGGGCGCGGCTGAGCGGCCAGCGGGAACCGCCGACTCTGGCGGAAGTCGGAACGCCCCGCATGCCGCGCACCATCGATGCGCGCGCAGGTGCAAAACCTGGCGATGGTTTCGACTCGATCAGTCATTCGGTCGAAGCCGTCAGTGTGCGCGGGTGCGAAGCTTGGCCTGAAGTTCAGCCGGCATGTGGGCCTGGGCCGTGGCAGTCGATACGCGCGCGGGTGTAAAGCCTGGCCGACCATGGCCGGCCCGACTGGTCGGAAGGGCTCGGAAACACGGGCTGCTTGCCCAACCCTCGGCGCGACGGAGTATCCTCCCCGTTCGCAAGTGTGGAACTACCCATGAACGCAATCGCAGGCGCAGCGCGGCAAAGCATCCTCACCGTCAATCTGGGCGATGACAAAGAGCTCTACGGGGCCTACATGCCCTTCATCAAGGGCGGGGGACTGTTCGCACGCACCCCCAACCGGCTACCGCTGGGGCAGGCGGTATTCATGCTGGTGACGCTACCGGATTCCTCGGAAAAACTGCCGGTCTCCGGCAAGGTCTGCTGGGTCACGCCGGTGGGCGCGCAGGGCAACCGCCCGGCCGGGGTCGGTGTGCAATTCGATGACACCCGCGAAGGCGGACAACTGCGCGACCACATCGAAACCCTGTTAGCCGGCAAGCTCGAAAGCGAGAAATCCACCTTCACGATGTGAGTCGATAAAAAGCGGCGGAAGGCATGCGCGGCCATCGCTGGCATGGCCCATCCGCTCGCCACCGTGTGAAGCGGCCCGCGAACCACGCGGGCCACCATTCCGCTCAGGCCCGTTTACGCACCCAGCGCACGCCCTGGGGCGTGTCCTCAAGCACGATGCCCTCGGCGGCCAACTGGTCGCGGAGGGCATCGGCGCGGGCGAAATCGCGGGATTTTTTCGCGGCGACGCGTTCATCGACCAGTTGCTGGATGCGGGCGTCGTCCTCGCCGGAAGCGCCGCGCGCGAACCAGGCTTCCGGTTTTTGTTGCAGCAGGCCCAGTGCCTTTCCAGCGCCGAGCAGGGCGGATTTGGCCGAGCGCCTATCTTCCACCGATGCCGCCTTGCGCGCTTCGCCCGCCAGGCGGGCGATTTCGGCCAGGGCCGCCGGGGTGTTGAGGTCGTCGTCCAGGATGGTTTCGATGGTGGCCGGGATATCCGCCTCGGCGTCCGCCTCGCCGAGGTCGCGCAAGGTGGCGTAGAGGCGGTCGAGCGTGCGCACCGATTGTTCGATCAACGCGCCGCTCCACTCCAGCGGTTGGCGGTAATGGGCCGAGAGCAGGGCATGTCGCAGTGCCTCGGGGGGATGCACGCGCACCAGATCGTGCACCTTCTCGATGTTACCCAGCGATTTCGACATCTTGGCGCCGCCGAAATTGAGCATGCCGTTGTGCAGCCAGAAGCGGGCGAAGGGCTTGCCGCCATGCGCGCATTCGCTCTGCGCGATCTCGTTCTCATGGTGTGGGAATTGCAGATCGACGCCGCCGGCGTGGATGTCGATGGTCTCGCCCAGGTGCGCCGCCGCCATCGCCGAGCATTCGATATGCCAGCCGGGACGGCCGCGCCCCCAGGGCGAGTCCCAACCGGGCAGGTCGCCGTCCGAGGGTTTCCACAGCACGAAATCGCCGGCATCGCGTTTGTACGGCGCCACCTCGACGCGCGCGCCGGCGAGCATTTCCTCGGGGTCGCGGCGCGAGAGCTTGCCGTAATCCTTGAAGCTGGCGACCGAGAACAGTACGTGTCCTTCGGCGGCGTAGGCATGGCCGCCGGCGATCAGGCGCTCGCACATGACGATGATCCGGTCGATGTGGTCGGTGGCGGCCGGTTCGATGTCGGGCGCGAACTCGCCATCGACGCCGAGCGCGGCCATGTCTTCCCGATAAGCGGCGGCATAGCGGCCGGCGATGGCTGAAATCGGTGTGCCGGCCGCCCTGGCCGCGGCATTGATCTTGTCGTCCACGTCGGTGATGTTGCGGGCGTAGCGCAGCTTGCCGAAGCGCCGGCGAAGCAGCGCCGCCAGCACGCCGAACACCACCGGCCCGCGCGCGTTGCCGATGTGGACGTAGTTGTAGACCGTGGGGCCGCAGACATACAAAGTGGGACCGGATGGCGCCAGGGGCACGAAAGGTTCGAGCTGACGGGTCAGGTTGTTGTGCAGGTGCAGGGCCATGCGGGCATCGATCGAGCGGCGTGTACGGGGGCTCATTCTATCGGCTCTCGCCATCCCGCCCGACTGTTGGCAACGGTTCAGTCGTGCGCCGGCGGCGACTGCCTACACTGATCGCATCGTTTCCGTGGATGCTTGCGTGCAGATTTCCCGTGTCAGTCGCTTTGCCGTCCTGCCTCTCGCCGCGCTCGCCGGCTTCGCCGCGCCGTTGCACGCACAGGAACGCGTAGTGCCGGCGGAGAATGTCCGCATCGATTACGCCCAGGTGCTGCGAGTGCAGCCGGTCTACCAGGTAGTCAATGCCAACGCACGCGAGCGCCACTGCACCACCATCGCCAACAAGCAGCGTTCGGAGTGCCGCGAGGTATTGGTGCCAACGGAGTTTCGTCGCCCGATCGCCTACGATGTCGATTACACCTACAAGGGCGTCAAGTACCGCTCGCGGCTGGCGCAGGATCCCGGCCGGCGCCTGCGCATCCGCATCGGCGTGACGCCGATAGTCGGCAGCGAAGTCGGGCCCTGAAACCGCTTGTGGCGCCAGGCGCGCCATGCGAGCATATGCGCCGAATGACCCGCCTGAGTGCCGCCGCCGAGTCCGCTTACCAATCCGCCGCCTGGATGGCCGCGGGCATGACTTCGCGCGCGCGCCGACTCTCCCGGAACTGAGCGCCGGTCAGGTCAGCGTGTCCGCATGATCCGAGAACCCGGCCTTTGCGCCGGGTTTTCTTTTTTCCGTCATCCTCATCGAGTCCACTGCCGCCATGAAGCATTTCCTCAATACTCAGGATTGGAGCCGCGCCGAGATCGACGCCGTGCTGCGCGAGGCCGCCGACTACAAACGGCACCGGTTCGGCGATGCGCTGAAAGGCAAGGGCGTGGCCCTGGTGTTCTTCAATTCCTCGCTGCGCACCCGCACCAGTTTCGAGCTGGGCGCGTTCCAGCTCGGCGCTCACGCGGTGGTGCTTCAACCGGGCAAGGATGCCTGGCCGGTCGAGTTCGATCTCGGCACGGTGATGGATGGCGATGCCGAGGAGCACATCGCCGAAGTGGCGAAGGTGTTGTCGCGCTACGTCGATCTGATCGGCGTGCGCGCTTTCCCGAAATTCATCGATTGGTCGATCGACCGCCAGGACCGGGTATTGAACGGCTTTGCCAGGTATTCGACGGTGCCGGTCATCAACATGGAGACCATCACCCATCCCTGCCAGGAACTGGCGCATGCGCTGGCCCTGCGAGAGCATTTCGGCACGGAGGACCTGCGCGGCAGGAAATACGTGCTGACCTGGACCTGGCACCCGAAGGCGTTGAACACGGCGGTGGCCAATTCCGCGCTGACCATCGCCACCCGCATGGGCATGGACGTGACCCTGCTGTGCCCCACCGAGGATTACTTGCTGGACGAGCGCTACATGGATTGGGCGGAGCGGAACGTGGCCGAAAACGGCGGCTCGTTCAACGTCAGCCACGACATCGCCAGCGCCTACCGGGATACCGACGTGGTCTATGCCAAGAGTTGGGGGGCGTTGCCGTATTTCGGCCGGTGGGAGAAGGAAAAACCGATCCGCGACCAGTTCAGGCATTTCATCGTCGACGAGGAAAAAATGGCGATGACCCGCAACGGCGTGTTCTCGCACTGCCTGCCGCTTCGTCGCAACGTGAAAGCCACCGATGCGGTGATGGATTCGCCCAATTGCATCGCCATCGAGGAAGCCGAGAACCGCCTGCACGTGCAAAAGGCGGTGATGGCCACGCTCGCCCGCCAGACCGACTGATCACTTACAGGAACAGGAAACCTCGCCATGACCGATCCGAACCAGAGCCGCGACATCGTCCTTGCCTTTTCCGGCGGCCTCGATACTTCCTTTTGCGTCCCCTATCTCCAGGCGCAGGGCTGGCGCGTGCATACGGTGTTCGCCGATACCGGCGGCGTCGATGCCGCGGAACGCGCCGCCATCGAGGCGCGCGCGGCCGAGCTGGGCGTCGCTTCGCACCTCACCGTCGATGGCGGCCAGGCGATGTGGGAAGACTTCGTCAAACCGTTCGTGTGGGCGGGCGAGGGCTACCAGTCGCAGTACCCGCTGCTGGTCTCCGACCGTTACCTGATCGTCGATGCCGCGCTTGCCCGCGCGCGCGCGCTGGGCACCAACGCCATCGCCCACGGCAGCACCGGCATGGGCAACGATCAGGTGCGCTTCGACCTGGCGGTGAAAGCCAGCGGCGATTACCGCATCGTCGCGCCGATCCGCGAAATTCAGAAGGAACACACCCAGACGCGCGCCTACGAACAGCAGTACCTGGAAGCGCGCGGTTTCGGCGTGCGCGCCAAGCAGCAGCAATACACCATCAACGAGAACCTGCTGGGCGTGACGCTCTCCGGTGGCGAGATCGACGAATGGAAAGCGCCGAATGAAGCCGCGCGTGGCTGGTGCAAACCACGCGCCGAATGGCCCGCCGAGCCGCTACGGGTGACATTGAAGTTCATCGAAGGCGAGGCGGTGGCGCTCGATGGCGAGGCGATGCCTGGCGCGCAACTCCTCGCCAGGCTCAACGCGCGCTTCGCCGCCTATGGCGTGGGGCGCGGAATGTACACCGGCGACACCACCATCGGGCTGAAGGGGCGCATCGTCTATGAAGCGCCCGGCCTGACCGCGCTACTCATCGCGCACCGCGCACTGGAGGAAGCGGTGTCGACCAAGCAACAGAACCGCTTCAAGCCGGAAGTGGCGCGCAAGTGGGTGGAACTGGTCTACGAAGGTTTCTTCCACGACCCGCTGAAGATCGATCTTGAAGCCTTCCTGAAATCCAGCCAGCGCAAGGTCAATGGCGAAGTGGTGCTGGAAACCGTGGGCGCGCGCGCCGACGCGGTGGAAGTGCGCTCGCCGCACATGCTCAACGCCAAGGGCGCGACCTACGCGCAATCGGCCGATTGGGGCGTGGAGGAGGCCGAGGGCTTCATCAAGCTCTTCGGCATGAGCAGCACGCTCTGGGCCGAAGTGAACACGGAACGCTGATGCTCGATTCCGTCCTCGCCCATCTCGCGCGGCTGGTCGCCTGCGATACCCGCAACCCGCCGCGCGCGATCGCCGCCGAGGGCGGCATCTTCGGCTACCTGCGCGCGCAACTGGCGGATTTTCATGTGGAAGTCACCGATCACGGCGCCGGGGCGGTGTCGCTCTTCGCCGTGCGCGGCAACCCGCGCGTGCTGTTCAACGTGCATCTGGACACGGTGCCGGATTCGCCGGCCTGGCGCGCCGATCCGCACACGCTGCGCATCGAGAACGGCCGCGCCATCGGTCTCGGCGCCTGCGACATCAAGGGCGCGGCGGCGGGCCTGCTGGCGGCGGCGCAGGCCACCTCCGGCGATCTGGCCGTGCTCTTTTCCAGCGACGAGGAGGCCAACGATCCGCGCTGCATCGCCGCCTTCCTGCAACGCGACCACGGCTTCCGGGATGTGGTCGTGGCCGAACCGACCAAGTGCGAGGCGGTGCTGGCGCATCGCGGCATTTCGGCCGTGCGCATGCAGTTTCATGGCGCCGCCGGCCACGCTTCGGGCGCGCAGGCGATGCGAGCCAGCGCCTTGCATCAGGCGATGCGCTGGGGCGTACACGCGCTCGATCACGTCGAAGCGCACGCCGCACAGACATTCGGCGGCTTGCAGGGGCTGCGCTTCAACATCGGCCGGGTCGAGGGCGGCATCAAGGCCAACGTGATCGCACCCGCCGCCGAGGTGCGCTTCGGCTTCCGCCCACTGCCTTCACAGGCGATGGACGAACTACACGCGCAGTTCCGTTCGTTCGCCGGCGAAGGCACCGAGTACGAGGAAACCTTTCGTGGCCCGTCGTTGCCGGCCGGCGACGCCGCCGAGGCGGAAAACCGTCACCGCGAGGCGCGGGCCCTGGCCGAATCGCTGCATCTGCCCGTTGCCGGCGCGGTGGATTTCTGGACCGAAGCCTCGCTCTTTTCGCACGTCGGCATGAATGCCATCGTCTACGGCCCGGGCGACATCGCCCAGGCCCATACCGCCGACGAATGGGTGGCGCTGGAGCAGTTGCAGCGCTACGCCCAATCCCTCCGACGCATCCTCACCCAAGCGCCGCAATGAATCTGAAAGTCCACGATCCGCAAACCCGCATGACCATCCTGCGGCTGCTCTCCAGCATGGCGAGCAGCAAGGAGATCACCCAATACCTCAAACGCTATTCGCAACTGGAGGCCGCGCGCTTCGCGGTGGTGAAGGTGGGCGGCGCGGTGTTGCGCGACGACCTGGACGCGCTGACTTCCTCGCTGGCCTTCCTTCAGGACGTCGGCCTGACGCCAATCGTCATCCACGGCGCCGGCCCGCAACTGGACGAGGCGCTCGGCGCCGCCGGCATCGAGAAACAGACCGTGGATGGCTTGCGCATCACGCGCACCGACACGCTCGCCATCGTGCGCCGGGTGATGCAGACGCAGAACCTGATGCTGGTGGAAGCCTTGCAGGCCACCGACGCACGCGCGACCTCGATCGTCTCCGGAGTGTTCGAAGCCAAGCTCAAGAACGAAGCGGTGTACGGCCTGGTGGGCGATGTCGAAGGGGTCGAACTCGCGCCGATCCGCGCCAGCCTGCAAGCCGGCTCGATCCCGGTGATCGCAAGCCTCGGTGAAACCTCGGGCGGGCAGATCGTCAACATCAATGCCGATTTCGCCGCCAACGCGCTGGTGCGCGAATTGCAGCCGGACAAGATCGTCTTCCTGACCGCCACCGGCGGCCTGCTCGACGAACGCGGCAAGGTGATCGATTCGCTCAACCTGTCCACCGACTACGAACGGCTGATGCAGGCCGACTGGGTCAACGGCGGGATGCGGGTCAAGATCACGCAGATCAAGGAACTGCTGGACAACGTGCCGCTGTCGTCCTCGGTCTCGATCACCCGGCCTTCGGAACTGGCGAAGGAACTGTTCACCCACAAGGGTTCCGGCACGCTGGTGCGACGCGGCGAGCGCGTGCTGTGCGCACAATCGTGGGATGCGCTCGACCTGCAACGCTTGCGCGAACTGATCGATTCGGCCTTCGGTCGCAAGCTGCTGCCCGGCTATTTCGAGCGAACGAAACTGCTGAAAGCCTGGGTCAGCGAAAACTACCGCGCCGCCGTGATCCTGACCGATGACGGCCCGTGCCCTTACCTCGACAAGTTCGCCGTGTTGGAAGACGCACAGGGCGAGGGACTGGGCCGGGCGGTGTGGGAATTGATGCGGGCCGAGACCCCCACGCTGCATTGGCGCTCGCGCCGCTACAACCCCATCAACGCCTTCTACGATGCCGAGGCCGACGGCAGTTTCCGCCGTCACCCGTGGAAGGCTTACTGGTACGGGCTGGACGATTTCGAGGCCATTCGCATTTGCGTCGAGGATGCACTGGCCCGGCCCGCCACGTTGGAGGAAGCATGACGATGAAACGCATCGGCCTGGTGGGCGCGCGCGGCTACGTCGGTGAGGAGCTGATCCGCCTGATCGCCCGGCATCCGCATGTCGAACTTGGCTTCGTCTCCTCGCGTGAACGCGATGGCGAACGTGTGGCCGATCACGTCGCCGGCTTCGATGGCGATCTCCGCTATCGCAACATCGCGCATGAATCGTTGCCCGACGAAGCCGTGGACGCCTACGTGCTGGCCTTGCCCAACGGCAAGGCCGCGGCCTGCGTGGAAGCCATCGACAGCCGTGGCGACACCCCGTTGGTCATCGATCTTTCCGCCGATCATCGCTTCGACGACGCATGGTTCTACGGCCTGCCGGAACTTGCCCGCGACCGCTATGCCGGCGAACGGCGCATCAGCAATCCCGGCTGCTACGCCAGCGCGATGCAGTTCGCCATCGCCCCCTTCGCCAGCCGCCTGAACGGGCCGGTGCAATGCTTTGGCGTGTCCGGCTGGTCGGGCGCCGGCACCACGCCCAGCGACAAGAACGACCCCGAACTGCTGCGCGACAACCTGATGCCCTATGCGCTCACCGGGCACCTGCACGAGCGCGAAGTGGGGCGCCACTGCGCCACGGTCGAGTTCATGCCGCACGTCGCGCCGCATTTCCGCGGGCTGTCGATCACCGCCAACCTGCATCTGGACGCCCCGATGACGCGCGACGAAGCCATCGAAACCGCTCGGGTGTTCTATGCCGGCGAGCCGCTGGTGGCGGTGCGCGCGCAAGCCCCGTGGGTCAACCACATCGCTGGCCGGCACCATGCCGAGATTGGCGGCTTTGCCGTGGGCGATGACGGCAAGCGGCTGGTGGTGGTCGGCGCACTCGACAACCTGCTGAAGGGCGCCGCCACCCAGGCGATGCAGAACCTCAACCTGGCCTGCGGCTTCGACGAGTTCGCCGGCATTCTGCCCGATACCGGCCCGGCGGCCGAGGGCGATCACGGAGCCTGACCATGTCCAATCTCCTCTGGCGGAAACAGGGCATCGCCGTCGATGCCGACATCCAGCGATTCCTAGCCGGCGACGACATCATCCTCGACCGCGAGTTCATGCGCTTCGACATCCAGGCCAGCCGCGCCCACGCCGAGGGCCTGCATCGCATCGGCATCCTCTCCGCCGATGAACTGACCGCGATCGGCCGCGAGCTCGACCTGCTGGCCGACGACTTCCAGCATGGCGATTTCGTGCTCGACGAACGTTACGAGGACATGCACTCGGCCATCGAGGATCGCTTGACCGAACGTCTTGGCGACATCGGCAAAAAGATCCACACCGGACGCAGCCGCAACGACCAGGTGCTGGTCGCCACGCGCCTGTGGCTGAAGGCGAAGCTCGACGAAACCGCCGCGCTCTGCCGCGAGATCGCCGGAATCGCGCTGACGCGCGCGGAAGCGGAAAGCGACCTGCCGATGCCCGGTTACACCCACCTGCAACGCGCGGTGGTATCGAGCGCGGGCATGTGGTGGGCGGGCTGGGCCGAGGCTTTCATCGACAACGCGCTGCGCGCGCATGCCACCGGCGACTGGCTGGATGCCAATCCGCTCGGTACCGCCGCCGGTTACGGCGTCAATCTGCCGCTCGATCGAGAACACACCACGGCGGCGCTCGGCTTCGCGCGCATGCAGGTTTCGCCGCTGTATGCGCAACTCTCCCGCGGCAAGTTCGAGCTGGCCGCGCTGGAGGCGCTCGGCGGCGCGATGCTCGACTTGCGCCGTATCGCCTGGGATCTCTCGCTATTCACCACCGCCGAATTCGGCTTCGTCGAATTACCGGCGCAATACACCACCGGCAGTTCGATCATGCCGAACAAACGCAACCCGGACGTGATCGAACTGATGCGCGCGGCCTACGCCAGCGTGGCCGCGGCCAGGACGGAGATCGAACAACTGCTCTCGCTGCCTTCCGGCTATCACCGCGATTTGCAGTTCGGCAAGGGCGGGCTGGTGCACGGCTTCACCCGTGGCCTTGGCGCGCTGCGCCTGCTGCCGGCGCTACTCGATGCGCTGGAATGGAACCCGAAAGCCATGCGCTCGGCACTGGAGCCGTCGATGTACGCCACCGATCTCGCCGTCGACCTGGCCCGCCAGGGACTGCCGTTCCGAGATGCTTATCGCGAAGCCGCCAAGCCCGAACGTTGGGCCGAGGGCGATCCGGCCGCGAGCTTGGCCGCGCGGGTATCCACAGGCGGCGCGGCGCGGCTGGGGCTGGATGTCCTGAAAGCTCGCTTGCGATCGATTGCCAAGGACTAGTCAGGCGGGGGCGGGGGGACGGCGGGGTTTCGTACAAAAAACGACCCAAAATAGCGATGCGACCCGCACTTGCGAATCTCCCGGAAAGGCCGGGAAATTCGCGGGCGGTTCATGGGCGTCTTCTGGTAAAATTTTCGCCATTCAACTTCCACTCAGACTTCCTGGGGCGGGGATTCAAGTGACAAGGAAAGTTCTTGCCCGTCGCCAGCGGTCGCGACGGGTTCTGGTTTCATGTGCGCGTGGTTTGATGGGGTGTCTGCTGTTGGGCATGGTGCCTTCGTACGGCATTGCGCAAACGCAATTGATCGAGCAACAGGCGCAACGTGAGCGTGCCGAGCGTGAAGCGCGCGAGCGCGAACAACGCCGTGAGGTGCCCTCGCTCGGGCGCGTGGCTGGCGCGCGCACTTCCGATTACCGAAATACCTCGCTACCCAAGGAACGGCCGTGTTTTCCGATTCGCAGCCTGCGTTTGGACGGCGATGCCGGCAATGCGTTTCCCTGGGTTGCCAAGTACCTCGCGCGGTACGCGGGGCGTTGCATTGGGCAGGAAGGCCTGGGTTTGCTGACCCGCCGGGTCAATGACCTGGTTCTCTCCAGGGGTTACGTCACCACGCGGGTGGGCTTGCCGGAGCAGAATCTTTCCAGTGGGACACTGAAACTGAATCTGCTGCTGGTGCCGGGGCGTTTGCGGGAGATACGCTTCGATGATTCCACTGTGCCCGCCTCTTTGTGGCGCAGTGCGTTTCCGCTTCGTCGGGGGGACATCATCAACCTGCGCGCGTTGGAGTAGGGTCCGGAGCAGTTGAAGCGGGTGCCGTCGCAGGACGCGACCATGCGACTGGTGCCAGCCGACGTGCCGGGGGAGAGCGACGTGATGATATCGCTCCAACGCACCCGACCTTTACGAGGCAGTTGGAGTCTGGATGATTCGGGCAGTACCTCGACCAGCCGCTCGCAGCTCAACGGCAGTCTGTACATGGACAATCCCCTGCGTCGCAACGACATGCTGACACTGGGGCTGTCATCCGGGATGACCTCGCGCGCAGGCTTTGGCACCAGCGGCTATAACGCGTCCTATACGATGCCTTTCGGCAACTGGCGTGTCAGCGCCAACGGTTATGGCTATCGCTACCAGCAGGTGGTGTCGGGCACGTCTTCGACGTATCCGGTGAGCGGACAATCGCAGACGGGGGAGGTGAGCGTCGAGCGTTTGCTTGCCCGTGGTCAACGCTACCGCACGTCACTGGGGTTGCGCATGGGTCAACGCAGTTCGCACACCTTCGTGGCGGGCTCGGAACTGGTCACGCAAGCGCGCAGGAGTACGTATGCGACGCTGGCGCTGAACTTGCGTCAATACGCCGGGGCCGCGCAGATTGATTTTCGCCTGGCACATAAGCGCGGCCTGCCTTGGCTAGGCGGCGACCGCGACGAACCGGGCCGCCCGGCGATGGCGCCCAAGTACGAATACCGCATCTTCAGTTTCGATGCGAGCCTGGGGCTGCCGCTCAAGGTGGGCCATTTGCGCAGTTACTGGAACAGCCAGATGCATTGGCAGCACAGCGGTGACGTGTTGTTCGGCAGCGAGTACATCGCCATTGGCGGCCGATACACCATAAATGGCTTCGATGGCGAGCGCACCTTGGCTTCCCGCAGTGGCGGGTATTGGCGCAACAGTCTCACTTTCTCCATCGCTCCCGTCTTCCAGCCCTACGTGGGCGTGGATGTGGGCAAGGTCAAATCCCACCGCGCGGTTGGCGTCGAAGGCGGACATCTGGTGGGGGGATACACCGGCCTGCGTGGCCAGGTGCGAGGGGGATTGGGCTGGGATGCATTCCTGGGGTGGCCATTGCAGCGGTCCGAGCTGTTCGAGAGTGAAGGCCGCAGCGCGGGCTTTCGGCTGTACCTGCAATTCTGAAAGCCCGACCGCGGGGCTTGGGTTCAAGCCTCTTTTAAAACGTTGTGCCTCTGTAACGAGATATGGACATGAAAAAGTTTGTGCGCAAAAACACCTGCCGCCAGGGATTCCGCACGGCCCGGCAACTGCCATTGATGGGCGCGCTGGCTGTGCTGTGCTTCCTCTCGGGCGGCCCTTTGAACGTGTTTGCACAGCAGGCGCCGGTGAATCTCAACATCACGATACCGGTGCGCGATGGACGTACCCAGGTGGAGGAGGCTTCGAACGGTACGCCTGTCGTGCAGATCGCAACGCCGAATGCGGCGGGCGTTTCGCACAATGTCTACGACCAGTACGACGTCGGGCCCAGGGGGCATGTCCTCAACAACAGCAAGGACAACGTGCGGACGCAACTGGGCGGCTGGATTCAAGGCAACGCCAACCTGATGTCGAGTCCGTCGGACTCGCTGATTCTCAATGAAGTCACTTCCACCAACCCATCAGTACTCAACGGCTACATCGAGGTGGCTGGCCGGAAGGCCGACGTCATCATCGCCAACCCCAATGGCATCACCTGTGGGGGTTGTGGGTTCATCAACACGGCAAAAGCGGGGCTGACCACGGGTCGTCCGGTGTTCGGTGGCGACGGCAGCTTGTCGGCCTTCAAAGTGGAGGGAGGAAGTATTTCCATCGCCGGCCGCGGCATGGACGTGAGCCAGCTCGATCGCGTGGATCTGATCAGTCATGCCGTGCGGATCAATGCGGGACTCTGGGCCTAGGAAGCCAACATCGTCGTCGGCGCCAACGTCGTGGACGCCAGGACCTTGCGGGCCCAGCGCATGACGGGCCAGAGTGAGGCGCCCGTCATGGGTATAGACGTTGCCACGTTGGGCGGCATGTATGCGCAAAAGATCAAGCTGGCGGGCACCGAAGGCGGCGTGGGCGTACGCAATGCCGGCGAGATGGTGGCGACCGGCGGTGATTTCACACTCGACAGCGCGGGCGACGTGAAGTTGACCGGCCGCACGGCGGCAGCGGGCAATGTCGCGGTCAATGCCGCGGGCGCGGTGGATGCCAACGTCGGCAACCTGGCCGGTATGGGTGGCAGGTTGTTCGGCCATCGGCAAGCCGACATCCGCATGGCGGGTGATTACACCCACGCGGGCCAGAACGTCTTTGCCAGTAATGGCTTGCTCGGCATGGCGGTGAGCGGGCGCTTCATCAACCAGGCCACGCTCGAATCCAATGGCGCGATCAGCCTGAAAGCGGCGGCGGTGGAGAATGCCGAAACCGCTCTCATCAAAACTGGCAATGCGCAACGAAACAGCCAGACCCGCATCGAAGCGGGAGACATCTCGAACGCCGGACGCATCGAAGGCGATGGTGTGGCCCTGGTGGTGGGCAATACCTTGGCCAACACCGGCACGGTCCTGGGCAACCAGGTCCTGATCGAGGCGAACACCTTGGTCAATGGCCGCGATCTGGGTAAGACCATTTCGGCCAGCCCATACAACGAGGCTTTCATCGGCGCCACCCAGAAGGTGGGCTTGCGCGTGGCGGGCAACGTGGAAAACCGTGATGCGTTGATTTACAACGCGGGTGACATTTCGATTGGTGGCCGTGCCGCCACATCCTCCGCGGGTTCGGTCTTGAACAGCTCGGGCCAGGTCAGTGCGGAAGGGAATCTTTCCATTGCCACCGGGAAGATCAAGAACGAGCGCCGCATATATACGATCACCCATCGGCTGTTGGCTGACGAGGAGCGGAAAGCTTCCGAAACCCAATCCCCCAAGGTTTTCGTGCCGACGGCGTCTGCCGAAGTCACGACGGCCTTGAGCAATTGGTACAACGATTTCGTGCGGGCGCGTTATGGCCATCAGTGGGGCGCATCACTCACAACCCTTCGGTGACTCAGTGGTCGGTCAATCAAACACTCTCCGAGCAGGTGTTGGAGAGCGCAAGCGCGGAATCGCAATTGAAGGCCGGCAGGAACATGCTCATCACGGTCGACAGTGATCCGACCAACCAGGCTTCCGCCATCGCAGCCGGTCAGCGCCTGCTGGTCAACGGGCGGGCGGGTGATGCGTCGGGTGCCGCGAACGTGAGCAATATCGCGATTGCGGGTTCGAAGACCACACGTGCCACCCGGCACGTCGAAATTAACGCGAACAACCAGACGGGTGGCAGCCCTTACGCGCAATATCGCAGCAAGGGCGGCAACAACAAACGGGACACGCCGAACTTCTCCGCCAGTACGGGCACGTCCACGCAGACAAATCCCGCGAGCCGCGTACTGCTTGGTTCCAGCATCACGGCTGTAAAAACCATTTCCATCGATGCCCACGACATCACCAATGCGGCGGTAGCCCTGGTGGGCGGCAGTGCATCGGTGGGACCGGGCAGCGGTTGGCAAGGTAGCGGCCCGGGCGGCGCGAATCTGGGCGCCAGGCAGCGCGTGGGCAATGCGACGGCCAATGAAGTGGCCGTCAAGAT
Source organism: Solilutibacter pythonis (assembly GCF_003697345.1). Taxonomy (GTDB): domain Bacteria; phylum Pseudomonadota; class Gammaproteobacteria; order Xanthomonadales; family Xanthomonadaceae; genus Solilutibacter; species Solilutibacter pythonis. Next base: position 18,596 of record NZ_RFLY01000013.1, on the reverse strand, counting down.
TGCCGAGGTGTCTTCCGGCCCGAATGCAGTCGCTCTGTCTGGCAACACCGCCACCGTGGTTGCCACCTCCGTCAATGTGCAAACCGGCGGCCAACATGGCGATACCACCGTAACGGGGCAACCTGCGACCAACGTGGGCGCGGGTACCGTCAATGCAACGGACACCCCCAATGTGGGGGCGAACCTGCCTGCCGTGGGCAATCCGGCAACCCCGCCTCCGCAGGTGCTCGGCTCGGTAGCCAACCCACTGCCAGCGCTCACTCCGCCGACCGGCCGTCTGTTCACGCAGCACCCTGGAAGCGGTCGTTACCTCGTGACCACCGACCCGCGCTTCGCCAATTATCGACAGTGGTTGGGGTCGGATTACATGATGCGGAAATTGGGCCTGGCGCCCGATAACGTACTGCGCCGACTAGGGGATGATTACTACGAACAATGGCTGGTCACTGAACAGATCACCGGCCTGACCGGGCGTAAATACCTAGCAGCCAGCAATAGCCTGGACCAGTACCGCGAACTGATGGATGCGGGAGTGCGTTCGGCGTCCAGGTTCTCGCTCGGCTTCGGCATCGCGCTGAGCGCCGAACAGATCGCGGCCTTGAACGAAGACATCGTCTGAATGGTCGAGAAGATCGTCTTGGGCGAGAAAGTACTGGTGCCAGTGGTGTATCTCTCCGCGGCCAGCGCCGACAAGTACCGCCTGGATGGCGCCACCATCGCGGCCAACGACGTGTCCCTCGACGCCACGGGTACGGTCACCAACACCGGCACCCTCAAGGCGGGCAATAGCCTGTCCATCGACGCGCGCGATCTCGTCAACGGCGGACAGATGAAAGCCGGCGGCGTGCTCTATGCCAATGCCAGCAACGACATCCTCAACCGCAACGGCGTGATCAATGCTCGCCAAGTGACCCTCTCGGCAGGGCGTGACGTGCTGAGCGACACGCGCATCGCCCTGGGTCAATCCGACGGCGCGTCCATCGAGGCCGGCGACGCACTCAGCATCCGCGCCGGGCGGGGCATCGCGCTGGCAGGCACGCAAATCACCGCGAAAGGCCAAGCTTCGTTGGCGGCGGGCCGCGACATCACCCTGTCTTCCAGCCAGTACCAGGGGTTGCCGGCCGGCGCCTCGGCACCCACCCTCGCCACCCGCATCGCTGCCGGCCAGAACGCCGTGCTCAATGCCAGGCGGGACATCACGCTGGATCGCAGCACCGTCACCGCGGGCAACAGCGCGGTGCTGGCCGCGGGCCGCGACTTTGTTGGCGGTGGGCACGGTGCTGTCGGGCGAGCGGATGGCGGTCAATGCCGGCCGGGACGTGGGGTGATGGGCAGCCAAGTGGTCGGCACGAGGGACGTGGCGATTGCCGCCAACGGCACCCTCAGCATCAACGCCAGGCGGGATCACGAAGAAAATTTCGAACTTCTTCAGTTCCACCAAGACGACGGCCATCGGGTTGAAGTTTGAAGAAGAGACGACTCCTCAACATATCCCCAAATCAGCGTACTTCTGACGGTCTTCTACGCGAATCCTGGCCGGCCCTCCGTGTAGGCGGGTAGTTGGACATCGCAGGCCGCCACCGGCATTGCCTTGCTGTCCATTCGCAAGACGATTGCCTTGCCACGCTGCAATTGACGGGCGAGTTCGGGCGATGCGCCCAGTTGGTCGGCGACCCGTGCGAGGGGGACGTCATCCATGCTGGTGCGGCGGTCTTGGCCGGAAAAACGCAGGCGGTTGTATTCGGCCCAGCCCAGCAGGCTGGCCATCGCCAGCAAGGCCAGGATCGGCAAGGTGGTCAGCACGAACGGCTCGATACTGTGTTCGCGCAGGTAGAGTTCGCCATAACTCTTGCGGAGGCCCAACAGCCACAACAGCAGGGTGAGGAGGGGCAGCCAGAGATGGAGGTAGGCAATCCAGAAAGTGGCGGTGACTGCCGCCCATAATCTGCGATTGATCAAAGGCACTAACTGCGAACAGCAAATGATTGGCGGAGCGGGGCGCGCATCGTTCATCATCGAATCCCTCTGTCGGGTGAAACCCAGGTGGCGCGCAGATTCCGATGTTTCAGCAGGGTCATCGGCACCGCCACCACGGTGGTGAGCATGTTGAGAATCCAGTACGCCATCGGGTACCAGATCATCCAGTAGTAATTACGTCCCACTTTGGCCTCGTAGCGACGATCGACGAGCAGGCTGATGGCGAATTGCAGCAGGCAGACCAGGGCCAGGATCACGCCATGCCATGCGGGCAGGATCGTACGTACCCGCAAGGCGTCGGGCAGTTCGACGAGTTGTCCCAGCGCCCATAGCGCGATGATGAAGATCATCGTGCAGGCCCAGAGCACGCTCAGGAAATATTCGCCGATCACCCCCCACATCCGCCGGTGCCGCCATGTGCTCATGCGCCTGCCGTGGCGGAGAATCACTTCCATGCCACCCCGGGCCCAGCGCAGGCGCTGTCTCCACAGGCCGCGCAGGCTCTCCGGCATCAGGATGTAGCAAAGCGCGTTGGGCTCGTAGCGAATATCCCAGTGGTCGAGTTGCAGGCGCCAACTGATGTCGATGTCCTCGGTCACCATGTCCTCCGACCAGTAACCGACCCGGTGCAGTGCGGTGCGCCGAAAAGCGGAGATCGCCCCGGACACGGTAAATATCCGGCCGTAGACCCGCTGCGCCCGTTTGATCATCCCGATGATCGAGGAGAATTCGCCGACTTGCAGGCGGCCAAGCAAGGTGGAGCGGTTGCGAATGCGCGGGTTGCCGGTGACGGCTCCCACCCGCGAGCCGGAAGCCAGATGCGAGACCAGCCAGTGTGTGGCGTATTCGTCCAGCAAGGCATCGCCATCGATGCAGACCAGGTATTCGGAACGGGCGGCCAGCGTCCCCATTCGCAACGCATTGGCTTTGCCGAGATTGGTGTCGAGGTGAATCACCCGCAGGCGTGGATGTCTGCCGGCCAGTGCGTTGAGGACATCGGCGGTGCCGTCGCTGCTGCCATCGTTGATGGCGATGACCTCGAAATCCGGATAGTGCTGGGCCAGCGCCGCGTGGATGGTTTCCTCCGCGCAATCCACTTCGTTGAAGCAGGGAATCAGGATGCTGGCGAACGGTGCGGATTCCAGCCGGGGAGGGTGGTTCCATTCAGGCGATTTCCGCTCGCGCCGCAGGTAGTAATAGAGGCCGCCAACCATCCAGACGAACGACATCAGGATTGGATAGATGAAGGAGAAGTTGAACAGGGCCTTGATAAGCATCGTCGCGCCTCATGGCCCCTTGTACGGGAAGGCGCGGGCGGAAAAGGCGGCCCTCGCGTCCTCCAGGCGTGGCTGGTTGGCGATGAAGTCGTCCGGATACCAAGCCAGGTTGCGAACGCCGGCCGCCACCAGCATCCGTGCGTGCGCGCGCAGCGTGTTGCCGGGAATCGGTTGCCGGGTGCGCCAGTCGTGGGTTTGCAGCTCGAAAATGGTGTGCGTCAGCCGTGGATCTTCGCGCTTGACCGCGGCCACCAGGTCGAGCAGCCAGCGTTCGGGGTGACGGCTGCCTTCCATGTAGGGCATCGCCATCAGCGCGGTGTAGTCATAGGCTTGCATGAAGCGATCGAGCCGCTGCGCGAACCATGCTTCGCTCTCCGGGTGCAGTACCGTGCGGGCGTAGAGGTTGCGCACCGTCTTCAACTTGGGCCGCCAGCGTTCGGCCGCGTTACGCAATTGCAGGGTGAGGTCGATCAGGGCATCGGTACGTTCGCCATCGCGCAGTTGCGGCAGTTCGCCGTCGCGCAGATAGGCATCGTCGTGGAACAGCACGCCTTCGAAATAGCTCGCGACTGCCAGATCCTCGTAAATGTCGCGGATCGTCCTCGCCACTTCCGGGCGGGTGAAGTCGAGACGGGGGATTTCCTCGGCGCCGGCGGCGATCTGGTGCCGCGCCTGCCAGTCGCGGTCGGGAAGCTGATAGGCTATGACCGGCAACCACGCGTAGACCTTGACCCCGGCACGCGTCTTCAACTGCCAGGCCACGCGGCTGAAGAGATCGGCGCGCATCGGCAGGTGGCGGTTAGGGAAATAAACGGCATCGGCGGCGCCATTACCATCCGGGTCGGCGAACGCTTGCAGAAATACGTGAGAGGGCCTGATCCGGCTGACTCGTTCGATCAACGCATCCAGGTTTCGCGCCTGCTGTACGGGATCACGGTCGTAGACGTTGTCGAGATCCACCTGCATCGCCCGGATCGTGTCGAGCGCCTGATCGCGCCGGAGTTCGTTGGCCAGGGCCGGCATGGTCGGGTTGCCGACCACCAGCACACGGCCCAGCCCGTGCAATTCGGTGAGCTTGGCGGGATTGCTTTCCTGCAAGTCGAACGTGACCGGCATCCCCGCCGCCCCGGCGATGTCATTACCGATGCGGTTGTAGGCGGCATACGGCCATACCAGTGCGCGCGGCGATTGGCCGGTTTCCTCACGGATGCGTCTGGCGCTAGTCGACAGGTCATCGAGCAAGCGCGCACGGAACTCGGCTTCGGTTTCGTAACGATGGGTTTTGGGGTTGTAGATGCGGGTGATGGCCGCCGGTGTCTGATTGCCTTGCGGATTCGCTTGAACGCCGTGATGCAGGTCATGGCTGTGCGAGGCGATTTCCATCAACCCGCTCGACTGCATTTCCCGTACCTGCTCCCAGGTGACGAAATCCTCCTTGCCGAACGGACGCGGGCCATAGTCCACCATTTGTCCGGCGGGCATGTCCAGCCAGCGCGTCACCACCGCGGCCATCGCCGGAAAGTTGTAGGCGCGCAGCAGGGGCCAAGCCCGTGTGTAGAGGCTGCGCAGGCCGTCGTCGAAACTGAGCAGCACCGGCTTGGTGGGTAAGGGCGTGCCGTCACGGACGTGCGCCACCACCTCGGAGAGGCTGACCGCGGTGTAACCATGCCCGGCGAGCCAATCGAGATGGGCGGCGAAATTCTGCGTGCTGGTGGCGTAGGCATCGCCATCGCCGGGCGGCACTTCGTCGCGGATGTCGTGGTAACTCAGCACCAGCAAAGGCTCGTTGCCAGCGGGCGGCGAGTCACGGGCAATCGCGTGCCCGGCGAGCAACAGCAGGCAGGGCAGGAAAATGACGATCATCCAGCGTTTCATTGTGATCCCCAACGTAGGTAGAGGTCGAAGCTGCGGCGCGTTTCCCGCCGCCCGTCGTAGACCGGCCGCGACCAGCCGAATCCGTAACCCAGCGTCCAGCCACCGGCCGGTTTCCATTCGTGGCGATACGAGACCGAAAGCACCCAGTAAGAAGAAAAACCTTGCTGCCGGTAAGGCCCGGCATCGATATCGAGGGTGTGACGGAAGCTGCGTTCGTAGCGCCGCCAGACCAAGTGATTGATGCGCAGCCCGACGCTCGCCATGTGGTCGCGCTCGGGGTTGAAATAAGCGGTATCCATCGGCTCGCCACGGCTGGCGTAATAACCGACCTTGCCATCGATGCGCCAATGCGGGCGTGTCAAAAGCCTGCGTATGCCATTGATTTGCAAGGCATCCCGGCGATTGCCATCGGAATATCGCCAACGCTGCAACGAAGCGGACAATTGGCCAAGGTCGCTGGGCGCCCAGTCGAAGCCCAGTCGCGCCGAATCGGCATGGATACCCGCTTTGCGGGCTTGCAGGCCGAGTTGGTCATCGTTGCGGGCCAGGCGCAGCCGGCCATCGAAGGTATCGCTGAAGCGCCAGCTGCCGTCCCAGACGATACCGACGCCCCCGATGCCATCATTCGCATGGCCGAGCGCAAGTTGCGTCCAAAGCCGGTCGAAGGCGTAACGGACGCCGAAATACACGCGCCGGTCGGCGCTCCGGCCATCCGGGTAATCCGCCCAACGATGCGTGCTGCCGGCGACGAGACGCCAACGGTCATCGAGCAGGGGCGAGGCGATCGAAATGCCCACCTGCCCATCGCGGTTGCCGACCGGCGAAACCGCATCACCACGATCCGGCCGGTTACGGCCGTTACCGTAATGGGTTTCGACCTCCCAGCCGCGATTGGCGCGGTAGCGCTGGGCAAGCATCTCGACATGGGTATTGCCGCCGCGTTGTTCACGCAAGGTATCGTGGATGGGGCGGGCCAGGTCATGGCGTTGCAGGTTCATCAGCGCATCGACTTGGCCGATGCGTGCCTGGAAATCCCGTTCGTCCAGCGTTTCGGCCATACGGAAACGCTCCAGCGCCTGGCTGTCCCAGCCCCGCCTGAGATAGACCGACCCGAGGGCCTCCTGCACGCCGCTGTTGGTGGCGCCTATGCCTGCCATGCCGGCATAGGCTTCGCCGGCCATGCGAAGTTCCTCGCCGTAGGAGCGCACCATGTAATACGCATCCTCGGCCGCGTAGCGCTTCCAATTTTCGCTGTAGATGCGGGAACCCGGCTGATTGAGCCACGCGGGCTGCGCCTCGCGCAGGCGCCACAAACGGTCGAGCGCCTGCGCCAGACGGTCTCCCTCGACCAGGGAATAGGCATGCTGGATGACCAATTCGTGGTTGCCGGGGTCATGCGCCAGCGCTTGGCGGTACATCGCCTCGGCACGTTCGGGCTGCTTCAACGCCAGATAGGCGTTGCCGACCGCGGCCATGACATAGCCGGGTAGTGCGTGCCCCTCCGCCACCAGCGACTCGTATTCCCGCGCCAGGGCCGGGTAATCTCGCAGCCGGTCAAGCAACAGCAGGCGATCCATCCGCATCCGCAGACGGGTTTCCGGCGAAATGTCCTCCCGGGCGAGATAGCCGTCGACCTCGCGTTTCGCCGCGCGGGCTTCGTCGAGGTCGCTGGCTTCATCCTTACCCGGCACCTGGCTCCAGACGATTTCGCGAGCATGCTTGCCGGATTCGAGGCGTTCGCGCTCCACCGGCTTGAACCACTCGGGATGCCGGATATACAACCGCCACGCCTGATAAAGATTGCCGTTGTCCGCCAAGGTCAATGCCTGCAAGCGGTAGAGGGTCTGGTCCGCCGGGGCGCGGGCGCGCGCTTCGTCGATCAATTGCAAGGCTTCCAGCCATTGCCGCGCATCGCGCTTCCGGGCGATGGCGTCCAGCACCGGGTCGCCCTGCGTCCGTGCCGGGAGCGATGTGGTGGCCAGTGCCACCAACAATGCCATCGATAGAATCCTGCTATTTGAAGTAAGCATGTCGTTATCAAGCCAACAACGATGGGTGGGGCCATGCCTGTTTCACTGTGCGATGGCGATCTTTCCGGGGCGGACTTTACCCAGCAAATGTGGTCGCAATGTGATGAATAGCACAAAAAATACGCGCCTTATATCACAGCAAGATACCGAATTCTCCCGGCCGGTCAATGCAACGGACGGGACGAGCGTCCAGTCAACTGTTAGACTACGCGGCTATTTGAAGCTGGACGTTTCCCGCCATGATCGAGCTCAATCCCGTTCGAGCACGCATCGCCGACCTGATCGGTCGCCTCGATGCGCTCCGGGGGTTTCTTTGACTACGACGCCAGGAAGGAGCGTCTGGAGGAAGTCGAACGCGAATTGGAAAACCCCGATATCTGGAACGATTCCGAACGGGCCCAGGCGCTGGGGCGCGAACGCGCATCGCTGGACAAGAACGTCAACGGCATCCGCGATCTGACCGATGGCCTGAACGGCGCCAGCGAGCTGCTGGAGCTGGCCGAGATGGAAAGCGACGAAGACACCGCGCTGGCCGTGGTGGCGGATGTCGACCGCTACGAGCGGGACGTGGAGAAACTCGAGTTCCAACGTATGTTCTCCGGCAGAATGGATGGCAGCAACGCCTTCGTCGACATCCAGGCCGGCGCGGGCGGCACCGAGGCACAGGACTGGGCCGAGATGCTGCTGCGGATGTACTTGCGTTGGGCCGAAGGCCGCGGCTGGAAAGTGGAACTGATGGAGGCTTCCGGCGGCGACGTGGCCGGAATCAAATCGGCCACTTTCCGTGTCGAAGGCGAATACGCCTATGGCTGGCTGAAGACCGAAACCGGGGTGCACCGGCTGGTGCGCAAGTCGCCGTTCGATTCCGACAACCGTCGCCACACCAGCTTCACCAGCGTGTTCGTCTCGCCGGAAGTCGACGACAACATCGATATCGAGATCAACCCCGCCGATCTCAGAACCGATGTCTATCGCTCCTCGGGCGCGGGAGGCCAGCACGTCAACAAGACCGAATCGGCCGTGCGCATCACCCACATGCCAACCGGCATCGTGGTGGCCTGCCAGAACGGCCGCAGCCAGCACCAGAACCGCGACACCGCGATGAAGATGCTGGCCGCCAAACTCTACGAACTGGAATTGCAGAAGCGCAATGCCGAGCGCGACGCGGTCGAAGCCGGCAAGTCCGACATCGGCTGGGGCAACCAGATCCGCAACTACGTGCTCGACCAGAGCCGGATCAAGGATCTGCGCACCGGCGTCGAACGCAGTGATACGCAGAAAGTGCTGGATGGCGATCTCGACGAATTCGTCGAGGCCAGCCTCAAATCCGGCCTGGATGCCGGCGCGAAACGCGCCGACATGGCTTGAAGCGCGCGCCCGGCGGCGACGCCGGTCCCGCCCACTCCACGACAGATGACGAATCCGATGCCGGCCCCGCCCGGCAACTGGCAAGGCAACAAGAAGACACGATGAACGAGCAAGCGCCCGCCCAAGACGAAAACAGCCTGATCGCCGAGCGCCGGGGCAAGCTCAAGGCGCTGCGCGGGCAGGGGATCGCCTTCCCCAACGACTTCCGCCGCACCGACCATGCCAACGACTTGCAGGCCGACTACCTCGATGCGGAACGATGGACCGGCGAGGCGCTGGAAGCGACCGGTCGCCGCGTCGCCATCGCCGGCCGCTTGATGGCCAAGCGCATCATGGGCAAGGCGGCATTCGCCAAGCTGCGCGACGTGACCGGCGACATCCAGCTCTTCCTGCAATCGGCCGCGTTGGGCGAAGCCTACGATGCTTTCAAGCATTGGGACGTGGGCGACATCCTCGCCGCCGAGGGCACGCTGATGCGCACGAAGACCGGCGAGTTGTCGGTCAAGGTGGAAACGCTGCGGCTGCTTACCAAATCGCTGCGGCCATTGCCCGACAAGTGGCATGGCCTGTCCGACGTCGAACAACGTTACCGCCAGCGCTACGTCGATCTGATCGTCAGCCCGGAAACGCGCGACGTGTTCGTCACGCGTTCGCGGATCATCGCCTCGATGCGTCACTGGCTGGATACGCGCCGCTTCCTGGAAGTGGAAACGCCGATGATGCACTACATCGCCGGCGGCGCCACCGCACGTCCCTTCGTCACCCATCACAACGCGCTCGATCTCGACCTGTTCCTGCGCGTCGCCCCGGAGTTGTACCTGAAGCGCCTGGTGGTCGGCGGCTTCGAGCGCGTCTACGAGATCAATCGCAATTTCCGTAACGAAGGCGTATCCACCCGGCACAACCCCGAATTCACCATGCTCGAACTGTACGAGGCCCATGTCTCCTACACCGAGGTGATGGATCTGACCGAAGCGCTGATCCGCCACGTGGCCGAAAACGCCGTCGGCAAGACCCGGCTCACCTGGGAAGGCCGCGAGATCGACCTCGGCCAGCCGTTCCGGCGCTGGAAGCTGGAAGAAGCGGTACGCGAACTCAATCCCGGCATCAGCGTGGCCGACTGCCGCGACCGCGATGCATTGGCCGCGCATTGCGCGCGTCTCGGCGTCCCGGTCAAGCCCGCGTACGGCTGGGGCAAGCTGCTGCTGGAAATTTTCGAGAAAACCGTGGAAAGTGGCTTGATCCAGCCGACTTTCATCACCCACTATCCCGTCGAGGTCTCGCCCCTGGCGCGCGAATCCGACAGCGAACCGGGCATCACCGACCGCTTCGAACTATTCATCGGCGGCAAGGAGATCGCCAACGGCTTCTCCGAACTGAACGACCCCGAGGACCAGGCGGCCCGTTTCCAGTCCCAGGTCGAGGCCAAGGAGTCGGGCGACGACGAAGCCATGCATTTCGATGCCGATTACATTCGCGCGCTGGAAGTCGGCCTGCCGCCGACCGGTGGTCTCGGCATCGGCATCGACCGGCTGGTGATGCTGCTGACCGATCGCGCATCGATTCGTGACGTATTGCTCTTTCCCTATATGCGGCCGCTGGCCGGCGAATAACCCCGGGGGGACTGGACAAGCCTCGACCACTCATCGTCACAGGTAGCACCAGGTACCCTGAGTACTGAAAAAAACGGGACGAAGATCGGACTTTTCGAATGCTGAATCGGTATCTTGCGTTCCAGCATGGAATCGCAGAAGTGAGGCTGATAGTGTAGCCGGCGCAGATTGCTTGGCGCCTGGATGCGTCTCGCTTCCGATCTTCGGGCGTGGCGCGAGGAGCCGCTGATATGAATGTGTTGATCGTGGACGACCAGAGTTCGGCGCGAGCTATGCTGCGCGGAATAATGGAGGGCATCAGCCCCGGGCTGAGGGTGTACGACATTGGCGACCCCGAGCAGGCACTGCAATGGTGTGACGGCCATCACCCTGACCTGCTTCTGCTCGACTATCGGATGCCGGGGATGGACGGCTTGGAATTCTCCCGCCGTTTCCGCCACTCCCCCTCGCACCTTGATGTCCCCATCGTCCTGGTGACGGCCATCGGCGACGGACCGCTGCGCCAAGCGGCGCTCGATGCGGGCGTCATCGACATCCTCGTCAAACCGATCCGCCCGCGTGAACTCCGGGCCCGTTGCCGCAACCTGTTGTATCTGCGCGAGCAGTCGGAATCGATCAAGCAACGCGCCTTGTCGCTGGAGCAGCGCCTACTTTCCAACATGCACGAGCTGGAGGAACGCGAGCGGGAAACGCTCTCGCGCCTGGCACGGGCGATCGAACTGCGCGATGTCGGCACCAGCGCCTACCTGGAGCGGATGTCGAGAGTGGCCGGGCTGATCGCCGACTCGATCGGCCTGCCGGACGACCAGGCACGCCTGATCGAATCCGCCGCGCCGCTGCACGATATCGGCAAGATCGCCATTCCCGACGCCATCCTGCTCAAGCCCGGAAAGCTGAGCGGGGAGGAAATCGCGGTGATGCGGGAACACCCGCAAAAAGGAGCCGACCTGCTTGCCGACAGCCACAACCCCTTCATCCGCGCCGGCGCCTCGGTGGCGCTGCACCATCACGAACGCTGGGATGGCAGCGGCTACCCACAAGGGCTGCGCGGCAAGGACATCCCGCTGGAAGCGCGCATCGTGGCCGTGGCCGACGTTTTCGATGCCCTCATCTCGCCGCGCCCTTACAAGCCCGCCTGGAGCATCGACGAAACCCTGACCTACCTGCAAAAGGAAAGTGGACGGTTGTTTTGCCCCGAATGCGTGGACGCGCTGATGCGCGAGCTGCCCCGCCTGCTGGAAATCTGCGTCCGTTATCCCTCGCTGGGAGGAGGACCGGCATGAACCTGCCGGCCTGGGTGCGTACCCGGCTGTCGAGACGACCGGATACCGAGCATCAGCAGGCATTGATACGGCTGGTTCTGCTCTCGCTGGTCGGTTTCTACGTTCTGAACATCGGGCTTGAAGACCCCTGGGCCGTCAAGCTGATCGAACTGGTCGGAACCGGCCTCGTTCTTGGCGGCATGATTTTTCTCGGAATACTGCATGTCCCCGACATTTCGCATCCACGCCGCGTGCTTGGCATGGTGATCGATTACGGCCTGATGTGCGCCGGGATGATCTACGGAGGGGAGTCGATCTCCTGGGTATACGTGCTGCTGCTGTGGGTAACGATCGGCAACGGCCTGCGGTTCGGCAATGGTTATCTCAACCTCGCCATCGTTATGGCAAGCATCAGCTTCGGCACGGCCATCCTCTCCACGCCCTATTGGCGGCAGAACGTGGTGCTCGGCATCGGCCTGCTGGCCGGTTTGATCGCGGTGCCGCTTTACCTGTCCAAGCTGCTCCATTCGCTGCGTCGGGCCACCGAGGAAGCCCGGCGGGCGAACGAGGCGAAGACCCGCTTCCTCGCCAACATGAGCCATGAGTTCCGGACACCCTTGAACGGCATCACCGGCATGTCGCATCTCCTGGCCAGTACCGACCTCAGTACCGAACAGCGCGAATGCGTATCCACCATCCAGGCTGCCAGCCGCAGCCTGTTGGCCCTGGTCGATGACGTATTGGACATATCCGCGATCGAAGCGGGAAAGTTCAAATCCAGCAAGCAGGATTTCAATCTCGCCAACCTGCTCAAGCAAATCGAACTGATCGTGCAACCGGCGGCACACGAGCATCGGCTCGACTATCGCACCGAAATTTCCACCGACGTGCCCGAATGGATATATGGCGATCCAGACCATCTGCATCAGATATTGCTGAACCTCATCGGCAATGCGGTCAAGTTCACCGAGAAGGGAAGCGTGACTATCTCGGTCGAAACAAGCCGGCAGGAAGCCGAGCGGATATGGCTTCTGATGACGGTGAGCGATACCGGCGCCGGTGTGCCGGCATCCGCGCACGCCAATCTTTTCGAGGCGTTCGAGCAAGCCGACGTCGGTATTGCCCGGCGCCATGGCGGCACCGGGCTTGGCACCACCATAGCCAAAGGGCTGGCCGAAGCGCTGGGAGGCAGGATCGGTTTCGAGAGCGCGCTGGGGCGGGGCAGCCGCTTCTGGGTGGAATTGCCGTTCGAAAAGACATGCGAGGCACGGATGCGGGCATCCCGCTCGTCCGACATGTCGCAAGGACACGAACCCGAATCGCTCAGCGACGACAAGGTGGTGGCCTTCAATGATCCTTTTCTGCGCCATCGCTTGCGAGTCCCTCCGCAGCGCGTGCTGATCGCGGATGACCACGCGGCCAACCGGATGGTGCTGGAGCGACTGCTGCAAAAAGCCGGGCACGAAGTGTCCTCGGTCAAAGGCGGCGAGGCGCTGCTCGAACGGCTGGCCGCGGAGCACTACGATCTCGTTTTCACCGACCTGCACATGCCCGACTTCAGCGGGCTGGATCTTCTGAAGCAACTGCGCGTGATGGAGGCCGGTTCTCCGCTGCGCACGCCAGTCATCGTCTTCAGTGCCGACGTGACCCCCGAGGCGATCAATCAATGCCACGATGCCGGCGCTTTCGCTTTTCTGCCCAAGCCCGTCGTGGTGGAGCGTCTGCTGGAGTTGTTGGCCGAAGTGGGCGGGCAGGAGGAGCACGGCTCCCCAGTGCCGGCAAAGTCGTCATCGCCGCCCGTTGCGGGCGTTTCATCGGTGGATGGGACGGTGCTGGACGAGTTGTTCCGGTTGGGGCTGGGGCATGAGTTCGAGCACAACTTCATCAACCAGTGTTTCCTGGATGCAAGCATGTGCGTGGATGCGATTGCCCGGTCCGCCCATGCCCAGGGCTGGGACCTACTGCGAGACCATGCCCATGCATTGAAGGGCGTTTCCAGCAGCATGGGGCTGGCGGGCTGCGCCGCCATCTGCACGAGCATGACAAAGCGCAATGATCTGGCACTGTCCCGCGAATGGCAGAGCTTGCTGGCCCAGGTCGAGGCGCTGCTCGAAACCGGCCGTGTTGAGTTGGAAGCCCGATTGCGGGCGCGTGATGCCCATCGATAAAGACGAGACGGGCACACCCTGATGGCGGCAATCCGTCTCGCCTGGCCATCAAGCGGCGGCGGCCTTGACCCGTGTCCGTCGGTGCTGCGCGTTGACGATGCGATCCATCGTCTTCAGCGAACGGATGTCCAACGCCAGCGCGCTATCGACCCATACCTCGGCAATGCGCATCAGCTCGTCGTAACCGACCGGCTGACCGATCTGGCGAACGGCATTAAGCGCCAGATACGCTTGAGGCGTACGCTGCTGCTGGCGGATGATCGCCCGCACGGTGGCCGCGCCCTCGCCCTTGGGGGTCAATACATCGACGATCCCCATGTCCTTCATTTCCTCGCTGCTGTAGATGCGGCCTTCGAGGATGATCTTTTCAGCCAACTGTGCGCTGACCCGCTTGCACAGGAAGGAATAAGCCCCCATGCCCGGAAACAGGCCGAACAGCACTTCGGGCAGGCCCATGCCGACGCCTTCCTCGGCCACGATCGTCTGGCATGACAATGCCATTTCCAGGCCGCCGCCAAGGGCGTCGCCCTGCACGAGCGCGATGGTGCGCACGTCCCCACCCAGGCCGCTGTTGAATGCGTGTACACCGTCGATGCAGTCGCGCGCATACGTAAGCAGCGACTCACGGCTGCCATTGCGGATCAACTCGGCGAAGAGTTCCAGATCGCCGCCAAGGTTGAAAGCGGACGCTTCGGATGCAAGCACGACGTGACGTAACTGGCGAAGGCTGCGTTGGTGAGCGGGCAGGGTGATTGAGTCCAGGAACGCATGCATGTCTTCCATCAGTTCGCGGCGGAAACAGGGGCGAACGCCTGGCGCCACGTCGGCATGCATGTACAGCCAATACGCACGATCGGCGGCATCGGATTCGATGCGGATAGTCTTGTAGTTACGGGTACGGACGAGTGCTTCCAAGTTGTTTGGAGTGGTCATTTCGAGGTTCCTCTGTGAGATGGCGTGAATGACTGAGGTGGGGACAGACGCCGGCGTATCGACCCACACACCGATCCTACCCCTCACATTTATCAGGTCCGGGAAACGATGATTTTGGAATGTCGCCTGCCCACGGAATGCGCCAATCGCGCCTGACGCGCACGAAAAAGCCGGGTTGCCCCGGCCTTCGTATTTCGCAGTCGATGGATGATTTCAATCGCGCTTGCGCGCCTCGTCGCGCAACTCTCGGCGCAGGATCTTGCCGACGTTGGTCTTGGGCAATTCTTCGCGGAACTCGACGATATGCGGCCGCTTGTAACCAGTCAGGTTCTCCTTCGCGTAAGCCTTGACCTGTTCCGCGGTCAGGGCGGGGTCCTTCTTCACGATCACCACCTTGACCGTCTCGCCGGAGCGCTCGTCCGGCACCCCGACCGCCGCCACCTCGGCGATGCCGGGCATCGCCGCCAGCACGTCCTCGACCTCATTCGGATACACATTGAAACCCGAGACCAGGATCATGTCCTTCTTGCGGTCGACGATGTAGACATAGCCGGTCGGCTCGATCCGCGCCATGTCGCCGGTGTGCAGCCAGCCTTCGGCATCCATCACCTTCTCGGTCTCGTCCGGGCGCTGCCAGTAACCCTTCATTACCTGCGGCCCTTTCACGCACAGCTCGCCAACCGCCACGCCATCCATCGGCAAGGTGTTGCCTTCCTCGTCCTTGATACAAACATCGGTCGATGGAACGGGTAGGCCGATCGAACCGTTGTACTCGGCCAGGTCGAGCGGGTTGATGCAGACCGCAGGCGAAGTCTCGGTCAGGCCATAAGCCTCGGCCAGCGTGCAGCCGGTGGTCTTCTTCCAGCGCTCGGCCACCGTGCGCTGCACGGCCATGCCCCCGCCGAGGGTGAGCTTGAGATGGGAGAAATCCAGATCGGCGAAGCCCGGCGAATTGAGCAGCCCGTTGAACAGCGTGTTGACACCGGTCATGGCGGTGAAGCGGTGCTTGCCCAGCTCCTTGACGAAGCCCGGCATGTCGCGCGGATTGGTGATGAGCACGTTCTTCGCGCCCAGCTCCATGAAGGTGAGGCCGTTCGCGGTCAGCGCGAATATGTGGTAGAGCGGCAACGCGGTGATGATGGTTTCCTCGCCATCCTTCGCGTTGTCGGCGATCCATGCCCGCGCCTGCAACATGTTGGCGACCAGGTTGCGATGCGTCAGCATCGCCCCCTTGGCGATGCCCGTGGTGCCGCCGGTGTATTGCAGGAAGGCCAAGTCCTGGCTGCTGACCTCGGCCTTGGGCAGCGCTTTGTCTTGGCCCCGCGCGAGCGCATCGCGGAAGCGGATGGCACCATCGATGCGGTAGGCCGGCACCATCTTCTTGACGTACTTGACCACGAAGTTGACCAGCGCGCCCTTGAGCCCGCCCAGCATGTCGCCAAGGCCGGTGGTGATCACATGCTTGACCGGCGTGTCCTTGACGATTTCGGCCAGCGTATGGCCGAAGTTGTCGATGACGATGATCGTGGTGGTACCGGAATCCACCAGCTGGTGATGCAGCTCACGCGCGGTGTAGAGCGGGTTGACGTTGACCACCGTCAACCCCGCGCGCAGTACGCCGAAAGTAGCGATCGGCTGCTGCAAGCAGTTCGGCATCATGATGGCGACACGATCGCCCTTGGCGAGCTTGAGATCGTCGAGCAGGAACGAGGCGAACCGGGCGCTCAGCTTGTCGAACTCGTCATAGCTGATCTCCTTGCCCATGCTGTGGAACGCCGGCTTGTCGCGGAAGCGCCCGATGGCATGCCCCACCACCGCGTTGATCGAAGCGTACGAGTCCGGGTCGATCTCATGGGGAACGCCCTTTGGATAGTTCGCCCGCCAAGGACGTTCTGCATACGTCATTCGATTCCCCTTCATAAGGTGGTTACGGTCATGGTTGCCGCGTACGAGGCGGTATTCGCCGACGATTTGAGCATGCCTGCACGGGCAGGAGCAAGGCCGATGGCTTGTGCGATGCAGCATTACATGCGGACGGCAGCGCGACTCACCGAGGGGCAGATCACAAAAGTTCACAGCGAACGAACATACATGTCCAGGGGCAGTACTTGTGTAGATCGGTATCCTGACATGCTTCCAACAAAGACTGTTGACATGCGATCGAATCCAATGTATGAGATCCCCCTCGAAGAGCAGATATGTTGAGTGCACTTTCGCAATCCGCTGTGGAAGTTTTGCGCACTCAGGGGATTTGATTGCATTTGCATGCGATCGCAAGGGGAATAATATGCGTTGGCTTTTATTATTTTCACTGATCGTCTCTCGCCAGATTTTGGCGCAAGATGCCACAAAACTTGAAGTTTTTTGAGTTCGACACCTTGTATTGACGGTGGATTTTTAGGGGAGGGGAAAGTATGTGCGAGTTTCGAAAGTGGCTGTGGTGGCAAATTCTCTTGGCATTGGTTTTGCTGGTCGGCATAGATGGATTGCAGGCGCAATATGCCCTTCAACCTTATCAAGAATATGATCGGCGCATCCGTGCGACTGAGCAGGCCAATCCGCTGACATCACGTTTGTTCGGTGATTCCGTAAGTTTGTACAACGGACAAACATCGTTTGAACAGGTCGATATCGAACTGGCCGGCAACAATGGCTTGCCCGTGCAACTGGCGCGCTCTCTTGAAGTTCGCCCCATAGCGTTTGCCGGTCTCCCACAGGAGCCCTATTCAGGTGTCGGGGACTGGGACATTGATGTGCCATATATTTCCGGAGTATTCGACTCCGCATACGGCTGGAATATTACGAGTCTGGGTGCGGAGCCGCGGTGTTCGACCAATTTCTACCCCCATACCAATCCGCCAAATAGGATTGAGGAAATTTGGTCGGGTTATTTCGTTCACATTCCTGGCCGTGGCACGACATCGCTATTGGGGCATCCCATCACAGCCCATCGTCCTTCAGATGGCATGAAGCGTCTTTGGCTCACCCGTGAGTTGGATTCATTTAGAGGCGAGCGACGGCAGGAAAATCGATTTGGTTTATTCCGATGGACGCTTGTCAACGGCCACTGCACACGGCAAGCAATGGACCTATCGCTACGATACCAGCGGACGTCTAGACTTGGTGACGCTACCCGACCAATCGACGTGGACGGTATCCCATCAATCCGACATGCGCGTTGCCTACGAATATTGGACCGAGTCACTAGGCCGGGGGTGCGGCAATCAAGCGCCTCTTGCGAAAAAGAGTTATGGATTGGTTATCAAGCACCCTTCCGGTGTAGTCGGTACATTTCAGTTCGATCATATCCGGCATTACCGGAGTGGAGTGCCCAGGGTCAATTGTGTCGAGGAAACCTTGCAGAACGGTGGAGTTAGTGATGGAGTGCTGTTGTTCACGCTTACAGTGCCGAACTATTTCGACATACTGAGTCTCACGAGCAAGACGCTCTCTGGATATGGAATACCACAGTCACAGCACTGGGGCTACAGCTATAGCGGCCAGTATCATGACCTGTGGAGCGGGATTGTTCCGCCATGCACATCGTGCACGCCGAGCAAAATAACGGCGATTACGCAGCCAGATGGCAGCGAACATCTAAACACTTACGGGATTGTATATGGCTTGAATGAAGGCAAGTTACTGAAGACCCAGATCCTATCGGCCACGAACAACGTGCTGGAAACACAAACGCTGACCTATGTCTCAGACGCTGAGATGGCCACCCAGCCATTTCCAAGCAGTTACGGCTCTATATATGGTGGAGATGCATACGTCGGCCGCAATCGTCCATTGCGATCAATAACGATTTCTCGCCCCGGCGTGAATTTCAATAGCCATGTAAATGCTTATGACCAATTTGCCAGACCCATATCCGTACGGAAATGGAATTCGCTTGGCTACGACAAGACCGACACCATTGAATACCACGATGACCCCACCCGCTGGGTTCTCGGCCAAATCAAGCGCCAGACCACCAACGGCACCGAAACCACCCGCACCGACTACGACCCCGCCACCGCGCTGCCCATCCGCCAGTATGCCTACGGCAAACTCCAGCAAAGCCTGACCTACCACCCCGACGGCACCGTGG
>NZ_RFLY01000012.1 GCF_003697345.1 Solilutibacter pythonis | reverse complement strand
AGGTTTCTTGGGAAACCCACTGACCGGCGGCATCCAGCACTCGGCGCGCCACGGGTACGTTCAGCGTGGCGTGCCAGTCCGTTTGTGTGGTGCGCTTATCGCCGGTAGTGTCGTTCGCCGCTTCGATTTGTTGTATCAGCAAGCCACGCGCGTTGTAATCAAGATCTGTTGTCACCCCGGAGAAGTCCGTCGATATATCCGGATAACCGTTTGTGTCATAGATAATTTTCTTGGATTTTCCACCACAAGCTTTGCACGAATTGCTCGTATCAGTCAGCTTGATCAACCCGTCGATACTAGAAAACGCCTGCCTGACGGTATTTCCCAATGGAGTTGTGTAAGAGCTGCTTAAATAGCCCTCCATTTCATATGTGTATTTATTTACGCCCCCATCCATATTTGGCGCATTGACTGTAGACTCCAAATATCCAGCACCTGGCACATAGTTATAATGTGCGTAATGCACCCCACTCTCATCGTATATATCGGTCAGTCGCCCAGAAATTCCATAACGATATTGCTTGCTCTTCAAGTCTGCATACTTGACCTTGGTCAAATAACCATTTTCCTGTTGATACTTTATGAAAGCCCCATCAGGTAACTCAACAGATGAAAGGAATTTACTGTTCGAATGATAATTTAATTTAATAAACCTCCCTTTTTCATCCATCACCTTGACAAGCTTTCCGTCTTCATCGTAGGAAAGCTCCATGACACTTCCTGATGCTTCTTTTATGCGGGACAGACGACCATTCTGGTCATACGTTTCAAGGTCATTGCTTGATGTAAGAAGTACCCAAGAAACAATGCCGCCCTTTTCATCAAGCTTGCGCATCAGTGTTTCCGCTCCATCCTCCCATGGCTGAATCAGTTGCCCTGAATTATTGAAGGCCTTGACTTTTCCATCGGGAAGCCTGACAACCGCTAGCAGCGAATCCGAACCCAAGTAAGGATAAATCCGTTTATCGTAGTTGTGCCTCCACCCATAACCTATAATTTGGTCATTCAATTGCCCCAGAACCTGCGGGACCACACCGCTATCATAAAAACCCTCTAGATTCCAATGCCTAACCCACTTCAACCCACCACCTGACCGGCGGAAATCTTCCTCCGTCATCACCTTGGCAAGCCTTGGCATGAGAACGGGGTTATTGATTGGACACACGGCCTCCTGCTCTTTGGAACAACCAACCTTAACGCCTGCACTGTCATATAGAAAATTATATCCAGGAGGGCACTTCAGGCTTCTGTTCCTGGTGGATAGAAACTCTGCATCATAGGGCTTACCGTATTCACACCCATATTGACCACCAAGATCACCAAAACCTTTATCCTTCCCTTCAAACGAAAGCAGCCTACAACTGAAAACTTCGACTCCAGAGTCGAAGCGGCGACTATCAGAGCAAAAATCCTCATATCCGCTACCTGCCGGCGCTCGCCCCCATCCCGTATCACTTGAATTACCGCTTAAGCCGCAAGCAAACCAGGCATCTGCCACAGACCGACTCATGGAAAAGATATTTTTCTCTGTCCATTCGGCAGCACCCGTACAATCTTCTACGCCATTATTATCAATATCTCCGAGCACACCGCCCCGGCCTTTGCATTCGGCCCTCCAATCCCTCAAGTCCGCACGATCAAAAGTGATTCCGGAGGAGTATGACCACGGGGACATTTGCAAAGGAACGCAGAACTGATTACCCCCCTTTTCAAGACAGTAGGGATGATTGACCTGCGCATATGCCAAATCAACGCCAAGAAGACATCCCAAAAAACCAATAAAGGGGATTTGAATCGCACGCTTGAATTGAACCCCTCTTGCTTGCAGGATTACATCACGCACAAAAACTGCAATTGCAGCCATGACGGAAACACGCACTAAAAATCCTTCAGTCATACCCACCCCCAATCAACCATCAATTTAGAGCACTGGCTTTTACCAAAACGGACCCCTCGCATACTTTCTCAACCCCACGAAGGTACGGAAACCTAGCCTGAGGCATTCCCCTACGGAATTTATCCTCTAAACACGGTCAACTTGCAAATCAACCAAACAACATGTGCCACCGCCTTCAAGAGCAACACCTCACGCCATCACATGAAACCCCGCGTCAGCATAAGTGACCGAACCGGTCATCGGGGCGCCGGCGTCGCTGGCGAGGAAGGCGGCGATGCGGCCGATCTCGGCGACGTCGATCAGTTTGTTGGCCGGGGTGCGTTCGCGCACGCGGTCGAGCAGTTCGTCGAAGCGGCCGATGCCCGACGCCGCGCGCGTCTTCACCGGCCCGGTGGAAAGCGCGTGGACGTGGATACGCTGGGCGGCGAGGTCGGCGGCCAGGTAACGCACGCTCGATTCCAGCGCGGCCTTGACCGGGCCCATCAGGTTGTAGTGCTCCACCACGCGTTCGGCGCCGAAGAAACTCACCGTCAGCAGCGCGCCGCCGTCGGGCATCAGTGGGCGCGCCAGCCGCGCCATGCGGATGAAGCTGTGGCAGGAGACGTCCATCGCCATCGCGAAGCCCTCGGCGCTGCATTCGCTGAGTGGCGCGTGCAAATCCTCGCGCGGGGCGAAGGCGATGGAATGGAGCACGAAGTCGAGCCGGCCCCAATCGCGTTCGATGCGTTCGAACACCGCTTCCAACTGGCCCGGCTCGCGCACGTCGCAGGGCACGATGATCGGCGCTTCCAACGCCTCGGCCAGTGGCCGCACGTGCGGCTCGGCCTTGGCGTTGAGGTGGGTGACGGCAAGTGCCGCCCCCGCCTCGCGGAAAGCCCGGGCGCAGCCGTGGGCGATGCTCTCGGCATTGGCGATGCCGACCACCAACCCACGTTTTCCGGCCAGATCGACGATGGACATGGATACTCCTGATGCGCGGTTTCCGCGCGGTGATGGTGATTGGAGCGATGCGCGGACGATCCACGCTAAAGCAGGCCGGCGACGCTTCTGGCGATGACCCGTTCCTCGTCGGTGGCGATCATGCGAATGGCGATGCGGCTGCCTTCGGCATCGAGCACGCGCTCGGCGCGGGCGTTGGCCCCGGCGTCGATCTTCGCGCCCAACCATGACAGCCATTCGCACACGCGGGCGCGGATCGGCGGCTGGTTTTCGCCGATGCCGGCGGTGAACACCACGCCATCCAGCCCACCCAGCGTGTTGGCCAGCGCGCTGATACCCCGAGCGATGCGGAAGCAGAACAGATCGATCGCCTCCGCCGCTTCCGGCGCACCGCTCTCCAGCAGCACGCGGGTATCGGCGCTGATGCCGGAGACGCCCTTCAGGCCGCAATCGTGATAAAGCCAGTGCTGCAATTCGTCCACGCTCATGCCGCGCTGCTGTTGCAGATAAAGCGGCACGCCGGCATCCAGCTCGCCGGGGCGGGTCGCCATCGGAATGCCATCGAGCGCGGAGAAACCCATGCTGGTGTCGCGGCTCACCCCATGCTCCAGCGCGCACAGGCTGGCGCCGCTGCCCAGATGCGCCACCACCAGTTTCTTCGCCAGCAATGCCGGTTCCCGGCGGCGCAGTTCCTCGGCGATGAACTGATAGGACAGGCCGTGGAAACCGTAGCGACGCACGCCCTCGTCATGCAGCGCGCGCGGAATCGCCATGCGCTTGGCCAGCGCCGTCTGGGTGTGATGGAAAGCGGTATCGAAACAGGCGATCTGCGGCTGCCCGGGCCGGGCGCGGCGCATCGCCCGTATCAGCCTGAGGCCGGCCGGCTGGTGCAGCGGCGCCAGCGGCGCGAGCGCATCGAGCTTGGCGATGACCGCTTCGTCCAGCACCACCGGCGCGACGAATTCCGCGCCGCCGTGGACGATGCGATGGCCGGCGGCGGCGAAAGCGGCCCCCGGCCAGCGCGCGTCGATGATATCGAGCACGGCTTCGATCACTTCGCCCAGGTCGTCGGTGATGCGCGCCTGCAACGCGAACATCTCGCGGCAGCCGTTTTCGTCCAGCCGCAGCTGCAACGGTTCGAGACGCAGGTCGAGCACGCCATCGGCCAGCATGCGCACGTCGCCGCCGGAAGCTTCGAACACCCCCAGTTTGATCGTCGAGGAACCGGCATTGAACGTGAGGATTCGGCTCATGCGGCACCCTCCGCCGTCTTGGTGTGAGCGACGATCCGCGCCAGCGCGATCGAGGCCAGCCGCGTGCGCACGCTGTCGGCGCGGCTGGTGAGGATGATCGGCACCTTGGCGCCCAGCACCAGCCCGGCGCTATCGGCGCGGGCGAAATACATCAGTTGCTTGGCGGCGATGTTGCCGGCCTCCAGGTCGGGCGCCAGCAGGATGTCGGCCTGCCCGGCGACGCGCGATTCGATGCCCTTCTCCCTGACCGCATCCATGTCGATGGCGTTGTCGAAGGCCAGCGGGCCATCGACCAGGCCGTGCTCGATCTGCCCGCGCGCGGCCATTACCGTGAGCGCGGCGGCATCCAAGGTGGAAGCCATCTTCGGGTTCACCGTTTCCACCGCCGCCAGCACCGCCACCTTCGGCTCGCGCACACCGAGCGTGCGCGCCAGATCGATGGCGTTCTGGGCGATGTCGCGCTTCTGTTCCAGCGTGGGCGCGATGTTGATCGCGCCATCGGTGACTATCAGCAGCTTGTCGTAGGCCGGCACGTCGAACAGGAAGACGTGGCTCAGCCAGCGGTCGGTGCGTAGGCCATTGTCGCGCGCCACCACCGCCGAAAGCAGTTCGTCGGTGTGCAGGCTGCCCTTCATCAGTGCGTCCACCTCGCCGGCGCCCGCCATCTGCGCCGCCTTCAGCGCGGCGGCGTGGCTGTGCGGCACGTCGATGAGCTCGATGCCATCGATCGACACCCCGGCCGATTTCGCCGCCGCCTCGATCCGCCCGCGCGGCCCCACCAGCACCGGCACGAACAGACGGTCGTCGCTGGCCTCCACCGCCGCGGTGATCGACCGCTCGCTGGTGGGCTGCACCACCGCCGCGCGCAGCGGCGGCAGCAGATAGGCGCGCTTCATGCCGAGATCGAAGATGCGGTGACGGTTGACCTGCACCTCCGGCATCTCGGTGCGGTTGAGTTCGTGCTTGACGGTGGGCGCGATGACCTCGGCGCTACCGGTCAGCACCGGGCGGCCATCGGCATCGCTGCACAGGCAGTCGAACACCACCACTTTTTTGTCCTCGCGCTTCTCGCGCACGCTGATCCGCGCGGTAATGATGTCGCCCGGCCGCACCGGGCGCTTGAAACGCATGTCCTGCCCCAGATAAACGGTGCCGGGGCCGGGCAACTCGTTGCCGAGCAGCGCCGAGATCAGCGAGGCCGTCCACATGCCATGCACGACCACCTGGCCGAACCGCTCGCCGGCGGCGAAATCCGCATCCATGTGCGCGGGATTGATATCGCCCGAGGTGGCGGCGAACAACGCGATGTCCTGCAAGGTGGCGGTGCGGATCAGGGTGGCGGAATCGCCGATCTGAATCTCATCGAACGTGCGGTTGCTGATCTGGTTCATGGCTTCGAGGGGGGAGGAAAAAGGTATTCATCTTTACCATTCCTTCCCGAATTCCGCATTGCCTCGGCTCAATCCGCCATTCCAGCGCGGCCGGCCATGGGGCCTGGCGCGCGCGGCCAGCCGCCGCTGGAAACCTTCGGGCCAGCCAGCCATTCGCGGCGAATCGCCGCGTTGTCCGCATGCCTCCGGCCAGACCGGAGCGCTTGCGTGGCGGCCCATCCCGCCAGTGCTTTGGCTTTGGCTTTGGCTTTGACCCCGGCCTGAACGGCACACACCCGATCCCGGGGTTTCACGCGGCGATCCCGGTCCGGCTTCCAGCATGGCGCCCCAACGCTCACGACGAAAAACGACGCCCGATGACAACGCACCGCGCCATGCCACTCGCCATTTGCATCGCCCTTGCCCTGGCCGCCTGCGGCGACGCGCCGGCCCCGCCGCCAGCGGCCGGCCCATCCCCCGCCAAGCCGGCCACGCCAATGCCCGAACCCGCGTCGGCGACACCGCCCGCCGCCCCCACCCCAGCCACACCCGCCCTGTACGGCCCGGACGGCTATCCACTCGCGGCGGTCGATACCAACGCCCCCGCCCCCCGGGCCGCCAGCGGCCAGCTCGCCAACGAAGCCAGCACCACCGACGGCCCCGACGGCGTGCTGCGCGCGCAGGTGCTGCTGTTGCGGGCGCATTTCTCCACCGGCGAGATCGACGGCAAGAACGGGATGAACGTCGAAAAAGCCGTGCGCGCCGTCCAGAAGGATCGCGGCATCGAGACCACCGGCAAGCTGGACGAAGCCACCTGGGCCGAACTGAACAAGGACTCCGCCCCGGCGCTCGTCAGCTACCGCCTGACCCAGCAGGACATCGACGGCCCCTACGCCAAGACCCCGGCGCGCGCCGAGGACAAGGCGAAGATGGAACGCATCGTCTACCAGGATCTGCGCGAAGCGCTGGGCGAGCGTTTCAACGTCAAACCGGAATTCCTCGACACCCTCAATCCCAACGCCGATTTCACCAAGGCCGGCACCGCTCTCGTCGTTCCCTATACCCGCCCGGCGCAGGAAATCCGTCCCGCCGCCCGGATCGTCGTCGACAAGTCCGATGCCGCCCTGCAATTGCTGGACGAAGCCGGCAAGGTCTATGCCCAATTCCCCGCTTCCACCGGCTCATCGAAATTCCCGCTGCCGATCGGTGAATGGAAACTCACCTCGGTGGTGCACAACCCGGATTACCGCTACGACCCGGACATCCTCGTCGGCCAGCCCAAGGACGCCAAGCCGGCCACATTGCCCCCCGGCCCCAACGGCCCGGTGGGCATCGTCTGGATGGGCATCGACAAGGCGCACTACGGCATTCACGGCACGCCCGAACCCGGCCAGATCAGCCGCACCCAATCCTCGGGCTGCGTGCGGCTGACCAATTTCGCCGCCGAAGCGGTGGCCGGCGCGGTCAAGATCGGGACCCCGGTGACATTCCGCGAGTGAGCCGGCCGGGCTCGCGGGTCGTGGCGACCGGCGCACGGTCACAGCCAGCCGGCCAGCGCGTGCGGGATACCCACCCCCCAGTATCGAAAGCGGCCGCGGGAGCAGCCGCGCCGGGCCGCGCGCGCCACATCGGCCCGGCGCAGGGCGTCACCACGCCCGCCCGTCACGCGCCGCTGGTCGTAGGCCGAAAGCCGCGCCCGGCCGCCTTCCCCATGCGTCCGGACATGCCGCCGCCGCGCCCAGACGCGCGCGCCTTCGAATGCGTTGCTCGATATTCATCCATCGGCCACCGCGATGCCGCAATCTGAATACGAATCACCATTACGTTATCTCATGCCCTCCCCTGCCTCCTCCTTCGTCCGCGCGCATCGCTGGAAACTGCTGCTCCCCCCCCTCCTGCTGGCGGGCGTCACGCTGCAATTCACCGCGTGCAGCCGCTCGGAACCCGCTTCGGAATGGCTGACCGCGCCGGTGCGCAGCGGCCACCTGGAAGACACCGTGCTGGCCAACGGCGTCCTGCGCGCCAACACCCTGGTCAACGTGGGCGCCCAGGTATCCGGGCAGGTCAAGGCGCTGCACGTCAAGCTGGGCGACAACGTGCGCAAAGGGCAATTGATCGCCGAGGTCGACCCCACCGAACAACGCAACGCGCTTCGCGACGAACGCGCCGCCATCGCCGTGATGCGCGCGCAACGCGCCTCGCGCATCTCCGCGCTGGCACAGGCACGCGCCAACCTGACCCGACAACAGGCCATGATGCGCGAGGACGCCACCTCCAAACAGGACCTGCAAGCCGCCCAGGCCCAGTTCGAGAGCGCCAGCAGCGACCTGAAAGTACTGGACGCGCAATTGCGCCAGTCCGACATCAAACTCGAAACCGCCGCGACCAAGCTCGGCTATACCCGCATCGTCGCGCCGATGGACGGCGTGGTGGTGGCGGTGGTCACCGAGGCCGGGCAAACCCTCAACTCCGTGCAATCGGTACCGACGGTGATCAAGCTGGCCCGGCTTGATCCGATGCTGGTGGAAGCGCAGATCTCCGAGGCCGATGTGCCCAAGGTCAAGGCCGGAATGCCCGCTTGGTTCACCCTGCTGGGCGATGGCGAACGGCGCTACCAGAGCCAACTCAAGAGCGTCGATCCCGGCCCGACCGATCTGGCCAAGGAAACCTCCGCCGGCGGCGCCGGCGGCAACACCAACAACGCGGTGTACTACAACGCACTGCTGGAAGTGCCCAACCCCGATGGACAGCTGCGCATCGCCATGAGCGCGAAGGTGAGCATCATCACCCGTTCCGCCAAAAACGTGCTGATCGTGCCGTCCGCCGCCCTCGGCCAGCGTCAGGCGGATGGGCGCTACGCGGTGCGCGTGGCGCTACCCGGCAAGAACGGCGCGAAGACCCTCGACCAGCGCCTGGTGCGGATCGGCCTCGACAACCGCGTGAACGCGGAAGCCATCGACGGCCTGAAAGCCGGCGAGGAAGTGGTGATCGGCAAGGACACCAGCCGGCAACCGCTGGACATGGGCGGCGCGGAAGCCGCCGAGTGAGCACGATGGACACCGCCGCACCGCTGCTGCATCTCTCCGGCGTGGTGCGCGAATACCCCTCCGGGGACGGCGTGGTCGCGGTGCTGCGCGATGTCGAGCTGACCATCCGGCGCGGCGAGATGGTCGCCATCATGGGCCCTTCCGGCTCGGGCAAATCCACGCTGATGAACATCATCGGCTGCCTGGACCAGCCCTCGCGCGGGAGCTACCGCGTCGAAGGCGAGGAAACCCGCGACATGTCGCCCGATGCGCTGGCCGAGCTCCGGCGCGAACACTTCGGTTTCGTGTTCCAGCGTTACCAGTTGATCCGCGCGCTCTCGGCACAGGCCAACGTGGAGATTCCGGCCATCTACGCCGACACTCCGCCCGCGCAACGCGCCGAGCGGGCGCGGCAACTGCTGCAACGCCTGGGCCTGGGCGAACGCACCCAACATCGCCCCGGCCAACTCTCCGGCGGCCAGCAGCAGCGCGTCAGCATCGCCCGCTCGCTGATGAACGGCGGCCAGATACTGCTGGCCGACGAACCCACCGGCGCACTCGATAGCCAAAGCGGCATCGAGGTGATGGCGATCCTGCGCGAACTCAACGATGCCGGCCACACCATCATCCTGGTCACCCACGATGCCGAGGTCGCCGCCCAGGCGCACCGGGTGATCCGCATCCACGATGGGCGCATCGTCGCCGACGACGGCCCGGATACGCGGGGCATCGACAACGCGCGCGCGCATGCGCCACCGGCGCGCGCGCCGGGAAGCGCATCGCTGGCGGTGCGGCTGTCGCGTTTTTCCGAAGCCATGCAGATGGGATTGCGCTCGATGGTCGGCAACCGCCTGCGCACCTTCCTGACCATGCTCGGCATCATCATCGGCATCGCCTCGGTGATCGTGGTGGTGGCGCTCGGCACCGGCTCCAAGGACCGGATACTGGCCGACCTCAACACCGCCGGCGCCAACACCATCGAGGTCCATCCCGGCAGCGGCCCCGGCGACCGCAAGGCCGACAGCATCCGCACGCTGGTGCCCGCCGACGCCGAGGCGCTGGCCACCCTGCCCGGCGTGCTGGCAAGCTCACCCATCGTCCAGACCAACCAAACCGCAAGGGTGGAGAACCGCGAGAAAACCGTCTCCGTCTCCGGGGTCGGCGCGGACTACCCGCCAACCCGCGCGCTCACGCTGGCGCGCGGCCAATGGTTCGGCGCCGCCAGTGTACGGGCCATCGCCCAGGACGCCGTGATCGACGCCAACGCCCACAAGGCGCTGTTCGGCAACCGCCCCGACGTGATCGGCCAGACCTTGATGCTCGGCAGCACGCCGGTGCGCGTGGTCGGCGTCACCGGCAAATCGGAAAGCCCCTTCGGCGGCGATCGCGCCCTCAACATCTGGCTGCCCTACACCACCGTCATGGCCCGCATCAGCGGCAGTCACAACATCGCCAGCATCGTGGCGGCGCTCAAGCCCGACGCCGTGCCCAAGGAAGTCGAACGCGACGTGCAGCGCACCCTGACCATTCGCCACGGACGCCAGGACTTCTACACGCAGAACAGCGAAAAACTGCGCGAAATGGTCGAAAAGACCATGGCGACGATGACGCTGCTCATCTCCTCCATCGCACTGATCTCGCTGGTGGTCGGCGGCATCGGCGTGATGAACATCATGCTGGTGTCAGTCACCGAGCGCACCCAGGAAATCGGCGTGCGGATGGCCGTGGGCGCGCGGCAGGGCGACATCCTGCGCCAGTTCCTGATCGAGGCGATCTCGGTCTGCCTCGTCGGCGGCCTGCTGGGCATCGCGCTGGCATTCGGCATCGGCGCGCTGTTCTCGCTGTTTTTCAAGCAGTTCGCGATGGTGTTCTCGCCATCGGCGATACTCGTCGCGGTCGCCTGCTCCAGCCTGATCGGCGCCGTCTTCGGCTACCTTCCCGCCCGCAACGCCGCCCGCCTCAATCCCGTCGAAGCATTGGCGCGCGAATGAAACACGACCTCATGATCCCGACCGCCCCCCGGTTCCGCCGCCTCCCGCTTCCGCTGCTTCTGGCCGCGGCACTGACCGCCTGCCAAACCGGGCCGCGCGCCGATGCGCCGCCATTGCCGCCGCACTGGCAAGCCAGCACCGCCGCGGCGACGCCGCTGGCCGTCGCCACCGATCAGATCTGGTGGCGGGGCTTCGGCGATCCCGTGCTTGAGCGCATGATCGAATCCGCGCTCCTGCGCAACACCGAACTCGGCGCCGCCGCCTGGCGCATCCGCAATGCGCAGTTGCGCGCCGGCGCGGCGACCCAGGCGCTCTATCCCACCCCCTCCGCCAGCGCCAACGCCGGCGCGTCGAAGGGCGCGGCCCAGCCCGGCGCGCCGGCCCCCACCTGGCAGCGCAACTACGGCGCCTCCCTCGGCGTGAGCTGGGAACTCGACCTGTGGGGACGCCTGTCCGACCAGCGCAAAGTCGCCCTCTGGGAAGCCCGAGCCAGCATGGACGACCGCAGAGCGCTGGCGCTGGCGCTGAGTGGCAACGTCGCGCGGCAATACTGGCAGATCGCCCTGCTCCAGGCCCGGCGCGCGCGCGCCGAGGAAAGC
Organism: Solilutibacter pythonis; assembly: GCF_003697345.1. GTDB lineage: Bacteria > Pseudomonadota > Gammaproteobacteria > Xanthomonadales > Xanthomonadaceae > Solilutibacter > Solilutibacter pythonis. Next base: position 81,546 of record NZ_RFLY01000012.1, on the reverse strand, counting down.
CTCGCTGCCACCGAACGCATCTTCCAGCTCACCCGCGTGCAATACCGCGCCGGAGCGATTTCCGGCCTGGAACTCGCCCAGGCCGAACAATCGCTGCAAAACCAGCAGTCGCAGAAACTGCAACTGCAACAGCAGATACAGGAAGCGCGCAACACCTTCTCCCTGCTGTTCGACCTGCCCCCGCCGCAATTGCCCGATGGGCTGGCAATCGACCTCTCGCAGGCACTGCAAGCCACCGCCCCCCCGATCCCCGCCGGCATCCCCGCCGACGTGCTGACCCACCGCCCCGACCTGCGCGCCGCCCAGACACGGCTCGAAGCCAGCCTGCTCAACGTGCGCATCGCCCGCAAGAACTTCCTGCCCGGAATATCGCTGAGCGGCACGCTCGGCACCGGCGGCGCAGCGCTCAAGGACATCCTCGCCAATCCCACGCGAAGTCTCGGTGTCGGCCTTTCGCTGCCTTTCCTCAATGTCGGCGAACTGATCCGGCAACCCAGGATCGCCCGCAACGAATACGAAATCGCCGTGCTCGGCTACCGGCAGTCGGTCTACCGCGCCCTGTCCGAAGTGGAAAGCGCCTTGAACGCGCTCGACACACAACGGCAACAACTGAAATTACAGGACGAAGCCGTGACGAATGCCCGGCGCATCGCCCGCATGAACGAAGCCCGCTACCGCGCCGGCGCCGCCCCATTGCGTTTCTGGCTGGACGCCCAGGAGACGCTGCGCCAAGCCGAATTCGCCGCGGTCGACGCGCGCTTCAACACCCTGCAAACCGCCGCCAACCTGTATCTGGCGCTGGGCGGCGGCACCGGCGTTCGCTGAATGGGAAAGGCTTGCCCGGTACTGACTTCACCAACCCGGGCTACACCAAATCCATGGCGGCAAGGCCATCCCGAAACCGCATTTAATTAAAATTAAACAATTTAGATGCGTGATGTTAACGACCCCCTTGATACGACCCTCTTGCCGTCTTCAGTAAATCAGTTTGATTCCAGGGGAAATCACCGTGAAGGCCACCTCACCAATACTTTTGCTCTTCGCAATTGGTTCATTCACAGCCCTGCCAGCGCGCGCCCAGGACAGCGCAACCGATGAAGCACTCGACAAGGAGCTTCTGGAACGGCAAATCGCCCATAACGCGGCGCCAATAAAATCCGAACCCGAATTACGCCAATATATAGCTTCAGGAAAAGGGAATGCCCGCCCACTTTCTTATTTATCCGAAAGCGCCAGGAAAAGATTCATAAAAAGCCTGGTTTTCACGGAACGGGGATTGGCAAGCTTCGATTATTGGGATTTAAGGGCGGAATTGACGGCGGCGCAAGCATATGAAGTGTTGAGCCTGTTCGGCGCCCAGCGCTCGACGGGACCCATCCCCAATCTGCGCATAGTGAATGAACGGGATGCGGCCATATCCGAATAATCCACCAGTGGCGGCGGATCGCCCAATCCAGTCATCGACCATCCCGATTTCAAATGCGAATCCAGAGCGACGTGTGGTTACAACACCAACACCATCTGCATCCGCAGCAATTGCTGAGACCAAGATTCAACCAAGTGCGAACTCCCAGTTCCATCTCCCACCTTCTGCCAACAAGAACAGCACGGACCACTTTAATCCTTGTGGCCAGCCTGCTCGCGGCGAATGCCGTGGCGGGCAATGGCAAACAATTATCGGCGGAGGACGCATACGACCGGCTCCATTCCATAGAGCGACAAACATTCTCCCAACCCGAATCGCTACGACATCAGGCCATAGAAGACGAATACAACAAATTCTTCGGCCGGGAGCACTTTGAGAAAACACCTCGAGACCACATCGCCGATGAAGGTCTCGAATATTATTTCCGAGCCGCGCACATGGCTTTCTTCTACGGATTGAAACCGGGGTTCTCCGCGCGGCTTCACGCCATCGGCGACGAAATGGAGAAAAGGGGGCGCATCGACAACCAGCAACGGGGGGTATTGTACGAATCGATGATCCGCACGAGGCGTTTCGACGATGCCCGCCAGTATCTGGACAAACATCCAGGGTTGAACGTTGCCCCGCCGCCCACGGTCGAGGCGCGTCCGTCCGCCAAACTTGCCCTCTACTCCGTGGAGGCGGGCAGCCGCCTGAAAGAAATCGAAGCGCCGCTCGATGGACAGCCAACGCTGGTAGTGGTGTCGCACCCGCAATGCGCGTTTTCCAGGGCCGCCATGGAGGCGGCGGCCAAGGACCCACTCGTCTCCCAATCGCTTGGGCGCGTCCTGTGGATAACACCGCAGGATGGAAATCTCTACCTCAAGGAAATCCTGGCCTGGAACCAAGCGCACCCCGCCACCCAGGTATTCGTCACCAAATTCAAGTCCGACTGGCCGATGTTCGACGAACGGGCCACTCCCAGCTTCTACCTGCTGGTGGATGGCGTGGTGAAAAAGCACTTTTCCGGGTGGCCCAGAGACGACGGAAACATGCGAAAACTAAGGGAAATTTCCGAAACGTTGCGGCAAGAAACCAGTCGCTGAGCATTCGGATCGAAGGCGCTCATTCGGGCCGGCACCGGGTTTTGCGCACCCGTGGCATGAAGCTGTGCGATGCGCTTATCGCAATTGTTCCATGCCGCCCGGAACGATGAGGGGCGCACGCGCTTCATCGTCCTTCGACGAACAGGCGATGGCGGTGATGAAACCACCGCCATCGCCCTTGTTCAAGACGACCGGGTGAGGCCGAGCCTCAGAACTCCTTGCCGATCTTCATCACCAGGCGATCTTTCGCGATATTCCTTCCAAAGGCATTCGTGTAAAGCACGGCATTGGCATTGGTACCCACATAGGCCAGACCAAGCAGGAATCCATTTTCAAAACGGCGTGTCACACCGAGCTTCCAGTCGCTGTACTGGTATTCGCGCTTGCGCTTGATCCACTGCTTTCCGGCATGCGCATCCAGCGTCCAGCCGGGCCGGAACCGCCAGCTCGCGGACAACTCGAGATAGCCCGTGCCCGACCACCCCACCGCTAGCGCATGCGAATATTTGTATTCCGCCCCAACGGTGAAATCCGGGGTCGCGGCAAAATCCAGGCCGCCGTGCAAGGCAATCGTGTCGGCTCTTTTGAAGCCGGCGGGATAATTGCCCGGAAATCCGTAGTACGAAAGCCCTACCTCATAACTCCACGCCCGGGAAAGATTCCCGCGATGGCCGCCATAGACATCCACCTCCAGGCTGCTCGATATCGGCGCCGCGGCGGTGGAGAGGTCGGACAGCCAGCTGATATTGCTCCCCCAGGTGCCCACGTATATCCCGTTGCCAGCCTGATGCTCCATGCCCACCTGAAACGCGGGTTTTAGGTTGCTTTGCGACACCCCGCGAAACGCGTAATCGCTGACGATGGATGCGCTACCCGTGGTTTTGGCCTGCGCCGCCGCCCAGCCGGCGGGCAGAAGCGCCCCAACCATCAACACACATGTACGAAAGGCAACATCACCGCGCAAAATTCTCATGGACTGATTTCCCCTACCTTTTATTGGATTCGACCGTACGACATCCCCCCTTTATCGATATTACTACGATCGCCTGCTGATTTAGCAAGACCAGGCATCGGACGAAGGCGGACTCCCGAGAGGCGATCGGAACGGGCCATGTCCCGCTCCACCACCCCCCGCGGAATCCGCCGTGCGCCTTTCCTCAGATGGTGTAGTACATCTGGTATTCCAGCGGATGCGTGGCCGCGCGGAAGCTGGTGACTTCGCGCATCTTCAGCGCGATGTAGCCGTCGATGAAATCATCGCTGAACACGCCGCCGGCTTTCAGGAATTCTCGGTCCTTGTCCAGCGCCTCCAATGCCTGATCCAGCGAGTGGCAGACGGTGGGGATGTTCTTTTCCTCCTCCGGCGGCAGGTCGTAGAGATCCTTGTCGCTGGGGCCACCCGGGTCGATCTGATTCCTGATGCCGTCCAGGCCCGCCATCATCAACGCGGCGAAAGTGAGGTAGCCGGTGTTCATCGGGTCGGGGAAGCGCATCTCGATGCGGCGCGCCTTCGGGTTCGACACGTAAGGGATACGGCAGGAGGCCGAACGGTTGGAGGCCGAATAAGCCAGCATCACCGGCGCCTCGAAACCGGGCACCAGGCGCTTGTAGCTGTTGGTGGTGCTGTTGCTGAAGGCGTTGATCGCGCGCGCATGCTTGAAGATGCCGCCGATGTACCACAGCGCCATCTGGCTCAGGCCACCGTAGCCATCGCCGGAGAACAGATTTTGCCCGCCCTTGGCCAGCGACTGGTGCACATGCATGCCGCTGCCGTTGTCGCCGACGATGGGCTTCGGCATGAAGGTAGCGGTCTTGCCGTAGCGATGGGCGACGTTCTTGACGATGTACTTCAGCGTCAGCAGGTCGTCGGCCTTCTTGGTCAGGGTATCGAAGCGCACGCCGATCTCGCACTGGCCGGCATTGGCCACCTCATGGTGGTGTACTTCCACTTCCAGCCCGACCTGCTGCAACGTCTTGCACATCTCCGCCCGGATGTCGTGCAGCGAATCCAGCGGCGCGACCGGAAAATAGCCGCCCTTCACCATCGGCCGATAGCCGCTGTTGCCGTGGGCGTAGTCGCGGCTCGAGTTCCACGATGCTTCCTCTGAATCGACCTGGTAGAAGACGTGCCCCATGTCGTTGGCGAAACGCACCGAATCGAAAATGAAGAACTCCGGCTCCGGGCCGAAGAACGCCGCGTCGGCAATCCCGCTGGCCTTCAGATACGCCTCGGCGCGCTTGGCCACGCCGCGCGGATCGCGGTTATAGGCCTGCATGGTGGTGGGGTCGAGGATGTCGCAGGTCAGGACGACGGTCGGATCGGCGGTGAACGGGTCCAGGAAGGCGGTGGAAGCATCGGGCAGCAGCACCATGTCGGAATTCTGAATGCCGCGCCAGCCGCTGATCGAACTGCCATCGAACATGCGCCCGTCCTCGAACAGGGATTCATCGACAATCGAAGCCGGGAAGGTGACGTGATGCTGCACACCGCGCATATCGGCGAAGCGCAGGTCGACGAATTCGACCTTGTGATCCTTGATGAGTTTTTCGACATTTTCGATGGACATGGTTCGGGCCTCGGTGGTGGAAGTGGGGTGGACGCTCGCCCTCCAAGTTGAGAGCAAATGGCATGCCAACCTTTTGAAACCCATAACCAGTTGTTTTTGAAGGAATAAATAATCCGTACGCAACTCAATAAGCACTAATTTGGTGCAATATATTTTCAATATGCATGAAAATAGTGAAAACCCTCAGCACCACGACCACCACCGGCAACTGCTAGGCTTGGCGCGCGCCACCGCCCTCCTCTTCCGGCCCCCTCCATGTCCGACCTCCTTGCCGCACTCCTGCTTGGCATCATCGAAGGCATCACCGAATTCCTCCCCATTTCCAGTACGGGGCATCTGTTGATCGCCCAGCATTGGCTGGGCGCGCGTAGCGACCTGTTCAACATCGCCATCCAGGCCGGGGCGATCCTCGCGGTGGTGTTCATCTATTGGCGCAAGCTGGTGGCGTTGGCGCTCGCATTCTTTGGCCGCCCGCCAGCGGGTGAGCGGGGAGAGTCCGCCACGGTGATCGGCGCGCGCGATTACCTACTGAAGCTCGGCCTCGCCTTCGGCGTCACCGCGGCCGGCGGATTGCTGGTCAAGAAGCTCGGCTGGGAGCTGCCGGATACCGTGCAACCAATCGCCTGGGTGCTGATCATCGGTGCGTTTTGGATGGTGCTCGCCGAACAACTGGCGGCTCGGCGCGCGGCGACCATCGGCGAACGCAGCCATGTTTCGTGGCTGACGGCGGTGCTGGTCGGCATCGCGCAGATAGTGGCGGGCGTCTTTCCCGGCACTTCGCGCAGCGCGGCCACCATCTTCGTCGCATTGCTGGCCGGCACCACTTCGCGCGCGGCGGCAACGGAATTCGCCTTCCTGGTCGGCATTCCCACCATGTTCGCCGCCACGGGCTACGAGCTGATCGACATGTTGCGCGGCGGCCAGGCAGCGAACGAAGACTGGAGCGCACTGGCGGTGGCCTTCGTCACCTCGATGATCACCGCCTTCGTTGCGGTCAAATGGCTGCTGCGCTACATCCAGAGCCATCGCTTCACCGCCTTCGCGGTGTATCGGCTGCTGCTGGGCCTGGCGTTGCTGCTCTGGCTGCCGGCCACGGCCTGAAGCCCCACCGGAAGCCCAATGCCGACAGCGCATCGGCCGCAGCTCGAACACCCGCGCGATGGCCTCCACCCACCCCAGCGGTAGTCGGCACTCATGCAACGCCGCCCAAGACGCGCGCCCATCCCGGTGGATCGCTCACAGGTCCGGCGCCTCCGCCCCATGACCGTCCACGCTTCTCGATTTGCCGAGCGAAGAAAGCAAGACGCCGCGACCTGTAGGCCGCGGCGTCGCCGTTGAGGGGGTATCGACTACCCCCGTTCGCGCGTTTCCCGCTTCAGTCCTCTTCGGCCTGGCGATCCTTACGGCCGGCGGAAGCACGGGCCGCGAAGGTCGGCAGGACAAGCAAAGTCAGGAAGGTGGCGGTGATGAGCCCACCGATCACCACGGTGGCCAACGGCTTTTGCACCTCGGCGCCGGAGCCGCTGGCGATGGCCATCGGGATGAACCCGACAATGGCGACGAGCGCCGTGGTCAGCACCGCGCGGAGGCGGCTGGCCGCGCCGACGGCCGCCGCCATCAGCGGCGCATCCCCGGCATCGAGCCGTTCGCGGATCGCCTGCATCAGCACCAGGCCGTTCAACGTCGCCACGCCCGACACCGCGATGAAGCCCACGGCCGCGGAAACCGAGAATGGCATCCCGCGCACCAGCAGGGCCAGGGCGCCCCCCACCAGCGCCAACGGCACGCAAGCGAAGACCAGACCGGCCTCGCGGGCGCTGCCGAGCGCCATGTACAACAAGGTGCCAATCAGCAGGAACACCACCGGAATGACCATCAGCAGGCGTTTTTCGGCGCGCTGCAAATTCTCGAACTGCCCGCCCCAGTTCAAGTGCAGGCCGGGGGGAAGCTTGATGGTCTCCACCGCCGACTGCGCCTCCTGGACAAAGCCGCCAAGATCGCGGCCGCGCACGTTGGCCTGCACCACGATACGGCGGCTGCCGTTGTTGCGGCTGATTTGGTTCGGCCCTTCGGCAACGCCAATGCGCGTCACCGACGACAACGGAACCACCGTGCCACTGGCCGACACCACGGGCAACGCCGCCAACTGGGCCGGATCATTGCGATCGGCACTGTCCAGACGCACGACGATATCGAAGCGGCGATCGCCCTCGAACATCTTGCCCGCCGAGGTGCCGCCGATCCCGGTCGCCAGCGCCGCGCTGACATCCGCCGCCGTCAGTCCGTACTGCGACGCCGCCGCATGATCGACCTGCGCGGTGAGGGTGGGCAGACCGGATACCTGCTCGACCCTCACGTCCGCCGCGCCGGGGATGCCACGCAACTTCAACGCCACCTGGTCGGCCACTTTCTGCATGACGTCGAAGTCGTCACCGAACACCATCACCGCAAGATCCGTCCGCACGCCGGAAATGAGTTCGTTGAACCGCAACTCGATTGGCTGGCTGAACTCGAACGCGTTGCCGATCTGCTTTTCGGCGACCGATTTGAAACGGTTTACCAGGGCATCCTTGTCCAGCTTCGGATCGGGCCATTCCGAGCGCGGCTTGAGCACGATCACGCTGTCGGAAATATTGGTCGGCATCGGGTCGATCGCGGCCTCCGCGGTACCGGTCCGCGAGAAGATCGTCTTGACTTCCGGCTCCTTCGCCAAGGCATTTTCGAGGGCGAGCTGCATCGCCATCGACTGCTCCAGCGAGGTGGACGGAACCCGCAAGGCCTGCATCGCCATGTTGCCTTCATCGAGCGTCGGCATGAATTCCCGGCCCAGCGACAAGAACGCGCTGACGCCGATCACAAGCGTCGTCGCCGCGCCCAGCAAAACCATGCGCGGGTGCATGACCGCCTTCCGAATCACCGGCTCGGCCCGGGCACGGACGAAACGGATGATCCTCGTTTCGTGTTCACCGTCGTCTTCGGCATGCGCAGGTTCCGCCCCGGCGGGCGGGACGCCCTTGCCTTTGGCGCCCGGCGCGCGGATGAACAGCGCCACCATCGCCGGGACGAAGGTGAACGAGAACAGGAACGCACCGACCAGCGCCAGCATGAAGGTGGCGGCCATTGGCTGGAAAGTCTTCCCTTCCACGCCTTCCAGCGTCAGGATCGGGGCGAACACCAGCAGGATGATCGCCTGCCCGAACGCCGCCGGCCGCATCATCTTGCGCGCGGCCTGCACCGCGACATCCAGCCGTTCACGCTTGCTCAACTCGCGCCCGAGTTCCTGCCGCTTCTGCCCGAGCAGCAGCAGCGTCGCCTCGACCACGATCACCGCGCCATCCACCAGGATGCCGAAATCCAACGCGCCCAGGCTCATCAGGTTGCCGCTGATGCCAAAGCGGTTCATGCCGATCACCGCGAACAGGAAAGAGAGCGGAATCACCAGCGCGGTGATGGCCGCGGCGCGGATGTTACCGAGCAGGAGGAACAGGATGGCGATGACCAGCAAGGCGCCTTCGGTCAGGTTCTTCGCCACGGTGCGGATCGTCGCGTTCACCAACACACTGCGGTCCAGCACCGGCTCGGCCACGATGCCCGGCGGCAGCGACCTGCCCACTTCGGCCAGCCGCGTGGCCGCGGCCTGGGCCACGGTGCGGCTGTTGCCACCGGCGATCATCAAGGCGGTGCCAAGCACGGCCTCGTGGCCATTGCGGCTGGCGGCACCCAGGCGCGGCGCCTGACCGATGCCCACCTTGGCGACGTCCGAGACGCGCACCACCAGCCCGTCACGGTTGGCGACCGGGGCCTCTTCCAGATCGCCCACCGTGCGCGCCAGGGCATCGGCGCGCACGATCAGCCCCTCGCCCGCGCGTTCGACGAAACCGGCGCCGGCCTGCACATTGGCACGCTCCAGCGCCTGCACCAGGTCATCCAGCCCCAGGCCGTAGGCCGCCAGCCGCTCGGTGTCGGGCCGGACGGCGTATTCCTTGACGTAACCACCGATGGTGTCCACGCCGGCCAATCCCGGCGTCGAACGCATCTGCGGGGCCACGATCCAGGTCTGCACCGTGCGCAGATAGGTGGCGCGTTCCTTTGCCGTCGCCAGACGGTTGCCTTCCGGGGTCAGATAACTGCCATCGGCCTGCCAGCCCGGCTCGCCGGGCTTGGCGACGTTTTTCGGATCGAAGGGGACGTAATCGAGCGTCCACATCAACACCTCGCCCAACCCGGTGGTGACGGGAGACATCATCGGCGCCACGCCCTCGGGCAAGTCCTCCTGGGCCTCGCGCATGCGCTCGGCCACCTGTTGGCGCGCGAAATAGATGTCGGTTTCATCGGTGAAGATCGCCGTCACCTGCGAGAAGCCGTTACGCGAAAGCGAGCGGGTTCTCGTCAGCCCGGGGATACCGGCCAGGGCCGTCTCCAGCGGGTAGGTGACCTGTCGCTCGATCTGTCCGGGCGACAACGAGGGCGCCACCGTGTTGATCTGCACCTGGCGGTTGGTGATGTCGGGTACCGCGTCGATGGGCAGGCGGGTCAGTTGGAGCAGGCCGAAGGCGGCGATCGCCGCGCAGATGAAGACCACGCTCCAGCGGAAACGAACCGCCGTTTCGATGAGTTTGTTAAACATCGGCGGCTCCTTAGTGCCCGTGCTCGGCTTCGCCCTTGGCGAGTTCGGCCTTGAGCAGGAATGCGTTGGTGCCGGCTACGCGCTCGGTACCCTTCAGCCCCTTCAGGATTTCGACCCTGTTGCCGGCGCGCCGGCCGGCAAGCACCGGGGTTGCGCGGAATCCCTTATCCGTGGCGACGAATACCACCGTGCTCCCGTTCACCGCCTGCACCGCGTCGGTGGGGACGGAGAACATGCCGCCCAGATCGCCAGTCACCAGGATGCCGGCGACCGGCGAGCCCGCCGGCGGCAACACGCCTTCCTCCGCGCGCGCACGCACGACCGCCATGCCGGTCGGCTCATTGACATCGGCGGCGGATGCCGTTACCACCGCCGGGAAGGCACCATCCGGGCCCGTCACCTCGATGCGCATACCGGGCTGGACGCGCGAAGCCAGCGCCGGCGGCGCATTGAAGACGATCTCGGTCTGCCTCGGGTCCGACACGCTCGCCACCACGTTACCGGCCGCCACGAATCCGCCCGGCGTCACCTGCACGCCCGTGACCACCCCGCGCACCGGACTGGTAATGGCGATGCGGCCACGCCCATCCGGCCGCCCCGTGGCGGCCAATCTCGCCTGGGCGGCGCGCGCAGTCGCATCGGCGGCCAGCGAACGCGCACGCGATGCTTCCATCTCCTGGCGCGCCACGACCCCCTGCCCCACCAGACTGCGATCGCGCTGGTGCACCATACGGGCGACCTGCGCTTCGGCGGCGGCGGCATCCGCCGCGGCACGCAGCGATGCGCCCTCGCCACTGACGATATAAGCGATGGGCGCACCGACCGCGACATTCATGCCCGGCGCCACGACAACCCGCTCCACACGGCCATCGACCGCCGCGGCGACGGCCGCACGCGCGCCGACCGTGGGCTCGACTCGACCACTGAGCCGGGTTTCGCCGCCGCCGCCGGAGGTAACGGCCACCACCTCGATACCGGAGGCGGCGCGTTGTTCGGCGGTCAGCTCGACAAGGCCCTCGTCGTCGTCTTTCTCGCCTTCTTCGTGCGCATGGCCGCTTTCTTCGCCCTCTGCCTCGCCCTCGGGCGTCTTGCCGGCATTCGCCGCATCGCCCTTGCTTTCCGGCGCGGCAGCCACCGGAGTAGCCGAATCGCCTTTACCGCCAAGGCGGGCCAACCCGAATCCGGCCAGCGCCGCCAACAGCAGAGCGGCCACCAAGGCGTACGGAAGGAATTTCTTGTTCATCGTGCATCTCCGAATGGGGTACGCCCTTCGACACGGGCAAGTTCGATTTCAGCCATGACGCGCGCCACGCGCGCATCCACCGCATCGCCACGGGCGCTCACCAGCGCGGTACGCGAGCTGCGCAACTCAAGTTGCGAAATACGGCCGGCCTCGAAGCCTATGCGCGCAAGCCGATAGGCTTCGGTAGCCGTCGCCACTCCGCTGTCAGCGGCCCGGGCGCGCGAGGTCGAAGCGCTCAGCGCGGCCGTCGCGGCAAGCCGTTCGGCCCGGGCCTCCTGCTTGCGCGCCGCGAGGCGGGCCTCGGCGGCGCGGCGCTCGGCATACGCGGCGCGGATGTTGCCGGTATTCCGGTCGAACACCGGAATGCTCAAGTTCAGCCCCAGGGTCAATGCACGGTCACTGTTTTCGTTGAACCTGCGGACACCGACACTAGCGCTGACATCCGGCAGCGCGCGACGCCGCTCGACCGTCACCAGCCGATCCGCCGTGGAGAGCTCGGCCTGGGCCACCTGTACCGAAAGCGGCTCCGCCTGATCATCTTTCGCCGGGCCGGCCGGCATGCGGTCGAGCAGGCTCGACGACAGTCGCTCGACCGGCTGTTCGAGCATCGCCAGGGCGGTCAATTGCGCCAGGGCGGCATCGCGTGCCGCGGACGCCTCGTCCAGGGCGGCGCGGGCGCTTTCCAGTTCCGCCTGGGCTTGCACTTCGCGCAGCCGGGCTTCACGCCCCTCCCGCACCAAGGCGGCAACGCCATTGGCGTCCTGCTCGGTAAGCAGCAGTGCTTCTCGCGCCAATTCGTAGCGGCGCAGCGCGGCTTCGGCTTCTGCATAGGCGGCGGCCAGCCGGCCGGCGGTCAGCCAGCGCATCTGCACGCTGCGCAGGCCGGCGGCATTGGCTTCCGCCCGCGCCGCCTGGATGCGGGCGCCACGCTTGCCCCACAGTTCCAGCGGTTGATTCACCGACAGCGTAGTTTCCCCGCTGCCCACGCCACGGTATTGGCCGGTGCCGAAGACATTCGCCCTTTCGACGGCCAGCGAGGGATTGGGATAGGCCCGCGCCTGCTGGGCGCGGCCGAGGGCGGCCTCGCTCAGCGCTTCGGATTCGACCGAGGCCGGTAGCGTATCCAGGCGAGCCAGAAGGGATTCGTAAGATGGGGCAGTCGCGCCAGCGCCATCGTCTGCCCGTATGGGCAAGGCCGATGCCGTCAACGCCACCGCCAAAGCAGCCGCAAGAAGCGGCTTCTTGGACAGGGCAAGCATGTTGAGTCTCCGAAAGTGAGGAAATACACGGTTCCCCCACCCGCAAAAGCGGGCGGGGAGAGTCATGCCCTGATCGGCGGTCTCAGCAGGTTTGACGGCGCATGTTCGATCACGGGAATCGCGTTGTGTACGGGCGGTTCACCGGGAATGGGGAGGAAAAGGATTTCCTCGGGTTCCGCGAGTCGGGCAATGGACAGGTGCCCGCAGCAATGCGCGAAGTGCAACAACAAATGCTGGGCCCCGCCCGCGCCGACCTCGTCGGACTGCGAACGCTGCCCGCCACCGGCTGGATCAAGCTGCATGTGCGTCGCCACCGGCGCATCGTAATTCAGTTCATGGAACTCGCCGATCGCCGCCAGCAGGGGCTGTACGACCATCACCAATGACAGCAGCGCGACCAGAATCGCGCGCATCGAGCGGTGGCGGGTGGCGGAGCGTACAAACATGCGCGAAGGCTAGCCGAGGAATAACGCGGTACACAATTACATGGCTTCGCGATCCGTAGTGCCAGCGGACAGCCCTTGCCGTGGCGGATCGACCACCCGTCGATTCCAATCGAAACTCTGGCGATATCCGGGCCGATATTTTGCGACCGGCCCGTGCCGTTGGATGCGGCGGCCGGGCGTCTGAACCCCCCGCCCCGCTTCTTTCCCCCGGTTCAGTCGCGCAGGCGATAGCTGCCCCAGGTGGCGGTTTCGGCCAGTACGCGCCCGTTCATGGCGCGCAGCACGTCGGCGGCGGTGAATTTTTCCGGTAATTCGAGCCGCTCGACATCGAGTGCGAACAAGCGGAAGAAGTAACGATGGGTACGCAGGTCGTTTGGCGGCGGATACGGGCCGTCGTAGCCGAAATATTCGCCCTTCATCCCGCCTTCGTCGCTGGCGAACCAGCCGGTGTAATCGTTGAGCCCCTGGCGCGCGCCGCCGAGGATCCCCGTCGCCGGCTTGCCGCCTTTCGTTACCCCGTCCGAGCTGCCGCCGGCCTCGATCCCGCGCATGTCCGCCGGGATGTCGGCGACCACCCAGTGGACGAAATCGCCGCGTGGGTGTTCGACCGGAATCTCGACCCCCGCCTTGCCGGCCAGCGAAGCATCGGTCGGGGCGTCGGTATCGACGCAGAGCAGGGCGAACGACCGGGTGCCTTCCGGCACGTCGCGCCAAGCCAGTTGCGGGCTGCGGTTGCCGCCGAAGCCATCCGGCGCGCCAAGCGCGAATTCGGACGGAATGGGCTGGCCGTGCGGGAAGCTGTCGCTGTGGATCTTCATCGGTCTCTCCGCTGCATGAAGGCCACAGATTAGCGGCGTTTTCGTTCAGCCGCCGTCGAGAGCGGCGCGAAAACGCGCGGCCATCCATGCCTCGCCATAGCCATGCATGCGCCAATCGCGCAGAAAACCGCAATGGCCACCGTGACTGGCCAGTTCCACCCGCACCATCGGCAGGCGTGCGATGGCATGGAAATCCTCGGCCGGCACCACCGGATCGTCGGCCGCCATCAGGATGTCGACCGGCATCGGCAAAGCCGCGAGGCGCTCGCCGGCCACGCTGTAGGCATCGAAATACCCTTCCAGCGAGCCGTAATCGGTGTGCCGCTCGGCGAAATAGGCGGTCAGCGGGCGCATCCGCAGTTTGAGCACGCGATCGTCGAAATCGTGCGCCTGGGGAAACAGTTCGCGCTTGCGCGCCAGCGAGCGCCGCCATTTGTGCTCGAAATAACGCAGATAGAGCGGCATCCCGGCTTCCATCGCATCCATGGTCCTGGCCGGATCGATGGCCGGACAAACCGCGGCCACGCCGGCCAAGGGCAGGCCGGCTTGACGCGCGCGCAGGGCGAGGCGCAGCGCGAAGTTGCCGCCCAGCGACCAGCCGCCGACCAGCAGCCGGCGGACGCCCGAACGCGCCACCAGCGCCTGCGCGGCGGCGACCACTTCGTCTATCCGCCCGGAATGGAAAATCGCTTCGTTGAGGTGGTGGGTTTCGCCGTGATCGCGGAAATTGAGCCGGAACACCGCCAGGCCATCGGCCAGCAGGTGGGCGGCGGCGGCGCGTACGTAGTTGGATTCGGCACTCCCTTCCCAGCCGTGCAGCAACAGCGCCACCACCGGCGTGGCGGCCGCATCCGGCGCATGGCTGAATATGCCTTGCAGGCGGACGCCCTCGCCGGCATCGAGCAGCACGCTCTGGTGGCATGCGCCGGTATCGGCCAGCGCCCTGGCCGCCTGGCGCGCGCGGGCCGGGCCGGACGACATCACCGATTGCAGATGCGCATTGCGCAAGCTGCGCGGCGGCATGAACGGGCTGGCCGACAGCGACATCGCTCAGGCGCCGGGCAGCACCGCGGCGATCCGCGCCCGCGCGGTCTCGGCAATCCGGCGACGGCCTTCGGCCTCCGGCATGCCGGGCAGGATTGGCGGCAGGAACACCACATCGGCATCGATCGCCGGGTCGCCAAGAATACGCAGGAAATTCTCCAGGAAATTCTCGCGCGGGCCGAACGCGACCCGGGTCTGCGCCACGCCATGCGCGCCGTAGCGCAACGCCACGGGCTGGACCGGCACACCGGCTTCGACCGCGGCGGTAAAGATACGGGCATGGAACGGCCCCAACTGGTGGCCGCCACGGGTGCCGCCCTCGGGGAAGGCGCCAATCGAATGCCCCCCGCGCAGGCGATCGGTCATCACCCCGAGTACGTCGCCCAGCGACTCCTGGCTGCCGCGCTGGTGGAAGATGGTCTCGGCCTTGGTCGCCATCCAGCCCACCAGGGGCCAGCCGGCGATCTCACGCTTGGCGACGAAGCCCATCATGCGTTGGCTGTGCAGCACCACGATATCGACCCAACTGACGTGGTTGGCGACGAACATCGTCGGCCCCGCCAGTGGGTCGCCGACACCACGCACGCGAATGCCGAACACCCGCATCAACCAACGCGACCACCAGCGGATCGCGCGGTATTCCAGCCGTAGGCCGCGCACCACGATGCCGCGCGTGGGCAGCGAGATCAGCAACAACACGACCGGCAGATCGACCAGCAGGTGCCAGAACAGGAACGGCACCCGCCAGGCGTAGCGCAGAACGCGGCGCGCAAGGGAATCGGAAGCGGACATGACACGCCACGATACCGTGACGGCCCGATGTTGCGCCACAACGCCGGCCGGACGCGCGGCTCAGCCGCGACGGCGAATCACCGCCAGGGTGAGGCGCGAGATACAGACCAGTTGGCCGGCTTCGTCCTCGATGCGAATTTCCCAGACCTGAGTGCTCCGGCCGACATGGAGCGCGCGCGCGGTACCGGTGACCATGCCCTCGCGCACCCCGCGCAGGTGGTTGGCATTGATCTCGATGCCGACCACACTCTGGTTTTTCTCCACGCACATCCCCGCGGCGGTGCTGCCAAGCGTCTCGGCCAGTGCGGCCGAGGCGCCGCCGTGCAACAGGCCATGGGGCTGGTGGGTACGCGCATCCACCGGCATCGTCGCCCGCAGGTAGTCTGGCCCGATTTCGGTGAAGACGATGCCCAGCGGTTGCATCAGGGTATTGGCGGACCAGTCATTGAGCTGTTCGAGCGTGATGTCGGGTCGGAACATGCGGGGCGGGCGTGGCATAGGCGGTGGAAGCGCCAGCATACCCGCAACCGCAGCGCCCTCAACGAATGCGGAACATCACTGGCGCCGGGCGGGCCGGCGCATAGCCACGACGCTCATCTGCGTAGCCGCTGCTGCGACCGTAGCCAACCCCGATATCGCGCTCGCGGCGCCGTGGTGGGCGCGTGTTGACCGAAAAGGGAAGCGCGGCGGACAGGGCATGGCCGGTGCCGGTCGTGGCATGGGGAATGGCATTCATGGCGATCTCCAGGGGTAAAAGTTGGTGTGTTGGTACAGTAAATCACCAGCACAAAAAATGCCCATGCCGGAAGTCACCCAACCCGAGGCGTCTGGTTATTCCTTTGGGAATGCTTGATCCGGGCTATCGATCCACACCGCGCAACCAGCGGAAAGAACGCCGCGCACGACGAAGAGGCCCGGTTTCCCGGGCCTCTCCGAATCCACGATGGTGCGGACTGGTTACATCGTTTGCATTGCCGCAATGCCGCTACGGCCAAGGTCCGGATGGAGCTGGCGGCCCAACACATCCAGCCGCATCGTGTCCGGCTCCAGCATCGATGGGCCGCTCTGCGCGGCCTGACCATGGCTGGCCATGGCATCGACCAGCAGTTGCAGTTCCCCCGATTGCCCAGCGCGAGCATTGGGCAAGGCGGCCCACGTCTGTCCGGGTAGGCCGGGATCGTCCCGAACGTCATCCAGGAAATCCCGGCGCTCGCCGTTTCCAGCAGCGGCATCGCTCATGTCGTATGGTCGCGCATCGATCAGGCCGCCAATGCTCGCCGTCCGTGCCGAAGCGGCGCCGGCGCCCGGCAATGGCGTCAGCAAGGCGGGGAGGCTGGAGGCCGGGATGCCGTAACCGTCCCCGGGCTGGATGTAATCAATGGCGTAAGCGCCACTGGCATCGAAGTGCTTGTACACGCGCACTTGTTCGTTGGCGTTGCCATCCACCCGCACGATCAGGTCATCACCATCGCGGTGGAAGCTCAGGCGCGAGCGATTGATGCGCTTGTTGCCCGCATTGAACAGCAGCCAATCGGTTCCACCGCCACTGTTGTCGATGACGTCCGAGCCGCCACCGAAGACGTATTTGTCATCGCCGGCCCCGCCGAACAAGGTGTCGTTGCCATCTTCACCCACCAAGGTATCGTTGCCCTCGCCCCCCACCAGGATGTCGTTGCCCGAGCCGGTATAACTGCCATTGCCGCCGGACAGGTAGTCATCGCCTTCGCCGCCGACGAGCTTGTCATCGCCGCCCATGCCGAACAACTGGTCGTTGCCCGCGAGGCCGCTGATCAGGTCGCGGCCCGAGGTACCGGCGATCTGTTCGCCCGCCGCCGTCCCCGTTCTCTTGCCCGGATAATCGGCATCGTTACCTTGCGATGGCGCGTCACCGCCACCGCCGCCGGGAGATGGCGGCGCGGTGTCGCCACCGCCCACCTTGGCATTGATCTGGGCCGTGCTCAGCATGGTCCCGCTCGCCGGCTGCAAATAGTCCAGCGCGTAATCACCCCCCAGGAAGTGATTATTGACCCGCACCGTGTTCGCGGCATTGCCATTGACGGTGATCAGCAGATCGTCGCCCGTGCGGGAGAAGGCGAGTTGGGCCTCGGTGATGCCGTCCTGGAAGAACAGCCCATCGTTGCCGCCGCCACTGTTGTCGATGACGTCCTGGCCGGATTTGTAGATGTACTTGTCATCGCCCGCGCCGCCGATGAGCATGTCGTTGCCATCCTCGCCGACCAGCGTGTCGTTGCCGGTGCCGCCTTCGAGGCGATCGTTGCCCGACCCGGCACCGCCGCCATTGCCCCCGGAGAGGTAGTCGTTGCCTTCTCCGCCCAGCAGGGTGTCATCGCCCGCCATGCCAAAGAGGCTGTCGTCGCCGTCCAGGCCACGGATCATGTCCTTGCCGGCATCGCCAGCCAGTTGCTCACCAGCCGCGGTTCCCTCGATCAACTGATCGAAGCCCGGCACGCCGCCACCCGCCACCAACTGGTTGATCTGCGTGGCGGTCAGCATGTAGCCGCCATCGGGCTGGACATAATCGATGGCGTAATCGCCGCCCAGGAAATGATTGGTGACGCGCACGGCGGGCGTGGCCGAGGTGTCGATCTTGATCAACAGGTCATTTCCATCGCGCTCGAACGACAACCGCTCGCGCGTCACGCCGTTGATGAAGAAGACGCCATCGCTGCCGCCTCCGGTGTTGTCCACCACGTTGTAGCCGGAATCGACATCGAAGATGTATTTATCGTCACCCGCCCCGCCGATGACGCGGTCGTTGCCAGCGCCCGCCACCAGCGTGTCGTTGCCGGCGCCGCCATTGAGGACGTTGTCGGCGCCATTGCCGGCCATGTAGTTGTCGAGGTCGTTACCCGTGCCGTCGATCGCGGCATTGCCCGTCAGGAAAAGATTCTCGATATTGGCCGAGAGCGTGTACGAGGCCGAAGCCTGCACGGCGTCGGTACCGCCGCCGACGGCTTCGACCACCACGTCGCCGGTGTCATCCACGATGTAAGTATCGTTGCCCGCCCCGCCTTCCAGGCGGTCGACGCCGCTGCCGCCATCCAGGTAATCGTTACCGTCCCCACCATGGAGGCTGTCGGCACCGGCATCGCCGAACAGCGCGTCATTGCCCAACCCGCCGTACAGGATGTCGTCCCCGGCCAGTCCGCCCAGGGTATTGTCGCCATCGTTGCCGGTGACGACGTTATCCAACTCGTTGCCGAAGCCGGTCTTGACCCCGGCCGCGAGAATCAGGTTTTCGACGTGATCGCTGAGGATGTAATTGGTCTCGAAGCGGCGCTCGATGGTATCGATACCTTCGTTGGCGGTTTCCTCCACCCGATCGCCAAGCTGATCGACGATGTAATAATCATCGCCCGCGCCACCGGCCATGACATCCGCGCCGGCCATGCCATCGAGACGGTTGTTGCCGGCATTGCCGATGAGTTCATTGTCGCCCGCGTTGCCGGTGCCGCCGAGATTGGCGGTACCGGTGAGCCGCAGAGCTTCCAAGGTATCGCCCAGGGTGTAATCGATGCCGCTTTCGACCATGTCCCAGCCGCCATCCGCGGCCTCGACGATAATGTCACCGACATTATCCACCACGTAGGTGTCGTTACCCTGGCCGCCGCGCATCGTATCGGCGCCGGCACCGCCATCGAGCCGGTTGTCGGTATCGTTGCCGACCATTTCGTTGTCCAGCGCGTTGCCCGTACCGGACTGCGCCACGCCTTCCAGCACCAGTTTCTCGATGTGATCCGACAGCGTGTAGTCGGACGTGGCGCGCACGGTGTCGTAACCTTCGCCGGATTGCTCGACGATCACGTCGTCAGTGCTATCGACAAGGTAGATGTCGTCACCGCTTCCACCGACCAGAGTGTCGGTGCCACCGCCGCCATCCAGAACGTCATTACCGGCGCCGCCGCTGAGGGTGTTACGCGCGACATTACCGATCAACGTATTGTCGGCGGCATTACCCGTGGCATTGATCTCGCTTTCCCCCACGAGCTTCAGCACTTCCACATGCTCGGGCAGGGTATAGCTGACGCTGCTTTCAATCGTGTCAACGCCCTCGCCGGCCAATTCAACGATCACGTCGCCGACTTCATCCACCCGGTAAGTGTCGTCACCCGCGCCGCCATGCAAGGTGTCGTCACCCGCCATTCCAATCAAGGTATCGTTACCCGCGCCGCCACGGATGACATCGTCGGCGCGCGTGCCTTCAATCAGGTCATCGCCTACGGTGCCGGCGAACAACCGGCCCATCAGATCTTGAACCGACCATAGCGTACCATCGGCAAAACGCACCTGTTGCAACGGGTTGAGCACGTTGGCCGGGTCGTTATCCTTGAAGAAGTTCTGGATGGTGATGAAATCGCTGCCGCCGACAATGCCGATACGCAGATCGGTACGCGGCCCGCCCGCAATATCCGCAACTTGCAAGAGGGTAATATCGCCCGGCGTAATGCCGGATTTCATTTCCAACGTATTGAAACTGCCAATACCCTGGTCGGAGTTGTCGAGGATCGTATCCTGGCCATCACCCCGACCAAACCGGAAGATATTGCGCCCCGCATTGCCCACCAGGCGGTCGTTACCGGTGCCGCCATCGAGGACGTCGTCGCCATCGCACCCTTTGAGGTAATCATTGCCGGCGCCACCGGACATCACGTCATCGTCCTGCTGGCCATCCAGCCAGTCATCGCCATCGCCACCATTGATGACGTCCCCCCCAGCGCCACCGGAAACCCGGTCGTTACCGGCGGCGCCGTGGATCGTGTCGGCTCCCGAAGTACCTCGCAATACATCGTCCAACGCGGTACCGGCAAACAGTCGGGCCTGGATTTGTTCGAGCGTCCAGATCGTGCCATCCGCGAATTCGAAGCGCTGGACCGGGTTGGATGCATGTCCGACGGTATCGTTGAAGATGAATTGCTGGATGGTGATCTTGTCTTGCGTACCGGCGATCGACACTTCGAGATCGCTGCTGCCGAATGCGCCATGCACCTGCCGCAGGACGACATCGCCCACCCCCACACCGGCCTTGAACACCAGCGTATTGGCCTTGTCGGCCGTATCATCAAGCTCGGAAACGATCACGTCCCGACCATCGCCGATGCCGAACAGGTAGCGATTATTACCCTGGCCGCCATTCAGGCGGTCATTGCCGCTGCCGCCGTCGAGCGTGTCGTTGTTATCGCCCCCGAACAGCATGTCGTCACCCGCGCCGCCCAGCAGCGCATCTTCACCCGCCTCACCATACAAGGCGTCATCGCCATCACCGCCATTCAAGGTATCGTTGCCCGCGCGACCATAAAGCTGGTCATTGCCCAACCCACCCTTGATGGCATCGTCCGCCACGGTACCGCTGAGGCTGTCATCGGCCTCGGTGCCCGCATGAACCCGGGTCAGCAGGTCGGCCACCGTCCAGACCGTGCCATCGGCGAAACTCACCTGTTGCAGTGGATTATTGGCCCCGTGCGGGTCGTCCTGGTCGAAAAAGCCCTTGACCAGCACCTGGTCGCCCGATTGCCCCACCCGAAGCAGCAAATCCTTACTACCCCAATTCCCCACAACCTGACTGACATCGACATCGGCAACAGCGATGCCCGTCTTGAACTGCAAGGTGCTGGACTTGCCCGTGGAATCGTCGAACACACTGGCGATTTCATCCTGCCCATCGCCCAGCCCAAACCGGTAAACATTATTGCCCGCTCCGCCATTCAGACGATCGTTGCCGGCACCGCCTTCCAATACGTCATTACCTGTGCCGCCATCCAGGGAATCGTCCCCGGCGCCCCCCAGCAGTGTGTCATTACCGGCGCCGCCATAAAGCTCGTCGTTTCCGGCTTCGCCCTGCAAGGTATCGTCGCCCGCCAGGCCCTGTAGCTTGTTGTCGGCCTCGGTGCCGTGCAGCACATCATTGCCGACAGTGCCGCGAATACTGCCATCGACCACCGCAAACAACCGGGCGGTGATGTCGTTCACGGTCCAAAGCGTGCCATCGGCGAACTGTACGAATTGCAGGCTGTTATAGGCATTGGCCGGGTCGTCATCGTACAAGAAGCCGTTGAAAGTGAGGGTGTCGGCTTCCCCGTCCGGATTTTTGACGATGATCTGCAAAGCGCCATCGCCGCCCAGGTCGGTATCGTAAACACGCTTCAGCTCGATATCGGCGGCGGTGATTCCAGCCCCCAGCACCAGGACGTTTTGCTTGTCGCTCGCGGCATCGCGGGTCACTCGAACCAGGTCCTGCCCGTCGCCGCGCCCAAACAGATAGGTATCGTTGCCCACTCCCCCTTCGAGAATGTCATCGCCCGCGCCGCCGTGCAGCCGGTCATTGCCATCGCCTCCCACCAAGCTGTCGTTTCCGTCGCCACCGCGCAGAACGTCATGGCCCGCGCCGCCAATCAGACGGTCATCGCCGGCGCCGCCAAGCAAGACATCATTACCGCCCTCGCCGTTGAGCGTGTCATTGCCATCGCCGCCATCCACCAGATCATTGCCTGCCCCGGCATATACGATGTCGTCACCCTGGCCCGCGCCAACAATGTCCCGGCCAGCGCCGGAATTGACATGATCATTACCGGCGCCGGAAATAACGATATCGCCCCCCGCCCGGCCATAGATACTGTCGTCACCCATGCCGCCAAGCGCCATCTCCCCCTGGTTGGCCAGCGAGAAGTGGCCGTTGGCCAAGGTAAATCCGGCCGCTTCGAGTACCGCTTTACCTTCATCGGTGCTCGAAAGCGCATTGCTCCAGGTTTCCACCTGCGCCAACATTCGCAGACCGGCCTCTCCCATGAAACCACCGGCGTAGCGGAGCAGGTCGGCGGCATTTTCCAGCGCATGTCTCTGATTGGCGGTATAGCTGCCTTTTAAACGGGTCAGTGCCTTGCCGATGTCCACCTTGAACTCGCCAGCATCCAGATTCAGCTCGAAATCCTGCATGTAATCCTTGAGCCGGGTTTGCAGCACGAGCGCGGCATAGGCCGAGTTTTTCAACGCCTCGTAGCTTTGCTTCAGCAGATCGGCGGAGCCAGGCTCCAGGTTGATGTTGAAACTACGCGTGACGACGCCCTCCACTGTCGCCTGGCTCGATTCGTAACTGACATTGCCAACCGTCAGCCTGCCATCGGCGCCCTGGCCGAAAAAGGCGCTGCCATTGAAGCGCTCGAGAATCGACACGATCTGCGTCAGATCCTCACCGCCATCCCCCGACTTAAAAACCTGGAAAGTGCCGTTGATACCGCCTGACTCGGCCATGCGGGTGCGCGTATCCTTCATCGTCGAGGTGTTCGCCCATTGCAACAGAATCGCATCCATGCGCGAGACCATCTCGTCACGGGACATGCCAGGAGCGAGAGCGGCGATGGCATCCGCCAGGGAATCATCGATCGAAGCCGCCTCGCGCAGGTCGCGCACCATGCCGGAGCCTTTCATGTCGGCAATGGTCTTGGCTTTTTCCGTTAAAACAATTGCATCCTTGAATTCGCGGTAAAAGGAGTTGTTCGCCAGGAGCAGGTCGTAAAAATTACCGTCGCTGCCATCGGTGCGGGTGAACCGCCCGGTGGAATCGGCCACATTGCCGTTGCCCACATCGACATTGGTCGTGGAGGTGGGCGTGAGGTTGATGGACTGGATACCCACATCGGTGAGCGAGAACAGCTCGTTAGCCTGGGAGATACCATCCTGATTCAAATCGCGCCAGACTTTGACATCTGCAAACGAAGCATCGTTGGCATCGAACCTGCCATCTTTGTTCCAATCGTATTTACGTAGCGCGATGATGCCAGCGGAAAGCTCAGCCGGATCATTGAGATCGCGCTTGGAATCCGGATTGCCGTCACCGAACAGTTCGGTGCCGTCGTCGATCAGGCCATTGCCGTTTTTATCGATGACGAGAAGGCCGTCGTCGGGAGATATCCAACCAGTGCCGGTGGCGACTTTATCGCTGTTGTGATCGAAGAGGATTGAGCCGTTTGCAGCTATTCCATCAACCCCATCACCATCAAGATCAACCACCAAGGGGTCATACCGCACAGTCCATTTCGAGGATCCGCGAAAAAGTTCATAAATTGCCTTCCGCTGCGCCTCATCGTTTTCATACCAATCCTTCCCTCTCTCTCCCAGCCAATCCCATACATCCTGAAAAAACTTTTCCGCGGCCTTTACCCTCTGATCCCAAGTTGGGACTTCATTATTTCTAATTCCCGTTTCTCTTTCGGCATCTTCATCCCAAAAATTCCCCATGCCATGTGATTTTATTAAATCCATAAGAGATCTGTTTGGATTCAAGGGACTAGTTGGCTTCAGAGTATAGTTCCTGTTTACCCCAATCTGCTTTCCATATGAAACCCCAGACACAGGATCCAATTCGGTACGGTGATTGACTATATGCTTACTGGCATAACTCTTGTCAAGACCCAAAGCATCAGCCTGATTCGATGCGCCGTAGGGATTGAAGGTCTGCCCAGCAGCATTATATTTAGCCCCTTGCAGTTGCGACAGCCCACCTCCTAACGAGTGTCCGGTGACACGAGGATTTTCATAATTATTATCCCTAGCAAACTTTGCCGCCCATTCGTAAGCACGAAATGCATCAGGCGCTTGAGCGGACACCCCTCCCAAGGCCATTGAAATATCGGCAAGCAAATCTTGTGGCCCATTGCCAATTTTAGGAACCGGCTCAGTCCCAGCATTTGCAACAATCACATTTTTACTATTGTTGTCTATAAATACAACACCCTTATAACCACTTGCCGTATTCCAAGTTTTGACCACTGTGAGCGATTGCCCTCCCTCAGATTTCCAAGTTTTACCAGGCACCATATCGGCGCCCGAATAGTATGCAAGACTACTCGCATAAGCATACGTTGCGGTATCAGGCATAGTAGTATCAGACATAAATTACTCCTTAGTTGATTGTATAGACTTAACTTCAATACGAACCCGGGAAAACCAACCGAATACGTTTTCCCCTCCAGGAGGCATGCTTCCATCTTTACGAGCAATACTACAAGCCCCTGGTGGCATCGGCCCCAAATTACAGTCAATAAGAAAAACGCCATCATTGTTTGGACTGTTGATAGAGATGCCTCCTTCCACCACCTCATCCCCCCTATATACATCCACAGCAAAACCAGCAATTCTCAATGGACATTTAGCCTCAACATCCAGGACAGACTGAACGACATATCTTTTACTAAACCCAAGATTCAACACCTTGCGCGGGTAACTGATCGCCCCATATACATACCCTCCCGAAGTACATCCCTTGGACATATTTTGATAATCAGCATAAAGATTGCCAATTCTTACATCGTGCTCAGGCGACGACTCCACTATTGAAACGACCACCCCCATTGGACTACTTTCAACCTTTTTCGAAGGACTTGCATCCTTGCACCCGAGCATAAAAATAAATAGAAATGCCGCAAGGAAACATTTCCCCTTGCCCAGCTTTCTTCCCAATGCGCTTGACAGAGAACAGACCAAACGGATGCTCAATCTGGACATTGCCCAGCCATTGCTTGAATCATGCAAATTTTCATTCGAGTTATTCATTACTACACTCCTATAAACCAGTCGGCATAAGCGCCTCCCCCGGGCAGCCAATTCGTTGTACTTTCCTTCAGATAAGATTTATGGTCTTGGCTTTTTCCGTTAAAGCGATTGCATCCTTGAATTCGCGGTAAAAGGAGTTGCTCGCCAGGAGCAGGTCGTAAAAATTACCGTCGCTGCCATCGGTGCGGGTGAACCGCCCGGTGGAATCGGCCACATTGCCATTGCCCACATCGACATTGGTCGTGGAGGTGGGCGTGAGGTTGATGGACTGGATACCTACATCGGTGAGCGAGAACAGCTCGTTAGCCTGGGAGATGCCATCCTGATTCAAATCGCGCCAGACTTTGACGTCTGCAAACGAGGCATCGTTGGCATCGAACCTGCCATCTTTGTTCCAATCGTATTTACGTAGCGCGATGATGCCAGCGGAAAGCTCAGCCGGATCATTGAGATCGCGCTTGGAATCCGGATTGCCGTCACCGAACAGTTCGGTGCCGTCGTCGATCAGGCCATTGCCGTTTTTATCGATGACGAGGAGACCGTCGTCGAGTTTAAGCCAACTAGTTGCCGTACGAACCCCATCCTCATTGTGATCAAACAGCACCCTCCAACTCGCACCAACAGTTTCAATCCCATTCCCATCCAAATCGAATGACAAAGGATCATAACGTCTCTGCCAATTTTTTGACTTATTAAAATTATTATTAATAGCGCCTTCAGGATGCAGCAAGTCGTATGTTTCACCGCCCAAAAACTCTCCCAATTTATTTAACTTCCCAAGCATATCAAAGGCAGGGTCGAGGAGTCTTTGACGTTTAACATAATCCCTAGCCCACTCAATGAACAGGTCTGACAACTCTCCACCCGAGTAATTGGCAACGCTTTTAAAGAAATCCTGCTTCTTTATATATTCATTGTGACCCATTTTTTTGCGGATACTGTCAAACACCCGATCCAATCCAGTCTTATTTATCCCCTTAAAAGACCTTTCCAGCACATAGCCCACTGATACACCCGCAGCAATCTCCGCAATTTCTGTTGCCACCGAGATAGCAGCATCTTGACTGCCAGTTGCCTCGTACAAATCGACCGCAGCCTGTAGATCCTTCTTTTTCCCTGCCAACCAAAAAACCCAGCCACCGTATTTGACTGCATACTCGGAACCCTTCATCACTTAATCCTCAAGTAGTAGTTGACGATTACTTCCACAACCGCTCCCAGCACCATTAACATTACGGCACTTCCTATAACCAAATCATTGCTCTCTACGGGATTGAATCTTATTGTCAATAAAATTGAAAATAGCAATAATAAAATTATGTTTCCAAAGCCAATTGCAGCGGCATTTTTTTTGTTTCCCGATATTTTTTCATTACTCTTCGGCCTGATAAGAAAAAAGTAAAAAATTACAATGGGGGAATTCAAAAAAAGCATTACCGACAAGAGCTGACCCTTATTCAAATCAAGCCCAATTAATTTAAAAGTTAAAAACCCCACCCCTGCTGACGCCAAAAAAAGCAATATCTTTATAAAACCCAACCAACTATCTTTCACTTGCAGGCTCTCCCATAAACCCATGAGACGGAATTGATATACAACCCGAGATTTTCTTCCGCTCTATTTTTACTTACGCACAAAACCCCATTCTTAGCGTAAATTTTCCCATACAACTTCAATATTCAATTAATTTACCGCCTTACACAGGCTGATTTGAATCACCAATACCGGGCAATAACACTGGCACTGCATGCCTTGAAACATTGACCGCCCTTTATTCAATATGGCGGATTCAATAAATAACCCCCCCTAAATTTGCTATACAGGAACAATTTCAATACGAACCCGGGAAAACCAACCAAATACCTTTTCCCCTCCGGGAGGCATGCTTCCATCTTTACGAGCAATACTACAAGCCCCTGGTGGCATCGGCCCCAAATTACAGTCAATAAGAAAAACGCCATTATTGTTTGGACTATTGATAGAGACACCTCCTTGCACCACCTCATCCCCCCTATATACATCCACAGCAAAACCAGCAATTTCCAATGGACATTTGGCCTCAACATCCAGGACAGACTGAACGACATATCTTTTACTAAATCCAAGATTCAACACCTTGCGCGGGTAACTGATCGCTCCATATACATACCCTCCCGAAGTACAGCCCTTGGACATGTTTTCATAATGAGCATAAAGATTGCCAATTCTTACATCGTGCTCAGGCGACGATTCCACTATTGAAACGACCACCCCCATTGGACTACTTTCAACCTTTTTCGAAGGACTTTCATCCTTGCACCCAAGGATAAAAATAAATAGAAATGCCGCAAGGAAACATTTCCCTTTTCCCAGCTTTCTTCCCAATGCGCTTGACAGAGAGCAGACCAAACGGATGCTCAATCTGGACATTGCCCACCCATTGCTTGAATCATGCAAATTTTCATTCGAGTTATTCATCACCACGCTCCTATAAACCAGTCGGCATAAGCGCCTCCCCCGGGCAGCCAACCGGACCTATAACCGCAACATAATTGCGCCCTGCAATTCCACCAAGAATAGGAAGCGTTCCAACTATGATTTTGTAGTTTTCGCTCACCACCAATCTCCTTAGTTAAATATAAAGTTCGTACCATTACGCATGAATTTTCGAAAACATGGATTAATTGGCATTGCCATACCTAGCCCCTCTTGGAATTGAATATAAATAATTTCTTAATTAAGGATACTGCCGATCCGACAAGCAGAGAAAATGCCATGTACGGCGTTCAACCGAAACATGCGAGCACACCCCACTTGTCCCCTATTGCAAAATATCTAGTGCTTCGGCCTTCGAAACTCACAAGCCCAAGCACTGCGAAAGCGAATGCCAAGCAAGCAACGATTGGCGCCCAGAATTTTTGTTTTTTCGTATAAGGTGTCCTGAACCAATTCGAATTCTTAATTTCTCCAATCACATAAACCATGAATACGGGAATTTGTGGGAATGCGAATGCGTAGTAAACAGCAGACTGACGGCGAATATTCGACGAGCTGACCATTTGGTCCAGCGGAATAACGACCGCAACCAGACGCACCATGGCCTCAAGGGACCCTCTGTCGACCCATTCGAGCTGATAGGCCGTCAGAGACAACGCAGGCAAAAATGCAGTGATTGCAGCGAGCGGCGCAAAGTTCCTTGCCTTCAAAAATTTCATTTTTCTGATCATTTTCTCCACCCCCAGTGAGAAGATTTTCGATAGCGCTGCAATGCCGCTTCCATAGCCATGGTTTTCCAGGCATTAACTGCACACGCAGTCAGCAGGAGGCCAACGACGAGCACTACCGAACTCTATGCCACGAATAAACTTTTTTCGTATCCAGCGAAAGAAAGGTCATTCGCAATCGAACAGGCTGAACACAGCCCCGGACGTCTTTCGGAAGGCAAAATTAAACGACAACCCAAATCGACAAGGTTTCTATTCAATAGCGCGGATAAATGAGCCAACGCCAAAACAGAAACAAAAGGCAAACCGAACAGCCTTGGGAACGGTTTAAAAAATCCACTACCGATCCCAACGACGATATCCGACCCACGCAATCCATTGAATAATTTCACTACCTTTCCCTCCCCGCCTCGTTTCCCATTCTCTGTAGCGGACTCAACAGATAACTGATGAGCCTTCGTCCCCCTGTCTTGATCTCCACGCTCAACCCCATGCCCGGGGTCACTTTCACCGGCACGCCTTCGATATTCAGTCCGTTTTTTGCTATCCGCACCCTTGCCGGAAATACCAGCCCCAAGCGTTCGTCCTGCGCGGCGTCATGCGAGACGTTGACCACTTCACCCGTCAGATAGCCATAGCGGGTGTAAGGAAAGCTCTCCACCTTGATCGTGGCGGTCTGGCCGGGCTTTATGAATCCAATGTCCTTGTTGAGGATGGTGGCCTCCACTTCCACCGTGTCGTCCTTCGGCACCACCGCCATCAGGGCTTGCGCGGGGGTCACCACGCCGCCCACGGTATGAATCGCCAACTGCTGCACGGTGCCATCCACGGGCGCGCGCAATGCCAGTTGTTTGTCGCGCTGGGTGCTTCTTTCCACTTCCGGCGCGTACTGCTGTATCTGTTCGCTGGCTTGGCGCAACTGCACCAGCCGCTGCTCCTTGAACTCCGCTGCCAATACATCCCATTGTTCCCGCGCGCCATTGAGGGCCGATCTGGCTTCCTGTAAACGGCTCCGCTGGCTGGCGAGGTTCTGTTCGGCAGCGATGCGTTCCTGCTGCCTCAGCAGATAATCGTGCCGGCCGACGTAATTGCCTTCGATCAATCGGGCGTAATCGGTTTCGCGGGTTTTTGCGATGCGCGCGGTTTCCGCCATTGGTCCGAGCGTGGACTGGATGGTGGCGATCTCCGCCCGGCGCTGGGCAATGGTGGCTTGCAGGCTTTCCTGCTTTTGTCTGAAGGCGGCGTATTCGCTGATGGCCAGCGCTTGCTCGGCTTGCCAGCGTTCCTTGGAAACGCTTTCATCGGCTTGCAGTTGCGGGGGCGTGCCGGTTTTCAACGATTGGGCGATGGCCCGCAGGCGCAATCGCGCCAGCCGGGCATTGACGAGCGCGTCACTGGCCTTGCTGACGTCGGCCTGGGCGCCCGTCGCATCCAGTTCGACCAGTAGCTGTCCGGCTTTTACTTCCTGGCCGTCTTCGACCAAGATGCGCTTGACCACAGCGGTTTCCGCCGATTGGATCACCTTGGTCCGGCCACTCGGCACGACCTTGCCCGGCGCCACGGCCACGATATCCACCTTGCCGATACAGGCCCACAACAGGGCGGCGCAGAAAAGGGCGACGATGAGCCGCATCGTCCAGCGCGAGGCGGGCGAAACCGGGGTTTCGGTCAATTCGAGATGCGCGGGCAGGAAGGCGATTTCATCCCGCGTCCTGTCCGGGCTTTCCATGCTTTTCCGGTCGGCCCATACCGCGCGGAAGATCGTCGTATACCGTTTGAGAAAATCCCCGGCGCCTTGCAGTATGTGCTTCATGACGCGCCCCCGCCTTGCTGTAGCCGGTACAGGTGGGCGTAATAGCCGCCGGGCATGCCGACGAGTGTGTCATGGTTGCCGGCTTCGACAATCTCGCCTTTCTCCACCACCACGATGCGGTGGGCGTGGCGAACGGTGGAAAGCCGGTGGGCGATGATCAGCACGGTGCGGCCTTTGCAGATGGCCCGCATGTTGGACATCACGGCGTGTTCAGATTCGTAATCGAGCGCGCTGGTGGCTTCGTCGAATATCAGGACGCGCGGGTCGCTGATCAATGCGCGGGCGATCGCCACGCGCTGGCGCTGCCCACCGGACAGGCCGGCGCCATGCTCGCCCACCCGGGTGTCGTAGCCCTCCGGAAGCGCCATGATGAACTCGTGGGCGCCGGCCAGTTCCGCCGCGCGGATCACCCGCTCGATCGGCATGCCCGGCTCGGCCAGCGCGATGTTCTCGCGCACCGATTTGTTGAACAGGAAATTCTCCTGTAGCACCACGCCAAGCTGGCGGCGCAGCCAGGCGGGGTCGGCCAGGGCCAGATCGTGGCCATCCACCAGCACCCGGCCGCGTTCGGGGGTGTAAAGCCGTTGCACCAGTTTGGTCAGCGTGCTTTTACCCGAGCCCGAGCGCCCGACGATGCCGATGACCTCACCCGGCTGGATGTCCAGATTCACGTTGCGCAGCACTTCCGGCGCATCCGGCCGATAACGGAAAGTGATCCGCTCGAACGTCACCCGCCCCTGGATCGGCGGCAGCGCCAGGCGGCTGCCGGGTATTTCGGTCTTGGTATTGAGGATGTCGCCCAGGCGTTCGACGGAAATCCCCACCTGCTGAAAATCCTGCCAGAGCTGCGCCAGCCGGATGATCGGCGCGGCGACTTGCCCGGCGAGCATGTTGAAGGCGATCAACTGGCCGAGCGTCAGCTTGTTCTCGATCACCAGCCTGGCGCCGTAATAGAGAATGGCGACGCCGACCAGTTTCTGGGTCAATTGCACGCCCTGTTGCCCCAACGTGGCGATTTTGGTGACGTTGAAACTGGCGCCCACATAGCCCGCGAGCTGGTTATCCCAGGTGCGGGTCATGCGCGGGCTGACCGCCATCGCCTTGACCGTGCCAATGCCGCTGACGGTTTCGACCAGGAACGCCTGATTGTCGGCACCCCGGGCGAACTTCTCGTCCAACCGCCTGCGCAGGACCGGAGTGACGAAGCCCGAGATCAGCGCATAGATGGGCAGCGACAGCACCACGATCAACGTCAGCCAGCCGCTGTACCAGAACATCACCGCGAGGAAGACCGCGGTGAACAGCAGATCCAGCACCGAAGTCAGCGCCTGTCCGGTCAGGAACTGGCGAATGTTCTCCAACTCCCGCACCCGGGCGAGGGTGTCGCCCACCCTCCGCGATTCGAAATAGGCCAGGGGCAGATTGAGCACGTGCCGGAACAATCGCGCGCCAAGTTCGACATCGATCTTGCTGGTGGTGTGCGCGAAGACGTAGGTGCGAAGCCCGCTCATCACCACGTCGAACACCGCCATGGTGATGAGGCCGACGGCGATGACGTGCAGGGTGGTCATCGCGTGGTGCACCAGCACCTTGTCCATCACCACTTGGTAGAAGAGCGGCGTCACCAGCGCGAAGAGCTGGATGAACAGCGAGACGACGAAGACCTCGCCCAGCAGCTTGCGGTATTTGATGACCGCCGGGATGAACCAGGTGAAATCGAACCGGGCCAGTTCGCCCAGTATCGAGGCGCGCGAAGCCACTTGCAGCAGCCGGCCGGCGTAGCGAAGTTCGAATTCGTCCCGCGTCAATGCCCGGGGGCGGCGTTCCGCCAGGTCGTGGACGAGTATCTGGCTGCCATCGGGCGAGACCTTCGCCACCACGAACGGCGCCGCCCCCCCGGCCCCCCATGCCAGCGCCGGCAGATTAGCGCTGCCTATCCGGGCGGCGGGATGGGCGTGGAATCTGGCCTTCAGCCCAAGCTGTTTGGCCGCGAGTAGGAGGGTGGTTTCATCGAATGGCTCACCATCGCGGCCGAAATCGTGCGCCAGTTGCCGCTCGTCGGCGGCGATGCCATGAAACTGCGCCAGCAATACCAGCCCGCGTAAAGCGAGATCCGCAGGCGGCCCCTCTGGCGGCATCGAAACGGAGACATCGGTTGAACTTGCTTCCTGCATGTTCCACTCGCCAGCATCGGCTGACTATTAAGTTACGCTGAATGCTTGCACCAACGATGCGCCATGGCAATAGCGTCCGCCGCGCTCGAAGCGCCGCCAGGCCGAAAATACATTTCAAATGATTGTATTGATTGGAAAAACCGTTCGTCGGAAAGTTTTTCGAAAACCGCTGGGCGTCACCTCCACCCGAATGCTCACCCGCACGCGCGCTTGCGTATCGAGACACACGCCCGACGCGGCCGGGTATCGCAGTGACGGGTGACGGGTGACGGGTGACGGGTGACGGGTGACGGGTGACGGGTGACGGGTGACGGGGGCCGGCCACTTGGACGGCCACGCCATCGGGCAAGTTCTAAAGAATCGGCGCCAGCCCCGCTCCGAAGGCCGTCAGGATGCGGGTGCCCAGCCATTTCGGGCCGATGTTGACCTCGGGGAAATCGCCGACGGCGCGGTAACAGCGGTAAAAAGCCGGGTCGTAAGGGCGCAGCGGGCGTGGGCAATCCGGACCGGGCATGAACTGGTAACTGGTGGCGTAGCGCAGCGGCATCAGATCGAACACGGGCAGGTGCTCCGAGACTTTCAGCAGCGAATACCCTAGCCCCGGCAGGATCGGGAATTTCTCCCGCGGCGCGATCGTCCACGAATTGGCCGGGGCGATGTCGCGGCGGATGCTCTCCGCCAGTTCACGGGCGAAGGCGGCATCGTGGATGATGACCGCGCTCTCGGTGTTGTAATTGTCCCCGCGCGGGTCGAAGTTATGGGTGCCGATCACGCCGATGCCCTCATCGACCACCATCGATTTGGCATGCAGCCCGATCCGCAGCCCGGCGCGCTTGAGCGGTACCGGCGTACCGCTCGAACCGAACAGGAAGCGCCGGCGCACGTTGTACTCGCGGGCATCGGCGGGTTCGCGCCGCGTTTGCGGGGGCGCTTCACCGAACGGCGCCAGCGCCGCCTCCACCGCGGGCGCCAGCGCGCGGGTGGCGAAGAGATCGATCGGGGCGTCCTCGGGAAAAGGTTTGTATTCGTATATTTCGAAGCCGAAACGGCGCAGGTAGCGGCGCTTGTACTTGTGCGAAAGCGCATAAACCATGAAGGCATCGGTGGCCGCCAGGCTGTTGGTGGAAATCACCACCCGCGGCGGCTCCGGGCGCCGGCGCATCGCGGTGAACAGCGCCCGCGCCGGCTTCGACAGCACCAGATAGGGCGTTTGCAGCAGCACTTCCTCCCGGGCCGATTCCACCAGCCGGTAGAGCACGTCGCTCGACGGCGCGACCTGCGCCCGCCGCTCGGCGGCGTCGCGGCGGTGCTTCTGCGGCAGGTCGGCGACGAATTCCACCGCCGCCACCAGGCGGCTCGGCGCCAGAAGGCGCGCGCGCAGGAGCGCCTGATCGTTGGCCGCCGCCTGCATCAGCCGCGCCCGCTCCGGGTGGCGGTAGGCCCGCTTCGACAGCTCCGGCACGCCCTCGGCCTTCAGCACCCGTGCGACGTCGGCCAGATCGGCCAGCGTCACGCTGCGGGGCGAGACCCAGAACGCTTCGAAATTCGCCCGCATCTCGGCGATCACCGGCCCGCTCACCAGCAGGTCGCGGTCGCGGAAGTCATAGGTCGAATCCCAGTCGAAATAATCGTCCTGGTAGTTGCGGCCGCCGGTCAGACCGAGCTGGTCGTCCACCAGCAGCAATTTGCCGTGCATGCGTTGGTTGAGCCGGCGGAAACAGCAGAACGTGGCGGTGACGTAATCGGTCGGCGACATGATTCCGCGCCCGAACACCGGGTTGTAGAGCCTGACTTCCAGATTGGCATGGACGCCGGCGAGCGCCGCCAGGGTGCGCGCGCGCTTCATCGCCGAAAGCTGATCGATCAGCATCCTGACCTTGACCCCGCGCCGCGCCGCGGCCACCAGTTCGCGCAGGATCAGGCGGGCGGAATCGTCCTCGTCGTAGATGTAGGTCTGCAAATCGATACGGTGACGCGCGGCGCGGATCATGTGGATGCGGGCGAGCAGCGCGTCCTGACCTTCGTC
Source organism: Solilutibacter pythonis (assembly GCF_003697345.1). Lineage (GTDB taxonomy): Bacteria > Pseudomonadota > Gammaproteobacteria > Xanthomonadales > Xanthomonadaceae > Solilutibacter > Solilutibacter pythonis. Next base: position 47,456 of record NZ_RFLY01000012.1, on the reverse strand, counting down.
GAGAATCAAGGCGCGATGCCGCGACGGGCCGTCGGCCACGACCTGCGCCAGCAGCGGCGAAGGCTGGGCGCAGGCGTCGGCGCGATCGCACTCGACCTCGCGCGGCTGCTCAGCGGCGACCACCCGCGCGGCCTCGGCCCGTAACGCCGGCGATACGGTGCCGCAACCGGCCAGCGCCAGCAGGGCCGGCAGAAGCCAGATCCACGCCTTTTTCATTGCGCCGCCTCCAGCCACAGTTGGAAGCGGTAACGCACCTCGTCGCCCACCACGCCGCGAAAACCGTTGGCGCCATAGCGGTGGCGCGAGAGCGCGCCTTCGGCTTGCAGCGGACAATCGCGCAGCGGCCGCGCGCATTCGGCCGGACTCAGGTGCAGCAACTCGCGGCGGGTGACTCCGCGCAGGCTGAGTTCCCCCTCGAAGGCGCCGCCCCGCCGCAAGCGATCCAGGTCGAACGGTTCGGAAACGAATACGGTTTCCGGATACCGGTCGCTGTCGAAGAAGCGCGGGCCGCGAAGCAGGCGGGTGTAGTAGCCGCGACCCGGTACTTCGCTGGCGCGGCTGTCGAGCCGCAGCACTATCCGCAGGCGGCCGTCGTCGAGCCGCAGCAGTTCGCCGCCCAGCCCGCCGGAGCGGCCACGGATCGTACTGCCGAGACGGGTATCGATCTCGAAGCCGGCGCTGGAGCGCGCGCTGTCGATGCGCTCACCCGAGTTCGCCGGCAGCGTGGCGAACGCCAGCAGCACGCCCGCCGGGAAGCCGATTCCTCCGTATGCGGCCATCGGCTCAGGGGGCGTGGAAGGCTGCCAGCCGCACTCCACCCGTTTCGTCCGGCGCGCGCCCGTGCGCGGAGCGCAGCACGGCGATGCCGGCCGTCGGCATGCCCCGGGACGGCCGGGCAGGCGCCGCGTCCGCATCGAGGTGGGCAAGCAGGCGTTCGAGCCCGGGGTTGTGACCTATCAGCCAGATCCGCACGGGTGCCGAAGGATGAGCCATGGCGTCCGCCAGCACGGCCAACAGCGTGCCGGGGCTGGCCTCGTAGATGCGCGGTTCGAACTTCGCGTCGGGCAGTCGGCAACCGGCATCGAGCACGCCTTGCAGGGTTTCGCGGGTGCGGCGGGCCGGCGAGCAGAGCACCGCGTCCGGCATCGTCAGATGTTGGCGCAGCCACAGGCCGGCGGCGCGCGCCTCGGCTTGTCCCGTCGGCGAGAGCGCGCGCTCGATGTCCGTCTGCCGGTCGGTCATCGGCAGGGCATGGGCATGGCGCAGCAGCACCAGTTCAGTGGGGATATCGGTCATCGGACGGCTCGACCACGGGGTGGCGCAAGATTAACGGGCCAACGCATGGCCGGTGTCAACGCGGGCGGTACAGCCAGCGCAGCAATGGGGTCCAATCCTCGCGATGCCGGCGCACCGCGCTCGTTTCGTAGTCGAACAGGCTGCGGCCCAGGCCGGTCAGCAACACGTAGGACTGGCTATCGCGCAGTTCGGCCACCAATGGCACGCCCCAACCGCGCAGCACTTCCATGGCCTGTTGCGAGGTGCGCGTCCATGGCTTCAGCTTGTTGCCGACCAAGGCCACCGGCAGCTCGCCCTTGCGCATCCGCGGATGCTTGGCGAGACCGTTCAGGAAGGGCACGGTGGCCTCGATGTCCAACGCCGAGGGCGGGACCGGGATCACCACCGCGGCGGCGGCGTCGAGAAACTTGTCCAGGTCGCCCGGCATGGCGCCCGCCGGGGCATCGACGATCACCCGCCGGGTGTCCTCCGGGATGCGTTTGGCCCATGCCTTGCGGGTACCGTCGATCGGCAGCACCGCGCTTTCCAGCGCCGCCCGGCGCTCGGCCCAGCGGGTCGCCGACCCTTGCGCGTCGGCATCCACGAGCACCGTGTTCAACCCTTCGCACGCCGCCTGCGCCGCCAGATGGGTGGCGACCGTCGTCTTGCCGACGCCCCCTTTCGAGCTTGCCACCAGGATCGTTTTCATTGCCGTCCTCCGGATGGGAGCGCCAAGCCTAGCATCGCCCCGATGCGACGCCCGCGAAGGTTTACCATCGTCCGCATTCACACGGGCAGAGTCATGAGCGAGTTGCAGGACTTGGTCGCGCTGATCCGCGCCAACACCCCCCTGATCGTCATCGAGACGCCGGACGAGGCGCGGGCGGTTGCGCTGTTCAGGCAATCGCTGCTGCACGTCTGGCGCGCGCTGTGGCGCTGGTCGATCACCGAGGGACTGCGCCGGATCGACATCGACCGCGAGGACCCGAGCGCGGTCGCGCCCGATGCCTCCACCACGCTCGCCGCCATCCGCAACGCCGACCAGCGCGGCGTCTACCTGCTGCTCGACTTCCACCCGTACCTGCAATACGCCGCCACCCAACGCCTGTTGCGCGACATCGTGCAGCGGCGCGAATGCGAACCGCACGTGATCGTGATGATCGGCGCGAAGGTGGCGCTGCCGGCCGAATTGGAAGCGCTGGCCACCCATTTCACGCCGCGCCTGCCCGATGTCAACGCCTTGCTGAAGATCGTCCGGGAGGAAGCGACGCACTACACGCGCGAACACGGCGGCCGCCGGGTCGAGGCCAACGAGGAAGCCGTGCGGCAGATCGTGCGCAACCTGTCCGGGCTGTCGGAAACCGATGCCCACCGCATCGCCCGCCAACTCATCTTCCGCGATGGCGCCCTCGGCATGGACGACCTGCCGCAACTGGCGCGGCTGAAATTCGAGCTGCTCAACAAGAGCGGCCACCTGCACTACGAATACGACACCGTGCGCTTCTCCGAGGTGGCCGGCGCGCGCCGGTTGAAACGCTGGGTGGCGCAGCGCCGGCGCATCTTCACCGAAGGCCAAGCGCCGCCTGGCCTCGACCCGCCCAAGGGCGTACTTCTGCTCGGCGTGCAGGGCTGCGGCAAATCGATGCTGGCCAAGGCCATCGCCGGCGGCTTCGGCGTGCCGCTGGTGCGGCTGGATTTCGGCACCCTGTACGACAAGTACCACGGGGAAACCGAGAAGAACCTGCGCAGCGCGCTGGCTTCGACCGAACAACTCGCACCCTGCGTGCTGTGGATCGACGAAATCGAAAAGGGCTTGGCCGACAGCGGCGAGGGCGATGGCGGCGTCTCCCGGCGCGTGCTGGGCTACCTGCTGACCTGGATGGCCGAACGCAAGTCGCGGGTATTCCTGGTCGCCACCGCCAACCAGATCGACGCCTTGCCCGCCGAATTGCTGCGCAAGGGCCGCTTCGACGAAATCTTCTTCGTCGATCTGCCCGATGCCGAAACACGCGAGGCGCTGTTCCACCTGCACCTCGCGCGGCGCGGACTCGACCCCGCCGGCTTCGACCTGGCGGCGCTGGCGCGGGCCGCCACGGGGTTTTCCGGCGCCGAAATCGAACAGGCGATCGTCTCGGCGCTGTATGCCGCCCACGCCACCGACACGCCGCTCGGCGATTTCGGCCTGCGGCACGAACTGCGCGCCACCCGTCCGCTGTCGGTGCTGATGCGCGAACAGATCGACGCACTGCGCACCTGGGCGGCGGAACGCACCGTGCCGGCGGATTGAGCCATATCCCCAGGCTCCGGGCGTCAGTCGTAGGTGATGGTGAATGTCGCCGTCGCGTTCGCAAGACCGGCGCCGACCGCGCCGGCCCGGGTCTGCACGTAGCGGGCGCGCAACGGCAGGGCCAGGAGACTGGTGCCGGGACGGGTGGTGCCGATGGCGAGCGTCTCGCCGAATCTCACCGGCTGCTCGACGGCCCCGACGCGCCGCACCAGCTCGATGCCGATGCGGGTGGCGTTGTTGGCGCCGGGACTCAGACCAAGTACCCCGGGCATGCCGGAGCCGTCCTGCGCGCCATCCAGGCGGATGCCGATGCCGCTTTGATATCCGGCCAAATTGCTGCCCTGGCAATCGAGTTGAATATCGAAATCGCGGTTGGCCGCGCGCGTGCCTGGCCCCGTGAAAACGGTATTGGACACGCTGCCGAAATCGACCACGATGTTGCGGCTGCCGGCCCGCACCGTGCAGGTGGGGCTGACCACCGTGGTGCCGGTGCCGCTGAAGAACGAAACCAGCACGGGCCGGGCCGGCCCATCGCCATCGAAGTAGTAGGTGGTGAAACGGCCGCTTGGAGCGATCGGCCCGGAGCCGGTCCGCGCGGCGATCTTGACCAGTTCCACCCTGAAATTGCCGCCGGCCAAGCGCAGGCTGGAGCTGCCGAAGAAGTTGAGCGTATGCGGATAGTACGCCTTGACGCTGCCGGAATCGCGGTATACGCGGATGCCGACCCCCGCCACGTCCGTGTAATGAACATTGCTGAAGCCGGGTACCGAACGCTGCTGGGCGGCATTGACGTAGGCCCCCCTGGCACTGCCACCTCTGTTACAGGAAGCGATGTTGCTGCGCTCATTGATCGGCACCACCAGTTCCTTGATCACGGCGCCGAGCGGGGTGTCGGGCAGAATCACCACCCGCCCCATGTCCATTCGCACCTCCTGCGGGCGGAAGGCATAGGCGTTCACCCGGCAAGCGGCGCTGGCCTGCTGCGCCAGCGCCAGCCCGACCAGCGCCACGGCGCCGGCCAGCGCGCCGCGGGCGCGGATACGATTCATCGGCATGCTGCCTCCACATGGATGAGACCGGTCGACGCGGCATCGGCGCCGGCCGGTATCTGGTAATCGACCGTGCAGCGCTGGCTGGCGTCACCGCCCCATTCCACCTGCAAACGGCCACGATCCCGCTCGCTGCGCACGTACAGGCGGCCGCCCTGGCCAACCATGCCCAGCGGCTGGCCCCGCGCGTCCCTGACCTGGGCGCCGAACGGCGGCGCGCGCCCATCCGGGTTGCGCATCCGGATCAGCAGCGCCCGGCCCTTGCGGGTATTGAAGCGCAGATGACTGACCGCCCCGGCGAACGGCGCCACCGATTGGCTACTGCTCTCCAATTCGACCTCGTGCGACATGCCCGCCGGGTCCAGGGTGACGGTATTGAGCCGGTAGGGCGACACATACGGCACCACCGCGTAGCCGCGGCCATCGATGCGCAATCCCGGCATGTTGGAAACGAGCGCGCCGCGGGCGCCCGGCGCTTCGACCAGCGCCATGGTGTCGCCCCGTTGCGGGGCCAGGGTCACGCCGCCGGCGTGCAGCAGTAGGCTGCCATTGGCGCCGATGGTGGCCTGACGGAAATCCCTGAAATGACCATAGGACGCATTGAGCGCGGTATACCGGCTGCGGTATTCGGCATTGGCGATGGCGCTGGTGCCGGCCTCGCGGCTATTGGACAGGGCCAGGCCGTAGGTGAGGTTGTTGTCCACGCCCGCCGCGCCGGTGATGCTCACGCGACTGTCCCTGTAGCCTTGACGCCCACGCAGGCCCACGTCGGCATTGAGCGAAAGCGCGCGCGCGCCACGGCTCAACGGAACGCTCAGGCTGAGCAGATAACGCGTGTCGGCGCGGCCGGACAGCCCCTCCTCGCTACGGACGGCCGAAAAGCCGTAATTGAGCGAGCGCCAGGTGTTGTTGTAACCAAACTGGTATTGCTTGCTGGTGCCGAGGCGGTCGTAGAAATCGCGCACCGAGCCGGTCAGGTAGAACACGCCCCGGCGCGCGCCCAGCGGCTGGCTCATGGTCAGTTGGAACTGGCTGCGCTGGCGGCCCAAAAGATCGGGATTCAGGCCGCGCGCCTCGGCGTCGCGCGCCCGCAAGGCGTCTTGCAAGCCATGGAAGCCACGGGTGGAGTAACGGTAGGCGGCCAATGTCAGGTGAGTGCCGCTGCCGTTGATCAGCTTGGCGTAGCTCAGGCGCAGACTGGCGCCCCGCCGCCTGCCGGCCTGGCCCAGCCGGGTATCGGCATGGGTGAGATCGGCGGCGAAGGCGCCCACCGGCAGGGACAATCCAGCGCCATACAGCAGCGCGGCATGGCCCTCGCTCAGCGTGCCGCCGCCATACAGGGTGAGGCGGTTATTCACCCCGCGCTGGTAGGTGCCCTGCACCAGCCACGGGTCCTCGCGCGGAAAATCGCCACGCACCTGGCCGGCGGTCAACGCGTAGCGCGACACGCCCTGGCGCAGCATCTGCGGCACCGAGCCGAAGGGCACCTTGAATTCCCGACGCCGCCCGTCGGCCTCGATCACGCTCACCTCCAGGTCGCCGCCGTAGCCGGTCGGATACAGGTCATCGATGACGAAACCACCCGGCGCGACGGTGGCCGAATAGATCAGTTGCCGGTTCTGGTGAATTTCGACCCGGGCGTTGGTCTCGGCGATGCCGCGCACCACCGGCGCGTAGCCCCGCAGCGAGTCCGGCAACATACGCTCGTCGCTGGCCAGAGCAATGCCGCGATACCCGATGGAATCGAACAGCTCGCCACTGGTGAAGGATTCGCCCACCGTCAGCATGCCGCGTATCCGGGGCAGGGGACGCTGGGCATAGGTGGCGATGCGCTGCCAACGGCGACCGTCACCTTCGCGCCAGGTCAGGTTGGCGTTGTGACGGAACTGCCAGCCGCCCAGGTTCAATCCCGTGTTCAGGCCCAGATAGGCGCTGCGAGCGTGACCACCGCTTGCAAGACGGTTGTCGCTGTCCACCATGTTGAAGCTGTAGCCGACGAAGCCGGCATCGATGCCGCGGTCCCACAAGGCGGGATTGACGTAACCCCGCGCCTCGCGGCGCAGGAAAGCCTGCGGAATGCTCAGGTCGTAGCGCAGATTTCCGCTGTCGTAGATGCCGTAGGCATCGGCCATGCGCGCCTGCGCCGGCGTGCAGGCATCCTCGGGTCGGGCCGGCGCCGTGGCCTGCCCGGCCAGCACCGCGGCGCTGTCCACACCCAGTTCCTCCAGCAGCGGCAGGCTCAGGCAGGCATCGACGCGGCCCTGCGCATCGGCCCCGAACTCCAGGTCGCGGCGCCCCCGCCAGGCGCCGTTGACATATATGTCGACGCGATAAGTGCCGGCCGCCAGCGGATTGCCGTCGCTGAATGCCGACAGGTCCATCCGCCGGGCCTGGCCGGAGAGGAAGCCGGCATCGAAGCGCACCGATTCGCGCGCGTCAACGGCGCTGTTTCGCGCCAGTAGGGCCTGTTCGCCGAGGTTGGCCGACGCGGCCGGAGCCGCCGCCCACCCCGGACCGGACGCGCCCGCCATCAACAGGGACAGGGCGCACCACGCCGGCAATGTCGGTTTGTTGGCAATCAAGATGCCCCCTTCGCAATATCAAAGTCGCACGGCGGCGATGGCGGGCGGGATCGCCCGCCGCGATCAGCCGCCATCGTCCAGACGGATGGTTCGCTCGACCCGGCCGCCGTAATCGTTGATGGTCAGAAAGCGCACCCGGTCGGTACCGGCCGGCGCGGCGAATTCCAGGTGCCGCCACGGCGCGACCATCGTCCCCTGCGCTTCCACCACGCGTTCGCCGCCATCGGCGGCCAACGCGCGCACTTCCGCCAGGGTGACGTGATAAGGCGTGGGGTTTTCCACCCGCAGGCGGCCGCCGTCGCGACGCCAGCGCAACGCGGCCGGGGCTTCGTTGGCCTCACCGGCGAGCCCCGCCGGCCGATAGAAAAGTTTCAAACGCGAGCGGATCGCGATCTGGAGATAATTTTGCTCGCCCCCGGCGCTTTTTTCCGGCGACGGAGGCACGTCCAGCACGTTGAGCCAGAACAGCGATTCGCGGTCTGCCGGCAATGCCGCGCCGGAAAAGATCAGCCGCAGCGCCTGGCCCCGGCCCGGTTCGACACGGCTGATCGGCGGGGTCAACACGAATGGGGCGTCGCTGCCATCCGGGGTCTGCCTGGGATCGCCACTATCGACCCAAGCCTGGATCAGCGAGGGCGCGTCGCCGGTATTCGTCACCTGCACGGTGATCTCGCGCGCCTGGGCGGGATAAACCACCCGCGTGCCGTGAACCACCACGCCAGCCAGCGCATCGGGGCAAAGCAACGGCATGGACGCCGCCAGCAGCAGCGCCCGGAGGGAAAAGACTTTCATCGGAAACTACGCCTCTGGAAGGTATCGAAGACCACTGGCCGATGTGAGCCGCATCGACCAGTGGCGAAGCCCCGCCGCGATCACTTACTTATAGGTGATCGTGTACGCCACGCTGCCCTTGACCTCGCCAGCGGTGGTCGAGTTCGTGGCGTAGTACTCGGCGTAGTAATCCAGGGTGGCGTTGTTACTGGAATCCACGACAACCCACTGCGAATTCCCCTGCACTCCATCGGCGCCAGCCGCCTTCACCAGCAAGGGCATGCTATTCGCCCCCAGCAACTGAATCTGCACATTGCTGGCGGCACTGCTGGTGGCTTGGTTCTTCAGACGGCCAGTGGTGATATCAACGCCATCGCCTGGCTCGAAATAGGCGGCGACACTGCTGCTGGCCGTGCAGCCAGTCAGCTTGAGCGAAAATGGGGTACGACCAGCCGTTTTGCCGGCCGCGTTCAAAGTGGTTTTGGATACGGTGGGCAGGGCGACGGCCAGGTTCTTGCTGGCCGTGGAGATGGTGCAGGTCTTGTCGGTGATCTTGCCGGTGAAGGTGATGGTGCCATCGGCGGCGGAAGCGGCGACCGGGACGGTGGCCAGCAACAGGGCCGCGAGCAGGTTCTTTTGGCGCATTTGACTTGTCTCTCCAAAATTTAAGTAGGTGAAGAAGCGGCAAGGACACAGGCGGACGCCGACTGACTTCGCCGGGCATCACTTCCGTTAAGTCCACATGAGCGGGAATGGACGAACCCCCATCGCCATTCCGTGACGGAATCATAGATCAAAATGTGACGATCGTCATATATTTTTATGCCATTTTTGCTGTTCACCGGCCATCCGTATGGTTTCGGGGGGGGGGGCCGAGAACGCTTGTCCGCGCCGCGGCGGGCGGGCTCATCCACCATGGTTCCGACTCAGAATTCGCGGGTTTGCCAATTCGACGCAGCCAATGACCAGCCCCGCCGAAAACGCTCCCACCGAAACCACCGGGCGGCCTCTCCGCGCCCTCCAGGACCCGGATTACACCCTCGACGACAAGTACGCCCGCACCGAGGGGCGCGTCTACCTTTCCGGCGCGCAGGCGCTGGTACGGCTGCCGATGATGCAGCGGCTGCGCGATGTCGCCGCCGGGCTGGACACGGCCGGTTTCGTCTCTGGCTACCGCGGCTCGCCGCTGGGCGGATTCGACCTGGAGCTGTGGCGGGCCAGGCAGTACCTCGAAAAGCACCACGTCACCTTCAAGCCGGGCCTCAACGAGGATCTGGGCGCGACTATGGCCTGGGGCACGCAGCAGACCCCGCTGTTCCCCGGCGCCAAGGTCGATGGCGTGTTCGGCATGTGGTACGGCAAAGGGCCGGGAGTGGACCGCTGCGGCGACGTGTTCAAGCACGCCAACGCCGCCGGCGCCTCGAAGCACGGCGGCGTGCTGGCGCTGGCCGCCGACGACCATGCCTGCCGCAGCGCCACCCTGCCGCACGGCTCCGAGCACGAATTCGTCAGCGCGATGATGCCGGTGCTGAACCCGGCCGGCGTGCGGGACATCCTGGAGATGGGGCTGCTGGGCTTCGCCATGAGCCGCTTCACCGGGCGCTGGATCGGCTTCAAGACCATCGCCGAGACGGTGGAATCCTCGGCTTCGGTGGACGTGAACCCGTTCGCGCGGAGCATCGTCCTGCCCGGCGACGACGCGTTCGAGATGCCCGAGGGCGGCCTCAACATCCGTTGGCCGGACCCGCCGCTGGAGCAAGAGATACGCCTGCACCGTTATGCGGTGAAGGCGGCCCAGGCGTTCGCGCGGGTCAACCGCATCGACCGCATGGTGATCGACTCGCCCGGCGCCCGGCTCGGCATCACCACCACCGGCAAGAGCTATCTGGACGTGTTACAGGCACTGGAATACCTGGGCCTGGATGCGCGCGCCTGCGCCGATCTCGGCATCCGCCTCTACAAGATCGGCATGACCTGGCCGCTGGAGCCCACCGGCATCCGCGCCTTCGCGCGCGGCTTGCAGGACATCCTGGTGGTGGAGGAAAAACACAGCTTCATCGAAAGCCAGATGAAGGAACTGTTCTACAACTTCGAAGGCGAGCAGCCCGGCATCGTCGGCAAATACGACGAGTCGGGCGAATGGATCCTGCCCTCCACCGGCGAACTCACGCCGGCGCGCATCGCCGGGGTGATCGCCCGGCGTCTCCAGCGCTTCCACGACTCCGAGCGCATCCGCCAGGTACTGGCGTGGATGGATTCGAAGGAAGGCGAACTGGCGCTGCCGCGCGCCGACTTCCCGCGCGTGCCGCATTACTACTCGGGCTGCCCGCACAACACCTCGATCCGGGTCCCGGAAGGCAGCCGCGCGATGGCCGGTATCGGCTGCCATTACATGGTGACGTGGATGGACCGCGACACCGACACCTTCACCCACATGGGCGGCGAGGGCGTGACCTGGGCCGGGCAGGCGGCGTTCACCGAGACGCCGCACGTATTCCAGAACCTGGGCGACGGCACCTATTTCCACAGCGGCTCGCTGGCGATCCGCCAGTCGGTCGCCGCCGGCGTCAACATCTCCTACAAAATCCTCTACAACGACGCGGTGGCGATGACCGACGGCCAGCCGGTGGACGGCGTGCCGCAGATCGCGCACCAGGTGCTGAGCGAAGGCGTCAACACCATCGTGTTGCTCTCCGACGACATCACCCGGTGGACGCGCCAGCGTCACCTGTTCCCAAGGAAAGTGGAATTCCACGACCGCCGGGACCTGGACGAAGTGCAGGAGAAACTACGCAAGGTCGAGGGCGTCAGCGTGCTGATCTACGAACAGACCTGCGCCACCGAGAAGCGCCGCCGCCGCAAGCGCGGCAAGCTGGCCGACCCGCCCAAGCGGGTGATGATCAACACCCTGGTCTGCGAAGGCCGCGGCGATTGCGGCAAGCAATCGTTCTGTGTCTCGGTGCTGCCCAAGGACACCGAATTCGGCCGCAAGCGCGAGATCGACCAGTTCAACTGCAACAAGGACTTCTCCTACGTCGAGGGCTTCTGCCCCAGCTTCGTCACCGTGCACGGCGGCCAGCCGAGAAAAGGCGGCAAGGCCGATGCCGGCGCGCGGCTGGCGCACCTGCCCGACCCGGTCGTCGCAAGCGACCTGGCGCGCCCCTGGAACATCCTCATCACCGGCGTCGGCGGCACCTGCGTGGTGACCATCGGCGCGCCGCTCGGCATGGCCGGGCACCTGGAAGGCAAGGGCGCGACCAGACCGGCCTGGCGCAGAAGGGCGGCACCGTCACCACGCACATCCGCATCGCGGCAACCCCGGCCGACATCCATGCCGTACGCCTCGCCGCCGGCGAGGCCGATCTGGTGCCGGGCTGCGACATGGGGGTGGTGAACGACTACTGGGCGCTCTCCAAGGTGCGCGCCGGCCGCACCGCCGTGGTGCTGAACCGCTACGAGGCCATGCCCGGCACCTTCACCACCCGCCCCGACATGCAGTTCCCCGCCGCCGACATCGTGGCCGCGGTAGGCACCGCGCTTGAGGGCGGCGAGCCGCTGACGGTCGATGCCACCGGGCTGGCCACGGCGCTGCTGGACGATGCCATCACCGCCAACCTCTTCATGCTCGGCTACGCCTGGCAGCGCGGGCTGGTGCCGTTGGCGTTCGAGTCGCTGATGCGGGCCATCGAGCTGAACGGCGCCGCCGTGGCGATGAACAAGACCGCCTTCGCCTGGGGCCGCCTGGCCGCCATCGACCTCCCGGCGGTGATCGCGGCCGCCGGCGTCGTCAGCAACGCCACCACCACCGCCGAGAAGAAACCGCACGCGTTGCCGCTCCTGGCCCCGACCGCCAACGAGGGCCACGAATCCGGCCTGTCGCCGCGACCCTCGCCGCGCGACGGGGACGAGCTGCGCCACCTCCCCGCGCATGGCGACGGGAACGTCGCCTTCCCGCCGCTGGACGACCTTCGCCTGTCGCGCTCGCTGGAAGAGATCATCGAGCGCCGCGTCGCCTTTCTCACCGACTACCAAAATGCCGGCTACGCACGCCGCTACCGCGACTTCGTCGACAAGGTGCGTCAGGCGGAAGAACGACGCGCGCCCGGCTCCACCGACCTGTCGGAGGCGGTCGCCCGTTATTTCTTCAAACTGATGGCCTACAAGGACGAATACGAAGTGGCGCGGCTTTACGCCTCGCCGGCGTTCAAGCGCCGCCTGGCGCAGCAGTTCGAAGGCGATTACCGCTTGCGCTTCCACCTCGCCCCGCCACTGTTCGCCCGGCGCAACGCCAAGGGCCAACTGTCGAAGCGGGAATACGGCCCATGGATGCTGCGCGCCTTCGGCCTGCTGGCGAAGATGAAGGGCCTGCGCGGCGGCGCGTTCGACCTCTTCGGCCGCACCGCCGAACGGCGGATGGAACGCCGGTTGATCGCCGATTACGAAGCGACGATCGGCGGCCTGCTCGACCAACTCGATGGCGACAACCTCGCCCTCGCCGTGGAAATCGCCTCGATCCCCGAGCACATCCGCGGCTTCGGCCACGTCAAGGAAGCGCACGTCGAACGAGCCAGGACCCGCGAGGCCGAACTGCTCGGGAAATGGGCGAATCCACCGCGAGACGCGCGGGTGCGGGCGAGCTGAAGCATCGCCACCATCGCATGGACGAACCAACACCCCGCCCATCGCGGGGCGTTCCATTTATCCAAGTATCTATTCATGAATTTACAGAAATTTCTCCCAAGCCGTTGATTCATATGAACAGGAGCCGGTAGTATCGATTCAAGTATCTATTCATTGAAATCGCATCGGAATCCATGTCGAAGAGTCCGCGAGGATTTTTCTCCGGTATCGGCAGCCTATCCATTCACCGCCATGCCCCAGCCAGAACGCCTCCCGCTGCTCGAAGCCCGCCTGCGCCAGGGCGGCCCGCAACCGGCCAGTGCGCTGGCCGCCGCGCTTGGGGTCAGCCAACCGACGCTCTCGCGCGCGCTGCGGCCCGCGCTGGCGGACGGACGCATCGCCAGGATCGGCCGGGCCCGCGCCACCCGCTACGCCCTGACCCGCCCGGTGGCCGCGCTGGGCCGGCACTGGCCGCTGTACCGGCTGGACGCCCAGGCCCGACCGGAACGGCTGGGCGAACTGCACGCCCTGCACGGCGACGCGATGTGGCTCGCCCCCGACCGGCCGCTGCCGGCGCTCATGCACGAGGACGCCCGCAACGGCCTGTACCCCGGCCTGCCGTGGTTCCTCGACGACCAGCGGCCACAAGGTTTCCTGGGCCGCGCCTTCGCCCGCCGCGTCGCCGCCGACATCGGCGCGCCAGCTGATCTCACCGTCTGGCGGCCGGACGATTACCTCGCCGCCCTACTGCGCTTCGGCGAGGACGCGCCCGGCGACCTGATCCTGGGCGATGCCGCGCTGGAACGCGCGCTCGGTGAAAGCCTATCGCCAAGCGACGCGCTCACCCCGGACGAGCGCCCGGAACGCTATCCGGCCCTGGCCCTGGCCAGCCTGAGCGGCGAGGAAATCGGCTCCTCCGCCGGTGGCGAGCAGCCCAAGTTCACCGCGATCTTGCGCGAGGCGGACGGCCACCGCCCGGTGATCGTCAAGTTCAACGAAGCGGCCGACACCCCCTCGGCCCGGCGCTGGGCCGACCTGCTACGCACCGAACACCTGGCCGGGGAAATCCTGCGCCGGCATGGACTGGCCGCCGCGCGCACCGGCCTTTTCAAGGCGGCCGGCCGGGTATTCCTCGAATCGACCCGCTTCGACCGCACCCCGGTGCTGGGCCGGCGCGGGCTGGTGTCGCTGGGCGCGCTGGATGCCGCCTTCTACGGCCACGGCCGCATCGACTGGCCGCGCTTCGCCCCGGCGCTGGTCGAAGACGGCTGGCTGACGCCCGCCGACGGCGAACGGCTGGCCCTTTACGGCTGGTTCGGCACGCTCATCGGCAACAACGACATGCACCTCGGCAACGCCGCACTGATCCTCGCCGACCAGCGCCCGCTGGCGCTGGCGCCCTGCTACGACATGCTGCCGATGCGCTTCCGCCCCAATCCCCAGGGCGAAGTGGTTCCGCGCGATTACGAAATCACCCCGCCACTGCCAACCCAGCTCGGCGCGTGGCGGCAAGCGGCACGGATGGCGCGGGATTTCTGGCGGGCGGTGGAAAACGAAGCGGCGGTCAGTGACGGCTTCAAGCCCATCGCGCGGCAGGCGCTCGCGACGCTTGAGGCCGCCTTGCGGCGGTTCGGCTGAACTGAACCGCGCGCTTCGCCGGAGCGGGAGTTCGCTACGGGGCGGCGGTCGCCACCGCGCTCGCGACGCCGCTTCGGATCGCCCGCGCATCGGCGACGATCCGCCGCGCGCTGAAGCCCGACTTGCAGCCGAAATGACGCGAGCCTTGCAGCCAATCGCCTTGTTCGGCGTAGGCGAACAGCAATTGATTGCCCTTGAGCGTGTCGATCACCTGGCGGGCGATGCCCTGGCGCAGCGCCGGACAGCCTTGGCTGCGGCCGAGCCGGCCTTGCCTGGCGATGAGATCCGGCTCGGCATACCAGGCCCCGTGCATGACGATGGCGCGCTGGCGGGCGGCATCGTTGAAGCCGGCATCGAGGCCATCCATGCGCAGCGAATAACCGTTGGCGCCGATGTAGGTCTCGGCCGTGCGGTACAGGCCAAGGCTGGTCTGGTGACTGCCCTCGGCATTGGAGAAGCGGGTGGCGAAATTATCGCCACTGCCTTGCCCATGGGTGACGTGCTCGTGGTAGAGCAATTCGTCGCGGGCCAGATCGAACACCCATAGCCGCTTGGCGGTGGAGGGCTTGGAATAATCGATCACCGCCAGCTTGTCGCCCTCGCCGGCCTCGCCCGACGCCACGGCACAGGTCCTCGCCTCCAGCGCCAGCGCCAACACGCCGGGATCGGCATCGGGCGCCAGCCGCTCCAGCCGCTCCAGTTGCGACTGCCGCGGATCGATGGCCGGCACGGTGAGGACCGACGCCCGCACCACCGGCGCCGGAGCGACGACGTGCTGCGTGGGCGCGGTGGTGCAACTCACCAGCGTGGACGCGGCCAGCGCGGTGAAGACGGCGTGAAGTTTTTTCATGCGCGGCAAGATACAGGCACAAGTGCTTGATTTGCATGAATAGGCATCGGCCGGCGCGCCGTTTCACCGTCATCGTTACGGAGCGGCGGGCATTTCGCCCCGGACGCATCGCCCGAACACATGGGCCGGATCACCAACCGGCGCGCCGGGCCGCCACCACGACACGCATCGACCAAGCGCCGCGCGCGGGAGGTGCCGATACGGGACGAAACATCCCGGCATCCACGCCGGCGCGCGCGGCAAGGCGTTTCCGCACGGATCGGCCCATCGGGCCGGGAAGCCTGGACATCCGCGCCGGCGCGCGACAAGGCGTTCCGCACGGATCGACCCGTCCGGCCAAAAAGCCAAGCCATCCACGCCGGCGCGCGGCAAGGCCGCGCCCGGTCAGAGCGTCGATACCACCTCGCCGCTCTGCGCTTCCAGGAAGCGGCGGGCTGCATCGCGCTGATCGTGGTCGAGGGCATGCACCACCACGGCGCTGCGGCCTTCGCCCATCGCCTCCCGCACCATGACGATGTAAGCATCGTGGTCGGGGCGCAAGGTGACGAGACCGGCCAGCAGCAGGCCGAATACCGCACCGAACACGATGAACATGGCCAGCGTGATGCCGCCGGTGGTGAGGATCAAGGTGACGCCCAGCGCGCGCAGCAGCAGCCACAGCAGCGCCCCCAGCACCGCACCGGCGATGCCCAGCTTGGCGTGCGCACGGATCATGGTGAGGAAGATGCCGTGACTCTCCGGCTGAAGTTTGCGGCCGGGGTTGGGCTCGCCCGGGGCGATCACCCGTACCTGGGCGTCCGGCAGTCCCAGCGACTGCCGCAGTTGGCGGGCGACCTCGGTGGCGACCGGCAGGCTGGAAAACACCGCCGCCACCTTGCTCGATGCTTGTTCGGCCACCAGGCCGCCGGTGTTGCGTGCGTTTTCGTTCATATGCGTGTTCCTCGGCGCGCGGGGGAGCCGCCAGCCTGCGCGGCGCCTCCTGCAACAAGCGTGAAAATCGCGCTTTTCGCCGCAACGGTTCAGTTTGGGCGGCCCGTGTTGACCCGCCGGCAACACCGGCCGCGCAACACTGGCCGCCCCAGCGTCACAGGAGCGTCCATGCGTATTCGCGCGCCGTTTTCCATCCTCGCCGCCGCCTGCCTTTCGGCCTGCGCGGCCGCGCCCGGGCGGCCGGCCACGGCGTCCCGGCCCACCGGCCACTGCGACACCGCCCGCGTCGGCCAGTTCATCGGCAAGATGGCGGACGCCAAGACCGGCGAGCAGGCGCGCATCGCCGCCGGCGCCCGGCGGGTACGCGTGCTCGGCGCGAACGATCCGGCCACCATGGATTACGACGACAGCCGTCTCAACGTGCTGCTGGACGAACGCAACGTGGTGATCGAGCTGACCTGCGGCTGACGCCATAGCGGTTCCGCGCGGGCCTTCCGGCCTGCCCGCGCGGGGCCATGACGCGGATTGACCCGCATCAAGGCCGCCACTCACCCGATGCGGCACTCTCCCGGCATGACTGTTTTCGCCTCTCCCGAACCCGACCTGCTGCGCCGGTACGACAAGCCGGGACCGCGCTATACCTCCTACCCCACCGCACCACAATTCGGCGCCGGTTTCGGCGAAACCGAGCTGCGCGGGGTGATCACCGAAAGCAACGGCGACCCGATTCCCCGCCGGCTCTCGCTCTATGTCCACGTGCCGTATTGCATGAGTCCGTGCTTCTATTGCGGCTGCAACCGCATCATCACCCGCGACCTCTCGAAAAGCGCGCCGTACATCGAACGGCTGAAGCGCGAGATCGACATGATCGCGCCCCTGTTCGACCGCGACCGCGAGGTGATCCAGTTGCATTTCGGCGGCGGCACGCCCAACTTCTTCACGCCGGCGCAGCTGCGCGGGATCATCGACGAGATGCGCCGGCAATTCCGTTTCTCCGACGCCCCCGACCGCGACATCTCGATCGAACTCGACCCGCGCTTCGTCAACCCGGCCGACATCGGCGAGCTGGCGGAGATCGGCTTCAACCGCGCCAGCCTGGGCGTGCAGGATTTCAACCCGGAAGTGCAGAAGGCGATCAACCGCATCCAGGGCGTAGAGGAAACCCGCGCGGTGATCGAGGCGTGCCGGGAACACGGCTTCCATTCGGTGAACGTCGATCTGATCTACGGGCTGCCCAAACAGACCCTCGAAGGCTTCGCCGAGACTCTGGACAAGGTCGTCGCGCTGCGCCCGGACCGCCTCGCCGTCTACAGCTATGCCCACCTGCCCGAACTGTTCAAGCCGCAACGCCAGCTCAACGCCTACGACCTACCGAGCGCCGACACCAAGATCGCCCTGCTGCGGCTGGCGATCGACAAGCTCGTCGCTGCCGGCTATGGCTACATCGGCATGGATCACTTCGCCCTGCCCGACGACGAACTGGCATTGGCCCAGGCGCGCGGCAGCCTGCATCGCAACTTCATGGGTTACACCACGCACGCCGACAGCGACCTGATCGGGCTGGGCGTGTCCTCGATCAGCCATATCGGCGAGAGCTTCAGCCAGAACCCGCGCACCCTGCCGGAATGGGAACTGGCCATCGACGAAGGCCGCCTGCCGGTCTGGCGCGGGTTGACGATGGCGGAGGACGACGTGCTGCGTGGCGACCTGATCCAACAACTGATGTGCCACAGCCGGATCGACAAGGCCCGCTTCGAGCGCCGCTACGACATCGATTTCGACGCCTACTTCGCGGACGCCATCGAACGCCTGGCGCCGCTGGCCGAAGACGGCCTGGTGCGGCTGCACGAGGCCGCCATCGAGGCCACGCCGCGCGGGCGCTGGCTGCTGCGCAACATCGCGATGTGCTTCGATGCCTACCTGAGCCGGCCGGAGCCCGCCAGACAACGTTTCTCCAAGGCGATCTGACCCGTCGCGCCGCCCTTCCACGGCCGTCGCACCGACCCGGCGGCCCCCCGGAAGCACGCGAAAGCACACCGCGCCGGCCATCGAACCCGCTTCGACTTGATCTGCGTCATCGCCGCAGCGCGCCATGCGGCGCAGCATGGGTCCGCATAGCAACGCCATCCCGAGGGGAAAGCCAGATGAACCGCAAGACCTTGTGCCTCCTGATCGCCGCCACGCTCGCGCTCGGCGGCTGCAAACAGAATTCCGACACCGCCAAGCCCGCCGAGAGCCACGGCAAGACCGGCTCGGCCGCCGGCGATTTCGGCCCGCCGCAGGGCGAGCCGGTCAAGGCGGTACTGACCAGCCCGCCGCTGGTGCCGCCGGCCACCGGCCGCAGCGCGCCGGCCAAGGTGGTGGTGGAAATGGACGTGGTGGAAAAGGAAATGGAGATTTCCGAAGGCGTCACCTACACCTTCTGGACCTTCGGCGGCACCGTGCCCGGCAGTTTCATCCGCGTGCGCCAGGGCGACACGGTGGAATTCCACCTGCGCAACATGCCCGACAGCAAGATGCCCCACAACATCGACCTGCATGGCGTGACCGGCCCCGGCGGCGGCGCGGCCTCCAGCTTCACCGCGCCCGGCCACCAGACCCAGTTCACCTTCAAGGCGCTCAACGCCGGCCTGTACGTCTATCACTGCGCCACCGCGCCGGTGGGCATGCACATCGCCAACGGCATGTACGGCCTGATCCTGGTCGAACCGCCGGAGGGCCTGCCCAAGGTCGATCGCGAGTACTACGTGATGCAGGGCGACTTCTACACCACGGGCAAATACCGCGAAAAGGGACACCAGCCCTTCGACATGGAAAAAGCCATCGACGAGCATCCCACCTACGTGCTGTTCAACGGCAAGGAAGGCTCGCTCACCGGCGACAACGCGCTGAAGGCCAAGACCGACGAAACCGTGCGCCTGTACGTGGGCAACGGCGGCCCCAACCTGGTGTCGAGCTTCCACGTGATCGGCGAGATCTTCGACAAGGTCTGGTACGAAGGTGGCAAGCACTTCCAGGAAAACGTGCAGACCACGCTGATCCCGGCCGGCGGCGCGGCGATGATGGAATTCCACATGGAAGTGCCGGGCAGCTACGTGCTGGTCGATCACTCGATCTTCCGCGCCTTCAACAAGGGCGCGCTGGCGATCCTCCAGGCCGAGGGGCCGGAACGCAAGGAGATCTATTCCGGGCAGGAAGTGGACGAGGTCTACCTGGGCGACCAGGCCGCGCCCAACCGCCAGGCCGTCGCCACCGCCGCGGCATCGGCCAAGGCCGGCAACCTGACCCGCGAGGAACAGATCGCCGCCGGCAAGATCCTCTTCGCCGGCACCTGCTCGACCTGCCACGGCGCCGACGGCAAGGGCATGGAAGGCGTGTTCCCGCCGCTGGCCGGCTCCGACTACGTCAAGGCCAACCCGGGCCGCCTGCCGGAGATCATCCTGCACGGCTTGCAGGGGCCGGTGACGGTCAACGGCAAGGACTACAACTCGGTGATGCCGCCGATGGCGCAACTGACCGATGACGAAGTGGCCAACATCTCCACCTACGTCCTCAACAACTGGGGCAACCCCGGCGGCCAGGTGAGCAAGGAGCAGGCCGCCGCCGCGCGCAAGGCCAAGCCGAGCAACGCCTCGGGCGGGCACTGAGATGAAACGCGCCGCCCTCGTCATCGCGCTCGCCCTGCCACCGCCGGCCCCGGCCGCCGGCAACGACGGCTGGGTGCGGTTGCCGGGCGGCGAGTTCCGCTCCGCCCTGCAATATGAAGACAGCCGCGATGTCCGCATCGCGCCGTTCCAGCTCATGGAAACACCGGTGACCAACGCCGAGTTTCTCGCCTTCGTCCGCGCCCACCCGAAATGGCGGCGCGGGCGGGTGGCCGACACATTCGCCGAGCCGCGCTACCTGCAACACTGGGCCGGCCCCACCACGCTCGGGCCGAAGGCCGCGCCACAGCAGCCGGTGGTCAATGTCAGTTGGTTCGCCGCCGATGCCTACTGCAAGGCCCAGGGCGCGCGCCTGCCGAGCTGGGGCGAATGGGAATACGCCGCGGCCGCCGACGAAACCCGCCGCGACGCCCGCGCCGACCGCGTCTGGCGCGAGCGCATCCTGCACTGGTATTCGCGCTCCTCGAACGCGCCGCTGGCCCGGGTCGGCTTGCAGAACGCCAACGTCTACGGCGTGCGCGACCTGCATGGCCTGGTCTGGGAATGGACCGGCGACGCCTCCTCGCTCCTGGTGGACGTGGACAACCGCAAGCAGGGCGACGCCGACAAGGCCAAATTCTGCGGTGCCGGCGCGCTGTCGATGCGCGACCGCAACAACTACGCGGTACTGATGCGGGTCGCCATGCTCTCCTCGCTGACGGCCGATGACGTCACCGCCAACCTGGGTTTCCGCTGCGCCAAGTGACGCGCCGGGCCCGAAGGAGATGAAGATGAAATCCCGATTCGCCACCCTCGCGCTGGCCGCCGCCTTCGCCGCGCTGACGCCCGCCCATGCCGCGCCGCCATTGCCGGGCGATTCGGTCTACCAGCTCGACGCCCCCACCACCGACCAGGACGGCCGCGCCGCCACACTCGCCGCACGCCGCGGCCAGGTGCAGGTGGTGTCGATGTTCTATACCTCCTGCCGCTACATCTGCCCGTTGATCATCGACAGCGGCCTGGCCATCGAGAAACAGTTGACGCCGGCGGAAAAAGCCCGCCTGGGCGTCGTCCTGGTCAGCCTCGACCCGAAGCGCGACACCCCAGAAGCGATGCGCCGCATCGCCGAGCGCCGCCAGTTGGACACCACCCGCTGGGCGCTGCTGCGGCCGCGCCAGGAAGACGTCCGCGCGATCGCCGGCGTGCTCGGCATCCGCTACCGCGCCCTGGCCGATGGCGAATTCAACCACACCAGCGAGCTGGTGCTGCTCGACCGCGATGGCCGCATCCTCGCCCGCACCGCCAAGGTCGGCAGCGTGCCCGACCCAGAGTTCGTACGCGCGGTGAGGCGCGCGCTCGCCGCGCGTTGACCGCCCGCTAAGCCACGCCGAAAACGCGCGGCTATCATGGCGCCGTGAAGCCGATCCCGAATCCAGCCACACGCGGCGCCCTCGCCCTCAAGGTGCCACAGCCCCATGCCGGCATGGCCGACGATGGCGACGCCCTGCATTTCTGCTCCACCTGCGCCTTCTCCAGCGCCTGCCTGGCCGAGGGCTACCAGAAATCCGACCTGCGCGCGCTGCACGTCCTGGTCGATCACATCGGCCCGTTCGCCGAGGGCACCCTGCTGTTCAGCGAGGGCGAGCCGTTCAACGCCATCGCCGCGGTGCGCGCCGGCCTGGTCAAGACCTTCATCACCGACAGCCACGGTCGCGAGAAGATACTGGGCTTCTACCTGCCCGGCGAGATCATCGGCCTGGACGGCATCCACCACGACCGCTACCCCTGCAACGCGGTCGCGCTGGACACGGTGATGCTGTGCAATTTCTCCTTCCCGCAGATGGCGCTGCTCGCCACCCGCATGCCCGGCCTGCAACAGCAATTGTTCCGCCTGCTCTCGGCCGACATCGGCAAGGCCAACCTGCTGGCCGGCGATTTCAGCGCCGACGAGCGCATGGCCGCCTTCCTGCTCTCGCTCTCGCGCCGCTACGCCGAGCGCGGTTATTCCGCCACCCGCTTCCACCTGGCAATGCCACGCACCGACATCGCCAACTACCTCTCGCTGGCGGCGGAAACGGTGAGCCGGGTACTGAAGCGCTTCCAGACCGAGGGCCTGTTGCAGGTGGACCGACGCGAATTCGAGATCACCGACCTTGAACACCTGAGCGAACTGGCGCGCGACGTGCTGCGCGAATAGCCCCCGCCACGACGGCCGCATCGTTCGCGGCGGGCAGTCTTGACCTGCGTCAGCGACACTTTCCGACCACTGGCGGGAGGATGGCCGCACTTTCAAGGAGGCTCATCATCATGTCCACCACCAAACGTCTCTGGCTGGGGCTGGCGGCGCTACTCATCGCCAGCTTCGGCATCATGCTGTGGCTGGGCGCGGATCTGCACCAGACCGCGCCGCCAATTCCCAAACGCATCGTCACCAAGCAAGGCGAGGTGCTCTACACCCGCGCCGACATCGAGCGCGGCCGCCAGGTCTGGCAGAGCATCGGCGGCCAGCAGTTGGGTTCGATCTGGGGCCACGGCGCGCTGATCGCACCCGACTGGTCGGCCGACTGGCTGCACCGCGAGGCGATGGCGCTGGCCGAGCTCGATGCGCGCGCCGAGACCGCCGAACCCTACGCCATGCTGGAACCGGTCGAGCAGGCGCGCATCCAGGCGATCCTGAAGCCGCAGATGCGCCGCAACACCTACGACGCGGCCAGCGGCGATCTGGTGGTGAGCGACCTGCGCGCACAAGCCATCTCGCAGGTGGCCGCGCACTACCTCAGCCTGTTCTCCAACGATCCGGCGACCAAGGCGCTGCGCGAAACCTACGCCATGAGGGACAACACGGTGCCCGATGCGGAGCACCGCCGCGCGCTGAGCGCGTTCTTCTTCTGGACATCGTGGGCGGCCAGCACCGACCGCCCGGGCGAGAACCGCACCTACACCAACAACTGGCCCTACGAGCCGATGATCGGCAACACGCCGACCTCCGGCACCTTCATGTGGTCGATGTTCTCGATCCTGTTCATGATCGCCGGCATTGGTCTGCTGGCCTGGCATTACGCGGTCTGGCACGGCAAGGAAAAACCCGTGACCCCACCCGCGCGCGACCCGCTCATGGGCCTGACCATCACGCCCTCGATGAAGGCCACCGCCAAGTACTTCTGGGTGGTGATCGCGCTGTTCCTGGTGCAGATTCTGCTCGGCGCCACCACCGCGCACTACCAGGTGGAAGGCCAGGAAGCCTACGGCCTGAAGATCGCCGAATTCCTGCCGTATTCGCTGACGCGCAGTTGGCACACGCAACTGGCGGTGCTGTGGATCGCCACCGCGTGGCTGGGCACCGGCCTCTACATCGCGCCGGCGATCTCCGGGCACGAGCCGAAGTTCCAGCGCGCCGGCGTCAATTTCCTGTTCGTCTGCCTGCTCGTCATCGTGATCGGCGCCTTCACCGGGCAGTGGTTCGCGGTGATGCAGAAGCTGGGCCTGGAGAAGAACTTCTGGTTCGGCCACCAGGGCTGGGAATACGTCGACATCGGCCGCTTCTGGCAGGCGTTCCTGTTCGTCGGGCTGCTGCTGTGGCTGACGCTGGTGGGCCGCGCGCTGTGGCCGGCGCTCAAGCGCCGCGACGAAATGTCCTCGATCGTCGGGCTGATGTTCCTCTCCACCATCGCCATCGGCCTGTTCTACGGCGCCGGTCTCATGTGGGGCGAGCACACGCACATCTCGATGGTCGAATACTGGCGCTGGTGGGTGGTGCACCTGTGGGTGGAAGGCTTCTTCGAGGTGTTCGCGGTCGCGGTGATCAGCTTCCTGTTCGTCAAGCTGGGGCTGATCCGCGGCAAGTCGGCCACCATCAACGTGCTGTTCGCCACCATCGTCTACATGGCCGGCGGCGTGCTGGGCATGTTCCACCACCTGTACTTCGCCGGCACCACCACGGCGGCGGTCGCGCTCGGCGCCAGCTTCTCGGCGCTGGAAGTGGTGCCGCTGGCGCTCATCGGCCTGGAGGCCTACGAGACCTGGAGCCACAGCCGCGCGGTACCGTGGATGGCGCGCTACCGCTGGCCGATCATGTTCTTCCTGGCGGTGAGCTTCTGGAACCTGGTGGGCGCGGGCCTGTTCGGCTTCCTCATCAACACCCCGCTCGCGCTCTACTACATGCAGGGTCTCAACCTCACCCCGCTGCACGGACACACCGCGCTGTTCGGCGTGTACGGCATGCTCGGCATCGGCCTCATGCTGTTCTGTCTGCGCGGCCTCAAGCCCGACGCGCTCTGGCACCCGCAACTGCTGAAAGGTTCGTTCTGGGCCTTCAACATCGGCCTGATGCTGATGGCGCTGCTGACCTTGCTGCCGCTGGGCACGCTGCAATTACAGGCCGCGCTCGACAACGGCTACTGGTACGCCCGCTCGGCCGAGTTCATGGGCAAGCCGATCATCGATGTGCTGGTATGGATGCGCATGCCGGGCGATCTGATCTTCAGTCTGGGCGCGGTGTTGCTGGCCTGGTTCGTGGCGCGGCACTGGATCATGCCGAAGGCCGATCCGGCTTACGACAAACCGGCCGACGCCGAAGCCATCGCCAAGGCTATTTCACAAGACACGGTATGAGGTGATTTGCGTCAAACATCGCCAGCATCACTGCGGCGATAATATGGGCCGGGGCGGATTGACGCCCCGGCCTTTTTCGATGCACAGACTTCGCTCCCCCTCTCCGTTGACCGCGCTCGCCCTGCTGGCGATGCTGCTGCTGGCCGGGCTGCCCACGCTGGGCCGGCTTTACCAGTCGGCGCAATCCGGGTCGCCACCGGTGGTCGCACTGTGCACCGTGGAAGGGCTGAAGCAGCTCGCGCAGCCGTTCTGGACAGCGGCCGGCGATACCGGCCAGCCCCACGGCGCGCCCGCCGGCGAACGCCTCGCGCACGATTGCGAATACTGCCCGCTGCTGGCCGGGCTGACGGTGCTGGTCCTGCTGATCCTGGGCCTGCGCGCATTGGCGCCGGCCTCGCCGCTTCCGCTCTGGCGGCATGCCCGGCCGGCGCTCCGGCGCCATCCCTCGGGACTCGGCTCGCGCGGCCCGCCGATCCCCCTCTGACACCGCCTGCGTTTTCCCGCGGCGCGGCCTCGCGCCGTGCCTGTTCGCGTGTTCGGAGCCATTCCATGTCCTTTTCCTCATTCCGCCCCACGGCGCGCCGCGCGCGCCTGGCCTTGGCCGTTGCCTGCGTGCTTGCCGCCCCGGCGTATTCGCGGGAATCCCCCCCCGCCGCCGGCCAGGACGACGACGAAACCCCCGTCTTCACGACCGTGATCGTGATCGGGCAGTCGCCGGTCTTTTCCCCCGAGACCACATCCGACCCCAAGCAATCGCGCAGCCCCATGCCCGCCAGCGACGCGGCCGACTACCTCAAGGTCGTGCCCGGCTTTTCCGCCATCCGCAACGGCGGCAGCAACAGCGATCCGGTACTGCGCGGAATGTCCGGCTCGCGGCTCAACATCGTCGATGACGGCGGCGCGCTGCACGGCGCCTGCCCGTACCGGATGGACAATCCGCTCTCCTACGTTTCGCCCGACGCCTACGACCGGCTGACCGTGCTCAAGGGCCCGCAGAGCGTGCAGTGGGGGCCGGGCGCCTCGGCCGGCACGGTGCGCTTCGAGCGCGACCGCGAGCGCTACGACACGCTCACCACCCGCTTCGACGCCAATGCCATGGCCGGCAGCGCCGGCCGGCGCGACCTGGCGATCGACGGGCTGATCGGGCAACGCGAGGGCTACGTGCGGCTGGCCGGCAACCGCACCGAATCCGACGATTACCGCGACGGCGGCGGGCAGATCGTGCCTTCGGCCTGGAAGAAATGGAACACCGATGTCAGCCTCGGCTGGACCCCGGGCGAACACACGCTGCTGGAAATCTCCGCCGGGCGCGGCGATGGCCAGGCCCGCTATGGCGGACGCGGCATGGACGGCTCGCAGTTCCTGCGCCAGCGCCAGGGCCTGCGCTTCGTACAGGAATCGCTGCCGGGCGTGCTGGAACGGCTGCGCATCGACCTGTACCGCAACGACGTCAACCACGTCATGGACAACTACACCCTGCGCACCCCCAACCCGAACAGCATGATGTCGATGCCGATGGCCGCGCAGGTGCGCCGCGACACCCGTGGCGGACGCCTCGCGCTGGACTGGGCGGCAACGCAGTGGAAGGGCACGGTCGGCCTAGACTTCCAGCGCAGCCGCCACACCCAGCGCATGGGCATGGGGCGCGGCACCTACCTGCAACGGCCCTGGGAACACGACGCCGACCTCGGCAATACCGGCCTGTTCACCGAAATCACCTGGCTGCCCGACGATGACGCGCAATGGGTCGCCGGCGTGCGCCACGACCGCGCGCGCGTCCGCGACCTGCGCCTGAAGGCGTGGAACCCCACCGCCGGCCAGCGACGCGACGCGGGCTTGAACAGCGGCTTCCTGCGCTACGAATACGGCCGCCGCGGCGCGCTGCAAGCGTTCGTCGGCCTTGGCCACAACGAACGCATGCCCGATTACTGGGAGCTGTTCTCCGCCAAGAACGGCCCGGTGGGCAGCCCCAACGCCTTTGCCGGCACCCGGCCGGAGAAGACCACCCAGCTCGACGCCGGCCTGCAATGGCGCAGCCAGCCGCTGGACGTCTGGGCCAGCGCTTATCTCGGGCGCGTTTCCGACTATCTGCTGTTCGATTACGACAGGGGTTCGCGCGTGCGCAATATCGACGCCCGCATCCACGGTATCGAGGCCGGCGCGGAATGGCGGCCGGCGGCCGGATGGGCGCTGGGCGGCACGCTGGCCCAGGCCTGGGGCGCGAATCGCAGCGATCGCACCTGGCTGCCGCAGATGGCGCCCCGGCAGTTGCGCCTGCATGCCGGCTGGTCGGGTGAGCGCTTCAGCACCAACGTGCAGTGGCGCGGCGTCGCCGCCCAGCGCCGGGTGGCGCTCGGCCAGGGCAACGTGGTGGGCCGCGACCTGGGGCCATCGGCCGGGTTCGGCACCGTCGCGCTGAGCGCTGGGTGGAAGTTCGACCATGGCGTGGAACTCACCGGCGGCATCGACAACCTGTTCGACCGCCGCTACAGCGAGCACCTCAACCTCGCCGGCAGCGCGGATTTCGGCTTCCCGGCCGACCCGGTCCGCATCAACGAGCCGGGCCGCAGCCTCTGGCTGCGCCTTTCCTTCAAACACTGAAATCCCTCTCCATCGCCGCGCCCCGCGCGCGGCCCAACCGGAGCTTTCCCATGAAAGACGAAAACCTTGCCCGATTACCCATTGCGAACCCGCGCACCACGCGTATCGCGCGCGCGGTGTGCGCCGCGCTGCTGTGTTCGATCGCCATGCCGGCGCTGGCCCGGCAGTCCACGCCGGACGACGAGGACACATCGCGAAATCTCGACCGCGTGATCGTGATCGGTTCCATCCCCAAACCCATGCCGATCAACACCGGCGAGGTGAGGGACGCCACGCTCGACGCGCGCCGCGCCGCCGCCCGCGACACCGCGCAGCTCCTGGCCGACGTACCCGGCGTCAGCGTGCAGAACGCCGGCGGCGTATCGGCGCTGCCGTCCATCCACGGCCTCACCGGCGACCGCAACCGGGTGCAGGTGGACGGCATGGACATCCTCGCCTCCTGCCCCAACCACATGAACCCGCCGCTGTCCTACATCGCGCCATCCGGCGTCGGCGCGATCAAGGTGCATGCCGGCATCGCCCCGGTCAGCGCCGGCGGCGACAGCATCGGCGGCAGCATCCAGGTGCAATCGCTGCCGCCGCGCTTCGCCGATGACGGCGGCGGCTGGCAGTTCGGCGGCCATCTCGGCGCGCAGTACCGCAGCAATGGCGATGCCCGCAGCGCCAACGCCGCGCTGACCCTGGCCAACGCCGACTGGAGCCTGGGCTATGAAGGCTCGGTGGCGCATGCCGAAAACTACCGCGCCGGCGGCGACTTCCGCGCGTTCACCGACTCGGGCCGCGAGGGCCACGACATCCGCCGCGACGAAGTGGGCTCCAGCGCCTATCTGGTGCGCAACCAGAAGCTGACGGCCGCCTTCCGCCACGACGCGCACCTCGTGCAGGCCAGCTTCGCCCGCCAGGAAATCCCGCGCCAGGGCTATCCCAACCAGCGCATGGACATGCTGGCCAACACGCAGAACCGCTGGCAGCTCGCCTACCAGGGCGATTTCGGCTGGGGCGCGGTGGAAGCGCGCGTCTGGCAGGAGCGCCTGCGCCATTCGATGGGCTTCGGGCCGGATCGCCAATATTGGTACGGGAGGCAATCGATGGTGCCCGGCACGCAGGATTACACCCGCCCCTGTTCCCCGATTGGCCCGGCGTGCGCCGCCGACATGCCGATGGAAACCGCCAGCCGCACCCGCGCCGCCACCCTGGCGATGAGCCTCAACCTGCGCGAGGCCGACGTGCTGCGCCTGGGCGCCGAATGGCAGCAGTACGCGCTGGACGACTGGTGGCCGCCGTCCGGCGGCGGCATGTGGCCGGACAGCTTCTGGAACATCCGCGACGGCCGGCGCAACCGCGCCTCGTTCTACGCCGAATGGGAAGGTCGCTTCTCGCCCGCGTGGAGCGCGCTCATCGGCCTGCGCCACGACGTCATCCGCACCCGCGCCGGCACGGTGCAGGGCTACGACACCGACCCCGCCCCGCCCGGCTCCTACATGATGACCGCCCGCGACGACGCCGCCTTCAACGCCGGCCCGCGCCACCGCCGCGACCGCCACTTCGACGCCACCGCGCTACTGCGCTGGACGCCCGCGAAGACGCTGGACATCGAGGCCGGTCTCGCCCACAAGACCCGCACGCCCAATCTCTACGAGCGCTATGCCTGGTCGACCTGGGCGATGGCGGCGATCATGAACAACACCGCCGGCGACGGCAACGGCTACGTCGGCAACCCCGAACTGGCCCCGGAAAAGGCCACCACCGCCGCGATCAGCCTCGACTGGCACGGCGAGGGCAGCCAGCCGTCGCATCGCCTGCGGGTGACGCCGTGGGCCACCCGTGTCGATGATTACGTCGATGCCCTCATGCTGCCCCTGCCCCGCAACGGCCGCCCCAACCAGTTCAACGTGCTGCGCTTCGCCAACCAGTCGGCGCGCCTGTACGGCGTCGATCTGGCCGCCGACGCGCGGCTGGCCGAAGGCGATTTCGGCCGCTTCGACCTCAAGGCCATCGCCAACTGGCAACGCGGCGAAAACCGCGACACCCGCCAGCCGCTCTACAACGTGATGCCGCCGAACGCGCGCCTCACACTGGGCCACCGCCTCGGCGGCTGGGAAAGCGGCATCGAACTGCAAGGCGTGCAGGCCAAGACCCGCGTCTCGACGGTGCGCAACGAAGTGCCGACGCCGGGCTACGGACTGCTGCATCTGCGCGGCGCCTACACCTGGAAGCAATGGCGCTTCGACCTCGGCGTGGAAAACGTCTTCAACCGCCTGTACGCGCTGCCGACCGGCGGCCTGTACCTGGGACAGGGCCGCACCATGGGCATCAACGCGATCGCCTGGGGCATCCCGGTTCCGGGGCCGGGCCGTTCGTTCTACGCGGCGGTGAAGTGGTCTCTGTAAGCACCTGTTCGCGGTCTCCGTCCACCCCGCGCGGGCGGAGACCGCGAAGTGAACCGTCGAGCGACGCCCCCCCATCTCGCAAAGACGAAGAAACTTTAAAGAACACAGAAGACACATTCCATGGAACATCGTTTTTCGCTTTCACTCTGCGCGGTGGCCGTGGTCGGCGCGCTGGGGCTTGCCCAGCCCGCGTCGGCGCGGCCTCCCGTGTCCCTGTCGAGGGTCGAGGTCCGAGGCTCCGCATCGACGGACGCCCAGGCCGCCAAGGCGCTCGAAGAATCGAGAGCGGCGCTGGCCAAGCGCGCCGGCGCCACCGCCGTCATCGATGCACGGAGCTATCTCGACGGCCGCGCGGCCACCGCCGTCGACGCCCTGGCCTACGCGCCCGGCGTGCTGGCGCAGACCCGCCACGGGCAGGACGCGCGCCTGTCCATCCGCGGCTCCGGCGTTCAACGCGGCTTTCTCCTGCGTGGCATCCAGCTCTACCAGGACGGCATCCCCCTCAACCACACCGACGGCGCCGGCGACTTCCAGGCGATCGACCCCGTCGCGACGCGCCACATCGAAATCTGGCGCGGCGCCAATGCCTTGGAATACGGCGCCAACGGCCTGGGCGGGGCGGTGAACTTCGTCTCGCCCACCGGCCTGACCGCGCCAGCGGCCGCACTGCGCGTACAGGCCGGCGCCTTCGGCCAGCGCCAGGCGCACGCCCAACTGGCCCACCAGGGCAAACGGATGGACGGCTTCGCCAGCCTGAGCCACAGCGAGCAGGACGGCTGGCGCGAGCAATCCTCGTACCGCACCGGCCGTTTTTCGGGCAACCTCGGCGCGCGCCTGTCCGACGGCCTCGAACTGCGGGGCTTCCTTTCCTACGTCGATTCCGCGCTACGGATGCCAGGCAGCCTCACGCGCGCGGCGATGGACGCCGATCCGCGCCAGGCCGCGCCACGCTACGTGTCGCTTAATGCCCGCAACGACTACACGCAGACGCGCGGCGCGCTCCGGCTGGACTGGCAGCCCGATGCCGATCTGCGCTGGACGACATCGCTCTACAGCAGCGGCCGCGACCGCTTCCACGCCATGGTCTTCGGCATCCTCCAGCAGGATCTGCGCAACACCGGGTTGGATTCCCGGCTAGCCGCCGAATTCGGCACCCAGGCGCTCACCCGCCGGCTCGTGACGGGCTTTTCCAGCAGCCGGATGTCGGGCGAGGAACGGCGCAACAGGAACGTCGATGGCGGCCTTGGCGCCCCCACCGGCCGCAATCGGCTTAACGCCCGGCAGCACACGCTCTATGGCGAATACACCCATGGCTTGAACGCGCGCTGGGCACTCCAGGCCGGCCTGCAAGTCATGCGCGCCAGCCGCAAGCTGGACAACCTGACCATGCCGGCATCGAGCTACGACGTGAAGTTCAACGGCACCTCGCCCAAGCTCGGCGTGCTCTACACCGCCTCGCCCGCCTCGCAATGGTTCGCCAACATCAGCGGCAGCTATGAAGCCCCTCCGTTCGGCGAGGTCATGTACCGGCCGGCGAACCCGCTGGCCAAGGCCCAGGGCGCCACCACGATGGAACTGGGCTGGCGCGGCCGTAACGACCGCTGGAACTGGGACGCCGTGCTCTACCGCGCCAACGTGCGGCGCGAACTGCTGTCCCTCACCGACGCCAGTGGCGTGGCCCTGGGTACGGTCAACGCCGACCGCACGCTGCACCAGGGCGTCGAATTCTCCGCGACCGGCACGCTGGCGCCGGGATGGGCGCTGCGCGGACAGTACCTCTACAACGATTTCCGTTTCGACGGCGACCCGGTCTACGGGCGCCGCCGCCTGGCCGGCATTCCCCCGCACCTACTGCGCACCGAGCTGCAATGGCAAGCCACCAGCCGCCTCAAGGTCTCGCCAAGCCTCGACTGGCAGCCTTCCCGCACCTGGGTGGACCATGCCAACACCGTCTCCGCCGACGGCTTCGCGCTGCTCGGGCTCACGCTCGACGGTGAATTCGGCGGCGGCTGGAAATGGTTCGTGGAAGGACGCAACCTGACCAACCGCAAATACGTGGCCACGACCGCCGTGCAGGCCAACGCGCGGGGCCGGGATGGCGCCTACTATTTCCCCGGTGACGGTCGCGGCATCTACGCCGGCCTGACTTGGCGAACCCCATAGGCCGGCGGCAAGTTCATGATGATGGCCGAAGCGCCCTGTCGTAGCGGGGCGCTTCGACGCGCCGGGCCGTATCCCGCGCGCCGGGCCTGGTCGGCGATCCAGTCCGGGCGGCCCCGGCGCACGTCGCCCATCCATGTTCTCGCCACCACCTGACCTGCATCAATGCGGCTCCGGCATGGCGGCGGCCAGACTGTCGCCATGTCGCACTTCCCGCACGACCTCTCGCCGCGCTGGCTGGCCGCCGCGCCCCATCGGCTGCTGTTCTTCGTCGGCGCGCTCAACGTGCTGCTGGCGATGGCCTGGTGGACCTGCTGGCTGATCGACGCCCGCTGGCCGCCGGGCCATCTGCCGCCCGCCCCCGTGCATGGCGGCTGGGTACACGCCATCGTCATGCAGTACCAGTTGCTGCCGCCGTTCATGTTCGGCTTCCTGCTGACCGTGTTCCCGCGCTGGATGGGCCTGCCGGAATTGAAGGGCTGGCATTACCTGCCGGTCGGCATCGGCCTTTTCGGCGGGCAGTTGGCGGTCATCGGCGGCATGTTGACCGGCCGCGACGTCGGCGTCTGGGCGGGCTGGCTGATGGCGCTGGCCGGCTGGGCCTACGGGTTGGCGCAGCTCGCGCGGGTGCTGCTGGCCGAGCGCCGCGCCGGCCGCGGCCCGACCTGGCATGCGGTGTCGTGCTTCGCCGCGATGGCGTTGGGCCTGGCCGGGCTCGTCCTGGCGTTGGCCTTCCTTTACACCGGCCACGCCCGGGCGATGTTCTTCGCCATCAAGCTCGGCACCTTCGGCCTGCTGCTGCCGGTCTACTTCAGCGTGGCCCACCGCATGTTCCCGTTCTTCGCCGGCAACGTGGTCAAGAATTACCTGCCGTGGCGGCCGCTGTGGCTGCTCTCGGCATTTTGGGCGCTGTGTCTTGCCCACCTGGCGCTGGAGCTCTCGCATGCGTATCCGTGGCTGTGGATCGTCGACCTGCCGATGGCGCTCCTGACCGGCTACGTGCTGTTTCGCTGGTGGCCGCGCAACGACGCCCCCGGCCTCCTCTGGGTGCTGTTCATCGGCTTCGCCTGGCTGCCGCTGGCCTTCGCGCTATACGCGATGCAAAGCGCGCTGCTGGCGACCACCGGGGAATTCCTGTTAGGCCGCGGCCCGGCGCACGCGCTCTACGTCGGCTTCTTCGGCTCGCTGCTGGTGGCGATGGTGACGCGGGTAACGCAGGGCCATTCCGGCCAGCCGCTCACGATGCCGAAAGCCGGCTGGTTCGCCTTCGCCCTGCTGCAACTGGTGGCGGCCGTGCGGGTGATCGGCGAAATGCTGCCCGATGCCGCCCTGTGGCAGGCCATCGCCGCGCTGGGCTGGCTCATCGCCTTCCTGCCGTGGGTCGTGCGCAATGCCGGCATCTATCTGCGCCCACGCCGCGACGGCAAACCCGGATAATGGCGCGATGATCGAATTCTATCCACAGATCAAATCCGCCCATGTCCACCTAGTGATGTCGTCGGTCGCGCTGTTCGCGCTGCGCGGCGGCTTCTCCCTGTTCAGCGCGCGCTGGCCACGCCATGCCGCGGCCCGCTATGCGAGCTACGCGATCGATACCGCCCTGCTGACTTCCGGGGCCATGCTGCTGACCATCCTGCCCGGCGCGCTGTTCGCCAACGGCTGGCTAGCGGTCAAGCTGGGGCTTCTGGTGGTCTACGTGGTCTTCGGCATCCTGTCGATGCGCGCATCCTTCCCGCGCGCCCGGCGGCTGGGCTTTTACCTCGCCGCGCTCGCCACGGTGTTCTGGATGTACGGCATCGCCCGCCTGCACCATCCGCTCGGCTGGGCGCTGCGCTGGTTTGGCTGACATCTGATCATTCTCAACCCGCGCCCCGCCATCGCCGCGATAATCGCCGCCCACCCGCCACGACTCGCGCGATGAACACCCAAGCCCCAGACGACGCACCCGGCCTGCTCGACGCCTGCTTCCTCGGCCCCTACGGCGAGAACGACGGGCTGCTCGAAAAACTCGTCGTCGAGTTCCTCCGCGATCACGTCTACTGGCGGCGCAACTTCCACCCCGAAGACCCGCCGGCGATCCCCACCGACGCCGCGTTCGCCCCCGGCTACCGCGCCTTCGAAGCACGCCTGCGCCGCGAGCTGCACGCGCTTTCGGCCGCGCTGAAGAAATCGGTGCCGTTCCACAGCCCGCGCTACATCGGCCACATGGCCAGCGACCTGCTGCTGCCGGGGCTGGCCGCGCAGATCCTCACCCTGCCCTACAACCCCAACAACGTCAGCGAGGACGCCGCGCCCGTCACCGTCGATCTGGAAGTGGAAGTCGGCCTGCAACTGGCGCGGATGGTCGGCTACCCGCACGACCCGGAGATCGACGCATGCGCCTTCGGCCACCTCACCTCCGGCGGCACGCTGGCCAATTACCAGGCGCTGCGTCTCGCCCTGGCGCTGAAGGCGTTCCCGGTGGCCTTGCGCGCGGCCGGCGTGCCGGAGATCGGCGTGCCGGAAGACGACTGGGCCGCGTTCAACCTCGGCCCCCCCGCCGCCACTGGACTGGTCAGCCGCTGGAAATCCTGGCTGGCCACGCTGCCGCCGCGCGAACACCGCGCCTGGAAAGCGAAGGTGGAAGCCGAGCGCATCGAACGCCGTGGCCTGGTGGATTTCTTCGCCATCCATCCCGAACTGAAGGTGCCCTGGGTGCTGGCGCCGATCACCGCGCATTACTCCTGGTCGAAGGGGATGAAACTACTCGGCCTGGGTCGCGCGCAACTCAAGCTGATGCCCGAGCGCGAGATGCGGCTGGACATCGATGCGCTGCGCGAAACCCTGGCCGGCTGCTGCCGCGCGCGGCAGCCGGTGCTGATGGCCGTCGGCGTGTTCGGCACCACCGAATACGGCACGGTCGATCCGATCGACGGGCTCGTCGCCGCGCGCGACGCGGCGCTGTCCGATGGCCTCGGCTTCTCGGTGCACGTCGACGCCGCCTGGGGCGGCTACCTGGCCACCCTGTTTCGCCGCCCAGACGGCTCGGCGCGCCCGCGCGAGGAAGTGGCGCGCGACTTCACCCACTTCCCGAGCGCCGGCGTGCACGCGGCGGCGGCGGCCCTGGCCGAGACCAACTCGATCACCATCGACCCGCACAAACTCGGCTATCTCCCCTACGGCGCCGGCGCCTTCCTCTGCCGCGACCACCGGGCGATGGCGTTGCTGGCCGAATCCGCCGATTACGTCTTCCACGACCACGCCCGGCGCGGCTACCGCGCCCGCTACCGCAACCTCGGCCAGTTCATTCCCGAAGGCTCGAAACCCGGCGCCAACGTGGCCGCGGTCTACGTCACCCACAAAGTGCTGCCGCTCGACCATGCCCACTTCGGCTTGCTGCCCGCGCAAACGGTGAAATCGGCGGAAGCCTTCCACGCCGCCGCGCTGGCCTTCGCCGAACGCGTGCGCGAGCGGGCGCGCGTGATCGTGCCGTTCCCGCCCGACAGCAACCTGGTCTGCGTGGCCTTCAACCCCGCCGGCAACCGCCGCATCGAAATCGCCAACGCCTTCGCGCGCCGTCTGCACGACGAACTGCGCATCGA
This sequence comes from Solilutibacter pythonis, assembly GCF_003697345.1. Classification (GTDB taxonomy): domain Bacteria; phylum Pseudomonadota; class Gammaproteobacteria; order Xanthomonadales; family Xanthomonadaceae; genus Solilutibacter; species Solilutibacter pythonis. The sequence goes on along the minus strand of NZ_RFLY01000012.1, from coordinate 12,467 downwards.
TCCCGGCACGCCGTTGCAGGACCGCAGCTTCTTCGGCTCGGCCACCACGCTCAGGCCGCGGGCGCTGGGCGAGGCCGGGATGCGCCGCATCCTCGACGCGCTCGGCCTGGATGCCGCCGCGCCCGAGGACGCCGAGGATCACCTGGTCATCCTGCGCCACACGCTGATGAACCCGTGGCTGATCGACCGCCACAACGGCATCAGCTACATCGAGCTGTATTTCCGCCACCTGGAGAAGCGGATCGCCACGCTCGCCACCTGAAATTCGGCCGCCATGAACGGTGGATAATGGCGCATCGCCACCGCAGAGTCCGCCATGTCCCCACAACAGGAACGCCAATGGGTGGCCGATGCCATCGCCGCGCTCAAGCGCGAATCCGCGCGCTCGGCCGACACCCACCTGCTGCACATGAATTTTCCGGGGTTTCCCGGCATCGATTTCTATCTCAAGGACGAAGCCGCGCACCCCACCGGCAGCCTCAAGCACCGCCTCGCCCGCTCGCTGTTCCTCTATGCGCTGTGCAACGGCCGCCTGATGCCGGGACAGGCGGTGGTCGACGCCTCCTCGGGCAGCACGGCGATTTCCGAAGCCTGGTTCGCGCGCCTGCTGGGCCTGCAATTCACCGCGGTGATGCCCGATTGCACCGCGCCCGGCAAGATCGAAGCGGTGCGCGCGCTGGGCGGACAATGCGACCTCACCCCGCCGGGCAAATGCACGCAGGAGCGCGCGAAGGAAATCGCCGCCACCGGCGCCTGCTTTCTCGACCAGTTCGGCCTGGCCGAACGCGCCACCGACTGGCGCGGCAACAACAACATCGCCGAATCGATCCTCGGCCAGTTGCAACGCGAACCGCATCCGGCGCCGGCATGGATCGTCTGCGGCGTCGGCACCGGCGGCACCTCCGCCACCATCGGCCGCTACCTGCGTTACCGCGGCCTGCCCACGCGGCTGTGCGTGGCCGAACCCGCCGGCATGGTCTACGCGAAAGCATGGCCGACGCACGACCGCGCCGCGCACGTCGATTGCCTCAGCCTGATCGAAGGCATCGGCCGGCAGAACGTGGAGCCGAGCTTCCAGTTCGGCGTGGTCGATGAAGTGATCGAAGTGCCGGACACCGCGTCCATCGCCGCGATGCTCTTGCTCGAAACGCTGCTCGGCTTCCGCTACGGCGGCTCTTCCGGCACCAACCTGGTCGCCTGCCTGCGACTCGCCACGCTCATGAAACAGGCCGGCGAGACCGGCAGCATCGTGACCTTGCTGTGCGATCGCGGCGCGCGCTACCGCGCCACGCTCTACGACGAAGACTGGCGGCGCCGGAAGCGGATCGACCCCGCCGCCTGGCGCGATGCACTGGAAAACAGCCTGGAAACCGGCATTCTCGCCACCCCCTGAAGCGCTGGCCGGCGCGCATGCGCGTCGAGGCAATGTCGATATCCGCGTCACCCCCTTGTGGTTAAGGTGAGGCCATCGACCCTCAGGAGGACGCCATGCCCGTCAACTTCACCAAGGCCCAGGCCAGTAAGCTGCTCACCGTCTCCGAGATGAAACTCCACGAGGAAAGCCGCATCGCCATGCTGCGGAAATTCTCGGCCAGCCAGCTCGACCGTCGCATCGAACGCACCCGCGCGTTGCGCGACAAGGCCCGCGACCAGTTGCAACGCCAGCGCGTGGCCCAACGCGAGAAGACCGGCAGCAAGCGCGGCCTGTCCGGCACGGCCAACCAGCAGCGCAGCAAGGACAAGATCGCGCTGATCGCCGACATCCTCAAACGCTTCGAAGGCCAACTGAAGATCGCCCGCAAGAATGAGAAAGCCGGCATCGTGCCCACCCGCGCACCGGCGCGGCGCGCCACCCGCAAGGCGGCGATCGCCAAGGCCAAGGCGCCCAACAAGGATTTCACCGCCTCGCGCATGCGGGCGAAGAACCGCGCGGAAGAAGAAGCCGGCAGCGCGATGAAAGCACGCAAGACCGCCAAGAAGACGGCCAGGAAAGCCGCGGGCGAGACCGCCGCCAAACCCACGGCCAAAAAAACCGCCCGCAAGACGGTGGCGAAAAAATCGCCCGCCGCCAAAACGCCCGTTGCGAAGAAAGCGACGGCGAAGAAGGCCAGCCCCGCCCCCCGCACGAGCGCAAAAACCGTTGCGAAGAAAACCGCCGCCAAGCGTCCCGCCAACACGCCCGTGGGTGGCAAGACCGGTGGCAAGCGCACCGCCAGCGTAAAAGCGCTGAGCGAAGCCGGCCAGAACGTGCGGGGCGGCTTCCCCAACCCCCGCGCCCACGACACCGCGCAACAGCGCGCGTTTCAGGAAGCGCGCAGCCGGCCGATCCAGGCGCACATCAGCTCGCAAGACCGCCGCCAGCAGGCCAAGCGCGACGGTCGCGGTTGAACCGTATCGGCGATGCAACGAAGAAGCGCCCCAACCGGGGCGCTTCTTCGTTGGCGGCATGACGATCGGCCCGATCAGACCCGTCCGAACACCAATGTGGCATTGGTGCCGCCAAAGCCGAAGCTGTTCGACATCACCGTATCGAGCGTGGCCTCACGCGTCTGGCGCAGGATGGGGAAGCCTTCGCAAGCCGGGTCGAGCGCATCGATGTGGTGCGAGGCGGCCATGAAACCATCACGCATCATCAGCAGGCAATAGATCGCCTCATGCACACTGGCCGCTCCCAGCGAATGGCCGGACAGCGCCTTGGTCGAGGACAGCGGCGGCACGGCATCGCCGAATGCCTCGCGCACCGCCTTCAACTCGGTGACATCGCCCAGTGGGGTCGAGGTGCCGTGGGTGTTGAGGTAATCGATGGACCGATCGAGACCGGCCATCGCCATGCGCATGCAGCGCACCGCGCCCTCGCCGTTCGGCGCCACCATGTCGGCGCCGTCGCTGGTGACGCCGTAACCGAGCAGTTCGGCATGGATGCACGCGCCGCGCGCCACCGCGTGGCGGTATTCCTCCAGCACCAGCATGCCGCCGCCGGCGCCGATCACGAAGCCGTCGCGGGCCACGTCGTAAGGGCGCGAGGCGCGCGCGGCATCCGCGTTGGCATGCGTGGACAACGCGCCCATCGCATCGAACATGCAGCTCATGCCCCAATGCAGTTCCTCACCGCCGCCGGCGAAGACGACGTCCTGTGCGCCGTGGCGGATCAGATCCGCCGCCGCGCCGATGCAATGCGCCGACGTGGCGCAGGCCGCCGAGAGCGAATAGCTGACGCCCTTGATCCGATACGCCGTCGCCAACGCGGCCGACACCGTGCTGCACATCGTGCGCGGCACCATGTAGGGGCCGACCTTGCGCACGCCTTTCTCGCGCATCAAGTCGCCGGTGGCGATCTGCCACTCGGCCGATGCGCCGCCGGAACCGGCGATCAGGCCGACGCGCGGGCTGGAAACCGCCTCGGGCGCGAGGCCGGCATCGTGGATGGCCTCTTCCATCGCCACGCAGGCGAACGCCGCGGCATCGCCCATGAAGCGCTTCCGCTTGCGGTCGATGCGGGCGTCGAGATCGATGTCGCAGACCCCGGCCACCTGCGAGCGCAGGCCGATGTCGGCGTATTCCGGCACGAAGCGGATACCGCTCCTGCCCACGCGCAACGCCGCCGAAACCGTCTTTCCATCGTTGCCGAGCGGCGAAACGATGCCGAAGCCCGTCACCACCACACGGCGCGGCGAAGAATCCGCCATCAGAACGACTCCGTGGAATTGAACAGACCCACGCGCAATTCCTTGGCCGTGTAGATTTCGCGGCCATCGACCAGGGTGCGGCCATCGGCGATCACCAGCCGCAGCCGGCCGCGCAGCACGCGGCGGATATCGATTTCGTATTGCACGCGTTCCGCCTTCGGCAGGATCTGCCCGGTGAACTTGACCTCGCCCACGCCCAGCGCGCGGCCTCGCCCGGACTCACCGAGCCACGGCAGGTAGAAGCCGGCCAGTTGCCACATCGCATCGAGTCCCAGGCAGCCCGGCATCACCGGATCGCCTTCGAAGTGACAGGCGAAGAACCAGAGCGCCGGGCTGATGTCCAGCTCGGCGCGGATCACGCCCTTGCCGTGCGCGCCGCCGGTCTCGGCGATCCCGGTGATACGGTCGAACATGAGCATCGGCGGCGCCGGCAGGCGCGCATTGCCGGGGCCGAACAGCTCACCACGCGCGCAGGCCAGAAGCGCGTCGCGGTCGAAGGATGAAGCGCGGGTCATCGGCGCGATCCTGCGTCGGAGAAGTCAGTTCACGAGTGTAGACAGCCAATGCCGCAGTGCGCTTCGGTACGGAGATGCCGAAACTGAACCGTCATGCAGACTCACGACGAAAGTCGATACCTGCGTTGGTGCCAGAGCGCGATGCCCAGCGCGATGGCCAGCAAGCCGCCGGCGATGAACCAGGGCATGCCCGGCAGTTCGGCCGGCGCACCCGGGCCGATGAAGCGCGCGAAGGCTTCGGTGTAGAGCTTCGGCCCGACGATCCCGGCCAAGCTGATCAAGCTGGCCATCGCGCCCTGGATGCGGCCCTGCACATCCACCCCCACCTCGCGCGTCACCAGCGCCTGCGCCGCCGGCCCGGCAAAGCCCCAGAACGCCATCACCGGGATCGCCGCCATGAACATCCAGCCCAGTGGCGCCAGCCCATAAGCGAAGAAACCCAACGTGCCGCAGGTCAACCCCAGGATCAACGCATTGTGCTCGCCGATCTTCGGCACCACCCTCCGCACCAATCCGCCCTGCACCAGCGCCGAACACACCCCGACCACCGCCAACACCTGCCCGACCACCATCGGCCCCCAGCCGTAGCGGTAATCCGCGTACAGCACGAACACGTTGGGATAGACGTAATGGGCGAGATTCGACAACAGCAGGATCGCCACCAGACCGAACAATTGCGGATAGCGCAGGATCAACTTCACCGAGCCGACCGGATTGGCCTGGCTCCACTGGAAACGCGCGCTGCGACGCGCCTTCGGCAACGATTCCGGCAACACCAGCAGGCCGTAACAGAAGTTGAGCAGGGCCAGGATCGCCGCGCCCCAGAACGGCCAGCGCAGGTCGAAACACCCCAGCCAGCCGCCCATCATCGGCCCCACCACGAAGCCAAGGCCGAAAGCCATGCCCATCATGCCGAAGGCGCCGGCACGCTTCTCCGGCGGCGTGACGTCGGCGATGTAGGCATTGGCGGTGCTGAAGCTGGCCGAAGTCACCGCCGAAACCATCCGGGCGATGAGCAGCCACGACAGGCTGGGCGCCAATGCCATCAGGATGAAATCGAGACCGAGCCCCAGGCAGGACAGCAGGATGACCGGACGACGGCCGAAGCGATCCGACAGCGCGCCCTGGACCGGCGCGGCGAAGAACTGGATCGCCGCGAACATCGCCCCGAACGTACCGACCCAACGCGCGGCGACGGCGGTATCGCCGCCGACGAATTCCTCCAACAGATGCGGCAACACCGGAATGATCAGGCCAAAGGCCAGGATGTCGATCAACACGGTGATGAAGATGAACACCAACGCCGCGCGGCGCACCGGCTGGACGGGAGAATCGGTCATGGTTCCGGTGGCTCGGAGCGGGATGGCAGCCGGTTATTTTGCCTCTCCCGCCGGGTCAATGACGCCAGACGCCGGCGGCCAGCATGCCGGCATGCTCGCGCAGGTCCTCGGGCCAGCCGTTCAGCGCGGCCTCGAAACCGGGCGCATCGCCGGCGAACAACGCGCGCGCGGCCTCCTCGAAGCCTGGCCGCTCAGCACCGACGGCGAGAAGGAAGCGCCAGGTACGCGCCTGCCCCGCCCGCGACGGATCGGTGGCCGGATCGGCGCCGCGCGCGGCATCCACCAGCCGACGGATCGCCAGCGAGGCTCCGCCCGGCTGGACGCTCAGCCATTGCCAATCGGCCGGCAGCAAGGTCACTTCGCGGGCCACCACGCCCAGCCGTGGCCGGCCGCGCCCACGCTTCGGCGGCTCCGGTTCGGCGGCCCGGGACGCCGGCAACTCGCCACGGCTGAGCCGCTGCACGATCTCGGCCGCGCTGCCGCCGAGATCGAGCGCGATCGGCCGCGCATCACGGTCGTCGAACACCCGCAGACGGCCCTCGGGGCGCGCCACCAAGGCATCGCGGGCACGCAGCGCGACGTGGCGCAATTCGCCGGCGGCGATGCGGTCATCGTCGAGGAAGGCGGTACAGCGCGTCCCAGGGCGCAGCCGGCCCGCTGGCGTCGCCCCGGATGACGACCCCGCGGTCAACGCCGGCCGTTCTCGATGAAACTCAGGAATTCCTTGCGGGTACGCGCATCCTCACGGAAGACGCCCAGCATGGTGGACGTCACCATGCTGACGCCGCGCTTGTGCACGCCGCGGGTGGTCATGCACTCGTGCGCGCCTTCCACCACCACCGCCACCCCGGCCGGCTCCAGCGCGCGCTGGATGCAGTTGGCGATCTGCGCGGTCATCTTTTCCTGCACCTGGAAGCGGCGAGCATAGGCATCCACCACCCGCGCCAGCTTGCTGATGCCGACCACCCGGCCGCTCGGCAGATAGCCGACGTGCACCCGGCCGATGATCGGCGCCATGTGGTGCTCGCAATGGCTTTCGTACTCGATGTCGCGCAGGACGATCATCTCGTCGTAGCCGCAGACCTCCTCGAAGGTGCGGAGAAGGTACTCGTCCGGGTCGATGGCATAACCGCTGAACCAATCGCCATAGGCCTTGACCACCCGTTTCGGGGTATCCAGCAAACCCTCGCGGGCCGGGTCCTCGCCGGCCCAGCGCAACAGGGTGCGAACGGCTTCCTCCGCATCCTCGCGGCTAACGCCGTGACGCAGGTCGGAGACGGTGGGAGATTTGGAGGCGCTCAAGTGTGCGGGTCCCGCGAGAGTGGGCCGGTCATGTTAGCAGCGGGGCGGCGGCGGCACCTCGTCGGCAACCGTGTGGAAAGCACCGGGCTGGCGGCTTTCGATGAACTGCCAGGCGTCAATCACCGCCTCGCGCGCTTCGCTCCAACCCAACCGCGATTCGCCCGCGACCCGCGGCCAGTCCTCGGCCAGACGCGCCTCCACCTGCTCGAAACGGCAACCCGGACACGAAATCCAGCAATCCAGCGCGTAGGCATAGGCCGGCGCGTAATCGCGCCAATAGCGGCCGCTGGAGAAGTACGGCGCGTGACGGAAATAATGCTGAAAATGCTGCTGGTACTCGGCCTTGTTCATCGGGATCGGAGAATGGGACGCACCACCGCGCCAGCCTGCTTTCCTCTTTACTTTTGCTCTTGGCGGGACGGTACCCGGTCACGATCGCGCCAGCCTAGTCCGTGGCCCGCCCGATCACCATGAAAATCCCCGAAGCCCCACAGGCACGTTCAGTCCCCGCGTGGATTCGGCAAGGCCGCGTGAGGACACGCCCCCCCGGTCAACGCAAGCGCCCAAGCGGGCCGCCATTCAGGCGACAATACGCATCCTGTGGCGTTCCGCGAATGCCCCCTCCCGCCTGCCCGTGACCCCATCCCCCGCCCCCGCCGTGCTGTTGGATGACGTACGCCTCGCACGCGGCGGCCGCACCATATTGGACAACGTCCGGCTGAAAGTGCCCGTCGGGGGCGTGACCGCGGTGCTCGGCCCTTCCGGCAGCGGCAAGTCCACCCTGCTCTCCGCCCTGACCGGCGAGCTGCCCCCGGCCACGGGCCGGGTCGAGGTCTTCGGCCAGCCGGTGCCGCGCCAGCCACGCGCGCTGCTGGCCATGCGCAAACGCCTGGGCGTGCTGTTGCAGGGCAATGGCCTCCTGACCGACCTGACCGCCGCCGAAAACGTGGCCTTGCCACTCAAGACGCACACCGACCTGCCGCCCGAGGTGATCGACGCGCTAGTGACGATGAAGCTGCACGCGGTGGGCCTGCGCGCCGCCGCCCATCTGTATCCGCGCGAACTCTCCGGTGGCATGGCCCGGCGCGTGGCGCTGGCGCGCGCCCTGGCGCTGGACCCGCCGCTGATGATCTACGACGAGCCCTTGACCGGCCTCGACCCGATCGCCTCCGGCATGATCATGAGCCTGATCGACCGGCTGAACCGCACGCTTGGTCTGACCAGCATCATCGTCACCCACCACGTCCACGAAACACTGCCGATCGCCGACCACGCGGTGGTGATCGCCAATGGCCGCATCGTCTTCGACGGTACGCCCAACGCCTTGCAGCGCAGCGACGATCCGCTGGTGCGGCAATTCCTCGAAGGCGCGCCGGACGGCCCGATCGCTTTCGACAGCCCGGAAAGGCGCGCCGCGTGAAGGCGCTGCTCGCATTCGTGCGCCGGGTCGGTCAGGCCGGCTTGTTCGCGCTGGCCGTGTTGCGGGCTTCCAAACCCACCGCCGACCTGTTCGCCGAGCTCATCCGCGAAATCTACAAGATCGGCGCGCGTTCGCTGCCGATCATTGCCGTTGGCGGCGCGTTCGTCGGTCTTTCGGTGGTATTGCTGGGCTGGCGGGCGCTCGATACCTACGGCGCCAGCAACCAGGTCAGCCTGATGCTGGGCCTCGGCCTGTACCGCGAACTGGCCCCGGTGTTGACCGCGCTGCTGTTCATCGGTCGCGCCGGCTCCTCGGTGGCGGCCGAACTGGGGCTGATGCGCGCCACCGACCAGATCACCGCGCTCGGCCTGATGGCGATCGACCCGGTGGCGAAGGTGGTGGCGCCGAGGTTCTGGGCCTCGGTGATCTCGGTGCCGCTCCTGACCGGCTTCTTCGTCGCCTTCGCGCTCCTGGCCGGCTGGTTCGAAGCGGTGCAGGTGCTGGGCCTCGATTCCGGCACCTGGTGGCAAGTGATGAAGGACGCGGTGGATTTCCGCGAGGACTTCCTTGGCGCCTTCGTCAAGGCCGGGGTCTTCGGCGCCACCTCGGCGCTGGTGGCGGCCTATGTCGGCTTTCACTCCGAACCCACCATCGAGGGCACCTCGGTGGCGACCACCCGCGCGGTGGTGAACGCCTCGCTGCTGGTGCTGATGTTCAATTTCGTGCTCTCGGCGCTGATGTTCCGATGAGCCTTCCGATTCCCCATGAGGTGATGCGATGAGCCTGCGCGGCCCCCGTCTCGAATTCGGCGTCGGCGCCTTCCTGCTGCTGGCGCTGGCCACCCTGCTGGTACTGGCGGTGACTTCCACCAACGGCAAGTTCCCGCTTGGCGGCGGCGGCCACTATCCCCTGAAGGCGCGCTTCACCAGCATCGGCCAGTTGCGCGTCAACGGCCCGGTGCGGATCGGCGGCGTCAATATCGGCAAGGTGGCCGATATTCAGCTTGACCCGGTTAAATACGACTCCATCGTCACTCTGGCCATCGACAACAAGTTCAAGGACCTGCCCGCCGACACCACCGCCGGCATCTTCACCAGCGGCCTGTTGGGCGAGGCTTACATCGGCCTGCAACCAGGCGGCGACCAGGAAACATTGAAGGCCGGCGAGGAAATCGCCTTTACCCAGCCCGCGGTCGATCTGCTGCAACTGGCCGGCAAATACATGTTCAGTGGCGGCACCGATACATCCACATCACCCAGCGCCGAAGAGTCTCACTCCGATTCCCAGATGGAACCTGCCCAATGAGCCGTTCTCTTTCCCTCGCCATCGCCGCTTCGCTGCTCCTCATCACCACGCCACCACACGCCCGGGCACAGGCCAAGCCGGTAGTTCACGCCGCGCAGGCGCAGAACATGGTCGGCAGCCCGAGCAAGCTGGTCCTGGACAACTCCACCCGCGTGTTGACCACGCTGGAAACCCGCCGCGCGGAGTTCACCAAGAACCGTGGCGCCCTGCGCAGCTTCATCAACAGCGAATTCAACCAGATGTTCGACCGCGACTACGCGGCGCGCCTGGTACTGGGCCGCCACGCTCGTGGCGCCTCGGATGCCGACGTCAAGCTGTTCGCCGACGCGCTGGCCGATAACCTGATGCAACGCTACGGCTCCTCACTACTCGACTTCAACACCCGGCTGCGGGTGCGAATCAAATCCGAAACCGCCCTACCGGGCAACCGCGGCGTGCGCGTGGCCAGCGAAATGCTGCGTGCCGGCGGCGAGCCGATCCCGGTCGATTACCTGTTGCGCAAGGTCGGCAACCAGTGGCTGGTGTTCGACGTGATGGTGGAAGGCGTGTCCTTCGTGCAGACCTTCCGCAACCAGTTCGACAACCCGCTGACCCAGCGCGGCATTCGCTCGGTCGCGGCCGAACTGAAATCCGGCCGGATCCAGGCCGATGCCAAACACTGAGACCCATACGTTGATCCGGCATGGCGACGCGCTGGTGTTCGGCGGGGCGCTGACGCGTCCCGTCGTCGCGTCCGCCTGGCGGGAGGCGCTGACGCTTCTTCCCGGCGCGGCACGGCTCGACATCACCGCGCTAGCCGCGATCGACAGCGCCGGTCTGGCCCTGCTTTCAGCGCTCTCCACCCGTGCCGGCGGCCTCGCCATCGATGGCCTTCCGCCGGGCTTCACCGAGCTGCGCGATGCCTACCGCCTCGATTCCCGCCTCACCTGCGCTATCGGCTAAGCGCTCGTGGGGGACCATCCGTCCTTCTTTCCCTTTCTCTCGATGCGTGTGACCTTCCGCCCCGTTTCCGCCTTCGGTCTGAGTCTGGCCCTGCTGCTCTCGGCCTGCGCCGGGCAGTCCACGCACACGCCACCGCCCGTCGAAGCGCCGCCGACGCACGCCGCGCAAACCTCCATGACGGCTGAAGCCGTGGCCGTCGATCCCACCCAAACGCCGACCGAAGCCACCGGCGCTTTCATCCCGGACGGGACGAAAGGAACGGAAGCCGCCCGCACCGCCGCCGGGCAAGCCACGCCGGCACCCGATACGAAGCCCGCCGCTCCTACCGAACCCCCCGCGCGCAGCAGCGCCGAAGACGATTTCAACGCGCTTTACGGCCACCCCGAATACGATCCAGTGGCCGACCCCAACCTGCCGCCGGGCGTCGAGCTGCCCTCCAGCTACGATCCGTGGGAGCCGCTCAACCGGCGCATCCACGCGTTCAACCGCTTTGTCGACAGAACCATCGCCACCCCGCTGGCACGCGCCTACGTCACCGTGGTACCTCGCCCGGTACGGCTCGGCATCCGCAACTTCTTCAACAACCTGGGTCAACCGGCCAGCGCGGTCAACGCCCTGTTGCAGGGCCGGCCCGGCGATGCGGGCTTCGCCGCCCTGCGCTTCCTGGTCAACACCACCATGGGGCTTGGCGGCCTGTTCGACCCCGCCAGCCGGATGAACGTTCCCTACGTCAACGAAGACTTCGGGCAGACGCTGGCCATCTGGGGCTGGCGCCGCTCACGCTATCTGGAGCTGCCACTGTTCGGCCCTCGCACCGTGCGCGATGCCTTCGGCATGGTCGGCGACGCGCCGCTGTCGGCAGTACGGCACATCGAGCAGGACAAGGTGCGATTTTTCGTGCAGGGGGTGCAGTTGGTCGACATCCGCGCACGATTGTTCTCGATCGACAGCATGCGCGAGGGCGTGGCCGACGAATACGCGCTTTACCGTGACGCCTGGCTGCAACGCCGCCAATACCAGATCACCTCCAGCCTCCAGCAGAACCAGCGCGAGGACGATGGCCTGCCGGACTATCTGCACGAGCCGGAGGACAACCCGACGATACCGGCGGACATGATCCCGATCCGCATCGAGCCTTGAAAGCGGAGCACGAACACCACGCATCGCCCGGTATTCATCGAAACATCCGCGTGCCGCGTCGCGCCCCGGCCAAGCCACGCGGCGCGTGACTTGGCCGATCAAGCCCCCGCTCGTCACTTCACCAGCACGTATTCGCCATTTTTGCCGTAGCGTTCGGGGGTCTTGCCCACACGTGCGCACAAGGCTTTCCCGCAGCGATTCAGCGTGCCGGAACGCGTGGCGTCCAGGATGTCGCGGCCAAATTCGGCACGCTGGAGCTCCTGATGATTCTTCCAGACCAAGTAGCTGCTGCCACCGGCCGCCAGCATCGACCCGATGAGCAGCGCAGCGCCGGAAAGCCACACCACGGCGCGATGCGTAGCCTGCAACGCCTTCGTCTGCGCGTGCAATACCTGGCTTGCGTTCTGCGCCGAACGAACTATCTGCTCCAATTGCGCCACTCCGGGCCCAATACCTTCGCGCACGCCATTTTCCATCGCACCCCGGCTTTCGGTACGCACCGTCGATACCACACGCTGCGACAACTGCCGGATTTGCGCATCGATACCCTGGGCCGAATGCGCCATCGATTGGCCATTGCGTTCCATCGTATCGGCCATGTGCCGGGCGCGTTGTTCCAGTGCATCGGTAAATGCACTCAACCGCAACGCCAGTTGCTGGATTTCCCTCGTCCCCATATTCCCTCCCCTCTTTGCTGTGAATCACATTCTCATGACCGGCCCGCGCGGGGTTTCGGCTTGCTGTTGCTGCCGGTTCAACGCCTCGGCTATCTCCCGCTCGCGCGCGGCCTGCTGCTCCAGGTTGTATGCCCGGCCTT
>NZ_RFLY01000011.1 GCF_003697345.1 Solilutibacter pythonis | reverse complement strand
ACGCACTGGCCAGGCCGATGAACACCCCGCAGGCCGAGGAAGTCCCGACTGCGCGCACCGGCGGCACGTCGAGCCAGGTGAGCAACGGTACCGTCATGCTGCCGCCGCCAATACCGACGAAAGCCGAAACGCTATCGGACTTTCATCCACAAGGCGAGATTTCCCAGGGCATGACGCACCTGGCCGTCCGCTTATGCCTGTCGGGCCACTCCATGTCAGCAAGTGCCGGGCTTTGGCTTCCCGGGCCGTTTCACCCCAGCGTGTCGCCCGGTATCCACTCTCTGTTCGTCAGGTCAGCGTTTCACTTCTGGCCTCCTTCGCACGCACAGTCCACGACGCACTTGCCTTCCACCAACGCCTCCCCTTGGCAGATGAGTAGAGGACTTGCACCACCCAGCACGCACAAGAAAAACCCGCGCCCGGCGCGGGTTTTTGGTATCCGAACGACCGGAACCCAAGTTTCCCCCGGCTTCCGCCTGGGCGCGGAAGCCGGGTGGGAGAACGACGATCAGATCATCGGCATCGGCATCGGCGGCATCGCCGCCGGGGCTTTCTTCGCCGCCGGTTTTCTGGCGGGCTTCTTTGCCGCCGCCTTCTTCTCCACCGGCTTTTTGTCCACGGCCTTCTTCACGACCTTCTGCACCGGCTTCTTCGCCACGACCTTCTTCACCGCCTTCTGCACCGGCTTCTTCGCCACGGCCTTCTTCACGGCTTTCTGCACCGGCTTCTTCGCCACGGCCTTCTTGGCGGCGGGCTTCTTCGCCACCTGCTTCACCGCTTTCTTGACCACCTTCTTGGCCGCGGGCTTCTTGACGACAGCCTTTTTAGCCACGGGCTTCTTGACGGCAGCCTTCTTGGCGGCGGGCTTTTTGACCGCGGCCTTCTTCGCGACCTTCTTGACCGCTTTCTTCACCGTGGCCTTCTTGGCGGCCAGCTTCTTCGCCACCTGCTTGACCACTTTCTTGACTGCCTTCTTCGCCGCGGTCTTCGTGGCGGCAACCTTCTTCACCACTTTTTTCACCGTTTTCTTGGCAGCGGCTTTCTTGGGGGTGGCCTTCTTCGTCACCGCTTTCTTGGCGGCCGGTTTCTTCGCTACCTTTTTGACCGCCTTCTTGGCGGCCGGCTTCTTCGCAACTTTCTTCATGGCCATGATGTGGCTCCTCGTCATTGGACTTGTATAGCGGCCCAGGCTTCGCGCGCGGCGGGAGTCGGACCCGACGCGGACCGGCCTCGCGCAATGCGCGAGGCAACGGATGGGATGACGCGCGATACACGCGCGGATATGGAAAGACCCACTTCCAGTCGGGGAGCGGGTCTGCGCAATTCGAGCGAAATGGCCGGAAGGAAAGCCGAGCGATCCCCGCTCCGTTTCGGAGCGATGGCCGGGGCCGGGTATGCCGAGTGCCTGGAGTTCGCGCGTTGCTGGGACAATTCCGTTCAGCCGTGTCGTTTCGGCGAAACCTAATCACGGTTTTTTAGGCTGTCAACACGTCCCGCGCATTTTTTTCGCATGCGTACATCCACCACCGCCCGCCTGATGGCGCGAACACTTCCCGCCGCCACCGCAGACGCCATCACCGAGCTTACGCGGGCGCGTGGCATGGAATGAAAAAACAGCAAAAAAAGCCGGTTTTTCTTCAGCCGATCAACATTCGGGGAGGCACGCACGGCCTCTGCCGAAGAGGCGCGCCGATGAGCCGGCGACAAGCGGCATCGACCGATGGATGGCGAAAGATTTTTCCCGTCGGCATCGTTTTCATGTATCGCGGATGGCGATTTGCGCGAAATTTTTTCATCGGCGCGCGAAACCGCTTCGAGCGAACGCGAACGGCCGCCCGATGGCGGCCGTCGCGAACTCTCGATGACGATGACGATCAGTGATCGTCGTCCTCCATCACCGCCGCGTAATCATTGGCGGAGAGCAGCGCGTCGGCTTCGGCCGGGTCGCTCATTTCCACCGCGAACAGCCAGCCTTCGCCGAAGGCATCCTGGTTGATGGTCTCGGGCTTGTCGGCCAGCGCTTCGTTGATCTCGACCACCTTGCCACCGACCGGCGCGTAGACGTCCGAGGCGGCCTTGACCGACTCGACCACCGCCACGGCGTTGCCGGCCTCGACTTCGTCGCCCACCGCGGGCAGTTCGACGTAGACCAGATCGCCGAGCAGGCCCTGCGCATGGTCGGAGATGCCGACGACCGCGCGGTCGCCTTCGATGCGCACCCATTCGTGGGACTTGAGAAACTTCAGATCGCCGGGAATTTCGCTGCTCATGATGACTCCATAGATTGTGGAAGCGAGTGGAAAGCGGATAGGTGAATCGTAGCGAATCAGATGCCGTCTTGCGGCTTGCCCTCGCGCACGAACGGGAACTTGACCACGCGCACCGGCACTTCGCGGCCACGGATGTCCACACGCACTTCGCCCGGCTCGCCAGCCGGAACGCGGGCGAAGGCGATCGCCTTACCCAGGGTCGGCGAGAAGGTGCCGGAAAGAATCTCGCCCTCGCCGCCCGCGCTCATCACCTTCTGGCCATGGCGCAACACGCCCTTCTCGTCCATCACGATGCCGATCATCTGCCGTGGCGCGCCTTCCGCCTTCTGCCGCTCCAGCACGGCGCGGCCGTTGAAGTCACGGCCTTCGTCCAGCGCCACGGTCCAGCCAAGCGCGGCTTCGAAAGGCGAAACGGATTCGTCCATGTCCTGGCCGTAGAGGTTCATGCCGGCCTCCAGGCGCAAGGTGTCGCGCGCGCCCAGGCCCGCCGGCTTGACGCCCGCCTCGTGCAACGTATGCCAGAGCGCCACGGCATCGGCCGCCGACACGATCACTTCGAAACCGTCCTCGCCGGTGTAGCCGGTGCGGGCGAGGAAGACCGGCACACCGGCGGCGGTTTCGGTTTCCAGGGCGGCGAAGCGGGCCAGCTTGCGCGCGGCTTCGCGGTCGGACGCCTTCAGGAGAGCGATCACCTTCTCGCGCGCGTTCGGCCCCTGCACCGCGACCATGCCGAACTCGGGACGCGCCTTCACCTCGACATCGAACGCCTTGGCCTGCGCGGTGATCCACGCGATGTCCTTGTCCCGGGTGGCGGCATTGACCACCAGGCGGAACCAGTCCTCGCGCAAGTAGTAGACGATCAGGTCGTCGATCACCCCGCCTTCGTCGTTCAACATGCAGGTGTAGAGCGCCTTGCCCGGCTTGTGCAGCTTGTCCACCGAGTTGGCGACCAGCCGCTTCAGGAACGCTCTGGCGCGCGCGCCTTCGAGATCGACCACGGTCATGTGCGAAACATCGAACATGCCGGCATCGCGGCGCACCTGGTGGTGTTCGTCGATCTGCGAGCCGTAGTGGATCGGCATGTCCCAGCCACCGAAATCGACCATCTTCGCGCCCATTGCGCGGTGGGTGTCATTGAGAATGGTCTTCTGGGTCATGGCATGGCTCGCGATGGGAAAGCGCGATTATCGCAAACCGCCACGCCTCGGGCCGGCGCGACCAACCGCGTCATGTCGTCCACGGCCGTCGCTCTCGCCGAGCGTCCAGGCCCGATGTCGCCCGGCGGGCATCGGCGCCGCCGATCCGGCGTTCATCATCGATCGCGCGCCCGATGCACCCCCTCTGGCGCAGTCGTTGATCGCGCGCCACGGGCGCGGCGGCGGCACCCCGATCCGGTACTCGTATCGATCGTGCGCCAGCGGGGCGGTGACAGTGCTTCAGGCGGGTATCGGCGCCCCCTCGGCGCGCGCGATGCGGCAAGCGATCTCGCGCCCGATGGCCGACACCCGGGCCGAGGCGATGCGTGGACCCGGACGCGCGGGGCAGCCGGAATCGATTCGCAGGAGCGAGGCCATCCAGTCCTGCCCGCGCCAGCGCCGGCCGAGGCAGCGCATTAAATCCACGCAGCGCGAGCAAGTCGACAGGCGGGCTTCGTGGGCGATGCACGGCATGCCTTCGCGCAGGCGCTCCCAGCCGGTGTAATCGCTATCGGGCAGCAGGAACAGGCGCAGGCAGGTGCGTCCTTCCTGGTCGAGGAAACGCACGCTCTCGCGGATGCCGTCATCGTCGATGCAGCATTCCGCGCAGACCGCGCAAGCGCCGGCAAGCGCCCCCAGTTCGCTGCGTTTGGCGGCCGGGAACAAGCACAACAAGGGGCCGACCGCGGCCAGCGAATCTTTCGGCAAGGCCGAGACCGATACGCGTGGGAAACGACTCTGGAGGCATTTCATCGGGCTATCTCCGAAAGTGGCTAACGCGCGGCGCGCGCGCCGGCGGCGGGCGGCAGCGGCTTCACCCAACGCTGGAACTGCGCCTCGATCTCCGGCTCGGCCACCGGCTTTCCAGACCGCGCCTGTTCGGCCTGCTGGAACAGCGGCATGATCAACGCCATGCCGTCGATCTTCGTGGCAAGACGCAGGCCGCCGCTTTCCAGCGCCTGGCGCCAGCGCGCCCGCACCCGCGACCAGTACGGCGCGGTCGCCCGCCAATAGCGATAAGCCGGGCCGAAATCGATTTCGGCGGTCTTTCGATAATCGTTGAAGCCGAATTCGCGGGCGATGCTGCGCTCCTCGCCGCCATCGGCCCGGCGCACGGTCTTGGTGTTGTCCTGCTCGTGGGTCCAGCCGCCAGCGACGATCGTATGCCGGTTCTCCACGTGCATCGCGTTGTAGTCGCTGCGGCGGGTGTGCTCGCGGCGCGGCAAAGGCCGCCATACGCGGTCGGACACCCAGGTCGCCACGCCGTCACGGTGGCGCCAGCGGCCGGTGCCGCAATAGCGCGGGGCGTCGTTGACTTCATACACGCATTGGGTCCAGGCGCCCCGGGTGAGCGCGGCGGGGATCGCGCGCATCCGCCAGGTCTGGTCGGCGCTGAATTCGAAGCGTTTCGGCGCTTCGTATTCCCAATCCTGCCGCCAGTGCTTGGTGACGTGGCCGCTCTTCGCATCGACTAGCAGATGCTGAAGGACGATGCGCCGCGCGCTGTCCTCCACCACGATCACCACTTCGTCGCCGCCGCTACGCTGGGCCGGCGCGCGCGCGTAGCCGGGCGCGATCAGCACGGTTTCGTCGAAGGCGAAATCAACCTGGTATTCCCCCTGCATGGCGAGGATCGCGTCGCGATCGGCCCCGGCCGGCCCCTTGGGCGCTTCCGCGGCGGCGGTGCTGGCGAAAAACGCGACGCATAGCGCCGGCAGACAACGAAGGCTGGACATGGAGCGTCTCCGGTGGAGGTTCGAATCGAAGGAAACATCGCCGCGCCGCCAGCGCATCCCCGCCAAGACGGCAACCGGGCCGCCACCGGCTAAACCCGCACCCCGAAGGCGTATCGCGGCGCGGACGGGCCTCGCGGCAAACGAGGGCGCCGACCGCGACGGCGGCGGAGCCTCCCGAGCGGTACGAATACTGGCTGGCTTGCGTGCGGCGCGGCTGGCTACCTTGAACGTAAGGAATGCGGCGGCAGGCGTCCCGGCTACTTGGTCAGGATGAGCTTGTTGTTGCGCGTGTGGCGCAGGCGGTAGCACTCGCCCCCGTGACGAATCAGGATTTCCCGCTCGCCTCCCAGCAGCGCGCCGCTGCTGATTTCCTTGCGGATGCGGGGTGGTACGTCGCGCGGCGAGTCGAAACCGAACGCTCCGGACATCTCGCGTTCATGGGCAGCGGTCTGGTGGACGAGATCGAACATGGCGAAGCTCCGTATAAGGTTCGTCAATGAGAATAATTATCATTTTCTAACGATGCAAGGGGGGTGGATAGAATTGCCGGCAATCTCCTCCGGGGAGTAGCCCGCCGGCGCGTCGCGCCGGGGCGCGCGTCAACACACTTGGCCGGCAGGCCATGGCGCGCGAACGGCCTCGTACAGGCCGTGGGCAAGACCGAAGGCAGGCGGGACCACCCCAGGCCGGGCGACGTTCCGCGTGCTTTCGCGTCCACCATGTCGCCCGGCCCCGGAACCCAGAAGATGAGCGACTTTCCCTTCCATCCCCTGCTGGTCTCGGCCGGCGCCGTGGCGCTGGCCGAAATCGGCGACAAGACTCAATTGCTGGCGCTGCTGCTGGCCGCGCGCTTCCGCAAGCCCTGGCCGATCGTTGCCGGCATCCTGGTGGCCACCTTGCTCAACCACGCGCTGGCCGGCTGGCTCGGCACGCTGGCGGCCCAGTGGTTGACGCCGCAGATATTGCGCTGGGTGGTGGCGGCCAGTTTCATCGCCATCGCATTGTGGACGCTGAAACCCGACGAAATCGACGACGACGCCCGGCTGCCCGCGCGCGGCGCCTTCATCGCCACCAGTCTCGCTTTCTTCATCGCCGAGATCGGCGACAAGACGCAGGTGGCGACGGTGCTCCTGGCCGCCAAGTACCCGCCGCTATGGCAGGTGGTGGCCGGCACCACGGTGGGCATGCTGCTGGCCAACGTGCCGGTGGTGTGTCTAGGCAGCCGATTCGCCGCCCGGCTGCCGTTGAAAACCGCGCGCGTCACCGCCGCGCTGGTGTTTCTGGCGCTGGGGCTATGGGCGGCATTGCGCGGGATCGGATGAGGACGGTGGCACGGCAAATCGGCTAATCTGCCGCGCAGCATCAACGGGGTCGGATATGGAAGGGTTGTCGCGGATCGGGTTCGGCCTATTCGGGCTGGCGGTACTGGTGGGCGTGGCGTGGCTGTTTTCGAACAACCGCCGCGCGGTGGACTGGAAACTGGTATCGACCGGCATCGCCTTGCAGATCGGCTTCGCCGCGCTGGTGCTGCTGGTGCCGGGCGGGCGCGAGATGTTCGACTGGCTGGGCCGCGGTTTCGTCAAGCTGCTGGCCTTCGTCAACGCCGGGTCGAGCTTCATCTTCGGTTCGCTGATGGATATCGACAAGTTCGGTTTCATCTTTGCCTTCCAGGTGCTGCCGACCATCATCTTCTTCGCCGCCTTCATGGGCGTGCTCTACCACCTGGGCGTGATGCAGGCGATCGTCAAGGCGATGGCCTGGGCGATCACCAAGGTGATGCGGGTATCCGGCGCCGAGACCACCAGCGTGTGCGCCAGCGTGTTCATCGGCCAGACCGAGGCGCCGCTGACGGTGCGGCCTTACATCGCGCGGATGACCCACTCCGAGTTGCTGACGATGATGATCGGCGGCATGGCGCACATCGCCGGCGGCGTCCTGGCCGCCTACGTCGGCATGCTGGGCGGTGGCGACCCCGAGCAGCAGGCGTTCTACGCCAAGCACCTGCTCGCCGCCTCGATCATGGCCGCACCGGCCACGCTGGTGGTGGCCAAGCTGCTGATCCCCGAGACCGGCGAGCCGCTGACCCGCGGCACGGTGAAGATGGAAGTGGAGAAGACCACCGCCAACGTGATCGACGCCGCGGCCTCGGGCGCGGCCGACGGCCTCCGGCTGGCGCTCAACATCGGCGCGATGCTGCTTGCCTTCATCGCCCTCATCGCACTGGTCAATGCGCCCCTGACCTGGTTCGGCGAAGTGACCGGGCTCGCCGCCGCGATCGGCAAGCCGACCAACCTCCAGACCATTCTGGGAGCGGTGCTGGCGCCGCTGGCCTGGGTGATCGGCGTGCCGTG
Source organism: Solilutibacter pythonis (assembly GCF_003697345.1). GTDB lineage: Bacteria > Pseudomonadota > Gammaproteobacteria > Xanthomonadales > Xanthomonadaceae > Solilutibacter > Solilutibacter pythonis. The sequence goes on along the minus strand of NZ_RFLY01000011.1, from coordinate 90,279 downwards.
GGCGGATGCGACCACGGTCGGTTCGCTGATCGGGCAGAAGGTCGTGATCAACGAGTTCATCGCCTACACCGAGCTGGCGAAGATCACCAACGGCCAGATGCCGGGGGTGGCGTTGAGCCCGCAAGCCGCGCTGATCGCCACCTACGCGCTGTGCGGCTTCGCCAATTTCAGTTCGATCGCGATCCAGATCGGCGGTATCGGCGGCCTGGCGCCGGAGCGTCGCGGCGACCTGGCCCGCTTCGGTCTGCGCGCGGTGCTGGGCGGCTCGATCGCCACCTTCATGACCGCCACCATCGCCGGCGTACTGACCCATTTCGGCTGAGATGAGCGGCAAGGTCGTCGTCGTCGGTTCGTTCAACGTCGATCACGTCTGGCGTTGCGACGCCCTGCCCGCGCCGGGCGCGACGCTGGCCGGCCGCTACGCCTGCGGCCCCGGCGGCAAGGGCTTCAACCAGGCGATGGCGGCGCGCCGCGCCGGCGCCGATACCCGTTTCATCTGCGCGCTGGGCGATGACGACGGCGGACGCCTGGCGCGGCGGCTGGCCAAGGCGGACGGCATCGCGCTGGCGGCGATGGCCGCGCGGAACCCCACCGGCACCGCCGGCATCTTCGTCGATGCGGCGGGCCGCAATTCCATCGTGATCGGGCCGGGCGCCAACGCCGAACTTTCCCTGGCGCATGTCGAGGCCGAGCACGCCGCCATCGCCGCCGCCGACGTGCTGCTGGCGCAGTTGGAATCGCCGGCCGAAGCGATCGGGCTGGCGCTCGCCACCGCGCGCGGCGCAGGCCGCCGCACGGTGCTCAACCCCGCCCCCGCCAATGCCGGGACCGAACGCTCACTGCTGGCGCAGGCCGACATCCTCACGCCCAACGAAACCGAGTTCGCCGCGCTCATCGCCCGCCATACCGCGCTGGCGATTCCCGCCCAGGCCGTCGCCAGCGCCGCCGACGATGCGCTGCACCTGCTCTGCCGCACCCTGCACCCGGCCGGCAGCGTGGTGCTGACGCTGGGCGCGCTGGGCAGCTTCGTCTCCCACCCAGAAGGCGCTCTCCGCGGCGATAGCGTCACGCACTACCGCATCGCCGCGACACCGGCCAGAACCCTCGACACCACCGGCGCCGGCGATGCCTTCAACGGCGCGCTGTGCGCATCGATGGCGCTGCGGGCAGACGTCGGCTTTGCCCGTCACGTCGATGTCGCCAGCCGTTACGCCGCGCGCTCGACCGAGCGGACGGGCGCCGCGCTGTCGATGCCGTACCTGCCGGCCGGCTGAAACCCGCCGTCATACGCCGCACGCCCACGCCGGCAAGCCACGCGCCAGCGGCGCGGAGCCGGCAGTCACGCGCCGCCGCCTCGCCGGCAGATGCATATATGCCGCATTCATGCGAATAGTTATCATTTGTCGGATATTTTTCCGGGCTTACGAATGAAACTTCCCCGCCAGAACGCGCTCGCCGCCGCGTTCTCCCTGCTTTTCGCCCCGCATGCCGCCCTCGCCGAGGCCAGCGCCGCTCCGTCGCCTTCCGCCCATACGCTCGACCGCGTGGTGGTCTCGGCCAGCACCAGCCGCAGCCCCGACTCCGAAGCGGCGATACCCAACACCATCACCGTGATCGACCGCGAACAGCTCAAACAGCAACTGTCGCTCACCCAGGACCTCTCGCAGGTGCTGAGCAATCTGGTGCCTTCGTTTTCGCCCTCGCGGCAGAAAATGACCAATGGCGGCGAAACCCTGCGCGGCCGCAAGCCGTTGTATCTGGTCGACGGCATGCCGCAGTCCACGCCGCTGCGCGAAGGCGGCCGCGACGGCCACACCATCGACCTGGCGATGGTCGAGCGCATCGAGGTCATCCACGGCGCCAACGCCCTGCAAGGGCTGGGCGCTTCCGGCGGCATCATCAACATCATCACCAAGCGCGCGCCGAAGCGGGATGGCGAGTCCTTCCACGAACTGTCGCTGGGCCTCTCCAGCGCCTTGCGGCCGCGCGCGGACAGCGCCGGCTACCGCGGCGCGTATCTGTTCGGCACCCGGCAGGGCCGCTTCGATCTGGTCGGCGGCGTGTCGCGCGCCAGCGAGGGCCTGTATTACGACGGCAAGGGCCAGCCCATCGCCGTCAACAATACCCAGGGCGATCTGATGGATTCGACCAGCCTCGGGCTGTTTCTCAAGATGGGCTGGGAGATCGACGATGGCCGCCGCTTGCAGCTCAACGCCAACGATTACCGCCTGGAAGGCCGCAACCGCTACGTCAGCAGGAACGGCGATTTCCGGCGCGGCCTCCTGGCCACCTCGGTACGCGGCACGCCGCCGGGCCTGTCCGCGCGCAACCGCGCCACCTCCATCGCCCTCGACTACAGCGACGATGACGTATTCGGCGGCTATCTCCAGGCGCAACTGTTCGGTGTCGATTTCGCCGGCCGCTACGGCGGCAGCGCCTGGCCGAATTTCTGGAACGATGGCCGCGACTGGTACGACGAATCGGAAAACGTCTCGATCAAGCGCGGCGCCAAGCTCAGTTGGTCTCGCGGCCTGTTCGATGGCCGCGCGCGGCTGATGCTGGGCCTGGACTGGTCACGCGACGCAACCAAACAGCAACTGCTCAGGAGCCAGCTGAACTGGGTGCCGGAAACCCGTTACAGCTCGCTCGCCCCCTTCATCCAGGGCGAGTGGCGCCTGCGCGACAACCTGATGCTGACCGGCGGCCTGCGCCATGAACGCGGCGAGCTGGAGGTCAACGACTTCACCACCCTGCCCCGGTATAACGGCGGCCAGTTCGTGCGGGGCGGCATACGCAAGAGCCGCGAGACCATGCCGAACCTCGGCCTGGTATGGGAGACCACGCCCGAGCTGAAAGTCTACGCCTCCTACAGCGAGGGCTATACCGTGGCCGATATCGGCCGCGTGCTGCGCGCGATCGATACCCCCGGGCGGTCGGTGGGGACGCTGATCGACCTGACCCCGGTAATCGCCGACAACCGGGAAATCGGCATCGATTACGACGGCCAGCGCTGGAACGCGCACCTCGCGGCATACCAGTCCGAGTCCAAGCTGGGGTCGCGCCTGGCCTTCGATCCCGGCACGTTCTCCTACAACGTCGTGCGCGAGCGCACCAGGATCGCCGGCGTCGAGGGCAGTGTCGGCTTCCGTCTGAGCGAGCGGGCGCGGGTCGGCCTGTTGCTGGCGGCATCGCGCGGGCGCTACGACAGCGATGGCGACAACAAGGTGGACAGCGACCTGCCCGGCGTCAACATCAGCCCGAATCGCATCGGCGCCTATTGGGAGCGGCAGTGGCGCGAAGGCATCCGCACGCGCCTGCAAGCCAACCAGGCGGGCGGCCGCGGTTTCGACCGGCGGGGCGTCGAAGTGGCGCGCTTCGACGGCTACACCACGTTCGACGCCAATGCCCGGTTCGCATGGCTCGACGGCGAGCTGAGCGTGGGCATCGAGAACCTGCTCGACCGCCATTACGTCACCTACCATTCGCAGACCACGCCGCGCAACGACACCTACACGGCGGGCCGCGGACGCACGCTGACGATGAGCTGGAGCCGCCGATTCTGATGCCCCCGCGCCGGCTGCTTTCCCGGCTGCATCTCTGGAGCGGCCTCGGCGTCGGGCTGTTGTTCGGCCTGATCGGCCTCGCCGGGGCGGTCCTGGTGTTTCATGTGCCGCTACTGCGCATGCAGCACCCGCGACTGGCCGCGCACACGGCGCAAGCCGATGGCGGGGTGCTGGCCGCCCTCATGGCGCGCGAGTCGGCGCGCGGCTTGCGCGCCCTCGATCTGCCGCGCCCGGCGTTGCCGGTATGGCAGGGCCATTACCGGGACGGCAGCCGCCGCTACTTCGCGCCCGAGGACGGCGAACTGCTGCTCACCCGCACGCCGGACGACGACGCCCTGCTCTGGTTGCACGAATTCCACGTCGAGCTACTGGGCGGGGAAACCGGCGAGGCGGTGCTGGGCGTGGTCGGCTGCATCGGCCTGTCCATGCTGCTGATCGGCCTGTACCTGTGGTGGCCCAAGCCAGGCCGCATGCTCGCGCAGCTCAAGGTGCATGCCAATCCGCCGCCCCGCCGCTGGCTGAGCTGGCATCGCAGCCTCGGCGCCGTGCTGTCTCCGCTGATGCTGCTGGCAACGCTCACCGGCCTGGGCATGGTCTATCAGGATGCCTATTCCAAAGCACTGACCGGCATCTTCGGCGGCGAGCCGCTGCCCGCGCCCACGTCCGGCCGCGTCTCGGACGCCGCACCGGATTGGCCACGCATCCTCGCGCTTGCCGCCAGTACGTTGCCGGATGCGCGAATCCGCCGGGTCAACACGCCGACACCCGGCCAGGACCAAGTGACCGTGCGCCTCCAGGCCGAGGGCGAATGGCACCCCAACGGCCGCAGCATGGTGGTCAGCGACCGCGGCGGGCATCTGTTGCGGCTGCGCCGGGATGCGCGAACGCTGGCGCCCGGGCACCGCATCGCCATGGCCCTCTACCCGCTGCACATCGGCGCGGTCGGCGGCCCCGCGCCGCGCTGGGCGACCGCCCTGGCCGGCATCGTCCCGATGTTCCTGTTCGTCACCGGGCTGCTGTTCTGGCTGCGACGGCGCGGGCACCGCCACCGAGCGGCCTGAGCCACCGCGCACGCCTGTCATTGCCCACTACAATCCGCGGATGCAGATCGGCCGCCATCGCATCGAACCGCGCATCGTGCTGGCCCCGATGGCCGGTGTGACCGACAAGCCCTTCCGGCAACTGTGCAAGCGCATGGGGGCGGGCCTGGCGGTCTCGGAGATGACGATCAGCGACCCGCGCTTCTGGCAAACGGCCAAATCGCGCCACCGCATGGATCACCTCGGCGAACCGGCGCCGGTCAGCGTGCAGATCGCCGGCACCGATCCGGCACTGCTGGCCGATGCCGCACGTTACAACGTCGATCACGGCGCCGAGATCATCGACATCAACATGGGCTGCCCGGCGAAGAAGGTCTGCAACGTCTGGGCCGGCTCGGCGCTGATGCGCGACGAAGCATTGGTCGCGCGCATCCTGGAAGCCGTGGTGGGTGCGGTCGAAGTGCCGGTCACGCTGAAGATCCGCACCGGCTGGGATGCGACCCACCGCAACGCGCCGGCCATCGCCCGCGTGGCCGAGCAATGCGGCATTGCCGCGCTGAGCGTCCACGGCCGCACCCGCGACCAGCACTACGCCGGCAGGGCCGAGCACGAAACCGTGGCGGCGATCAAGGCCGGGACGCGGATGCCGGTGATCGCCAACGGCGACATCGACTCGCCGCACCGGGCGCGCGAGGTGCTGGACAGTACCGGCTGCGATGCGGTCATGGTCGGGCGCGCGGCTCAGGGCCGGCCGTGGATCTTCCGCGAGATCGCCCATTTCCTCGCCACCGGCGAGACCTTGCCGGCGCCCTCGCTCGACGAGGTGCGCGACGTGCTGCTCTCGCACCTCGACGCGCTCTACGCGTTCTACGGCGAGGAAACGGGCGTGCGCATCGCCCGCAAGCACCTCGGCTGGTACGCGCGGGACAAGCCGGAGAACGCCGCCTTCCGCGCCGTGGTCAACCGCGCGATCGATGCCCACGCCCAGCGCGGGCTGACCCGCGATTATTTCGACGCGCTGATCGCCGGGGTCTCGCTGGCGGCCTGAGCCTCGCCATCGGGCGCATGCCAGATGCGCCGCCAGATACGCCCGAGCTGCGCGCTGCGCGGCTTCGCCTCCGGCGGCCTGAAACGCTCGCTGGGCGTCAGCGCCCGCCAACGCCCCAGCGCATCGCGCCGGGCAACGGCGTAATTGAAGAAATAATCCGGCTCGCTGCCCATGCGCAGATCGGTCAGCACCAGGCGGTCGTCGACCATCGCCGCGCGCTGGAAGCCGTGGTTGAACCAGGTCATGCGCCGCGCCGCGGGCAAGTCGCGCGCCTGCGCCCAGGCCCCGGCATCGGAGGGAAAAGCCTGGAAACGCACCGAGCCGCAATCGGAGAAGAGCGAATACTCGCCCTCGACATATCCCTCGGGCGTCATCGCCACCACCCGCCAAAGCAGCGTATTGAACGGCGTCGGCACCGAGAAGCGCGGCGCATCCTGCAACCCCAGCGCCGCCAGCGAACGCGCCGCATCGCGCTCGACGATCGCCTTGGCGAGCAGCGACCAGCCGAGATACCCGGTGCTGATCGCCAGCCCGATCACCAACCCGAGTTGCGCGGCGCGTCCGCGGCGCAGCCACCAGGCGGCGACACAGGCGGCCAGCAGCCACACCGTGTAGAGCGGATCGATGATGAAGATGCTCGACCACATCACCGGCGAGGACGGCCACGGCCACCACAATTGCGTGCCATAGACGGTGAAGGCATCCAGCGCGGGATGGGTTGCCAGAGCCAGCAGAATGGCCCACCACCAACGTCCCGAGGCCTCGGCCACGCGGCCGCCGCGACGTTTGAAGAACGCCCAGATCGCCCATGCCACGAAAGGCAGCACCAGCAGCGAATGCGACGGCCCGCGATGCCAGGTCATGCGGTCGATCGGGTCGCCGAGCAGCAGCGACGCCGGCAATACGTCGAGATCGGGCAGCGTGCCGAGCGCGGCGCCGGCCAGCAAGGCGGCGCGGCGATGGCGCGCGGGTGCGACGGCGGCGGCAAGCGCGCCGCCGAGGACGATCTGGGTCAGCGAATCCATGCGCCGATGTTAAGGCAACGCGCGCGCCGAACGACGAACCGCGCGGCGCCCGCCGACGGGCCCGCGCCCGCCATCTCCACGGTCGGGGGCGATCAAGCCGCCACCGGCATCGCTTCGGCACCGCCGACATCCGCGCGCGGCAGTCGCGGACGCGGCGCGATGCGGGCCAGGGTCTCGCCATTGTGCGCCAGCAGGCGCAGCCCGCCATCGCGGTCCTCGGCGATCGCGGTGAGCGTCTCGACCCAATCGCCATCGTTGGCGTAGATCAGGCCATCGCGCTCCCGCAGCGCGGCCCGGTGGATGTGGCCGCAAACGATGCCATCGAGCCCGCGACGCCTGGCATCGGCAAGCCCGGCCTGGACGAAGCGCTCGATGTAGCGCTCGGCGGCGGCGCTGCGGCGCTTGAGATATTCCGCCAACGACCAGTAGCGCAGGCCAAGCCGGCGGCGGACGGCGTTGGTGCGCTGGTTCCAGGTGAGGATGCGGTAATACAGCCAGTCGCCGAACTTTTCCTGGACGCTGCCGAAGTGGGTGATGCTGTCGTAATCGTCGCCATGCACCACCAGCAGGCGGCGGCCATCGGCGGTGACGTGGATGGCGCGGCGGCGCACCTGCATCGCCGGCAACATCAAGCCGCAGAACTTGCGCGCGGGCCGGTCGTGATTGCCGGGCACGTAAACGATCTCGGTACCGACGCGGCGCAACGCGTGCAGCGCCTCGACGACGCGATTGTGCTCGGCGCGCCAGTGCGCGCGTCGCTGCGCCATCCACCACAGATCGACGATATCGCCCACCAGGTACAGCTTGCGGCAATGGAGGCGGCCGAGGAATTCCGCTAGTTCGCGCGCGTGGCAATGACGCGCGCCAAGGTGGACATCGGAAATGAACACCGTCCGCAGGCATTCCGCCTGTCCGCTTTCGCGCCTCACGCCGCCGCCCCGCGCTCGCCGATGTAGCGCCGCCGTTTCTTGGGGCGCATCGCGGCCAGATCGAGTTCGATCAGGCCGTCGATCGCGTTGTTGAAATCGGGATCGACACCAAAAGCGAGGAAGCGCGCGCCGCCCGGTTCGCACAGTTCGGTGTACTGTTTGTAGAGCGTCGGCACGCTGCTCCCGAGCGCATCGAGGTTGTGCTTGAGCACGCGGAAGGCGGTATCGGCATCAAGCCCGCCGAAATCCGGCGGCGCGGCGAAATAAGCGAAGGGCCGTAGCGAGTGCGCCAGGCCGTCGCCACCGCCGAAATAACGCGAGTAATAAGCCACCAGCGCGTCGCGCGCGGCCGGCGGCAACGCGGCGCTGATCGACACCGGCCCAAACAGGTAGCGAACGCCGGGATGCACGCGCAGATAAGCGCCGATGCCCTGCCAGAGATAGTCGAGGCTGCGGCTGTTCCAGTATTCCGGGACGACGAAGCTGCGCCCCAGTTCCATACCGGCGGCGATGCGCGGCACCGCCGCCTCGTCGTAATGGAACAGCGAGGCGGTGTAGAGACCGGGCAGCCCCTTTTCGGCCAGTATCCGCGCGCCCCGGGCGACGCGATAAGCCCCGGCGATCCTCATCGCGTTCGCATCCCACAGCACGATGTGTTCGTACCAGGCATCGTATTCGTCGAGATCGAGACGCTTGCCGGTCCCCTCGCCGACCTGGCGGAAGGTCAGCTCCCGCAGCCGGCCGATCTCGTCCAGCAGCGGCGCGCTGGCCGCCAGCCGGCCGACACGGATTTCCTTGCCGTCGCTGGTGCGGCCAAGCAATTCCATCGCGGCGATGCCGGCCCGCACCCGTTCGGGCGGCAGCGCCATTGCCAGCGCCTCCGGCCTGGACGCCACCGGCGTCGCGCCGCGCCCCAGCCGGTAGAGCGCGGCGCGCGTGCGGCGCAGCACTTCATGCGGCTCGACATCGGCCGGCAGGCACGCGGCCCGGCCGACCCGCAGCACGATGCGGCGACGCTGGCGGGCGAAGACCTCGCGCGCCAGCAGGGCGGTGCCGGCCGGCTTGAAGATGGCCGACGCCCCGTAGAACAACGCGGAATTGCGCGCCTGGACGTGGATCGGCAGCACCGGCGCCATGGCGCTGCGGGCAAAACGCACGAACCCCGGACGCCAACGCCCGTCGCGCACACCTCTGGACGAAAGCCGCGACACTTCGCCGGCCGGAAACACGATGACGCATTCCTCCCGCGCCAGCGCGGACTCGATCGCCCGCACCGAGTCGGCCCCGGCCCGGCCGCCGAACACCCGCACCGGCAACAGCAGGTTGGACAGGCCGGTGAGGGTGGTAAGGAAATCGTTGGCGACGATGCGCACATCGCGCCGCACGCGGCCGACCGCGTCGAGCAGCGCCAGCGCATCGAGCGCGCCGGAAGGATGATTGGCAACGATCAGCAGGCGGCCGCTAACGGGAACCCGCGCCAGCGCGGCCTCGTCGATGTCGTAGCGCGCCTCCAGGTGATCCAGCGCGGCGCGGACGAACTCGAAATCGCGTAGATGGCCGTTGGCCCGCAGGAACGATTCCACCCGGTCCAGCCGCGACCAGCGGCCGACACCACGCACCAGCGTACGCGCGACGGGCGCGCGACGCCCCCGGAACCAATGCGGAAAACGCTGTTGCAGACGTTCTTCGAGCTGGATCATGCCCATCGGATGCGGTATGGGATACCTGATCGTGGCCGCCCCCCGCGTCAGCCGGGTTGCAGCACGGTTGCGGGGCGATGACAGCCGGGCCGGATACGTCTGCTTAACCGTCATCGGGCAAACTGGCGGCGCTCGTGCATGCGCCCGTGCACGCATGTATCATTCGCTACATCTTTTCATCCGAATAAAAGGATACAAGTCGATGTCCAGCTATCTGTTCACTTCCGAATCGGTCTCCGAAGGCCATCCGGACAAGATCGCCGACCAGATCTCCGACGCTGTCCTCGATGCCATCCTGGCCCAGGACAAGCGCGCCCGCGTGGCCTGCGAAACGCTGGTCAAGACTGGCGCGGCGATCGTCGCCGGCGAAGTGACCACCAGCGCCTGGGTGGACATCGAGGGCCTGGCCCGCAACGTCATCAACGACATCGGCTACGACAATTCGGATGTCGGTTTCGACGGCCACACCTGCGCCATCATCAACATGCTCGGCAAGCAGTCGCCGGACATCGCCGCGGGTGTGGACGGCACCGAGAGGAAAGCCAAGAAGCCCGAGGAAATGGGCGCCGGCGACCAGGGCCTGATGTTCGGCTACGCCTGCAACGAGGCGCCGGAATTCATGCCCGCGCCGATTTACTACAGCCACCGACTGGTCGAGCAGCAGGCCAAGCTGCGCAAGAACGGCAAGCTGCCGTGGCTACGCCCGGACGCCAAGAGCCAAGTCACGTTGCGCTACAACGACGACGGCCACACCATCGAGGGACTGGACGCGGTGGTGCTCTCGACCCAGCACGATCCGGGGATCAAACAGAAGCACCTGATCGAGGCGGTGCGCGAGGAAATCCTGCGCCCGGTGCTGCCGAAGAAGTGGTTCGAGGCGCTGCCGAAGAACAAGGTGCATATCAACCCGACCGGCATCTTCGTGATCGGCGGCCCGGTGGGCGACTGCGGCCTGACCGGGCGCAAGATCATCGTCGACACCTACGGCGGCATGGCCCGCCACGGCGGCGGCGCGTTCTCCGGCAAGGACCCTTCGAAGGTGGACCGCTCGGCCGCCTACGCGGCGCGCTACGTGGCGAAGAACATCGTCGCCGCCGGACTGGCCGGCAAATGCGAAGTGCAGGTCAGCTACGCCATCGGCGTGGCCGAGCCGACTTCGATCTCGGTCACCACCTTCGGTACCGGCAAGATCCCCGACGACCAGATCGAAAAACTCATCCGCGCCAACTTCGACCTGCGCCCGTACGGCATCATCAAGATGCTCGACCTGGTGCACCCGATCTACCAGCGCACCGCCGCCTACGGCCACTTCGGCCGCAAGCCCAGGGAAATCAGCTATACCGACGGCACCGGCAAGAAGCAGAAGGCCACCGCCTTCAGCTGGGAAAAAACCGACAAGGCGGAGGAACTGCGCAAGCAGGCCAAGCTGAAGAAGTGACCGCAATGCCATGACGCGAAGGAAACGGGCCGCCTCCATGCGGCCCGTTTCTCCTGGCGGCGCGGGTCAGGCCGCCAGCATCCGCCAGGCGAGCCAGACCGGCACGCCCAGGTAGTAGAGCCAGCGCGCGGCCGATTCCAGCACGGTGCGCAGGCCGACAATGCGCGTCGGCGCGATCCGCGGCGCGGCGAGGCAGACCGCTTCCACCGCCGCCCGCAACGCGCCCGCCCACAGCACCATCATCACGATCCAACTCGCCCACCACAGGCCGAGCGCGGCGAACCACGCTTTCCAGCCATGAACATACGCCTCGCCGAAGGTGCCGCCGAAAGCGATGATCTGATGCAAACGGAACGCCGGCAGCGCCGGCAGCAGCGGAAACAGCAGGAACTTGGGCAATGGATGATCCAACCGGCCACGCCGCGCCCACGCGCGCGCCTGCGCGGCGAGCAGCGACAGCCTGGCGCGCGACGTGGCCGGAGAGGGGGAATCCAACGCCCGCGCCAGGGCGGCGGGGTCCACACCGGACAGGACGATGTCCCGGCCCGCCGGCGCGCGCAAGCTGACGCCATCGGCCGGCAGCGGCAACGCCCACGGCCTCAGCGCCGTGCCATCGCCTTTCCGCAGCAGACGGACCTCGCGGCCGCGCCGGAACAGCCGCAGGCCGTCGTCGTCCACCGCGAGACGCGCGCGATGCAGGCCCATCAGCAGCCAGGCCGACGCTTCCGGCAAAAGCACCAGCGCGACGAACGTGCGCAGTTGGGTGAGCAGCCGATCCTGCCCGGCTTCGCCAAGCAGCCAGGCCACGCCCATCCACAGCACCGCGGCACGCGCGAACAGTTGCAGCCCGACGATGACCACGCGCATCGCCGGCGACATCATCGCCACGCCTCGCGGCAAGACGACCGGCGCGCGCGCACTGGCGCGAGCGGGGTGGTGGCCCCGCCAGTCCGACAACGCCGCCCGTACCGCCAGCAGCACCAGGAAGACCAAACCCGCCTTGCCCAGCCAGTCGCCCAACATGCGCATCGGGGTGAACGGCGCCGGGCGCGCGGCCAGTTCCGCCACCCGCACGGCTTGTTCGTCCATCGCGGTTTCCGCCAGCAGCGCGCCGGTGGCGTCGATCGCCGCGCTGAACCCATTGCTGGTAACGCGCGCCTGCGGCAGGCGCGTCTCGATGCTGCGGAACGCGGCCACCTGCAAGTGCAGACGCGCGCCCACCGGGTGACGGGTGAACCAACTGTCGTTGGACATCCCCAGCAAGGCGTGCGCCCCCAGCCTCGCGCCATCGATGGCGAGACCGGGGTCGACGTCGTCCAGACAGATCAACGCCTGTACCGGCACCTCGCGGCCATCGGCCAGCCGCAACGGCATCACCCGCGCACCCTGGCCTGGCCGCCAGGCGCCGGCCCACGGCAGCAGCCGGCGCAGGCCGAGTTCTTCCGCCCACCGCGGCAGGTATTCGGTGCCGAAGAACAGCCTAGTCTTGCGGTAGAAGCCGAGAAGCCGCGCCCGCGGCCCGACGAAGGCGGCGGCGTTGTATTCGCCATCGGGATCGGCATCGTAGGTGCCGAACACCAGCGGCACGCGCGTCATCGCCACGAAGTCGGCGATCTCACGATCGAAGGTCGCGCCATCCTCGCTCTTGGGCTGGCCGTAGGTGGTGGGGTAAACGGTCTCCGACCACAGCAACGCATCCACCCGGCCCGCGCGCGCCAACGGGTACGACAGCGCGAAATGGGTATCCAGCACACGCCGCACCACCTCGTAGGCGCCGATGTCAGCACGCAGGCGGTCGTAATCGACGATGTTCGATTGCACCATGCCGATCCGCAGCGGCGCTTCCGGCACGACCGAAGCCAGCAGCGGCAGCCGAAGCATGCCGTAGCCGGCCAGCAACAGCGGCACGGCGCAGGCCACGGCGAGCGGACGGCCCCACTCGCGCCGCGCCGCGCACCGGCGCGCGAATGCCAGCGCCAGCGCCTCGTTGGCGAGGATCAGGGCGAAGCTCAACCCCGCCGCGCCGGCGACATCGGCGAACTGGCGCAGCCACGGCGAGGGATACAGCCCGTGGCCGAGCGTGTCGCCGAGCAGCTTCGGCCACAGCCATTCGCAGCCCGCCCAGGCCGATGCGCCAGCCAGCGCCACCAGCGGCGGACCATGCCGGCGCGCGGCCCAGCGCCGCACCAGCGCGAATGCGATCCACTGCGGTTGCAGCAACGGCGCGGCCACCGTCAGCGACGCCAGCGCCAGCGCCGGTTCGATGCCGAAATAATCGGCAATGGCGAACGCGAACCAGTGAAAGGCCGCCAACACGAAGACGACGCTCATCGCCCACGCGTTGGACACGGTGGCGACGAGGCCACGCGGCTTGTCCAGCGTGACGAGCCACGGCGCCAGGGCGACGAAGCCAAGGATGAAGGCGTTACCGCCACGGGCATACAGCCCGAACAGCAGCCCGCAGGCAAGGAGCTCGACGGGCGTGCGGGCGCCGGAAAGGAAACGTGTCATGGCGGAAGCGAGCCGGAAGCGACCACCGCTCAACGTGGCGGCGGGATACGGATCATGCGGACATTCAGGCCCGGGGGCGCATGCACGGGCGGTACCACGCGATTTTCCGGCACCTGGATCGGCCGCCCCTGGGCGTCGAAGAAATCGTAATCGGGCGAGAACATCAGGATCGGCTCGATGCGCTGGCCATCGTCGGTGGTCTGCGTGTGGCGGACGTACCCCTCGGGCAGCGGAAAATCCTCCGGTACCGCGATCCCCACCAGCGGCGGGCGGGTGCCGGGCGGGTTGAAGGCGGCGATGCCCGATTGCACGCCCGCCGCGCGCAGCCGGGCGATCACTTCGCCCATCTCCGGTTCGCGGCCGGGCGGGATGTAATCCTTGATATCGGGCGTCACGTCGCCCGGCTCCGTGGGCTGAGCGGCGGCGGCGGCCGGCGGCGGGAGAGCCGCGGCGCGCGCGCCGTCAACCGCCCGCCCGGCCGGCCCGGACACATCGACCCGCAAGGGCTTGGGCCGCATGCTGAGCCAGCCGTAGCAACCGGCCAGCAGAATGACCACCGCAACCGCCATCCACCCCAGGACGCGCCGCCGCATCCCGCTCCGGACTTGCGGGGGCGGGAGACGCGGATCATGGCCATTCGACGCCGGCACCGGCGCCTCAGGGCGTGGCCGGGCCATAGGTCGACAACACCCAGCCCATGCGTTCGTGGCCGTATTGGTTCCATATCGGGTTGCGGCCGTTGACGAACGCGGTGAAGCGCGGCGCGCCCTTGTCCGCCGCGCCGCCCCAGATGCCCGAGCGGAGCGTATCGCCGGCATAGGTGGGATGGACATCGTCGGACTGGATGTAGTCGTAGCTGCTGGAGGACGACACGAAGTGGGTATTCGCGTCCCGGATGGTCGAGCGCAGGGTCGAGACGATACGGGTGACGTAGCTGGATTCGCTTTCGCCGGCGACGTATCTCAGCGCCTCGGAATCCACCCGTCCGTCGCCGTTGCTGTCGTAATCGGCGCCCATGTACTCGGCGAAGCTGTCGGCGCAGCGGAAGTCCTTTCGCCGCGCGTATTCGCACATCCAGTAATTCATCTTCGCCATCGACGGCAGAAACCTGTCGCGCAGGTTGACGTGCGCGCCGGTGCGCGCATCCCTGCACGAGCTGTGCACGTTGTCGGCGTCGTAGCCGGGGTAATAGAGGTTGCTGATGACCTTCAGCTTGACGCCCGGGTAGGCATTGGCATTGATGAAATCCATCGCGGCGGCGACGTGGATTTTGCAGTTGTGAACGGCCTCGTCGAGCACGGCGTAGTTGCAGGTGCCGGTCTGCGATTTGAAGCTGGCGCGCGCCTGCAACCCGTCATTGCCGCACATCTCGAAAGTGACCACGCGGGTCGAGGCATGCTGCATGTACGACCGCTCGGCCACGATCTTGTTCCGGTAGACATCGGAAGCCACCGCGCCCGATTTAGCCCGGCGGACGTTCTCGATATCGGTCTTCCACACGCCGGACAGGTATTCCGATTCCACCGTGGGCGCGGAGAAGGTCGCCGCGCGCGAGAGCGAGCCGTTGTAGCCGGCGTAGATCGAGTCGCCGTAGGCGACGACGCGATACTTGGCACGGGTATCGGAGCGATCGATCGTCCACGACGCATTCTGGGTCAGGGTGCTGGCCAACGCCGGCGGGGCGGTGGCGAACACGAGCAAGGCGGACGACAAGAGGCGCGGGGACTTGGCGAAGCGGACGGTCATGGCTGTTTTCCCGTGGTGAGGTTGCACTCCCCCGCCCCACGGGCCGAAACGGCACGAGGGCGGGCGCGGTGTTCGATCCATCGATTCGATGGCGCCGCCGCCCACCCGGCCCGCGATGCCGTGGGCCACGCTACGCCAGCTTGATGACAAGCGTCAACGCGCAGGCGCGTATATCGCACCGCAACATGAAATCGCCCGGAAACGGAGGTTTTCCGTTCCGCATGCGATGCGACCCCGGCAACGGCGGAGGTGTCTGCCGCTCTCGTTCCGGTCGCGGCCCCAATCACGAATTCCAATCACGAATTCCAATCACGAATTCCAATCACGAATTCCAATCACGAATTCCAATCACGAATTCCAATCACGAATTCCAGTCACGAATTCCAGTCACGAATTCCAGTCACGAATTCCAGTCACGAATTCCAGTCACGAATTCCAGTCACGAATTCCAGTCACGAATCCCTGTCACGAATCCCTGTCACGAATCCCTGTCACGAATCCCTGTCACGAATCCCTGTCACGAATCCCTGTCACGAATCCCTGTCATCAACCCGGCACAGCGGCACCCGCCGGTCACGCCGCGCGCGCTGGAGAGCGCGTCCGACCAATCCACCTGGCGATAAACACACGCCGCCACGCGGCGGCGCGTGCGTCGATTTTCCTGGCCGCCGATACGGCGCGGCGGCGGACCGCCTCAGCGGGCGTCATCGCGCGGGACGGCTCGTTTGACGTTCTGCTCCAGCCAATCGTGGGTCTCGGCCATCATGGTCAGGATCGATTCGCGGGCGCGGTAGCCGTGCGATTCCTTGGGCAGCATCACCAGTTTCGCGTGGCCGCCCAGGCCGCGCACCGCCTGGTACATGCGCGCGCTCTGCATCGGGAAGGTGCCGGAATTGTTGTCCTCCTCGCCGTGGATCAGGAGCAATGCGTCCTTGATCTTGTCGGCGTGGTTGAATGGCGACATCGCGGCATAGGTCTCCGGCGCGCGCCAGAAATTGCGCTCCTCGGCCTGGAAGCCGAACGGCGTCAACGTGCGGTTGTAAGCGCCGCTGCGGGCGATGCCGGCGCGGAACAGCCGCGTGTGCGCCAGCAGGTTGGCGGTCATGAAGGCGCCGTAGGAATGACCGCCCACGGCGATGCGCGCCGGATCGGCCACGCCGCGACGCACCACCTCGTCCACCGCCGCCTGCGCGTTGGCGCGCAATTGCTCGATGTAGCTGTCGTTGGGTTCGGCCTGGCCCTCGCCGATGATCGGCATGCCGGGGTTGTCCAGCACCGCGTAGCCGGTGGCGAGATACGGCAGCGGCCCCCAGTAGCCGATGTTGTTGAAGCGGTAGGGCGAGCCCGTCACCTGGCTGGCCGCGGCGGCGGATTTGAACTCGCCCGGATAGGCCCACATCAACAGCGGTAGGCGGCCGTCGCGTTTCGGGTCGTAGCCTGGCGGCAGGTAGAGGTTGGCGGTCAGCTCGACGCCATCGGCGCGCCGGTAGCGGATCAGTTCCTTCCGCACTTCGCGCAGTTGCGGGGTGGGGTGCGGGAAGCGCGTCAGCGCGCGACCGGCATCGTCCGCCGCCAGTTCGCGCAGCCAGAAGTTGGGGCGCTCGCTGGGTGATTCGCGGCTGGTGATGAGGCGTTTGCCCTCGGCATCGAGCATCGCCACCGGGCGCTCGTAGCGCTGGCCGCTGGAATGGAACAGGCGCGTGGTCTCGCCATCGGCCAGCGATTGGCGGTCGAGGAACGGGCGGTCGCCTTCGGGCGATGCGCCATCGCCGATGCGGTAGATCGCGCCGCCATCGGGCGAGGTCAACAGCCGCGATTGCCCGCGCGCATCCGGCGCCAGCACCGGCTCGCCCTTGTCGGCGTAGCGATCCTCGCTGCTGCCTTCCTCGAACAGCGCGGGCGCCCGCCCTGGCGCGTCCGGCCGTATGCGCCAGGTCTTGAAGCGGCGAGTCTTCCACCAGTATTCGCCGAGCAGGGCCAGGTCGCCGCGCCCCCACTGCGTCCCCGAATATCGCATCGACAGTTTCGCCAGTTCGACCGGCCGGGCGGTGAACGGCGCCGGCTGCATGTAGACGACGTCGCGCACCGCCACCTCGCGGGCGGGATCGCCGCCATCGCGCGCCTCGGCCCAGACCAGGGTGGCCGGCGCATCGCCACGCCATGCGATGCGGCGCACGCCTGTCGGCACCGCGTCGTTGCCGGTCGGCAGGCCCTCGACGAGCGGCAGTTTCGCCACCGTGTGGATCACCTTGCCGGCCAGGTCGCGCACCTCGATCGTGCGCGGGAAGAAGTGCATCGGCACCAGATACGAGAACGGCCGGACGATGCGCTGGCTGAGGATGTGGCGGCCATCGGGCGACACCGACAGGCCGGTGTAAAGCGCCGGCGCGGCCATCGGCGACACCCGGCCATCCACGCCGACGAGCGCCGCCTGCGCGCGCAGCAGGTATTCGAAGCGGCGCGCGTCGGCTTCGTTCTTCAGCAGATCCTGATAGGTGCGCACGCTGGTGACGCGGCCGTCGCCATCGGTGCGTTGCACGTTGGGACCGGCCGGGACGCTATCGTCCACCGGCATCGCGCCGACATCGGCGGGGCGCAGCGTGACCAGCAGCGCGCGGCCCCCGGGCATCCACTCGAACGGCCGGCCGCTGATGGTGTTGAGCCCGCGCGTCAAGAGCCGCGCGCGGCGCGCGGCGACATCGACCAGCCACAACGCGTTGGTGCCGGTCTTCGGCTCGACCTGGTTGAAGGCGAGGTATTTCTGATCCGGCGACCAGCCCATGCCGGCGATCGACAGCGGCCTGGGCAAGCCTTCGATGCGGATCTCCCTGCCAGTGGCGACGTCCTGCAACCACAGGTCGTTGCCGAAACTGAAACTGCTCCGCGCCAGCACGCGCGGATGGATGCGGATGCCGGCCAGTTTCTCCTCCGGCTGCGCCACCACCTCGATGCCGGGCAGGCCGGGAATCGCCATCAGCGCCATCAGGTCGCGTCGCGGGCTGAGCGATACCCGCGGCGCGCGCGGCGCATCGGCGATGGCCTTGAGCGCGGCCGGCGGCTCGCGGTAAGCGGTCTGGGCGGCGGCGGACGGCGGCCAGCCCAGCAAAAGGGCCAGCGGCAAGCCGGCGATGGCGCGAAGTCGCATCGTCTGGATCCTCGTTTGTTCCGATCCGCAGGTTGGCACGGGCGCCGGCGCGGCGCAGGAGCCAAAGGTCATGACGCCCCGGCGATCCAGCGATCCCTTCATCGCGAACAAGAAGAAATACAATGGCGCTCCGCCGAGGGGCGCTGCGATGGGGATTCCCACCAGGCTCGGCACGGAACACAACGGCGCCCGTGACCATGAACCCCCTTCATCCCTCACGGAGCGCCCGATGACCACCCATACCCCGCAGACCTCCTCCCCCGAAAGCGACTACAAGGTCGCCGACATCTCCCTGGCCGACTGGGGCCGCAAGGAAATCGACATCGCCGAAGCCGAAATGCCGGGCCTGATGTCGATCCGCGGCAAGTACGCGCCCGACGCCCCGCTCAAGGGCGTGCGCGTGACCGGCAGCCTGCACATGACCATCCAGACCGCGGTGCTGATCGAGACGCTGAAGGACATCGGCGCCGACGTGCGCTGGGCGTCCTGCAACATCTTCTCCACCCAGGATCACGCCGCCGCCGCGATCGCCGCCACCGGCACCCCGGTGTTCGCCTGGAAGGGCGAAACGCTGGAGGAATACTGGGACTGCACACTCGCCGCCCTGTCCTTCCCCGATGGCAACGGCGGCTTCCTCGGCCCGCAGTTGGTGGTCGACGACGGCGGCGACGTGACGCTCCTGATCCACAAGGGCTACGAGCTGGAACAAGGCGACGAGGCCTGGGTCGACGCCGCCGCCACCAGCCACGAGGAGCAGGTCATCAAGAATCTGCTGAAGCGCGTCGCCGCCGAGCGCCCGGGTTTCTGGACGCGGGTGATCGCCGACTGGAAGGGCGTGTCGGAAGAAACCACCACCGGGGTGCACCGCCTCTATCAGTTGGCCGAGTCCGGCAAGCTGCTGGTGCCGGCGATCAACGTCAACGACTCGGTGACGAAATCGAAATTCGACAATCTCTACGGCTGCCGCGAATCGCTGGCCGATGGCCTGAAGCGCGCGCTGGACGTGATGCTCGCCGGCAAGGTCGCCGTGGTCTGCGGCTACGGCGATGTCGGCAAGGGCTGCGCCGCCTCCCTGCGCGCCTATGGCGCGCGCGTGGTCGTCACCGAGATCGACCCGATCTGCGCCTTGCAGGCGGCGATGGAAGGCTTCGAGGTCAAGACCGTCGAGGACACCCTGGGCACGGCCGACATCTACGTCACCACCACCGGCAACAAGGACATCCTCACCCTCGCCCACATGCGGGCGATGAAGGACCAGGCCATCGTCTGCAACATCGGCCATTTCGACAACGAAATCCAGGTCGATGCGCTGTACGAAAGCGGCGCGGCGCGCACCAACATCAAACCGCAGGTGGACAAGTTCACGTTCGCCGAGGGCCACAGCATCTTCCTGCTGGCCGAAGGCCGGCTGGTGAACCTGGGCTGCGCCACCGGCCACCCGAGCTTCGTGATGTCCAACAGCTTCTCCAACCAGACCCTGGCGCAGATCGACCTGTGGGCCCACAAGGACGCCTACGAGGCGAAGGTCTACATCCTGCCGAAGAAGCTGGACGAGGAAGTCGCCCGCCTGCACCTGGAAAAGATCGGCGTGAAGCTGACCCGCCTCTCCCAGGAACAGGCCGACTACCTCGGCGTGCCGGTGGAAGGGCCGTACAAGCCCGCGCACTATCGCTATTGAGCGGCCTGCCGCAAATCCCCGCATGACCGCGACGGGCGCCTTCGGGCGCCCGTTCCGCATTCCGCGCCCGTGGATTGCCCCCACACGCCGCCGCCCGACAAGCACCGACGGCCACGACACACACCAGACAAACATCCCCCGTGACGCCGCCACGATAACTAAAACATCCATCGCGATAAAGCGATACAATTCCCGGCCTTACTGCCTAGCCCGCCGCGATGCTCCCGATCAGCTTCGAAGTCTATCCGCCGAAAACCGACGACCAGCGCGCTCAGCTCGACCGCGCGATGAGCAAACTGAAAACGTTCGCGCCGCATTTCGTCTCCTGCACGTTCGGCGCCGGCGGCTCCACCCAGAGCCACACCTCGGAAACCGTGCAGCGCCTACGCGCCAGCCATGGGCTGGAAGGCGTGCCGCATCTGACCTGCGTCGGCGCGAGCCGCGAGGATATCCGCGCCCTGCTGCGGCTCTATCGCGCGCTCGGCGTGCGGCGGATCGTCGCCCTGCGCGGCGACCTGCCCTCCGGCACGCTCGACCGCGGCGACCTGCGCTACGCCAGCGAGTTGGTCCGCTTCATCCACGACGAACATGGCGGGCACTTCCACATCGAAGTCGCCGCCTATCCCGAAACCCACCCCCAGGCGCGCGATGCGCTGGCCGACCTCGACCATTTCAAGCGCAAGGTCGATGCCGGCGCCGACAGCGCGATCACCCAGTATTTCTACAACGCGGACGCCTATTTCCGCTTCGTCGAGGATGCCCGCGCGCGCGGCGTCGAAGCGCCGATCGTGCCCGGCATCATGCCGATCTCCAACTTCTCGCAACTGCGGCGCTTCTCGGAAAGCTGCGGGGCCGAAATCCCACGCTGGATCGAACAGCGCATGCGCGCCTTCGGCGACGATACCGGCGCGGTGCGCGAATTCGCCGCCGATCTGGTCGCGGCGATGTGCCGGCGGCTGATCGAAGGCGGCGCGCCGGGGCTGCACTTCTACACCCTCAACCTGGCCCGGCCCACGATGAACGTGCTGAGCCGGATCCGAACCGCCTAGGACACCCCGCGCGCAAACACCCCGTCGCCGGCCCACGCTCGCCACGCAACGGGCAACGGGCAACGGGCAACGCCCCACTTTCGTGGAATGTCCCACTCCCCACACGCACATCGGCCCCCACACGCGCCAACGCTTGCGCGCGCGCCGAGCCACCCTCGGCGGCGGCCAGCCCCGGCATGTTGACGTCTGCCAACGCTTGCGCGTACGCGCCGAGCCGCCCGACAGCGCACGCATTTGGCTTTCGCGCTCGCCAACGCTTGCGCGCGCGCGCCGAGCCGCTAGATTGAGCGCGTGAACCGCACTACCCGCCTCCCCGCCCTGGTTTCGGCCGCCCTGCTCTGCCTGCCGCTGGCGGCCTGCCCCGCCGCCCAGGCCCAGCAAGTGCGCCGCTGCACCGCCGCCGACGGCGGCGTGGTGATGACCGACCAACCCTGCGCGGCGATCGGCGCCGCCGAACGCCTGCCGCCCCAGGCCGGCGCCACCGCCCTCGAGCGTCCCAACCGCAACGGCTGCATGCGCGACCTGGAAGCGTTGAGTTTCGAAGTCGCGGCGGCCATCGACCTGCGCGACGCCAACCGCCTCGCCGGCGTCTATCACTGGGCCGGCATCGATACCCGCGGCGGCTACCAGGTGATGCAGCGGCTCGAAACGATCGTCAAACGGCCGCTGGTGGATATCGGCCCGGTCGGCGGCGGCGGCGATGCCGAGCCGACATGGGCCGGGGATACCGATGGCCACCTTGCCTCGGCGCGGCCCCGGAAACGCGCGCCGAGCGGCCTGCGCATCCTGCAATCGGCCGGCCACGACGGCCAGACCCGCGCCATCGTCTTCGCGTTGCGCCGCCACCTCGGCTGCCTGTGGATCAGCCTGTAACCGCACATTGCCGGCACCGGCGCATCCGGTGAGAATGGCCCATTCACTCACGGAGCGCGCCATGCAATACCCCGAATGGATCTGGCACAACGGCCACGTCAAACCCTGGGCCGAGGCCACCACCCATGTGATGGCGCATGCCCTGCACTACGGCTCCTCAGTGTTCGAGGGTATCCGCAGCTACGACACGCCCAACGGCCCGGCGATCTTCCGCCTCACCGACCACAACCGGCGGCTGTACGCCTCGGCACGCATCTACGACATGCCAATGCCGTACTCGCTCGACGAAATCAACGCCGCCTGCCGCGAAGTGCTGAAGAAGAACGGCCTTGGCGCGGCCTACCTGCGCCCGTTCGCGTTCCGTGGGCTGGGCGGCATCGGGCTATCGGCCGACACGCCGGTGGAGATGTCGGTCTCGGCCTGGAAGATGGGCGCGTACCTGGGCGAGGGCGTGCTGGAAACCGGTATCGACGCCTGTGTCTCCAGCTGGCAGCGTTTCGCGCCCAACACCATTCCCGCCGGCGCCAAGGCCGGCGGGAACTATCTCTCCGGCCAGTTGGTCGCGCGCGAGGCGCGCCGGCTGGGCTTCGGCGAAGGCATCGCGCTGGCATCCACGGGCCTGCTGAGCGAGGGCGCCGGCGAAAACCTGTTCCTGGTATTCAATGGCGAATTGCACACCACGCCGGTCAGCGCCGCGCTCTTGAACGGCATCACCCGCCACACCATCATCACGCTGGCGCAGAAGGCCGGGATCAAGGTCGTGGAGCGCGACCTGCCGCGCGAATACCTCTACCTCTGCGATGAACTCTTCATGTGCGGCACCGCCGCCGAAATCACCCCGATCCGCTCGGTCGACGGCCGCGTCATCGGCGAGGGCGTCGCCGGCCCGCTCACACGGCGGATGCAGGCGCTGTTCTTCGGCCTGTTCAACGGCACCACGCCCGACGAGCACGGCTGGCTGGAATATCTCTGAGTGTTCCGTCCCGCCCCGCGAGAACGCCACCCACCGGTGGCGTTTTCATTCGCGCGGCCCTCAGACGAACGAGAGCGTGGCGATCACCCCGCGCCCGGTGCCGGGCACCACCCGCACGCTCCAGCCATAGAGATCGCACAACCGCCGCACGATCGACAGCCCGATGCCGCCGCCGTGGGTGTGCTCGGCATGCGTGCCGCGATAACCGCGCTCGAACAGCCGGGCCGCTTCCTCGGCCGAGAGCCCCGGGCCGGAATCGATCACGTCCACGGCATTGTCGGCAAGCCGCACCACCACCTCGCCGCTGGCGGTGTACTTGACCGCGTTGCCGATGAGATTGCCCAGCGCCACGCTGACCGCCGCCTCCGGCGCGTCCACCACCAGGCCCGGCTCGCCCTCCAGCCGCAATTCCAATGCCTTGCCGCGCAGTTGCGAGCGGTGGGCGTCCAGCAATTGCTCGGCCACCCGGGCGATGTCGGTGGCGCCATGCACGCGTTCGTTGCGCGAAAGTTGCAGCAGCGCATTGGTGAGATCGGTGCCGTTCTGCTGCGCGCGCTGGATGCGCAGCAGACGCTGACGGGTCTTCTCGTCCAGGCCATCCTGCGAGAGCAAGAGTTCGGTGGCGCTGCGGATCACCGCCAGCGGCGTGCGCAGCTCATGGCTGACATCGGCGTTGAACTCGCGGTCGCGCTGCACGACCTCGGTGAGCCGGTCGGAATAATCGTCCAGCGCCTTCGCCAGCTCGCCCACCTCGTCATCGGCGAAGAACGGCGCCAGCGCCTCGGGATCGGAACTGCTGCCGGCACGGCGCAGGCGGCTGGCGAGATCGGTCACCGGGCTCATCACCTTGGAGGCCGACCACCAGCCGAGCACCAGCGAGATCAGCGTGAAAATCGCCACCACCACCACCAGCGACTCGCGGAAGCGTTGATCCCGGCGTACCGATTCGGTCATGTCGTAAGCGATGAAGAACCAGACATCCGGCTGCTTGAGCACGGCCAGCCGGTAACGGAACGGCGTGCCGTCCTCGTTCTTGCCGTTGAGCGTGTGTACGCCGTTGTCCAGCGCGTACCAGTCCGGTTCGCGCTCGCGCACGGTTTCGAACTTGTCGGGCGTGAAGGAAAACACCCGCATCTGCTCGACCTGCAACATCGGGTCGCTCGGGTTGGTGGCGTACTCGCGCTGAAACTCGACGATGTTGCGGTTCATCATGTCGACGATCAGGTCATCCTCCACCCGGCCGCGCATCCAGTTGGTGGAAAACGCCAGCAGCAACGTCAGGCCGAAGCCGAGCAGGAAGAACGACCAGATGATGCGGCTGCGCAGCCGCCGCCGCCGGGGATGCCGGGCATCGCCGGCGGGCGCGGCGTTACTGGGTGTCATCCGGCGCCGCGATGCGATAGCCGATGCCGTGGCGCGTCTGGATCAGCGGTACGCCGAAGGGCTTGTCCACCATGCTGCGCAGGCCGTGGATATGCACGCGCAGGCTGTCGGAATCGGGCAGTTCCTCGCCCCAGACGCGGGTCTCCAAGTCCTGCCGCGTCACCACCGCCGGGCTTGCCTCCATCAGCGCCTGGAGGATCTTCAGCGCGGTCGGGTTGAGCTGCAACAGCTTGCCCTGGCGACGCACCTCCAGCGTGTCGAGGTTGTATTCGAGATCGGCCACCTGCAACTCGCGCGCCTGCACACCCTTGCCGCGGCGCGCCAGCGCGTTGAGACGCACCTCCACTTCCTGCAAGGCGAACGGCTTGACCAGGTAATCGTCGGCGCCGGAATCGAAGCCGGCCAGTTTGTTGTCCAGCGTGTCGCGCGCGGTGAGCATCAGGATCGGGGTCTGCTTGCGGGCTTCGTTGCGCAGCTTCCGGCTGACTTCCAGCCCGTCCATCCCGGGCAGGTTGAGGTCGAGCACGATGGCATCGAACTCGTTGACCACCGCCAGATGCAGGCCGGTGACGCCATCGGCGGCGAAATCGACGGCGTGGCCGCGATCTTCCAGATAGTCGCCAAGATTGGCGGCGATGTCCTGATTGTCCTCAATCACCAGTATGCGCATGACTTGCTCCTGTCAGTCGGCGCGGCCTTCTCCGCGCAAGGGTTCGATTCTGTCACAGCGGCGGCCCCGGCCGGCAGCCGGCGGCCGCTTCATCCGGCCCGTGGCGCGCGCTTGTGCTCCCGTGGCGCGGCGGTCCTGGTCGAGGGCCGCACACGGCGCGCGGGTTTCTCGATGCGGGCGGCAACGTGCTCGATGATCAGCCCGGCGATGTCCTTGCCGGTGGCGGACTCGATGCCCTCCAGCCCCGGCGAGGCATTCACCTCCAGCACCAGCGGGCCACGCTCGGAACGGATCAGATCGACGCCGGCGATGCTCAGCCCCAGCCCCCGCGCCGCGCGTACCGCGATCTCGACTTCGTCCGGGCGCGGCTTGACCGCCTTCGCCACCCCGCCGCGATGCAGGTTGGAGCGGAAGTCGCCCTTCGGCGCCTGCCGTTTCATCGCCCCGACCACGTTGCCGCCAACGACGAAACAGCGCAGATCGGCCCCCTTGGCCTCGGCGACGAACTCCTGCACCAGGAACTGCGCGTACAGGCCGCGCAGCGCCTCGATCACGCCTTTCGAGGCCGACAACTTCTCGGTCAGCATCACGCCGGCGCCCTGGGTTCCCTCGTTCAACTTGATGACGTGCGGCGGCGGGCCGAGCATCGAGAGCAGATCCGCGGTGTCGTCCGGGTTGTCGCCGAACACCGTGGTCGGCAGGCCGATGCCCTGCGCCGCCAGCAATTGGTGGCTGCGCAGCTTGTCGCGCGCCTTCAGGATGGCGTCGGAGGCGTTGGGCGTATCCGCGCCCATCAACTCGAACTGGCGCAGCACGGCGGTGGCATAGCGGGTGACCGAGGTGCCGATGCGCGGAATCACCGCGTCGTAATCGGCGATCGGCGCGCCCTTGTAGTGCATGTCGAAGCCGTCGCTGGAAATGTGCATGTAGCAGCGCAACGGATCGAGCACGCGCACGCTGTGGCCACGCGCGCGCGCCGCCTCGACCAGCCGCTTGGTGGAATACAGCTTGCTGTTGCGGGACAGGATGGCGAGCTTCATGCGGACTCGGCGAGACTGCGGCGGCGCGGGCAATTGTGCAGCCAGGATCGTGAAGGATCGACGATGAAGGCGTCCCGCATGGCGCTGCGCCCGATCAACATGGGAAAACGCATGCGCCGGCGATCGGCCAGGTTGATCTCGATCTCGCGCACGAGGCCGGCCAGCGCCAGCCGGGTACGGATGAACGGCCTCAGGCCCGGATGCCCGCCGGAATCGGTGACGATGCGCTCATCGATGACGGCCGAGGCGGCCTCGACCGGCGGCGCGTCCGCGCGCGCGCCACGCAGGCGGAAACCCACCCACGGCGCGCCGGCCTCGACGAAGCGCCATTGCGCCTCGACATGCAGGCAGGAACTGCGCGCGCCACTGTCGATCTTGGCGCGCAGGCGGCCAATGCCAAGCAAGGGCAGGTCGATGCGCTCGCGCCAGCCGAGCACCACCGGGTCATGGCTCTCCACATTGCCTCCCGCATCCTTGTTCGCCACGAAAAAACGGCGGCCCGGAGGCCGCCGTCGCGTATTGGAGCGGGTGATGGGAATCGAACCCACGCTATCAGCTTGGGAAGCTGAAGTTCTACCATTGAACTACACCCGCGTGCGGCAGAGTCTATGCCGCATGCCAGGCGTTTGGCAATCGCGCTCAGAACCCCTTGGCGAGGCCGAGGTGGAAGCTCGAACGCCGGCCATCACGCTCGCCCAGCCCGAGTTCCGCGCCGGCCAGCACGTCCATCCCGCTCAGCCGGGTGCGCACGCCCAGGCCGAGGCGGCCATAACGGTCGTCGAAGCGCGGCGCCGGCACCGCGTAATCGGGCGTGCCGGGCATCGAACTCATGCGCGCGAAGGCTTGTTCGGGCCGGTCGCCGAATTCGCGTTCGGCCGTCAGGCGGGCATAGGGCCGGGTGTGTTCGCCCAGCATCCATTCGGCCTGCCAGCCGGCGGATACCTGTAGCGAGTCGAATGCCTGGCTGGGGAAGGACAGCGCCGTGGCGAGTTCCGGACGCGATTCGGCATAGCCATCGACGCGGATCTTCTGCGCCAGCACCCGCAGCAACGGGCCGTGGCGCAACCCGTCATGGCCGAAGCGCCAGCCGGCGCCCAGACCGGCGCTGAGATTGCGGCCATCGGCGCGGCCATCGTGGCCGCGCGTCGCCGGGCCAAGCGGCACCTGGCGGCTGACATCGAACTGGAGCTTCGAGTAACCGAGTTGTCCATCGAACCAGGCGTTGTCGCCCCGCCAGCCGACGTAGCCGCCCAGCCCGATCTCGCGCTGGCGGAAATCGCCGCGCCGCGCGCCGTAATCGATACGCTGGCGGCCGGCGTCGAGATAACCGCCATAGACCCAGGCGCCGGCGTTGCGGTCGTAGCCCAGGCCGAGGCTGGCGCCGCCACCCTCGAAGCCATCGCCGACCATCGCACCGCGTGGGTAGCGCTGGTTGTCGTAGCGCAGGCCGCCCCAGAAACGGCCGCCCTCGGCATCGCCGCGGCTGGCCAACTGCTCAGCGACGCGATCGGCGCGCTGGCGCCCGACCGTCGCCGCCGAGTGCGGCAGTACCGCGACCTGGCGCGGCCCCTCGATCGTGGCGACGGCGTAATCGGCCAGGATCGCGTGGGCCGCGCTACCGGGATGCACGCCATCGGCGAAGGCATAGGTGTAAGGGGCATCCGGCGAGACGTAGCTGGTCGGGTTGCAAGCCAGCGACTGCGCGGTGATCTGCGGCTGGCAGGCGGTGCCGCTGACGTTGCGGAAGCCGTAAGTGCCCGGATCGGCGACGACCTCCCCCAGCAGGCGATAGGTATCGAGCGGGATCACCCGCAGGTTCCGCGCCGCCAGGCCCTTGAACAGCGCATCGTTGTAGGCCGCAGCCAGCGCGCTGCCCTGCGCCATCGCCGCCGCCCCCTTGGCGCGGAAGGCCGGGGTGATGCCGATATCCGGCACCGTCGGGACGAGGATGTAGCGGGCGCCGGCGGCGTGCAGCTTGTCGACGACCCCCACTTCCGCCCCCACCGCGGCGGCGAGCGTGGCGGCCGGATCGGCGCCATCGTTGGTGACTGCGAACAGATCGTTGGCCCCGCCCCAGACGGTGTAGAGCGCATCGGCATCGGCGCGGCCGCCGCCGCGGCGCAGATGTTCGGCCAACTGGCTGGACAGCGAGGGCGTGTAGCCGAGCGCGCCGTTCACCTCGGTACCCACCCGGGCGCCGCCCACCGCGTAGTTGCCGCCCTTATCGGCCAGCGGGACGCGGCCGGTCGCCAACCAGGCGGTGGAGGCGTCGGTGCGGTAGTAATCGGCCAGGAACTGCGACCAGACCAGGCCGGGATTGGTGGTGAACTGGCCGATGACCGGCTGCGCGGCCAGCGGCAGCAAGGGACGGAAATAACCGGCGTCGGTCAGGCTGTCGCCGAAGAACACGGTCTGGCTGAAGGGACCCTGCTGGGCCAGGCTCGGCAATGCGGCGCACGCCAGCGCGGTGGCGAGCGTGGCCGCCTTCAAACGGCGGATTTTACGGATAGCGGACATGAACAGATTCCGGTTACGAAAGCATGACAGCTTACCGTTTCATGCCATACGGCACGGTTGGGTCGCACCGCGCCACCGGCCAGGCCGCGAGGACGTGCATCCAGGCCGCCAAGCGCCGACAATGGCGCGATGGACATCCGATTGAACGGCGAGCCGCGCCACTATGCCGACACGCCCAGCGTACGTGAGCTGCTGGAACGCGAGGGACTTGGCGAGCGCCGGGTGGCGGTCGAGGTCAATGGCGAGATCGTGCCGCGCTCGCGCCATGGCGAACACCGCCTGGCCGAGGGCGATGTGATCGAGATCGTCCATGCCCTCGGCGGCGGCTGAGCCGCCCGGCACCACCGCGCTTGCCCAATTCGCCCCCCCGGATCCGCCCGCTTGCAAAGGGCGCATCGGCCCGCTTCCAGCCCCGGATAACACGCCCCTGACACGGCGATGAACGGTTCCCCGAAGTGCCGATTGCATCCGGCCCGGAGCCGGGAGTAAGGTGGAATCGCCACCGCGCCGAAGACCGCCGCCGGTGCATCGGATGCCTGTTCGTACCCGCTCCGGGTACCTCCGCCTCCCCTGCGATCGTGCCGTGTCGCGTTGGCTATCTCCACCCCGCAAACAGGAGGATTTGGCATGTTTGAAGACCGCTCGCAGGACGAACTGGACAGCCTGATGAAGCAGAACGCGGAATTCCGCCAGTTGTATTTCCACCATCAGGAACTGGACAAGAAAGTGAGCGATGCCGAACACGGCGTGCTGCCGATCGGCGACATGGAGCTTTCCCAGATGAAGCGCGAGAAACTGGCCGCCAAGGAACGCCTCATCACCATGGCCGAACAGATAGCGCACTGACCGCGCGGGTTTTTCCCGTGCAGCCATCGGGATCGGATGGCTGCACGGGCGGCAGGGCGCCGATGCCCGCCGCTACATCGATCCATTCCGCCCATCACCGTCAATCGCCGCTGTTTTCCCGCGTCGCGGCCTCGTCCACCGGCCCGCCCTGGGCCATAATCCACGGATGCAGACTTTCATCGACCCGAAGCCGCTGCTCATCGCCGGCAAGCCCTATCGTTCGCGCCTGCTGACCGGCACCGGCAAGTTCAAGGATCTCGAAGAAACCCGCGCCGCCACCGAGGCCGCCGCCGCCGAGATCGTCACCATCGCCATCCGCCGCAGCAACATCGGCCAGCATCCCGGCGAACCCAATCTGCTCGACGTCCTGCCGCCCGAGCGCTACACCCTCCTCCCCAACACCGCCGGCTGCTACAGCGCCGACGATGCCGTGCGCACCTGCCGCCTCGCCCGCGAACTGCTGGACGGCCACAACCTGGTCAAGCTCGAAGTGCTGGGCGATCAGCGCACGCTCCACCCCGACGTGGTGCAGACACTCGCCGCCGCCGAGACGCTGGTGAAAGAAGGCTTCGAGGTCATGGTCTACACCAGCGACGACCCGATCCTGTGCAAGCGACTGGAGGAGATCGGCTGCGTGGCGGTGATGCCGCTGGCCGCGCCGATCGGCTCCGGCCTGGGCGTGCAGAACCGCTACAACCTGATCGAAATCGTGGAGAACGCGAAAGTGCCGATCATCGTCGATGCCGGCGTCGGCACCGCCTCGGACGCCGCCATCGCCATGGAACTGGGCTGCGACGGCGTGCTGATGAACACCGCCATCGCCGGCGCGCGCGAGCCGGTACGGATGGCCCATGCGATGAAACTGGCGGTGGAGGCCGGCCGCGAGGCGTACCTGGCCGGCCGCATCCCCAGGAAACGCTTCGCCAGCGCCTCCTCGCCGGTGGATGGCCTGATCACGTGAGTGATCCGTTCTCCAGCGACGGCGCCAAGGCCCCGCCCAAGCCGTTCACGGTGGAGGCAGGCCGCCGCCGCGTGCGCAGCTTCGTGCTGCGCCAGGGCCGCTTCACTCCGGCCCAGCAACGCGCCTTCGATGCGCTGTGGCCGCGCTTCGGCATCGACTACAGCGGCCAGCCGAAGGATTTCGACGCCGTGTTCGGCCGCGCCGCCAAACGCATCCTCGAAATCGGTTTCGGCAATGGCGAGGCGTTCCGCTTCTCCTCGGCGCGCGATCCGGCGCGCGACCATATCGGCATCGAGGTACACGCGCCGGGCGTCGGCCGGCTGCTGAACGCGCTGGATGCCGAGGGCCTCGCCAATGCCCGCGTTTACCACCACGATGCGGTGGAAGTGCTGGAAAACGAAATCGCCGATGGCGGTCTCGACGAGATTCGCATCTATTTCCCCGACCCCTGGCACAAGAAGCGCCACCACAAGCGCCGGCTGGTGAACCCCGAATTCGCCGCCCTGCTGGTGCGCAAGCTCAGCCCCGATGGCCGCCTGCACCTCGCCACCGACTGGGCCGATTACGCCGAGCAGATGTGGGACGTGCTCGATGCCACGCCCGGCATCGCCAACCGCGTCGGCCCGCGCGGGCACCTGCCGCGCCCGGACTGGCGGCCGCAGACGCACTTCGAGACCCGTGGCCAGCGCCTCGGCCACGGCGTCTGGGACATGATTTACGAAAAGCGGGGGCCGGAAGCCCGGGATCGGGCGCCAGCGGAAACGGGGACGGCGGATGCCCTCAGCCCGCCTTCCGGCTCGGCGTCCCAGGGCCACGCGCCTGCCGCGGACAACCATCGCGGCGCCTCCCCGACCCCCGACTGCTAACCCCCGATCCCCATGCATCCCGCGCTCACCCTCACCACCGACATGAAGCTCGTCCTCGGGCTGGTGGGGCTGACGATGGTGCTGTTCCTGTTCGACCGCGTGCGCGCCGACGTGGTCGCGCTGGTGGTGCTGGTACTGCTCGGCCTCACCGGACTGGTGGCGCCGGAGGACCTGTTCGGCGGTTTCGCCGGCAACGCGGTGATCAGCATCATCGCCACCATGATCCTGGGCGCGGGGCTGGAGCGCACCGGCGCGCTCAACCGCCTGGCCGGCTGGCTGCTGCGCCGCGCCGACGGCAGCGAGCGACGGCTGCTGTTCCTGACCAGCGCGGTGGCCGGGCTCAACTCCTCGATCATGCAGAACCCGGCGGTGATGGCGCTGTACATGCCGGTGGCCTCGCGCCTGTCGGCGCGTACCGGCGTGGCGCTCTCACGGATGCTGCTGCCCATCGCCGCCGCCATCGTGATGGGCGGCGGGCTGACGATGGTCGGCAATTCGCCACTCATCCTGTTGAACGACCTGCTGGTCTCGGCCAACGCCAACCTGCCCTCGGGCGCGGTCTCGCTGCATCCGCTGAAGATGTTCGCGCCACTGCCGATCGGCTTGGCGCTGCTGGCCGCCTCGCTGGCGTACTTCCGCTGGCTGGGCGACCGCCAGCTTTCGGACGAAAGCGACGGCGGCGTCACTCCGGCGCGCACCCAGAGCTACTTCGCCCAGGCTTACGGCATCGAGGGCGAGGTCTACGAACTGACCGTCAGCGCCGACAGCCCGCTGGTCGGCATGACCCTGGGCGAGGTCGAGACGATGCCCGACACGCCCCTGGTGCTGGCGCTGAAATCCAGCGACGAATCGCGCCTGGCACCGCCGGCCGATGCCCGCATCTGGGTGGGCGACGTACTGGGCGCAATGGGCCCGCGCGAGCAGGTGGCGGCGTTCTCGAAGGAAAACTTCCTGCACATGAACGCCCGTCTGCGGCAGTTCGCCGATTTGTTCAACCCGAGCCGGGCCGGCATCGCCGAGGCGGTGATCCCGCCCAACTCCCCGTTCATCGGCAAGACCGCCAGCGACCTGCAACTGCGCAAGCAGTACCGCCTGAGCCTGCTGGCGGTGAACCGCGACAAGGAAGTGATCCGCGAGGACATCCGCAAGCTGCCGCTGAAGGCGGGCGACATGCTGGTGTTGCACAGCATCTGGCGCAACCTGGCCGACGTGGCGGCGAAGAAGGATTTCGTCGTCGTCACCGACTACCCCAAGGGCGAGCAGCGCCCGCACAAATTCAAGATCGCCATGGGCATCTTCGCGGTGACGATGCTACTGGCGCTGTCCTCGCGCATCCCGGTGCCGATCGCGCTGATGACCGGCGTGGCCGGCATGCTGATCGCCGGCGTCATCCACATGGACGAAGCCTACGCCTCGATCAACTGGAAGACGGTGTTCCTGATGGCCTGCCTGATCCCGCTGGGCTGGGCGATGGATTCCTCCGGCGCGGCGGCGTGGGTGGCCGGCCACAGCATCGACCGCATTCCCGAGAGCACGCCGCTGTGGCTGATCGAAGTGGCCCTGGCGGTGCTGACGGTGGCGTTCTCGCTGGTAGTGAGCCACGTCGGCGCGACCATCATGATGGTGCCGCTGGCGATCAACCTGGCGCTGGCGGCCAACGGCGATCCGCTGGTGTTCGCCCTCATCGTCGCGCTCTCGGCCAGCAACAACTTCATGACCGCGACCAACCCGATCGTCTCGATGGTGGTCGGCCCCGGCAACTACACCGCGCGCGAACTGTGGCGGGTCGGCCTGCCGCTGTCGGTGATCTACACCGCGGTGGTGGTACTGATGGTCAACCTGATCTGGTGATTCGGCGCACCTGCGCTCACCGCCTCCGGCAAGATCGCCAGGCACTACGTGGATCGTGATTCATCGCGGGCGCGCTCACCACACGCCCCCGGCGATGGAGCGGCCTGTTCGAGGTGATCCGCCGCACGCGCTCACCACACGCGTGTCCGCAGCACGTCGAAACCGCCGAGATGGGAGCCGGTCATCCGTCGCGCGCGTTCACCGCGCGCGTGGCACCACCTCGCCGTCGCGCAGTTCCACCTCCACCTTTGCCAGGCGCTGGCCGCGGCAGGGACCGCCGACGCATTCGCCATCGGTCAGTTCGAAGGTCGCCCCATGCACCGCGCACATCAGCAGACCGTCACCGGTCTTGATGAAACGGCCGGGACCGGCCTCCAGCCGCCGCCCGGCATGCGGACAGATGTTGAGCCAGGCGCGCACGGCATCGCCATCACGGTGCAGAATCACCGATTCGGCCACGCCATCCACACACATTTCGGCTTCGGCAAAGCCGCCATTCTCGATCTGCTCCCACCTGACACTCGCCATCGCTTAACGCTCCTCTTACATTTCACCCGACCTTCGGCCGGATACTTGGCGGTCCGGCCAGTGTCCCGGCCGGATGGAGATATCGATGTTCGCACAGTGGTTACACCATCCCTACGTCACCCGTCTGCGCGCGCGCTTCGCCGCGCGGCGTCCGCGCCACCCGCTGGTGCGTGGGTTGCTTGGCCTGACCGGGCTGGCCCTACTACTGGTGCTGCTGGTGGTGGGCGCACTGCTTGGCCTGACCATGCTGCTGGGAGCCGCCGTGCTGCGCGGCCTGCGCCAGCGTGGCCGGCCCCGGGCCGGCGGCCAAGTGATCGAAGGCGAATACCGTAGCGTGCGCGATTCCGCCCTGCCGCATCCGCGCTGACAACCCCGGTGGCCGACGTCCTCGCGCCCACACCGCCGGCGCGCATCCCGCTGGCGGGCGAGGCCGGCGATTATTTCCCGGTGCGGCGGGTCTATTGCATCGGCCGCAATTTCGCCGATCACGCCCGCGAGATGGGCGCGGACGCGCCAGCCTCGAAGGCCGCGCGCGGCGACCCGGTGTTCTTCCTCAAGCCCACCGACGCGGTGGTGGCCGATGGCGTGGTGCCCTACCCGCCCGGCACCCGCGAATTGCACCACGAGGTGGAACTGGTGGTGGCCCTGGGCCAGGATGCGCCCACCGGCCGGCTCGACCGCGCCGCCGCCACATCGCTGGTATTCGGCTACGCGCTGGGCCTCGACCTCACCCGCCGCGACCTGCAAGCCGCGGCGAAAGCGAAATCGCTGCCCTGGGATACCGGCAAGAGCTTCGATGCCTGCGCGCCGGTCGGGCCGATGCGCCGCGCGGCGGACCTCCCGCCCATCGACGCGCTCGGCCTGCGACTGGCGGTGAACGCCGAGCCGCGCCAGCAAGGCCACTTCGCCGACCTGATCTGGGACGTGCCCGACGTACTGATCGAGCTATCCAAGCTGTACGCGCTGAAGGCCGGCGACCTGGTGTTCATGGGCACACCCGCCGGCGTCGCCGCGCTGCTGCCCGGCGATACCTGGCAGGCCACGGTGAATGACGCCGAAGGCCGCGAGTGGCTGGCCTGCGCCGGCCGCGTGACCGACCGCCGATGAGCGATTAAGCTGGCGGCGCGGCGCGGCTGCCGCCCGTTCGCACATATCAATAAGACATCAAGGAGCACACATGGGCATGTTGAGCGAGTTCAAGGCGTTTGCGATGCGCGGCAACGTGATCGACCTCGCCGTCGGCGTGGTGATCGGCGCCGCCTTCGGCAAGATCGTCACCGCGCTGGTGGACAAGGTCATCATGCCGCCACTCGGACTCCTGATCGGCGGGGTGGATTTCTCCAACCTCTCCATCACGCTGAAGGAAGCCAGCCTCGACGCGGCGGGCGAAGCGGTGCCGGCGGTGCAGATCGCCTACGGCGAATTCATCAACGCCGTCATCCAGTTCGTGATTGTCGCCTTCGCCATCTTCCTGGTGGTCAAGGCGATCAACAAGCTGCACAAGAAGCCGGAAGCGGCCCCCGCCGCCCCACCGGAAGACGTGCTGCTGCTGCGCGAAATCCGCGATGAACTGAAGCGCCGCCCATAAGCCGCCGCCATTCGGCGCGAACGAAGCCGCGGGTGCTATGCCCGCGGCTTCGTCGTTTCGGGCAATGCCGAGACACCCCGCGCCCACGCCGCCAGCAGCACCGCCGTGGCCGCGGCCACGTCGAGGCGCTCCACCGCGCCACTACCGGGGATGAAAAGGCGCAGGTCGCAACGCCCGGCAAAGCCACGATCCACGCCGGTCCGCTCGCCCCCCATGACATAGACGATGCGCGCGGGCGGTTGGCTGGCGAAGAGATCGCCGCCGCCTTCCACCAGCGTCGCCGCCAGCACGAACCCGGCGCGGTGGAGCGCCTCGACATCGGCCATCGCATCGCCCATCCGCACCAACGGCGCCACCTCCGCGCCATCCTCGGCCAACCGCGCGGCGGCGGCCGAGAGTTGCAGATCGCCGGCCGCGGGCAGCAGCAGCCCGGCCACGCCGAAGTGCGCGGCGCGGCGCAAGATCGCACCCAGGTTATGTGGATTGCCCACGCCATCTAGCCAAAGGACGCAGACAGGCCCGGCCGGCAACGCGGCCAGCCAGTCGGCGAACGCCAACGGCGACGGGCGTAGCACGTCCACGACGATGCCTTCGTGGTGGCCGGAGGCGGCCAGCTTGCGCAAATCCTCCTCCGCCACGATGCGATAACCGACCCGGTGGGCCGCGCACCACTTCAGCATGTCGCGGCAATCCGCCACCCGCGCCTCGGCGAGCCACGGCCTGCGCAACGCCTCCGGGCGACGGGCGAACAACGCCCTCACCGCATTGAATCCGTAAAGCCGAAGCTCGCGCGGCGATGCGGCGGCGGGCGGCGCCACCGGACGCCTTGCGGCTTTTCAGGGGCCGCCGTCAGCGCTCTTCATCGTGACCCGCCACCCGGCGCTCGCGCCAGAAATCGGCGTGCTTGATGCCTAGCGCATCCGGGTCGAATTGCGGCTCCACGATGCCCGCTTTCTTTTGCGCCTCGTAATCGCGGAGCGCCGCCAGCGCCGGTTTTTGCAGGATGAAGATGGCGATGATGTTGAGCCAGGCCATCACGCCCACGCCGATGTCGCCGAGCGTCCACGCCATGGCCGCGGTGCGCACCGCACCGAAGGTGACGGCCACCAGCAGCGCGATGCGCAGCACGAACACCATCCACGGGCGCGACGTCTTGCGGTTGAGATAGGCGACGTTGGTCTCGGCCATGTAGTAATGGGCCATGACCGTGGTGAAGGCGAAGAAGAACAGCGCCAACGCCACGAAGGCGCCGCCATAGCCCGGCAGCACCGATTCCACCGCGCTCTGCGCGAAGCCCGGGCTTTCGTGCGAGACGCCGGGCAACTTCTCCACGATCATCCCGGCCCTGTCCGGACGCAGCACGTTGTACATGCCGGTGGAGAGAATCATGAAGGCCGTGGCCGAGCACACCAGCAGGGTGTCCACGTATACCGAGAACGCCTGCACCAGCCCCTGCTTGGCCGGATGTGAGACTTCCGCCGCCGCCGCCGCGTGCGGCGCGGTGCCCTGCCCGGCCTCGTTGGAATAGATGCCGCGCTTGACACCCCACTCCACCGCCAGCCCCACCACCGCGCCGAAGGCGGCCTCCAGGCCAAACGCGCTCTTGATGATCAACAGCCACATCGCCGGCAACTGGTGCGCGTTCAACAGCATGATCACCAGCGCCACCAGGATGTAGGCCAGCGCCATGAACGGCACCACGAACTCGGCCACGCTGGCGATGCGTTTAAGCCCGCCGAAGATGATGAAGCCCAGCAACACCACCATGACCGTCGCGGTCATCTCGACGGGGATGTCGAACGCCGTCTTCATGCCATGGGCGATGCCGTTGGCCTGTACGCCCGGCAGCAGGAAACCGCAGGCGACCACGGTGACGACGGCGAACAGCCACGCGTACCACTTCCGCCCCATCGCCTTCTCGATGTAATAAGCCGGGCCGCCGCGATAGCGGCCCTCGTCATCCTTTTCCTTGTAGATCTGCGCCAGTGTGGACTCGACATACGCGGTGGAAGCGCCCAGGAAGGCCACCACCCACATCCAAAACACCGCGCCCGGCCCGCCGAAACCGATCGCGGTGGCCACGCCGGCGATATTGCCCATCCCCACGCGCCCCGAAAGCGATACCGACAACGCCTGGAACGAGGACACGCCCGCATCCGAGCGCTTGTCGATCAGCAGCAGCCGCACCATTTCCTTCAACTGCCGCACCTGCACGAAGCGCGTGCGCAGCGAAAAGTACAGGCCACCGCCAAGGCAGAGCCAGATCAGCGGTTTGCTCCAGACGATGCCGTTGAGGCCGTTGATGAACGATTCCAAATGAGACTCCCGGCTTGGCGCGTGAAGGCCCGATTGTGACCGATTTGCCACGCACGCACGGCCACTCCGCTCGCGCGCGCGGAAACCGGACGTCCAGGTCGTGGCTGTCGAGGGCTTTCCCTTGGCGGCCACTCCGAAACCGAACCGCCGCCGCGCCTACGCCCCGGCGTAGCGGGCGAACATGCGCAGGTCGCGCACCTGGCCGTCTTTCATCACCGCGTGCCGCAACACGCCTTCCTCGACGAAGCCGTTCTTGCGCAAGACCCGGGCGGAGCCGGCGTTGAAATCCAGCACCGTCGCCTGCAACCGCCGCAACCGGTAGTGCGCCAGCGCCCACGGCGCGAAAGCGGCCACCGCCTCGCTCATCAACCCGCGCCCCCACAGCGAACGCCCCAGCCAGTAGCCGAATTCGGCGCCGATGGCGCGCTCGCCCGCCATCCGCCGCAGGCCGATGCCGCCGACCGCCTCGCCCTGCGACTCGATGGCGAAGGCGTCTTGCAGCGCCACCACCTCGCCGCGCAGAAACGCCTCGCCATCCGCCCGGCGATAAGGGTGCGGGAAACGCTCGCCGAGACCACGCGCGACTTCGGCATGGTCGGCATGGCCGAGGAGCGCCGGTAAATCCTCACCCCGCCAGGCGCGCAGGCGCAGGCCGGGACGGATGTCGATACGGTACGGATGCGCCTCCCCGGCCATCGCTCAATGCGGTCCCCGCGCTTCCGGCGTCTCGGCTTCCAGCGCCTCCAGCTTGCGCGCCAGCGCCTCGGGCGAGCGCGTGTACGGCGCCAGCAGCGCGTAGAACGCCGGTACCACGAACAACGAGAGGAAGGTGGAAAACGCCAGGCCGAAAATCACCACGATGCCGATGGTGCCCCGGCTGGCCGAACCGGGACCGCCGGCCAGCACCAGCGGCACCGCGCCCATGATGGTGGCGATGGAAGTCATGAGGATCGGGCGCAGGCGCACCGAGGCGGCTTCGACGATGGCCTCGCGCACGCCACGTCCGGCATCGCGCAACTGGTTGGCGAACTCGACGATCAGGATGCCGTTCTTCGCCGCCAGCCCCACCAACATCACGATGCCGATCTGCGAGAACAGATTGAGGGTGCCACCGCTCAGCCACAGGCCGATCAGCGCCCCCAGCACGCCGAGCGGTACCGTCAGCATGATCACCAGCGGATGCAGGAAGCTCTCGAACTGCGCGGCCAGCGCCAGGTACACGATCAGCATCGCCAGGACGAAGATCAGCAGCACCTCGCCACCGGATCGTTGCAGTTCGCGCAATTCGCCCTTCCAGCCGATCTGCGCGTAATCGGGCAGTTCGGCGCGCGCGGTTTCCTGCGCCCAGGCCACCGCGTCGCCCAGCCGGTAGCCGGGCGCTAGGCCGGCCGACAGCGTGATCGAACGCAGGCGGTTGAAACGGTTGAAGGTGGCCGGCTCGGCGACTTCCCTCAGCGTCACCAGATTGCCCAGCGGAACCAGCACGCCGCCGCGGCCGCGTACCTGCAACGCGCCGAGGTCGGCGACCGAGGCGCGGGCGTCGCGGCCGGCCTGCAACATCACGTCGTATTCCTCGCCGTTGTCGACGAAGGTGGTGACGCGGCGGCCGCCCATCATCGTCTCCAGCGCCCGGCCGATCGCGGTGGCGGTCACGCCGAGATCGGCGGCGCGCGCCTTGTCGATCACGATCCGCATCTGCGGCCGGGTTTCCTTGTAATCGGAATCGGCGCCGGTCAGGCCCGGGTTCGTCTCCATCCTGGCCAGCAGGACATCGCGCCATTGCGCCAGCTCGGCGTAGTCCGGCCCGCCCAGCACCATCTGGAACGGCTGGCCGCGGGTGCGCACCAGACCGCCGCCCACCTGGGTGCGCACCCGCACTTCGGTCAGGCCGGAGAGCTTCTTCTGCAACGCGCCGGCCACCTCGGCGGTGGACTGGGCGCGCTCCCGCCAATCCCGCAGAAACACGATGGCGCGGCCGGTGTGCATCTCCTCGCTGGGGCCGAAGCCGCCGGGCACCCGCGGATTGGCCCGCACGATCGGCTTGCCCTCGCCGATCTCGCCGGCCAGCACCTTCTCGACTTTCCGCATCTGCGCCACGGTGAAGTCGTAACCGGCCCCTTCCGGGGCGTCCATCATCAACTGGAACGCGCCGCGATCCTCCGCCGGCGCCAGTTCGCTTGGCAGAAACTTGAACAGCAGCACCATCGCCACGATGCACGCGAGCATCGCCGAGCCGAACAACCCGATACGATGCACATGGCGTTCGAGCACCCCGCGATAGCCCGTGGAGAGCCGCTGGAAGCGCGCGTTGAGCCAGGCGCTCACCCGGTTTTCCTTGACCGC
This sequence comes from Solilutibacter pythonis, assembly GCF_003697345.1. Classification (GTDB taxonomy): domain Bacteria; phylum Pseudomonadota; class Gammaproteobacteria; order Xanthomonadales; family Xanthomonadaceae; genus Solilutibacter; species Solilutibacter pythonis. Next base: position 50,652 of record NZ_RFLY01000011.1, on the reverse strand, counting down.
GCGCGGGCCGGCATGCGGCTTGAGCAGCTTGGACGCCATCATCGGCGTCAACGTCAACGCGACGAAAGCCGAGATCGCCACCGCCGCGGCCAGCGCCACCGACAGCTCGCGGAACAGCCGGCCGGTATTGCCCTGCAAGAAGCCGACCGGCAGGAACACCGCGATCAGCACCGCGGTGGTGGCGATCACCGCGAACGCCACCTGCGCGGTGCCGCGCCGCGCCGCGACCAGCGCCGGCTCGCCCAGATCGACGCGGCGCTGGATGTTCTCCACCACCACGATCGCATCGTCCACCACCAGGCCGATGCACAGCACCAGCGCCAGCAGCGTCAGCAGGTTGATCGAATAGCCGAAGAGCCACAGGGCGATGAAGGCGGCGATCAGGCAGACCGGCACCGTCACCGCTGGAATCAGCGCCGCGCGCACGCTGCCGAGGAACAGCCAGATCACGATCAGAACGAGGATGACCGCCTCCGCCAGCGTGGCATAGACGCGCTCCACCGCGCTTTCGATGAAGGTGGTGCTGTCGAAAGCGACATAAATCTCGGTGCCATCGGGCAAGGTTTTCTGGATGCGCCCGGCCGCCGCCTTGGCTTCGGTCGCCACCTCCAGGCTGTTGGCGGTCGACGTCTTGACGATGCCCAGCCCCACCGCCTCCTCGCCATTGCTGTGGTAATACGAACGGCGCTCGGCCGATTCCAGCCGCACTTTCGCCACATCGCCCAGCCGCACCACGTAACCGTCGCCGCCGCGCCCGACCGGCATCGCCGCGAAGGCTTCGTCGCTGGTGTAATCGCGGGCCACGCGCAGGATGAAGTCGCGATCCTTCGATTCGATCCGCCCCGCGCCCAGCTCCACGTTCTCCGCCCGCAGCGCGGTTTCGACGTCGGCGGCGGTCAGGCCGCGCGCCGCCAGCGCATCGGCATCGAGCCAGACCCGCATCGCATAGCGCTGGCCGCCGCCCAAGTAGACCCGGGCCACACCCGGCAGGCTCGAAAGCTGGTCGATCACGTAGCGTTGCGCGTAGTCGGTCAGTTGCAGGCGATCCATGCCGGCCGAACGCAGGTTGAGCCAGAGGATGGCGTCGGAATCGCCCTCGACCTTGCTGATCTCCGGTGCGTCGGCTTCCTCGGGCAGACGGTCGACGACCCGGCTGACCGCGTTGCGAACATCGTTGGCCGCCGCCTCGATATCGCGCTCGGCGAGGAATTCGATGCTGATGCCGGAACTGCCGTTGCGGCTGCGCGACTCGATGGTGTTGATGCCCTCGATGCCCGAGAGCGCGTCCTCCAGCGTCTGGGTGATGCGGGTCTCGACCACGCCGGCCGAGGCGCCCGGATAATTCACCTGCACCGAAACGATCGGCGGGTCGATGGCCGGCAGTTCGCGCAGGGTGAGCCGGGTGAAGGCCATGATGCCCAGCACCACCAACAGCAAGCTCATCACCACCGCCAGCACCGGCCGGCGGATGGACAGATCGGACAGCTTCATCCGCCCGTCGCCCGCGCCGGCTTCGCCCCGCCACCGGCCTGCACCACCCGGGCGCCGGCCCTCAGCTTGCCGACGCCCTCGGTGACGATGCGCTCGCCCGCCGTCAATCCCTTGGCCACCCGCACCCGGCCAGGCACTCGGCCGCCCACTTCGATGGCGGCCTTTTCCACGCCGCCATCCGGCCCGACCCGCCAGACGAAGGTTTCACTGCCGACCTGCTGCACGGCGATCTCCGGCACCACGATCGCCGATACCTCGCCGCGCACCAGCCTCACCTCCATCAACATGCCCGGCTTGAGTGCGCGCTCGGCATTGGCGAAATCGGCGCGCACGATCGCGGCGCGGCTGGCTTCGTCCAGGCGCGTCGCGATGGTGGAGACGTGGCCGGCGAATTCGCGGCCCGGCCAAGCCACGCTGGTCGCGACGACCACCTGGCCCTTGCCAGCGCCGGCAAGCGCGCTTTCGGGCAAGGGAAAATCGACGTGAACGTGCGAGAGGTCGTCGAGCGTGGCGATGACGGTGCCGGGCGTCACCAGCGCGCCCGGGCTGACCTGGCGGATGCCGAGCACGCCGGAAAACGGCGCGCGGATCACCCGGTCGGCAAGATTGGCGCGGATCTGCGCCACCTGGGCGCGCGCGGCATCACGGGTGGCGCGCTGGCTGTCCAACGACGCGCGCGCGACGAGTTGCTGCGCGGCCAGTTGCGATTGCCGCTGGTAGAGCTGCTCGGCCTCGGCGGCGGCGGCCTCGGCGGCACGCAGCGAAGCCAATTGCTGCTGCCCGCTGAGCGTCACCAACGCCGCGCCGCGCGCGACCTGCTGCCCGCTTTCGAAATGCACGCCCCGCACCGTCTCGCTGACCTTGGCGGTGACTTCCACCGACTCGCGCGCCTTCACCGTGCCCAGCGCGCGAACCGTGTCCCGCCAGGGCTGTTCGCGCACGGTGTCCATTCCCACCGGCAGCGGACGCTCGCTCCGGCGCCCTTGCTCGGCTTCGGTCTTGCCGCCGCAACCGGCCAGGAGCGCGATGGTCAGACAGGCAACGGCAGGGGTACGGATTCCACGAAGCATGGGCGGGTGGCGAGTCGAGATCGCCCAATTTTATTGATCGCCCGTGATACCGCCGTGTGCCATCAGACACGGGCGGGCCGCGTCAACCCGGGTACTCCATGGGCGTTACGCCGGCGCCGCGCGCTTGCGGCCACCCGCGTGCCAAAAGATAATTATTCTCAATAAAATCAAGAATACTCAGCGCCCGCCGGCGCTTTCTCGCCATCCTCGTAAATATCCGGACATCCATGCCCACCGCATTGCTTTCATCTTCGTCCCTGCCCGCCCACCCGTTCCGACTGCTGCCGCTGGCCGGCTGCATCCTGCTGAGCCTGCCCGCATCCCCCGCCCAGGCCGCCGATGCGCCGGGACACGCGGGCGCGGAAACCCTGGACCGCGTCACCGTCACCGGCCGGCAACAACGCCAGGCGACCAGCACCCGCCTGCCGCTGACGCCCCGCGAAACCCCGCAATCGGTCAGCCAGATCGACCGCGAAACACTCGACACCGCCTCGATCACCAACCTCAACGACGCGCTCACGCAAGTCACCGGCGTCAACGTATCGATGTACGACACGCAGCGCCCCGTCTACTTCGCCCGGGGTTTCCAGATCACCGATTTCCAGGTGGACAACGTGCCCAGTTACAGCAATTCCAGCAATCTGGAATACGACACCGCGCTGTACGAGCGCATCGAGGTGGTACGCGGCGCGAACGGCCTGCTGAGCGGCACCGGCTCGCCATCGGCCACGATCAACATGCTGCGCAAGCGGCCCGGCGCCGCGTTCGACGCCTCGGTACGCCTGATGGCCGGCAGTTGGCGCCTGCGCCGGGGCGAGGCCGACCTCAACCTTCCGCTCGATGCCCGGGGCGCGGTACGCAGCCGCTGGATCGTGATGCGGCAGCGCGCCGACAGCTTCCGCGACCGCTACCACGAAGACAAGACCGCCGGCATGGGCGCGATCGAGGCCGATCTCGGCGGGAACACCACCCTGTTCGCCGGCTACCAGATGCAACGCAACGACCCGCGCGGCAGTACCTGGGGCGGACTGCCGCTGTTCATGGCCGACGGCACGCCGAGCGACCTGCCGCTCGGCGCCAGCTTCGCGCCGGCGTGGACGTATTGGCGGCGCGACAGCGCCACCGCCTTCCTCACCCTCGAACACCGTCTGGGAAACGACTGGAATCTGCACGCCAACCTGAGCCGCACCCGTGGCGAGCTTGAGAGCCTGCGCATCTACGGCAAGGGCATCCCCGATGCGGCCACCGGCCGCGGAATCACGCTGCTTGGCGGCAGAAGCAGCACGCGCGACGTCCGCGACACGGTGGACGTGTACGCGCGCGGCACCTATCCCCTGCTTGGCCGCCGCCACGAACTGGTCGTCGGCATCAACGCGATGCGGCATGAATCGGAATCGGACGTTTTCAAGGACGCCTCAGGCCCCGGCGGCACCTGGTCATACGACATCCCCGACTATCGCACCTGGCGCGGCGACGCCCCGATGCCCGTCTACCTCAAGACCGGCGCGACGCGCGTCTCGCCCACCCGGCAGACCGGCATCTACGCATCGACCCGCTTCCACGCCGGCGCGCGGCTTTCCTTCATCGCCGGCGCGCGGCTGGGTTCGTGGCGCACCCGCACCGACAACCGCGACGCGCAAGGCCGGCCGACCGGCGTCAGCGGCGCCTACCGCGTGGATCGCAAGCTCACCCCGTACTTCGGCGTGCTCTACGACATCAGCCCGAACCTGTCGGCCTATGCCAGCTACACCGACATCTTCAATCCGCAGAACCGCCGCGACAAGCACAACAACCTACTTCCCCCCCTGCTCGGCTCGAACCTGGAAGCCGGCCTCAAGGGCGAGTGGCTGGACAAGCGACTCCAGGCCAGCGCGGCGGTGTTCCGCACCGGGCAGAACAACTATCCGGTGCGCGACCCATCGGAACCGGAAGGCTCGCTGCCCGATGGCGGCTCCGCCTACATCGCGACCAACGGCACCCGCAGCAGCGGGTTCGAGCTGGAGGTTTCCGGCGCCATCACCCCGCAATGGCGCATCGGCTCCGGCTACACGCACGTCAAGATCAAGCGCCACCCGCTCAACCCGGTCTGGGCCACGCTGCCGGAAAATCGCCTGCACATTTCCACCTATTACCAATTCGATGGCGCCCTCTCGGGCCTGATGCTCGGCGGCGGCCTGAACTGGCAGAGCCGCATGACCGGCGTGCAGGAGGCGCATCCCGTACTCGGCCGGCATAGCTACGCGCAGGGCGGCCATACGCTGCTCAACCTACACGCCAATTACGCCTTCAACGAACATCTGGACGCCACGCTCAGCATCACCAACGCCACTAACAAGAAATACTGGGCCAATCTCGATACCGGCTTCGGCAACTACGGCGAGCCGCGCAACACCCGGCTCAGCCTGAGATGGCGCTACTGATGGCCGAACGCCCCGCCGCGCGTCGCCCGCCCGCCTCCCGCCTGCGCCAGCGGCTGGATGTCGCCTCGCGCAGCATGGCCGCGATCCTCGGCGGTTACGCGCTGGCGGCCAGCGCCGCCGCGTGGCTGGCCGTGGCCTTGCCAATCGCGCGCGGGCAGGCCGTGCTGACGGGCATGATGACCGGCATCCTGATCGCCGCCGGCGCCGCGCTATGGGCCTTTTCCGCCCGCAGCAGCGCGCGGGCATGGCTCGGCATCGCCCTTCCCACCCTGTTGTGCTGGGCCGGGCTTCGGGCACTGGGAGCGGTTGCGTGAAGGCGGGATTCCGGCAATCCATGGCTTGGCTGCACACCTGGACGGGCCTCCTGGCCGGCTGGTTGCTGCTACTGATCTTCATGGCCGGCACCGCCAGCTACTACCGCGAGGAAATCAACCACTGGATGCGCCCCGAGTTGGCGGGAATGGCGGGAATGCCGCGCGTCGCGCCGGAAACCGCCACCACCCGGGGCATCGCCTATCTGCAACGGTATGCCGCGCGCGCCGAGAACTGGTCGATCACCCTGCCGGACGAGCGCAATGTCACCATGCACCTGCGCTGGCGCAAGCCCGCTGATGAAGCCGATCCGTCGAAAGGGCGGCGGGGCCGCTTCGGCGAGGCGGTGATCGACCCCGCCTCCGGCGCGCCCGTCGGCGTGCGCGACACCCGCGGCGGCGAGTTCTTCTACCGCCTGCACTTCGACCTGCACTATCTGCCGGTGTCCTGGGCGCGCTACCTCGTTGGCTTCTGCGCCATGTTCATGCTGGTGGCGATCATCAGCGGCATCATCACCCACAAGAAGATCTTCAAGGACTTCTTCACCTTCCGCCCCGGCAAGGGCCAGCGCTCGTGGCTGGATTTTCACAACGTCAGCGCGGTGATGGCCCTGCCCTATCACCTGATGATCACCTACACCGGCATCGTCACCCTGATGGTGATGTATTTCCCGTGGAGCGTCAAAACGGCTTATCCACAGGACGAAGGCGTATTCATCGCCGAGACGTTCGCGCAATTGCCCGCCCCCGGCGACATCGACGGCCCGCCCAGCACTAGCACGCCAATTGCGCCAATCGCCTCGATCATCGCCGACGCCCGCCGCGTCTGGCGGGGGGGCATCCCCAGCCGGGTCGTCATCCACGCCCCGGGACGCGCCGATTCGTTGATCGACCTCCAACGCGCCGGCGAGCGCGGCATCCGCGCGGAAAGGTCCACCCTGCGCTACCGGGCCAACGACGGAACGCGCGTTGCCGAAAGCCCGCCCACCGGCGGCGCCACCCAAACCCGCGACGTGCTGGTGGGCCTGCATGCCGCCCGCTTCGCCGAGGCCGGCTTGCGCGCGCTGTTTTTCCTCTCCGGCCTGGCGGGTTGCCTGATGGTCGCCAGCGGCTCGGTGCTGTGGGCGATCAAGGAGCGACAGAAACACCAGAAACGCGAACGCCCCGGCTTCGGCCTGCGTCTGGTCGATGCGCTCAACATCGGCACCGTGGCCGGGCTGCCCATTGCCTTCGCGGTCTACTTCTGGGCCAACCGCCTGCTGCCCACGGACATGGCGGACCGACCCGAAGCGGAAATCCGCGCCTTCTTCATCGCCTGGGGCGTGGCGATGCTGATCGCCTTCGCCCGGCCCCGGCGCGCCACCTGGGTGGCGCAGCTGTACGCGGGCGCGGCGCTGTTCGCGTTGCTGCCGGTGCTGAACGCCCTGGCGACGCCACACGCGCACCTCATCGCCAGCCTGCGGCGAGGCGACCTGGCGATGGCCGGTTTCGACCTGGTCGTGCTGCTGCTGGGCCTGGGGCTTGCCCTCTCCGCCCACCGCACGCGGCAATGGAAACCCGCCCAACGCCCGCCGCGCCCCGGCGCACTCGCCGCCAACGGAGCCACCGGATGATGCAACCGCTGCTGATCGCCATCGCCTTTTCCGGCCTGTCGCTACTGTGCCTGGGCATGGAGCGCCATCACCCCTGTTGCCGGACGCATGACTGGGCCGCCGCCTGGCCGCGCACGGCCTTGCGCCTTGCCGGCTGGTGGCTGACCGGGTCGTCGCTTGCCCTCGCCATGTGGATGGAAGGCCCCGCCACCGGCCTGTTGCACTGGCTGGGCATCGTCACGGCCGCCGGCCTGCTGCTGGCGCTCGGCCTGCTGCCCTACCGCGCGCATTGGATAGCGCCCATGCTGCTGTTACTACCCGTGCTGGGCGGGGCGGCCTCGCTGCTGACGGGCATGCCCTGAGAACACGACAGCGGCCAGCTTTCCGAAGGGCATGGCCATCGGAAAGAGCGGGCGGCTCGCGCTCATCTTGACCACAAGGCTTTCCAAACCGCGCGGCCGCGGCGGCCCGGCCACCGGGCCGTTTCGGGGCGGTTACGCGCCAGTCGCCGGGCGCGGAGGGAACGCCGGGCGCCCCGGCGCTCCACGTTCAACGGTCGTCGCGCGTCCAGAGCGCGCCATCGACCACCTTCACCGGGAACTTCGCCACCGGGGTATAGGCCGGGGCGCACGTCGCCGCGCCGGTTCTCAGGTCGAATTTCGCCCCGTGCAGCACGCATTCGATCTGGCCGCCGGCGGCATCGACCTCACCCACCGACAGCTCGAAATCCTCGTGCGTGCACTTGTCCTCGACGGCGAAATATTCGCCATCGAGATTCACCACCAGGATTGGTGTGTCGCCGTGCCAGACGGTTTTCTTCTCGCCGGGCAGAAGCTCGGCTTCGGTGCAGACGAATTCCCAGTCACTCAGGTTTTCGCTCAAAGGTTTTTCTCCAGGATTTCGAAGCGCAGGTCGTCGCGCCTGGGCGTGCCGAAGCGTTCGTCGCCATACGGGAAGGGCTTGTGGATGCCGGTGCGGCGGTAGCCGCGGCGGGCGTAGTAATCGATCAACGCATCGCGGAGGTCGATCACGCTCATCCGCATCGTTGTCTGGCCAAATTCGTCGCGGGCGATGCGTTCGGCCTCCAGCAACATCCGCTTGCCGATGCCCCTGCCTTGCAGCATGGGCCAGACCGAGAACATGCCGAAGTAACCGGCGCCGTCCTCGACCGCGACATGCGCGCAGGCCAGCATCCGGCCCTCCGCCTCGCCGATCAGGATCAGGCTCCGCGCCCGCTCGATGTCGGCGGCGAGGTGTTCTGTGTCGATGCGCGCGCCGTCGAGCAGGTCGGCCTCGGTGGTCCAGCCCGCGCGGCTGGCCTCGCCACGGTAGGCGGACGTCACCAGTTGGATCAGCGACGGGATGTCGGCGCGCGTGGCGCGGCGAAAGGCGAGATTCATGCCAGCAGTTTTCTCACCTTGTGGATCGCGCGCGCCAGCGCATCGACCTCCTCGGGGGTGTTGTAGAAAGCCAGCGAAGCGCGGCAAGTGGCGCCGATGCCGAGGAATTGTAGCAACGGATGCGCGCAATGCTGGCCGGAGCGTACCGCCACGCCTTCGAGATCGAGCAGGGTGGCCAGGTCATGGGCATGGGTGCCATCGATCAGGAAGGAGATGATCGCCGCCTTGCCCGGCGCGGTACCGATGATGCGCAAGCCCTCGATCGCCGACAACGCTTCGGTCGCATGGGCCAGCAGTTCGGCTTCGCGGGCCTGGACATGCCGCATGCCGATGCCGGCGAGGTAATCCACCGCCGCGCCCAGGCCGACGAAACCGGCGATGTTGGGCGTGCCCGCCTCGAACTTGTGCGGCGGGTCGTTGAAGACGGTGCCCTCGAAGCTCACCTGCTTGATCATCTCGCCGCCGCCGACGAAGGGCGGCATGGCGTCGAGACGTTCGCGCCCGGCCCAGAGAAGCCCGGTGCCGGTCGGGCCACACAGCTTGTGGCCGGTGGCGACGTAGAAATCGCAGCCGATGGACGGAATGTCGAGCGCCATGTGCGGCGCCGCCTGCGAACCGTCGATGACGGTGACGATGCCGCGCCGCCGCGCCTCGCGGCAGATTTCACGCACCGGGTTGACCGTGCCCAGCACGTTGCTGACGTGGGCGAGGCCGAGCAGCTTCACTTCCGGCGTCATCGCCGCCCAGAGCGCGTCGAGATCGAGCGCGCCATCAGGCAGAAGCTCGGCGACGCGGATTTTCGCGCCGCTGCGCTCGGCCACGAGCTGCCACGGCACGATGTTGGCGTGGTGCTCCATGCGCGAAAGCAGGATCACATCGCCCGCCTTCAAGCGCGGCAAGGCCCAGGAATACGCGACCAGATTGATGGCGAACGTGGTGCCGCTGGTCAGCACCACCTCGTCCGCGCGCACGCCGAGGAAGGCGGCCAGTTTCCTGCGCGCGCCTTCGTAGAGTTCGGTGGCCTCGGCGCCGAGCTGGTGCACGGCGCGGCTGACGTTGGCGTTGTGCTGGCGGTAGTAGCCATCCACCGCCTCGATCACCGCGCGCGGCTTCTGGCTGGTATTGGCCGAATCGAGATAGACCAGCGGCTTGCCGTGCACCTCGCGCGCGAGCAGCGGGAAATCGGCGCGCAGGGCGTTCCAGTCGATGGGGTCGGGGGCGTTCATGCCGACTGCATCCGGGCCAGCGCGGCATCCAGGCGGGCTTCGGCCAGCGCGCGGAGCGTCGCGTCTTCCACCATCGACAACACATCGCGGACGAAGGCGGCGGTGAGGATGCGCCGCGCCGCGGCCTCCGGGATGCCGCGCGAGCGCAGGTAGAACAACGCGGTCGCATCGAGCTGGCCGACCGTGGCGCCGTGCGCGGCCTTCACTTCATCGGCATGGATGACCAGCACCGGCTGGGTGTCGATCCCGGCGTTGTCGGAAAGCAACAGACTACGGTTCTGCAAATCCGCCTCGCTGCCATCGGCGCCGGCCTCGATGTGGATACCGCCGTGGAACACCGCCCGCGCGCGGCCATCGGCCAGCCCCCGCCACGGCAGTTCGCCACGGGTATCGCGGGCGGCGTGGACGATGCCGAGACGAGTATCCAGGTGGCGGCGGCCGTCGGCCAGCAGCACGCCGGCGGCCACCAGCGTGGCGGCCTCGCCTTCGAGCCGGACATCGAGCTCGTGCCGCGACAGCGCGGCGCCAAGCTCAAGGTCGAACCGGCGATAGTCGGCCCCCGCGGCCAACCGCGCCTCGGTCTTCAGCAGACGGCTGGCGCGCGGGCCATCGTCTTGCAGGCGCAGATGGGTAAGTCGCGCGCGCGCGCCCAGGGTCAGGGTGAAGCGGCTGTTGTCGAGGTTGGCGTGGTCGTCGCCAAGCTGGTGTTCGACCAGAGTCAGCGCCGCGTCGGCGGCCAGACGCAGCGAATGGTGCGGGTGCGAAGCGCGATCCTCGCCGTCGGCCAGCGCCAGCGTGACCAGATGCAGCGGCCGCGCGGTGTCGGCGCTGACTTCGATCCGCGCCCCTTGCCGCGCCAGCAGCGCGTTGAGGTTGGCGAAGACTTCATCGCCGGCCGGTTGCCAGGGCGTGGCCCGGACGGGGATTTCGACGGTCTCCCCGGCCAACGCATCGGTGGCGATGTCGATGCCGGCCGGCAGCCCGTCGAGATCGGACAGCCCCGCATCGAAGAAGCCATTGACGAAGACCAGACGCGGAGCCGGGATGCCGGCGACCCGCATCGCGTCGGCGCCAATCGCGCGGGCGGGCGCGAAGGCGCGGCGCTCGAAGGCGCGCAGCGGCGTGTACTTCCACGCCTCCGAGCGCGCGCCGGGCAAGCCGGCCTCGCGAATCGCCTCGGCGGCGGGAGAGTCGTGGCCCGCGAGGAGCGAATCGAGAAGCACGCTCACCTCAGGCCGCCTGCGGGGCGATGCGCCCCTTCACCCAGGCGTAGCCATTCGCTTCCAGTTGAAGCGCCAGCTCCGGCCCGCCGGTCTCGACGATGCGACCATCGGCCAGCACGTGCACCACGTCCGGCTTGATGTAGTCGAGCAGGCGTTGGTAGTGGGTGATGACGATGAAGGCGCGATCCGGCGAACGCAGCGCGTTGACGCCATCGGCGACCGCCTTCAGCGCGTCGATATCGAGGCCGGAATCGGTTTCGTCGAGGATGGCGAGCTTCGGTTCCAGCACGGCGAGCTGGAATATCTCGTTACGCTTCTTCTCGCCGCCGCTGAAGCCTTCGTTGACGCCACGGTTGAGCAACGTGTCCGGCAGGTGCAGCACCTTGATCTTCTCGCGCACCAGCTTCAGGAACTGCACGGAATCGAGTTCCGGCTCGCCGCGCGCCTTGCGCTGGGCGTTGAGCGCGCTGCGCAGGAAATAGGTGTTGTTGACGCCCGGGATTTCCACCGGGTACTGGAAGGCCAGGAACACGCCGTGGGCGGCGCGCGCTTCCGGCGTCCGCGCCAGCAGATCCTGGCCGTCGAAATTGACCGAACCGTCGGTGATGGCGTAGCCCTCGCGGCCGGCCAGCACGTTGCCGAGGGTGGATTTGCCGGCGCCGTTCGGCCCCATGATGGCGTGTACTTCGCCCGCCCTCACTTCGAGCGAGAGGCCCTTGAGGATTTCCTTACCGGCGACGTTGGCGTGGAGGTTGTCGATTTTCAGCATGGGCTCGTACTCGTTTTTTTCCGGCTTGCGGGCTTCATTCCAAATGTTCCAGGTCGGCCAGATCCTGCAATCGGCCAACGGCTTGTTTGTTGCGTCGCAAGTCTTCAAGGCCGATCACGGTGACTTGCACATCATCCAGCGGCACGATGACGCGGCGTATCCAACAATCATCGAACTCGACGCCATCGGCAAAATTGAGCAGTTCGATGGCATTGGGTTCACTGCCAAGCATCAGCATCGCGCGGGGCTTGCAGAACTCGGTGGGCGGGGTGGATATGGGCCCCACGCCAAAGGCTTCCAACGCGGCGATCAGACGACCGGCATTATCCGGGCTGCCACGAAACCACACGTCGAGGTCCTTGGTGTAGCGCACATGACCATGTACACCCAGTGCGATGCCGCCGACCAACATGTAGTCGACCCCATGCGCGGCCAACGCGGCAAGGAAGTCGCGCCAGTCATCATTGAGTACGGTCATCACTGAATCTCAACTCGAAACGGAACGGTGGATTGCCGCCCTTGAACAGCGCATTGCCCTCCCGGTGCAGTTGCAGGACGGCGGCAAGCCGCTCACTGTGCGTTCGGCCGCGCCAATAGGCGACAGTTGAAGGGGGCGTTTCACCGGGCTGCAACCAACGCACGGGGAGACGTTGCGTGCTCATCCGACCGCGCCCTCCAGGCTGACTTCCAGCAGTTTCTTCGCCTCCACCGCGAATTCCATCGGCAGTTCGCGGAACACCTGCTTGCAGAAGCCATCGACGATCATCGACACCGCGTCTTCCTCGCCAATCCCGCGCGAACGGCAGTAGAACAGTTGATCGTCGCTGATCTTGCTGGTGGTGGCCTCGTGTTCGAGCGTCGCGTCGCTACGCTTCACCTCGATGTAGGGGAAGGTATGCGCGCCGCATTGTTTGCCGATCAAAAGCGAATCGCATTGGGTGTGGTTGCGGGCGCCCTCCGCGCCACGGTCGATCCTGACCAGCCCACGATAGGTGTTCTGGCCGCGGCCGGCGCTGATGCCCTTGCTGACGATCTTCGATTTGGTGCGCTTGCCGACGTGGATCATCTTGGTGCCGGTGTCGGCCTGCTGGCGGTGGTGGGTCAACGCGACCGAGTGGAATTCGCCCACCGAATCATCGCCCAGCAGCACGCAGCCCGGATATTTCCAGGTGATGGCGCTGCCGGTCTCGACCTGTGTCCACACCACCTTGCTACGCGCGCCACGACACTCGGCGCGCTTGGTGACGAAGTTGTAGATACCGCCGACGCCGTTCTCGTCGCCCGGGTACCAGTTCTGCACGGTGGAATATTTGATCTCCGCCTCTTCCAGCGCCACCAGTTCCACCACCGCGGCGTGCAGTTGGTTCTCGTCACGCATCGGCGCGGTGCAGCCTTCGAGATAAGAAACGTAGCCCTTGTCCTCGCAGACGATCAGCGTGCGCTCGAACTGGCCGGTGTGTCCGGCGTTGATGCGAAAATAGGTGGAAAGCTCCATCGGCGAGCGCACGCCCTTCGGGATGAACACGAAGCTGCCGTCGGAAAACACCGCTGAGTTGAGCGCGGCGAAGAAGTTGTCGCCCACCGGCACTACGCTGCCCAGGTACTTCCGCACCAGCTCGGGATGCTCGGCGATCGCCTCCGACATCGAGCAGAAGATGATGCCTTTCTCCGCCAGCTCCTTGCGGAAGGTGGTGCCGACCGAAACCGAATCGAACACCGCATCCACCGCCACGCCGGCGAGTTTCGCCCGCTCGTGCAACGGCACGCCGAGTTTGTCGTAGGTCTCGATCAACTCCTTCGGCACTTCGTCCAGCGATTTGTACTTGGGGCCCTTGGGCGCGCTGTAGTAGGACAGCGCCTGGAAATCGATCGGCGCGATATCGAGTTTCGCCCACTCCGGCATCGGCATGGTCAGCCAGTGGCGATAGGCCGCCAGCCGCCATTCGGTCATCCATTCCGGCTCGTGCTTCTTGGCCGAAAGCGCGCGGATGATGTCCTCGGAAAGCCCCGGGGGCAGGCTGTCGCTTTCGATCTCGGTAACGAAACCCGCCGAATACTTACGGCCCAACTGGGCATGAATCTCGGCGTTTTCGATCGCGCCATGCGGCGTCTCTGTCTGTGCGTTCATGTCGTTGTCTTCAAGCCTTGGCCAGGCGCGTCGGGATGCGTTTCCGGGCCGGGGCGATGTCCTCGCCGGGCAGCATCGAGTGCAGGCTGATACCGGTCAGCGCCTCGGCGATCACCGTGTTGACCCGTTGCCAGTTGGCACGCGCATGGCAGGAATCCTCGATGTCGCACTGGCCCTCGTGGATACTGCATTCGGTCATCGCCAAGGGGCCCTCCATCGCTTCCACGATGTCGGCCAGCGAAATTTCATGGGCATCGCGGGCAATCCGATAGCCGCCGTTGGCGCCGCGAAAGCCTTCCACCAGCCCGGCCTGCGCCAGCGGTTTCAACACCTTGGCCGCGGTCGGCAGCTCGATACCGGCGCATTCGGCCAGCTCGGCCGCGCTCTTCACCGCCCCGGGGGTGGCGGCGAGCACGGTCATGACGAGTGTGGCGTAGTCGGTGAGTTTGGTGACGCGGAGCATGGCGGCGTGGCGATGGCTGGCCGTTGAATCAGTACCGATATTGTACCGATTAAGGCGTCCGTCTCCAACCCGCCGCGCGGATGGCTCGTTCAGCCCGCCTCGCGCGGGCGGTGGCGGTGGCGAATGCCAGCGGCATGGAGCCGGTACCGCCACCGGACACCGGATACTCTCATTCGCGTTCCGGCCACGGGCCAACGGCGCGATGCGCGCGCATGGCATCGTGAAGAGGCCGGCGCATTGGGTCACAATTGCCTCCACGTCCCGGAGTCTTCCCGCATGTCCAAGACCGCGAAGCGCAAGATCGAACGTCGCCAATCCAACATCCACGGCAATGGCGTGTTCGCCACCGTGGCGATCGCGAAGGGCGAGCGCATCGTCCGCTACAAGGGCCTGCTGCGCACCCACGAGGACGTCGATGCCGAATACGGCGCGATCGACGAGAACGGCCACACCTTCCTGTTCACGCTCAACGACGATTACGTGATCGACGCCAACGTCGATGGCAACATCGCCCGTTGGATCAACCATAGCTGCGCGCCCAATTGCGAGGCGGTGCTGCACGAGAACGGCAAGGGCAAGCGACACAAGGACAAGGTGTTCATCGAGGCGGTTCGCGATATCGCCGCGGGCGAGGAGTTGTCCTACAACTACGGCATCGTCCTGCACGAGCCGCATACCCCGGCGCTGAAGCGACTGTGGGGCTGCCGCTGCGGTTCGCCCGCTTGCACCGGCACCCTGCTGCAACCCAAGCGCGGCAAGCGGCGCGGGGCAAAGCCCACGGCATGAGCATCGCCCGCCCGCGCCGGTGACGTCCGCGTGCCGTTTACTCCAGTTGCCGGATCGAGGCCGACCCGATCCGCCAGGCGCGCTGCTCGGCGCTGGCGCCATCGGCCACCGTGCGTTGCAACGTATAGCTGCCGATGTAGCGTTGCTGGGCGCCATCGGCATGGCGCGCGGCCAGCGTCACCGGCACCTCGATGTAGCGCTGGGCGGCGCCGACGCCGATCGCGCCGGGCGGGCCGATCCGCACCGAGACGCCGCGGGTATCGGCGAAACCGTGGGCGAATTGCGCCGCGCTCATGCGGCTGGCGGCGCCTTGGCCGCGCCACAGGCGCCAGGCGCGATCGTAATCGCGAGCGTTGATCGCGGCGTAGTAATCGCGGATGACGGCGATGGCGTCGTCCGGCGTGGGTTCGGCGCTGGCGGTTTCAGCATGGGCGGCTTCGGGGGTGGCGGCATCGACCGGCACGCCTTCACCATCGAGCGGCACGTCCACGTCGGGGCGGGCTTCGGACAGTGGCTCGGCGGGCGTCGCCGGTATGTCGACTGGGTGCGGGGCGGCATCGGGCATGCCGGTGACTGAGCCGCCGCCGGCAACCGGCGCGGGCAGGCCACTCGATGCGGAATCCTCCGGCCCCGGCGCGTGATCGCCGGGCGCGCGCGGCCCGTTGCCGTCACCACAAGCGACGATCGAACAAACCAGGGCCGGCAGTGACAGCCGGACCGCAAGAGAGCGAAGCGGCACCGGAAAGCACCTCACAGAACGACCCGGCGTGACTCCGGCCAGGCGATCAGCGGACCGAACAAGTGACAGCCGGACGGCGAGGAAGCGAAACGGCACCGGAAAGCACCTCACAGAACGGCCCGGCGCGGCTCCAGCCAGGCGATCAGCGGACCGAGCAAGTGACAGCCGGACCGCAAGGGAGCGAAGCGGCATCGGAAAGCGCCTCACAGAACGACCCGACGCGGCTCCAGCCAAGCGACCAGCGGACCGAGCAAGTGACAGCCGGACCGCAAGGAAGCGAAACGGCACCGGAAAGCGCCTCACAGAACGGCCCGGCGCGGCTCCAGCCAGGCGATCAGCAGACCGAGCAGCAGCATGGCGATGCCGCTGGCGATGATCTGCTTCGCCACCAGCAAGGCCGGCCACGGTTGCACCGCGTAGTAGACGAGATAGCCAGGCAGGCTGGCGGCCAGCGTCATTGCCGCGCCGAAGCGCAGCCCATCGCGGGCGCTGCCGCCGGCGCGCGGGTGCAGCAGGCTGTAGAGCCAAGTCAGGCCAAAGCCGATCGCCAGATGCGCCAGCAGCATCCACGGCAGATGGCGGCGGCCATCCTCGGCCCCGCGCACGAAACCCTGTTCGGCCAGGGCGGCGTAATCCCCTTGAAGCAGCAGGCCGTGGATCAGGAAATCCAGCACCATCGCGGCGATGCTCATCACCAGTCCACAGATCCAGAAACGCTTGTTCATCGAATCCTCCCAACGGTGCGCCGATGCTAGCGCGCCGGGCGTCAGCCTTGCATGAGCCGATGGCGCAATCATCCGGCGACATCGGGCGATGCTGGCGCCGCGCGGGCGGTCATGGCGTCTGGGATTCATCGCCAAGGCCGGCCTTGCCCATCTCTCCCGGCAAGCCTGCGATCAGCCTGCCGCCGCGAAGCCGGGCGCCGGCGCCGGCCCGAAGTGGAAAAGGCCCGGGCCAAGGGGGTTGGTCGGTACTGCGGAAACACGAACGCCGGCTTGATGCCGGCGTTCTTTTTCGTCCCGCATGAGGGCGGCGGGATTACCCCTGCCATTGCCCCTGCGCGGCCAGGCCGTTGGCCTTGGCGCGCTCGAACACGGTGGCCTGGGCCTTGTCCCAGTTGCCGCTCATGTCGGCGGCCCACAGCTTCAGCGCGGCCTGCTGCATGGCGCGGCCATAGGAGAACGACAGCGGCCACGGGTTCGGGCCCATGCGGTTCATGGCGTCCAGATGGGCGGTGGCGGCTTCGTCGGACTGGCCGCCGGAGAGGAACACGATGCCCGGCAGGATCGCCGGCACGGCGGATTTCAGGCACATCAGGGTGGCTTCGGCCACTTCCTCGACGCTGGCCTGCTCCGGGCAGTCCTTGCCAGGCAGCACCATCGAGGCTTTCAGGATGGTGCCCTCCAGCATCACGTTGTGCTGGTACAGGGCATCGAACAGTGCGCGCAGGGTGACCTCGGTGACTTCGTAGCAGGTTTCGATGTCGTGGCTGCCGTCCATCAGCACTTCCGGCTCGACCATCGGCACCAGGCCCTGCTCCTGGCAGAGCGCGGCGTAGCGGGCCAGTGCGTGGGCATTGGATTCGATGCAGGTGCCGGAGGGAATGTCCTCACCGATGTTGATCACCGCGCGCCACTTGGCGAAACGGGCGCCGAGCTTGTAGTACTCCTCAAGGCGCGCGCGCAGGCCATCGAGTCCTTCGGTCACCACCTCGCCCGGGCAGCCGGCGAGCGCGTGGGTGCCCTTGTCCACCTTGATGCCGGGGATCATGCCGTGATCGGCCATGTACTTGGCGAACGGCACGCCGTCCTTGGTGGACTGACGGATGGTCTCGTCAAACAGGATGGCGCCGGAAAGGTATTCCCCGGCGTTCGGGGTGGTCAGCAACAGCTCGCGGTAGGCGCGGCGGTTTTCCTCGGTGCATTCGATGCCAACGCCATCGAAGCGCTTCTTGCACGTTCCGGCGGATTCGTCGATGGCGATGATGCCCTTGCCCGGGGCGACCATGGCGCGGGCGGTTTCGGCAAGCTGTTCGATGCTCATTCTGCGGCGTCCTGCGGTGGGTGGGGATGGCCCCGCATTATAGCCGCGCCCGTGTGCCGGGCCCCACCCGGAAACGGCACGATCGAAGCAGCCCTCACCCCGCCGGAACCTCCAGGATGCGCAGCGTGTTGGTGGCCCCGAGTCGCTCCATGGTGTCGCCGCTGGTGAACAGCACGCGCTCGCCGGGGAGAAGCCGCCCGCCCGCGCGCAACTGGGCGATGGCGCCGCGGGCGGCATCCTCGGGATGCAGGCCACGGCTGTCGAAGGCGATGGGAAAGACGTCGCGCATCAAACTCATGCGCCGGCGCGCGCCGGCATGGCGCGAAAAAGCATAGATCGGGACCGGCGAACGGAAGCGCGAGAGGTAACGCGCGGTGCCCCCGGATTCGGTCAGCGCGATGATCGCCGCGACCCGCACGTGCTCGGTCAGGAACATCGTCGCCATGGCGATGGCGTGATCGACGCGCTTCAGCCCGCGCTCGGCCCGCTCGTAATCGGTATCGGCGGCGAACTGCCGCTCCGCGCCGATGCAGACCCGCGCCATCGCCTGCACCGCCTGCAAGGGAAAGCGCCCGGCGGCGGTTTCGGCCGAGAGCATCACCACATCGGTGCCATCGATGACCGCATTGGCCACGTCCAACACTTCGGCGCGCGTCGGCAGCGGGCTGTCCACCATCGATTGCAGCATTTGCGTGGCGGTGATCACCACCCGGTGGCGGGCCAGGGTTTCGCGGATGATCTTCTTCTGCAAACCGGGCAATTCGGCATCGCCGATCTCCACCCCAAGGTCGCCGCGCGCGACCATCACCACGTCGCTGGCCTCGATGATCTCGTCCAGGTGTTCGATCGCCTCGGCGCGTTCGATCTTCGAGACCAGCGAGGCGTGGCTGCCATGCGCCTCGGCGATGCGCCGCGCCTCGCGCATGTCGGCGGCGTCGCGGCAGAACGAGACCGCGATGAAATCCGCCTCGATCTCCGCCGCCAGCGCGATCAGCGCGCGGTCGTCGTCGGTGATCGCCCCCAGCGACAGGCCGCCGCCCTGCTTGTTCAAGCCCTTGCGGTCGGAAAGCACCGCGTCGTTGAGCACGCGGGTGACGATGCGCTCGCCCTCGATCCGCTCGACCCGTAATTGCAGCAGGCCGTCGTCGAGCAGCAGCAGGTCGCCCGGCGCGACATCACCCGGCAGGCCGAGATAGCTGACGCCCACCCGTGTGGCGTCGCCCATCGGCGCGTCCTTCCGCGCGATCAGCTCGAAGCGTTCGCCGGCCCGTAGCGCGACGCGGCCTTCGGCGAAACGCTCGATGCGGATCTTCGGCCCCGGCAGGTCGGCGAGGATGCCGATCTCGCGGCCGCAAGCCAGAGCCGCCGCCCGCACCGCGCGGGCACGGGCGCGATGTTCGTCGGGCTTGCCGTGCGAAAAGTTCATCCGCACGCAATCGACGCCCGCGCTCAGCAGCGCCGCCAGCCGGTCCTCGCTATCGGTGGCCGGGCCAAGGGTGGCCAGGATGCGGGTGCGGCGGCGGTGTTCGGTCATCGATTGCTCCATTTGGCCGGACACCGGCACGTGGCATGACCTGCGCCGAGCGTGCCCGGCGAATCAGCGGCCAAGCGCGTCGACCGTCTCCCGGACCAATGCGCCGAGCGGCTTCAAGCCATCGAGCGTGCCGGCGGGCAGGCCCTGGCCGCGTTCCATGTCCGAAGGCGCATGCCAGAGCACCTCGGCGCGTCCCGGCGCGGTTTCGCGCACCAGAACACGCATCGGCAAATCCAGCGCCAGCGACGGATGCGCGAGCATCAGCGGCGTGCCGCCCTTGGGATTGCCGAACACGATCACTTTCGTCGGCGGCATCGCAAGCCCCGCTTCGCGCGCCGCGCCGGCGTGGTCGATCACCGCGAAAACCCGGATGCCCTTGGCCTCGAACGCGACCCTCAAGGCGGCCACGGTGGCATCGACATCCCCCCGGCTCGCGGCCGAGTGCAAGGCCGCCCCGGGCGCCGCGCCCGCCCGCATGCCCGCGCGTTCACCGACATCGACACTGACACAAGCGCTGGCGGCCAGCGCCACGGCGGCCGCGACAAAACAGGCCACGGTACGCATCAGCCACCCCCCTTCAGCGCGGCCACCGCCGGCAGCGTCTTGCCTTCCAGAAACTCCAGGAACGCGCCGCCGCCGGTCGAGATGTAGCCGACCTGTCTTTCGATGCCGTACTTGTCCACCGCCGCCAGCGTATCGCCGCCACCGGCGATGGAAAACGCCGGCGAATCGGCGATGGCGCGGGCCAGCGCCTTGGTGCCTTCGCCGAAGGCATCGAACTCGAACACGCCGACCGGTCCGTTCCAGACCACGGTGCCGGCCTTCGCGATCGACGCGGCGTACTGGCGCGCGGTCTCCGGGCCGATGTCGAGAATCATGTCGTCGTCGGCCACTTCGTCGACCTTCTTCACCGTGGCCGGCGCATCGGCCTTGAATTCGGCCGCGACCACGACATCGACCGGCAGCGGAATCTCGGCGCCGCGCGCCTTAGCATCGACCATGATCTTTTTCGCGGTATCGATCAGGTCCGGCTCGAACAGCGACTTGCCGACGTTGTGCCCCAGCGCGGCGATGAACGTATTGGCGATGCCGCCCCCGACGATCAATTGCTCCACCTTGCCGACCAGCGAGGAGAGCAGTTCCAGCTTGGTGCTGACCTTGCTACCGGCGACGATCGCCAGCAACGGACGCGCCGGGTTCTCCAGCGCCTTGGCCAGCGCGTCGAGTTCGGCCATCAACAACGGCCCGCCCACCGCCTGCTTGGCGAACTTGATGACGCCGTGGGTCGAAGCCTGGGCGCGATGCGCGGTGCCGAAGGCGTCCATCACGAACACGTCGCAAAGGCCGGCATAGCGTTTTGCCAGCGCTTCGTCGTCCTTGCCTTCACCGACGTTCATCCGGCAGTTTTCCAGCAGCACGATCTGTCCCGGCGCGATGTCCACGCCACCGAGGTATTCCTTCGCCAGCGGCACCTCGCGGCCCAGTAGTTCGGACAACCGTCTGGCCACGGGCGCCAGGGAGTCGGCCTCGCTCCATTGGCCCTCCTTCGGCCGCCCCAGGTGCGACATCACCATCACCGCCGCGCCCGCGTCGAGCGCGGCTTGCAACGTGGGGATCGAGGCGACGATGCGCTGGTCGGAGGTGACTCGCCCCCCTTCGACCGGCACGTTGAGATCCTGCCGGATCAGCACACGCTTGCCCGAGAGATCAAGATCGGTCATGCGGACGATGGACATCGGGGACTCCGTAAATGCGTGGAAACGCCGTATTGTCGGCCCCGGGCCGGCTTGGTTCAAACGCCTCGCCTTACTCCGGCGCGGGAATCGGGTCAAATTGACCAAGCCGCCAGGGACATGGACGGACAGGAGTACTCGCAATGCGAGCGGATATCAAACGCTGGTGCCTGACCAGCACGTTCTGCCTGGCCCTGCTCCCCGTCGCCGCCACCGCACAGGACGCCCTGCAACGCAAGCTCGATGCCTGGCTCGACCGGGATGCCAGCCAATTGCTGATGGAATGGCGGGTGGATGGCGATTATCTGGATATCGAGGAAAACGACGACACCGGCGAAACGCTCTACACATGGCGCTTCTGGAACGAAGCCTGGAACGAGCGCGTGGTGGTCGGGAGCGAAAACCGAGTCGTCGGGATGGCGGCGGCCTCGATGGCGCGCGGGCAAGTCACATCGATGGTTCCGGTGCAGCAGTCCGTGCCGATCTACGGCACCCTCAACCACCCCGCGAGCTTGCGCTGCACGGTCATCTTCCGCGCCAATCCGGAAGACGTCATCGACCACTGGAAACCCCGTGGCGACTGCAAACGCGACGCCCGCGCGCCGAAACGCTGACTCACCAATCCCCCAACGGAGCCCGGCCATGCCCCGCATCAAGCATTCCCTGTTCATCCTTGTCGCCCTGCTCGCCGGCATGGGCATCTTCGCCCAGGCGCGCGCGCAACAGGCGCGGCAAGGCGTCGTGGTCGAAATGCAACCCATCGAAAACCGTGGCGGCGACGAGACCGCGCGAGTCAAGACGCAGCGCCGTCGGGGCGAATCGCTGGGCGGAACCGCCAGTTCCGTCGGCGGATTGCTGGGCATGCAGAAAATTGCCGAAAAGACCGACAACACGAACACCGCCGTCGCCGTGGGCCGGGGTGGCGCGATCGCCTCGGAATATGTCGGCAAGGCGGCGGGCAATGCCGCGGCCAAGATTGGCGGCCCGGGCGAGACCACCCGCTACATGGTGAAGGTGCGGCTCGACAACCGGAGAGTGCCGACCCTCACCCAGCTTCGAACCGAGTTGGCCGGAATAAAGGTCGGCAGCCGCGTAACCGTGGAAGGGCGCGGCAACCAGGCACGGTTGAGGGCCGCCAACTGAGCGCGGCCCGCCCGGCTCACTCGCGGCCCTCGCCGGCGCCCGTCGGCAAGGGCCGCGTCCGATCCATCCCCAGCCCATAACGCAGGCTTTGCGCGATACGCTGGGCGTAGACGTACATGACTTGCGCCTTGTCTTCGCCCAGTTGCTCGCGCGCGGTGGCAAGCCACAGCGCCAGCCAGTGGCCGAAGTGGTCGTCCACGATGGGATGCGGGCGATGCGCGGCCATCGGGTTGCCACGGTATTCGCGGCTGCCCAACGCCACCGACGACCAAAATCTCACCAGCGTCGCCTTGTGCGCCGGCCAGTCGTGCACCACCGGGTTGAAGATGGGGCCGAGAATGGCGTCGGCCTGCACCTTGTCGTAGAAAGCATCGACCAGACGGACGACGTCCTCGCGGCTCAAGCCGGTTTCGTCATTGGATTCGTTCATCCCGCCATGCTCGCGACACGCGCCGTCATTGTCCTTGACCCGAATCATCCCGCGACGGTTTCGCGCGCAGCAACGAAGTGGCGAACCCCACCACCAGCAATGCCGCCAGCACCAGGACGCTCCACAGCGCGATACGCTTCCAGTCGCGCGGGGCATTGAGCGCGGCGGCATCGCCGGCTTCGCCCACGCCTTCGATATGCGCATCGGCCGGCCGCCACTCCCGCCCGCGACGCGCGCGCATCTGGGCCAGCAATTCGTCGAGCGGCGCATCGGCGCGGCGCGCCCGCGCACTGCCGGCAACCAGCCGGTAGGGCGCTTCACCCGCGGCGACGAAGACGATCGCCTCGGGTTGCCAGCCAAGGCGCAGCCTCGGCGTTTCGGCAATGGCGACATCGGACACCAGCCGCCATTGGCGCTGGCGCAGCCGTGGCAGCGCCTGGGCCGGCGAACGCTGCGCCTCGCCAAGCTGGAATTGCGTCCACGGCCCGGCCCGCCACCGCCACGGCGCATCAGCACGGTCGCGACTTTCCAACCGCCAGCGCGCGGCGCTGTTGCCCGGCAGCACCACATCGGCGCGGTCGAACGGCTGGCGGCCATCGACGACGAACTCGAACGATTTCCGATCGGGCGAGGCCGCGCTGGCGGCGTAATCGCGCCATTCGCGCGCCGGCCCGGCGGTGGTGACGATGGTTTCGGCCTCGACCCCGGCAAGCGGCAGGGCATCGCCCTTTTCGAGGACGAGCCGCAGGTAGCGCGCGCCGCCATCGAGTGGGATGCGGGTCTGGCGCAACACGTGGCCGTCACGGCGCAGTTGCAGGACGCCGGCATCGATACGCAGCACGCGCCAGCGGGCGAGGTCGTCACTGCCCTCCACCCGCAAACGCGCTTCCACCTGCGCATCCGGTGTCAATGCGAGCCGCAGCGCCACCAGCGGCGCGCGTAATGCGCTGGCATCGACCAGCCAACTGCGCGAAGGCTCGTTCGATGCGGCTTCGCGGGTTTCCAGCCGCAATACGCGGCCATCGTCGGCGCGCTCGCTGATGACGCGCAGTTCGGTATTCGGCAAGGCCGCCGCATCCGGCAGGGGGAACCACGGCAACCCCTGTGGCGCGGTGGCGCGCGCGTCCGGGACGGCGGCGGTGAACAGCATCGCCGGCACCGGCTGGCCGCGCGCGTCCAGCACGTCGACATCGCCCAGGTCGGCGCGCCCGGCGGCGTGATAGACCGCTTCGCTGATATCGATGCGATAAGCCCCGGCATCGAGTACCGACAGGCGCACCGGCCATTGCCGCAACCAACCGGTCGCCGCCAGCATCAGCCCGAACGCCGGCAGCAAACAAAGCGTGCGAAACCGGGGCGAGATCATGGCGCGGCCTCCTGTTCCTCAATGCCGTCGCGCGGCGGCGCCGGTGCGAAATAGCCCACCACCGTGCACAACAGGCCATAGGCGATGAACGAGACGATGCCGAGCAGATTGCCGAGATGCTGGCGATCGACCAGCACCAACTTCACCAGCACCACGCCCATCAGCGATGCGCCAGCCAGCCACAGCCCGCGCTGTCCCCGGCGCGAACCGACGATCCAGCCGATCACACCCAGCAGGCTCCACAACACGGTCAAGCTGGTTTGCGCCAGTGAGTAACGGAACATTTCCGCCCCCCACGGCAGCGCGCCCCAGACATGCACCGCGCGCAGCGTGACGCTGCTGACCCAGACCAGCATCGCCAAGCCAACCGGCAAGCCGCGGCGCCGGCCCTGACGGTTGCCGGGCCCGCGCCGCGACCACCACATGCCAGCCAGCGCCAGCGCGCTCAACTGGGCAAGTTCGAGCGGATTCAACAACGGCAGCCACGGCAACGGCGCGGCCGATCCGGGCAGCAGCAGGCCAACGGCAAAGCCCAGCGCCACCACCGCCAGATAGGTGTGGATCAACGACGGCAACGCACGGCCGAAACGCTCGCCAAGCGGCATCGCCAGCCACCCTGGCCGTCTCAAGGCCATCGCCAGCACCGCCAGCCACGGGACGAGGATGCCGGCGACGCGCCAGCCCTGCGCCAATTCGAAACGGGCCACCCAGTGCGCAACCAACAGCGACGCCACCGCTGGCCACACCAGCCACCAGACGAATTGCGCCCATGGCGCCACCCCGCCCTCGCGCGAGCGCAAGCACACCAGCGAACGAGAACCGAGCAGCGCATACACCGCCCAGGCCAGCGCGCCCAGGCCGGCGAACGGCTGCTGGTGCATGGCGGTCTGGACGACGGCAAGCGGCAATGCCGCGGCCAAACCGGACGCGGTGGTCAGCGCCAGCGCCGCGCCGCCAATACGGCGCCAGGTTTCCGCCGCCCACCAGCCGGTGACGGCGATCAGCATCAACAGCCAGTCGGGCTGATCGACGACGGGTGCGAAACGCACGATTTCGGCAATCGCCACCGCCAACCACCACAGCAGGCCCCAGCCGTAGAACAACGCCGCCGACTGTGGACGCCGCGCCCGCCACAACGCCCAGGCGCTGGCCAAGCCCCCCGCCGCGACCAACAGGCCGCTCATCGCCAGACCATTCATCACCGGCCATTCGACCGGCATCTCCTGAACCGGCCGACCGGCCAGTTCATTGCCGGCATGGGCGGCTTGACGGGCCATGTCGACCGCCAAGGTCCGACCACGGGCGAGCAGATGCGCCATCGCCGCCAGCCCTTCAAGCGCCACACCCGACCACAACGGCAAGCGGCGTTGCTGGCGCAACCCGAACCAGATCAATGCCGCGCCTTCCAGCGCCAGCACCGCGCCGGTAACGCGCGCCGAAAACGCCAGCGGCACCGCCAGGGTGGCCAGCCCGACCGCCAGCAGGGCATGGGCATCGGTAATGACCGCATAACGCGCCCGGCCACGCAACGCCCAGGCCGATGCCGCATACACCGCGGCCACGCCGACCGCGATCAGCGCCAACAGCATCGGCTGGTCCGGCGTCAGACCCGCCTGCAAGGCGAAAGCGATCAACGGCGTGCCAAACAGCAAACTACCGCCGACCGGATCGCGGCGGCCCGGCACGCACCGGCGCGCATGCAGTACCGGCATCGCCAGATAAAGCACGAAGAACAAGGCGAGGAAAGGCTGGGTGCTGGCGTATAGATGCGGCTTGTAGGCCAGCACGCCCCAAAACACGCCGATACCCCAGGTGAAGGCGAAACCGAGCAACATCAATACCCGCCATGGCTTCACCCAGGCCACGCCGAAGATCGCCAGATTGAGCAGCGCGTAGTACGAGAACAGCGCGACATGGCTGCCACCACCATCCGACAGCCAGATCGGCGCCATGAATCCGGCCAGCACCGCGAGCACGGCCAGCGTGCGCGAATCCTGCAACACCGCCAGCACGCCGGCGCCGACGATCAGCACCACACTGAGCCCGAACGCCATGCCCAACGGAATCAATGCGTACATCTTGGCGGCGGCGAAGAGTGTCAGAAGCAGCACACCGATGCTGCCGCCCTGCACCGCCAGCGCAAAGGCCGGCTTGCCCGCTCTTTGCTTCCAGCCGAAGACCAGCCCGGCCAGCGCCGCCAGCGACACGCCCAGCAGACGGTATTCGATTGGCAGCCTCAACCAGCCTTGCACGCTGGCGTATTTCAACAGCGCCGCCACGCCAGCCAACAGCACCAGCATGCCGACCTTGACCGGCACGTTGCCCGTCGTGAACCAATGTCTGACCCGTTCGATCGCGGTTTCGACGAAATTGGGCGGCGGCGGGGCCGGCGGCGCATCCACCACCGGCGAAGCCCCACGGTGCCCGGCGCTCACCGCCGCCTCGACCGGCGGCGGCGACGGCGTTGCCGGCTTCCCGTCCTCGCGGGGCATGGCCGGGGCATCCATCCCCGCGGGGGCGATACCGACGGGCGGCTCGACCGGAGGCAAGGCGGCGGCCGATGACACCGGCGCGCGCATTCCCGGCATCGGATAAAGCGGCGGCGGTGATGGCGGTGACGGTGACGGCGGCGCATCCGGCATATCGCTCGCCGGCTCCCGCCGCAGCGCGGCCACCCGCGCCTCCAACTCCTCCACGCGGCGCTTCAAACCGCTGATCGAAACCAGCGCGATCACCAGCAATATGGGCACCGCCAATACCGCCAGCAAAATCAAACCTTCCATTCCCCACTCCCTTGGCTCATGGCGGCACTCTAAGCCAGTACGGGCCGGAAAACCGGCAACTCGTCCAAATCATCCCCGCGATGCGCACAGTCACGTTTCCCGCCAGCAGCAAGAAGCCCCGCGCAAGGCGGGGCTTCGGCGGCAGCAATCCTGGCGGATGCCTTATTTGGACATCACCACCTTGACCATTTCCAGGCACTTGTTGCTGTAGCCCCACTCGTTGTCGTACCAGCTGACCAGCTTGACGAAAGTGTCGTCGAGCTGGATGCCGGCCTCGGCATCGAAGATCGAAGTGCGGGTATCGCCGCGGAAATCGGTCGCCACGACCTTGTCCTCGGTATAACCCAGCACGCCCTTCATCGCGCCTTCGCTCTGCGCCTTCATCTCGGCGCAGATGTCCTCATATTTGGCCGGCTTGTCGAGTTCGACAGTCAAATCAACCACCGAGACGTCCGAGGTCGGCACGCGGAAAGACATGCCGGTCAGCTTGCCCTTGAGTTCCGGCAACACCACACCCACCGCCTTGGCCGCGCCGGTCGACGACGGAATGATGTTCTCCAGGATGCCACGGCCACCGCGCCAGTCCTTGTTGGACGGGCCATCGACGGTCTTCTGGGTGGCGGTGGCGGCGTGCACGGTGGTCATCAGGCCGCGCTTGATGCCCCATTTGTCGTTTAGCACCTTGGCGATCGGCGCCAGGCAATTGGTGGTGCAGGAGGCGTTGGAAACGATGGCTTCGCCGGCGTACTGGCCGCAGTTGACCTTGTGCACGAACATCGGCGTGCCGTCCTTCGCCGGAGCCGACATGATGACTTTCTTCGCCCCGGCATCCAGATGCTTCTGGCAAGTCTCCTGGGTCAGGAACAGGCCGGTGGCTTCGATCACCACCTCGGCGCCCACCTCATCCCATTTCAGGTTGGCGGGGTCTTTTTCCTGAGTGAGGCGAATTTTTTTGCCATCGACAATCAAGATGTCACCTTCCACCTTCACTTCGCGGTCGAAGCGGCCATGGACGCTGTCGTAGCGCAGCATGTAAGCCAGGTACGCTGGCTCCAGCAGGTCGTTGATACCGACGATTTCGATATCGTCGCCAAAGTTCTGGAACGCCGAGCGGAAGACGTTACGGCCGATGCGACCGAACCCGTTGATGCCGACCTTGATGGCCATTGCCTGCTCCTTCGATGCAGCGGTTGGTAAGCTCGGAATTGTAGCAATTCCGGGGACTCTGTCCCTGTTCAGATAGGGTTTAACGTTTTTTTGATCTTTCTCAAATGCGCGTTTGGGAAGCGGGCGCATGATGCCTCCCGCTGAACACATACACACCAAGCAGGAGATATCTCATGATCCGCAAGCTCGCTCCCATCGCCGCCGCCGCCGCCCTGTTCGTGGCCGCCCCGGCCATGGCTCAGTCGAAAGGCGATTTCACCCTCGGCGTCGGGTTGCATCAGGTCGCGCCCAAGTCCAACAACGGCCTCCTGGCCGATGGCGCCTACAAGATCCAGGTCAAGAGCGCCCTGCGTCCGACCATCACCGCCGAATACTTCATCGTCGACAACCTCGGCATCGAGCTGATCGCCGCGCTGCCGTTCAAGCACGACATCAACGCCACCACCACCGCCGACAGCATGAACATCGGCAAGATCGGCAGCACCAGCCAATTGCCGCCGACCCTCAGCCTGCAATACCACTTCGGCGCGCCCGAAGCCACCATCAAGCCGTTCATCGGCGCCGGCGTGAACTACACTTGGTTCTACGGTGAAAAGACCAAGGGTGGCCTGGCCGGCACCGAACTGAAGCTCGGCAACTCCTGGGGCCTAGGCCTGCATGCCGGCGTCGACTTCAAGGTCGGTAACGGCGCCATCCGCGTCGACGTGCGCAAGATCGACATCGACAGCAAGGTCAAGCTCAACAAGGCCTCGATCGGTACCGTCAACATCGACCCGCTGGTCTACGGCGCTTCCTACGTCTTCAAGTTCTGATCGAAGACCACGCATCAACGCAACGCCAAGCCATGCCGGTATCCTTACCGGCATGGCTTTTTCATTCCCGCGCCTCGAAGCATGGCGATACGGGCTTTCGCTCGCCCTTTCCCTCATCACCGCCCCCGCCTTCGCCTGGGGCGCGCAAGGGCACCGTCTGGTCGGACAACTGGCCGAAGCCGAATTGATCCCGGCCGCGCGCGCCGAAGCGGCCCGGCTCCTGGCCGGAGAACGCGACCCCACACTGGCCGGCGTCGCCAATTGGGCCGACCAACTCCGCCAACTCGACGCCCCCCGGTTCCGCCGCACCTCGCGCTGGCATTACGTCAACTTTCCCGAAGGGCAATGCGATTACCTCCCCGAGCGCGACTGCCCTGGCGGCAACTGCGTGATTGCCGCCCTCCAGACACAACTCGGCATTCTGGCCGACCGCGGCCAATCACTCGCTGCGCGCCGCGACGCATTGAAATTCGTGGTGCATTTCACCGGCGACATCCACCAACCGCTGCACGCCGGCAACCGTCCCGATGCCGGCGGCAACGGTTTCCAGGTCAGCCTGCGCACCGACATCCCACCAGAAGCCCACGCCCGGAAAAACTACGCCAATGGTGTGATGGGCACCCATCTGCACGCCGTCTGGGACTATTACATACTGGCCGAGCGTCGCCTCTCCACACACGACTACACCCACCTCCTGCGTCACCGCGATGGCTGGCCCCCGCAAGCCACCATTACGGCAACCCCCATCGCCTGGGCCGAAGAATCCTGCCGCTTGATCGATGCCTGGGGTATTTATCCCGGCACCCACAAGATGCAGCGGCATTACCCCGACGCCATGCGCCCCCTCGCCGAACGCCGCATCCAACAAGCCGCCCACCGCCTGGCACAACTGCTCAACAAGGCACTCGCACCCCGCTGAACGCGCCTCGCCCCTATACGAAATCATCCAAGGCCCGGCTTGCCGCCATCGTCCCCCGGACTTACGGAGAAACAGACATTGAATATGACGAAAGCGCCTTCAACGCTGTCAGTAAGAGGTGGGTGGAGAACGCGACGAACTCGCTGCTGGAGGTATCGGGATTGAACATGCGTGGTTGCCAGGGGGGGCCGTCAAACTCTGGAAACGACGAAGGCCCCTGAGTGGAGCCTTCGAACGTATCACGATACCGGTGGAAAAAATCAGCGCGGCACGTTCATCTGCTGTGCCCGCTGCTGTTCGAGCTGTTGCTCGGCCGACTGTTTCGCCATGTGATCGCTCATCGATTGCATGTCCGGCGTCGGGGCTTGCAAGTCCACTCGGGCGCGCTGGGCCGGATCTGGGCTGGTGCTCAGTACCCACACGTCATTGCCATTGACCAACACCTCACGCAGCTTGCTGGGATGGTCAACGCCATTTTCCATGGCCTGCAAGGTGACGTTGGCCGTCACCCTTGGGTCGGTACCTGGGGGGAGTCGTTCTGCGATGTCCCTGTACAGCGTGTGATTTGGATGGTTGACCTCTGTGACGAACGGATAGGCCTTGGCGTGCTCCAAAGCCTTCAGAGTCTGCGGGCCCACGGTGCCGTCCACCGACAGGCCATGGGACTGCTGGAAGATGCGGACTGCGTGCTCGGTGTTTTGGCCTTGGATGCCATCCTGGGCCAGGGGTTTGCCGTCTTTGCCTAAGTAGCCGAGGGCTGCAAGTGCAGCTTGCGTTTCTTTTATCGCTTCCGCTTTGTTGGCAATTCCTGATTGCACACCACGCCCATCCGCTTTCCCTATCCCAGCAGAACTGCCATCTGATGCCTGCCGGGCTTGTGCTTCCTGCACTTGTTGTGACTGGTCAAGCCCCAACGCCTGGCTCTGCAATAAGGGACGCGCCTTGGCCAAGGGGTCCGATGCGTACATCTTGCCCTTGGCACCCGCCAGATAGTCATCGAGCGGCATCATATGCACCCCCTTCTTACCTGTGGACTGGCTTGCCATCAATTCACCCGTCGCCGGGTCCTTGACCACCATCACGATGTGATCGATACCTTTCCAGTGGTCATGCTTGGTTCCACCGGTATCGATACCGATCACCATGCCTTCCTTCAATGCGCCGGGCCCGCGTAACGCATCGCCCTCCAGAAGCACGCCGGAGTTTTCGAATGCCCTCTTGACGATCGTGCCGGAACCAGAAAGCCCGGGATTGAACAAATCCTCACGACCAAACACTTCTCGACCCGCTTTCCGGTTGATTTCCGCCATGGTCTCGTTCTGAAGCGCGCTTACCCAACCAGAACAGTCTATATACCCCTGATCAAGGTGCTTGCCATCCACGCCCGCGCGGTACAACCTATGCCCGGGGACGTTAATCGCATATTGGACGTGATCGTATTGAATGCCCATTTCATAGGCCCTGGAAAGGCTGATCCCCGGCCCTGGCGCAGTTAGCGGCTGTCCGACGGATGCCGCCTCGGACTGTTCACGGGCAGCCGTCAATGGCTCAATGCCTTTTTCTGGAATGCGGATGCGGTCGAACTTGGCATCCCAGTAGGCAACAAAGGTTTCCGCCATCTGCTGGTCGGACATCGCCTTAAAGTCCGCCATACGGACACCGGCCACTCGCTCGATGTCGGACGCCGACACATTGTTCAAGATGTTACTCCGGGTGTCCGCGCGACTGAAATTACCTGTCGCCAGCGCCGCCTGAATAGAGGCATAGCCGCCCGCCCCCTGCTGATGCGCCACGTACATATCCAGTCCATCCGGTTGCGGGTTGCCGGAAAGATAAGGCTGGCCCGTACGGGAATGTCTTGACGTGATTATCCGCTGGTTGTCCAGATAAAGCTGGGCCGCCGCGTCCGTATTGGCAACGGCATCCAACTCCTTGCCACGTATTCCGTACTGCTGAGCAGTGCTTGGAACGAATTGAAAAAGTCCTTTGGCTCCATTTGGACCACGACTGACCAATTCATCGAATTTACCGCCTGTCTCGATATAAGCAAAGCGCAGAAAATCGTCTCGAGGAATCCCCCGTTCCGCCGCTTCACGCTCTATGATATCGAGAACCTCTGTCTTACTGTAGTCACGTACCATGACATTACTCCGGTTGATAAAAGCGGCATTCACCGCCAGGGAGTCAACCGGACGCATCCTGCGTCATCTGTTCTCGGCCAACGATTTGAATATCGGTTATTCGGTTACATATCCATCGGTAGCGGGGTCGAAACGGTAGCGCAGCTTTGAACCTGCTGGAATCTCATTTACGGCACCATCCGTGCCGACCTCTTTCCCTTTTCGGGTTACTTCCACATCAGGAAGTGCAGCGCCACGCGAGATGAAAGACATTCCCCCAGTACTAGCGACGCAAGCAATTACCGTCCCATCGTCGCAAGCATCGGCATTGTCCGTACCAGTGACGACCGTTCCCAAGTAACGCCAAGGTTTGACCTCTTCCACATCCGATTTGACCGGCCTGAAGGAAAACATCGCGTAGCCGGTCGTAACCACACCCGCCTCGAAACGACGCGTGGGTACCGCCAACGCCAAAACATGATCGTCCGTGATATGACTCATCGATTGACGGGTTTTGTCGATCTCGTCGGCCCGCTCATAACCACCAAAGCGACCGACCGAGCGCTGCGCACCCCAGAACGACCAAGGCTTGTCCGTACCCGGCTGGGTCAGCTCGAACGTCGCCTGCGTCAATGTCACCTGGGCGGCCGGATCTGGATACGCTTCTTCAGCGTCGTTTCCGTATTTCTCCGGCGTATCGTAGGCAAGCCCGGTAAAGAACCGCTTTCCTGCCAGCTCGAACTCATGCCCATACCAATACGTGGCGACACTACCGTTCTGTATCGGATACGAAACTGCGCCATCGCCATCAATGCCATAAATCATGTATAAAACAGAATCAGCCGATGGCGGCAGTTCGGACTCGCATCTGGGCGACTTGGCATCCGTCATTTTCGTTCCTTGTGATTTTTCACTTCCAGGTTTTCCGGAAGAATCGCTCCCATTGACCGATTGATCCGCATGGGGATTACAGCCCGACAGGCCAATCCCAATGATGACAATCATTAATTTCCTACCAAGGATCATGAGATTATCTTACTCGGACGGGGAGGCTGCATCCAGCATAGGTCGGCTTACATTGCCCCCCCCCTTTTGCCACACATCTGGACAAAGCATCTTCAGTAGCTTCTTGCTCCGAATCCCCATAACCCACAGTTGCCACCCCTCCCCCCCATGCCGTGGACTGACATCCATTTCTAATACTTGCTACAATTTTACAGGTTGATAAACCGCATCGATTGAGCGCCAACCTTCTAGCGCCCGATAAGTTTTTTTGATCCTCAACAGCCCCTCCTTTTCCACTTGAATAATCAATTGCCACCGCACCAAAACGATTTTCCCATACTTCAGTATATGCCGGCGCAGAACTTCCACTGCCACTTTTATTGATTGCCGCCGCCTCCGCTGGCGAGCCGCAACGCCCCTGCCCAGGAATAGGTACAGCACCTGGAGGGCATGGGCCAGATGGAGAAGACTGAGACAGCCCTGAAATAGGGAGCAAACAGACAAAAGTAATTAACACCCTGTTCTTACTCATCTTGCATTACCCTTCGAATCACCAACTGACTTCATGTTTCCAGTGGAGTTCTGCCCCCCCTCCACTGTTGTAACACGAGCAGAATTTATAACAGGTTGTGTGGAGGAGCCCGTTGACTCTCCTCTTCCATAATCCAAGCGGTTATCCGCCGGCCTATACCCGCCAGCCGGATTACCCGCCGCGTCCCGCGCTTGGCCCGCGCCCACGCCAAACTGCGAGTACATCGTCGCCACCTGGCCCAGCGTGCCCTGGAAGAACATCGCCGCCATCGGCGGGCAGGTGATCAGCAGTATCGTCAGTATCAAGCCCAATCCGCCCTGCTGCATCGCTATCGTGTTCAATCCGTCCGATGCGCCAGTTCCCTGCATCAACAATACGTATTTGCCCAGCATCACCACGCCCACCTTCAACACCAGATTGGTCGCCACGCCCACCATGAACGCCAGCACCGCCAACGAAAACGTCGTCCCTATCCCGTAATACAGCCACTTCGAGAATAGCTGCTTGGTCGATGGAAATATCAAACACAGGATAAACAACGGGCCAAACCCCACGAACAGCCCCAGCGCCACCTTGTACGCCAGCAATATCGCCCCGCCCACCACCGCCGGGCCCGCCGTCCCCACCGCGCTCATCGTCGTTGCCTGCTTCACCTGATCCAGAAGACCATCCCGGCCGCCGCTCGATGCCGCCGCCGCGTTCATCACCGCAAACGTCGCCCCCATCAATGCGAAGTTCTTGTCGATCTTCTCCGCCGGGTCGTTCTCGCCACCCGTCACCACCCCCATCACCGCACGCGGCATGGTCGTGCTCAACAGATCGCTCAGCTCCGTGCTCTTGTACGAGAACGCCATCGCCAACATCGACACCAGGCCAATCCGAAGCGCATTCGTCACCAGCGCCATCATCGGTTCGCGTGAGCGGCCCGTCACGATCAGCCAGCCCTGGAAGATGATCCAGATCGTCACGAGCGTCGTCAGCAGCAGCAATGCCCACTGGATGAACCCGCCCATCATGTTGTTGCGCATCACCCCAATCTGCTCGTCCAGATGCAGAAAGATGATCCGAAAAAGTACCCACTGCCCTACATCACCCATCACACCACCCCATTTTCATTGGCTTCCGTCCTGCTGCCCGCACCGGTCTGCTCCCTTCAAAGTTTCGGGATCACCTTGGTCGGATCGACACCCAGCGAAGCCGCCAGACCGGCCATCGCAATCAGTTCCACCGCCACGTTCGGCTTGCCATCCAACGTCCGCTGGCTCAGCCGTTGCTGCACCCCTTCCAGGTACACCAGACGCGATTCATAGATGTCGTTGTAGGCCGCCCGCTGCTGCTGGTCGATATGGGTCTGTGCGATCAGGCCCAGGATCGCGTTGGTGTTGTCCTGCAACAGGCCCACAGCATTACCATCGATTTTGCCGCGGGCCTGCTGCAACTCCTTCAGCCGTTCGTAGCGCTTGGCCGCCAGTTCGCTCATCATCACGTTGTACTTGAAGCGTGCCTGCTGGGTTTCCACGATTTCCCGGCATACCTGGAATTGCTGGTCGGCGATCGACTGCGCGCCGCCGGTCAGCTTCTCCTTCAACTTATCCTTCAGTTTGTTCTTCAGATCCTCGGAGATGCCTTCGCTGGGCGGCGAGGGCTTTGAGCAGCGCATGTCGATGTTCATATCCACCGCCGAGATCTTCAGGCCCGACGCGGTGCCGACCCCGAGCGGGCTTTTGGGTTTCGGGGCCACGTCGATCTTGATGTTCTTGGACTCGAAGGCCACTTCAGGTGCTTTGTACTGCCCCTGGGCCGAGCCCGCTTCGGCATCGCTCTGGTAGCTGCCCGAGCCGACCTGTTCGATCCGTTCCAGGTGTTTGTTGGCGGTGTCCAATTTGTTGCGCGTGCCCTCGTCCTGCACCTGCCACTCCGCCGAGGCCGACAGGCTCAGCGCCATCGTCATGCCCAGCACCGTGAACAGGCTGTCACGCACCCACCGCCGCCCTTGAATCGGCGCCGCGGTTCCTTGCCGCCGCGCGCCCTGTTGGTTCCGCTCGTTCATCTCCCGCTCCTCCCTTGTCTGTGTCGTCATGCCGCGTCGCTCGCCCGCCGCGCGTAGGCTGGCTGGACATCCCGCAACCGTTGTTTCCCCGAGCCCTTGCGTTCCGCGTAGAACCGTTCCAGCCACTGCTCCGGCCGCAATTGATCGATCGGTACCTCACGCCGCTGCGACTCCTCACGCAACAATGCATGCAGTATCTCGACGTTGTCCGTGCTCGCCGAGATCACCGCCAGCGAGTCGTCCAGGCCCCGTAGGTTCAGTTGGCAGACCGCGGAGGCGTGGCCCTTGCTCGGGCGTTGGATCGCAAATATTCCCAGGCCCTTCTGTTTCCGAATCGTCTTTTGCTTGTTCAACGACGAAGGCCCCTGAGGCGGAGCCTCCGAACATATCACGATACCGGTGGAAAAAATCAGCGCGGCACGTTCATCTGCTGCGCCCGTTGCTGTTCGAGCTGTTGCTCGGCCGATTGCTTCGCCATGTGATCGCTCATCGATTGCATGTCAGGCGTCGGGGCTTGCAAGTCCACTCGGGCGCGCTGGGCCGGGTCGGGGCTGGTGCTCAGTACCCACACGTCATTGCCGTTGACCAACACCTCACGCAGCTTGCTGGGATGGTCAACACCATTTTCCATGGCCTGCAAGGTGACGTTGGCCGTCACCCTCGGGTCGGTACCCGGCGGTAGTCGTTCGGCAATGGCCCTGTACAGCATGTGATTCGGATGGTTGACCTCGGTGACGAACGGATGGGCCTTGGCGTGCTCCAGCGCCTTCAAAGTCTGCGGGCCCACGGTGCCGTCCACTGACAGGCCATGGGACTGCTGGAAGATGCGGACTGCGTGCTCGGTGTTTTGGCCTTGAATACCATCCTGGGCCAGGGGCTTGCCGTCTTTGCCTAAGTAGCCGAGAGTAGCGAGGCTGGCTTGTACCGCGCGGGCATCCATTGCTGTCGGTTCGGCAGACTGCCGCGTACTCTTGCTAGCAGCAGGTGACATTTCGATGGACTGACCCAAGCGACCTTCCTTGATCTGTTCGATACGCTCCGCCGTGATCGCTTTTTCCCAACGCCCGAAGCGTTGCTCCCGGTCGGCAAGACCGTTCAGCCCGCCATTGATTGCACGCGTGGCCACCCGAACGTCTTCACGCGACGCCTCCGGCACCCGGGTTTTCCAATACCACACTGCAATCTTTTCCGCGTTCTCTGGCTGAGCGGCCAAGTCCGGGCTGCCGACAAAATCAATACCCAAGGCTTCACCTGCCTTCCGGTAATTATCCTTGCCTGTCAACTGAATATAGCCACGCCCCCGATACAAATAACCGTCACCGGGCTCATCATTGCCCATGCGACCGCCATACATCAGTTCGGCTAATTTTTCCGGCTTTCCATTCATCGCTTCCAAGCGCGCCGACTCAAGTGCGGAGCGACCTTCCCGAAAGGCCGACTTCACTGGTATTTGATCAACACTACGAGTGTATCGGAAGCTTTCTTCAAGCCTGTTCAACCCACTGGATTCATGCCCAACCTGAGCCATGAAGTTCGCCAGTTCTCTTGGCGAGGTGATGCCATTGGCGACCGCTGTCGCCAACAATCCTTGTTCACGATCTTTGCTCATGTCTAACTCCTGATTGTGATGGCGCTGCCCACACGCCTGATTTGAACGGGCCTTACCACTCCCAACCAATACTCGATCGATTATTCAATGACAGGCTGAACAAGCTTTTCGGGATCAATCGTTTCAAAACGCCGCTCCGGGATTTCAGCACCTGTCAATGTCTTGTTGACTACGCGACCATCCTGCTCGTCCACTGTTTCCATTTCAATCTTTTCGGCAATCCAATCCTGCTTCTGAGTATCGAAGGAAAACAGGTATTCGAACGACCAACGCTCCCGGGAGCCACCTTCCACCACAAGGCGGAAAATACCCGGCGCATCTATTTTCATGTACCCGAAGGGGTCGCCCGAGACACCACCACAGGTATTGCAGGGCACGATTTTGTCATTACTCCGCGCGAGTTCGTATCCTCCAGCAGCATTGGCAACGACGACTAGAAGCTTACGCTTGGCCCCCTGCCCCAGCACCATACTCGTATTGCCCACTTCCTCGACCAGCACCAGGGCATCATCCAACCCATTCTTGTTGAGGTCTCCTTTTTGACTGGAAACCAATTTGTAGCCCTCTGGAACGATGTCTTTGATTTCCATTTTCCCTGAACCTTCCGAGTGGGTGGGGGGAGGGATTACCTCCACATCTTGCGCAGCCAAGGCATTGGCACTTGCAGTCACATTTCCTGCTTTATTGACTTGACTTGCAGATGTAGAGTCCTTGCAGGATGTGAGGAAACTACAGGCCAGCAACATGGTTAGATGTAGAACATAGTTCATTTGCTTACCTCACTCGGACAGGGAGACTACAGCCGCTATATCCAACGCTACATTGCCCCCCTTGTGCCAAACAGTTCTTCATTGCCTCATCAGCAGCATCTCGCTCACTTTCCGCGCGTCCATAACCACTCCCAATGTTACTGGATGCCACAGCTTGACAGCCATTTCGAACCAATGAAACAACCTCACATCGTGCTTGAGTGCAACGAGAAAGTGCAGTCCGCCGCGCTTCGCGTTCACTCCTAGCTCCCTCTATCACGCCACCGAGACCCTTTCCATCTCCCAAAGCGACCGCACCAAATCTGTTCTCCCAAATTTCTGAACGAATAGGAGCGGATGAAATGGAACCTGAAGATGACCTGATAGCTGAAGCCTCCGCCGGAGCACCACAACGCCCCTCCCCAGGAATAGGTACAGAACCAGGTGGGCAAGGGCTAGCTGCCACCTGATTGGAAGCCGCACCAAGAAAAAACAATATCGCCAGAAAATTGATTGAATACGGTTTCTTCATATCATTCTCCCAGTTTCTTTATCTTGTCACCCCCCCTGAATAGTCACTTTGTGAACCAACCCGTGCACTACCAGTAACATTGAATCCTTCGGAAGTTTTTCCATTACTCGTTGGACCACTTATTTCCTTGAAACCATCCGGCGCCCTATACCCCCCACCTCCAACAGGATTACCCGCCGCATCACGGCCCTCTTTACCCGTCACGCCAAACTGCGAGTACATCGTCGATACATTGCCCAGCATGCCCTGGAAGAACATCGCCACCATTGATGGACAAGTGATCAGAGTGCATAGTTAATTTACTTACCTCACTCGCACAGGGAGGCTACAGCCCACATATCTTGACTCGCATTCAAGACCACCCCTCTTGCAAATAGAAAGAGCCTTACTCACTGCAAGAATTTCTGTATTCCCAGAACCAATAACTCGCACACCACCGCCATAAACAACCGCTTGACATGTATTTCTAATACTCGAAACAACTTTGCACCCCCCCCCACCACACTTAGAAATAGCCCCCCTCTCCGCATCACGTTTTGTTTTTTGATTTTCTACAGCACCGCCACCATCCCCACTGGGATCCTCGGCTATTGCACCATACCTATCCTCCCAAATTTCAGTGCGCGCTGGGGCAGATGAAGCAGCACTGGAAGACGATCTTATAGCAGAAGCTTCTGCCGGTGAACCACAGCGCCCTTGTCCAGGAATAGGTACCGCCCCTGGGGGGCAAGCCTTTACTTGGCACGCAAAAAAAAGCGAAATAATCATCAAGCATTTAGAAAAAAAACTTTTATTCACGGCCTCTACCTCTCTGAGCCTGGCTGTAATGATGGACACCATCATCATTCCCTCCCTCAAAGTGAACACACCTGCTACCATCGCGATTTGTTCGTCTCCTCGGCCAGCGAGAGAGCATCACCCAGCCCATTCTTGTGAGGTCTCCTTTCTGGCTGAAACTAGTTTGCACCCCTTTGGAACGATGTCTTTGATTTCCATTTCCCCTGAACCTTCCGAGAGACCATAGACCATCAACATGGCTAAGTTTATTTACCTACCTCACTCGAATAGGAAAGCTACAGTCACTGTATTTAATAATACATTTGGATCCGTCAGATTGGCATTTCAAGAGGGCATTCCTTTTAGCAATATCTTGGCCTCCGCCCGCTCCAAAAGCGACCCCCCCGCCCCCTGCTGCCGCAGCTTGACATGAATTTCTAATACTCGAAACTATTTTACAATTACCAGTCCCACACCGCTGCAAGGCTAATCTCTCGGCCTCTCTTTTTGACTTCTGATCTTCTGCGGTACCCCCGGCTCCAGTATCAAAATCCTGAGCAATTGCCCCATAACGATCTTCCCATATTTCTGAATGAACGGGGGCAGACGGAGCCTTACCAGAGGACGACCTGATAGCCGAAGCCTCCGCTGGAGCACCACAACGTCCTTGCCCAGGAATAGGCACAGACCCAGGAGGACACGGAATCGGGGATGCTTGAGTACTAAAAGCGCTACCCAACAACAGAACTAATAACAATGCACGAGTACTCATTATTATACACTCACAGTTATTTATTCTTAATCTGATCGGAAGTTGATTTATTTTCACCATACCCCAGACCCGAATTATAATTTAGAGTTGCCATACTCTTCACCTCCCCTTTACCTTCCATAGTATTATTTACTTCTTGACCTGCCGGCTTATACCCCCCACCTCCAACAGGATTACCCGCCGCATCACGGCCCTCTTTACCCGTCACGCCAAACTGCGAGTACATCGTCGATACATTGCCCAGCATGCCCTGGAAGAACATCGCCGCCATCGGCGGACAGGTAATCAGCATGATCGTCAATATCAACCCCAGACCACCCTGCTGCAACGACAGGCTGCTGATACCCTCCTGGGCCGTACCCAACGCCGCCGCCGCTTGGTATTTCAAGATGAACACGCCTGCCACCACCGCGATCATCTTCATCGCCACCGCTACCATAAAAGCCAGTACCGC
Organism: Solilutibacter pythonis; assembly: GCF_003697345.1. GTDB lineage: Bacteria > Pseudomonadota > Gammaproteobacteria > Xanthomonadales > Xanthomonadaceae > Solilutibacter > Solilutibacter pythonis. Next base: position 10,504 of record NZ_RFLY01000011.1, on the reverse strand, counting down.
CAACGAAAACATCGTGCCGATCCCATAGTACAGCCACTTGCTGAACAACTGCTTGGTACTGTTGGACAACAAACTCAATATGAACAAAGGACCAAAGCCGATAAACAACGCCAGCGCCACCTTGTACACCAGCAGCAACGCTCCTCCCACCACCGCCGGACCCGCCACGCCCACGCCCGTGAACCACAGCGCCCGCGTCTTCTGCGCCGCGATCCGATCGTTGTCACCGGGGGCCAGAAGGTCAATCAACGCAAACGCCGCCGCCATCTTGTCCAAATTGCCGTCGATCATCGACGAGGCATCCTTGTCCTTGCCAGTCACCAGCTTGGTCACATGACGTGGCACGTCGCTGCTCAACATCGTGTACACCTGATCCTTACCCGCCGTCAGCGCACCCGCAGCGAACACGATCAGCACCACACGCAGAGAGTGTGTCACCAGCGCCATCATCGGTTCGCGTGAGCGGCCCGTCACGATCAGGTAGCCCTGGAACATGATCCACATCGTCACCACCAGCATGATGATGCCCATCACCCAACTGCCCATGCTGAACAGCAGATTGTCCTGGAAAGTCGCAATCTCCTTGTCCAGGAAATCAAAAATCAGCTTGAAGAATGCCCACTGCGCGACACTGTCCATCGTTACATCCTCTTCCTCACCACTGCTTAATTATTCCGCACTCGCTTGGTCTGCACGGCCCCAAGGGCTTCTTTCAATGCCACCCCGGCGGTTACTTCAACCGCTCCATCCACCACCCAGTCACGCAATGACTTATTTCCTTTAGCGTCACCGTTCAGCGCACGATCCGCAAGCTTCACTTCCGCCGCCTTCAAGTACTGGATACGGGCGGCATAGGCATCCATGTAGCTCTTGTTTTGCAGATGATCGATCTGTAGCTGGGTCTGCAACGCCAGCATCTTGTTGGTATTGGCCTGCAATTTGCCGTAGTCCTCGTAGCCTTTCAGGCCACTGCGTTCCTCTTCCAGCTTGGCCAGATCCTCGTGCCGCTTCTTGGCCCGCTCGTACATTTCCAGTGAGTATTGATACTGTGCCAGTTCGGTGCTCACCAGTTCCTGGCATATCTTGTACTGGCTCTGGTGAGTCTTGCCGCCTTTGTCGCCTGGGTCCTGACAGCGCGAATCGGACTTGAATCCACTGGCTGTGATCTGGCCCTTGTCGAGGTTGGTGATCGCCTCGTTGTCGTACCCCTTCATTTTGAGCTCACCGGGGTCTTTCATGATCTCGTTCTTGCCGCTCTCGCTTTCCACTTTGTGGCTGTCGCGGATTTCCGTTAATCGACTGCGAGCTTCTTTGTCCCGCACCTGCCACTCCGCCGAGGCCGACAGGCTCAGCGCCATCGTCATGCCCAGCACCGTGAACAGGCTGTCGCGCACCCACCGCCGCCCTTGAATCGGCGCCGCGGTTCCTTGCCGCCGCGCGCCCTGTTGGTTCCGCTCGTTCATCTCCCGCTCCTCCCTTGTCTGTGTCGTCATGCCGCGTCGCTCGCCCGCCGCGCGTAGGCTGGCTGGACATCCCGCAACCGTTGTTTCCCCGAGCCCTTGCGTTCCGCGTAGAACCGTTCCAGCCACTGCTCCGGCCGCAATTGATCGATCGGTACCTCACACCGCTGCGACTCCTCACGCAACAATGCATGCAGTATCTCGACGTTGTCCGTGCTCGCCGAGATCACCGCCAGCGAGTCGTCCAGGCCCCGTAGGTTCAGTTGGCAGACCGCGGAGGCGTGGCCTTGTTTCACCAGAAAGCAGCGCGAGCGTTCGTCGAGTTCCTTCACCACGTTGAACTCCGAGTCGCTCAGCTTCAGACCTTCCACGTAGTCTTCCCGGCTCGCGTTCGGGTTGGGCAGCAGGATCAGCGTCGCGGTCTGTTCGATCAGCGCCGCCGAAATGTCGCTCTGTAGCGCGTCCTCGGGGCTCTGGGTCGCAAAGATCCCCAACCCGTTCTGTTTCCGGATCGTCTTCTGCTTGTTCTTGGCGAACTCCTTCAGCCCGCCCTTGCCTTCCAGAATCTTCCAGAACTCGTCCATCACGTAGATCAGCGGGCGGCCGTCGATCAGCGATTCCAGGCGGTGCAGCAGATAGTTGATCACCGGCACGCGCACTTCGGGGTGTTCGATGATGTCGGTGTAGTCAAAACCGATGATCGGCGCCTTGTGCAGATCGATCGTGTCCTCGGGGTTGTCGAACACCCAGCCCAGCGAGTTGCCTTGCGTCCATTTGCGAAGACGCGCGTACAGGCCGTCGTCGCCCATGTTGGGCAGGTTCTTCTGAAAGTTCGACAGGCTGCGCAGGCGCACCGGCATGTCCAGCATCGATTCCACCGCCCGGTGGATGTCGTCTTCTTCGCGCGCGGTGTACACGGGTTTGCCCGCCAGCACTTTCACCAGTTCCGACAGAAACTGCACGTTGCTTTCGCTGTGTTCGCACTGGAACGGGTTGAAGCCCGTCGGCTGGCCGCTTTCCAGCGCCAGGTAGTTGCCGCCGCAGGCGCGCACGAAAATCTCCGCGCCGCGATCCTTGTCGAAGAAGAAGATCGTCGGCACCGGGTCGAACTTCTGCACCTGGCTCAACAGGAAGTTGATCAGCGCGGTCTTGCCGGTGCCCGATTTGCCGATCACCATCGTGTTGCCGATGGCTTTCTCGCCCAGCGAGTTCTCGCCCGCCAGGGTGGCGTGGAAGTTGAAGTAGTACGGTTGGCCGTTGGTCGTCTGTAGCGTGGTGACGCATTCGCCCCACGGGTTGTTGTCCCGCTTGCCGCCGGCGAAGTTGTGCAGCGGCGAGAGGCCCAGGAAGTTCAGCGAGCTTACGTTCGCCAGGCGGGTGCGGTATTTCCAGTTGCCCGGAAACTGCGAGAAGAACGACGCGGCCACCGCCATGTTCTCCTTTGACGACACGAACCCGGCGTTGGCCAGTTCCGCCCGCGCCGCCGCCACTTGCTGGCCCAGTTGTTCCTGGCTCTCGGCGTACAGCGCCAGGATGAAGTGGTATTCCCCCAGCACGAAGTTGCCCGAGGCCAGTTGATCCATCGCCACGTCCAGTTCGGCGATTTGGCTGACGGCTTTGTCGCCCGAGGAGATCATCATCCCCTTCGTGCGTTCCAGCGCCTTCAGCGCTTCGTGGCGGCCTTTCGGGCTGAACGAGTGGGTGATGACGTACTCGAAATCCAGGTATTTCAGGCCGTTGAGAATCCCCGGATAGGTGCCTTCCGGGTATTCCTTGACGTTCAGGATCGCCCCGAAGTGGTTCTTCCCTGCCGGGGTGTTGACGATGTAATCGCCGGTCTTGGTCGAGAACATCTGCCGGCTCACCGGCAGGTAGTCCTTGACGGGCGCGTCGAGCACCGGCACTGGTTCGTCGATGCGGTTGAGCAGGTAGCCGTAGAGTTCCAGCACTTCCGAGAACACGATCCCGTTCGAGGCTTCGTACATCCCCAGGCGGTAGGGGGCGTATTCCTTCAGTACCGCCTCCACGTTGGCGGCGAGTTCCTGGATGCGGCTGATCGCTTCCTTCTGCTCGGCCTCCAGCCGGCCCAGGTCGCCGGTCTTCTCCCGCAGGTGACGGCTATCCGGCATGGGCCGGTAGAGCAGGGTAAGGTACAGCTCGTTCTGCATGAGTTTCTTCGAGGACAGCGCTTCGAAGTACTCGTCCGACATCCGCTGGTTGAAGGCTTGGCGGAAGCGACCGCCGCCCCCGATGCGGCGGCGGCGGCGGACGTCGTGCACCCAGAACGCCACGTTCACGAAATCCGGCGCGCGCAGTGTTTGCAGCAGCCGGTTGAACGTCGAATGCTTGTGTTCCAGCTCCCATTCCTCGCGCCCGACGAATGGCAGCCCCGCCATTTGCCAGGCCACGAGAAAATCCCCTCCGGTCGTCTTCACCACCGTCGGCGAGACGTGGGTGGAGAACGGGATGAACTCGCTGCTGGAGGTATCGGGATTGAACATGCGTGGTTGCCAGGGGGCCCGTCAAGATGTGAAACGATCAGTCCTTCCGCGCGGGCTTGTCGCGGTAGGGGTTGGGGTTGAGGACGAGCAGGCCGTCGTGCTCGCGAAGATTGCGTGCACGCAGACGGAATATCATCCATAACCCCAGGAGGCGGAATATCAGTTCGTCACGCTTGGCCATCATCCGCATGACGAAGATGACGACCGGCACGAAGACCAGGAAAAGCAGGTTGCCGCTGTACATGGCGAACAGCAGTACGCTCCCGGCCCCCATGAAGAAGGGTACGTAAGGCACCCCGAGAAACATCGGGGGCCGGGTGCAGCCTCGGAAGAGGATGTGTTTACGCATTCCGTACCGGGCTTTCGACCACGATGTAGCTGGTGGTCGTGCAGTTCTTCTTGAAGTCGTCGCCCGCGCCGATCACCATCGCGGCAAGCTGGCCGGCCGCGCCGATGAGCAGGCCGCCGATCAGGATCGGGGCGACATCGGAAATGCGTTTGTGGGCGAAGGCGATCTGGTAGCCGGCGAAGATGATGGCGATGGTCACGATCACGATCGAAGCCACCTTGAGGATGCTGTGGACATTGCCCATCACGCCGCAGATCTTGTTGGTGGCGTCGCCAAGGTTGCTACCGCCACCATCAGGGGAGGCCTGTGCCATGGCCATCGCCGGCAGGAGCAGTACGAGCGCGAACAGGAGAAGGCCGGCCATCCGCTTCCAGTGGGCATGTTGAGGCTTGAGGTTTTTCACTTTCATATCGAAGTTTCCTTGTGTTTCAGGGGCAGGGTTAAAACACGAATGCCGAATCCCCGTTATTCGACATTCGCGGGATCTTTTGTGGGGGCGGTGTTGCCGGGGTTGGAACCGCCACGGCGGGGGCCCGCGCCGTTTCCCCGGCCGTTGCCTGGGCGATGGCCGGCGGCGCGGCGGGGGCGGGTTCGGGCGTGGCGGCATCGAAGCTCGCCCTGCGCCGCATCAGCGCGGCGGCCGTGCTGGCGGCGGGTAGCGAGCGCCGGTTCGGCGCCGATAGGGTTCTCGATGCGGAGACGCGCGCCGCGCCGCCATTGCGCGTGATTACCGGAATCGCCAACGAAGGCGTTTCGGGGCCACGCATGGCCAGCATCGACGCCTCGACCTTCTGAACATAGCCGTGGCGGTAGCCGGTGGTGAAATTGCCGGAGTAGTAGCAACTGAAAGCCTTGCCCCAATGGCCGCCCGAACGGCCATGGCATTCGCGCAGAATGCGCGCGCCGGCACTGAGGTTGGGACAGACCTGGAAGGCGGCTTCGTAGCTGGCCAATCCGTATTTGTTCAGGTTGTAGCGGTTGACCTGGGCCAACCCGAGGGAGAAGTTGAAGCCACGCGATTCCAGCATCTCGGCGGTCGCCACCGCCTCGGCCAGGTTGCCGGGCTGGCGCACCAAGCGGCCCCCCACCACCCCAATGGCGTAGGGGTTGTAGGAGGACTCGACTTTGACGACGTGGTGCATCACCGAAGCGGGTACTTCGATCTGGCACCCCATCAGTTCCATTCCGGGCAACATCGCCATCTCCTTACGAGGCAGGCATCCTGCCCTGTGCATCGATTATTCATGATGAGCTTGTCAAGTCAAATACGGGATCCATTCATTGTCCAGCATGCCTACGGTCACTCGAAGCTGCGGTCGGGCGTGAAATCGATGCCGGTGATGTAGCGCCGGCCACCATGGGCCTTGATATGAACCACGATGTCGATGGTCAGCATCAACAGCCGCTTGATGGTGGAGAACTCCAGGCCCGCGCCTTCTGGCGAAGCCTTGACCATCAGCGCCATCTGGTCCCAGGTCTGGTCGGTGGTGCCGGCATGGCAGCTGGTGATCGATCCCGGGTGCCCGGAGGCGCAGTTGCGGATGAAGTAGAAAGCCTCGTCGCCGCGCAACTCGGCCAGGATGATGCGGTCTGGCTTCATGCGCAGGCAGGCTTCCATGCAGCTCTTCGCGGTGATGTTGCTGCTGCTCTGGCCGCCCTTGGAATACAGCAGGTGGACGGCGTTCTGGTGCGGGATGAACAGTTCGCGTGCATCCTCGATGGTGACGAGCCGCTCGTCCAGGGAGACGTGATCGACCAACGACTTCATGAAGGTGGTCTTGCCGCTGCCGGTGGCGCCGGAGACCACGATGTTCTTGCGATAGGCCACCGCGTGGCGAAAGAACGCGCCGTAATCGCGCTGACTGCGCAGCGCCAGCAGATGCTTGTCGTGTTCGCTCAACCCGCCCGCGCCTTCGAGAATTTCGGCGAAGAAGCCGTCTTCCTCGTACTGCTGCAACGTGCGGTTGTGCCGGGCCGGCAGACGGATGGTGATCGAGACCTTGCCCGGGTCGCAGGCCGGCGGGATCACGAACTGCGCACGCTGCCCGGTGGGGAAGGTCAGCGAGACCATCGGGTCGGCATCGGTGATGCGCTGCCCGGTATTGCTCTCGTTGACCACCGCGGTACAGAACTGGCGCGCGCGCTCGAAAGTAAGCGAGGGCACTTCCACCTTCCGCCAGCCGGCCCGGGTTTCCAGGTACAGCTCGCCGGGGCGGTTGATGCAAATCTCGGTAACGTCCTCGGAATTCAGGTATCCGAGAATGCCGAGGATTTCATATTGGTAGTCGAGGAATTCGTTGGAAATCCTCGCCACTGGCGATAGATCGTCGTCCATGGCAACCTTTCTCCCGGCTCAGCGTCCGCTCAGCGCGCCGGTGAAATCCACGTCCTGCGAGACGTAGACATTCAACATGCTGCCCTGGTTGACGGTAATGGTGGGCCGACGCAGCGCGCTTTCCTGCACCGCCTGCTGGGCAAGATTCTGCACGGTGCGCGCGGTATTGCTCTGGTAGGGCTGCTCGATGACCGCGCCGGCGCCCGGCAGGTAGACTGAACTGCGGGGGCCATGCTTCTCGCCCGCATACTTGAACACGTCGCTGATCAGGCTCACCAGCACCGCCGTGGTGATCCGGTTGGCCCAGTGGGCGGTGTACTGCCCAGGCACGCCGACGCCGCCCAGGTTGTCCATGCTCGGGCTGGACATGGTGACATCGAGACCGTTGGGGGTGATCGCGCGGTCCCAGATCACCGCCACGCGGTTACGGGCCTGCCCCTCGGCATTGCCGCCCCCGCCGTAGCTACCCAGCAATTTGGTACCGACCGGCAACAGCAAGCGGCGACCGTTGATGGAGTAGATCGGCTCGGACACGATGCAGGAAGCCGGGCCGGCCAAGTCGGTGACGAGGCGGGTTTCCAGTACGCAGCGGATATAGGTGCCGCGCACCAGCAGCGTGTCCGGGTTGTTCAGCCGCTTGGCGCGGGCCTTCGGCTTGGAGATTTCAGCAACGGCAGTTTCACCGTCGGGGCGCCCCGGAACGCCGCCGCCCTCCATCCCCTCGGATGGCGGCAATTCGCCATTGGTCATGCGCCGTTCCATAAGCGTCGGGCCGACCGGCCCTTCCTGCCTGCCTGGCCCCGGAGAATTCGGCTCATTCGGAGGCAGCACGGGCAAGGGCGGAGGGGGGTTCCGCACGACCTCGACCGGCTGCGCGGGCGTGGCCGGGCGCTGCTCCGGCATATCCGGCGTCTCGATGACCGGCGCCGGCGCCGCGGCCTGGGCCGGTTGCCGCTCACGATTGCTCAGTGAGTTCATGAACCAGAACGCCATCGCCAGCAATATCAGCACGATGCCCGCCAGGAAGAACAGCGCCTTGCGGTTCAACTGACGTACTTCGTTGACGGTCAGCGTGGGCGCGGCTTCGTCGAGGTTGGGTTGTTGCGCCCCCTGCTCGCCCCGCATGTAGGGATTCTGCGCATCCTGCGATGCTTCCTGCCGGTTTTCCTGATCGGATTTCTGCTCGTTTGCGGAGTACTCGGGCGGATAGTTGCTGCTCATTGGTGGCTCCCTCGCCGCAGACCGATGACGTTGTTCCCCTGCCTGATCAGCAGATAAGGATGGATGCCATGCACGATGATGGTGTTGTCCTCAACCGTGGTGTTGAGCAGGAACTCCTCGCTGCGCTTGCTTTCCCGGCCATACACCGCCGGGAAATTGCCGGTCGGGATGCCGCGCATGTCATTCATCTTGATGTAGGTGAAACGACCATCGTCGTACACGCTCACCGGCACCAGCCAGGAGGCCTTGCTGCGCGTGGAATAGTCGTAATTGAAGTTGTACAGGCGCGACGGGTCCAGCGCGGTACTGGCTTCGGCCGGCTTCGGCGCTTCCTTGACCACGGCGAACGACGCGTCCGCCGGGTAGTTGAACACCACCTTGTACTGCACGCCGGCCTGCTTGGCCTGCTCCAGCGCCCGCCAGTCAGTGGCGACCACTTTCAGTTCGAAAATGTATGCGTTGGTTTCGGTGCGCACCATCATGTTGGTGTCGACGTCGACGTTTTTCGGCCGCAGGTAGAACACGTTGTCACGCCGGCTCACGTCCCAGCCGCTGCTGAAGCCCAGGCTGTAATCGAGCACGTTTTCGTTGGGGCTGAGTTCGATGGCCGTGGTGATGCCGAGGCCAGTGCGGATCGGGTAGATCCTGCCCGGTTCGTACCGGTATTCCTGGATGGCCTGCGCTTGCGCCTGCGCATGGTCGGCATGAAAGAAGGATGCCGCGATGCACATGCCCAGCATCAGGCTTCTTGGGATGGCGGGCTTCATCGCTGCTCCTGTTGCGATTCCAATTGAGAGGGGGCGGGGGGTCGAGCCGGCGCCGCCGCATCTTCTTGCGCGGCAACCGCGGCATCGGCGGCCGCCGATGCGGACGGCTGCTGCTGCGGATAGGCGGCTTCGTTGACAGGGAATTCGCCCAGCGAGGTGGAGAAGTCCTGATCCACGCGGTACTTGGTGACGTGGAAGCGCAGCGGATTGACCACACTGTCCTTCTCGTTCAACCCGATTTCCGGCCTGTAGGTGAACTCCATCGTGGCGATCTTGTTGTCCAGCGGACGAATGGCACCGGTCGCCACGTCGTACAACTGGCGCTGGAAGCGCACCACCGCGCCCGGCGGCGGGCGGCCAGGCTGCGCATCCGCCAGCACGATGCTGAGTATCTTGGTGCGCACCGCCGCCTGCCCGCCATATTTGTTGTAGAGGCTGTTTGGATTGCCCCGGCTGCGCTCGGCCATGTAGCCGTTACGAACTTTCTCGGACGACATGGTGTACATCACGCGGTTGTCGCGGTCGGAAATCCAGCCGCCGGGTTCGTAGGATTCCCGCGCGATCACGTATTGCGAGACATTGCTCTGATTGACCGCCTTGCTGGCCGTCATCCGGTCGAAGGCGCCACTTTCGTTCAGACGGGCCATGCTGGCGGTGCCAGTGGTGGCATCGGCCATGATGAGATACGGCTCGCGCTTCTCCATGTGCGGAATCACATAGAACAGGCCGCCGCCCAGCGCGAAAGACATCAGCAGCGAGGCCCCGGCCACGCGCCAGGCGCGTTTCTCGCTGCGCCGCGCCATATCGGCGACGGTCAGCTCGAAATCCACGGCCTTTCTGGTTTTCTGATCGATCTTTTCCGAAGGAGATTTCCGTTTCAGCTTCATGACAATCCGTGAATTTCAGGTGGGTGGCCTGGGCGAATGCCTACCGGCCCGTTCGGATCAGGGCGTTTCCACCGGCTCGGCGGCTGGACGCGGCCGCACCACGAAGGCCGAGCCTTCAAGTGCGACCTGCAACCCTTGTGCGGCGTAAATCCGGTCCAGGGCTTCCGCCGCCTGGGCCGCCGACGTGGTGCGGATTTCCGCGACCGGCAGGTGCAACGTGTAATCGCTGCCCGACTGATAGGAAAGGGTCATGCCGGTGTTCTCCGCCCAGCGCGCCAGGAGCCCTTTCAGCGTGGCATCCAGCGGGGTGGCGTAGTAGGTATAGGCGGCATGCAGGGGGATGGCCTGCGTCTGGCTGGCGAAGCGGTTGACCGGCTGCCACTTGCCATTGAATTCGGGCGCTGGCGTGGTACCACAGGCCGCCAAGGACAATGCGACCATGACGGGTACGAATACAATCCTGTACTGAGGCATGCGTATGCTCATTTCGACTACTGATCCATTCAGGCATTTTTACCACAGATGAACGACGGGAGGTCAAGTCGGTACCGCCCTGCCCCAGGGCCAGAGGTGCGGGCCATGCTCCGGCCCCATCGGAAAAAAGTACGCACCACCGCGCAAAATGACCGTGTTTTCAGGGTGATACGACGATCAGGCGACGTGGGAACCGGCCTTGTACGAGACACCCAGCAACCACGCCGGCAGCACATGCAATGTTCGTTCCACCCATCGCCTGGGTCGCAATTGCGTGAACCGATGCCGCCCTCCGACACTTCGACGCAACCTGCCGCCATCACTTTCGGCTTCAATGCACGCTCATCCCCTGCGCCCGCTGCTGCTGGGCCTGTTGCATCTGTTGTTGCAGGGCGTGCGCTTCCAACTGCTGCTGGCTTTCTTGCTGGCTGGGCGGCGCCTCGCGCAGGCTGATGTCCGCGCGCATCCCCGGCACGTCGCCCAGCACGTGTACTTCGTCCTTCGTCACCA
>NZ_RFLY01000010.1 GCF_003697345.1 Solilutibacter pythonis | reverse complement strand
GCCCGCGCGCGGCGACGTCGGTGGCGACCAGGATGCGGGTGCGCCCGGACTTGAACGCATCCAGCGCCTTCTGCCGCGCCGACTGGCTCTTGTTGCCGTGGATCGCCAGCGCCGGCAACCCGGCCTTCTCCAGTTGCTCGGCCAGCCGGTTGCAGCCGTGCTTGGTCTTGCCGAATAGCAGCACGCGCTCGGTATGGCGTTCGGCCTCGGTGGTGGCCCGGGTCGCGCTTTCGGCGGGTCGGTGCGCGGGCGGTCGAGCGGGGCGGCTTTGCGGGGGCTTGCCGAATAGCAGCACGCGCTCGGTATGGCGTTCGGCCTCGGCGATGGCCCGGGTCGCGCTTTCGGTGGGTCGGTGCGCGGGCGGTCGAGTGGGGCGGCTTTGCGGGGGCTTGCCGAATACCAACACGCGCCCGGCATGGCGTTCGGCCTCGGTGGTGGCCCGGGTCGCGCTTTCGGTGGGGCGGTGCGCGGGCGGTCGAATGCGGTGGACTTGCGGGGGCTTGCCGGAAGCGTCAGGCCGTGCGTTCGTCGGGTGTTGGCGTGCGCCCCGGCGGGGAGAACGGGATGTCCGAACGCGAAACCGCACCACCGGAGATGATGAAGCTCATCGCCTCGTCCACCGTCCAGTCGGTGGGCGTGATCTTTTCCACCGGCACGATTTCCAGGTAGCCCGAGGTCGGGTTGGGCGTGGTCGGAACGTAGACCGCGGCCAGTTCGCGCTGGGTGCCGGTTTCGCGCATCACCTTGGTGACGAAACCGACCGCCTTCATTTCCGGGGTCGGGAAATCGATCAGCACCACGCGCTGGGTGCCATCGGGCGAGGTTTGCAGGATGTCCAGCAGTTTGCGCGCCCCACCGTAGACGGTGTTGGCCAGGGGGACCCGGGCGATGAAGGCTTCGAACCAGCCAAGCAGGCGCTGGCCAATCACTTGCCTGGCCATCACGCCCACCAGCAGGATCAGCACCACGGTGCCGGCCAGCGCCACCGCCGCTTTGACCCATTCGTCGTCCGCCCAGCCCAGCGTGTGTGGCGAGCCGGTGGCGATGCCGTCCAGCAATGGGCCGACCCACGGCCGGCTGATGTCCGACATCAGTACGAAAACGAAGCGCACCACCACCCAGGTCAGCCATAGTGGCAGCAGGGTGAGCAGGCCGGTCAGGAACAGCCTGGCGAAGCGGGATTTGGGCGGCTTGGCGGACATGCGCGCATTCTAGATGCACGCTTGGCCATGCGCGCGGGCGAAAAAGCGACCAGATCGGCGTTGCGCTACACGGTTTGGTTCACCGCCCGGACGTGTGTGCGGGCGAAGAGCGATTCCGCTCCGGCCGCCTTCAGTGCCGGGCGATGAGCGCCCGGCCATGCGTGCGGGCGAAAAAACCAAGGTCAGGTTCCGGATACCGCGCGTGCTGCGCCTGGCCATACGCGTGGGCGAAAAATACCGGGCTTCTCAGGCCGGCGCGGATGAGCGCGTGTCATCGCTCGTCATGCGGGTGCGAAAGGCAAAGGGGATCGTCGAGATTCGCTTTACAACGCCGATCGGTCGTCATCCGCGCGGAAGGCGAAGGCGTTCGCATTTATCCGCCCGCCGTGGGAGCGGGAGCGATTTCGCGCTTCAAGCGCACGTACAACTGCTTGCGCACCCGGGCGATGATCTCGCCCTTGGCATCGATCACGTCGGTCTGGAACCAGCGCAGCACCTTCTCGCCGCCGGCCGCCGCCGCCATGACCTCCGTCACCTGGGCGTCGTCGAGCCGGAATTCGGCGTAAACGGTGCCGCGGCCGGGCTTGACGAACTCGATCTCGCCAGCCTTGTCCCAGACGATGTAATCGCGTGGCAGCGCATGCAGCATCAGCAACATCCAGAACGGGTCGGTCATCGAGAACAGGCTGCCGCCGAACTGGGTGCCGATGTAGTTGCGGTTCCAGGGCCGCAGCCGCAGCTCCACCCGCGCGTGGCGCCAATCCTCGCTCAAATGGGTGACGTGAATGCCCGTGAACAGGAATGGCGGCCAGATATTCAGGCCGTACCGGAGCAGGCGTGGGGTGAGCTTCATCGGGCGGGCCGGGCGAATCGGGGGGTAGACGATACGGATACGAATGTCCGTGGACAAGCCGGGGCCGGACAACCCCCGTGGAGGTGCCGGCCACTGCCATCGCGCCGGGTGTCAGCTCAGCAGCAGCGCCGACATCTGGCGGCGGTACTTCGCCACCAGCGCATCGTCGTCGAGGATGCGGAAGGCATCGATCAGCGCCTTGCGCGGCAGGCCGTCCTGGAACTGGCGGTCGCGCCGCAGCATCTCCATGAGTTGTTCCAGGCCGGAAGCCGCATCGCCCGAAACCAGTTCGTGGACGCCCAGCAGGTGGCGGGCGGTGAGGTCGTCCGGGTTGGCGGCGATGGCGGCAGCCAGCACCTCGCGCGGCGGCGCGTCCTTGAGCAGGCCGGCGAAGCCGAGGCGGGCGTGGGCCTTGATGGCGCGGTCGTCGGTGGCGAGGTTGGCGGGCAGGGCGTCGAGCAGTTGCCCGGCCTCGGTGGCGGCGCCGGTGGCGAGCAGGGCGAGGGCGAGATCGAGTTTGTGCTCGGCCTTGTCAGGCTCGCTGTCCGCCAGTTGCCGCAGGCGCAGCACCTCCTGGTGTGGATCGAGCGGGGCGGCGGGGAGGGCCTCGGCCACTTCGGCGGCGGCCCGCGGTTCGATGCCATGGCTGGAGAGGAATTGGCGCAGTTCGCCCTCGGTCAGCACGCCCGGAAAACCATCGACCAGTTGCCCACCCTTGACCAGCATGACCGTCGGCACCGAACGGATCTGGAAGGCGGCGGCCAGTTGTTGCTCCCGGTCGACGTCGACCTTGGCCAGCCGGAACGCGCCGTGGTAATCGGCGGCCAGTTTTTCGAGGAGCGGGCCGAGGGTCTTGCAGGGGCCGCACCAGGTCGCCCAGAAATCGACCAGCACCGGCGTTTCCAGCGAGGCGCGGATGACGTCGTTCTCGAAGCCGGTGGTGGTGGCGTCGAAGATGTGCGCAAGGGCGGCTTGAGGCGTGGAATCGGTCATCATGGCGTCCGTTTCGAAAGTTCGGGAACAAGCGTTCAGATGATGCCAGAGGCGGCGTTTTACAACCGTGGAGGCAACGGGTGAGGCGCTGGCCGGTGACGCTGGCGGCGGCTTCGGTCCTGCTCGCAGCGCTGGTCTTCGGCGCGCTGCGGCCGGAATACGGCCATCCACGCCAGTCGCTGGCGGCGCTCGGCGCGGTGGGGATGCCGGGCTGGCACCTCGCCAACGGCTTGCTCTACCTGCTGCCGGGCGGGTTGATGGCGGGGCTGGCCTGGCATGCGCGTGGCCGCTTGCCGGCGGCGGCGGGCTGGGCGCATCGGCTGGCGTTGCAAATGGCCTTGCTGGCGGCGCTGGCGTTCGTCTTGCAGGGCGTGTTCGCGCTCGACCCGACACGGTTGCCGGATGAGGGCGGCAACCGTCTGCACGCGCTGGTCTGGCTGCTGTGGTCGCTGTGTTTCGCGTTGTCGACCGTGTGCATGGCCGTGGCCGGTGCCGATGTCCCACGCATGATGGCGGCGTTGCTGGCCTTGGCGATTCCCTCGCTGTTGGTACTGGGGCCGGCATTCGGCTTGGCCGGGGCCGCGCAGCGCCTGCTGGTGGCGCTTTGGCTGTTTTGGAACTGGCGGCTGGCTTCGCGGCCCGGTGCCCAATGACGGGCGCGCTGCGGTAGTCTGCGCAGTCCGATTCCTTACAGCCGCCGACATGTCCCAGGAAGTGCCCGCCCAACCGCAACCCTACGATCCCGCCGCCGTCGAGGCCGCCGCCCAGCGCCATTGGGACGACGTCCGCGCCTACGAAGCGAGCGAGGACGGCGGCAAGCCCAAGTATTTCTGCCTCTCCATGCTGCCGTATCCCTCCGGCGCGCTGCACATGGGCCACGTCCGCAACTACACCATCGGCGACGTGATCTCGCGCCACAAGCGCATGACCGGCCACAACGTGCTGCAACCGATGGGCTGGGACGCCTTCGGTCTGCCGGCCGAGAACGCCGCGATCAAGCATGGCACCGCCCCCGCGAAGTGGACCTACGCCAACATCGATCACATGCGCGGGCAGCTCAAGTCGCTGGGCTACGCCATCGACTGGACGCGCGAGTTCGCCACCTGTTCGCCCGATTACTATGCCCACGAGCAGCGCATGTTCGTGCGGCTGATGAAGCAGGGGCTGGCCTACCGCAGGAACTCGGTGGTGAACTGGGACCCGGTCGACCAGACCGTGCTGGCCAACGAGCAGGTCATTGACGGCCGCGGCTGGCGCAGCGGCGCGCTGGTGGAGAAGCGCGAGATTCCGCAATGGTTCCTGCGCATCACCGATTACGCCCAGGAACTGCTGGACGGGCTGGACACGCTGGAGGGCTGGCCGGAATCGGTCAAGACCATGCAGCGCAACTGGATCGGCCGCAGCGAAGGGCTGGAAATCCAGTTCAAAGTCGATGGCGAGGATACCCCGCTGACCGTCTTCACCACCCGCCCTGACACGCTGATGGGCGTGACCTTCATTTCGGTCGCCGGCGAGCACCCGCTGGCGCGGAAGGCCGCCGCCGGCAATCCCGAACTGGCGGCTTTCATCGCCGACATGAAGCAGGGCGGCGTCAGCGAGGCCGAACTGGAAACCCAGGAAAAGCGCGGCATGGCCACCGGCCAGTGGGCCATTCACCCGGTGACTGGCGAGGACGTGCCGGTCTACGTCGCCAATTTCGTGCTGATGGGCTACGGCACCGGCGCGGTGATGGCGGTGCCCGGCCACGACGCGCGCGACCGCGAGTTCGCCATCAAGTACGGCCTACCGATCAAGCCGGTGATCGCGCCGGCGGAAGTGCGCGATGCGTTGATGGACATTTCCGACGACATCGCCGCCCACGCCGACCCGATGCAGGCCGCGCTGGGCCGCCAGCGGGCGCTGGACGTGTACGACACCGAGGCCGCGGTCGAGGTGGTGCGCGAGTTCCTGCGCACGGTCAACGACGATGCCGCGTATACCGAGCGTGGCTGGCTGATCAATTCCGGCGAGTTCAACGGGCTGGATTACCAGGGCGCTTTCGACGCGCTGGCGGAGAAGTTCGAGCGCGAGGGCGCGGGCCGTCGCGTGGTCAATTACCGCCTGCGCGACTGGGGCGTGTCGCGCCAGCGTTACTGGGGCTGCCCGATCCCGGTCATCCACTGCGCCGATTGCGGCACGCTGCCGGTGCCGGAAGACCAGTTGCCGGTGGTGTTGCCGGAGGACGTGGAGGCGGCGTTCTCGACCCCCGGCGCGGTGGTCAGCCCGATCAAGGCCGATCCCGAATGGCGCAAGACCATCTGCCCGAACTGCGGCAAGCCCGCCGAGCGCGAAACCGACACCTTCGATACCTTCATGGAATCGAGCTGGTACTACGCCCGCTACACCTCGCCGGGCGCGGCCGACATGGTGGATGGCCGCGCCAACCACTGGCTGCCGGTCGATCAGTACATCGGCGGTATCGAGCACGCCATCCTGCACCTCATGTATTTCCGCTTCTATCACAAGCTGCTGCGCGACGCCGGCATGGTGACGAGCGACGAACCCGCGCATCGGCTGCTGACCCAGGGCATGGTGATCGCCGATACCTATTACCGGGAAACCGCCAACGGCGGCAGGGAATGGTTCAATCCCGCCGATGTCGAGATCGAACGCGACGACAAGGGCAGGATCGTCGGCGCGGCATTGAAGTCCGACGGCCGGCCGGTATCGATTGGCGGCATCGAGAAGATGTCGAAGTCGAAGAACAACGGCGTCGATCCGCAGGCGATGGTGGACAAGTACGGCGCCGATACCGTGCGCCTGTTCTCGATGTTCGCCGCGCCGCCGGAGCAATCGCTGGAGTGGAACGAGGCCGGCGTCGAGGGCATGAGCCGCTTCCTGCGCCGCCTGTGGCGCGATGTGCATGCGCATGCGGCGGCGCCGGATCATCCGGCCCTCGCGCCCGACGGCCTGGATGCCGGGCAGAAGACGCTGCGCCGCCAGACCCACGAGACCCTCCAGAAGGTCGCCGACGATTATGGCCGCCGCCACAGCTTCAACACCGCCATCGCCGCCTGCATGGAGCTGCTGAACCATGTCGGCAAGTTCGGGGACGTGAGCGCGCAGGGCCGCGCCGTGCGTCACGAAGCCTTCGAGGCGCTGGTGCTGATGCTCAACCCGATCACCCCGCACATCAGCCATGCCCTGTGGCAGGTGCTGGGGCACCCGGAAACCGTGCTGGAGGATGTGCCGTTTCCCGCCGCCGATCCGCGGGCGCTGGTGCGCGATGCGCTGACGCTGGCGGTGCAGGTCAACGGCAAGCTGCGTGGACAGATCGAAGTCGCGCCGGATGCCGCGCGCGAGTCGATCGAGGCAATGGCGCTGGCCGAGCCGAACGTCGCCGCTTTCCTGGCCGGGCAGACGGTGAAGAAGGTCATCGTGGTGCCGGGACGGATCGTCAATATCGTCGCCGGTTGATCGACCGGCGGCGCCGGCCTTCGTTCAGCCTGCGCCATTGCCGGCGGTCGCGGCATCGTCCAGACTTCGCGCATGAAGAAACTCGTCCTCGCCACCTTCGTCCTGTTCCTCGCCGGCTGCGGATTCCACCTGCGCCGCCCGCTCGATTTGCCGATGGACCTTGGCCCGGTGCGGGTGGTCTCGCCCGACCCGTACAGCCCGCTGGCCGAGTCGCTGGCGTTGGCGCTGGCGCGCGCCGGGGCGACGGCGCCGGCCGACCCCGACGAGACCCAGGGCGTGGCGCGGCTGGAAATCGTTTCCGAGCGCTGGGGCGATACCCCCAATTCGCTCGACCAGTACGGACGCGCGCAGGAATTCAGCTTGCGCTATGCGGTGATCTTCGCCCTGCGCGATGGCAACGGCAGGGACGTGGTGCCGCAGCAGGCGGTGGAACTCTCGCGCGACTACGTGGCCCCGGCCGCCGATGCCATCGGCAAGGCCAGCGAGCGCGAACTGCTGTCGAAGGAAATGCGCCGCGAGATGACCACGGCGATCCTGCGCCGGGTCGCGGTCGCCACCCGGACGCCGCAGCCGCCGCCCGAGGATTTCTCCACCGAACCGAAGCACTGATCCCCGGCGGTGGAACTCAATACCGAACGCCTGGTCGCCCAACTCGCGCATGAGCCGTTGCGCCCGGCCTATTTGGTGGCCGGGGTGGAGCCGCTGCGGGTGCTGGAGGCCGCCGATGCCGTCCGCGCCCAGGCCCGCGCCGCCGGCTGCGACGAGCGTGAGGTGTTCGATGCCGACGGCCGCGACTTCGATTGGAACGAACTGCAAACGGCGTTTGCCAGCCTGGGCCTGTTCAGCAGCCAGCGCCTGATCGAAGTGCGCCTGCCAAGCGGCAAGCCGGGCAAGGAAGGCGCTGCGGTGATTGCCGGCTTTTGCGCCGACCCGCCCGCCGGCATCACGCTGCTCGTCATCGCCAACGATTGGAGCAAGGCCCACGCCGGCAAGTGGAGCGAGGCGGTTGCCCGCGTCGGTCACGTCGCCATTGCCTGGGCGGTGAAGCCGCACGAACTGCTCGATTGGGTCGAGCGCCGGTTACGCAGCCACGGCGTGCGCGCCGACCGTGAAGCCGTGGCGCAACTGGCCGCGCGTGTCGAGGGCAATCTGCTGGCGGCCGCGCAGGAGGTGGACAAGCTGGCGTTGCTGGCCGAGGGCCGCGTGCTGGATGTGGCGACGATGCAGTCGCTGGTCGCCGATGCCGCCCGCTTCGACGTGTTCCGCCTCACCGACGCGGCCTTGAACGGCCAGCCGGCCCAGGTCTCCCGCGTGCTGGCCGGCCTGCGGGCCGAGGGCGAGGCGGTGCCGGCCCTGCTCGGCATGGTGGTGCGCGAACTGCAAACCAGCGAGCGGCTGGCGCAAGTGCAGGCGCGCGGCGGCAACCTCAATGCCGAATTCAAGGCGCAGCGAATCTGGGACGCCAAGCAGGCGCTGTATCTGCGCGCGCTGAAGCGTCACGAAGCCGCGCGCTGGCCGGTGTTCCTGGCCGAGGTCGGGCGTATCGACCGCATCGCCAAGGGCCGCGCCCAAGGCGACCCGTGGCTGGCGCTGGAACGGCTCTTGGTGGCCGTGGCCGAACCCAGGGCGATGAAATTGCTGGCGCGATGAGCCTGCGCATCCAGTACGGCGGCAGTTTCGACCCGGTGCATGAAGGCCATCTGGCGGTGGCGCGCGCGGCCCGCGATGCGCTGGCCGCCGGAGTCTGGCTGATGCCGGCGGGCGATCCGCCGCACAAGGGGCCGACCGCCGTCGATGCCGCGCGGCGCCGGGAGATGCTTGCGCTGGCCGTCGCCGGCGAGCCGGGGCTGGCGGTCGATGAGCGCGAACTGCGCCGCGAAGGGCCTTCGTACACCATCGACACCCTCATCGAATTGCGTGCCGGGCTCGGTACCGATGCTCCGCTGGCGATACTCGTCGGCGCCGACAGTTTCCTCGCGCTGCCCGGTTGGCGGCGTTGGTATGAACTGGCCGGCTTCGCCCATCTGGTGATCGCCGAACGCCCCGGCAGCGGCTTCGATCCCGCCGCGTTGCCGCCGGAACTGGCGGCGTTCGCGGCCGGGCGCTGGGCGGCCGCGGCCGGCGAACTGGCGCGGACGCCCACGGGCCTGCTGTACCGGCTGGCCCTGCCGTTGCGCCCGGAGTCCTCCAGCGAGCTGCGCCGGCGCATCGCCGGACACGACCCGCGCTGGCGCGAGTGGGTGCCGCCGGCGGTTGCCGATTACATCGTCCGCCACCGTCTGTACGGCGCCGGCCGGGACGCCTCGTTCATCCGCCCGCGCTAGAATCCGCGCAACTTCGACAGGAAACCCTTTCTTGACCAACCAAGCCCAAGTCATCAAGACCAGCGTGCCAACCCCGCCGCCGCCGGTCGACGTATTGCTCAAGACCGTGCACGAAGCGGTCAACAACCTCAAGGCGCAGGAGATTGTCGAGCTGGACGTGCGCGGCAAGAGCAGCGTCTGCGATTACATGGTGGTGGTCAGCGGCACTTCGACCCGGCACGTCAAGTCGATCGCCGACGAAGTGGTGCGTTTCGCCAAGCAGCTCGATTACCAGCCGCTGGGCGTGGAGGGCGAACGGGAGGCGGAATGGGTACTGGTCGATCTGGGTGATGTGATCGTCCATGTCATGCTGCCGCGCGTGCGCGAGTTCTATGCGCTGGAGCGGCTGTGGACGGTGGGCGACGAACCGCCGGAAAGCCACGATTGACGATGGGTGAAAGCGGCGTTCGCCAGTGCTCGGTGCCGTATCGGCGCCCGCCCCGGCCAGCACCCGCGCGTCCTCATGAAAGCCAGCCTGATCGCCGTCGGTGAGCGCCCGCCCGGTTGGGTGGCCGAGGGTTTCGCCGAATACCGGAAGCGCCTTTCGCACGGGCTGCCGCTGCAACTGGTGGAAATCGCGCCCGGCGTGCGTGGCAAGGGCCGCGATCCCGCACGGGCGATGAGCGAGGAAGGTGAGCGCGTGCTGGCGGCCATTCCGAAAGGGGCCTGGGTGGTGGCGATGGACGGCGGCGGCAAGCCGTGGTGTTCGGAAACGCTGGCCGCGCGCCTGGAGCACTGGCGCGGGCAGGGCCGCGATCTCGCCTTCCTGATCGGCGGGCCGGAAGGCCACGCCCCGGAGGTGATCGCCCGCGCCGACGAAGCTTGGTCGCTCGGCCCGTTGACCCTGCCGCATATGCTGGTGAGGCTGCTGCTGGCCGAACAGTTGTATCGCGCGCAGTCGATGCTGTCCAACCACCCCTACCACCGCGCCTGAGCCGTGCGCGGCGGCGGCCTGGCTGCGTAAACCTCGCATGCTGTTCATCGTGATGCGGGAGATCGTCGGCTTGTAGCCCAGGCGGGGCCGTGGACGGCGGTCTCCGGCCGAGCGTGGGCACAGGCCGTGGAAAAGATCACGGCTAGCCGCCGATCACGAAATCCACCGGTACATGGCCGATTGCCCGTATCGGGTGGCCGTCTTTGGTTGCCGGCACGAATTTCCAATGTTTCAGCACCTGTTCGCGCGCGGCGCGGTCGAGCAGGCGGTGGCCGCTGCCGCGCTCGATGCTCACTTCCAGCGGGTTGCCGGCTTCATCCACCAGCACGCGCAGCATCACCGTGCCTTGCAGGCCGTCGCGCAGGGCTTCGCGCGGGTAAGCCGGTGGCGGGTTCAGACGATATTGCAGGGCGATGCCGCTGGCTGGCGGGCCGTCGCCGGAGCCGGGCGGGAGAGGTGGCGATGGTTCGGCGCTGGGCAGGGGGATCGCTTCGCCGCGATCGGCGATGACCGGCGCATCGCTGGACATGTCGAGGTTCGCTACATGCAGCGTGCTTGGCGGTGGCGGCGTGATGAGCGTCGGGGGCTGGGTGCGCGATGGCGGCCGTCGCGTTATTTCCATGATGGGCGTCGGTACCATGGGCGGCGGCGGTAGGGCTACGTGGAAGACAAATGGCACGCGCTCGTCGGGCGATGCGGTCGGCGCTGGCGCCGGCGCGGGGCGGGTTGGCATCGCCAGCAGGCCGAGGGCGACCAGATGCACCGCCAGTGCCGCGCTGATGCCGGAGATGCGCGCCGGGTCCAGCGGGTGGGAGGCGGGGGAAGAAAAAGACGCGGGGATCGACTTGGCCATTTGCATGTCCTCGAAGGAAGGGCATCGGGGACAACGTGCGAAGCCTTGGCGCGGGGTTGCGCGGGCGAAGAAACTTTTGGGATTTCAGCGGGGCGCTGCGATTTCCCCGGGTCGGCCCTTCGAATATCCCCCATGGGGATTACGCATCCGCTTGAGGGGCGGGATTCGGGGCTGGGCGGGGCAGCCCACGGCTGAGCGCTGCGGCATGCATTGCCGCGAGTCATGAGGCGGGCGCGGTTTCCTGGCCGCTGGCGTTCGAAAGGCCAAAAAAAGCGGGCCTGTCGCCAGGCCCGCGGTGGAGAACGTGAAGGAAAGCTCAGCGCCCGAGCTCGAACACGATGTTGAGGTTGACCGAGAGCGTGCTTTCGCCCGGTGCGACGGCGGTTTCGGCGCCGGCGTTTTTCGCGTCCATCGCCATGGCGCGCATCATCGGTACCGGCGGGCGATAGCCGCCGGTCTCGTCGATGCTGACGATCCGGCGCACGCGCAGGCCGAGTGTCTTGGCGTACATCCCGGCGCGCGCCTGCGCTTTTTCCAGCGCGCCGCGGCGGGCCTCGTCATAGGCTTCGTCAGGCTTGTCGACCTGGAAGTTGGGGCCGTTCAACTCGTTGGCGCCTTGGGCCACCAGGGTGTCCATGGTCTTGCCGAGCTTCGACAGGTCGCGCACCTTCACGCTGACGGTGTTGCGCGCCTCGTAGCCGGTGATCTTCGGGGTTTCGTTTTGCTGGTAGTGGTATTGCGGGTTGAGGTTGATGCCGCTGGTCTGGATGTCGCGCTCGGCGATTCCGGCCTGCTTCAGCGCGGCCATCACCTTGGCCATCTGCTCGGCGTTCTGGCGCATGGCGGTCGCGGTGTCGGCGGCGCGGCTGACTACCCCGGTGGAGATCATGGCGATGTCGGGCACGCGGGTGCTGCTGGCCTCGGCGCTCACGGAGAGGAGGGTGCCATCGCTGCTGGCGACGGTGGGTGGCGCGAGGGCGCTCTGGGCATTGGCGGTGTTCATGGCGGCTCCGGTGGCGAGGGCCAGGGCGAGGATCAGGGGGCGAAGTTTCACGGAAAGCTCCTGTTCGTATGGGGAAGAGGGTGGTGCCGCGGGAGTTAACGGGCCGTGACAAGGGGCGGGGCTGGCGGCGCGGGGCGGGGTTGGCGGAGGTTCATGCAGGCTTCGCAAGTGACCATCGGTGCAGCTTCGACGGGTTATTCTGCCCGGATGTTGCACCTCGCCTCGCGCTCTCCCCGCCGCGCCGAACTGCTGGCCCGCCTTGGGCTGGATTTCGGCATCCTGGAACTGGATATCCCCGAGCATCGCGGCGCGGACGAACCCGCGCGCGCATACGTGAGCCGCGTGGCCCGAGAGAAGGCCGGCGCCGGCCTGTTGCGGGTGGTGGCGGTGCCGGACGCGCTGGTGCTGGGGGCTGATACCGAAGTGATCCTCGACGACGAAGTGTTCGGCAAACCCGCCGACGCGGCGGATGCTGCCACCATGCTGCGCCGTCTGTCGGGCCGCGCGCATGTGGTGGCGACGTCGGTCTGGCTGCTGTCGGCCGGGCGCGAGGCGCATGCGGAGTCGGTTTCCGAAGTGAGCTTCGGGCGCCTCGACGAAGCGCGCATCGCCCGTTACGTCGCGGGCGGAGAATGGCGGGGCAAGGCCGGCGGGTATGCCGTCCAGGGCGCGGCGCAGGCGTTCATCGCCCATCTTTCAGGCAGTCATTCCGGGGTGATGGGCCTGCCGTTGTTCGAGACCGCCGGGCTGTTGCGCGGGTTTGGGGTGGCGGTATGAGCGAGGAGATCCTGGTCAACGTCACCCCGCGCGAGACCCGCGTGGCGGTGGTCGAAAACGGCATGCTGCAAGAGCTGCACATCGAACGCGGCGGGCATCGCGGCGTGGTGGGCAACCTCTACAAGGGTCGGGTGCAGCGGGTCATGCCGGGGATGCAGGCGGCCTTCGTCGACATCGGCCTGGAGCGGGCGGCCTTCCTGCATGCCAATGACATCCACCGTCCCAGCGAGGTGGTCGGCAACGACGAGCGCCACCTGGAAGAGCCGCCGACGCATGCGCCGGCGCGGCCGATCACCGAACTGCTGCGCGACGGCCAGGACATCGTGGTGCAGGTGCTGAAAGACCCGATCGGCAGCAAGGGCGCGCGGCTCACCACCCAGATCA
Source organism: Solilutibacter pythonis (assembly GCF_003697345.1). GTDB lineage: Bacteria > Pseudomonadota > Gammaproteobacteria > Xanthomonadales > Xanthomonadaceae > Solilutibacter > Solilutibacter pythonis. The sequence continues at coordinate 94,231 of NZ_RFLY01000010.1, read as the reverse complement.
GCATCCCCTCGCGCTACCTGGTGCTGCTGCCGCAGTCGCGGGTGGTGGGCGTCTCGGCGCGGATCGAGGACGAGGCCGAGCGCGCGCGGCTGAAGGCGTTGGTCGGGGAGTTGTCGATGCCCTCCGCCGCCGGTTACATCATCCGCACCAATGCCGAAGGCCAGCCGTCCGAGGCGCTGGCCGAAGACATCGGTTATCTGAGCCGGATGTGGTCGCTCATCGAGCGGCGCTCGCGCGAGTCGGCGCTCGGCGAATGCGTGTACGAGGATCTCAGCCTGCCGCTGCGCGCGGTGCGCGACCTGATCCGCCGAGACGTGGAAAAAGTGCGGGTGGATTCGCGCGAGACCTTCGAGAAGCTGCGGGTGTTCGCCGCCCAGTACATGCCCGGCCAGAACGAAACCGGAGAGGACGGCGGCCTGGCCGACAAGATCGAGCACTATTCCGGCACGCGCCCGATCTTCGACCTGTACGGGGTCGAGGACGAACTCCAGCGCGCGCTGCAAAAGCAGGTGCCGTTGAAATCGGGGGGCTATTTGGTAATCGACCAGACCGAGGCGATGGCCACGGTGGACGTGAACACCGGTAGCTTCCTCGGCCAGCGCACGCTGGAGGAAACGGTTTACCGCACCAACCTGGAGGCGGCGCAGGCGGTGGCGCGTCAACTGCGCCTGCGCAATCTGGGGGGGATCATCATCATCGACTTCATCGACATGCACGATGCCGAGCACCGCCGGCAAGTGCTGCGCACGCTGGAGAAATCGCTGGCGAAGGACCATGCCAAGACCACGGTGTACGACTTCTCGCCGCTGGGCCTGGTTGAAATGACCCGCAAGCGTACGGTCGAGAGCCTGGAGCGGCAGTTGTCCGAACCCTGCGGCCAGTGCGGCGGGCGCGGCACCATCAAGACCACCGAGACCGTGACCTACGAGATTTTCCGCGAGATCACCCGTGCGGTGCGCCAGTTCGAGGCCGAGCGTCTTCTGGTGATCGCCTCGCCGGGCGTGGTCAACCGCATCACCGACGAGGAATCGGTGGCGGTGGCCGAACTGGAGGAGTTCCTCGGCAAGAGCATCCGTTTCCAGGCCGATGAGCAGTACCAGCAGGAGCAATACGATGTCGTCCTGCTTTGAGGCGCGCTGAGCGATGCCCTCGCCGTTGCGCCGTGGTTTGCGTTTCGCCGGCAAGTCGGTCTGGTATGTCTTCGCGCTGGTGGCGTTGTCGCTGGCGCTGGCGTTTGGCGCGGCGATCCAAAGCCTGAACTGGCTGGAGGCCAATCCGGCGCGGGTCGCCGGCTGGCTTTCGGCGAAGGCGTCGCAGCCGGTCGCGTTTTCCGGGCTTGAGGCCGAATGGACCCGGCGCGGGCCGTTGCTGCGGCTCTCCGGCCTGCGCGTCGGCCCCGGGGCCGATGCCATCCCGATAGGCCAAGCCGAAGTGTTGCTGGCGCCCTATACCGGTTGGCTGCCGGGGCGGCGGATGACCGAACTGCGCCTGCATGGACTGGCGTTGACGCTGGAGCGCAACGTCGCCGGCGAATGGCATGTGCGCGGTATGCCGGGGCAGAGCGGTCGTCGCGACCCGCTCGACAGCTTGCAGGACCTTGGCGAACTGCAAGTGGTCGGCGGCCGGCTGCGGGTGCTGGCGCCGGCCAGCGGCATCGATGTCGAGATTCCGCGTATCGATCTGCGGGTGCAGGTCGGCGGCGCGCGGGTCAGGGCCGGCGTGCGCGCCTGGCCGCGCGCCGGGCAGTCGCCCTTGACCGGCAGTCTCGATTTCAACCGTGAAAGCGGTGATGGTCGTTTCTTCGCCGGCGCACGCCGACTGGATCTGGCCGGTTGGTCGGAACTGCTGCGCTGGCGGGGCCTGATGCTGGTGGCCGGCCATGGCCGCGCCCAGACCTGGCTGGCGCTGAAGGGACACCGTGTGGCATCGGTGAGCAGTGTTGCCGACCTGTCCGACGTGGTGCTGGCGCCGGCCGACCCCGCCCCCGGGGCGTTGCCCGAGCTGCGTTTCGAGCGGTTGCGGCAGCGCGCCCGCTTCGTGCGCGAGGAAGCTGGCTGGCGCTTCGATCTGCCGCAGTTGGCGCTGCGCCGGCAGGGCCGCGAGACCCGCATGGACGGGCTGGCGATCGCCCGCCGCCAGGACCGTTGGGCCATCGACGCGCCGCAGGTCTCGCTGGAGCCGCTGCTGGCGCTGGTCGATCTGAGCGATGCGCTGCCGACCGGTTTGCGTCATTGGATCGGACGCGCCCGTCCCAGCGGCGAGGTGCGCGGGCTGTCCATGCGCGGCGAGGCGGGCCGGCTCGACTGGGTCGAGGCCGACACTGAGGGCCTGGGCTTCCTGCCGGTGGGCGACGCGCCGGGCCTGTCCGGCGTCGGCGGGCGGGTGAACGGCGATGGCGATGGCGTGGCGCTGGCGCTCGATCCACGGGCGCGGATGGTCTTCGACTGGCCGCGCGGTTTCGGGGTCAAGCACCCGATTAGCGCGCGCGGCACGGTGGCGCTGTGGCGCGAGGGCAAGGGCGTGCGCTTGGGCACCGGCCATCTGCGCGTCGAGGGCGAGGGCTATCGCGGTGATGCCCGGGGCGGGCTGTGGTTCCAGAACGACGGCAGTCGGCCGTGGATCGACCTCGCCGCCAACATCGACGGCGCGGAAGTGCCGGTGGCGAAAAAATTCTGGATTCGCCATCTCATGCCGAAGGAAGCCGTGCAGTGGCTGGACATGGCGCTGGTCGGCGGCAGGCTCAGGCATGCCCGGGCGATCGTCAGCGGCGATCTCGACGACTGGCCCTTCAGCCGCCACAACGGCCGTTTCGAGGCGCTGGCCCAGATCGAGAACGGCCAGTTGCGTTTCCAGCCGGACTGGCCGCCGATCCAGTCGGCTTCGCTCAAGGCCGCTTTCATCGGCCCTGGGATGAAGGTCGAGGGCGGCGGTCAGTTGGGGGGCGTGCAAATCGAGGCGATCAGCGCCGAAATTCCGAATTTCGACCGGGCCGAGCTGAGCATCGAGGCCCGCGGCCGTGGCGATGCCGCGGGCTTCCTCGCGGTGCTACGCGGAAGCCCGCTCGACAAAACCCTGGCCGATACGTTCGCCCGGGTGGCTGCCAGCGGGCCGGCGCGCGCCACTTTTTCGTTGTTCCAGCCGCTCCACGGCGGCGGCCCGCCGCAGCGCATCGCCGGTACCGTCGATTTGCAGGGCGCCTCGCTCAGCGAACGCGAGCTGAAACTGACCTTCCGTGACGTGCGCGGCCGGGCGCGTTACGACGGTCACGGCTTCCGCGCCGATGCGCTGGCGGTCACGCAGGAGGGCCGGCCGGGGCGTTTGTCGCTGCGCGCCGGCACGCCGCACGTCGAGGACCGGCGCAACGTGTTCGAGGCCGATCTGGCCGGCAGTCTCACCGCCGCCGCCCTGCTCGACCGCGCCCCGGACATGGCTTGGTTGAAGCCCTGGCTGCATGGCCGCTCGGCGTGGAACGTCGCGGTGGCGTTGCCGGCCGGCGGCGCGGCCGCCAACGCGTTGCCAAGCCGGGTGACGTTGAGTTCCAACCTGGTCGGCACCGCCATCGACCTGCCGCCGCCGCTTGGCAAACCGGCCGGCGAGCCACTGGCGGCCACCGTGCGCATCCCGATGCCGGTCGACAACGGCGAGGTGGACGTGAGCCTGGGCCAGCGGCTGGGCCTGCGTGCGCGGCACCGTGGCGGCCGTACCGGCATCCGCGCCACGCTGGGGCGCGCCAATGCCGCGGGCGCGCCGCCGGCGCAGGGGCTGGTGGTCGATGGCCGCGCGGGCGAGGTGGATGCGCTGGCCTGGGCCGGATTCGTGGGCGGCCTGGGCGGTGGCGTATCGGGAAATGCGCTCGGTCCGGTGCGGATCGACGTGCGCGCCGCGCGGCTGCTGCTGCTGCTGGGGCAGCGCTTCGCCGAGACGCGCATGCAGGTGGAGACCGCCGGCAATGCCACCCGGGCGCGGCTCGAAGGCGTCGGCATCGCCGGCAGTCTCGCCATTCCGCATGCCGAGGGCGCAACGGTGAATGGCCGTTTCCAGCGCGTCGATTTCGCCATCGGCACGCCGTTGGCCACGGCCAATGGCGTCGTCCAGACCGCCGCCGGCGGCGACATCGATCCGGCCGGCGTGCCGCCGCTGGATATCGCCGTGCAGGATTTCCGCCTCAACGGCAGCGCGTTCGGCCAGCTTGCCTTCCGCAGCCGGCCCAGCACCGCCGGGATGCAGGTCGAAGCGTTGGAACTGCGCGCGCCGAGGCAGCGGATCGACGTCAGCGGCAGTTGGAACGGACGCGGCGTGGCCGCCCGCAGCCGCTTCGATGCGCAGCTTCGCAGCGAGGATTTCGGCGGCCTGCTGGGCGCTTTCGGCCTGTCCGGTCAAATGAGGAAGGGGCAGGGCAACGCGGCGTTGTCGCTGGCTTGGCCGGGCGCGCCGTCGGATTTCGATCCGGCGCGGATCGAGGGCAGTCTGGCGGCGTTGATCAAGGATGGGCAGTTGAGCGAGCTGGAGCCGGGGGCCGGGCGCGTGCTCGGCCTGCTCAGCGTGGCCCGTCTGCCGCATCGCCTGACGCTGGATTTCCGCGATTTCTTCGATAAGGGCTTCGCTTTCGACCGGATCGAGGGCCGGGTCCGATTCGGCGAAGGCCATGCCCGCAGCGAGGGCATCGTGATCGAGGGGCCGGCGGCGCAGATCGGCATCGCTGGCAGCGCCGACCTGCGCGCGCAACGTTTCGACCAGACCATCGAGGTCAAGCCGCGCACCGGCAACCTGCTGACCGTCGCCGGCGCGCTGGCCGGTGGGCCGGTGGGCGCGGCGGTGGGCGCGGTGGCCAACGCGGTGTTGAAGAAGCCTTTGAGCGAGGTCGGCGCCAAGACCTATCGCGTCACCGGCCCGTGGGGCGAGCCCAAGGTGGAGGTGCTGGCGAAGCCGCGCGCGCAGCACGCCGCCAGCCCGCCGCCGTGAGCCGGTCGGCAACCGCCTGGCTGGCAAATCGCGCCGCCATCCCCATATCCACTCCACTCCCGTAACGTGCATCCCGATGACCCAGGCCCTGACTCTTGCCGAATCCCGACTGCTTGCGCCCGCCGGCCTCGCGTTGGCCGACCTCGACCATGCCTTTTCCCGCCTGCTGGCCTCCGGCGCCGACTTCGGCGATCTGTATTTCCAGCACGCGCGGCGCGAAAGCTGGTCGATGGAGGACGGTATCGTCAAGGAGGGCGCGCATTCAATTGAGCAGGGCGTCGGCGTTCGCGCGATCAGCGGCGAGAAGACCGGCTTCGCCTATTCCGGCGAGATCGACGCCGCCGCGCTGCTGGCCGCCGCCGGTTCCGCTCGCGCCATCGCCCGGGCCGGCGGGGCATCGGACGCGCAGGCGTTGGCGCCGCGGCGGGTGCGTGCGCTTTACGGCGCCGAGGACCCGATCGACGCGCTCGGCAACGAAGCGAAAGTGGAGGCGTTGCGCCGCGTGGATGCGCTCTTGCGCAGCCTCGACCCGCGCGTCCGGCAGGTGATGGTGAGCCTGTCGGCCGCGCTCGATACGGTGCTGGTGGCGCGTAGCGACGGCGTGCTGGCCGCCGACGTGCGCCCATTGGTACGGATGAACGTGCAGGTGATCGTCGAACAGGACGGCCGGCGCGAATCCGGCTATGCCGGCTTTGGCGGGCGCTATTCCTATGCGCGGCTGCTGGGCGACGGCCAGCCGGAGAAATTCGCCCGCGAGGCATTGCGCCAGGCATTGTTGAACCTCGAAGCTATCGACGCCCCGGCCGGGGTGATGCCGGTGGTGCTCGGCAACGGCTGGACCGGCGTGCTGCTGCACGAAGCGGTCGGCCACGGGCTGGAAGGCGATTTCAACCGCAAGGGCACGTCGACCTATGCCGGGCGGATGGGCCAGCGCGTGGCTTCGCCCGGCGTCACCATCGTCGATGACGCCACGCTGGCGGCCCGGCGCGGCTCGCTCAATTGCGATGACGAAGGCACGCCGACGCAATCGACCACGCTGATCGAGGATGGCGTCCTCACCGGCTACATGCAGGACACGCTCAACGCCCGGCTGATGGGCATGGCGCCCACCGGCAACGGCCGCCGCGAATCCTTTGCGCACCTGGTGATGCCGCGCATGACCAATACCTACATGCTGGCGGGGCAGGACGACCCGGCGGACATGATCAAGTCGGTCAAGCGCGGGCTGTACGCGGTCAATTTCGGTGGCGGCCAGGTGGACATCACCAGTGGCAAGTACGTATTTTCGGCCACCGAGGCTTACCTCATCGAAGACGGCAAGGTGACCGCGCCGGTGAAGGGCGCGACGCTGATCGGCAACGGCCCGGAGACCATGCAGCGGGTGACGATGATCGGCCACGATCTGGCGCTAGACGATGGCGTCGGCGTTTGCGGCAAGGACGGGCAATCGGTGCCGGTCGGCGTTGGTCAGCCCTCGCTGAAGATCAGCGAGCTGACGGTGGGCGGGACGCGGGCTTGATGGTTGGCGGAGGTTGGCGATCGGAGGCCGGGGGCCAGGGAAAAGCGACGACCATTGGAGCGTGTGAAGGCTGGCGTGGCTTGATGGATGGCGCGGCTCCCGGCGTCTATTCGATGCCCGGCGCTTCCTCGATCTCCGAGCCAGGGCTTCCGGCCCCCGCCGCCGCCAGCACTTCCCGGTACAGCTCGCGGAACGCGCGCGGCGGCTTGCCGCGCTTCGCCTCTTCCTGCGCATTGCGCACCAGTTGGCGCAGCCGTTGCCGGTCGGCTTGCGGGTGCTCGTCGATGAAGGCGGTCAACGCCGCATCGCCGTCCTCCAACAGGCGCGTCCGCCAGTGCTCGGCGCGGTGCATCGCGGCCACCTGTCGGCGCGAGCCCTCGCTGTTGGCGTCCAGCGCATCGCGGATGGCGTCGAGCGTTTCGTCCTCTTCCTTGCGCATCTGCTTGGCGAGGAAGGCCACCGCCCGCTTCCGCGCGATTGGCGCGGTGATGCGCCGGGCATCCAGCGCGTGGCCGCGCAGGGTGTCGTCCATCGGCAGCTTTTTCAGCTCGGTTGCGGTTTTTTCCACCAGTACGTGCGCCAGCGCCAGCACGTCGAGCGCGGCGCGGCGCTGCTCGCTGCGGCTGGGCGATATGAATTCACCGGTTTCTTCATCGCGTCCGCGCATCGTTGCCACCTTCTGAAAGTTTCGCCACAGGATAAGTCATGACCACCACCACCACCGAACTTGCCCACGACGACAGCCTCGCGCGTCTGGATCGCCTGGAAGCCAGCGCCGGGCGCCTGCTCGACCTCGCCCGCCGCCATGGCGCGAGCCAGGCGGAAGTCAGTTGCAGCGACGCGAAGGGCCTGAACGTCGGCGTGCGCATGGGCGAGGTGGAAACCGTCGAATCCACCCAGGATCGCGGCATCGCCGTCACCGTTTATTTCGGAAGGAAGAAGGGCAGCGCCAGTACCGGCGACGTGCGCGAGGAAAGCCTCGCGGCCACGGTGGAACAAGCCTGCGCCATCGCCCGCCATACCGAGGAGGACGAAGCCGCCGGCCTCGCCGATGCCGCGCTGATGGCGAAAGACCCGCGCGAATTCGATGCCTGGCATCCCGCCCCGCTGAGCGCGGACGAGGCGGTGGAGCGCGCGCTCGCCGCCGAGACGGCCGGCCGCGAACTCGATCCGCGCATCGGCAATTCCGATGGCGCTTCGTTCGGTGGCGGGCAGTCCCTGTCGGTGTACGCCAATTCGCACGGTTTCGTCGGGCGCGAGCGCGACACCCGCTACACGCTGGGCTGCGCGTTGATCGCGGGGCGGGGCGAGGCCATGCAGCGCGATGGTTGGTACAGCACGGCGCTGTCGCTGGATGCGGTGGAAGACGCCGCATCGGTCGGTCGCTGTGCCGCCCAGCGCGCGCTGTCGCGGCTGGCGCCTCGCGGCCTGCCGACCGGCGCGTTGCCGGTGATCTTCGATGCCGAAGTCGCGCGTGGCCTGATCGGCCATTACATCGGCGCGGTATCCGGCGGCGCGCTGTACCGGCGTGCTAGTTTCCTTTGCGATTCGGTTGGCCAGCGGCTGTTTCCCGATTGGTTCGCCATCGAGGAAAATCCGTTCCTGCCGCGCGGTTTCCGCTCCGCTTCGTTCGATGGCGAGGGCGTGGCGACCCGGCGTTCGCACCTGGTCGAGGGCGGCATCGTGCGCCGCTACGTGCTGGGCAGCTATTCGGCGCGCAAGCTCGGCCTGGAAACCACGGCCAATGCCGGCGGCATCCACAATCTCGACGTGCTGGCGAATGCGGGCGATCTCGCTTCGATCATCCGCGGCCAATCCCGCGCGCTCTATGTCACCGAACTGATGGGGCAGGGCGTCAACTCGATTACCGGCGATTACTCGCGCGGCGCGGCCGGCTTCATGATCGAGAACGGCGAAATCGCCTATCCGGTCGATGGCGTCACCATCGCCGGCAACCTGCGCGCGATGTTCGGCGCGATCGAGGCGGTCGGCACCGACGTCGATCCACGCTCGCACGTGCGTACCGGGTCGATCCTGGTGGGCGGGATGACGGTGGCCGGGCGCTGAAGCTTATCGATCGCGCTGGCGGGTGAGATGGCGGGCGCTTCGCGGCCGTCGATCCTGGTGGATGGGATGACGGTGGCCGGGCGCTGAAGCTTATCGATCGCGCCGGCGGATTGAGAGGGTAGGCGCTTCGCGGCCGTCGATTCTGGTGGGTGCGATGACGGTGGTCGTGTGCTGAAGCTTATCGATCGCGCTGGCGGATGAGAGGGTAGGTGTTTCGCCGTCATCGTCCCGGTGTGCCGGACGTGGGCGCATGGGTGTCGGATGTCATGCGTTCGCGATAGAGTCGCGAGCATCACCAACTTTCGACGAAGTGAAGCCATGAACGACCCCATGATCCCAGCCATCGACCAGGAAGCGCGTCAGTGGGGCATGTTCGCCCACTTGGCCGCGCTCGCCGGCCTATTGATTCCTGTCGTCGGTAACGTGATCGGCCCGTTGGTGGTGTGGCAGGCCAAGAAGGACACCATGCCGTTCGTCGATGACCAGGGCAGGGAGTCGCTCAATTTCCAGATCACCGTGGTGATCGCCCTGGCCGTTTCCTTCCTGTTGTTGTTCGTGGGCATCGGTTTTTTCCTGCTGCCGGTCGTTGGCGTGGTGGCGTTGGTATTCACCGTCATTGCCGGCATCAAGGCCAGCGAGGGAGTGAGCTATCGCTACCCCTTCACGCTGCGGCTCATCAAGTAAGCCCGGAGCGTTCGCCGTGGCGCCTGGCGGCTTTCGCCGGGCGTCCACGGCACCTCGCGGCATGATTTCAGTTCACTTGCGATGGGGGGTGATGGCTCCGATATTCATGGGCCCGTCATTCGGAGTCGTCGCATGGATACGTTCGAAAACAGCGCCGCCACCGGCTCGCCACCGAGCCAGGAAGCGCGTCTGTGGGCGCTGGGCGCGCACGTCGGCGCGTTGATCGCGGCTTTCGCCACCAGTTGGTTTGCCGGCGTCGCCGGCGCGGCGGCGGCGCTGCTGGTCTGGTTCCTGGTGCGCGAGCGTTGGTCTTTCGCCAGCGCGCATGCCAAAGAGGCGTTCAACTTCAATCTCAGCATGTGCTTGTACGCCGGCGCGGCGGTGCTGACCGGCTTCCTGTCGATTGGCGGTACGGTCATCACGCTCGGGTTCGGCGCGTTGGTGACGTTGTCGGCCGGGCTGTTGCTTTTGTGGGTGATGGTGGCCCTGGCGGTGGCCTGGCTGGTGTTCACGGTGATCGCCGCGCTCAAGGCCTGGGAAGGCGAAAGCTACCGTTATCCGCTGAGTATCCGTCTGTTGAGGTGAGACGCGCGGCCGCGCTCAGCGGTCGCGTTCCACCACTTGCCGCGCCAGTTCGGCCAGCAGGCGGGTATCGGCGTCGAGTTCGGCCAGGGCGGCGCGCATCGCCCGCGTCAGTTCGTCCAGCCGCCGTCGCGATGCCTCGACGCCGATCAACGCGGGGAAGGTCGCCTTGTCCTGCTGGATGTCCTTGCCGGGGGTCTTGCCGAGCGTGGCGCTGTCGCCTTCGATATCGAGCAGGTCGTCCTTGATCTGGAAGGCCAGGCCGAGCGCGCGGGCGTAGCGTTCGAGCGCGTTCGTTTGCGCCGGGCTGGCGTTCGCGGCCAGCGCGCCCAGCCGCACCGAGGCGCGTAGCAGCGCGCCGGTCTTGCGTGCGTGCAGGTCTTGCAGTTGTCCGATGTCGATGCGCTGGCCGGTGGCGTCGATGTCCAGCGCCTGGCCGCCGCACATGCCGGCGTGGCCGCTGGCGTGGGCCAGCGCGCGCAGCATGGCGATGCGGACATCGGCGGCGAGCGGCGCCTCGGCGATGCGGGCGAAGGCCAATGCTTGCAGCGCATCGCCGGCGAGGATCGCGGTGGCCTCGTCGTAGGCGACGTGCACGGTGGGCTGGCCACGGCGTAGGGTGTCGTCGTCCATGGCCGGCAGGTCGTCGTGGACCAGCGAATAACAGTGGATCAGTTCGACCGCGAGCGCGGCATCGTCGAGGGCGTCGTCGTTGACGCCGAGCGCGTGGCCGGTGGCGTAGGCCAGCAGCGGCCGGATACGCTTGCCGCCATTGAGCGCGGCATGGCGCATGGCGGCATGCAGGCGTTGCGGCGAATCGTCGGGCGAGGGCAGGATGCGTTCGAGCGCGGCCTCGGCCCGCGCACGCCAGCCGGCGAGGCGGGCGTGGACATCGGCAGGCTCACTCATCGGTGTCTTGGAAGGTTTCGGCGCTGGCGGGGTCTTGCGGGTCGGAGAGCAGTCGCACGCGTAGTTCGGCCTCTTCCAGGGCGCTTTGGCATTTCCGGTACAGGCCGACGCCGCGCTCGTAGGCGGTGAGCGATTCTTCCAGCGACAGCTCGCCGGTCTCCATTCGCTCGACCAGTTGTTCGAGTTCGTCCAGCGAGTGTTCGAAATCGGCGACCGGGGAGGCCGGTGGCTTTTCGGATGCTTTGCGTGCCATGGGCGAAGTGTGCGCGGCGGGGACGGCAGGGTCAATTGCGGGCCGGGGGGACGGGCCATTCCAGTTGCAACCGGGCGTGGTTCTGGGCCAGCCATGTGGCCAGGGGGGCGGAATGGACGTCGCCGGCGGCCAGCAGTTCGCCGGCCGTATTCCATAGCAAGGGCAGCGCGCGCCGCCGCCATGGCGGCATGCCGGCTTCTTGCAGCACGTGCTTGAGCTGGTGGCGGTGCGCGCGGCGCGGCAGGTGGATGCGCTCGCCGCCGCTGCGCGCGGCGGCGCGCAGCGGGGCGTCGAAGCCGGGGACGCCGTGCAGCCGCCAGACGATGCCGTTGGGCAATGCCAGTGGCGCATGGCCATCCCAATCGATGCTGAAGCCTTGCGGCAGGGCGGCGAGGCCGGCATCGACCCACAGGCCATCGCGCCAACGCCGAATACACGCGCCGCCCCAGTGCAGCTCGGCGGCGCCATCGTCGGTGGGTTTCGCCAGCTCGGCCCGCAGCCAGTCGATGCCGCGCGCCGGTGGCGGCGGTAGGCCGTTCGCTTCGCACCAGGTACGGAAGCGGCGCGCGTCCCGGCCCACCGGTAATACGCGAAGGGGCGCCAGCGCGAGAGGCGCGCCGGGGGTGAAACCGGCTTCGGTTTCGTCGGCTTGAAGCATGGTCACGGCTTCGGCTTGCAGGGCGGCGGCGCGAGCGAAGCCGGCGGCCGCTTGCGGCCAGCGCGCGGCGAGTTTCGGCATCACTTCGTGGCGCAGCCAGTTGCGGTCGAGGTCGGTGTGGGCGTTGCTCGGGTCTTCGATCCAGCGCAGGCCATGCGCGTGGGCATATTCCAGCAGCCATGCGCGGGGAAGCGGTAGCAGCGGTCGCCACAGGTGGCCGTGGTGAAAGTTTCGCCATTCGCGCATCGCGGCAAGCCCGTCCGGCCCGGAGCCGCGCAGGGCGCGGAGCATGAAGGTTTCGGCCTGGTCGTCGCGGTGGTGCGCCAGGGCCAGTGTCTCGCCGGGGCGCAGATGGGCGGTAAAGGCGCTGTGGCGCGCATGGCGCGCGGCGGCCTCCGGGCCGTGGCCGTGATCGTTCACTTGGACGCGGGCGACGACCAAGGGCACTTTCAGCTCGGCGCATATGCGCTGGCAATGGGCGGCCCAGGCATCGGCTTCCGGCTGCAATCCGTGGTGGACGTGGATCGCGCGCACCGCTTCCTTGTACGTGCGCGCCAGCGCGTGCAGCAGCACGTTGGAATCCAGCCCGCCGCTGAAGCCTACCAACAGGCCGGCGGGCGCGCCGGGCAGCGCGGCGATGGCCGCGTCGAGGGCGTTGGCGGTGCGCCGCCTCACCCCTCGTGGCGTTGCCGGGCGATGGCGATCCACGGTTTCTGTTCGCGCCGGTAATAGGCGGGCAGCAGGTCGGCGCGTTTTAGGGTTTCGGCATAGAGCGCTTGTGCCTGGGCGTCGTGGCCCATCTTTTCCAGCAGTTGGGCTTGGCGGATGCGTGCTTCCTCGCCGGGGAAGCCTTGCACCAGGGCTTCGTATTCGTGCAGGGCGGCGGTGTGCTCGCCACAGGCTTCCACCGCGCGGGCGTAAAGCAGATGCCCTTCGTGCGAGCGGAAATCGGGGTTGGCGGTGATCAGCCGATCCAGCGTTTCGCGCGCGGCGCGCGGCTGGTCAAGCCCGAATTGCGCCTGGGCCAGGCCCAGCATCAGGTCGGGATCGGTCTGGTACAGCCCCTGCATGGCGGTGCGAAATTGGCTTTCGGCCATGAGGAAGTCGCCACGGGCCAGGCTTTCTTCGGCCAGCCGTTTGCGGTTGGCGGGGGTGTCGGCCAGGTCCAATTGCCGGCTCGCCTGGCGCTTGTGGCGGTCGGGGTCGATGCGGTCCCTGACGCGCCTGATCGTCCGCTGGCCGCCGCGGGTGTCGCGCAGTTCCGGCAGTACTTCGGCCAGGAAATAGATCGCCATGCCGATAAAGGAGCCGATCAGGATGATGAAGATCCAGTACAGCGGCCGTCCGCTGCGCACCACATGCACCGCGCAGGCGATTTGCAGCAGCAGCGAGAAGATGATGAACGGTGACATGCGCGCCTCAGGCGTAGGCGCCGTAGCCGCGCAGGCGGCGGTAGCGGCGCTCGAGCAGTTCGTCCACCGGCAGCCGTTCGAGCTCGGCCAGTTCGTTCTTGATCACGGCTTTCAGCCGTTTGCCCATCTGCCGTGGGTTGCGATGCGCGCCGCCAATCGGCTCGCGCACGACTTTGTCGATCAGGCCGAGGTCTTTCAATTTCTTCGCGGTCAGGCCGAGTTGTTCGGCGGCATCCTTGGCCTTGTCGGCGGTTTTCCACAGGATCGAGGCGCAGCCTTCCGGGGTGATGACCGAATAGGTCGCGTATTCCAGCATGTTGGTGAGGTCGCCAACGCCGATGGCCAGCGCGCCGCCGGAGCCGCCTTCGCCCACCACGTTGCAGATGATCGGCACCCGCAGTTCGGCCATCTCTAGCAGGTTGCGGGCGATCGCCTCGCTCTGGCCGCGCTCCTCGGCGCCGACGCCGGGATAGGCGCCCATGGTGTCGATGAAGGTGATGACCGGCAGCTGGAAGCGTTCGGCCATCTTCATGAGCCGCAGCGCCTTGCGGTAGCCCTCGGGGCGCGGCATGCCGAAGTTGCGGCGCAACTTGGATTTGGTATCGCGGCCCTTCTGGTGGCCGATGATCATCACGCTGCGGCCGTCGATGCGGCCGAGACCGCCGACGATGGCGGCATCGTCGGCATAGGCGCGGTCGCCGGCGAGTTCCTGGAACTCGCTGGTCATCAGCTTGATGTAATCGTTGGTGTAGGGCCGCAGTGGATGCCGCGACATTTGCGAGACCTGCCACGGCGAGAGGTCGCGGAAGATCACCGCGGTGCGTTGGCGCAGCTTGCCTTGCAGGGCCTTGACCTCGGCATCGATGTCGACCGAATGGCCGTCGCTGGCCTGGCGCAGCTCCATGAGCTTGTTTTCGAGCTCGGCGATCGGCTGCTCGAAGTCGAGGTAATTGGGGTTCATGCGCGATGGAACCTGCGGCGCTTGGAGTGAGGATGGATTTTAGCGGATGGGGGGCGACGCCCCCATACGGCGGAGGCGGGACGTGCCGCCATGCCGGGCCGGCGGCCGCGCTCAGGCCGGATCGGCGGCGGTGGCGGCCAGGCGTTTTTGCACGTCCTCGCGCATGCGGTCGATCTCTTCGCTGGCCTGGCGGCGCTGGGCCATGCCCTCGCGGTGGATCTGGCGGACTTCCTCCACGGTCTGGATCAGCTTGTCGTTGACCATGCGCAATGTTTCGATGTCGAGCACGCCGCGCTGGTTGGCGCGGGCCGTGTCCACCGAGGTCTGGTGCATCAGTTCGGCATTGCGGCGCATCAGCTCGTTGCTGGCTTCGTCGATGGCGTCGGCCAGTCGCACGGCGTTCTTCTGGTCGGCCAGCGATAGCTGGATGGCGAACTGGTTGCGCCACATCGGTAGGGTGATGTCGCGCACCGCGCCGAATTTCTCGATCAACTGGAGGGCGTTGGCCTGGATCAGCCGGATCATCGGCAGGGTTTGTTCGGTGGCGTGCTGTAGCAGATGCAGGTCGGAGACGCGCTTGTCCAGCACGCGCAGGGCGGTATCAAGCTCGCCGCGGCGCATCCGCGATTCGGGGTCGTCCTGTCCGTCGAGGGCCGAGAGTTCGGCATGGAGTTCCGTCAGCCGTTGGCGGCCGGCGGCGACGTGGATGCCAAGTTCGCGGTGCTCCTCGCGGACGATCTCGTGCATCTGCTCGTATTCGCGCACGCGTTCCGACTGCCTTGCCTGGGTCTGGCCGACCTCGCGCATCAGTTGGTCGATCTGCGCGTTGGTGGTGCTGTATTTCTGGATCAGATCGTCTCGGCTGGCCTTCAGCTTGTCGATCAGGGGGCCGATGATCGGGAGTTTGGAGCGGTTGGCGAAGGCGTCCAGGTTCAGGCCGCGGGCGATCTTGACCACTTCGCCCAGCTTGTCGCCGGAGGCGTCCAGATCGGTGTTGCGCACCTTGTCGAGCAAGCGGGTGGAGAAACCGGTGGTGCGGGTGGCCGCTTCGCCGCCGTAGCGGTGCAGGTTGGCGGGCCTGATGTCGGCCAGGGGCTTGGCGGCTTCGGCGATGCGTGGCAGGTCGGCTTCGGTGAGGCCCAGTTGCTTCAGCGACTTATGGTCTGGCAAGGTGGCGAGGTCTTGTCCCTGGTTCATGGCGTGTTCCCGTTGGCGGTGTCGGTGAGGCGTCGTTCCAGCGATTGGAGTGCGTCGTTGGCATCGGCATACAGGCGCTGGTCGCGGTGGGCGGCGTCCACAATGCCGGTTTGCGCCAGCATGGGCAACAGGCCGGCGCGGATGGCGGCGAAGCGGCGGCCGAGTTGTCGGTGCCGCGCGCGCAGGGCGGTGTTTTGCGCGGCGCTCAGGTCGAACAGCAGGCGCATTTGTTGCAGGCGTTGCCGGATGGCGTCGGCGGCGGCGGTTTGCGTCTGGCCCAGGGCGGTGTCCAGCTCGCTTTGCATGGCGGTCACGGCATCGCATTGCGCTTCCAGCCGGGACAAGTGCGAGTCCCATTCCCGCGCCAGTTCGTCGGCACGATGCACCAGCAGCGGCCCCTGCGCACGCAGCAGTTCGGCTTCGGCCTGGATGTCGATGTCGCGCCCGAGCAGCCTGCCCAGCCAGCCGGCGCGGCGGCCGAGCGCCACTTTGTCGGTGGCGATGAAGGCCAGCCGGATGTCGTCGAACAGGGCGATGATGCGCGCCGTCGGCGACGGCCCGGCGATGAACGCGGCCTGGGCGGCTCGCACTTGGCGGGCGCGTTCGAGCAGCGATTCGGCCTGGGCGGTGGTCATGCCGGGTCGGGTTTGTCCGCGGGGCGGTGGCGTTGGAAGTTCACCTTGCCGAGTTCGCGGTCGAGTTTTTCCAGCGCGGGGTTCTTGGCGCGTGGCGCCGGTTTCCCGGGGCGTGCGGCGGTGGGCGGGCGCAGCAGCCCTTCGCGCAGGGCGTCGGCCAGGCGCAGCAGGGATTCGTTGAGCTGGGTTTGCCGCGTCTGCGCATCGGCCACGCTGGACAGCAGCGGGTCGATGCGCCGGGCGAGCGCGTCGGGCAGGTCGGCGAGCCGGGCCTCGTCCGATGCGCCGCGCTGGCCGATGGCGTGCAGGCTGGCGAGCAGTTCGGCCCAGGGCGCGGCTTCGGTCTGCACGGGCGATGTGGGTTTCAGCGTTTGCAGCCCGCCGGCGATGTCGGCCAGTTGCGCCACCACGCGGCCGCCGATGTCGGCATCGTCCGCGCCCATCGCCTTGTTGCGGAGGAAGTCGGCCTTGATCTGCGCCCAGCGCGCGGTTTCTCCGGCATCCAGGGTGCCGCGCAGTTCGCCCAGTTTCAGCAGGTTTTCTTCCGCGCCGGTGGTGAGCAATTGCGATTCGCCGAGGTAGTGGTCGGAGATGAGTTGCTGCAACTCGGCGTCGTTCATCACCGGGGCGATTTTCTCGGCCAGCTTGTTCATGTTGCGGTAGCTGCCCTGCAACTTGAACGGGGGTTCGGTGCGGTATTGGTCGGCCTGCGCGGCGCTGGCGATGTATTGCTGGTTGACCCGGTAGATCACCTGCCGCACCGCGATCAGCTTTTCCAGCGTGGCGGTGATGTCGTTGATCTCGGCCGCGCCATAGGCGTGGGAAAGCGTGCTGGTGGAAACCTCCTTGCCCAGCGCCTTGTCCACAAGTACGTGGAGGTCCTTGAGGTCGCGGGTGGCGAGCGGGGCCAGCACGGGGTTGGAGGTCAGGCTGTTTTCGACATAGCTCGACAGGAAGGCGTCCTCCATGCCGTCCAGCACGTCGCCCAGGTTGTAGATGTCGGCGCGGTTGGCCAGCATGTCGGGGATGCGGAACACTTCGCCGGATTCGGTATAGGGGTTGCCGGCCATCACCACCGCGAACTTGCGCCCGCGCATGTCGTAGGTACGGGTGCGACCCCGCCAGACGCCCTCGATGCGGCGAGTGCCGTCGGTGAGCGAGATGAATTTCTGTAGGAATTCGGGATGGGTGTGCTGGATGTCGTCGACGTACAACATCACGTTGTTGCCCATTTCCAGCGCCAAGTTGAGTTTTTCCAGTTCCCGCCGTGAGGTGGCGTCCGGCGCTTGCGCGGGGTCGAGCGAGCGCACCTCGTGCCCCAGCGCCGGGCCGTTGATCTTCATGAAGACCAGGCCCAGACGGTTGGCGACGTATTCCATCAGCGTGGTCTTGCCGTAGCCGGGCGGCGAGATCAGCATCAGCAGTCCCATCAGGTCGCTGCGCTTGGACTCGCCGGCCGTGCCCATCTGCTTGGCCAGGTTGTCGCCGATGATCGGCAGGTAGATGTCGTTGATCAGCCGGTTGCGCACGAACGACGTCAGCGGGCGGGCCTGGTATTCGGACAGACGCAGGCGTTCGCGTTGATCGGCGATGACCTGTTGCCGCAGTTTCTGGTAGCGGTGGAAGGCGGGCACGAACGCTTCACGATGATGGCCGAGGCGCTGGCGGAATTCGTCGATGGACAAACGCAGCCGGCCTTCGCCGATGCGCGGGTGTTCCCCGAGCAGGCCGTCGATCTCGGCTTCCAGTGCGGCGTCGTGGATACGGTGGGGCACGCTCTCGCCGATCAGTTTCAGCGCGGCGGCTTCCGGTGCGAAGCGCGCCAGCGTGGCGTGTTCGTCCTGCGCGGCGAGGGCGTTCAGCCAGTGCAGCATCAGCCGCCAGCGTTCGCCCGGGTTCTCCAGTGTGGCCAGCGATTGGCGGAAGGCGGCCAGCGAGCCGGCGTTGTCCAAGCGTGCGGTCAATGCCCGCGCGAGTTGTTCGGACTGCCGGCTGAAGCCGAGGTGGGTTTCGCCATCGGCCAGTTCGTCGGCCAGCCAGCCGGCGCTCTGGCGGGTGCTGCCTGTCTGGTGTTCGATGCCGTGGTCGTCGAGGAATGCGGCGATTTCGCCGGCCAACTGGTCGATGGCTTCGTTGAAGCCGTCATCGCGGCCGAACAATCGGCGCATCGCCGCCGCATTGACGATGCGCTCGCGCCAGAGCTGCTGGCCGCCGCCGATGTGGTGCCAGAACAAGGCGCCCAACGCACGCGCCAGCGGCGGGTGGATCAGTGTGCCCGCGCCGCGCTCAAGGGGCAGCAGGGCGCCGAGGATGCGTGCGGCATCGTGGTCGTGGATGCCCTTTTCGTAGCCTTCCCGGTAGCGTGGCGCGGCGAATTCGCGCACCAGGGCGGCGAGTTCGTCCGGGGCGGCGGCGGCTTGCAGCAGGCGTTCGTCATCCAGGCCATCGCGGCCCGCGCGGGCCGCCGCCATGATCTCGGCGGCCAGGTATTCGCCGCGATAGACCTCGGGCGATTCCGAATCCAGCGTGACGTGCCAGAACGGGCGGAGCGCGTCGAGCGCATCGTCCTCAAGCGGCTGCATGTAATCGGTGCCGGTGAGGTGTACGGCGAGGTGCTCGCCGCGCGGCAGCACGGTGAGGTCGAGCGGCTGGGGGTTGACGTTGAAACGGTGGCGGCCCATGCGGATGACGTTGCCGCCGTCCTCGAACAGGTCGTTGCGGTCGCGCAGTACGCGTACCGCTTGGTCGCGGGTGGACTTGAGCCGGGCTTCAACGTCATCGGCCTTGACCGGGTCTTTTAATTCGCGCAGGCGCTCGGATAGCTCGCGCAGCTTCAGCACCAGCGGGTCGGTGGCGAAAAAGGCGTTGAGCGCGTCCGGGGCGTCGAAGCGTTCGGTGCGTTTGGCCAGCCCGTCGAGGATGCGGTTGGCGGCGTCCAGCACCGATTGCGCCTTGCGTTGGCGTTCGTCCAGCAGGGCCTGTTTGTGCGTCTCGAAGGTTTCCAGCAATTCCTCGCGCTTGGCGAGGATGTCACCGAGAAACTGCTCGTGTTCGCCGAACTGGCCTTCCAGTTCCTCCAACTGCACCATGAGCCGCGAGAGCTGTTCGTCGGCGCGTTCCGGGGAGTTGGCCATGCCGAGCGCGCTGGCGATGGATTGGCCGAACAGCGCGAATTGCGCGCCGAATTGCGCGACCGCCTCGCTGGCGCCGAGCGTGCGGTGTTTTTGTTCGGCGCGCGCGCGGGCCTGGTTGAGCCGGGCATAGAGGCCGGAGATCGCCTCTACCACGCGGGCGCGTTGGTTGGCGTCATCCACCTTGAGGCTCGCCATCAGCTCGGAGAGCATGTTGAGATCGGTGGACATCGCGTTCATCGCCTGCACTTCCTCGCCGAGCAGGCGCGCGGTGTCGGCCTTTTGCGCGGCGGCGTCGAGCTGCTGGAGGCGGTCGTTGAGCGGGGCCAGGGCTTTGTCGCCGGCGAGGAATTCGCCGGTGGCCGTGCCGATGCGGGCATGCGCCTCGCGCAATTCGCCGGCCATCCGGTCGATGGCGGCGGTATCGATGTAGCGGTATTCGCGGATGGTGAGCAGGTGGCCGCGCTGGGTGGTGATCGCATTCAGCGCTTCGACGAATTCCTCGACGCGGCTCCACGAGTCCGGCTGCAAGCGGCCCAGCAGCCGGCGCTGTTCGGCGTGCGCTTCGCTCATCGCCGCATCGGACTGGGCGCGGATCGATTCGACTTTCTCGAATTCGTCCAGCACCGATTCGCCGGTCGCGCTGATCTCGTGCAGCAGGCTGGACAGGCCGTGGCAGTGAGTGTCGTCGATCCAGTGGTGTTGGTCGAACAGCCGCCGGGTCTGTTCGGTCAGCAGCAGGTAGCGCTGGGCGGAGACCTCGGGGGCATCGATGGCGCGGGCCAGGTCGTAGAGGTTGGAGATGCCGCGCACCAGTTCGGCATTGCCGAGCCGGCCCATGAAGCTGTTGCCGGGGGGCGTGGCGGCGGCGTATTCGTCGCTGGCGAAGGGCGTCAGCCAGAGCTGCATCTGGTGGACGCGGGTCGGCTCGTTGTTCTCGGCGTGGAACAGCACCATGCGGCCATCGGGCAGCCGCGCGTAGCCGTGGGCGAAGACCGGGTTTTGCAGGCCGCGCTGGATCAGGTTGTAGACGAACAGCGCGGCCAGTCCGCTTTCGCGTTCGTAGAAGACATAGAGCACGTCCTCGCCGTTGGGCGAGCGGATCGCGCGCTTGAACTGCATGCCGCGCATGGTGGCGTCGAACGCCTTGTATTCGCCGTTTTGCAGGTAGGAGCCGCCGGGGAAGATGATGCCGTGGTCTTCGGGCAACTGTACGCAGGCTTGCACGATGGCGTCGATGCGCGTCACCTTGCGGGTCAGGGTGTTGTAGACCAGCCCGCGCCATTCGCTTTCGCGGTATGGCAGCACCTTCAGCAGGATCAGCGAGCCGACGTGGGCGAACTCGATGCGGGCGTCGTCGATCGATTGGGTGGTGTCCTCCACCGGCTCGGCGAAGATGCCCTTGCCGGTTTCGGTGTTGTTCTCGATCTTGATGGTGAGGTCGCCGCCGGTGGTGTCGACGAACAGCGTGTCGAGGATGTTGAGGTGCGGGAAGCGCCCGCTGACCTCCATCTCGCGGCCGGCGCGCCGCCACTCGAAATCGAACGGCGCGGGCAGGGCGATGTCGCGCTCGCCGCGCGCGTCGATGTAGCTCACCTCGCCGCTGGCGGCGATCGACCAGCGGAACACCCGCATGTCGGTGCTGCGCTCGCCGATCTGGAAGGCGGCCAGGAGCTTGCCTTCGCGCACCACCAGTTGCAGCAGGCGGGCGTGTTTGTAGTAGGCGTACAACTCGTCGAAATCGCGGACGAAGGTCGGCTCGGAGAGGAAGGTGCCGGCGAAATCCACCGGTTCGACGTCGTGGCCCTGGTCGGTGTCCACCAGCCGGTAGAGGCCGAAAACGTCGTGCAGCGTGGTGGCGGTCTTGAGGCCGATGAAGACGTTGAAGCCGAACAGCAGCAGGTCGCCGACCTGCACGATGTCGCGGCCCACGCAGTTGTTCTCGCTGCGGATGCGGAAGCGCCCGGCTAGCGCCATGCGGCTGTCACCGAACTCGGCCAGACGCTCCTGGTTGAGCGTTTCCGCGGTCTGCCGCAGGCGTTCGCCCTGGGTTTCGAGGCGTTTTTTCAGCACCTCGTAGGCGCCGCCCTCGGCGACGGCCTGATCGACGGTGGGGGTTGGCGCGTGTTCGGCGGGGAAATCGGTCATCGGCTTGGCCTGTGTGTGCTGGCTTGGATGGGTGGCCCGTCCACCGTGCGGGGGACGGGCCGGGGGCGCGATTTATTCCTTCCGCGCCATCGCCAGCGGCGCGGACTCGGCGTCGTGCCTGACGCCGAGGTAGCGCTGCATCAGCTCTTGCACCAGCGGGCTTTTGGCGGCGAAGCCTTCCACCGACTTGCCCAGCGAGATGGCGCGCGAGAGCGAGTCGAACATGCCGCCCTCGCCACCCACCAGGTCGATGCGCGCGTTGCGCAGCGCGGTGGCGATGACCTCGGCGTTCTCTCGCGAGATTTCCTTGCCGGCCTCGATCTGCGCCAGCGCCTGCTCCAGGCTGGTTTGCAGCGCCATGCGGTATTCCTCGTGGCTGCGCGCCTCGTCGCTCATCTTGCCCATCGCTTCGAACTTGGCGACCAGCCCTTCGGCCTCCGCCGCCATCTTGCGCGCGGTGGCGTGCGCCTGGGCATCGCCCATCTTCGAGGCGCCCTCGGCCTCGGCGGCCATGCGCTCGGCCAGCACGCGGGCATCGGCGTTGCCTTGCTTGTATTGGGCCTCGGCCTTGGCCTCGATCACACGCGCCTCGGCCGCGCCGACCTTCTCGATGGCGGTGGCGCCGGCTTCCTTGACCAATGCTTCGGCCAGGCCCGGCGCGGCCCGCTCGGCCTTGACGCCCTCGGCCAGCGCTTTCTTGGCGTCGGCCTGGCGGGTGGCGGCGTCGAATTCGGCCTGCGCCAGCGTGGTCATTTCCACCGCGCGGTGCTTGGCGGCGGTTTCGCCGGCCTCGGCGGCCTTGATCTCGCGCACCAGCGCTTCCTGCGCGGAGGCTTCGGCTTCCAGCACGCGCACTTGTTTGGCGCGGTCGGCGGCGGAGACTTCGCGCACTTCGTTGATGCGCTCTTCCTCCATCGCCACGGTCTTGTCGATGGCGATGCGCTCGCGGGTGATGTTGGCCACGTCCATCACGCCCTGCTCGACCGCCTTGTCGCGTTCGACTTCCTGCAACTTGACTTCGCGGTCGGTGGTGACGGCTTCCATTTTGGTCGCGCGGGTGACGCGCTCGGCTTCGATACCCACCGCGCGGCGGCGGTTCTGCTCGGCCACTTCCACCTGGCGTTGCAGCTCCTGGTCGCGGATCTGGATCTTCTCCTCGGCTTCGAGTCGCGCCTGTTCGGCCAACAGCCGCTGTTCTTCCTTGACCTTCTCGGTTTCGGCGGACTCGCGGGCCTGGATGGTTTCGATCTCGCGTTTCTGGCGTGCTTCGGCCTCGGCCTGCTGGCGTTCCAGCGCCAGGGTGGCTTCGCGGGTCTCGACGTTCTTCTTGGTGATCGCCAGGCGTTCGTTCTGCGCCAGTTCGTTGGTGATGATGTTCTGCGTCGCGGTCAGCTCGGTGATCTTGCGGATGCCTTCGGCATCGAGGATGTTGCTCGGGTCGAGCAGGTTCTTCGGCGTCTGTTCCAGGTAGTCGATGGCGACATCCTCCAGCACGTAGCCGTTCAGGTCCTTGCCGATGACCTTGACGATCTCGTCGCGGAATTCGTCGCGTTTCTCGAACAGTTCGATGAACTCGAACTTCTTGCCGACGGTTTTCAGCGCTTCGGAGAACTTGGCGTTGAAGAGTTCGTCCACCGCATGGCGGTCGGAGGCGCGGTCGACGCCGACGGCCTTGGCCACCTTCAGCACGTCCTCGGTGGTTTCGTTGACGCGCAGGTAATAGGCCACGGTGATATCGGCGCGCATGTTGTCGCGGCAGATCAGGCCCTCCTTGCCGCGGCGGTCGACCTGGAGGGTGATGAGGCTGATCCGCATCACTTCGGCCTTGTAGAGCACCGGGATGATCAGCGCGCCGGTGAAATGCACCTTGGGCTTGGCGCTCATGTCGTTGACGATCAGCGCGGTGCCTTGCTCGACCTTGAGATAGAACGCCTTGAAGATGACGATCAGGCCGAATATCAGGATGATCAGGACGCCAAGCCCGACCAGGAACGGAAGGATCATTTCCAGTGTCATTTGCACAACTCCTTGAAGGCGGATGCGGGGCATCCGGTGAGGGGGAGGAACGAATCGGTCAGCGGTTGAAGCGGGCCTCGGAAATCACCCGCCAGGTGTTGTCGGCGTCGCGGTATTCCAGCAGCACCACGCGGTCTCCGCGCTTGAACGTGTCGGGCGCCCTGGCGCGTACTTGCAGGCGCAGGCCGGCGCCGCCGTCGTCGAACTTGGCCATGCCGTCTTTTTCGTCCACTCGCGGGGTGGTGACGGTGCCGACGCGGCCAAGCAGCGAGGGCGGGACGGCGGGACGCAGCCGGGCGATGAATTTTCGCAGCGGGCGCAGCAGTAGCGAGCTTGCCAGTACCGCCGGGGCCAGGGCCAGTACGGCGGTGACGATGCCGCCGGCCAGCCGCAGCGCGCCGGACAACTGGCCGAGCAGCAGCAGTTGCACGAAGTAACTGATGATCCAGCCGAAGAACGTCACCAGCGCCAGTGCCACCATCAGCGGCACGCCGCCCAGCCCGAAGCGCGCCAGCACGCCGGTGGCGGCGGTGGAATCGGGCGGTTCGGCATCGCCGAAATCCAGGTCGAGGATGCCGAAGGCGGCCAGCAGCCAGTAGATCGCGCAGAACGCGAACAGCACGCTCCACAGCACGGTGGGGAAGGTCAGCGTGGTTTGTAGAAAGGCGTTCATGGGTGTTTCCCGGTGGGCTTGCGGGCGGGGCTTGCGGGGGCGGCGTCGGCGCGGGCGCGTAGGCGCGCCAGCACGGCGTCGGCGGCGCTGGTGTGTGTCGTGGCGGGCTTGCGTGGCGTTTTCGTCCCCTCTTGCTTGGCCGCGCGGGCGCGTTTGACCGAGGCTACCGCGCTTTCCGGGTGCGGCGCGTCACCGGGCTGGCGGCGCGCCACCGCAGCTTGCGCGCGTTGCAGGATTTCGCTGGCGCGCAGGGTATCGAATTGATGTTTCAGCCGGCGCTGCTTGTGTTCGCCCTGTTCGATGACGCGCAGCATGGCGCGCTGGTGCTGGCGCAGTTGCCTGAGCGCCTGCCGCTCGTCGTCGCGGGCGGCTTCGCGCCGGGCGATGTCGCCGGCGATTTCGGTGGCGTCGCGCTTGCGTCGCGCTTGCAGTGCGGCGATCGCCTCGCTCTCCAGCACGCGGATCTCGGCCGATAGCGATTTCTCGCGTTCGGCGGTGGTGAGGATGCGCGCCTTGGTGGCCGCGGCTTCGTTTCGCCAGTCGCGCAGGGCTGTGTCGATTTCGCGGATTTCCTCGTCCAGCATGCGTTCGGCGGCCTGGCCGCGCAGGGTTTTCTCGATCTGGTCGACTTCGGCCTGCAAGCGTTCGAACAACTCGCGCAGCGGGCTCACGATGCGTCCCCGGCGGCATGTTCGGGTTTCAGGTAGCCGAGCCAGGCTTCGCTCGCCTCGATCACGTTGCCGGCCAGCGCTTCGATTTCGAACATCAGGCTGGCCAGGCTGGAACGCACGTCCAGTGCGCCGAACATGGTGTAGCCGGCCACGCCTCCGACGGTCTCGATGCCGACGGCCGATAGTGGCAGTAGTTTGTGGGTGGCCAGGACGTGGGCATTGAAGGCGGCCGGATCGGCCACCGCCGAGAGCGGCCACAGCCAGCATTCGGCGATCACTTGTTCGCCGCCGATGGCGATGAACATCGACAGGCCGCCGTATTCGTGCAGGGTGAGATGCAGGCCGGGGTCGAGGCCCGCGACCCATTCCAGCCCGATCAGGCCATCGCCGGCGGCGCTGGTCTGGCCGAGGGCATGGTGGATCGATGAAAGGCTCCAGCGGTTGCCGTCGTCCGTCCACGGGCCGGGCGCGGCGGTCTCGGGGCCGGATTCGCGCATGCGTTTTTCGATGGCCGTGAGTTCCCCGGCGTATTCCGGGCGGATCCAGACATCCTTCTTCACCAGCCCGGCCTGGCGCATCCGCTCGCGGTAGGCGCGCTGGTGCAGGGTGGAGGGGCTGGGGGTCCGGGAGGCTTTCATGTAAGCGAAGTTATGGCTTACATGAAAGGGTGTCAAGCGTGGGTGGGCGGCATCCGGGGCGGGTCAGGCCCAGGGCTTGCCCAGCGCCAGCCTGACGGTGCGCACGCCGGGCGTGGCGCGCAGGCTGGCGGCGAGATCCTGGCCGATGCGCACGCCGCGCGCGCCGTTGAGGTCGAGCTGGCCGGCGGCGCCTTCGCGCAGCAATTCGAAGCGGATCGGGGTGGGGCCGGGGCGGTGGGCGTCGAGCAGGGCGTCGACCGCCTCCAGCGCGCCGGGTACGCGCAGGTCGAGGCGCAGGGCGAGGCGTTGCGCCAGGGTGGCGCAGACCTGGGCCCAGTCCCAGCAGCGCCGCGCGCGCAGGCTGAAGCCGCCGGAGAACTCGTCCTCGCGCAGGCCGCCTTCGATGATCAGGATGCGTTCGCGTGCGAGGAGGGCGGCGTACTCGTCGAAGGTCTCGGCGAAGAAAGCGCATTCGATACGGCCGCGCCCGTCTTCGAGCTGCACGAAGGCTTGCGATTCGCCCTTGCGCCGAAGCCCGGTGATCTGCCCGGCCAGCACCACGGTTTTTTCGCTGCGCCAGCCGCCTTTCTTGTCGTCCGGCCGTTCGCTCCAGACCCGCTCCAGTTCGCCGAGGTGGAAGCCGACCATTTCGCGCAGGTCGTCGCGGTAGGGATCCATCGGGTGGCCGGAGAGGTAGAAGCCCAGCGTGTCGCGCTCGTGTTTGAGCTTTTCGGCCAGCGGCCAGTCGTGGGTTTCCGGCAGTTCGATGGCGAGTGCGGGGGTGCTCGACTCCACCGTGCCAAACAGCGAGACCTGGCCGGCATCGCGTTCGCGCGCCATCTGCTCGCAGGCTTTCATCGCTTCGGGCACCTGCTTGAGCAGCGAGGGGCGATTCACGCCCAGCGCGTCCAGCGCCCCGGCATGGATCAATGCCTCCAGCGTGCGCCGGTTGAGCTTGTTCGATTCCACCCGCTGGCAGAAATCCAGCAGGTCGGTGAACACGCCGTCGCGTTCGCGCGCTTCGATCACCGCTTCGCAGGCGCCACGTCCGACGCCCTTCACCGCGCCGAGTCCGTAGCGCAGGGTCTTGGGATCGACCGCCTCGAACATGTAGGCCGAGGCGTTGACGTCGGGTGGCAGCACGGTCAGCGTCATCGCCCGCGCTTCGTCGAGGAAGCCGACCACCTTGTCGGTGTTGTCCATGTCCGAGGACAGCACCGCGGCCATGAACTCGGCCGGATAGTGCGCCTTCAGCCAGGCGGTCTGGTAGCTCACCAGGGCATAGGCGGCGGCGTGCGATTTGTTGAAGCCGTAGCCGGCGAATTTTTCCAGCAGGTCGAAGATCGGGCCGGAGATTTTCGGCGCGATGGCGTGCGTCTCCAGCGCGCCGGCTTCGAACTTGGCGCGTTCCTTTGCCATTTCCTCGACTTTCTTCTTGCCCATCGCGCGGCGCAGCAGGTCGGCGCCGCCCAGCGAGTAGCCGGCCAGGATCTGCGCGGTCTGCATCACCTGTTCCTGGTACACCACCACGCCGTAGGTGGGCGAGAGCACCGGCTCCAGCAGCGCATGCGGATAGACCACTTCGGCGCGGCCGTGTTTGCGCTCGATGAAGTCGGGGATCAGGTCCATCGGGCCGGGGCGGTAGAGCGAGACCAGGGCGATGAGGTCTTCGAAGCGGTCGGGCATCGCCCGCTTCAGCAGCTCGCGCATGCCGCGTGATTCGAACTGGAACACCGCCACGGTATCGCCGCGGGCGAAGAGTTCGTAGGTTGGGGCGTCGTCCAGCGGCAGGGCGGCGATGTCGAGCGGTTCGTTTTCGTCCGCCGCCGCGCCGCCGCGGCGGCGGCGCGCGTTGATGGCCTTCACCGCCCAGTCGATGATGGTCAGCGTGCGCAGGCCGAGGAAGTCGAACTTGACCAGGCCGATCGCTTCCACGTCGTCCTTGTCGAACTGCGTCACCGGGTTCTTGCCGCGTCCCTCGGCGTCGTGTTCGGCGAACAGCGGGCAGAACTCGGCCAGCGGCTCGGGCGCGATCACCACGCCGCCGGCGTGCTTGCCGGCGTTGCGGGTGAGGTCTTCCAGCCGCAGGGCGAGGTCGAGCAGGTCGCGGACGTCTTCGTCCTCGTTGTAGCGGGCGATCAGTTCGTCGCTGCGCCAGGCATCGTCCGTCCGCGATTTCTCGGTGCGGCCGAGCGCGTCCTCTAGGCCGATGCCGAGCGTCATCGGGACGAGTTTCGCCACCCCGTCGACCAGGCCATAGGGGTGGCCCAGCACGCGGCCGGTATCGCGCACCACCGCCTTCGCCGCCATCGTGCCGTAGGTGATGATCTGGCTGACGCGCTCGCGGCCGTATTTTCGGGCGACGTAGTCGATCACCTCGTCGCGGCGATCCATGCAGAAGTCGATGTCGAAGTCCGGCATCGACACGCGCTCGGGGTTGAGGAAGCGCTCGAACAGGAGGTCGTAGGGCAGCGGGTCGAGGTCGGTGATGCCGAGTGCCCAGGCCACCAGCGAGCCGGCGCCGGAGCCGCGTCCCGGCCCGACCGGAATGCCGTGCTGTTTGCCCCAGTTGATGAAGTCGGCCACGATCAGGAAGTAGCCGGGAAAGCCCATCTTGACGATGACGTCCAGCTCGCGGGTCAGGCGTTCGTCGTAGTCGGCGCGGGTCTTGCCGGGGGCGAGCGGCTGTTTTTCCAGCCGCGTCCGCAAGCCGTCGGCCGCCTGCCGGCGGATCCAGGTTTCCAGCGTGTGCTCGTCGGGTACTGGGAAATCCGGCAGGTAATAGGTGCCGAGGTTGAGGCTGACGTTGCAGCGTTCGGCCAGCCGCAGGCTGTTATCGATGGCATCGGGCGCATCGGCGAACGCGGCGGCCATTTCCCCGGCGGATTTCAGGTATTGCTGGTCGGTGTAGTCGCGCGGGCGCTTGGGGTCGTCGAGCACGCGGCCGGAGGCGATGCACACGCGCGCCTCGTGGGCGTCGAAGCCGTCGCTGTCGAGGAAGCGCACGTCGTTGCCGGCGACCAGGGGAATGCCGAGGCGCGAGGACATCGCCATGGCGAAGCCGTTGAAGGCTTCCTCGCCCTCGCGGCCGGTGCGCGAGACCGAAAGGTTGAGGCGGTCGCCGAAGCGCGCCAGCAGGTCGCGCAGGTGGGCTTCGGCATGATCGTGGCGGTTCATCGCCGCGAGCTGGCCGGCTTCGGAGGCGCGTCCGGCGATGGCGATCAGCCCGTCGAGGTTTTCCTCGTCCAGCCAGTGCGGGTGGATGGCCACGCCCTCGTTGCGATGACCTTCCATCCAGGCCCGCGAGATCAACCGCGACAGCGCCTTGTAGCCGGCGTTGTCGCGGCAGAGCAGGGTCAGCCAACTGGCCGGTTCGCCGGGCAGGCCGACGGCGAGATCGGCGCCGGCGATCGGCTTGACGCCGGCGCTCTCGGCGGCCTTGAAGAACTTGACCAGCGCGAACAGGTTGTTGCGATCGGTGATCGCCAGCGCGGGGATGTCGCGCTTCGCCGCCGCGCCCACCACTTCCTTGATGCGGACGGTGGAGTCGGCGAGCGAGTATTCGCTGTGCAGTTGCAGATGGGCGAAGCGGGCGGACATGCGTTCCCGTGGGCGCGGTGCGCGGGACAGGGCGTCAGGGTAGGGATGGGGAGCGGTGGGGGCAAGGCTTGACTTGCGGCTCAGCGGTGTTTTTCCAGTGCCCGACGTACCGGCGCGAAGTTGCGCCGATGCGCCGGGCAGGGGCCGTGCGCGTGCAGCGCGGCCAGGTGCGCGGGGCTGGGATAGCCTTTGTGCCGGGCGAAGCCGTAGTGCGGAAATTCGAGGTCGAGTGCGCGCAGGCGGGCGTCGCGGGCGGTCTTGGCCAGGATCGAGGCGGCCATGATCGCCGGGTCGATGGCATCGCCGCCGATCAGCGCCTCGGCCGGGCAGCACAGCTCGGCCGGCAAGCGGTTGCCGTCGATGCGGGCGAAGCCGGGCGCCGGCGACAGCCCGGCCAGGGCGCGCGCCATGCCGGTCAGGGTGGCTTGCAGGATGTTGAGGGCGTCGATCTCGGCGGCTTCGACGAATTCCACGCGCCACGCCAGCGCGCGCTCGCGGATCAGCGGCGCCAACGCCTCGCGGCGGGCTTCGGTCAGTTTCTTGGAGTCGTCAAGCCCGGCGATCGGGCGCATCGGGTCGAGGATCACCGCCGCCACCGCCACCGGCCCGGCCAGCGGGCCGCGCCCGGCTTCGTCCACGCCGGCGACCAGGCCGCTTCGCGCGGCGTTGGCGAACAGGTCGTCGGCCTTGGTCAGCATTGAGGAATGGGGGCGGCGAACATGGGTGGCCATCGTTTCATCCTGCCAGGGGCGCTGGCAACCGCGGCCTTGCCCGGGCCGGATGCGCGAGGGGAGAAGCGCCGCCCGCGATGGCGGTCAGGGCCGGGGCGCGAGCAGCTCCGCCACGGCATCGGCGGCGCGGCGCGAGGCATCCTGGCGCAGTTGGCGGTGGATCGCTTCGAAGCGCGGGATCAACGCCTGGCGGGCGGCGGCGTTCTCGAACCCATGCAGTACGGCGCTGGCGAGATTCCCGGGGGTGCATTCGTCTTGCAACAGTTCTGGTACCAGCGCTTCACCGGCCAGGACGTTCGGCAGGCTGACGTGGGCGGACTTCAGCAGGCCGAAGGTCTTGACGATGCGATGCGTCAGCGCCGAGACGCGATGGCCGACGACCATCGGCCGCTTGCATAGCATGGCTTCGAGCGCGGCGGTGCCGGAAGCGAGCAGCACGCCGTCGGCGGCGATCATCGCCGTCTGCGCCCGGCCGTCGAGCAGGCGGATGGCATCGGCGGGGAAGGATTGCCCGGCCAGCATCGTTTCGATCCGTTCGCGCGCCTCGGGGTTGGCGGCGGGCACCAGCAGGCGCAGTGAGGGGATGCGTTCGCGCACCTGCCGCGCGGCGTCGAGAAAGGCCGGCAGCATCCGTTCGATCTCGCCCTGACGCGAGCCGGGCAGGACGGCCAGCACCGACGCCGTGTCGGGGAGGCCAAGCGCTTGGCGCGCGGCGGTGCGGTCGGGCCGCAATGCGATCGCATCGGCCATCGGGTGGCCGACGAAGACCGCATCGACACCGTAGCCGGCGTAGATCGGCGGCTCCATGGGAAACAGGCAAAGCACGCGGTCGGCGGATTGGCCGATCTTCGCCGCGCGCGATTCGCGCCAGGCCCAGACGCTGGGGCTGACGTAATGCACGGTGCGGATGCCGCGCCGCTTCAGCCATTTCTCCACGCCGAGATTGAAATCCGGCGCATCGATGCCGATGAACACGTCCGGTTGCCAGTTCAGCGCGCGTCGCCGGAAGTCCGTGCGCAGTTTCAAAAGGCGCGGCAAGTGCGCCAGCACCTCGGCCAGGCCCATCACCGCCAGTTCCCGCGCGTCGTGCCAGGCGTCGAGACCGGCGGCGCGCATCCCGGGCCCACCGATGCCGGCGAACTCCGCGTCGGGGAAGCGCGCCCGCAGTTGTTCGATGAGCCCCGCGCCGAGCAGGTCGCCGGAGGCTTCGCCGGCGCACAGGGCGATCCGGGGCCGGCGCGGGGTCATCGCAGCAGCGGGCGTTCGCCGGCCTCGATGAAGTCGAGGAGGGCGCGTACGTCGTCGCTGCCGGCGGCGATCTCGGCGATTTCGGCCTTGGCTTCATCGAGCTTGGCGTCGCCCATGTACAGCGCGCGGTAGGCGCGCTTGATCGCGGCGATGCGGCTGGCGTCGAAGCCCCGGCGCTTCAGGCCCTCGGCGTTGATGCCGCGCGGGCGCGCGTATTTGTCCTGCGCCACCATCAGATAGGGCGGCACGTCGCCATTGACGAAGGCGCCCATGCCGATGAAGGCGTGCGCGCCGATCCGGCAGAACTGGTGGATGCCGGCGAAGCCGGACAGGATCACCTGGTCTTCCACCGTGACGTGGCCGGCGAGCGTGGCGTTGTTGGAAAACACGCAGTGGTTGCCGACGATGCAGTCGTGCGCCACGTGCACGTAGGCCAGCAGCCAGTTGTCGTGGCCGATGCGGGTGATGCCGCCGCCATCGCCGGTGCCGCGGTTGATGGTGACGAATTCGCGGATGGTGTTGTCGTCGCCGATGTCGAGGGTGACGCGCTCGCCGGAGTATTTCTTGTCCTGCGGGTCGCCGCCGATGGCGGCATGGCCGTGGATGCGGTTGCGCGCGCCGATGCGGGTGGGGCCGTGGATGCCGCAATGCGGGCCGATGACCGTGCCGGCGCCGATCTCGACTTCCGCGCCGATGAAAGTGAAAGCGCCGACTTCGACATCCTCCGCCAGCCGTGCGGCGGGATCGACCACGGCGCTGGGATGGACGTGGGCCACTTCAGCCATCCACCTCGGCGCAGAGGATCTCCGCGCAGGCCACCTGCTGGCCGTCTACCCAGGCGGTGCCGGCGTAGAGCGTCATGTTGCGAATCTCGCGCTTGATCGACACGTCCATTTCCAGGCGGTCGCCGGGCACGACCATGCGGCTGAACTTGGCGCCATCGACCTTGACCAGATACGAGAGCTTGCCGGCCGCCTCGGGGGTGCCGCGCGAGAGGTGGCTCAACAGGCCGCCGGCTTGCGCCATCGCCTCGATCACCAGCACGCCCGGCATCACCGCATGGCCGGGAAAGTGGCCGTTGAAGAACGGCTCGTTGACGCTGACGTTCTTCCAGGCGCGCAGGCGCTGGCCGGGGTCCAGTTCGACCACGCGGTCGACCAGCAGGAACGGATAGCGGTGCGGCAGCAGTTGGCGGATGGCTTCCACGTCCAGCGGCAGTTGCACGGTCTGGCTCATTGTTTCCCTTTGTCGTCGCCGTCGCGTACTTCGCGGAACAGCTTGTCGAGTTGCTTGAAACGCGCGGCGCTCTTGCGCCAGGCACGATTGTCCATCAATGGCGTGCCGGAAGAATACTCGCCCGGTTCGCGAATGGAGTGAGTCACCAGGCTCATCGCGGTGATCATGGCTTGATCGCAGATTTCGAGGTGTCCCAGCACACCTGCGGCCCCGCCGATCAGGCAATAGCGACCGATCTTCGCGCTGCCGGCCACCGCCGAACACCCAGCCATCGCGGTGTGCGCGCCGATCTGGACGTTGTGGCCGATCTGGATCAGATTGTCCAGGCGCACATCGTCTTCGAGCACGGTATCGTCGAGCGCGCCGCGGTCGATGCAGGTATTGGCGCCGATCTCGCAATCGTCGCCGACCGTCACGCCGCCGAGTTGCGGCACCTTGAGCCAACGGCCGCCGCTTTCGCCGCCATGCTCCATCGCCAGGCCGAAACCGTCGGCGCCGAGCACCGCGCCCGGGTGGATGCGCACGCGCCGGCCCAGCCTGACGCGCGTCACCAGCGTGACTTGCGCGATCAGCTCGCAGCCGGCGCCGACCACGCAATCCTCGCCGATCACGCAGCCAGGGCCTATCGCCGCGCCGGCGCCGATGTGCGAACGCGCCCCGATGCTGACGAACGGGCCGATGTGCGCGGAAGGATCGACCACCGCCTCCGGCGCGACCGCCGCGCTCGGGTGGATGCCCGGCGGATACGTCGGCGCGGGTTCGAACAGCGCGGCGATGCGGGCGAAGGCGGCGTAGGGGTCGCGGGCGACGAGCGCGGTCATCGGCGCGCCTTCCGCGTCGGCCTCGCGCATGACCACGACGCCGGCGCCGCTCTCGGCCAGTTGCGCGCGGTAGCGTGGATTGGCGAGAAAGGCCAGTTGCGTCGAGTCCGCCCGCGCCAGCGTGGCGACACCCGTCACCCGGGCGCCGCCATCGCCCCGTAGGGTCAGCCCGAAACGTTCCGCCAGTTCCGCCGCGTTGAAGCCAGCCGTCATGTCGTGGTCAGAACGCGCCGGCGAAGGTGAACTGCAAGCGCTCGATGCGGTCGCCCGGGTCGATCATCGCGCCGTTGGGGCCGAAGGTGGCGTCCTTCTTGCGCAACGGCAGCGCGTAGCTGATCGAGATCGGTCCCATCGGAGAGCGCCACATCAGCGAGAGGCCAGTGGAGGCTCGCAGTTCCTTGGCGTCCCAGCTCTTCCAGTCGGTGAACACATTGCCGAAATCGACGAAGGCCGAGACCCGCGCGGCCGGGCTGTTGATCAGTTTCGGGAAGAACATCTCCAGCGTGCCGATGGTCTTCACCGAGCCGCCGATCGGCTGCATGTAGCCGCCAAAGGGGCTAGGCACGCGCGGGCCGAGGGTGTTGTCCATGAAGCCGCGCACCCGGCCCGCGGACGACACGCCGCCGGCGTAGAAGTTCTCGAAGAACGGCAGGCCGCCGGCGCGCACGGTCTTCACGTAGTCCGCGGAGTTGATCATGCAGGGGTTGCTGGGTGGCCGCGGGGGCGGGGGAGTGGGATTGGCCGTGGTAGGCGGCGTCGGCGGGGTATAGCAGAGGTTACGCTCCAGGTTTTGTCCGTAGGAGTCGCCGTAACCCACGTTGAAGCCGGTGTTGAGCACGAACGATGGACTCAGCGGCCAGTACTTGGAGAACTGGTAGTCCAGCTTGTAGTACTGCACGGTGGAGCCGGGCAGGGTGGCCTCCAGCGACACACGCTGGTAGGTGCCGGCCGAGGGGCGCAGGGCGTCGTTGCGGGTATCGCGCGCATAGGCCAGCTGGGTGCGCCAGGAATGGAAGGTACGATTGCCGACGGCATTGATGTAGTCGATGATCACTTCCGGCGTCGAGCCGCTGATCGCTGTCACCTTCTTGCTGTCGATGCCGAGCATCAGGCTCACGGTGTCGTATTCGGTGATCGGCACGCCGAAGAATGCCTGGGCCGCGCCGGCATTGGTCGAATACTGGGCCACGTTGAAGTTCGAGAAATTGAACTCGCTCCACCACAGGTTGTAGCCCAGCGAGACGCCACTGTCGGTGAAGTAGGGGTTGAGGAAGGAGAATTCGTAGCGCTTCTGGTAGTAGGAGCGCAGCGCCGCCACCGAGACCCGGTTGCCGCTGCCGAGGAAGTTGTTTTCCGAGAGCTGGCCGCTGATCTGCACGCCCGAGAGCTGCGAATAGCCCAGCGACAGCATGACCTGGCCGGAGTTGGTCTCCTTGACCTTCACTTCCAGATCGACCTGATCGTTGCTGCCCGGCACCGGCGCGCTTTCGATGTCCACGGCTTCGAAATAGCCCAGTTGTTGCAGGCGGATCTTGGAGCGGTCGATCGCCGCCTGTGAATACCAGGCCCCTTCGAACTGGCGCATTTCGCGGCGTAGCACTTCGTCGCGAGTGCGGTTGTTGTCCTTGAACACGATCCGGCGCACGCTGACGCGCGGGCCGGGGACGACCTGCATGGTGATGCCGACGGTACGCTTCTCGCGGTCCACGTCGGGAACCGGGTTGACCTGGGCGAAGGCGTAGCCGATGTTGCTGAGCGAAGCGGTGATGCTCTCGGTCGCCGCTTCAAGGCGCGCGCGCGAGAAGACCTGATCGGGCTGGACGAACAGCGCCACTCGCTTTTCCACCTCGTCCTTCGGCAGCACGGTGTCGCCGCCGACGGCCACGCTGGAAATCTTGTACTGCTCGCCCTCGCTGATGCCGGCGGTGATGTAGACATCGCGCTTGTCGGGGCTGATCGAGACCTGGGTGTTGTCCGGCCCGACCGCGGCGTCGATGTACCCGCGATCCAGATAGTAGGACTGGAGCTTCTCCAGGTCGCCGGAGAGCTTTTCCTTCGAGTACTGGTCGTCGCGGCGGTACCAGCTGAGCCAGTTGGTGGGGCGCGATTCCCAGTTGTCCAGCAGTTGCTTGTCGGCGAACAGCGCGTTGCCGATCACGTTGACGTGGCGAATCTTGGCCGCCTTGCCCTCCTTGATCTCGATGGCGATGTCGACGCGGTTGCGGTCGAGCCGAGTGACCTGGGGCTTGATCTCGACGTTGTACTTGCCGCGATTCTGATAGGCGCGGGTCAGTTCCTGCTGCACGCGGTCCAGGCTCATGCGGTCGTAAGTCTCGCCCTCGGACAGGCCGATGTCCTTCAGACTCTTCATCAATTGCTCGGTTTGCAGGTCTTTGTTGCCGCTGACGCTGAGCTTGTTGATGGCCGGGCGTTCCTTCACGGTGAGTACCAGAATGCCGTCCTGGCGGTCGAGGCGGATGTCCTCGAAGAAGCCGGTCTTGTACAGGGCGCGGATCGCCTCGGCGGCCTTGGCATGGTCGAGACGGTCGCCACGCTCCACCGGCAGGTAGGTGAAGACGGTGCCGGCCGAGATGCGTTGCAGGCCATCGACGCGGATGTCGTTGACGGTGAACGGTTCGATCGACTGCGCCAGGGCGGGCATGGCAAGGGCGGAAGCGAGCGCCAGGGCCAGCAGGCGGCGACGGTGGGGGGTTCGCGTCATTACGGAGGTCCGGTTTTGCCTAAAAGAAGGGCGGCGGCGAAGAGTCATCGCAGCAGCCCGTGAATGTCATTGTAGAACGCCAGCCCCATGAGGCCCGCGAGCATGGCCAGCCCGAAGTACTGGCCGATGATCATGGCGCGCTCGCTCGGCGGGCTGCCTTTGACCAGTTCGATAAGGTAATACAGCAGGTGGCCGCCATCCAGGATCGGGATCGGCAGCAGGTTGATGATGGCCAGGCTGAGTGAGACCAGGGCCAGGAAGCTCAGGAACCAGGCCGCTCCCATCCCGGCCGAGTGGTCGGCGACGCGGGCGATGGTGATCGGCCCGGAGACGTTTTCGATCGAGGCCGCGCCGCGCAGCATCCGGCCCATCATCGCCAGCGAGTCGCGGGTCAGCCGCCAGGTTTCCCCGAATGCCGCCGGCACGGCCGCCAGCGGGCCGTGGCGCAGCAGGGCGCTGCGCGGGGCCTGGACGTCGGCCGCGGCGATGCCGATGCCCCAGTATTCGCCGGCCTCGGGGTGGCGCATGCGCACGGGAGTCAGTTCGACGGTGCGGCTGACGCCATCGCGTTCGACCCGCAGCCGCAGCGGCCGCCCGGCCTCGCCGGCGGCCCCGATCGGCGCGCGCAGGGCGTCGAAGCCATCGACCGGGCGGCCATCGATGGCGAGGATGCGCTCGCCCGCGCGCAGCACGCTGGCCGCGGGGCCATCGGCGGCGACTTCGCCGACCACCGCCGGCACCAGCGCATGCACCGGGAGGATGCCGACCGCGGCCAGCGCCTGGCGTTCGCGCACACCCTCGGGAAGACGTTCCAGGTGCAGGGTGCGTTCGCGCTCGATACCGCTGGCATCGCGCACCCGCACCGTCACCGGTTGGCGGTCCAGCGCCGAGGCGATCAGGGCGAAGCCGGCTTCGCTCCAGGTCGGGGTGGGCTGATCGTCGATGGATAGGATGCGCTCGCCGGGCCGGAAGCCCGATTCCGCCGCCAGCGCCTGTGCGCGGCCGATGTCCGGCGCGTAATCCGGGCGTCCGACCACGAACATCGCCCATAGCAAGGTCACGCACAGCGCTAGGTTGGCCAGCGGGCCGGCCGCGACGATCGCGATCCGCCGCCAGACCGATTGGCGGTTGAAGGCATGCTCGAGCTGTACCGCCGGCACGTTGCCTTCGCGCTCGTCGAGCATCTTGACGTAGCCGCCGAGCGGGATCGCCGCGATAACGTATTCGGTGCCGTCCTTGCCGAGCCGTCTCCACAGCGGCTTGCCGAAGCCGATCGAGAAGCGCAGCACCTTCACCCCGCAACGACGCGCCACCCAGAAATGGCCGAATTCGTGGATGGTGACGAGGATGCCCAGGCTGACGATCAGCCAGAACAGCGGGCCCAGCACGGCGCTCATGCGCGCGCGCTCCAGTGGGACGCGGGCGCAGGTGCGCGGAGGGCGGCGGCGATCGGGGGCGGCACGGCGACGATCCTGCGGTGTGCCTGCGCGCGCAGGGGGAGGGCGTCAGGATGACTGGCAGGCGTGGAGCGTACAGTGGCCGGCAGCGGGGAATGGACGAACGGTATGCAATACATCAGGCATCCTGCCGCGAGATCGCCGCCTGCGCATGGGCGCGCGCGGCACGGTCGGCCTCGGCGAGCACGGCGAGCGATTCCGCGGGAGCGGAAGGGAGCGCGGCCAGACCATCTTCGACCAGCGCGGGGATGTCCAGAAAACCAATCCTGCCCTGAAGAAAGGCTGAAACGGCTTCTTCATTGAGCGCATTGAGCATGGCCGGCGCGGTGCCGCCGGCGGCCAGCGCGGCGAACGCGAGTCGCAGGCAGGGGAAGGTGGCGAGATCGGGTGGCTCGAAATCCAGCCGGCCGCCCTGGGCGACCAGATCCAGCCCCGCGACGCCGGAGGCCACCCGCGCCGGCCACGCCAGTCCGACCGCCAGCGTGGTGCGCATGTCCGGCAGGCCGAGCTGGGCCAGCGTGGAGCCATCGACGAATTCGACCAGCGAATGCACCAGCGATTGCGGATGCACCAGCACTTCGATGCGCTCGCCGGGCTGGGCGAACAGATGGTGCGCCTCGATGACTTCCAGCCCCTTGTTCATCAGGGTGGCGGAGTCGACCGAGATTTTCGGGCCCATCGACCATTTGGGGTGGGCGATGGCCTGCGCGGGCGTGACCGAGGCCAGTTCGTCCCGCGTGCGGCCGCGGAACGGCCCACCGGAGGCGGTCAGGACGAGCTTCGCCACCGTGTCGCTGGCGCGGCCTTCGGGCAGGCACTGGAAGATCGCGTTGTGCTCGCTGTCGATCGGTACCAGCACGCTGCCGGAGGCGGCCACTTCGCGCATCAGAAGTTCGCCGGCCAGCACCAGCGATTCCTTGTTGGCCAGCAGCAGGCGCTTGCCGGCCCGGGCGGCGGCCAGGGTGGAGGGCAGGCCGGCGGCGCCGACGATCGCGGCGATCACCGTGTCGCAGGCATCGGAGGCGGCCAATTGGGCGATGGCGGCCATTCCTGCGTGAGCCTCGGTGGCCAGGCCGGCCGCGGCCAGGGCGGCGCGCAATTCGGCATGGCGGCTTTCGTCGGCGATCACCGCGTGGTCCGGGCGGTGGGCGATGCACAGCGCCACCAACTCGGCGACCCGGTGGCCGGCGGCCAGTGCCGCCACCCGGTAGCGATCGGGATGGCGGGCGATCACGTCCAGCGCCGAGGCGCCGACCGAGCCGGTGGCGCCTAACAGGGTGATGCGCTGTGGCGCGTTCATGCTCAGAATCCGAAGCTGGCCTTGCACAGCGCGAACACCGGCAGCGCCGCCAGGACGCTGTCGACGCGGTCGAGGATGCCGCCGTGGCCGGGAATCAGGTCGCTGGAATCCTTCACGCCGGCTTGGCGCTTCAGCAGGCTTTCGAACAGGTCGCCGATGACCGAGGCGATGGCGGTGCTGAGCGCCGCGAGCGCCACCCAGGGCAGTTGCCCGAGGCCGGCGCCGGCCAGCGCGCCGAAGGCGAGGCCGACCAGCACCGCCGCCAGTAGCCCGCCGAGCAGTCCCTCGACCGTCTTGTTCGGGCTGGTGTCGGGCGCCAGTTTGCGGCGGCCGAACTTGCGGCCGGCGAAGTAGGCGCCGGTGTCGGCCATCCACACGATCATCAGCGCGGCCAGCAGCCACAGGTGATTGCGCGGAATCAGGCGAGTTGGGTCGGCGCCGTTGGGGTCGCCGTGGATCACCACCAGCGCGCACCAGGCCGGTACCACCGCGAGCGTGCCGGCGACGAGCTTGGTCGCGCGGTTGCGGGCGTTGTCTTCCAGACTGAAGGATGGGTAGCGGAGCCAGAGCACCGCTAGCCACCAGAACGCCACGCCGACCAGCATGCCGACATGGAACAGCGCCATCGAGCCGCCTTGCGCGCCGCGCGAGGCCCAGGCGATGGTCACCATCAGCAGCAGGTTGGCGGCGATCAGGAAGGTGCGCGGCAGGGTGTCTTCGACCCCGGCCAGACGGAACCATTCCCACAACCCGCCGAGGAAGACCAGCGCGGCCAGCAGCATCATCCAGGGGGTGGGCAGAAGCAATACGGCGGCGATGGCCGCGGGCCCCATGACGAGGGCGGCGAGAACACGGGTCTTGGTCATTGCGAAACAGGGTCCTTGGCCGCGCCGTCCACTTGCGCGCCGGTGAGTCCGAAGCGGCGTTGGCGGTTGGCGTAATCGTCGAAAGCGCGCCGCAGTGTGGCGGCATCCAGCTCCGGCCACAACCTTTCGGTGAACCACAGTTCCGCGTAGGCCAGCTGCCAGAGCAAGAAGTTGCTGATGCGCTGGTCGCCGCCGGTGCGGATCATCAGGTCGGGCGGCGGCAGGTCGGCCAATGCGACGTGGCGGCCGAACAGCGCCTCGTCGATGTCGCCGGCGGCCAGGCGGCCGGCGGCGGCCTCGGCCGCCAGCGCGCGCGCGGCGGCCACGATGTCCTGGCGGCCGCCATAGCTGGCGGCGATGGCGAGCGTCATCCGCGCATTGCCGGCGGTCAACGCCTCGGCGGCCCGCATGCGACGGCGGATGGCATCGGAGAAGCGCGCCGGTTCGCCGATGAATCGCAGGCGGACGCCGCGCTGGTGCAGCTCGTCCACTTCGCGGTCGAGGGTACCGGTGAACAGCTTCATCAGGCCGCTGACTTCCTCCGGCGGCCGGCCCCAGTTCTCGCTGGAGAAAGCGAACAGCGTCAACGCTTCCACGTCCTGTTCCAGGCAGAACTCCACGCAGGTCTGCACCGCGCGCGCGCCGGCGCGATGGCCGATGAGGCGCGGCCGGCGACGTTGCTCGGCCCAGCGCCCGTTGCCATCCATGATGACGGCAAGGTGGCGCGGTGTGCTACGGGGGCTGGTTTCACTCATCTGTGGGACTCAAGGGCCGCCGTGAGTGAAGGCCACGAAGAAAGCGCCGGCTGAAGCGGGGCCGGCGTATCGAGGGGGAAGGGGGTGGCCGGTGCCGGGCGCCGCTGCGGGCATCGGGCGGGCGAGCGTGACGGCGCCACTCAGACCGCCATCAGCTCCTGCTCCTTCGCCTTGAGCACGTCGTCCACGTCCTTGATCGCCTTGTCGGTCATCTTCTGCACGTCGTCCTCACTCTTGCGCACGTCGTCCTCGGACACCGATTTGTCCTTCAGCAGATCCTTGACCTTCTGGTTGGCGTCGCGGCGGATGTTGCGGATGGCGACCTTGGCGTTCTCGCCCTCGCCGTGAACCACCTTGGTCAGCTCCTTGCGACGCTCCTCGGTCAGCGGCGGGATGTTGATGCGGATGGTCATGCCCGCGGTGTTCGGGGTCAGGCCGAGGTCGGAGTTGATGATCGCTTTCTCGACCGCCGCGACCATCTGCTTGTCCCAGGGGGTGATGGTGAGCGAGCGGGCGTCGCTCACGGTCACGCTGGCGACTTGCGAGAGCGGCATGTCCGAGCCGTAGCTGTTGACCTTGACGTGGTCGACAAGCGCGGTGGTGGCGCGGCCGGTGCGGACCTTGGCCAAGTCGTGGCGCAACGCCTCGATGCTCTTTTGCATGCGCGTCTGCGCGTCCTTGTGGATGTCCTTGATCATGGCCCGGTCTCACGGAAACGTAAGCGGGGGATTATAGGTGATGCCTGGGCGGGCCGCCGGATGTCCGTGGGGTGGTTTTCGATGCGTGCGTGGCGGGGTGTCGTGCATCACCGGCGGGCCGATATCGGGAAGCGCGGCGTCATCGCCGTTCCGCGCCGATGCGCTCCCGATGTCGATGTCGCACGCGTCGATCGGCCGAACGGTGGGATTCCCCATTCGGATATCGGGCCGGGCCAGGCGACTGCGGAGTCAGACGCGGCGGCGGCCGTGGACCAGGGTGCCGATGTTCTCGCCGCGGAGAATCTTCAGCAGTACGCCCGGCTGCTCCATGTCGAAGATGCGCATCGGCAGTTCGGCGTCTCGGGCCAGGGCGAAGGCGGCGGTGTCCATCACCTCTAGGTTGCGGGCGATGACCTCGCTGTAATCGAGTTTGTCGAAGCGCACCGCGTCGGCGTGCTTCTTCGGGTCCTTGTCGTACACGCCATCGACCTTGGTGGCTTTGAGCAGCAGGTCGGCGCCGATCTCGATGGCGCGCAGGGCGGCGCCCGAATCGGTGGTGAAGAACGGATTGCCGGTGCCGGCGGCGAAAATGGTGATCCGGCCCTTTTCCATATGCCGGATGGCGCGCCGGCGGATGTAGTCTTCGCAGACATCGTTGATCTTGAGCGCGCTCATGACGCGGGCCTTGCCGCCGAGCTTCTCCAGCGCATCCTGCATCGCCAGCGCGTTGATGACGGTGGCCAGCATGCCCATTTGGTCGCCAGTGACCCGGTCCATGCCGCCGGCGGCCAGGCCGGCGCCGCGGAAGATGTTGCCGCCGCCGATCACCAGGGCGATTTCCGCGCCCGCTTCACGGGCTTCGATCACCTCGCGGGCGATCCGGTTCAGCACTTTCGGGTCGATGCCGTAGTCTTCGCCGCCCATCAGCGCCTCGCCGGACAGTTTCAAAAGGACACGGCGATGGGCGAGCTGGGACATGGCGGCTCCGGAGGGCTTCGGGAAATGCGCCATTCTACTCCGCGCATGCGACCGTGCAGCGATCCGGGGCGGTCCACTGGCGTGGGTTAGGATTGCCGAATCCCTTGGTGTGGAGCAGGCGTATGGCGGTCAAGACTTTGCAGGAATTTCTTTCGGATTCGCGCGAGCGCGACGAAATCGGCGCCGGTGAAATCTTCGAGCTGGAGAGTGACCGCATGCTGGAGGTGC
Organism: Solilutibacter pythonis; assembly: GCF_003697345.1. GTDB lineage: Bacteria > Pseudomonadota > Gammaproteobacteria > Xanthomonadales > Xanthomonadaceae > Solilutibacter > Solilutibacter pythonis. The sequence continues at coordinate 52,475 of NZ_RFLY01000010.1, read as the reverse complement.
GTCTGGATGGGCTGGTCTGGGCCAAGGCCGGTTCGATGGTGGCGCGCACCGGCAACGTCAAGTTCACCCGCCAGGGCCTGCTGGAGCAGGGGCTCGGCAATCTGCTGAAGAAGGCGGTCAGCGGCGAGGGCATGCAGCTGATGAAGATGGAAGGGCGGGGCCGCGCCTATCTCGCCGATGCCGGCAAGAAGATCGGCCTGCTGCGGCTAGGCGGGGAGTCGATCTTCGTCAACGGCAACGACGTGCTCGCGTTCGAGGCCGGCATCGACAACCGGATCACCATGATGCGGCGGGTCGCCGGGATGATGGCCGGCGGCCTGTTCAACGTGCGGCTTTCGGGCAACGGGATCGTGGCCATTACGTCGCATTACCAGCCGCTGACCCTGGGGGTGAGCGCGGCTGGCGGCCCGGTGTTCACCGATCCCAATGCCACCGTGGCGTGGTCGGGCAATCTGGAGCCGGAGATCGTCACCGACATCTCGCTGGGCACGCTGGTCGGACGCACTTCCGGCGAGAGTATTCAGTTGAAGTTCGCGGGCGAGGGGTGGGTGGTGGTGCAGCCCTACGAAGAGCGGACTTTCCAGAGCGGAGGCGGTTGAGCCGGGCCAATGCCGGAAACGAAGAACCCGCCATTCGGCGGGTTCTTCGCAACTGCGGAAGTTTGAGGGATGATGAGCGCCGCGATCATCGTGGCGCCGGGGTTCCCGGTCAGGCCAGGCCGGCCTGCTTCATCACTTCGGCGGCGTAGTCTTCCTTGACCTTTTCGATGCCTTCGCCGACGGCCAGGCGCTCGAAACGCAGCACTTCCGCGCCGGCGGCTTTCAGGGTGGCTTCGACGGTCTGGTCGGTGTTCAGCACGTAGGGCTGGCCGGTCAGGGTGACTTCGTTGACGATCTTGGTGATCTTGCCGGAGATCATCTTCTCCAGGATGTCGGCGGGCTTGCCCGAATCCTTGACTTGTTCCAGGGCGATGGCTTTCTCGCGCTCGACGAACTCGGCCGGCACGTGGGCGGGCGAGATGTAGGGCGGGTTCATCGCCGCCACGTGCATGGCGATGCCGCGGGCCAGCTCTTCGTTGCCGCCTTTCAGCTCCACCAGCACACCGATGCGCCCGCCATGGACGTAGGCGCCGATCACGCCTTCGCTGTCGATGTGAACCATGCGGCGCAACTGCACGTTCTCGCCCACCTTGGCGACGACGGCGGCGCGGGTTTCCTCGACTGTGGCATCGCCGATCCGGGCGGCCTTGAGCGCTTCGATGTCGGCGGCGTCCAGCGCGGCCTGGGCGACGGCGTCGACGAAGCCGGTGAAGTTGCCGTCCTTCGCCACGAAATCGGTTTCCGAGTTCACTTCCACCAGCGCGGCCTTGCCCGGCGCCTGGGCCATGCCGATGCGGCCTTCGGCGGCGACGCGGTCGGCTTTCTTGTCGGCCTTGGCCAGGCCGGTCTTGCGCAGCCAGTCGGCGGCGGCTTCGATGTCGCCGTTGTTCTCGGTGAGCGCCTTCTTGCATTCCATCATGCCGGCGCCGGTGCGCTCGCGCAGTTCCTTGACCAGGGATGCGGTGATTTCAGCCATTGCGATTCCTTTATATGTTTGCTCGGCAGCGCTGGGCGGCATGCCGGCGATAACGCCGGGCAGGGCTGCGCTGCGGGGATAAGGCCAGCCATGCACGTTGGCATGGCCGGATGACGCGGTGATTACTCGGCGGCTTCTTGGGCGGCGGGGGCGGCTTCGCCGTCATCGGCCTTCTTCGCGGCCGCCTTCTTGGCGGCGGGCTTGCGGGCCGGCTTGTCGGCGTCGGCCTGGGCGAATTCCTCTTCGCTCACCGAGGCGGCGTTCGGCGCGGCGGCCTTGCCTTCCAGTACGGCGTCGGCGGCGGCGCGCGCGTAGAGCTGCACGGCGCGGATGGCGTCGTCGTTGCCCGGGATGGCGTAATCCACCAGGTTCGGATCGTAGTTGGTGTCGACCACGGCGATCACCGGGATACCCAGAGTCTTGGCTTCCTTGATGGCGATGTCTTCATGGCCGATGTCGATCACGAACAGGGCATCCGGCAGCCGGTTCATGTCCTTGATGCCGCCGAGGCTGGCTTCCAGCTTGTCGCGCTCGCGGCGCAGGCCCAGCACTTCGTGCTTGACCAGTTTCTGGAAGGTGCCGTCGGTTTCGGCGGCTTCCAGTTCCTTCAGGCGGGCGACCGACTTCTTGATGGTGGCGAAGTTGGTCAGGGTGCCGCCCAGCCAGCGCTGGGTCATGAAGGGCATGCCGCAGCGTTCGGCTTCTTCCTTGATGGCGTCGCGGGCGCTGCGCTTGGTGCCGACGAACAGCACCACGCCGCGCTTCTGCGCGATCTTCGAGAGGAAATTCATCGCGTCGTTGAACAGCGGGACGGTGCTTTCCAGGTTGATGATGTGGATCTTGCCGCGGGCGCCGAAGATGTACGGACCCATCTTGGGGTTCCAGTAGCGGGTCTGGTGGCCGAAGTGCACGCCGGCTTCCAGCATCTGGCGCATGGTGATCTGGGGCATTGCTAGGTTTCCTTAGAGGTGATGGAACCTCCGCCGGGAAGAAATGGACGGCGGACGCCCGGGTAGGGGCGTGGTTCCGGGGTTGGGCCTCCCTGCGGCCTCCATGACAGATCCCGGCGGCCATCGATGGATGGTGACAGGACACCCCGGCATGGGTTGCAACAGCAGGTGTGTATTCACCGCTGACGTGCGGTGTGGACGGCCTGCCGTGGCAGGGGCGGGCAATTTAACACGGCGATGGCGGTCGGTGGGCAGCGGACGGATTGAGCGCCGACATGTTCAAATTTTGTTCAGCAACTGAGAGGGTTGGCATATCAATTGTGGCATCCGTCACGGTGTTGGCATGATGGTTGCTTCAATTTTTCTTGAATAAAAATTGCGTCATATTTTTACTTTGACGCTCTTCCCCTCGTATTCGTTAACTTCATTACCTGGAGATTTGCCGTGAACAAGATATATCGTCTCGTATGGAGCCGTGAATTAGGCGCGATGGTCGTCGCCTCCGAACTGGCGACGGGGCATATGGGAGGCTCTGGCGCAGTGGTTGAGAAGCGTCAATGTCTGACACTGATGACGCCTCTCTGCCGGGCGATGGTGCCCGCCCTACTTCTTTTCTGTGGGCTGGCCGGTGGCGGTGTCGCTTGGGCGCAGACGGTCACGCCAGTGTCCAGTATCCCGTTGCTGAAAGAGAAAAGCAGCGATGTGGGCGACGACTGCAACTGGCATGGATCCACCCCGCTGGCCACTTCCACGGTTCGCAGGAGTGGCGTCTGCTATCAGGGTTCGTACGTTGGTACGACCGGTGACCCGCTTGAACAAGTCACCGTGATCGGTTCGGTAAACTACGTTACCGTTTCCCAATCGGTGGCCGTGGGCAACAATGTCGTTGTCACCGGCAACTCCGGTATTGCCATCGGTAGCGACGATACGGTCGATGCGCGCAAGATCGCGGAGATCACCAATAGCACACTGGAGCCTTATTTCGGCTTGACCGGTGCTCGGGCCAACGACACCTACCGCAACCTCATGGCGGCGGATAAGAACGGTATTTATTACGGCACCAGCGCCACCGGCCAGGCATCGCTCGCGGTTGGCGCGCAATCCCAGGCGCAGGGGGATTTTTCCACCGTGCTCGGGTTCAATTCCTTCGCCACCGGTACCGGGGCGCTGGCGTTGGGCGGCTCGGCCATTGCCAGCAAGACCGGTTCGGTGGCGCTGGGTACCGGCGCCACCACCGGTACCGATGCCGCCGATATCGATACCGCGGTCATTGGTGGGCGTACTTTCACTGGTTTCGCGGGTACCGTGGGTGATTCCGGCATGCAGGTTTCGGTGGGCGCTGCCGGTTACGAGCGTCAGGTGAAGAACGTGGCCGCCGGCGCGCTCACCGCCGCCAGTACCGATGCCGTCAATGGTTCTCAACTATATGCCGTTGCCAACACACTTGGGTCTGGGCAGATGCACTACTACAGTGTTCGCTCTTCCGTAACCGGAGTGGGTAGCAACTACGATAACGATGGTGCGTCTGGTGTTGATGCCATTGCGGTTGGTTCGAGCGCAGGGAGTTCCGGTGCTCGATCTATTTCGATGGGTTACGGGGCCAGTGCAGGAGGCGAAAAATCCATTGCGATTGGTGCGCGAGACAATTCGGGTATTAATGCTAAGGCGGAGGCTGGAAATAGTATTGCGCTGGGTTCGGGCGCAAACGCAAGTGCGAGTGCGGCTGGCGGTATTGCCATTGGCTCGCGTCGTCATGTAAATAATGAAGGTGGGGATGAATTGCTGAATGATATGAACTCAGGGGCTCGCGTATATGCTATCAATGGCATAGCCATTGGGTCGGGATCTGTGTCAGGAAAATCAGGTGTCGTAGTGCCGAGTGAGGCTGATTTCAGGACGATCGCGATTGGTGATCTGGCAAATGTTCAAGGTACGCAAAGCATGGGGGTGGGGGCCGGTATAGTGATTGGTGTCGGGTCGAAAAATTCATCGGCCGTTGGTTTTAGTAGCGCTGTCGGCCGAACGGCATTGGGTGCGATAAGTTATGGTTCCGTGGATTCTGGTACCGCCATCGGCGCCAATGCGCAGGTGTTGCAGGGGGGTAATTACAGTACCGCGGTAGGTGCCCGCGCTGTCGTTGCGCCCAACGTTATCAATGCCATTGCCATGGGAGGGGCGGCGAATACCCCGCAGGCGGGGACATCCACCTCGGCGAATCGGGGTGCTTATGCGGCAGCCAATAATTCCGTTGCGTTGGGTGTGTCTTCTCGGGTCAATGCGGGAGCTACCAGCGGTGTGGCCATTGGTGATTCCAGCGTAACCACCGGGGCCAACGCTATTGCCATCGGTAAGGGTGCGCAAGCCATTGCCGGGAACACTATCGCTATCGGTACTGGCAATCAGGTTAGTGGCGCTAACTCCGGCGCTATTGGTGACCCGAATACCGTCAAGGGCAGCGGAAGTTATGCACTTGGCAACAACAACACCATCGCGCAGGACAACACCTTCGTGGTGGGCAATGGCGTAACCGCCACGCAGGCCAACAGCGTGGTATTGGGTAATGCTAGCGCCGACCGCGCGGCCACGGCGGTGAGTAGCACCAGCATCAATGGCGTGACCTACAACTACGCCGGCGTCGGTTCGGCGGCCAATGGCGTGGTGAGCGTGGGCGCGGCGGGCAAGGAGCGACAGATCGTCAACGTGGCGGCGGGGCAGGTGAGCGCCAGCAGCACGGATGCGGTGAACGGCAGCCAGCTGTTTGCGACGAACCAGGCGGTGAGCGCGCTGGGCAATCGCGCGGTGCAGTACGACGTCAATACGGACGGAACGGTCAACCGCGGCAGCATCACGCTTGGTTCGGCAGGAACGGGTACGCGGATAGGCAACGTGGCCAACGGCACCTCGGCCAACGACGCGGTGAATCTGTCGCAGTTGGAGACGGCCAAGAGCGACATGACCAGCAAGGGTATGAAGTTCACCGGCAACGACAAGACCGCCGGCGACGTGCACCGCAACCTGGGCGAGACGCTGGCGATCCAGGGCGGGGCGAGCTCGGCCGGCAATTACAGCGGCGGCAACCTCAAGACAGTGACCGATCCGACGACGGGTGCGATCAACCTCCAGATGGCGGATGCGCCGAAGTTCGGCGGCGTCACCATCAACGTCGATGGCGGCGGCAAGATCACCGGCGTGACGGCGGGCACGCTGTCGAGCGCGAGTACCGATGCGGTCAACGGCAGCCAGTTGTACCAGACCAACCAAACGGTGCAAAACCTGGGCAATACAACGGTCAAGGCGTTGGGTGGCGGTTCCACTTATGATCCCGCCACCGGCGCGGTGACGGCGATATTGAACGTTGGCGGCAAGACTTACAACAGCGTGAACGAGGCGGTCGATGCGGTGAACGCGACGGCCTCCGCAGGCTGGAATCTCAGTGCCAACGGCGATGCGGCGAGCAATGTCGCTTCGGGTGGCACGGTGACTGTGCAGCAAGGCAACAACATTGCCGTGACGCGCGACGGCACCGACCCGAACAAACTGACGATCGCAACCACGTCCGACCTGACTATCACCAGTGTGACCGCCGGCAACACGGTGCTGAACAACGGCGGCGTAACGGTCAGTGGTGGCCCGAAGGGCCCGGTGAGTTTGACGAACGTGGGTCTCGACAACGGCGGCAATACCATCACCGGCGTGGCGGCGGGCACGCTGTCGGCTGCCAGCACCGATGCGGTCAACGGCAGTCAGTTGTATACGACCAACCAATCGGTGAACAACGTAGCTAGCAGTCTGGCCAGTGGCATGGGCGGCAACTCGACCGCGAATGCCGACGGCACGGTGACCACGGTGCTGAACGTGGGTGGTAAGACCTACAACAGCGTGAACGACGCGATTGGCGCGGTGAACGCGACGGCCTCCGCGGGCTGGAACCTGACCGCGCAGGGGGCCAACGGCAGCAACGTGGCCCCGGGCGCGACGGTGGATCTGTCGAGCACCGATGGCAATCTCAAGGTGACGAAGTCGGCGACTGACAACAACGTGACCTTCGGCCTGAACCCCGACCTGACTATCACCAGTGTGACCGCCGGCAACACGCGGATCGATACCAATGGCTTGACCAATGGAGGCACTACCGTCAACAGCAATGGATTGACCATTGCCGGTGGCCCCAGTGTGACCACGGCCGGCATCGACGCCGGCAACAAAATCATCGGCAACGTGGCCAACGGCGTTTCCGCCACCGATGCGGTGAACTTGTCGCAGCTCAATACCGTGGCGGCTACGGCCAGCGCGGCGAACGAGCGTGCGGTGAAGTACGACTGGACCGACACCAACGGCAATGGCGAGGTGGACCCGGGCGAGGTGGACTATGCCCGCGTCACGATGAATCCAGGGGCGGCGGCGACGACGATTCACAACGTGGCGGCGGGCGAGGTGAGCGCGACCAGCAATCAGGCGGTCAACGGCAGCCAGTTGCATGCGACGAACCAGGCGGTGAGCGCGCTGGGCAATCGCGCGGTGCAGTACGACCTCAATGCGGATGGCACGGTCAACTCCAACAGCGTCACGCTGAACAAAGGAGGCACGGCGACACAAATCCACAACGTGGCCAACGGCACCTCGGCCAACGACGCGGTGAACCTGTCGCAGTTGGAGACGGCCAAGAGCGACATGACCAGCAAGGGCATGAAGTTCACCGGCAACGACAACGGTGCCGGTGAAGTGCATCGCGACCTTGGACAGACGCTGGCGATCAAGGGAGAAGCGGCGACGGCGGGGAGCTACAGCGGCGGCAACCTCAAGACAGTGACCGATCCGACGACGGGTGCGATCAACCTCCAGATGGCGGATGCGCCGAAGTTCGGCGGCGTCACCATCAACGTCGATGGCGGCGGCAAGATCACCGGGGTGACGGCGGGCGCGCTGTCGAGCGCGAGTACCGATGCGGTCAACGGTAGCCAGCTTTACCAAACCAACCAGACCGTACAGAAGCTGGGTGACACGACGGCCACGGCGCTGGGCGGCGGCTCCACTTACGACCCGGCCACCGGCACGGTGACGGCGGTATTGAACGTTGGCGGCAAGACCTACGACAACGTGAGCGAAGCGATCGGCGCGGTGAGCGCGACGGCCTCCGCGGGCTGGCGCCTGACGGCGCAGGGAGCCGACGGCAGCAACGTGGCGCCGGGTGCGACGGTGGATCTGTCGAGCACCGATGGCAATCTCAAGGTGACGAAGTCGGCGGCTGACAACAACGTGACCTTCGGTCTCAACTCCGACCTGACGCTGACCAGCATCACCACTGGCAACACCGTGATGGATACCAACGGCCTGAGCGTTGATGACGGTGCTGGCAAAGTGGCCCGCTATGGCGCGGCGCGCGTGGAGATGAGCGATGGCGCCAACAGCACCACGCTGGATGCCAACGGCCTTGCCGTGGCCGGTGGGCCGAGCATCACCGTGTCCGGTATCGATGCCGGCGGCATGCCGATTGCCAATGTCGGCGCCGGCGTGAACCCCACCGACGCGGTCAACATGAGCCAGTTGAACGCCGTCGGCAACCTGGTCAATGCCGGTTGGACGGTGCTGGATGCCAACGGCAATCAAGCGCGCATCACGCCGGATGGCCGGGTCACGTTCACCGGGGACGAGAACGTGACCATCCGCCAGACGGGCGCGGATCAGGAGGGCAAGGTGGAGGTCGCGCTCAATCGCAATCTGAGCGTCGACAGCCTGACCACGGGCGGGACGCTGTTGAATGCCAACGGCCTGACCATCGCCGGTGGCCCGAGCCTCACCGTGGCTGGGATCGATGCCGGCGGCCAGCCGATCACCCATGTCGGCACGGGCATCAATCCGACCGATGCGGTGAACCTGGCCCAGCTCAACGCCGCCTCGATGGAGGTCAAGACGCATTACTACGGCGTCAACTCCATTGGCGGCGGCAATTATGACAATGATGGCGCGACCGGAACCGATGCGATCGCCATCGGCAAGGATGCGTTGGCTTCACATGATGGCTCGATCGCGCTGGGCAACGGCGCGCGCACCACCGATGCCGTCGCCACACCGAGCGGCACCATTGCCGGGGTGGACTACCGCTATGCCGGCGCCAATCCACATGCGGTGCTCAGCATCGGCGCGGTGGGGATGGAGCGTGTCCTGGTCAACGTGGCGGCCGGTCGCATCAGCGCCGACAGCACCGATGCGGTCAACGGCAGCCAGCTGCATGCCGCCCATCGGGCGGTGGAAGCGGTGGACGGCCGTGTCACCGATCTTTCCGGGCGCGTGGATGGCGTGACGTCCAACATCAACAATCTCGCCAACCGCGTGGATGCCAGTGAGGTCAACATCGCGGCCATCCAGAACGGCGCGGCCGGCATGTTCCAAGTGAACCAGCCCGGCGGCAAGGCGCCGGCCCCGACGGGCGCCAACTCGGCGGCGGGCGGCAGCGACGCGGTGGCCAGCGGCAATAACAGCACCGCGGTCGGTAATCAGTCGGTGGCCGATGGCGCCAACAGCACGGCCATCGGCCAGGGCGCGCGGGCCACCGGCAGCAGCAGTATCGCGATCGGCGCCGGCTCCACCGCGGTCGAGGACAACGTGGTGTCGGTCGGCGGCATCGGTGCGGAGCGTCGTATCACCAACGTGGCGCCGGGCGTCAACGGTACCGATGCGGTCAACCTCAACCAGTTGAAGGGTTATGCCGCCGGTGGCGTGCAGTACGACAAGAACCCCGATGGCAGCGTGAACTACAACAGCATGACGTTGAACCCGGGCGGTACCGGGCCCACCCTAGTGCGCAATGTCGCCGCCGGCGTAGCCCCCACCGATGCGGTCAATGTCGGCCAGTTGAAAGCCGGCTTGAGCGACACCCTGAACAAGGCCAATGCGTATACCGACCAGCGCTTCAACGACCTGAGCAACGACGTATGGACATTGCGGCGCGATTTCCGTGGCGCCACCGCCTCGGCGATGGCGATGGCGGGTCTTCCGCAGGCGTATCTGCCGGGCAAGAGCATGCTTTCGGCGGGCGTTGGCGGCTATCAGGGCCAGTACGGTATCGCCGTTGGCCTCTCCGGCATCAGTGAGAACGGCACCTGGGTCTACAAGGCGCAGGCCAGCGGCAATACCGCGAAAGATTGGGGCTTCTCCGCTGGCATGGGCGTGCAGTGGTGAGCCGTGGAAACAGGAGCAGAGACATGAAGACGAAAATCAATATCCCGTTGGCCGCCATCGCCGCAGCCGTCATGGCCGGTTGCACGACCCACGTCAGCCGCGACATCTCACCCGAAGGCGTGGCCGGGGAGGTGCGTTTCCCCGATCCGGCCAGGGCCACCCTGGCGGGCGGCACCTTTCCCAACCTGGACAACCTGCGGCTGGTGGAATCCGGCGTTACCAAGGATCAGCTCTACGACCTGCTGGGGCGGCCGCATTTCCGCGAAGGCTTTGGCAAGGTGCGCGAGTGGGACTATCTGTTCAACTTCCGCGATGGCGGGCAGGTGCGCACCTGCCAATACAAAGTGATCTTCGACAGCCAGTACCGGGGGCGCAGTTTCCACTGGCAACCCGCCGGTTGCGCCGAAATGCTGGCGGTCGCACCCGCACTGGCCGGTGCCGTGGCGGCAGGCGGACGCAAGATGCTGGAGGACGACGCTTTATTCGGCTTCGGTCGTTCGGCGGTGGAGGACATCAACCCGGAGGGGCGTCGTCGCCTGGTGGAACTGGCCCGCCGCCTGGCGGGGCCGGATACCGAGAGCGTGGAGGTGCTGGCCTATGCCGATCGCATCGGCAGCTCGGCATCGAACCTGGCGCTTGCCCAGGCGCGCGCGGAGTCGGTGCGAAGCCTGTTGATTTCGGAAGGCGTGCCGTCGGTGCGGATTCGCGCCATCGGTATCGGTGCGGGTAATCCGGTGGCCAGTTGCAGCGATAATCTGCCGCGCCCGGCAAAGGTCAAGTGCCTTGCGCCGGACCGGCGAGTCGAAGTGCGCGCCAGCATCAAGGTGGTTGACCCCATCCCTTAACTCCCGGGAGAAACCATGAAAAGAATCCTTGTCCCCCTCGTGCTTCTGCTTTCGCTCGGCCCGCTGGCGATGGCGCGGCAGCCACCGCCGGCCGCGCAGGCGCAGCAGCAGCGGCCGCAAGTCCAGCGCCCGGCGCCTGGGGAGGTCGATCCCAACAGCATGGTGATGGCGGCCTTGCAAGCCGCCCAACTGGTGGATGCCAACCGTGCCGGAGACGTGTGGGAGGGCGGCTCCAGCGTTGCCAAGAAGGCGATGGGCAAGGATGCCTTCATCCGCCAGGTCGCGGCTTCGCGCGCCGCGCTGGGTCAGCCGCAATCGCGGGTGTGGCTGTCGGTCATCCGCCAGCAGGTCGATGCGGCCGGTGGCAGGCAGGCGCCGCCGCCCGGCATGTACGTCAGCGTGCGTTTCGCTACCCGCTTCTCGGGCGGCAAGACGGTGGCGGAACTGGTCAGTTTCCATCTCGACGAAAACGCCACCTGGCGTGTGGCCGGTTACGCGATTCAGTAAGCGCCCCGCCGCATCGCACCGATCCGATGGCCGGGCGCGCGCCCGGCCATCCTTGATTCTGCATCCCCGGGGCGGGTAGGGGATAATGACGAGATGAGTATCACTTTCAAAACGCCCGAAGAAATCGAGAAGATGCGCCAGGCCGGCCGATTGGCCGCCGAGGTGCTGGACCTGATGAGCGAGCACGTCCGCCCGGGCGTCAGCACCGAGGAGCTCGACCGCATCGCCTATGAGCACATCGTCAAGGTGCAGAAGGCGACACCGGCGAACGTCGGCTATCGCGGTTTCCCGAAGACCTTGTGCACCTCGGTCAACAACGTGATCTGCCACGGCATCCCGAGCGAAGCGAAGGTGCTGAAGGATGGCGACATCGTCAACATCGACGTCACCGTCATCAAGGATGGCTGGCATGGCGACACCAGCCGCATGTACCACGCCGGCACGCCCTCGGTGATGGCGCGGCGGCTGGTCGAGGCGACTTACGAGGCGATGTGGCGCGGCATCCGCCAGGTGCGTCCGGGCGCGACCCTGGGCGACATCGGCCATGCCATCCAGAGCTTCGCGGAAGGCGAGCGTTTCAGCGTGGTGCGCGAATACTGCGGACACGGCATTGGCCGCGTGTACCACGAAGACCCGCAGGTACTGCACTACGGTCGGCCCGGCGAGGGCACCGTGCTCAAGCCCGGCATGACCTTCACCATCGAGCCGATGATCAACGAAGGCGGTCGCCACTCCAAGCTTCTGCCCGATGGCTGGACCGTCGTCACCAAGGATCGCAAGCTCTCGGCGCAGTGGGAACACATGATCGCCGTCACCGAGGATGGCTTCGACGTGCTCACTCTTTCCGCCGGTTCGCCACCGCCGGCGTGAGCCGCCCGCACGCCGACGCCGCGCGGGCGCGTTTGGTCGCGCTGGACGAGCGGCTCGCCGTGCGCTTCGATGCCGGCGAGCCGGCGCATCGACTGGCGCGTTCCCGCGCCGATGGTATGGATGCGCTGATTGGCGAAGCCTGGGCGCGTTGCCTGCCCGCGAATGCCGCTTTGTCACTGTTCGCCGTCGGCGGCTATGGGCGGCGTAGTCTGTACCCGCAGTCGGACGTCGATCTGCTGATCGTCGGCGAAGAGGCCGCGCAACAGGCGGCGCGCGAGGCCATCGCCAGTTTCATCGCCGAATTGTGGGATGCCGGCGTGGCGGTCTCGCACGCGGTGCGTTCGCTGGCCGCCACCGGTGAAGCCGCGGCCGCCGACCTCAGCACCCAGACCGCCTTGATGGACGCGCGTCCGCTGATCGGGGCCGAGGGCGACGAAGGCCGTTTGGCCGCCGCCATCGGTACCGACGTGGTCTGGCCGCCGCGCGAATATTTCCTGGCCAAGCGCGAGGAACTGCGCAGCCGCCACGCCCGCTTCGGCGATACCGCCGACAACCTGGAGCCCAACATCAAGGAAGGGCCGGGCGGCCTGCGCGATTTGCAGACCTTGCGCTGGATGGCGATGCGGGTGTACGGCATCGGTGGATTGGAAGCCTTGCAGGCGATGGGCCGGATCGGGCCGGACGAACGCGAAACCCTGCTGCGCGCCGCCAGCCAGTTGCAGCGGCTGCGCTGGGGCCTTCATCTGGTCGCCGGCAAGCCCGAGGAGCGGCTGCGTTTCGATTGCCAGCGCCTTTTGGCGGCCCGTCTGTACGGGCTGGAGGAAGCCGGCAATGCCGACGTCGAGCGGATGATGCAAGGCTTCTACCGCAGCGCCGCGCTGGTGCTGCGGATCGGCGAACGCCTGTTGCAGCGTTTCGAGGAACGGTTGGAAGGCGAGACCCCCCCGAGGCCGCTGGATGCCGGCTTCGAACTGCGCGGGCGTTGGCTGGCCGCGCGCCACCCGGATTGGCCGCATTGCGACCCGGCCCAGGTGCTGGCGCTGTTCTCGGTCTGGGCCGGCCTGCCGGAGGACACCGGCCTGCACTCGGAAACCGCCCGCGCGCTGGCCGAGAGCCTGCCCTGCCTGCCCGACTATGCCCACGCCACGCCGGCGTTGCGCGCACAGTTCCTGCAACTGCTGCAACAGCCCGCGGTGGTGACGACGCTCCGGCGGATGTCGCAGATGGGCGTGCTTTCGCGCTGGATTCCGGCTTTCGCCCGCGTCACCGGGCGCATGCAGTTCGACTTGTTCCACGTCTATACCGTCGACCAGCACACGCTGGCCTTGCTCGGCAATTTCGCCCTATTCCGTCACGAGGGCGGCCGCGAGCGTTTCTCGCTTGCGCACGAGGTCTGGCCGCGCCTGCGCAAACCCGGGTTGCTGATCCTGGCCGGATTGTTCCACGACATCGCCAAGGGCCGTGGCGGCGACCATTCCGAACTGGGCGCGGTCGATGCGCGCGAGTTCTGCACGGCGATGGGGCTTTCCACCGCCGATACCGAACTGGTCGCCTGGCTGGTGCGGCAGCATCTGCTGATGTCGATGACCGCGCAGAAACAGGATATTTCCGACCCCGAGGTCGTGCAGCGTTTCGCCGAGCGGGTGGCCGACCGCGAACGGCTCGATTATCTCTACCTGCTCACCTGCGCCGACATCGCCGCCACCTCGCCCAAGCTGTGGAACGCCTGGAAGGACCGCTTGCTGGCCGATCTTTACATGACTACCCGATTGGCGTTGCGGCGGGGGCTGGAAAACCCGGTGGCCGCGATCGAGCGCATCGCCGAAACCCGCGCGGCGACCCGCGAGATCCTGCGCGCCCACGGCGTCAGCGAGGAAGCCGCCGACGCCCTGTTCCAGACCATGCCGGAAGAAAGTTTCCTGCGGGGCCACCCCGACCAGGTAGCCTGGCAGGCTGGCGTGCTGGCGCGCAATGCGAGGCTCGCCCGGAGCGTTGCCGCGCGCGCCATCGGCGAAGACGGCAGCGGTGTGCTGGAAGTGTTCGTGCATTCGCCCGACCGCGATGGCCTGTTCGCGGCGACCGCTGCCACGTTCGATCGCGCCGGTCTCGCCATCCAGCAGGCACGGCTGTTGAACGGCCCGGACGGCCGCGTGTTCGATACTTTCCAGGTGTTGCCGATCGACCCGCGCCGCCCGGTCGCGGCCGAAGCGATAGTGCAGCGACTGCAAGAGGTGCTTGCGCGCGAGAATCTCTCCACCATCCGCCCGCCGCGCCGCGCCGCGCCGCGCCACCTCCAGCATTTCCGCATCGTGCCGCGTATCGAGTTCAGCGCCGGCGCCAATGGCCGTCGCACGGTGATGAGCCTGGTCTGTACCGACCGCCCCGGCTTGCTGGCCGAAGTGGCGCAGACTTTGCGCGCGCACCGGCTGCGCGTGCACGATGCGCGCATCGCCACTTTCGGCGAGCGTGCCGAGGACGTGTTCCAGCTCACCGACGAGCGCGACCAGCCGCTCGACGAATCCCGCCAACAGGCGTTGCGCGAAGCGCTCGCCGCCAGCAATACAGGAGAAAACCGATGACCGATTCCGACCCCGCGCTGCGTAGCCGCATCGAAGCGGCTTTCGAGCACCGCGCCGAACTGGGCGCGGATGAACTCGCCGCCCTGCATCCCGATATCGAAGCCTGCATGGCTGGGCTGGAATCCGGCGCGATGCGCGTGGCCGAGCCGAACGAGGGCGGCTGGAGGGTCAACGAATGGCTGAAGAAAGCCGTGCTGCTGTATTTCCGCACCCACGACATGCGGGTGATGGAAGGCGCGCCGGCGCCGTACTGGGACAAGGTGCCGCTGCGTTTCGATGGCTACGATGCCGCCGCCTTCAGACGCGAGGGCGTGCGCGTGGTGCCGGGCACCGTGGCGCGGCGCGGCTGCCACCTCGGCCGCGACGTGGTGCTGATGCCCAGCTTCGTCAATATCGGCGCCTACGTGGGCGAGGGCACGATGGTCGATACCTGGGCCACGGTCGGCAGTTGCGCGCAGGTCGGCCAGCATTGTCATATCTCGGGCGGCGCCGGCATTGGCGGCGTGCTGGAGCCGTTGCAGGCATCGCCCACCATCATCGAGGACCACTGCTTCATCGGCGCGCGCTCGGAAGTGGTGGAGGGGGTGGTCGTCGGCCATCACAGCGTGATCGGCATGGGCGTGTTCATCGGCCAGTCCACCCGCATCTACCACCGCGAGACGGGGGAGATCAGCTATGGCGTGATTCCGCCGGGTAGCGTGGTGGTGTCCGGCTCGCTGCCGGCCGCCGATGGCTCGCATTCGTTGTATTGCGCGGTGATCGTCAAGCAGGTGGACGAAAAGACCCGCGCCAAGACCTCGGTCAACGACCTACTGCGCGGCCTGGCCGGCTGATCCGGGCATGACTTCCGGCAGGGGAGGACGCTTCCCCCGCCCGTGAACAATGCGGGGTTGCCCGAAAGGAAGCCCCGCCATGCCCGTCGCCCAGCCGCTCCATCGTGTTCTACCGCTATTGGGGGGCATGTTCGTCATCGCCGCCTGCGCGCGAGAGCCGGTCAAGATTCCGTCGCCGGCCGTATCGGCGGGCATGGCCGCTGAACAGGCCGAATCGATGGAACGGGCGCCCCGCCGCGGCGCTTACGTCAAGACGAACTACCTCAAGACCGAGCACGCCATCCCGATGCGCGACGGCATCAGGCTGCATACCGTGGTCTACACGCCGAAGGATGCCGGCCCGGCGCGTCGCTATCCGATCCTGATGCAGCGCACGCCGTATTCCTGTGGCCCCTACGGCGGCGACAAATACAAGGAAACCCTCAACCCCATCGAGGATTATGAACGCGACGGTTTCATCTTCGTCTGCCAGGACGTGCGCGGAAAATACCTGTCCGAAGGAACGTTCGTGAACATGCGCCCGGTCGAAGGCGCGGTCAACGACAACACCGACACCTGGGACACGGTGGAGTGGATGCTGAAGCATCTGCCCGGCAACAACGGCAAGGTCGGGCAGCACGGGGTGTCCTATCCCGGTTACTACAGCGCGGTCGCGGCGATCGACGGCCACCCGGCGCTGGTGGCCGTCTCGCCGCAGGCGCCGATCGCCAACTGGTTTCTGGGCGACGACATGCATCGCAACGGCGCGTTCACCCTCAACATGGCCTACGGCTTCTTTCATGGGATGGGGTTCGGCCATCCGCGTCCCGCGCCAAGCGCCGATTCGCCCAAGCGCTACGATTTCGGCACACCCGACGGCTACGACTACTACCTGCGGCTGGGCGCGCTCTCGAACGCGCCGAAGCGATTCCGTGAGCCGATCGCCTTCTGGGACGACCTGGTCAGGCATCCCAATTACGACGATTTCTGGAAAGCGCGCGATTTGCCTTCGAAAATGAAGAACGTGCGCGCGGCGGTGTTGACGGTCGGCGGCTGGTACGACACCGAAGACCTGTACGGTCCGCTGCACATTTATCAGGCCATCGAACGGAACAACCCCGGTATCCGCAACACCCTGGTGATGGGGCCGTGGACGCACGGCGGCTGGCTGCGCGGCAAGGGCGAGAAGGTGGGCGATGCCGAATTCGGCCGCGATACCGCGCTCGATTACCAACCGGTCGAATACGCCTTCTTCAAGCAACACCTGAAAGGCGAGGGCGATGCCGGTCTGCCGGAGGCGTGGATGTTCCGCACCGGCGCCAACCAATGGGAGCGTTTCGCCAGCTGGCCGCCGAAGAACCTGATACCACGCACGCTCTACTTTCAGCCGGACGGCGGGCTGGCGTTCGATGTCAGGCCCACGGCCGCTCGCGGCTTTGGCGAATACGTCAGCGACCCGGCAAAGCCCGTGCCCTACACCACCGAGATCATGACCGGCTGGAGCCGCGACTACATCGCCGCCGATCAGCGTTTCGCCGCGTGGCGCCCGGACGTGCTGGTCTACCGGAGCGCGCCGCTGCGGGAGGACGTGACCCTCGCCGGGCCGATCAAGGTCAGGCTGTGGGTGTCGATCACCGGTACCGATGCCGACTTCATCGTCAAACTGATCGATGTCCATCCCGATGCTCCGCCGCCGTCTTCCCCGGCTGGGCGCGTGGCCGGCGGGAATCCGCGTGGCGGGTTGCAGCAGATGGTGCGCGGCGAGCCGATGCGCGGGCGCTTCCGCAACAGTTTCGAAAAGCCGGAACCATTCGTGCCCGGCAAGCCGACCGAGGTCGACTACACCCTCAACGACGTGTTGCACACCTTCAAGAAGGGCCACCGGATCATGGTGCAGGTGCAATCGAGCTGGTTCCCCTTCATCGACCGCAACCCGCAGAAATACGTGCCCAACATCTACCAGGCGAAGGATGGCGACTTCATCAAGGCCACCCATCGCGTCTATCACGATGCGCGGCATCCGAGCGCGATCGAGGTGGGCGTGCTGCCCGCCGGCTGAAAAAGCGCGCCGTGGCCGCCGGTGGCGCCACGATGGCCAGGCCGCGCCGCCAGGCTCGACCTCCGCGCGCACTGGAATACCCTGGCGTTGCACGGCGGCCCCTCCGGGGCTTGAGCGATCACCTCGGCCCGCGCGGCGATGGGCGCGATCGCGCTGCCGTGGCCTCGAACGACGAAGTGGCGGCGCGGCGGCCACATGGCTGGCGCCGGTCGTGGCGAGTGGCGACAATGGCCCCCGACACCGGAGAGCCTTGCATGACGACCTTGTACGGATTGAAGAACTGCGATACCTGCCGCAAGGCGCGCAAATGGCTGGATCGTTTCGGCATCGGGTACACGTTCGTCGATGTCCGCGACGCGCTGCCCGCGCCGGAAACCTTCGCGGCCTGGCAGGCGGCGGTCGGCGGCTGGGCGGCGCTCATCAACAAATCCTCCACCACTTGGCGGCAGTTGCCGGAAAACCGCAAATCGCCCGGAAGCGATGCCGAGTGGAAGCTGTTGTTGCGCGAACATCCGGCGTTGGTGAAGCGGCCGCTGGTGGCGATGGACGATGGCCGTATCGCGCAGGGGTTTTCCGACAACGGCTTCAAGAAGCTGTTCGGCGTCGATTGAGCGGGTGATGAGCGAAGTGCTCGATCTTGCCCGCGAGTTGATCGCGCGACCCTCGGTGACGCCGGAGGATGCCGGTTGCCAGCGGCTCATCGCCGAGCGTCTGCGGCGCATCGGGTTTCGCATCGAACAATTGCGCTTCGGCGCGGTGGACAACCTCTGGGCCACGCATGGCGAAGGCGGCCCGGTGCTGGCGCTGCTCGGCCATACCGACGTGGTGCCGCCGGGGCCGCGGGAGGCGTGGCGGAGTGATCCGTTCGCGCCGGAAATCCGTGATGGCGCGCTGTACGGGCGCGGTGCGGCGGACATGAAAGGCAGCGTGGCCGCCTTCGTGGTGGCGCTGGAGCGGTTCGTCGCCGCGCACCCGGATCACCCCGGTACCGTCGCCCTCCTGCTCACCTCCGACGAGGAGGGGGCGGCGATCGACGGCGTGCGCAAGGTGGCCGAGCTGTTTCGCGCGCGCGCTCAGCGCATCGATTGGTGCATCACCGGCGAGCCGTCCTCGAAGGCGGTATTGGGCGACCTGCTGCGCGTGGGGCGTCGAGGGTCGCTGTCGGCGCGGCTCGTCGCGCGGGGCGTGCAGGGGCATGTGGCCTACCCGGAGAAGGCGAAGAACCCGATCCACGCCGCTTTGCCGGCCTTGGTCGAACTCGCCACGCGGCACTGGGACGAAGGTTACGAATCGTTCCCGCCGACCAGCCTGCAAATCACCGATGTCCATGCCGGCCACCACGCCGGCAACGTGATCCCCGGTCAGCTCGAAGCACTGTTCAACCTGCGCTACAACCCGCACTGGGATGCGCCACGGCTGGAGGCCGAGTGCGAGGCGATCCTGCGCCGGCACGGCGTCGAATGCGCGATCGACTGGCATCGCAGCGGCGAGCCGTTCTACACCCCGGAAGGCCGGCTGCGCGTCGTCGCCCGCGAAGTGCTGGCGGAAGCCGCCGGATTCGCCCCGGAGGAAAGCACCGGCGGCGGCACGTCGGATGCGCGCTTCATCGCGCCGCTGGGGGCCGAGTGCATCGAGATCGGGCCGGTGAACGCCAGCATCCACCAAGTGGACGAACATGTCCGCATCGCCGATCTGGAGGCGCTACCGGCGCTGTATCGGCGGCTGTTGGAGCGGCTGCTGTTGGCGAAGACGTCGCCTGCTAAGTGATACGGGCCAGCTAAAGTCGTTCGAGGTCGGTGCAGTGGCGTCCAACGTATGGTACGGGCCAACCCGCGCCGCGATCCGGCGCGGTGATTCGATGGAATGCATTGCATACCTGCCTCAATGGGGTTTCTTTTTGGCTATCCAGCGCCAATCCGAGTGAGCCGGTGCTGGGGAGTACGGTCTGCGCCGCTGCGCGATCCAGTTCCGCCGCATGTTCCGGGCCGGCCGCGTCGATACGCGTCTGGCGCAGACCGTGTTCCAGGTATGCGACCACGACCTCGCGCCGCCAGGTGTCGCCGTCGGCATCGCGGACCCAGTTCGCGGGGGTGATGCTGGGCGCGTCGTTGGCGAGGGCGGGCTGGGTAAAGGGGTCGCGCTGCGAGGGGGGGCTGCCGAGCACCCGTTCCACCGACGTGCGGGTCGCCTGGTGGTTCAGTTCATTGGCCAGCGCGGGTGAGGCGCGCAGCCTGCCGCGGGTCGGGTTGTCGATGTGATCGTTGCTGGCGTCGATCGGGGCCTCGCGCTGCCAGCCGAGGGCGGGTTGGTCCGGATCGTAGGTCCAGGTGTTGCCCTGCCGGTCGTCCTGGCGGTAGATGCGGTGGTCGTCGGTCCAGGCGGCGATCTTGTCACCGGCGAACCACGGCCATTTCCCGGGCGATGGCCGCGAAAGTCTTGCTGAAACGAAGTGGGTTTGATCGCCACACTCGTCTCGTTGAGCGCGCTGTCGCGGTGCCGCGAAAAATATCTCCAAGGCGGCCGTCTGGTGGATGCGATGGCTAGACCGGCATCCGCGTATGTGGTGGTCGAAGGGCTTGCCAAGTGCCGCCCGCCCGGCGCACACTCGGCCCATGACCCTGTTATGCGCCCTTGTCCGTCGCGCTTCCGCTTTCCCGGCGGGCGGCGCGTGCGTCCCGGTCAACGTCAATAACCGCAACAATAATTCCTGCCGCCAGCGGGCCAGCGGTTAGCGCGCGATTTCCACGCCAAACCTTCCTGAAGCCCGCCTCCCAAGGCGGGCTTCTTCGTTTTCGTCCATCCAAAACCAGGAGTCCAGCCATGTGTTCCATCCTTTCCGTCATCGATCTCCGAGCGGGCAGTGACCTGTCCGTGTTGCGTCCGTTGGCGCTTTCGCTCTCCGCGCGCTTGCGCCATCGCGGGCCGGACTGGAGCGGCGTGCACCAGCACCCGCATGCGTTGCTGGTGCACGAGCGGCTGGCGATCGTCGATCCCAGCGGCGGCTCGCAACCGTTGCTCTCGGGCGACGGCCGGCTGGCGCTGGCGGTCAACGGTGAGATTTACAACCATCGTTCGCTGCGCGACGCGCTTTCGGCTGGTTACGCCTTCCAGAGCGGGTCCGATTGCGAAGTCATCAACGCGCTCTACGCCGCCGACCCGGAGGGCGACATCGGCGAGTGGCTGATGCGGCTGAACGGTATGTTCGCTTTCGTGTTGTGGGATGCCGAGCGCGAGCGCGCGATCATCGCCCGCGATCACATCGGCATCGTGCCGCTGTACTGGGGCCACGATGCCGAGGGTCGGCTGTGGGTGGCATCGGAAATGAAGGCGCTCTCGCGCCTGTGCGAGGACGTGGCGCAGTTCCCCCCCGGCCACTGGTTCGACACCCGTACCCAGACCTTGCGCAGGTATTACGAGCGCCCCTGGCGCGAAGTCTCGGCGACCGAGGGTGTGGCGGTCTCGAAGCAGGCGCTGCGCGAGGCGTTCGAGGCGGCCGTGCACCGGCAGTTGATGAGCGACGTGCCCTATGGCGTTTTGCTCTCGGGCGGGCTGGATTCCTCGTTGGTGGCCGCTTGCGCCGCCAAGTTCGCGCGGCAGCGGGTCGAGGACGATGACGCCTCGGAAGCCTGGTGGCCGCGCCTGCATTCGTTCGCCATCGGTCTGGAAGGCTCGCCCGATCTCAAGGCCGCGCGGATCGCCGCCGACGCGCTCGGTACCGTCCACCACGGCTTCACCTACACCTTCGAGGAAGGGTTGGATGCGTTGCCCGACGTGATTCGCCACATCGAGACTTACGATGTCACCACCATTCGCGCGTCCACGCCGATGTTCCTGCTGGCGCGGCGGATCAAGGCGATGGGGGTGAAGATGGTGCTCTCGGGCGAGGGCAGCGACGAGCTTTTCGGCGGCTACCTGTACTTCCACAAGGCGCCGAATGCGCGTGAATTCCACGAGGAACTGGTGCGCAAGCTGGACGCCCTGCACAACTACGATTGCCTGCGCGCCAACAAATCGATGATGGCCTGGGGCGTCGAGCCGCGAGTGCCGTTTCTCGACCGCGAGTTCATCGAGGTGGCGATGGCGATGGATGCCGAGGCGAAGATGGTGAAAGATGGGCGCATCGAGAAACACGTATTGCGCGAAGCTTTCGAAGGCGCGTTGCCGGATGAAATCCTCTGGCGGCAGAAGGAGCAGTTTTCCGATGGCGTCGGTTACGGCTGGATCGACGGGCTGAAGGCGCACGCGGAAAAGCACGTTGGCGATGCCGAATTCGCCGCCGCCGCCGAGCGCTTCCCGCACAACCCGCCGCAGAGCAAGGAGGCATATTTCTACCGCCGTCTGTTCGAGCAGGCATTCCCGGACGAGGCTTGCGCGCGCACCGTGCCGGGTGGCAAGTCGATCGCCTGCTCCTCGCCGGCGGCGATCGCCTGGGACGCGGCGTTCGTCGCTACCGCCGACCCCTCCGGCCGCTCGGTGGCCGGGGTACATGCGGCGGCCATCGCCGGGTGAGGGCGCACCGTATCGCCGGCCCGGCGGGGCCGGCGGTTGTCCGGTGCCCGGGCCTGGAGTAGATTGAAAAATCGAGCCATCGATGCCCCGGTTGACGGGAGGATGTCTTGCCAGCCACTGCCGCCTTCAAGCCGCGTTTACCGGCCTTGTTTTGCATGCTCTGCATATCGGCCTGCGTTCTCGCGCCCGTTATGCCTTACACGGCCAAGGAGCCCATCGCCATGACGACAACCGTTCCCACCGAATCCGCCTTGCAGGATGCGAAAGCGCTTGGCAAGCGCGTGCTTGCGTTGATCGAGAGCGCCCGCGGCATCGACGACCTCGCCCCCGAGAACGTCGAAAAGCGCACCGGCCTGCGCATGCGGCTCAGTCCCGGCAATGCCAATGAGTATGGCGTCACCGGCAAGTTGAGCGATGTCTGGTACTACGGCCTGCGTTCGATGTCGAGCGTGCCCGGGCAGAAGCCCAACCGCCTGTTGTTCGAGTTCAACGACCAGACCCATGCCGGGGCCGACATGACGCCGGTATGCGTGAGTTTCGACGAATACCACCAGGCGCTGGTGGCGGCGGGCTTCTCCGCCACGCGGCTGCGCAACCGCGTCGATACGCGGGACTACTGGGAATTCACCCGCGGTGATGTCGGCGTGACGGTATACCCGCGTGGCAAGCGCGCGCCGGGCGATGCGCAGACCTGCGTATCTATGTTGATTATCAACGCCTACGCCTGATTCGGGAGCCAAGAACATGCCTAATCCGGAAGAAAGAAAACTTGACGAGATGCTCTTGGAGTTCGAGAGCAATTACGACTCGTCTGCCGGGCATCCCGGCCGAAACCTTCGCGAGCTGATCGAAAAGACACCGGAGGCGAAAGCCGACATCCTGGAGTCGATCAGGCGCGGCAACCTGGAGCAGTTCGAGAGTCTTGATGATTCGGGTGCGGTGGGCAGCTACAGTGCGGCGGCCAGGGCGTTGGCCGTTTCCCTCGAACAGTTGAAGATCGCCGATAAGAACGTCCAGGCCGCCAACACCTTGCGCATGACGCTTGGGCACGAGTTGCAGCATGGCGTCAACCGCCAGGACATCATCGACCAGGATATGAAGCTGCGCGACGAGGCGGCCGTGATCGCCAGAGGACCCTCTCCACATGATTACACGGCGATATTGCGAGACTACAACGTAAAGTCGCGCGAGTTGGAAAGCATGGCGGAAATCGCCGGTATCAACACCCTGGCCGACAGCGTGCGTCGTGACAATCCCGGTGCCATGCTCAAGGATCTCTACGACGCCGCGCCATATGACATGGCGATGTACATCAATGTCGACATGAGCAAATCGCCGGTGGTTTATACGCCCAGGCCGGGTTTGATCATCGGCGATGATCTGAAGATCGATTCGTCGAGGGAGGAAAACGTCGAGGCGGTCGGCCAGCTCTTCTACGACGCCAATGGTTACCCTGAGCAGGAGGTCAGCGGCGCGATCGACATAATCACGTACGTGGAGAGCCAGGCGCGGGCCGCGGCGCTCGCCAATGACCCATTGCATGGCGCGCCGGAGATCCACGTCGACCTGAAGGCATTGGGCGTGAGCGATACGTTGCCGTTGCCGCTCGGTTTTACCAATGCGAGTAAGCCGAGGTTGGAGCAGGCGTCCGTTGTGCAGGGGCAGGGAACGCGGGCGCCGGACAGTCCTGGTCATCCCGACCATGACTACTATCGAATGTTGCGCGAACGCCTGCCCGACAGCGTGCCGGACAATGCCGTGGCATATGCCATGTACCTGGCCAAGGCGGATGGCATGACCGACCCGTCCAAGGTCGATGCCAATCGCATCAGCTACGTCAACGGTAACGTATGGGTGTTCGGCACGGTGCCCGGTTATCGCGTGGGGCTGGACCCCGCGCAGTCGCCGCAGATGACGGAAGTGATCGGGCAACTGGACGAGCAACGCGCTCAGCAGCAGGCCCAACAGCAGATACGAGGCCCGACGTCACACTCGCTCTGAGCGTGTGTGTGGGGGCGTTCGTCGTGAAGGGAAGGGTCGGCGCGCTTACCGCTGTTCGCGCCGCTTCGCATCCGATGCTGAATCCACTCTCTTCCTTTCGCTGGTCGGGGCGTGGCGGCCGTATTCCGCTTACTGAAGGGCATTCGACGGTGGCCGCGCCATGAGCACCGCCGGCTTCGACCATTTCGAACATGTTTGGCGGCGGTTGCCGCTGGATGTCGCGCTGGCGTACCGGCCGCGGTGACGCCGGTGGGGGGCTGGAAGGCTGCATCGCGCGCCATCTCCGCCTGTGGCACCGTGCTGGATGCGCCTGAGCAAGGGCGCGGCGTGGTAGCCGCGCGCTGCGCCGTCGTGTCGTACGGATTGGCCAGCAAGGCAGGCCGGGGGCCGTCATGCTGGCGGCCTCCTTGCGCGCCGGGCGCTGGGCCTGCGCGCCGAAAATCAACGCTGCTTGCGCATCCGGTACACGGCGGTATGTAGCGTGGTGACGCCCTGAGCGGCGAATGATGGTTGCTGGTCGAGGATGTCGCGGCGCTCCAGCAATTCCACCTCCCAGTGCGGCGAGAACAGTGCGCGGACTTCTCCCTCCGTCACTGAAAACGGCGGCCCGGATTTTTGCGCCTGCGGATATTCCAAAGTAATCAGCAATGCCTGGCAGCCGGTGGGCAGGCGAGCGTAAAGCGTCTCGGCATAGCGCCGGCGCAGTTCGGGTGGCAGGGCAATCAGCGCGGCGCGGTCGTAGACATGGCGGCAGTGGGCGTATGTGGCTTCGTCCACTTCAAACGCATCGGCTTCGAGGATGGCGATATCGCCGGCGGTATGCAGCAGTCCATCGGCCGTGGCGCGGGGGGTCGCCTGCATGCCTTGCGCGGCGAAGAATTCGCCGACCGCTTGCGCCGCCAGTTCGATGCCGAGCACCTTGTGGCCCGCCGATGCCAGCCACGGCATGTCGAGCGTCTTGCCGCAGAGCGGTACCAGCACGCTGGCGCCTTTTTCTGCGCGTAATGCGGGCCAGTGCTTTTGCAGCAGCGGCATCACTTCATCGCGATGCCAGCCGGTTTCACCGCGCCGCCAGCGGCCTTGCCAGTAATCGGCTTCCATCATTCCACCACCAGGTTGTCCACTTTCTGCCAGCCGCGCGGCAACAGGCTGCCGCGCGAGGCGCGCGCGCCGAGATAGGGTTCCAGTTCCCGCCATGTCAGCGTCATCTGGCGGGCGCCGGATTTCACCAGCAGTTTGCCGCCTTCGGGCACCACCGCCACCGCGATGACTTTTTCGGTGCCGCGCTTGGCCTTGGGGATTTCGATCAGCTTGTTGCCCTTGCCTTTGTCCAGCTCCGGCAGCTCCGAGAGGGCGAAGGCCAGTACGTGCCCGGCGCTGGTGGCGATGACGATGCGATCGCTCTGTGCGTTCGTCACGGTGGCCGGTTGCAGCACGTTTGCCGCGTTACCGAGCGTCAGCATGGCCTTGCCGGCTTTCTGGCGTCCGGTCAGGTTTTCGAAGCGGGTGACGAAGCCGTAGCCCTCGCTCGACGCTAGCACGAAGCGGGCATCGTTCTCGCCGCTGGCCAGCGCGCGGAAGTTGGCGCCGGCGGCGGGCGAGAAGCGCCCGGTCAGCGGCTCGCCGTTGCCGCGCGCACTGGGCAGGGTGTGGGCGGTCGTGGAGTAGCTGCGGCCGTTGGAATCGAGGAAGGCCACCTGCTGGTTGCTGCGGCCGCGCACGGCCGCCAGCAGGCCGTCGCCCTCGCGGTAGGAGAGTGCGGCCGCATCGACATCGTGCCCTTTGGCGGCGCGCACCCAGCCTTTTTCGCTTAAGACGATCGTGACCGGCTCGCTGGCGACCAGGTCGGTTTCGTCCAGCGCCTGCGCGGCTTCGCGCGCGACCAGCGGCGAGCGGCGGGCGTCGCCGAATTTCTTCGCGTCGGCCAGCAGTTCGTCCTTGATCAGTTTCTTCAGCCTGGCCTTGCTGTCGAGGGTGGCGATGAGTTGTTCGCGCTCTTTCGCCAGGGCGTCCTGCTCACCGCGGATCTTCATTTCCTCCAGCCGGGCCAGTTGGCGCAACTTGGTGTCGAGGATGTAGTCGGCCTGTTCCTCGCTGAGCTGGAAGCGCGCCATCAATATCGGCTTGGGTTCGTCCTCGGCGCGGATGATGCGGATGACTTCGTCGAGATTGAGGAAGGCGATCAACAGACCTTCCAGGAGGTGCAGGCGGCGTTCGACCTTCTCCAGCCGGTGGCGCAGGCGGCGCGTCACCGTGTCCTGGCGGAAGGCCAGCCATTCCGACAGCAGCGCCTTGAGGTTCTTCACCTGCGGGCGGCCGTCGAGGCCGATCACGTTGAGGTTGACGCGGAAGCTCTTTTCCAGATCGGTGGTGGCGAACAGGTGGCCCATCAACTGTTCGACATCGACGCGGTTGCTGCGTGGGATGAGGGCGATGCGCACCGGCGTGGCGTGGTCGGATTCGTCGCGGATGTCTTCCAGCCAGGGCAGTTTCTTGGCGCGCATCTGCGCCGCGATCTGCTCGATCACCTTCGAGGGCGAGACCTGGTAGGGCAGCGCGGTGACGATGATGTTGCCGTTTTCCCGGGTGTAGGTGGCGCGGGCGCGCACGCCGCCGTTGCCGGTCTCGTAGATGGCGCGCAAATCTCCGGGTGGGGTGATGATTTCGGCCGTGGTCGGGTAATCGGGGCCGAGGATGTGCTCGCACAGGTCGGTGATGCTTGCCTCCGGGTCGTCGAGCAGGCGGATGCAGGCGCTCACCACCTCGTTGAGGTTGTGCGGCGGCACGTCGGTCGCCATGCCGACGGCGATGCCGGTGGTGCCGTTGAGCAGTAGATGCGGCAGGCGCGCCGGCAGCCATCTCGGCTCTTCCAACGTGCCGTCGAAATTCGCGTCCCAGTCCACCGTGCCCTGGCCGATTTCGCCCAGCAGCACTTCGGCGATGGGGGTGAGCTTGGATTCGGTGTAGCGCATCGCGGCGAACGATTTGGGGTCGTCGCTGGAGCCGAAGTTGCCCTGGCCGTCGATCAGTGGATAGCGGTACGAGAACGGCTGCGCCATCAGCACCAGCGCCTCGTAGCAGGCGCTGTCGCCATGCGGATGGTATTTACCGATGACATCGCCCACCGTGCGCGCCGATTTCTTCGGCTTGGCGCCGGCGTTGAGGCCAAGCTCGCTCATTGCGTAGACGATGCGCCGCTGCACCGGCTTGAGGCCGTCGCCGATGAAGGGCAGGGCGCGGTCGAGCACCACGTACATCGAATAGTCGAGATAGGCGCGTTCGGCGTATTCGCGCAGCGGAATCTGCTCGAAACCGTGGAAGGCGGGGCGGGTGGGATCGTTCGTCATCGGTATCGGGCGCGGGGTATGCGGGAATCAGCGGTGGAACTGGCCGGCCGCTTCCGGTTGGAAGCGGATCGACAGTACGCGCAGGCTGGCGCTCTGCCCGCCGGGCATCGGCCAATCGATGCGGTCGCCGACGCGCAGCCCCAGTAGCGCGCTGCCGACCGGCGCGAGGATCGAGACCTTCTGTCCGCCGCCGTCGGCTTCGTGCGGATAGACCAGGGTGATCTCGCGCTCGTCGCCGCTGGTTTCGTTGCGTAGGACGACGGTGGAATTCATCGTCACCACGTCGGCCGGCATCTGCCGCGGCTCGACGATGTTTGCCCGTTCCAGCTCGGCTTGCAGGCTGGAAACGTCGTGTTGGCCGGGCTTGACCTTCTCCAGCAGGGTTTCGATCCGCTCCACGTCGAGGCGGGAAAGAGTCAATGGCGGGCGGGCGGCATTCATATTCGTCATCTCCAGAAACGAAAAGGCGGCGCCTCGCGGCGTCGCCCGGGATATAGCGTGGCCGTCAGTTTGCCAGAGCGGGCGGTGGGATGCAGCCGCTCCGTCCGGACGGCACGGGGGCGGCTCCAGGCCGCCCCCGTGGTGTTGCGACGGCGGGGGATCAGAACTTGATCGTCAGGCGGGCATTGGCGCCGTGGTCGCTGCCCTCGTCGGCAAACTGGCCGCTGTAGCCCAGCTCCAGCAAGCTGCGTTCGCCAAGGCGGGCGCCGATTCCCAGCTCGCCGATGGTCGCCTTCTTGGCGATCGGCGTGCCATGCACGCTGAAGCCGTTGCCGCCGGCCAGTCGCATCCCGCTGGCTGGCGTCAGATCGCCGCTGGCCTGGCGGTAGGCCAGCCCGGCGCGCAGACTGAGCCAGCTCTGCGCTTGCTGCGCGCTCTTCAGGTTGGCGCTGAAGCGCACGCCGCCGGTGGTCAGGTTCAGCTTGCTGGTGGCATTGGTCGCGCTCAACGCGGCCAGGCCGCCCGTCTCGGCGAAGCCATCGCTCTTGACCCGCACGTTGGCGTATTGCAGGTAAGGCTCGGCCTGCCAGGCATCGTTGCCGAACAGATAACCGGCTTCCACGAACGCCTGGCTGGTGGTGGCGTCGTAATTGCCCTTCAGGCTATCGCTGAAGTTGGCGAAGCGGACGTTGCGCTGGCTGTCGAGGTCGTGCCAGCTATGGGTGTAGCCGGCCTGTAGGCCGAACCCGCCCCAGCGCTGACCGCCGTAGAGGCCGATCACGCGGCTTCTGACCTCCACCTTGCTGTCGCGCGCGCCAATGCCGGCATTGGTGCGGCCCATGCCGCCGAGCACGCCGAAGCGCCAACCGGCATCCAGCTGATAGTCGCCGCCGACCAGCATCTGGTAGCCGGAGTAGCGGGCGTAGGCGCTGTTGCCGTCGCCGGCGAGCGAACCGCCGTTGGAGAGCATGTTCGCCCAGACCGAGAAGCCCGGGCCGGCCGACTGGCCGGTGAAGGCGTCGTGGCCGGTACGGGCGCGCGAAAGCGCGGCGCCACGGAGGTGGCGGCTGTCATCGGCCAGGATGGCGCGGGTGGTGGGATGGGCCTCGCCGGAGAGCTGGTCGAAGGCGGCGTTGGCCGAAGCGGCATCGGGCAGCAGCACCATGGCCTGGAACAGGGTATTGCCATCGGCCAGGGCGTCGAGCGCGCCGGCGGTCTGCTTCTGGTTCCAGGTGGTGGCGACCGAGGCAAGCCTCGCGGCACGCACCATGTCGGCGAAGACGTCGTTGGCGGAGTAGCGCAGATTCATGCCAAGGAATGGACTGAGCCCGGAGACGTCCACGCCGGCGAAGGTGCCGGTGATGCCGCCCTGTGCGTTCAGGAAGTGATAGGTCTGACCCAGCATGAACACGCCCGGCATGCGGATGGCGCGCACGGTACCGCCTTCGAGGGTGGTGGTGCCGGTGACCTTGAGCATGTCGGTCTCGCTCGGCGGACGCATCTCGACGTTGAAGAAGGAATCGGCCTTCTGCACATGGTTGCCATCGATGGTCAAGGTGCCGATGGAGTTGCCGGGGGCGATGGTGCCGGCAACGTCGACATCGCCCTTGATGACGCCACTGCCGCCGAGCGCGCCGCCGGCATTGACGTTGACCGAGTTGTGCAACTGACCATCGCCGTTGACCAGCAGCAGCCCGCCGTTGACCTGCACGTCGCCGGCCAGGGTGTTGTTGCCGGTGAGTTCCAGCACGCCGCCCTTGACGGTGAGGCCGTTGAAGTCGTTGCTGCCGGACAGACGCAGCCATCCGCCGGCCTGGCTGTCGAAGCTCAACCGCCCGGGGCCGCCGATGTCGTTGCTCCAGTCGTCCCAGACGCGGGCATCGTTCCAGATGTGGGTGCCGCCCGCCTTCTGGTTCATGACCACGTCGGTATCGACACGGAACTGGCCGTAGCCCTCGATGGCTTTCTTCAGGTTGAGCATGCCCCAGCCGTAGACCTCGTCCACGCCGGGCGCACCCATGTCGGTGGCGGTGGTGAGCATGACATCGCGCACCTGCGGGTTGGTCAGGTAGGGATAACGCTGGAACAGCAGGGCCAGGGCGCCGGTGACGTGCGGGGCCGCCATCGAGGTGCCGCTGTAGTCGTCATAGTCGAATTCTGGAACCAGTTTGTCGATGCCGGGCAGGGCGACATTGCCGTCCGGGAGGTCCTTGGTGTCGTCGATTACGGCATAGCCGCCATAGACGCTGGAGGTAATGGTGGTGCCCGGGGCGGCCAAGCACCAATTCATGCTCAGGCCGCATTTCATCGAACGGTCGCTCAGGACATATGGGTTGGCGTCGTCGCCGGTTTTGTTCACGTTGACCACGCTGACCCAGTACTGCTCCAGTTCCGGCATGTGGCGCGGCAGGCTGGCGTAGGCACCGGCGATCGGGCTGCTTTCCGGCGTCTTGTTGGTCCTGCTGTTGCCGGCGGCCCAGACCTGGATCATGCCGTTGGCCAGGGAGCCGTCACGGATGGTTTCCCAGCGGCTGGCGTTGGCGGGGTTCTTGTATAGCGCGTCTTGTCCGGCTGCGCTGGTCGGTTCGCGGGAGAGCCCCCAGCTATGGTTAATAGCACGTACGTTGTCGGCATTCATCTGCTGGTACATGTCGACGATGGCACTGTTGTCCGGGCCGATCGCTGTGCTTTTGCATAGGCCTAGATAGAGGCAGAGCAAATCGACCTGGGTCAGGGAGTCGGCAAACAGGCGCGCCGAATTGAACGTGGCGTTGAAGGCTACGCCGTGCATGCCCTGTCCATCGCGGTTGGCGGCCATGGTGCCGGCGACGTGCGTGCCGTGCGAGCCGTATTCCAATACGATCTTGCCGCCGTTCGAAGCGTAAGGTTCGCGTAGATCAGATGCGATGCTTGGATCGATGTACAGTGCGTCGATGGAGGGACGGCCGCCATCGGTACCGAAGCAGGCGGTGTCCCCGCCAAGATATTTGTCGGGCGCGCATCGAGTGCCATCGGGAAGCAGATCGCCGATCTTGAGCCCGCGATTGTCTTTGCCGGCGAATTCCGGGTGTTGCAATCCAACGCCGGAATCGAATAGACCGACGCGAATACCCTCGCCAGTCAAACCACGCGCATAAGCATATTGCGCATTGATCGCCCCGAGGCCCCAGTCCTGCTCGAACTCATCGGTACGCCAGCTATCGGGGTTGCCGAGTTCGCCGTTGATGTTGGCAGTGGCGTTCAGGGCGGGC
Organism: Solilutibacter pythonis; assembly: GCF_003697345.1. GTDB lineage: Bacteria > Pseudomonadota > Gammaproteobacteria > Xanthomonadales > Xanthomonadaceae > Solilutibacter > Solilutibacter pythonis. The sequence continues at coordinate 21,550 of NZ_RFLY01000010.1, read as the reverse complement.
GAAGCGGTGCCGGCAAAGGGCTGTGCCGGGACGGATTTGAATTGCAGCTGGTTCATCAAGCGGTTTTGGCATTCCAGCCGTCCGGCGGCGCTTGGGCCGCTGCATTCATTTCCCGACGTTGGTGCGAGAGAGGGCAGAGGCGACTGGGCCATGGCGGGAGCGGCGGCCAGCATGCTGTAGGCGATGGCCTGGAAAAGACGCGAGCGAGATAGGGGGATGGGGGGCATGAATCGTTCCTCGTAAATGGCGTGCGGGCATCGCATCCGTTGACGGCTCCTGGTCCGTTAATCTTCCCTAAACGGCGCGATAATTTGTTTTTAACACGAGCATGTACGTGGAAAGGAACATGACTAAAGTCATAGATGGGGTGGGGATCGGCGCTGGCCCTTGATTGGCAAGGGAATTGGGTGGCGCTGATCGATCGTGGCCTGGCCGGATTCGGTGGAAATACGGGTTTATGAATAGGGGGAATGCGCGAATTTATGACATTCCAATGTTCATGTCGCCGAGCGGATGGCGGGTCGATTCCGGCGTGGTGGCCATCCGCCGCCCGCGGGATCGGACGGGCATGGGGCGGCGGGCAGGCGAGGGCGTGGGAGTGTGGCGGGCTGGACGTGGCCCGAATGGATCGTCTGATCGAAGGCCGGATCAGCGGCGGATGTCGACTTTGAGCGTCATCGCCGGGCGTTGATCCGGCGCGGGGCGCTTGATGCGCACGGTCAACTGCCCGGTGGCGGACTTTGCCACGGGATAGCCGAAGTGGCCGCCGCCATCGACGGGAACGGGCCCGCCATCGATTTCCACCAGACTGCCGACCGGCACCCGGCCTCGCAGGGTCTGGCCCGGGGGTATTTCGCGGGGAATGGAAATCGTGCTGCCGGGGATGTTTTCTCCGGGCGGAATGGCCGGGTCGTCTGGGGCGGGCGTGCGCGGTGGCGGTTTGGAGATGGGCATCGGATGGGCGCTGGCGTCAGTGGCCGTGGAGGTGCCCGGCAGGGGGGAGGAAAGCGCCGGGGCGGAAGGCGATGCGCCCGCCTGGGGCGGGGAATACGCTGGTGGTTCCGGGGGGGCGCTCCGTTCCGGCGATGCGCAGCCGGCGACCGCCAGGGAGGCGATGGCGCTCCAGCGGGCGGCCGCGCGCTTGTTCACCGGGCGAATTCCAGGCGTTTTCCGGCCGCTTGTCCGAGCAGTCGGGTGCCGTCCCATACTTGCGTGCCGTTGACCCAGGTACCGGCGATGCGCGATTTGAACGTGTGGCCTTCGAACGGCGACCAGCCGCATTTCGACAGCACGTCCTCGCGCTTCACCGTGAGCGGCCGGTCCTCGACCATCACCAGGTCGGCGAAGAAGCCCTCGCGCAGGAAGCCGCGTCCGGCCACGTCGAACAACTGCGCCGGGGCGTGGGCGAATTTCCGCACCACCTGGGCGCGGCTCAGGCGCGCTTCATGGACATGTTCCAGCGCGGTCAACAGGGCGTATTGCACCAGCGGCAGGCCGCTTGGCGCCCGGGCGTAGGGCTGCTGTTTTTCTTCCCAGGCGTGCGGGGCGTGGTCGGTGGCGAGCACGTCGATCACGTCGCCGGCCAGCGCGGCCACCAGCGCGGCGCGGTCGCTTTCCTCCTTGATCGCCGGGTTGCATTTGATCCGGTTGCCGAGGTGCTCGTAATCGGCGCGGGCGAAGTGCAGGAAATGCACGCAGGTCTCGGCGGTGATGCGCTTGCGCTGGCCGTCGGCGCGGATCAGCGGGCCGGGCTCGAACAGCGCCAGTTCGTCGGCGGTGGAGACGTGCAACACGTGCAGGCGGGCACCGTGGCGGTGCGCCAGTTCCACCGCCAGGGCGCTGGACTTCAGGCAGGCTTCGCGGCTGCGGATATCCGGATGATGTCCGGCGGACAAGGCATCGCCATGTTTCGCTAGGTGTTCGGCGAGGTTGGCGTCGATCATCGGCGTGTCTTCGCAGTGGGTGATGATCGGCACCGGGGCGTCGCGGAAGATCGCGTCGAGGATGTCGGGATCATCGACCAGCATGTTGCCGGTGGAAGCGCCCATGAACACCTTGAGTCCCGGTGCGGCCTTGGGGTCGAGCGCGCGGATGGCGTCGATATTGTCGTTGCTGGCGCCGAGGTAGAAGCCGTGGTTGCCCCAGGCGCGCCCGGCGGCCAGTGCGTACTTCGCTTCCAGCGCGGCGCTATCGAGCGTGGGCGGGTTGGTATTGGGCATATCCATGAAGCTGGTGATGCCGCCGGCCACCGCCGCGGCCGATTCGCTTTCGATATCGCCCTTGTGGGTCAGGCCGGGTTCGCGGAAATGCACTTGGTCGTCGATCATCCCCGGCATCAGCCAGCGCCCTTCGGCATCGATCACGGTCTCGTCGGGCCTGGCGGCCAGGGCGTCGCCGATCAGGGCGATGCGTTCCCCTTCGATGCGCAGGTCGGCTTCGTATTCCCGGCCTTCGTTGATCAGCCGGGCGTTGACGATGAGGGTGGAAGTCATGATCGATCCTTGTGGTCGGTGCAAGGCACGGGGTCGTGTCCGCCGGGGTGAAAGGGTTGGCAGCGACCGATCCGTCGCGTCGCCATCCAGCCGCCCCGCAGCGGCCCGAAGCGTTCGATCGCGGTCATCGCATACTCCGAGCAACTGGGGGTGAATCGACAGCGTTGGCCGAGCAGTGGGCTGATAAAACGCTTGTAGCCGCGCAGGCAGGCGATGAGAAAGCGCGAAATCACGGGACTTGCATGCCCAAATGCGCGACAATGGCGCGCTTGCCGTAGGAGGACGCCTAGGCTATAACAGCCCGCTTCCCCGGCTCAAGGGAACTTCCTAAGGAACCGTTACGTGGCAGTCAAGAAACCCGCCCCAAAGACGCCGGCCAAGGCCGCCAAACCCGAGGCCAAGGCCACCTCGCCCGCCGTGAAGAAGCCAACGGCCCAGGTTGCCAAGGCCAAGCCGGCGGCGGCCAAGAAAGCGCCGGCACCCAAGAAGACGGTGGCCAGCGCCAAGACCGAGGCGAAGAAGTCCGATGCCAAGCCGGCGGCGGCCAAGAAGGCGGTGGTGAAAGCGCCGGCCAAGCCCGCGCCGAAGGCGGTCAAGCCCATCGGCAAGGTCGCGCGCGCGGTCGTTTCCACGACCAGGGCCGATGCGCCCAGGCCCAAGGCCAAGGCATTGAAGTTCAAGACCGATGAAGCCAGCGGCCGGCCGATTCTGCCCGCCGGCTACAAGCCCTCGGCGGACGAGGACTACATGAATCCACTGCATCTGGAGTATTTCCGCCAGAAACTGTTGACCCGCCGCGAGGAGCTGATCGAGGAGTCCAAGCAGACCATCGAGAACCTCAAGGACGAAGTGCGCGACATCGGCGACGAGGCCGAGCGCGCCAGCCGCGAGACCGAGAACGCCCTGGAGCTGCGTACCCGCGACCGTTACCGCAAGCTGATCGGCAAGATCGAGAGCATGATCCGCCGCGTCGACGAGGGCGATTACGGCTATTGCGTCGATACCGGCGAGGAGATCGGTATCGACCGTCTGGAGGCGCGCCCGCAAGCCGAACGCACCATCGATGCGCAGGAGCGTTGGGAAATCCGCCAGAAGCAGCAGGGCGATTGAAAACGGCGGCGTGATGCGCCCGTATCGTTCAGCGAGAAAGCGCCGGGCACGTCCCGGCGTTTTCATGTGATGGCCGGGCTGGCTATTGCAGCTCGCGCAGGTCGAGCCGGCGCAGCCTGGGCGCGAGCTTGGCCGTCACCGCCACCACGCCCAGCGTCATGAAGCCGCCCAGCACCACCGCCGGAACCAGCCCCAGCAGGCGCGCCATCGACCCGGCGTAGAACGCGCCCAGTTCGTTGGAAGAGCTGATGAAGAGGCTGTTGACCGAGGACACCCGGCCGCGCATCTCGTCGGGCGTCGCCAGTTGCAGCACGGTGGAGCGCAATACGACCGATATGCCGTCGAACGCGCCGGATAGCAGCAGGATCGCCGCCGACAGCCATAACGAAGTGCTGAGGCCGAAGCCGATCATGCACAGCCCGAACCCGGCCACCGACCCCAGCATGATGCGCCCGGCATGCCGGCTCAGCGGCCGCCGCGCCAGCCACAGCGCCACCGTCATCGACCCCAGCGCGGGCGCGCCGCGCAGCACGCCCAACGCCTCGGGGCCGGTGTGCAGCACGTCCTTGATGAAGGCCGGCGCCAGTGAAATCGCCCCACCCAGCAGCACCGCGAACATGTCCAGCGCCAGCGCGCCGAGCAGGATCTGGTGGCCGAAGACGAAGCCGAGCCCCTCGCCGATGCTGCGGAACACCGGGCCGCGCCGCTGCGCGACCGGCGGCTCGCCGACTTCGAGCATTGCCAGGGCGAAGATCGCCAGCGCGCCGGCCGTCGCCGCCACGCCGTAGGCCAGCCCGGTGCCGCCCCAGCCGACCAGCACGCCGCCCAGCGCCGGCCCGAGCACCAGCCCGGCCTGGAAGATCACGCTGCCGAAACTGGCCCCGCGTACGTATTGCGCGCGTTCCAGTACGCGCGCGAACAATGCGTTGTAGACCGGGCCGAGGAACGCCCGCACCGCGCCGCCCAGCGCCACCGCGGCGTAGATCGGCCAGGTGCCGCCCATCGGGAAATGGCCGCTGACGATCCACGACAGCAGCAGTGCGGTCATCACGAGCCCGGCGCAGGCGGCCATGCCCAGTTTGCGTCGCGGCAAGGTATCGACCAGATAACCGGCGAACGGCGCCACGCAGAAGAACGGCAGCACTTCGGCCAGCCCGATGAGGCCCAACGCCCACGGGTCGCGGGTGAGCTGGTAGACGTGCCAGCCGACCGTCACCGCGACGATCTGGTAGCACAGCATCGTGCCGACGCGATAAGCCAGCAGCCAGCGGAACCCGCCGACCGCGAGTGGCGAGGGCGGCGTGGCGGTGTCCGGGGCTTCGCCCATCGCTCAGGCGGCGCTGGCGGCGCGTTCGCGGATGAAGGCGAGCAGTGCCGCCAGGCCGTTACTGCGGGTGGGCGAGAGATGTCTGGCCAGCCCGATCGCGGCGATATAGTCCGGCGTGGTGGCCAGGATCTCGGCGGCCGGTCGGCCCGAGTACGTCCGCAGCGCCAGGTAGATCAGCCCGGAGACGATGGCCGAATCGCTGATGGCGTGGAAATCCAGTTTCGAGGCATCGCCCTCGGCGACGATCCAGACGTTCGACTGGCAGCCGTGCAGGCGATGTCGCTCGGTCTTCCATTCCGCCGGCAGCTCGGGCAGCTTGCGGCCGAGATCGATCAGGTACTGGTAGCGTTCCGACCAGTCGCCAAACAGCGCGAACTCCTCGGCGATGGTGGCCTGCGCCTCGGCGGCGCTTGGCTCGGTGGGAAAGATCGTCTGCATGGCGATGGCGTGTGAACCAGCGCGCATTCTAGGCGATGGCGCGGCTCAGCCGGTGTGACGCCAGTGCCACGGTTCGTAGACGATGCCGTGGGGATTGCCGCGCGGATAGCTCAGGTGGAAGCCGGAATCCGCCGCATGCCGGGCGAGCCAGCCGAAGGCGGGCGTGGCTTCGAAGGTTTCCTCGGCCGGGGGCTCGCCGGGCGTAGCGATATCCAGCGCTTGGCCGGAATGGTGCTCGGAGAAGCCCGGCGCGGCGTTGACCGCGAGAATGGCCTCCACGCCCAGGCCGCGCGCGCGTTTGCGCTCGAAGATGCCCAATTGGTAGGCATGGCTGCGAAAGCCGGAAACCGCTTCCAGCACGATGCCGTCGGTCAGCGCGGCCGCCTGCATGCGCCGCCAGGCGCGGGCGGCGGGAGCCGTCAGCCAGAGCGTGCGGCGGTAGCGGTCGAGGCCGGCGAAGGCTAGCCAATCCGGCTCCGCCACCCGCGCCAGGCCGGTATGCGCGGCATAGGCTTCGGCATCCAGGCCCAATGCCGCGAGATGCCGCTCCAGCGCGTGCATCGGCAGTGCGCGCGCCGGGTGCGTGGCTTGCGCGCGGCGGAAAGTGCGCCGCGTGAACCAGCGCACGGCTTCGGTGAATCCGGCTTGGTGTTCGGGCTGTGGCAGCAACGGCCGCCAGCCGCCTTCGGCATCCACCACGGCGAGATGGCGGCCGTCGCGTTTGCGCCGCATCACCCAGCGCGCCTGCGCCAGCTCTCGCGCGTCGGCGTTGCCGCGTGCGCGCAGCAGCCACGCCGGCCAGATTTCGATCTCCGGGCTGTTGAGCAGTAGTTCGGGACGTGGTCGCATCGGCACAGGGTAAGTGATGTGGCTCAGCCGCGCCGCAGGGCGTCGAGCAGCGATTGCGGGCGTTGCAGGCTCAGCATCAGCAGGCGGCCGTCGTTTTCGGGGATCGCCAGCACGCGGCGGGTGTCGGTAATGAGCGCGAATATCCGGCGGCCGCCGATTTGGCGGAAGTGGCCGGCGTAATACCCGGGTATGGCCGTGCCGAAGGTCTTGATGCCGACGCGGTATTCGGGATTCGTCTCGATGTCGATCACCCGGGCTTCCTCCAGCCGCAAGGCCGATGCCGTCACCCGCCGCCGGTTCAGCCCGGCGACGATGGTCAGGATGCCGTCATCGAGCACCACCTGGCGGCGGCGCAGCGCGAGGGCGGTGAGCGCCGGAACGAGCGCGGCCAGTGGCGGCAGTAGCCAGGCCATCGCGCCCTGCGCCTCGCGCCAGGCCAGGGCCAGCGCGCCGGCGCAGGCCAGTAGGGTGAGGCCGATCACGAGCGTCGGCATGCGCGCATCCGGCGGGGTTACTTCGAATCGGCGGGGAGCGTTCATCGGCGGGCCTTGATCCATTGCGCCACGTCATCGATCAGCCGCCGGTCGACGTGGCCCGGCTGTCGATAGCGCTCAAGCCCGGCGTTCTCCGTACTTTCCATGCCCAGGTGGTTGAGTGTGGGGTAATGCTTGAGCGTGGCGCGGCCGTCTTTGCCGAAGGCCGCTTGCCAGCGCCGCCAGTCGGCTTCCACCACCTGGATGTCGCGGCCGCCGTGCAAGAGCAGCATCGGTTGCCGGGCCTTGCGCGCTTCGGCGACGGGATCGACCTTCTCCACGCTGCGCCAGTAGCCGGCGGGCTGGTCGAGGGGCGTGCCGGTTTCCTCGGCCGCGCCGCCGGCGCGAATCGCGGCGATCTGGGATTCCAGCCTGCGCATGTGGGCGATGCCGGCTTCGCTTTCGCGCGCGCCCCGCATTTTCAGCAGGCGGTCGTTTTGTTCGAGCAGGATGTCGAGCAGGTTGCGCGCCGGGGCGGCGAGGAGGATCAGCCCGGCGATTCGCGGTTCGCGTATGCCGATCCGTGGCGCCATCATGCCGCCCTGGCTGTGGCCGAGCACGAACACGCGCCCGGGGTCGATGCCGGGCGTGGCGCGCAGCGTGGCGACGGCGGCCAGGGCGTCATCGGTGGTTTCGCCATCGATGTCGATGCGGCCATCGGCGTAATCGCGCGGCCGGGCCAGGGTGCGTTTGTCGTAGCGCAGTACCGCGATGCCTTGCGCGGCAAGGCCACGGGCGATGTCGAGGAAGGGCTTGTTCGGCCCGATGGTTTCGTCGCGGTCCTGCGGGCCGGAACCGTGCACCAGTACGACGGCGGGGAAGGGGCCGGCGCCTTGGGGCATGGCGAGCGTGGCGGGCAGGGCGCGCTCGCCGCTTCCAACCTTGGTTTCCCGTTCCGTGTAGGTGGCGTCGGCGGGGACGGGCGGTGCCGGTGTGGCTGGTTGTGCCGGGCGCACCAGCAGCCCGGAAACACGGCCGTCGGCGGCAATGCTGATGGTGGCATCGAAGTGGGCTTCGCCCCGCTTCAACGGTGTCAGGGTGATCCGCGTGGCGCCATCGGTCTTGAGCCGCACGTCGCCGCGGGCACTGGCCTTCGGCAACGCTTTCCATATTTGCGCCAGCATCGCTTGCGGGACGGCCTGGCGCATCGCGTCATCGAACATCGCCTCGGCGGCGGCAAACTCGCCGCGGTCGAGGTGGTCGAGTAGCCGGGTCGTGGTGGCGCGCGCGGTGTCGGGCGCGACTTGGGCCGGGGCGCTCATGGCGGTGGAGGCAAACAGCAGGGCGAGCAGGGCGCGGCGCATCTTGAGGTCTCCTTTTTCTAGAACATGGTGATGACGGGAGGGATGTTTCACGCTGGCCGATGACGGAACCGGCCAGTGCTCGGTCTTGCCGGCCGATGCGGTCGAATGCTTGCGGTATCCGGCCATGGCCGGAGCCGCCCGGCGGGCCGGGCTTGATCCCGACGGTTTCGTATGGGCGGGGTCCGCGCATCGGCGGGTACGCCGGTTCAGCCCAGGCGGCGTTTCAGGTACAGCCGCGTGGGTTCCATCAGGCTGCCGCGCAGGGCGGAGACCAGTTCCCAGCCGTCTTCGCCCAATTCGTTGAGGGTTCGTTCGACCTTCTCGCCGGGGCGGCCGGAGAGGTTGGCGGAGACGTCGATCACCTTGTATTCCCAGCGTTCGTTCATGGCGTGTCTTCCTCGGGGGTGTCGTGGTTCGGTTTCGGTAATCGCCCGGCGCGGCGCAGGGCGTCGCGCAGAACGTATTCGATCTGGGCGTTGACGCTGCGTAGTTCGTCGTCCGCCCAGCGCTGCATTTCTTGCAGGATGGCGGCATTGATGCGCAGCGGGTAGGCTTTTTTCCCGCTCACGGGCAGGGCGGTTCCGCTGGGTTCGGGCGGCGCAGGTGCAGCCACATCGAAACCGCCAGCAGGTTGACGGTCAGGGCCATGGACAGGGTGATCCAGGTGGCGGCATTGGCGTCGTTGCCGGTCAGGTAGAGGGCGATGGCGCCGAGCAGGATGGCGATGCCGGTCAGCGCCATCCGCAGCGCCAGGCCGGGCGAGGCGGGCCGGCCGTCCTTCGACAGCCAGGCCGCGACCGCCACCGCGCCCAGGCCCGCCAGCGCCAGCAGCAAAGGAACCAGTGCCGCCATCAGTACAGCGTCCCGGCGTTGACGATCGGCTGGGTGGCGCGTTCGCCGCACAGCACCACCAGCAGGTTGCTGACCATGGCCGCCTTGCGTTCCTCGTCCAGCGTCACCGTGCCGGTCTTGTGCAATTCCTCCAACGCCATCTGCACCATGCCGACCGCGCCGGCGACGATCCGCGTGCGCGCGGCGATGATTGCGCTGGCCTGTTGGCGTTGCAGCATCGCCTGGGCGATTTCGGGCGCGTAGGCCAGGTGGCTGATGCGCGCATCGCGTACCCGCACGCCGGCATCTGCCAGGCGCTCGGCCAATTCTTTCCGCAGGTGTTCGGAAATCTCGGCGGCGTGGCTGCGCAGCGACAACTGGTCATCTTCGTGCGGGTCGTAGGGGTAGCTGGTGGCCATCGAACGCAGTGCGGCTTCGGACTGAATGTGGACGAAGCTCTCGTAATCGTCGACGTTGTAGACCGCCTCCGAGGCATCGACCACCTGCCAGACGATCACCGCGGCGATCTCGATCGGTGAGCCTTCCAACTCGTTGACCTTCAGCTTGCCGCTCTCGAAATTGCGCACCCGCATCGATACCTTGCGCTTGCCGTAGAGGGGATTGTTCCAGCGCAGGCCGTTGTCCTTGACCGTGCCGATGTACTTGCCGAAGAAATTCAGCACCGCCGCCTGGTTGGGTTCGACCATGTACAGACCGGCCATCAGCAGTATCGACAGCAGCAGGCCAAGCACACCCGCCACAACCGCGACGACGCCGCCGCCGAAGCCCGGCAGAAGCAGGACGCCGGAAGCCAGGATGGCCAGCGACAGGCCCAGCAGCATCGGTACGCCGGGCAGGGAATGAATGGATTTCTCTTTCATGGCGAGGGTTCCGTGATGTTGGATTGAAAGATATCAAATTGATATCAATTTGCAAGCCGTATCAGCAACAAGCCGATGGAGCGATCACAACGTAATGTGCGTTCGGGATGGCCGTGGGTGGGGCTTCCTGCCCGACGTTCTGGGCCGTTCAAGCCATTCGCCAGCGTTGTGTTTGTTTTCGATGCCGGTGTCCGCTGGTGGATGCGGCACGGGGATTGTTCCAGGGACTGCCACGGGCTGCGCAGCAGCCCCCGTCGGTGGAGTTTTCAGGCACGTTTGAAACGGGACCATCGGTTGTTTCGTTGATTCCTCAAGCGGGCCATCGCCACCAACGACTCGCCGCCATGCCACCACCTTGAACTGGCCGTGTTTTCCACCCTCGGCCCGGTTGGGCAGGCCGGCCGTGCTGAAGACAGGCCGCCGCGCGACGGCCCGCGCGTGATCCACACCACCGGGGCGGGCGGGGGCGGATTTGACCTTGTTCGAGACCCGTGGCCTGATCCCGATGTCCCCCCATCCGCGCACCGGGTACCCGCATGACGAGAAGCCCTCCCGCCCGCCCGATATCGCCAGGCCGCCTCCGGGCCATACCCGGCCTGCTCGCCTTGGCGCTGGCCGGCCTGCTCGGCGCCGCCTGCGCCGCCGAACCCGCCACCCCGCCGGCCGACAAGAAAACCGAGAGGAAGATCGACATGTCCACGCTGAAGGAACCCTTGGTCATCGGCCCCACGGTGGGTGACTACACTTATACCAACGCCCCGAAACTGGCCCGGCTCGGGCCGCATCGTTTCATGATCCCGGCCAATTACTTCACCGACCAGATCGGCCCGGATTTCCAGGGCAGCGTGAGTATGGAACTCGTCTGGCCGAAACTGGAGCCACTCCCTCCCGGCCGGCGGCGCGAGATGAGTATGAACGAGTTCAACCGGCAGATTCGCGCGGGTTTCACCTATATCGACAAGTGGCCGTTGCAGGAGGCGATGGACAGCATGGGCAGCACTTTCTCGGATGACCCGATCCAGCGGCAGGATCCAACCGACAATATTTCCCATCGCACCCGTGGCGAGGACGTGCGAGGCCTGGAGCGCTGGTACGTGAGCGAAGCGGACAAGGCGCGCTATCTCAAGCTGATCGAAGGGCAGCGCGATCGCTATGCCTGGCCAGTGAATCCCTGGGATATCAAGGATTGGTTCGTGCGCCGGGACGCGCAAGGACATAACCTGACCTTCATCCGCTGTGATCCGCCCAGTAAGCCGGATGGCTTGATCATCCAGGGCGACACGGTGATCGAGGACGACAACCCGCGCGTCGCCCAGTGCTCGCACAGCTTCGCGATACCGGAGTATGGGATCAAGGTGGGCGCGAATTACCCGCGGGTGCTGATGCGCGATTGGGCGCGGATCGAAGCACGCTACCGTGAACTGATGGCAAAGTTCCACATCGGCATTGAAGAAGGGAAACAGTGATGAGTGGCTTGACCCGGCAAGACCTGAACATCCTCGAGCACTATGCGAAGGAGAGAAACCGCGAGCTTTACTGGAACTATCTTGCGCATTTGCCCGGCAACGACGGCTACGGCCTGCTGGCGCTGGGCGTGGTGCGCAACGACAACATGCCCGGTAAGGTGGCCAATACCTATGCTCAACAACATGGTGGCCGCGCGCTCACCGAACGCGAGTGGGAAGCCTTCGGCCAGCAACTGATCCAGGAGGATTACGAACGGCGTCGGGTACAGTTTCAAGAAAACCGTGATCCCCAAAGCGCACTCAACCTGCCGGTTTGGGACGTACAACGCGCTCACGACATTACCTTCGACGACCACCGCCTCGACCCCAACGCCTGGACCCCACGCCAACTACTCGAAGCCGCCCGCCGCCAGGACGGCGAGCGAGCCGCCGAGCGCATCTGGTCGAACATGCTGGACAACTCGGCCCTGGGCCTGCACCGGGCCAATAGCACGCTGAGTGACATCCGCCGCTACCTGCCATGGGGCGAGGGCACACGCTATCTCGGCCATCTGGGCCTGGCCTCGGCGTTGGCCGCCAATGCCCGCGACGACGTCGACCCCGACACCATCGGCGCGAATAATTTCTACTATCGCTATGACACCCGGGACGACACCTGGTCGGTGGTTTCGAACAATGGCGCGGGTGCGGCGCCGCTGTTCCAGGAGGTCAGCGATGCCAAGCAATTGGAGGCGTTGAACGACACCCGCCAACTCCGCCTTGAACGCCAGCAGAAGTCGAATCAGTTCCACGCCGACGACCCGCACCGCCAGTTGCTGCCCAGCCCCAAGACCTTGGCGCAGGGCGAGCCGCCGCCGGATGCCCAACCGGACGCCCAGCCGCCGGATGCTCGGCAAGCTATCCAGCAAGCCGAATCCGCCCCCGCCCATTCACCGCTGCCGCCCGGCTTCGCCCCGGCGCTGAAGCATGGCCCGGACATCCGCCAACCCGACCACCCCGGCCACGACGCCTACACCCACACCCTGAAAGCCGTGCGACGCATGGAGGCCGAACAAGGCATCGCCCCCGGCCCGCATACCGAATGGCTGGCCGCCCGCCTCGCCGCGGAAGCCGCCGAGCGCAAGCAGGGCATCACCCGGGTGGAGATGGACAAGGATGGCTGGATTCACGCCATCGAGCGCCACTACGCCGAGGACGAAGGCAGGCGCTTTGGCCTGCCCGCGGCCGAGGCCACATCGATCCCGGTGGAAACCTCGGGGGCGCGCTGGCTGGCGGCGAAGTCGGCGCACTACGTCTCGACGCAACCAGCAACTGAACGCAGCGAAGCCCATGAATACAGCCTGCGGATGCTGCCCCCCGACGATCGGGCGATGTTCAGCGCACTGCGCGGCCAAACGCCCGCCCACGTTGGCGACGCAGTGGTCGCGCAGGCGCTGCTGGAAGCCAAGCGCAATGGCATCCACGAGACGGAACAAGTGGCCGGTGTGACGATGCTGGGCAACCAATTACACGTGATCGGCACGACGCCAGGCCAACGCGTCTGGCTGGAGGTGACCGCCGAAGCGCCGCCGCTGCGGGAGAGCATCCAACAGACACTGCAAGCCAACCAGCAACGCGAGGAGCAACTGGCGGCGCAGAACCAGCAGCAGGCGCAGCAACAGACGCAGGCCAGGACGCTGTCGCTCGGTTAGCGCATGATGAACGGGACACTAGAACCATCCTGCAAAGGGCGTACGTTTTCTGTTTCCGTCGCCTGCGCGTAGCCGTGCGGGTGGATGGCGATAAACGCGTGTCGGAGAGGCATTGAAGCTTATGGGCTGTCCGGTTTCGTCCTGTTGGTGGTGTTGGTGATCCTTCCATTTCTCATCGGGAAGCATTGGTTGCTGGGCCGCCGTATCGGCTCGGCTTTTCTTTGCGCGGTGACCGGCATCGCCATCTGGTTTGCGGTGGGCGGGATGGCGGGCATAGGTATTTTCTTTCGGCTGTCCTGAGTACATGCACGGGCGAGAGACGACAGGCGGGCCACGGGGCACGGTGGCAATATGAAGGGCGACAGTGATTCGCCGGCAGGGGTGGTGCTGCCGCGTCACCGCGTGCTGCGAGCCTTGGCCATCGCGTTGTGCCTGCTCGTTCTTGTCGTTCTGACACTTGATCGCCTGTTCCCATTGCCGCTGCCACGACGCGGCGACATGAGCGTGCTGGTCACTGCCCGCGATGGCCGGCCGTTGCGCGCGTTCGCCGATGCGGGTGGAGTGTGGCGGCATCCGGCCACGCCGGATACGGTATCGCCGCTGTATCTGGAAGCGCTGCTGGGTTACGAGGATCGTTGGTTCTGGCGGCATCCCGGTATCAATCCGTTCGCGCTCGGACGTGCCGGCTGGCAAGTGCTGCGCGCGGGTCGAATCGTCTCAGGGGGATCGACCTTGACCATGCAGGTGGCGCGGTTGATCGACCCGCATTCGCGCAGCCTGGGCGGCAAGTTTAAGCAGATGCTGCGTGCGTTGCAGTTGGAGGCGCACCTATCCAAGCGCGAGATTCTCACCCTGTATCTGGAGCGTGCGCCCTACGGTGGGGTGATCGAGGGTGTGGACACCGCCAGTTGGGCCTATCTCGGCAAGCCGGCCAGCGAACTCAGCCATGCCGAGGCCGCGCTGCTGGCGGTGCTGCCACAATCGCCCAGCCGCCTGAGGCCCGACCGCGCGCCGGAGGCCGCGCGTCGTGCTCGCGACAAGCTGCTGGCGCGAATGGCCGCGCTCGGTCTGTGGACGGAGGCCGAGGTCGAAGACGCCCGAATCGAGCCGGTCGTAGCGCGCAGCCTGCAACCGCCGCTCGTGGCCGCGCTGCTGGCCGAGCGTCTGCGCCGCGAGCATCCGGGCGAGGCGCGCATCGTCAGCACCCTCGACATCGATCTGCAACGTGCGCTGGAGGCACGCGTGCGGGGCTACTTCGCCCGCCTGCCGCCGCGCACCTCGGCCGCGTTGTTGGTCATCGACAACCGTACGATGGAGGCGCGCGCCTATGTCGGTTCGGTGGCCTATGGCGACAAGGCGCGGCTGGGCCACATCGACATGGTGCGGGCGGTGCGCTCGCCCGGTTCCACCCTCAAGCCTTTTCTGTACGGGTTGGCGCTGGACGATGGCCTGATCCATTCCGAAAGCCTGTTCGTCGACGCGCCGCAGGCGTTCGGTGGCTACCGGCCGGGCAATTTCGGCGAGGACTTCCACGGCCCGGTCTCGGCCGCCGATGCCCTGCGGATGTCGCTCAACGTGCCGGCGGTGGCGCTGCTGGAGCAGGTCGGGCCGGCACGCTTCGCCGCGCGGCTGGACAATGCAGGGCTGGCATTACGCCTGCCGGCCGGGGCGAAGCCCAACCTGGCGATGATCCTTGGCGGTGTCGGCACGCGGCTGGACGACCTGCTCGGAGCCTACGCCGCCCTGCAACGCGGCGGCGTCGCCGGCCGGGTGCGCTATGTCGCCGGCGACCGGAGGCGGGAGCGCCGCCTGCTTTCGCCCGGCGCGGCCTGGATCGTGCGTGAGATGTTGCAGGCCAACCCGCGTCCCGGCGCGGTGATGGGCGTTTCCGCCAGCCGCCATCCGGTGGCGTGGAAGACCGGCACCAGCTACGGCTACCGCGATGCCTGGGCGCTCGGCTCGACGCCGGATTACAGCGTTGGCCTCTGGGTCGGCCGGCCCGACGGAACGCCGCTGCCCGGCCAGTACGGCGCGGTGACCGCGCTGCCCTTGATGTTCGAGGTGATCGATACCCTGCCGCGGCCGCGCCGGTCCCCGCCGTCCACGGTGCGGCCCATCGATGTCGAAGCGGCCACCATCTGCTGGCCGCTCGGTACCGCGCCGGAACCGGCTGCGCCTGCACTGTGCCGGCAACGCCGCCAAGCGTGGATATTGAACGGCGGCATTCCCCCCACGTTTCCCGAACGCGAATCGCGCGGCTGGAATTCCCTGCGCGAACGGCTGCGGGTGGATGCGGTCAGCGGCCAGCGCCTGAGTGCCGATTGCCGCCTGCCGCACGAAGCGCGCATCGTCGATGTCGCCCGCTGGCCGGCGCTCGCCGCGCCCTGGCTGGACGTGGCCACACGGCGGGCGGCGCGCCTGCCGCCGCTCGCCGCCGATTGTGTCGATGACGGACGCGAGCGCGCGCTGGGCCTGCGCATCGACGGCATCGTTGATGGCAGCCGGCTCGCCGCGCCGCCGGGCGAGCCCGGTCACATCGGGGTCAGCGCACCGGAGGCGCGCGGCCAAGTGCAATGGTTGCTCGATGGGCGCTGGGTCGGCAGCAGCCGCGATGGCGGCGAATTCCGCCTGCCGCTGGACATGCCGGCTGGACGCCACAGCCTGACCGCGATGGCCGAGAACGGCGCCTGGGCGCGCCTGGAGTTCGAACGGATCGTGGTGGCCGCGCGCTGAGGCGTGGCCGAGTTCAGTCGCCAATCCAGCCGTTCAGCAGGTCGGCGAATTCGTCGGCATGCTCCTCTTCCTGCGCCAGGATATGCATCAGCATCCGCTTGGTGGTGGTGTCCTTGTCGCCGACGAAATCAATCAGCTCGCGGTAGGCATCGATGGCGATACGTTCGGCGATCAGATTCTCGCGCACCATGTCGCGCAGGTTCTTGCCTTCCACGTACTCGGCGTGCGAGCGCCCGGCCAAGGTGGCTGGGTCGAGGTCGGGTTCGCCGCCCAGTTGGACGATGCGCTCGGCGATCAGGTCGGCATGCGCCTGTTCCTGCTTGGCGTGTTCCAGGAACTCGGCTTTGACCGCATCGGCCAGCATGCCCTGGGCCATGAAGTAGTGGCGCATGTAGCGCAGCACGCAGATCCACTCGGTGGCCAGCGATTCGTTGAGTTTCTCGATCACCACCTCGCGCTCGGCGCTGTAACTGGGTGTCACCGCACCCTGTTCGATGTTCTTTCGGGCGCGCTCGCGCAACGCCTTGGTGGAAGTGAAGCCGGCATCGGCCGATGGCTTGGCGGGCTTCTTGGCGGACTTCTGGCTTTTCTTGCTCATGGCTTGAACTCCGTGGGGGGGGGGAGGGAATGCGATCAGTCGGGGAGCCGCGAAAGCATGTGTTCGGCGCCGGAGACCTTGAATTCGCCTGGCGCCTCCACCTGCACGTCGCGCACCACGCCGTCCTCGACATACAACGCGAAGCGCTTGCTGCGCAGGCCCATGCCATAGGCGCTGGCATCCATTTCCAGGCCGAGCGCACGGGTGAAGTCGCCGTTGCCGTCGGCCAGCATCCACAAGCTTGGCGGCACCTTCTGCGCCTCGCCCCAGGCCTGCATCACGAACGGGTCGTTGACCGAGAGACACATGAGTTCGATACCGCGGCGGGTGAATTCATCGACATGTTCGACGTAACCGGGCAGATGGCGTTCCGAGCAAGTCGGGGTGAAGGCGCCGGGCACGGCGAAGAGCACCGCCCGCTTGCCTTCGAACAGGTGGCGGGTGTCGATCTTCTGCATGCCATCGCGCAGGGTTTGCAGGACGGCTTCGGGTATTTGTTGGCCGGGTTGGATGCTCATGTGCTTGACTCCTGGGGGAAGCGTCCAGTCTAGGTGGCGGCCTGGAAGGTAGTGTCAATATTTCGTGTCCGAGCTTGAACGCGCGGTGCTGAAGGCCCATCTTCCAGGTTGGTGCATTGAGCATGCGAACGAGCCGCGGGGCAGACGATGGAGTTCAAGGATTACTACGACACGCTGGGCGTCGAACCCGGCGCCGGCGAGGCCGAGATCAAGACCGCTTACCGGCGGCTGGCGCGCAAATACCACCCCGATGTCAGCAAGGAAGCCGGTGCCGAGGAAAAATTCAAGGCCGTCAACGAGGCCTACGAGGCCCTGCGCGACCCGGAGAAGCGCACCGCCTACGATCAATTGCGCGCGCGCGGATTTCGGCCCGGCGACGAAATACCGCCGGGTGGCGGCCATTACGGCGGCCAGGGCGCTTACGGACAATCCGGCGCGGGCGATTTCGACTTCGACGAAATCTTCGCCGGCGGTGGCGCGGGCGGCGGTTTCAGCGATTTTTTCGAACAAGTGCTCGGGCGTGGCCGGCGCGGCGGCGGTTTTGGTGGCCCGCACACCCAGGCGCCGCCGCGCGGTGATTCGCGGGCCAGGCTCTCGGTGCCGCTGGAGGCCGTGTACAAGGGGGATTCGGTACGGATCGGGCTGAACGGCAAATCGTTGGATGTGAAGATCCCCAGGGGCATCAAGCCGGGGCAGAAGATCCGGCTCAAGGGGCAGGGGACGCATGGCGACTTGCTGCTGGAGATCGAATATGCCGCGCATCCGCAGTTCGATGTCGATGGCCGCAACCTGATCCACGTTCTGGAGGTCGCGCCGTGGCAGGCGGCGCTTGGCGATGTCGTGACCGTGCCGACCCTGGGCGGGCCGGTCGATCTGAAAATTCCCGCTGGCTCCGAGGCCGGGCGCAAGCTTCGCCTGCGCGGCCGCGGCCTGCCGGGCGAGGCCGCGGGCGATCAGATCGTCGAGCTGGAAGTGTTGGCGCCGGTACCGAAGAACGAGCGCCAGAAGGCCGCCTACGAGGATTTGCGCGAAGCCTTCGCCCGCGATTGAGCTACCCGGGCGCACATGCGAATGCCGGGCCAGGCCCGGCATTTTCGTCTCGCCGCGAGAGTGTGTGTAGAGGGTTGCCGTTATCGGCAACCTATGTAGGCGGTTTCAATTGCCACGCTCGTGAGGGCATGACCCGCAGCACTTTCAGCCACTCGCGAATCTTTTCGCGGTTTCGATTCCCGCGCCCGCGTAGGCGCGACAAGCTGCTGAGCATCGTGTTGCTGGGCCAGCCGGTTTCAATTCCCACGCCCATGTAGGCGGGACGGCATCGTACCAATGTCCATCGCCTTCCCATCCGGGTTTCAATTCCCATGCCTGCGAGGCCGTGATCCATCCTGGTCAGGGTCTACGCCAACAGCGACTTGTTTCAATTCCCGCGCCCGCTTCGGCGGGGAAATCAGGGGGGTGTCATCACTTCGGCGATCACCTCGGTCAACTGGGCGTCGGTGAAGGGCTTGGTCAAGTAAGCCTTGGCGCCCTGACGCATCCCCCAGACCTTGTCGGTTTCCTGATCCTTGGTCGTCACCAGTACCACCGGAATGTGCTTGATGGCCTCATCGCGGACGATCGAGCGGGTGGCCTGGAAACCGTTGAGGTTCGGCATCACCACGTCCATCAGGATCAGGTCGGGGAGCTCGGCTCTGGCCATTTCCAGCCCTTGCGCGCCGTCTTCGGCGGTGAGGCATTCGTGCCCGAGTTTTTCCACGATGCGGCGGATACCCATCAATTGTGATGGCGAGTCGTCGACGACCAGGATGCGTGCCATGTGTTGCTCCCCTTGATTCGGGAGAATTTTACCGGTTGAGCGGCGCGCCGGGAACAGGGGGCGGCGTATTCAGAAGCATACCAACGTCCGGCCCAGTGAATGGCCGGCCAGCATCTTTCGGAACACCGCCGGCAGCCCGTCGAGGGTCACTTCATCGGTGCAGATGGCGTCGAGGCAGGCCGGCTTCCAGTCGTTGGCCAGATGCGTCCAGACCTGCTCGCGGATGTTGCGGGCGGTACCGGCCGAGGCTACGCCGAGCAGCGAGACGCCACGGATGATGAAGGGCATGACGCTGGTCGGCAGTTCGGCGCTGGCGGCCAGCCCGGCGCTGGCGACGTTGCCGTAGGGGGCGGTCTGCG
Organism: Solilutibacter pythonis; assembly: GCF_003697345.1. GTDB lineage: Bacteria > Pseudomonadota > Gammaproteobacteria > Xanthomonadales > Xanthomonadaceae > Solilutibacter > Solilutibacter pythonis. The sequence goes on along the minus strand of NZ_RFLY01000010.1, from coordinate 2,604 downwards.
CCAGCAGGCTGGCCAGCATCGGTCCACCCACGTTGTCGAGCGCGCCGCCGAAGCGGACCGACTCCATCGGCCGGGCGGCGGTCAGGGCATCGCGGCCCAGCACTTCCCGCGCGCCGAGGGATTCAAGGTAATCATGCTGCTCGCTTTTGCCGCTGATCGCGTGTACTTCGAAACCGGCGCGCGAGAAGATGGCGATGCCGAGCGAGCCCACGCCGCCGCTGGCCCCGGTGATCGCTATCGGGCCGAGTTCCGGCACTTGCCGGTTCTCGCGCATGCGCAACAGCGCCAGCGCGGCGGTGAAGCCGGCGGTGCCGAGGATCATCGATTCGCGCAGGCTCAGTCCGTGGGGAAGGGCGATTGCCCATCGCGATTCCAGCCGTGCATATTCGCCATAGCCGCCGTCACGGGTTTCGGACTGGCCGCAGCCGGTGACGAGCACCGCGTCGCCTTCCTTGAATGCCGGATCGCGCGAGCGCACCACGTGGCCGGCGACGTCGATGCCGCCGACCAGCGGAAAGCGGCGCAGAATCCTGCCCTCGCCGGTGCCGGCCAATGCGTCCTTGTAATTGACCGATGAATACGCGGTCTTGATGACGATTTCACCGGGGCTGAGGTCGTCCACGCCAAGCGGCTCGATGCCGCTGCGATAACCGGCGTCGTCGTTATGGATGCGGAAGGTGTCGAAGCGGGCGGGGATCGTCATGTTGCCTCCTGGGTTGCAAGTTGGCTGCGGCGCTTCTCGTCGAGCCATTTCCGGGCATTGGCCGGTTGGTAGGCGCGCAGCCAGGCGAACAGCGTGTCGATCTCCTCGCCGTGCCAAAGATCGTCGCGTTGTTCGGGATGCAGGAAACGCTCGGCCACCATCGTGTCCATCATCGCCAGCAAGGGGCGCCAGAAGTCCTCGACATCGAGGAATGCGCAGGGCTTGCGGCCCAGGCCGAGCTGCCGCCAGGTCAGCATTTCGAACATTTCGTCGAGTGTGCCGAAACCGCCAGGCAGGGCGATGAAGGCATCGGAGGCTTCGAACATCCGCATTTTTCGTGTATGCATCGAATCGACCACGTCGAGGCGGGTGAGCCCAAGGTGTGCGACCTCCATGTCGAGCAATTGCCGGGGGATGATGCCGATGACCTCGCCGCCGGCGGCGAGCGCGGCATCGGCCACGACGCCCATCAATCCGATGTTGCCGCCCCCGTAGACCAGCGCCTTCCCCTCGCGGGCGAGGCGGGTGCCGAGTATGCGGGCGGCTTCGGCGTATGCGGGCCGGGCGCCGGTGTTGGAGCCGCAATAGACGCAGACGGTTTTGATTTCGAATGCCATCAGGGGACGAAACTCAGGAAAAGATAGGTACCGAGCAGCACCACATGGACGATCGCGATCTGCGTGTTGGTCTTGCCGGTACGCAGAGAGATCGAGGTGATGAAGAGGGTAAGGAATAGCAGGATGCTGGATTTCGCGTCCAGCCCCAACGTCAGCGGCCAGTCCATCACGAGGGCGACGATGGCGACCGTCGGAATGGTAAGCCCGATGCTGGCGATGGCCGAGCCCACGGCCAGATTGAGGCTGGTCTGTATGCGGTTGTTGATGGCCGCGCGCACCGCCGCCACGCCTTCGGGCAATAGGACGATGGCGGCGATCACGATACCCACCACCGCATGCGGCGCGCCCATGGCGGCGAGGACGGTTTCCATGGCCGGCGCCAGTTTCTTGGCCGAGAGCACCACCACGCTCAGGCTCAGCAGCAGCAAGGCCAGGCTGATGAGGGCGGTGAGGTTGTCCGGTTTCTCCACCTGGTCCTCGGTGGCCGGGTTGCCATCGTCCACCGGCAGGAAGTAGTCGCGATGTCCCCGGGTCTGGAACAGTGTGAAGGCGCTGAACAGCACCAAAGTCACCACGGAAATGAAGACCAGTTGCGAAGCGTCGTAGCGTGGGCCGCGCACGCTGGTGGTGAAGTTGGGCAGCACCAGGGTCAGCACCACGATGGCGCTCAGCGTGGTCAATGCCGCGGTCACGCCATCCACCCGGTAGTGTTGGATGATGTGGCGGCGGCTGCCGGCCAGCAGGCTGAGGCCGATGATGCCGTTCAGGATCAGCATCACCGCGGCGAACACGGTGTCGCGCGCCAGCCCCGAGGTGGATTCGCCGCCGGCCAGCATCATCGTCACGATCAACGCCACTTCGATCGCCGTCACCGCCAACGCCAGCACCAGCGTGCCGAAGGGTTCCCCGACCTTGTGCGCGATGACCTCGGCATGATGCACGGCGGCGACCACGCTGCCGAACAGCCCGACCACCAGCAGCAGATCGATGCCGGGAAGCGTGGGGACGGTCAGGGCCAGGAGCAGGGAGAGGGTGCCGATCGCGGGGGCGACCAGTGTCCAGGCCGGATTGTGAGTCGAAGTATGCGCCATCCCGCGATTATGCCGACTGCTCGTCTTGTTGGCAGGTGTATGACGGAAATGAAAACGGCGCCCGGGTGAACTGCCCCCCGGAAGTTGGACACCCATCCAATCTCCGGGGGTTTTTCATGGCCAAGTACAGTGCGGCCTTCAAACGCGAAGTGGTAGATACCTATCTCAAGGGGCAGGTGAAGGGAGCCTCTGA